>JASBTX010000028.1 GCA_030148225.1 Paracoccaceae bacterium
CCCGTTCCGGCAATGGAACCGGGAACAAATCTCATTTACGCAATCACGGGATTTACTTATTCGTTCCAGTCAAATGTTCTGGCCCCAATTTTCAAGCGGCATATCGATGCGAGGAAAGAAGGGGAATCGGCGGCAAAGTTCTATTCACGCTGGGCTTACGGATCTTCGCGCAACCTCGCCATGGTTGCACCGGCTATCGGTGTGTTGTTTGTGACAACAGTTCTCACAACCGCACTTAGGGAAGCCATATTCAATCGCGACAAGTGGGAAGAAAAGGAAAAAGACGACGAGCTGATCGAGTGGCTGCTTGCCAGAGCGTTTTCAAGAACAGGTCTTATCGGCGCGTGGGATATTCCGATGAACCTTTACACAGGCGTCAGGTATCAGCGTGATCTGGCCGGTGCATATGCAGGTCCATATGTGTCCTATTTCCTGAATACGGCGGAAGCAGTCCTTGCCCTTATGGGTGACAGGAATTCCCCGAACACCAACACCGCAGAGCGCAAAGCCACCAAGGCCGTGCTAGATCTGTTGTTTGTGACGGGTGGCAATATGGCGATAGCGAATCTGCCCGGTGGCAGAATATTGGGGACAACATATTGGGCGACGTTGGGGCTCAAGGATTACTACAATCCCAGCCAGAAAATCACGGATGCATTGTTTCCCAAGGAATAGCGGCTATATTTGCTGGATGCTGTTAAACATTATTATTGGAATAGCCATCGGCTGGTATATCCCGAAATGGATATTGACGCGCAACAGTTTCATTCGTGTTCTGGTATCTTTCATTTGTACGATATTGGTAGCCATAATTGGTTTTGGCGCAGTCCTTGCTTTCGAAGGCTTGATGTTGGAGCACACCCCCGAAGTGGCGATACCTCGATCCATTATCGTTATTGTCAACGCGATATTATTCTGGGCGTTCTCAGTGATCAGGCATATCAGGAAGGATAGATCGGCCCCAAAAGAGGCCGATCATTAAACCATCTTTCTGGCAAGTATCGTTTCGATCATTGTTTCAGTCCAAAGGAACAAAGTAGAGCCCTAATCGGGCTCCAGCGTTGATTTCAGTTCCGCCTGAGCCGCCTCGATCACCGCCTCAATGGCCAACGTCTCCTCCGGGACGCTGTGGTTGAGATGAAACAGGGCGTTCAGCAATCCATCAAGACGACCAAGCATGATTTCGATATCTTCATTTCTATGCATGAAAATACTCCATCTTCGAGAAGCGCCGCGCCAGTCGCTGCAAGCCCATGTCTGTAATGAGTACTCCGGTAATTGCAGGGTCTGACTTTTGTGGTTCAAGAGTGCCCTGCCTGATGTGTCCGACGTAGGCAACGAGCTTGCGTCCGCGGGAATAAACCCATCGTTCCTGCTTGAGGAAGCGCACCAGATCTGATCTGGTGATGTTAAGTTCCCGCGCCGCATTCGTGATGGTGTGCGAATTGTCAGACTTTGCCATTTGGTCCTGTGCCCGCTCCTTGGGGGCCATGCGTTTGATTTCTTTTTCCTGAACAACGGTCTGTTCAGCCAGATCAGCCGCCAGTCTTAGCGCATCGGCGTAGGTGTGCGGGATAGCAAACCCGCCCTGAGTTTCCAGTTCTTCCAGCCGGTCGATGATCTTGAGGCGCAGGATCACGTCATACCCGGAAACCAGCAGCAGTGTGAGTTTTTTGGGAAGCCGGTATTCCTCTTGGGCCTTATTTTGTTGGTCCAAATAGGTGTGAGCAAATCTGCTCACACCTACATCGATGGCTTCCAGCATGGTGCGGATATCCCTACGGACATCCGGGTGGCGCTTCCCGGTCAGTTCAGCAATTTCTCTGCTGGACATAGTGACTGAGTGAGTAATCTGGTTCATCAGAACCTCCGTGTGCAGGGTTAACCAGCCACTGAGGTTCTAATCTCTGGTGGCCGGACGAACAGGATTAGAACTACCGCTACACGGAACGGCCCCCTTTCGGAGCCCTGAACGCCCGACCATAAGAAAACCCGCGATGGGCGCGGGTCGAAGCGCCGTGTAGGAGACAGGGTTCTAATCCTGGCAAACCTTTATCTGATTTGCGCTTCAATGTTGGCAGGTAAATCGGATACCTGTCAATGAAATTATATAGTTACACAAAAGCACCACGACAAGGGCGCTGGGGTGCGCAAATGACTGCGCAAGCACCAAAAAATATTTTCCAGAAAAGCCGCTAAGTCATTGATTTTATGGTGCTGCCGGAGAGATTTGAACTCTCGACCTCTCCCTTACCAAGGGAGTGCTCTGCCCCTGAGCTACGGCAGCGATGGGCGGCTGATTAGACGCAAAGGCTGGGGCTGGCAAGCGCTTTCGTGAGGCTTGGCTCAGAAGAGCACGATCGAATAACGCACGATGCGGTTGTTGCTGGTATCAGAGAGGTAAAACCGGTTGCCCACGACCTCGACACCGTCGGGATTGTCAAAGACATTGGGGCCCATTCCGGCCTCTCCGGTGCCCAGAACGCCCAGCAATGTGCCGCCCTCGGGACCGTCGGGATCGATCATCAGAATGCGGTCAGAGGCGGTATCGGCCACGACAAGCTGGCCGAAATCGGTGACATCCAGATAGCGTGGGCTGCCAAGGCCGAATTTGGGATGATCGATCACGCGCAACCGCTCGAGATCGGCGGAATACTGCACCAGCGCCCGGGTGCGCGTGTCGGCCACCCAGATTGTGCCGTCCGGTGCCTCGGCCAGATCATGGGCACCGTAAAGGCCCTGCGTCTCTGCCGTGACGGTGTTGCCACTGATGGCTGCCAAAACGCCGATGGCACTGGCCATGGCGTAGTTCAGACCGTTCGTATGGGCCAGCACGCCCTCGATCCGGGGGGCCGAGAGCACGGTCTCGGGCAGGCCCGACAGCGCCTCGACGGAAGGATAGGCGTGATATTGGCCTGCGCCCTTGACCGCCACCAATATGCGCCCGTCGTCACCGAATGAGAGGTCCTGCACATCGTAGAAACGGCCCTCGCCGATCCGTTCGATCAGTTCGAGGCTCTCGGGGTCCATGACCGCGATTTCACCGGTCAACCGTTCGGTGACATAGAGGCGTCCGTCCGGGCCCATCTCGAGATCGGTGGGTCCGCTCAGTATCGCCTCGCTCGCCGCGTCATAGGCGGCAAAGGGGCCGGGCGCTTCCTGTGCGCCCAGTGGTGTGGTGCCCAAGAGGCAAAGTGTGACGGCAATGATACGCATGACGATCCTCCGGCGTTTGCCCAAGGATAGGCGGAAATGCGCCTTTGTCGACCTTTCTGAGCGGCCCGGTTCGGCTGGACCCCCGATTTCCGCTGATATAGAGAATGCGCATGACGACAAAGCGACCGCAGCAACAGGCGCAAAAGCCATCTCAGCCCGCCCGGCGCGAGGACCGGCTGAAAGCCGCCCTCAAGGCCAATCTGAAGCGGCGCAAGGATCAGGCGCGGTCGCGCAAGGACGCGGCAGAGGAAGAGCAGGAAAACTGATGGATTCAATCATCGTGACCGGCGGCAATGCGCTGAACGGGACCATTCCCATCGCGGGTGCCAAGAACGCCTGCCTCACGCTTATGCCGGCGACGCTTTTGTCCGAGGAACCGCTGACGCTGACCAATGCGCCGCGGCTGTCGGATATCAAGACCATGCAATTGCTGCTCGAATCCCTTGGCAGCGAGGTTACGGCGCTGAATGACGGCAAGGTTCTGGCGCTGTCGTCGGGGACGATCACCAATCACGTTGCCGATTATGACATCGTGCGCAAGATGCGCGCCTCGATCCTCGTGCTGGGGCCGATGCTGGCGCGCGAGGGGCATGCGGTGGTCTCGCTGCCGGGGGGCTGTGCCATCGGCGCGCGCCCGGTCGATCTGCATCTGAAGGCGCTTGAGGCGTTGGGAGCCGAGCTGGAACTGCGCGACGGTTATGTTCACGCCACCGCCCGGTCCGGGCTGAAAGGGGGCCGCATCACCTTTCCGATGGTGTCGGTCGGGGCGACGGAAAACGCGCTGATGGCGGCAACGCTGGCGCGCGGCACGACAGTGATCGAAAACGCCGCCTGCGAGCCGGAAATCACCGATCTGGCCCATTGCCTGCAACGCATGGGTGCCCAGATCGAGGGTGAGGGAACACCGACCATCACCATTCAGGGGGTGGATCGCCTGTCCGGGGCAACGCATCCGGTGGTGACTGACCGGATCGAGTTGGGCACCTATATGCTGGCCCCCGCGATCACCGGTGGTGAGGTGACGCTCGAGGGCGGGCGGCTGGAACTGGTCAGCGCCTTTGCCGAAAAACTGGACGAGGCGGGCATCGCGGTGGAAACGGTTGAAAACGGCCTGAAGGTCAGCCGCAGGAACGGGCCTGCGCGGGCGGTCGATGTCCGCACCGCGCCTTTTCCCGGATTTCCCACCGATCTGCAGGCGCAGATGATGGCGCTTTTGTGCACGGCGGACGGGGTGTCGGTGCTGGAAGAGACGATTTTCGAGAACCGTTTCATGCATGCGCCCGAACTGATCCGGATGGGCGCGCAGATTGATGTGCAGGGCGGCGTGGCCCGGGTGACGGGCGTTGAACGGCTGCGCGGTGCGCAGGTCATGGCGACCGATCTCAGGGCATCCGTTTCGCTGATCCTTGCCGGGCTTGCCGCCGAGGGTGAGACGCAGGTCAACCGTGTCTATCACCTGGACCGGGGGTATGAGCGTGTCGAAGAGAAACTGGCGGCCTGCGGTGCCGCGATCAGGCGGGTGGCCGGAGAATGAGTGAGGACGCGCGTTTCGAGGACGGGCAGGAACAGCCGCTCAGGCTGATGGCGACAACGTCGGAGGATCTGAACGTCATTTCCGCCCTGACGCAGGATGCCGTTATTCCGGCGGCAGAGATGACATGGCAGAAACAGACGGGCCGCTTTGGTGTTCTGCTGAACCGGTTCCGCTGGGAAGATCGCGACGCCGCGCGCCTGCGGGGCCGGGCGTTTGAGCGGGTGCAATCGGTTCTGATGATCGATGCGGTTCTGAATGTCGCCTCGCAAGGCATTGATCCGAAAGACAAGGAAATGGTGATGTCGCTGATGTCGATCAGCTTTGACGGGGCCGATGGCGGTGCCGGGCGGGTGGTGATGACGCTGGCCGGTGATGGTGCCATCGGGATCGATGTCGATTACCTCGAGATCGTGCTGCGCGATGTGACACGCCCCTATGAAGCGCCTTCGAAGCGGGCGCCATCGCATCCGGAATAGGCGCATGGCGATCCGACTGACATATGGCGAGCCGGGATTCGAGGCGGCGTTCAGCGCATTTCTGGCGACCAAGCGCGAAGACGCGGTGGATGTGGATGCGGCGGTGGCCGGGATCATCGCGGATGTGCGCGCGTGTGGTGACGCGGCGCTGATCGATCTGACGGCGCGGTTTGACCGGCTGGAACTGACGCCGGAGCGCCTGAGGATTTCAGAGGGCGAGCTGGACGCGGCCACGTCAGAGGTCGGGGCCGAAGACGCGGCGGCGCTGGAACATGCGGCGCGGCGCATCCGGGCCTATCACGAGCGCCAGCGCCCCGAAGATGCCCACTGGAGCGATGAGACCGGTGCGATGCTGGGCTGGCGCTGGGGTCCGGTCGCGGCGGCGGGGCTTTACGTGCCGGGCGGGCTTGCCAGCTATCCCTCATCTGTGCTGATGAACGCGATACCGGCTGCTGTGGCCGGTGTCGGGCGTCTGGTGATGACGGTGCCTGCGCCTGACGGGGTGCTGAACCCGCTGGTTCTTTATGCGGCCCGGCTGGCCGGGGTTGACGAGATTTACCGGGTTGGCGGTGCCCAGGCCGTTGCGGCGCTGGCCTATGGGACCGAGACAATCGCGCCTGTGGATAAAATCACGGGTCCCGGCAATGCCTATGTGGCCGCGGCCAAGCGGCGGGTCTTTGGCAAGGTGGGGATCGACATGATCGCCGGCCCTTCGGAAATCCTGATAATTGCAGATAAGCATAACGACCCCAAATGGTTGGCAACTGACCTTATGAGCCAGGCCGAGCATGATCCTTCGGCCCAGTCGATATTGATCACTGATGACTCAGGTCTGGCCAACCGCGTGGCCGAAGCTGTGGATAACTTGCTGAGTGAACTGTCTCGATCCGATATCGCCGCCCAAAGCTGGCGCGATTTCGGGGCGATCATCACCGTTGACGATCTGGTGCAGGCGGCGGAACTTTCCGACCGGATCGCGCCCGAGCATCTGGAGCTTTGCGTGGCTGATCCCGACGCGCTGGCGGCCCGGATCGCGCATGCGGGCGCGATATTTCTGGGCGCGTGGACGCCCGAGGCGATCGGCGATTACATCGGGGGGCCGAACCACGTGCTGCCCACGGCAAGATCGGCGCGGTTCTCATCGGGGCTGAGCGTGCTGGATTTCATGAAACGCACGACGCTGGCGCGGATGACGCCCGGCGCACTGCGGGCCATCGGCCCGGATGCGGCCCGGCTGGCCGATGCCGAAGGGCTTGAGGCGCATGGCCTGTCCGTGCGCGAACGGCTGGACGCGCTGAACCGGGAGAAAGGGGAGCACGGGGAATGACCAACCGCCTGATCCATGTCGAAATCGACGACAGCAACCTGCCGACCCCGACCCACGAGATCGATCAGGAACGCAAGGTGGCGATCTTTGATCTGCTCGAGGATAACAGCTTTGCCATCGTGTCGCGCGACGACAAACCGGCGCCCGAAGGCCCCTATCGCCTGACCATCGCGATCCGCGAGCGCCGCCTTGTCTTTGAACTGAGCGACGAAAGCGAGGCCCCGGCGGCTTCGTTTCTGCTGTCGCTCGGCCCGTTCCGGCAGGTCGTGAAGGATTACTTTCAGATTTGCGAGAGCTATTTCGATGCGGTCAAGCGTCTGCCGCCCTCGCAGATCGAGGCGATCGACATGGCCCGGCGCGGTATCCACAACGAGGGTGCGCGGGTGCTGCAGGAACGGCTGGAGGGCAAGGCCCTGATCGATATCGATACCTCGCGGCGGCTTTTCACCCTGATCTGTGTGCTGCATTTCGGGGGCTGAGGTGGAACGGGAATTACCGCAATCCATCCTGTTTTGTTGTGATTACAACGCGGTACGGTCCCCCATGGCCGAAGGGATCATGAAGAAATATTATGGTCAGGAAACCTATGTGCAGTCTGCCGGCGTCAAGCATGACCTCGAAATTGACGGGTTTTCAATCGCGGTCTGCAAGGAAATCGGCATCGAATTGTCGCGCCACCGGACGCGCAGTTTCGACGAAATGCGCGAATGGGGTGACGACCTGTCGACCTTTGATCTGGTGGTGGCGCTCTCGCCTGCCAGTCAGCGCAAGGCGCTGGACCTGACGCGCTATTATGCGCTGAGCGTGGATTACTGGCCCATTCTGGACCCGACCGGGTTGGGCGAAACCCGCGAGGCCAAGCTGGATGCCTATCGTCAGGCGCGCGATCAGATCCGGACCCGGATCATCGAACAATTCGGGGAGCCCACCGAGACTATCGACTGACCAGTCGCCCCGGCATCAGATCATCGCATCGACAAGCACCGCCAGCGGTGCCGCCACCAGAAGAACCCGGCCAAACCCCCAGTTCCGCCAGAATATCAGCGCCGCGACAAGGACAAGCATGATCAGCGTGGCCGGATCGGTGCTGGACACATCCGGGATCATCAGCCGGACCGGGCCAAGGCCCAAGACCTCGATCCGGGCAAAAAGCACATTCAGCCCGAACCAGATCGACAGGTTTGCAATCACGCCCACCACGGCGGCGGATATGGCCCTGAGCGCGCGGGCCAGCCGTGGCTGGGCCGAAATCCAGCCGATATAGGGCGCGCCCGTGAATATCCAAAGAAAGCAGGGCACGAATGTCACCCACAACGTCAGGAGCGCCGCGATCAGGGCCATGGCGACACCGCCCTGACCGTGGCCTGCGACAAATCCCACAAACTCCGTCACGAGGATCAGCGGCCCCGGCGTGGTCTCGGCAAGCCCCAGACCATCAAGCATCTGACCGGCGCTGATCCAGCCATATCGGGCCACGACATCCTGCGCCATATAGGCCAGAACCGCATAGGCGCCGCCAAAGGTGACGACCGCCAGCCGCGAGAAAAAGAGCCCGAGATCAACAAGAAAGCGGTTGCCGCCCGCCAATGCGATCAGCCCGAAAGGTGCAGCCCAGATCATCAGCCAGACCGCGACGGTTTTCAGCGTGCGCCCGGGGCTGGTGACGATCCGGGCCGGTACAGCACCATCATCTGCCCCGCCACGGACAAAGCCCCAGAGACCGGCCATCAGCACGATCAGCGGAAAGGGCACCGCCAGCGCAAAGATGGCGACAAAGGCCATGACGGCCAGCGCCCAGTATTCCACCCCCAAGAGAACCTTGCGCCCGATCCGCAGGAGCGCCTGAATGACGATGATCAGCGCCGCCGCCTTGACCCCGGTAAAGAGCGCGGCCCAAAGCGGCAGCTGCCCCCAGAGCGCATAGAGCAGCGCCAGCCCCAGCATGACCGCCGCACCCGGCAGGACAAAGAGCAGACCGGCGATCAGCCCGCCCCGCACTCCGCGCAGCCGCCAGCCTGCATAGGTGGCGATCTGCATCGCCTCGGGGCCGGGCAGCAGCATGCAAAATCCGAGCGCGTTCATGAAATCGCGTTCGCCAAGCCATGCTTTTTCGTCGACCAGCACCTTATGCATGAGGGCGATCTGCGCCGCGGGGCCGCCAAAGGACAGGACCCCGATCCGGCCAAAGACGCGGAAAAGCGCGGCCCAGCCGGGCGGTGGCGCTGCGGGAGAGGGCATGTTTGGGGGTGCTGATCCCATCTCTTCGGTCCCGCATTATCCCTGTGCCCGACATCTGAGCGTTGGCTGCCCCGCCGGTCCCTGTCAAGCACCGGCGCTCCCTGGTGGCGGGAATTCGGCCAAAGCATCCGGGAATTCTGGCGAATCCCGCCGATATCGCAGAGATTTGCGCAAGTTCTCCTTGATAATCAGCATGAACGGCCTCATTTAAGGGCACGCCTGCAAACGGGCAGGCGGCAAGTAACGGAGAGACCATGGCCAAGGAAGAACTGCTCGAATTTCCCGGTGTCGTTAAGGAACTCCTGCCAAATGCGACATTTCGGGTCGAGCTGGAAAACGGCCATGAGATCATCGCCCATACGGCAGGCAAGATGCGCAAGAACCGGATCCGGGTTCTGGCCGGAGACAAAGTTCAGGTTGAAATGACGCCTTATGATCTGACCAAGGGGCGCATCAACTATCGTTTCAAGTAACGCGGAATGCAGCTGATCCTGGGTTCAGCCAGCCCCAGACGCCGCGCGCTTCTGGAGCAGATCGGGATCGTGCCTGACGCCATCCGCCCCCCCGAAATCGACGAAACACCGCTGAGGGGCGAAGCGCCGCGCGCCTATTGCAAACGGATCGCCCGCCAGAAGGCCGAGGCGAGCGTGCCTGCTCCGGGCGAGATTGTGCTGTGCGCCGATACCACCGTGGCGCTGGGGCGGCGCATTCTGGGCAAACCGGCCGATGCCGATGAGGCGCGGCAGTTTCTGGACCTTCTGTCGGGCCGGCGCCACCGGGTGATCACCGCGCTGGCCGTGGGCCATGACGGGCGCATCACCGAGCGCGATGTCGTATCGGTTGTGCGCATGAAACGGCTGAGCCATGCCGAACGCGAGGGCTATATCGCCAGCAATGACTGGCAGGGCAAGGCCGGCGGCTATGCCATTCAGGGGCCCGCCGCCGCCTTCATTCCGTGGATCAGCGGTTCCTATTCCGCGATCATGGGGCTGCCGCTTGCCGAAACCGCCGCCCTGCTGGCGGCGGCGGGCTATCGGGGGCGGGTGCAGTGAAGGGGCGTGTCGTCGCGCTGGATCATTACCGGGGCCGTTCGGCGGCGGCACTGATTTCCGACGGTCGGCTGGAGGATTTCCTGATCGATCCGCCGGATGACAGCCGACCCGTGCCGGGTGCAATCTATCGCGCCACGGCCGAAAGGCCGCTCAAGGGGCAGGGGGGTGTGATTGTCCGCCTCGCGGGGGCGGACGGATTTTTCCGGGCGGCCAAGGGTGTGAAGCCGGGCCAGAGCCTGCTGGTGCAGGTGACATCCTATGCCGAACCGGCCAAGGCCGCCCCGGTCAGCGACCGGCTGATGTTCAAGGGGCGGACGGTCATCGTGACGCCCGGGGCAGGCGGCGTCAATATCTCGCGCCGCATCCGGGATGAAGAGACGCGCCTGCGCCTGCGCGCGGCGGTCGATACCGAGATGCTGGAAGCCTCGGGCTATGGGGCGATCCTGCGTTCCCAGGCGGCGCATGCCGACAGCGATGAGATTGCCGCCGAGGTCGACAGCCTGACCGGGCTGTGCCGCGACGTGCTTGCCGATACAGAAGGCCCACCGGAACTCCTGGTTGACGGGCCGGATGCGGCCGGGCTGGCCTGGCGCGAATGGTCGCTTGATAGGATCGATGCGCATGAGGCCCATGCCGGCGCCTTCGAGGCGCTGGGTGTGCTGGATGAACTGGATGCGCTGGCCCGTGGAGCCGAGGCGCTGCCCGGTGGCGGGGTGTTCTATGTCGAGCCGACGCGCGCGCTGACGGCGGTTGATGTCAATACCGGCGGCGATCTGAGCCCGGCCGCGGCGCTCATGGCCAATATTGCCACCGCCGCCGCCCTGCCGCGGGCGCTGCGGCTGAGGGGGCTCGGCGGTCAGATCACCGTCGATTTCGCGCCTCTGGCCAAGAAGGACCGCCGCCAGATCGAGGCCGCGCTGCGCAAGGCGCTGCAGGGCGACCCGATCGAGACCAGTATTGTCGGCTGGACGCCGCTCGGCCATCTTGAGCTGCAGCGCAAGCGCGAGCGTCTGCCGCTTTGGGAGGAGATGACATGAGTTGTCCGCTATGCGGAAATCCCACCACGCGGGCCTATCGCCCCTTTTGTTCGCGCCGCTGCGCCGATATCGATCTGGGCCACTGGATGACCGGTGGCTACAGCCTGCCGTCAACGCGCGAGGACCCGCCCGAGGCCGATCCCGGGGCGGCGGATGAAGACGGCAAAAAAATTCACTGATTGCCCGGCGGTAGCTCTGGACACCCCGGCCCGCCTCGCCTAGAACACCGCGACCCAAGGGGCCAAAACCCCTTCCCGTGCCCGGGTAGCTCAGGGGTAGAGCAGTGGACTGAAAATCCTCGTGTCGGTGGTTCGATTCCGCCCCCGGGCACCATTTACTGGGTGAATTATCTGAATTCCCCACTACGGACTGATCCTCGTTTCGGCCAAATTTGTCGCTATTCAGCGCAGATTTGACACCTTCATCCCGCTTTCGGTTCTCTTTTTTCAATGTCTCCAGGGTTTCGCGGTTTTTGGCTGCAAACAGGCGCGGCGCCTGAACGCTGGCCTTATCGTGCGGCAGCCGGTCCGTTGACCTTAGCGCGTTGGCTGTGCTGGTTTGTAGTGATCGGCGTCTGAGGGGGTGGCCCGGTCACGGGTGCGCAGAAGCGAAATGCTCCAATTCAACAATGCCAAGACGCGCCCGTTGCTGTTGCGCATTCAAGAGAGCCGCTGACTGCATCCCTCAGCCGTTTCAGCACCCAGAGGTGAAGCGGGTTTCTGGCGTCGCGGATGTGGCGCACGGCGTGGATCTGAAATGTGCCGCCCTGGATTGGTAACGGCTTGTGGGTCAGATTGAAGCGCGCAGCGTTATTCCGCGCCACCCGGCTGGGCAGGGTCACGACAAGGTCCGAGTTTTCAACGATAGACAGTGCCGCAAACAGCGAGGGCACAATGGTTTTGATCGTTCTTTTGTGCCCCTGCAGGTGCAGTGCGTGATCGACAAGGTTCCGGTTGGGGCCATAGGGTGAAATCAGAAGGTGGTTCGCGCGCGTGATTTCATCGAGGGTCAGTTCATGCGCCAATAGCGGGTGATCATGACGACCGGCGAGCACATAATCCTCGGCGTATAACGTCTCGGCGACAAACGAGGATTCGCTGCTGGCCGGAAAGTCGAAATAGCCGACGGATAAATCGATCTGTCCCTGCACCATGGCGTCCAACGCATCGTTGTTGTGCAGCGGGAAGGCATGGATATTGATGTTGGGACTGGCGGTGCGAAGATCGGCAACCAATTTCGGGATGATACCGGTTAATTCATAGTCGAATGCGCCAATTCTCAAGTTGGCGACCGCAGAGCCGGGATCGAAATCTTCCGCTCCTTCAAGCGTTTCAGACAAAAGTCTGACAATCCGGCGAACCTTCGGCTCAAGTTCATGTGCCAGCGCGGTTGGCTCCAGTCCATGCGCGCGGCGGAGAAACAGCGGGTCGCCGTAAAGATTGCGAAGGCGTTTCAGCGCGTGACTGACCGCCGGTTGGGTCAGACCCATCTCGCGGGCAACTGCGGTTGCCTGGCGGTGGCGCATCGTACCGAGGAAGACGAGCAGGATCGTGGTGTCGATCAGACGCAGATCGATTTCATTTATATCTCTCATAGAATGAATTCATTATTCTGAAATTCTATCATCGTCTAGCCTGCCGATGCGCTGCCAAATGCCTGCTGAACCGACACCAGGACGTGACGCGGCGAGGCGCCGAATGAACCACCGCGAAAGCGGAAAATCGGGTGCAGGCTTCGAAGATGCACCCACCAACAGGGAGAGAGAGATGTTTCTCAGGAAATTTGTCGTGGCGGGGGCACTCGCCAGTCTAATGGGATCAGCGGCCTTTGCCGCCGGGCATGTTGATTGCGGCCCCGAAGGCCAGTCAATCCGCATTCTTGCAAGTGATTTCCCGGCCATACACGCAGTTGCGGATGCAGCCGAGGAAAACTGTGCTGCACAGGCGGCAGAGTTCACCCGCAATCACACGACCGAAGCGCGGCAGATCATGAACGCCGCACTGACACCCAACCCCGCCGAATACACCAGTGTCATCGTTGCCAATTCCACGCTGACGCAGCTGATGAATGACGGTCTGGTGCGCCCACTCAATGATCTTGTGGAAAAATACGGTGCGAATCTGCCCAAGAACCTCATGATCACCATCGATGGCAACATCATGGCCGTGGCCTTCATGGCCAATTCGCAGCACCTGTTTTCGCGGACGGATATCCTGTCGCAGGCGGGGATCGACAGTGTGCCGGGCACCTATGACGAGGTGATCGCGGCTGCAAAGGCAATCCGCGATGCCGGGATCATGCAAAATCCGCTGGTGATGAACATGAAGACCGGCTGGAATGTCGGGGAATCCTTCAACCTCGTGTTTCTGGCCCATGGTGGCGAGTTCTTCAAACCCGGTACGGCTGAGCCCATGATCAACTCTGATGCCGGGGTCGCTGCGCTCAATACGCTGAAATCATTGGTTGAATATGCGCATCCTGATTATCTGACGCAGGCATCCAACGAAACACAGGCGTTGTGGGAAGCGGGCGAAGCCGCGCTTGGCATCATGTGGGGGTCGCGCGGTGCCGCGGTTCTGGATGGTGAGGGGTCGACCGAGGAGGTCACGTCGAACACCGTATTGTCGGCAGCGCCGTCGGTCGAGCCGGGCGGCATCCCCGGGGCAACCTTGTGGTGGGATGGTTTCACCATCTCGACGAATGTTTCCGATGCCGAGGCCGAGGCGACATTTGCCGCTCTGGCGAGCGCTTTGAACCCGGAAATGGTGGCTGCCAATAATGACGACGCCGTGTGGCTGCTTGACGGCTTTGTGCCCGGTGCTGCCGCGGCCGGTGTATCGGCAACCGCGCAGGGTGGTGCCGCGCCCTATCCGATGCTTCCCCAGATCGGGCTGCTGCACAACGCGCTTGGCGCCGAACTGGCCGACTTCCTGAAAGGTGATGAAAGCGCCGAGAAGGCGCTGGCCGATGCCGAGGCAGCCTATATCACCGCCGCCAAAGAAGCGGGTTTCCTTCAATAACTCCCTTGAAGAAACACGCGTGAGGGGGGAATCTTGCACAAATCCTTCCCCCCTCGCACACTTGACCACATCAGATTGCCTGCACCGTGAAACACCGTACTTTCTTCTGGTTCATTCTACCCACGCTTTCGGCGATGATCCTGTTCATCGCACTGCCGATTGTGTCGGTTTTTGTTCAGTCACTCTTTGTCCAGCATGAACAGGTTCTGGTGATTTCCGAAAATTGCGGCCCTTTCGGGTGCAAGGAATCCACGTCAATCGACCTCGAGGCGACGCAGAAACTGCGCGAAGAGGCCCCGCTGGGGCGTTTCAACGGATTTGGCACCTATTTTAACCGTTCGCACCTTGCATTTGCGGAGGTGGGCGAGGCCTGGGCCGTCTCGGGCACATTTTCCGAATTCTGGGACGAGGTGGTCAATCTTCCGTTTTATGGTGCCCTGACCTTTACGCTGACCTACACGGCCCTTGTCACGCCGCTTGTGCTGTTGCTTGGGCTTGCGATTGCGATTGGTGTCAACGCGTTGCCGCGATTGCTGAAAGGGCCGTCAATTTTTGTATCGCTCCTGCCGTTTCTTGTGACACCGCTGGTCGGATCGCTGATCCTGTTCTGGATGGTCGATGGTGACGGTGTCATCGGCGCCACGATCCAACTGATCTTTGATGACCCCAATCTGAGCCTCAAGGCATCGACGGTGCTGACATGGACCATGCTGATCGTCTATGGCGTCTGGCACACGCTGCCCTTCAGCTTTATCGTGTTTTATGCCGGGCTGCAGACGGTTCCAACCGACACGCTGGAAGCCGCGCAGATTGACGGTGCATCGAAGTGGCAGCGCACGATCTACGTGGTCGTGCCCCACCTCGTGCCATTGATTTCCTTTGTGACGCTGATGCTGCTGATGGATAATTTCCGTGTCTTCGAGCCCATCGTCAGTTTTTCTGCCGAAGCACATGCGAGATCGCTCAGCTGGATCATTTTCAACGACCTGCGCGAGAGCGGCAACCCGCTTTACGCCTCGGCCGGCGCGACCTCGATGCTGACGATCATCGGTGTTGTGATCCTTCTGACGCCGGTCCTGATCCGGACATGGCGCGATTTCAACCGCAAAGCGCATTGAGGCAGGGCCATGGCAACACAGGCACAAAACCGCATGACACCGATGAAAGCCCTGTCCTTTGGGCTGGTCGGGCTGTGGCTGGTGATTGCGGCATTTCCGTTCTTCTGGACATTTTGGGGCAGCTTCAAGGTGCAGGCCGATTTCTTTTCCAAGGCCGATTGGATGAACGCGATCTGGGGCACCAATACAACCAGAGAAACAGGCGGCGCCTTTACCGGACAGGGCTATGAAGGCGCCTGGATCGCCGAGCAGTTCTGGCAGAACTTCCTCAATTCAGGCATTGTCGTGTTCTTTACGGTGATCATCTCGCTGACATTCGGCACGCTCGGCGGATACGCGCTGGCCCGCTCGGGCTTTCGTTATGCGTTCTGGATACTCATGGCCGCGCTTGTGTTTCGTGCGATGCCGCATATCACGCTTGTGTCGGGCTATCTGTTGCCATTCTTTGAATGGAACATCTGGGGCCATCTGCCGACCACCATCATCGTGCTGGTCGCGATCAACCAGCCGTTCACACTCTGGATGCTGCATTCGTTTTTCCTGAACATCCCCAAGGACATGGACGAAAGCGCGATGGTAGACGGCTGCACCCGTTTTCAGGCGTTCCGCTATGTTATCGTTCCGGTGATGTGGCCCGGTGTGATCACCACGGGGCTCTTTAGTTTCCTCTTGGCCTATAACGATTTCGCCGTGACAGCGATGCTGCTCAGCGAAGAGAACGAAACCATCATCCCGGCCATCAACAGCTTTCTTGGCACCACGCAGGTCGAGGGCAAGGTGATGTACGCGGTCGCCGCCGTTGTCTCGGCCACGGCGCCGCTTTTCGTGCTCATCCTCTTTTTCCAGCGCCAGATTGTCAGCGGCCTGACGGCGGGCGCAGTGAAAGGCTAGGTCATGGACGACGGCTGCATCGTGGGCGACGTACATACGTCAAACAAGGCGACGCTCGCGCCATTGCGTGCGGCAATGGTTGAATTCGAAGCCACCCTTGTGCGCACGAGGCTGGCAGAGGTACTGACGCCAGACGCCGTCATTCATATGCCGCATCCCCTGGGGGACATGATCGGCCCAGATGCCCTCTACGACAATTGCTACGCGCCGCTTCTTGATGCCATGCCGGATCTGGAACGTCGCGACTGGATCGTTGTGGGCGGCAAGACCGAACATGGCGACGACTGGATTGGCTGTGGTGGCCACTATATGGGCACCTTTGTCGGGCCCTGGCTGGACATTCCGCCAACCGGTCACCTGACCCATATGCGGTTTCACGAATTCTACCGGTTCGAACGGGGGCGCGTTGTCGAGGTTCAGACGCTTTGGGACATTCCCGAGGTGATGATGCAGGCAAACGCATGGCCGATGGCCCCGTCACTGGGGCTGGAGTTCTGCATACCGGGACCGGCGACAAATGATGGTCTTGTTCCAGGCCCGTGGGACGAGGCGCGCGCGAACGCCTCTTGCAGCCACATTATCACCATGCTGCAGCACATGAAGAAACACCCCAGCCAAGGCGGCCCGGAAGTGATGGAAATGCCGCGTTTCTGGAGCGACCGGGTAAATTGGTACGGCCCGGCAGGTATCGGTACGGCGCGTGGGATTGCCGGTTTCCGCAACTGGCACCAGATTCCATTTCTGAACGGCATGCCGGACCGCGGGCAATATGTGGACGAGATCACCTATCACTTCTTCGGCGATGGCGATTACGCCGCCGTCACCGGCTGGCCCAACATGATCCAGACAGTAACGGGTGACGGTTGGATGGGGATTGCGCCGTCAGGCAAGCGGATCACCATGAAGTCGCTGGATTTCTGGCGCATGGAAAACGGGAAAATCCGCGAAAACTGGGTGATGGTCGACTTGCTGGACGCCTATCGGCAACTGGGTGTCGATGTCTTCGCGCGGCTCAGAGAGTTCAACAAGACCCGCGTGAAAGGGCGACTGTCATTCCCGATCGGTGACGCATAAGTATCACGAACGCATGAACGGGGCTGGGACGGCATCGCCATTGCCGCGATCAGCGCCGCACGCCGATCCTGACCGCACTGGCCAAGGCGGTTCAGACCACTGGTACCTCAAATTGTAGGCGCTTCGCGCCGGGGGTATAAAGCGCAGTTAATCTTTGCCGCCTAAGCCCTGTGCCGGATTGCATTCAAGCCGAGAGGACGAGAGATGGTTGCAGAGGGCGGGAACGGCTCTACTGAATTTGTGGGCACGGTTGACGATGATGATATTTCCGACGGGTTCACCAACGCGGCCGGGCGCAGTCTTTCGGAAAAACTGGCGGATGTGGACAAGGTCAACGGCAATGCCGGTGATGACCGCATCAGCACCGGCGCGGGCGATGACCTGGCCGCCGGTGACATGGTGGGCGATGAATGGCGCTATGTCGACGGTAAATGGGTCTATGATGCCGCCCGGATGCAGGTCAGCGATCTGGGGGCCAGCCGGTCATATGATGACGAGATCACCACGGGCGCGGGCGATGACGTGCTGCTTGGCAATGGCGGTGACGATATCCTGCGCGCGGGTGCGGGTGCTGATACCATCAATGCCGGAACGGGCGATGACCGCGCCTTTGGCGGCAGAGGTGACGACCTTGTCAATCTCGAGGATGGTGATGACTATGCCGAGGCTGGGCTTGGCAATGATATTGTCAATGCGGGCGATGGTGATGACGTTGTTTATGGTGACCTGCGCGGCAATAACATCCTGAATGATACCGGTGGCCTCTCGGGGTTTTCTCAACTTGCTGACGCGGGCGGCTGGACGATGACGGATGTGGATGGCCAATCGGCGATCGCGCAATCCGCCAATACCGTGGCGGGCGAAAGCTATACGATTTCGTTCGAACTTGCGGCGAATTTCTCGGCTGGCCATTCGAGCGGTCAGGTCGAGGTTCTGTGGAACGGCGACGTGGTTGCGACGGTCGAGGCGACCTCGGCCGTTTACCAAAAATACGCGGTTGAGGTTACCGGCAGCGGCAGCGACGGGGAATTGTCATTTCGTGCGCTCGACCCGACCGGCGGCCCCGAATATGATTTTTCCGGACCTGTCGTTTCGTATGATGCCGAAATGACAATCGGGGGTGAAACGGTTGAGGTCGCGGCATTCGCGCCGGGTCAGGCGGTGCTTTATCAGGTGATCAACGGTCATCTCAAGGCGTTCGATCCCGAGGCGCGGGAATATGTGGATGTCGGTGACCCGCCCGATTTCAAGATCAATGCCGTCGGCTTCAATGTCGAGGACGATCTGATTTACGGCGTGGCCAAATCCAGCGGCACCGACTCGCTGGGTCATCCGGTCGCGAGCACCGATATCGTGATGATCGACGCGACCGGCAGCACCTATCGGGTGGGCGAGGGGTATTATGGCGACTATGTCGGCGATTTTGACGATAGCGGAAATCTCTGGACGTTCCAGTCGTCGCTTAACCGGCTGAGCGTGGTGGATGTCGACAATCCGGATGCAGCGGGCAACCCGCAGATCACCCATTACGACCTGCCAAATGGCATCTTTACCGACCGCACCTATGACCTGGCCTATAATTCTGATGACGGTAATTTCTATGCCGTGGTCTCGCCGCGCGCCAATGGCGGTGAGGGCAAGGTCGTCAAGATTGATCTGAGCGCGGTACCCGAGGGGGGCAATCCGGTATTTGCCGAAGTGCCGATCACCGGAACGCTATATGATGACGGGATGGCCACCGGCATGGCCAAAGGCGCCTATGGCGCGGTATTCATGGATGGTGACGGGAATCTCTTTTTCGGCCTGAACCGCGGCGATCACGATCTGGACGGCGAGACCGGCGCGCAGGGGGCCATCTTCAAGGTCAATGTTGATTGGGACGCGGGCGAGGCGTTTGCGGAGTTCATGTCCGAGGCGCAGACGACAGGCTCCAATGACGGCACGGTCGACCCGCGCTCGGGAGACGCCTTTGCCGAGGTTGATGCGGAATCGCCGGTGTTGTTGCGCAAACCCGAACTCGTGCCGAACGCGGGCGGCAATGACGATCTGCGCGGCGGCGACGGAGATGACACCATGTACGGCAATGGCGGCGATGACACGCTGCATGGCGGGCAGGGCAATGACGACCTTTCCGGTGATCAGGGCGATGACCGGATCAATGCAGGCACGGGCAATGACACCCTTCAGGGTGGTGCGGGCGAAGATCGCCTGCGCGGAGAGGCCGGAGACGACGCGATCAGCGGCGGCAGTGGTCGCGACTTTATCGACGGCGGCAGCGGCGGCGATCGCATCGATGGGGGCGAAGGGGCCGACAAGATTGTCGGTGGCACCGGGGCCGACACGATATCCGGCGGGGCGGGCAATGATCACCTGTGGGGCGGTCAGTGGCGCGCCGACAACGCGGCCGACACGTTTGTCGTGCAGGCAGGAACCGGACGCGACATGATCCACGATTTCGAGGTGGGGGTCGACCGTATCGATCTGTCCGCCTACGGGCTGGAATTCGATGAGGTGCAGAATGCCATGCAGGATCAGGGCTGGGCGACCGAAATCGATTTGTCGTCCCTTTCTGGCGGCCAACCGGGGGATGCGCTGATCCTGAAATCGGTTGATGCCGACGACCTGAGTGAAGATGATTTCATATTGTGATCCCGGGCGGTCCGGCGACGTGTCAAACGGTTTCGCACAGCTTGCGCGCCTGATCGTGCCGCTCCTGATACTCAGCCTGGTGAGCAATCTTGCCGTGCTGATCAGCCCGCTTTTCATGATGCAGGTCATTGATCGCGTCATCCCCAGCGGCAATGTCGCGACGCTGCTGCTTTTGGGGTTGCTGGCCATCGGCGCTTTGATCCTGCAGGCGGTGGTTGAATTCGCGCGCGATCTGACACTGGGGCGGGTCGCCCGCTGGGTCGAAGCCCGGGGCGCGGGCATGGCCATTTCGCCGGAATGCCGCAACGGCCAACCCCTGATCGAGGATGCGGCGCGTCTTGGCCGGTTCGTGAGTGGCGGCGCGCTGATTGCCGCGCTCAATCTGCCGTGGATCCCGGTATTCCTGCTGGCGCTGGCGCTGATACATCCGCAATTTCTGCTGCTTCTTGCCCTTTTGTGCGGCCTCTTGCTGATCAGCCGAACGCTTTGCGACATGACCATCGGGCCGAGCGATGCGGCAGTCGAGGAAGCGGCCCGTCAGGAAAACGGGACACTGGCCGAAATCGGCGGGATTTCCCGAAAGAGCGGCATGGCGTTGATGCGCCAGAACCTGTTGCAGCGCTTTGCCGCTTTGCAGGCGGGGCGGCACGGGCGTCTGGATCAGGCCGAGCCTGTGCGATGCGCCAGGTCCGGCATCGCGACCTTTCTGCGCAGCGCCAGCCAGATCACCGCGCTGGGGCTTGGTGCCTATCTGGTGACGCGCAACAGCCTGTCGCCCGGCGGGATGATCGCCGCGTCGATATTACTGAGCAAAAGTTACGCCATCGCAGAGGCTACGCTGGGCCAGTTGCCGGCGATCCGGGCAGGGCTGGCAAGTTATGCTTCGCTTTGCGCTGCACCGGATACCGGCGAAATGCGCGCAGCCATCGTCCCCGAATTTCAGGGAGGCCTGCGCGCTGATGGTGTGATTGTGCCGCGCGGCGCCGGCCTGCCACCCAGGCTGGACCGGGTGTCCTTTGAACTGGAACCGGGGGAAGTCATGGTGATCATAGGCAATTCCGGTGCCGGAAAATCAACGCTGCTGAAGGCGCTTGCCGGGGCTGAACCTGCCCCGATCGGATCGGTCTTTCTGGACGACAGCGAAATTCGCGGCCTCAATGCCATGGCGCTTGGTCAGTCGGTCGGTTTTTTACCTCAGCGCGCGGAAATGGCGGCGGCCAGTATCGCCGATAATATCGCGCATCTTGATCCGCAGGCCGACAGGGCCCGGATTGTCGCCGCCGCGCGTATGGCAGGTGTGCATGGGCTGATCTCGGCCTTGCCCGATGCCTATGCCACCGACCTTGGTGCGCATCCCTATCTGCTTTCTGCCGGGCAGGCGCAGCGCGTGGCACTGGCGCGCGCGCTTTATGTCGAACCGCGCTATCTCTTTCTGGATGAACCCAATGCGCTTCTGGATGCGGACGGAGAGCGCGCGCTTGGACAGACGCTCCAGCGTCTGAGGGCGCAGGGCACGACCATCGTCATGGTGCTGCAGCGTTCCGGTCTCATGGGCATGGCCGACAAAATTCTGCGTCTGGAACGCGGTCGGGTGATCGACATGGGCAACCGGTCCGAGGTTCTGGGCAGGCTTGGCATCGGTGGCCGGAAGATCGATCTGCCATTGCTGGAATCCTCGCTTGAAGATCTGAGAGACTGGATCGCGGCGCAGTTCACCCGGACCACGGATCAGGAATTCAGCCAGAAAGCCCAGATTGTCGGAAGCGAAATGTTCCAGATCGCCCGGATGAATGGCCCACAAGACCTTGATCGTCAGGCGCGCTTCGAATTCACCTTTGTCGATGATGGCTTGTGCGAGCTGTCGCTGACGGAACCCGTGGCCAGCGCACTGGAAGACAAGAAAATCCGGGTTGCGGCTTTGGTTGACAAGCGGGCCGATTTTGCAGGGCTTACGGATGACGAGCGGGCCATCGCGTCGGTTATCGGCCTGTCGGATCGCTTTGATATTGTCAGCAATGACGCATCCACCCGCCTCTCGGTCTCGTTGACCGACAAAGCGGCAGAAGGTTCCGGTGGGCGGCTGATATGAGCATTTCATCCACCGATCTGCCGCGCGCCGCCACAGGCCCGTTGCGCATCGCCGCGCTGGTGCTGATCATTTTTGGCACAGGATTTGTCTTTTGGGGCATGTATGCCCCGATCACCACGACCTTGTCGCTGACCGGGCGGATCGTGTCGTCCAAGCCCGCATTCGCCTTGCAGCACCCCTATGGTGGACGGGTGGCCAATGTACTTGTCCAGCTTCATGATCAGGTTTCACGGGATCAGCCGCTGATGATCCTCGATAGCGCGCTGGACGGTGCAAGACGCGACGCCGAGGTCAGCCTCAGGGCGCGGCTAGCGCAGGAAAATGCCGTCATCACACAAATACTTGCCGACAAGACATCAAATGCGATGGCAGAAACGCCGCTTGGCCTTCGGTATCGCCAATCACAGCTGCGGGTGCGCATGCTCGGCGACCGAGCGGAGGGTCAGGCCGCGCAACAGATATCTCTTGGCGAAAAACTCGCTTTTGCCGAGGCACAGCTGGGGCTGATGACCGCGCGTGCCGCGCGTCAGGCGGAATTGGTCGATGATGGCTTTTTCGCCCGCAACCAAAGCGAGGCGCTGGAGGAACAGCGCATGATCGTGCAGGGCGAGATTGCCGGCGACCGGGAGCGTCTGCAGGCGCTCAAGGTGCAATCGCGCGATATCACGTTGCAGGCAGAGCTTGCACAACTGTCACTACAGAGCGAGTTTGCGACGCTGCGCGAAGAAAACCTGCGCCGGATCGAAGCGCTGAATGCGTCGATTGCCGAACTGGAGGACAGGATCGAGCATGCTGTCGTGCGTGCGCCCATTGCGGGCACAGTGACAGATATCGGTTTTGCCTCTGCCGAGAGGTTTGCCCCGCGCGGCGCGACATTGCTGTCGCTGGCCCAGCCGCTGGATCAGCCCCATCTGTCAATCGCCGTGCCGGTGGGCCAGATCGATCAGCTGCGCACCGGCATGACGGGTAAGCTGACCATTCCGGGCCTGCCACAGCGCAACCTCCCACCGGCATCGGCGCGTATTACCGCGCTTTCGCCGCGGGCAGAGCAGGATCAGGAAGGTAATCCCGTTGCCTATCGCGGTATCGCTGAGATCAATCCCGAAGAGCTTGTGCAGTTGGCCAGCGCCATTCGCCCCGCAGAGCTGAGCGAGGACATGCCGGTCATGCTGACCGTGGAGACGCGCCAATCAACGTTTTTTCGCTATCTCCTGTCGCCGGTCGGCGCGGCCTTTCGCAACGCATTTCAGGACTGAACCCGGCGCTTGCATGGCCCGCAGATGGGGACGAGAAATTGCGCCTAGATTTGCAGATCCAGCCGGGGTTTCCAGAACGGGCGGAAAAGCTCGATCTTGGGGCAACGGTTCATGACCACTTTCAGCCCGGCGTCGGTGGCCAGCTTCGCCGCGGCGTCGTCATAGACGCCGATCTGCCCCCACAGGACCTTTGCGCCGATGGCGACGGCCTGTTCGGCAATGCCGAAAAGTTCCTCTTTCGGGCGGAACACCTCGACCATATCCACCGGGCGGTCGATTTCAGCAAGCGAATGATAAACCGGAATACCCCGGATTTCGGCCACGTTCGGGTTCGGGTTTACGGGGATCATGTCGTAACCGGTCTCGTGCAATACGCGTAGCACGCCATAGGAAAACTTGGTCTTGTCGGCGCTCGCGCCGACCATGGCGATGGTTCTGACCGATTTCAGAATATCGGCAATATAGCCGGGCGCATAGTCATAGATGTGGTCGATATCGGCTTCGGGCATGATCAGACTTTCGGTTTGGCCGCGATATCGGCCTTCAGCTCATGGGGTTCAAGCGGATCAAGAAACGGGTTGCGGTAAAGCCTGTCGTGGCTTTCGACCCCGATTTCCAGCGTGATGTCAGAGGTTGCGCGCGCGACGCAGAGGATGACATAGCCATCGGCGATCTGACGGTTGTTCAGCGCCACCTGGCGGCGCTGGTCAACCGTGCCCGCGATCAGTTTGGCCGCGCAGGTGATGCAGCCGCCATATTGGCAGCCATAGGGCAGGTCGACGCCCTGTTCGCGCAATTGTTCCAGCAGGGGACGGCGGTCGTTCACCTGCAGGGTGGCCTGCGCGCGGTTGGCGAGCGTGACGGTGTGGGTGTTCATGGCCACCCCTTTGTCGCGCAGGGCAGGGCGTTGGTGCGAAGCGGTCCCGTCACAGCCATATGTCGCTCGTGCAGTCGCCGCCGGGATAGCGCGCTTCATGGCAGCGCGAGGGGCCGTTCGGTTCCTTGCCGAAATTGACGATGAAATCGGGGTTGAGCGTCATGCCGCCATTCTCCGGATCGCAGTCGATCATCACCATCACCCCGCCACGCTCGCGGATCTCGGGGTAGAACTGGTTGTCCCATGTCGAGAAAAGCGAGGTGGTGACATAGAGCCTTCGCCCGTCAAGGCTCAGCTGGAACATCTGCGGCCCACCGGCCATTTCCACCCCGTTGACGACCGGTGCCTTGCCCAGGAGCCCGCCCATAAAGACCTGACCGGTCATGCGCGGGTTGTGCGGATCGGTGATATCATACTGGCGCATATCGCCGTGCAGCCAGTTGTTGAGATAGAGGTATTTGTCGTCCATCGACACGAGGATCGCGCTCATCACGCCGGGCACGGGGATCGGCCATTCGGGGTGCGGCTCGTTCCCGACATCGATGATCTTTTCCCATTCCCACTTGCCCGCGTCCGACTTCCAGAAATGGATGACATTGCTCGAGAGCGCCGCACCGCAAAAGCCGTGGGTGCTGTCGGGGTCGTGGTGGAACTTTACCTCGAGCGGGATCAGCCCGTCTTCGCCCAGATACATGGTCTCGACCGGCTTACGCTTCTCGAAATCCCAGAAATGCAGGCGGCGGCCGTATTTGAGGTGGCCGACCTCCTCGAGGTCGAAGCCCGGCATGAAGGTGTTGGGCGCGGCCCATTCGGACGAGACCATCACGTTGTGGCGCGGCTGGTACCAGAAATCATAACCAAAGGGGATGTCGCCCATTGACGCCTCCCAGCGGCCCATGATCTCGAAATCCTTGTTCAGGTGCAGATATCCGCCCGGTGCCTCGCCCCTCGCGTCGCCCAGCATCGAGATGATGATCTCGCTCCCGAGGCAATGCACGGTATGGGGACCGGAGAGGTCGGTCTTTGCCTTGATCTCCGCCCCGTCGATCACCTTGTGAAGCCGCGGCGCGCGGGGGTCGGTGGCGGTGTCGACGATATGCAGGTTGTTCGAGCGCACACCGGGCAGGATCAGGTATTTCCGTGCCATGGACGCGTCATCATGGCAGGACGAGCAGGCGTTCCAG
The DNA here is from genome assembly GCA_030148225.1 of Paracoccaceae bacterium. Taxonomy (GTDB): domain Bacteria; phylum Pseudomonadota; class Alphaproteobacteria; order Rhodobacterales; family Rhodobacteraceae; genus JASBTX01. The sequence continues at coordinate 25,039 of JASBTX010000028.1, forward strand.
CCCATATGGTGCAACTCATCCCCGATCCCCGGCATTTCCAGACGGTGGATTACCTGGCTGTAGGTCGGGCTGTCGGGGTCGACATCCACGGTGGCCAAATAGTCGGGTTTCTGGATGCCGGTGCCGGTGTAGATGGCAATGGTGTATAGCAGCTTTTCGCGCGGTGCCCTGATGGCCTCGGCTGGCGAGGCATAGCCCGGCCCGCAACATTCCTTGCTCACATGCCCATCCTTTCGGCTATGGCGACGATACGGTGCATCTCGCGCAATACAGGTTTTTCGAGCAGTTTGCCATCATCGGCAAACATCCCGGTATCGGCAGCCTCGAACGGGGTCATGTCGGGTGTGATATCCCAAAGAAAACAGAGCACTCCGGTTTCGATACGTCTGCATGGACGCGGTTTGCAGACGTGTATGACGGATGAAGATTGCTCAGGCCGAAAGCGCATCGAGAACCGGGCATTCGGGTACATCCTCGCCCGAGCATTTCGCGGCCGTTTCCTCCAGAACGCTTTCGATCCGTTTCAGATCCGTGATCCGGGCCCGGACATCCGACAGATGTGCAAGGGTGCGCTCGTGCACCTCGGCGCAGGTCTGGGTGCCGCCATCGACCAGCGTCAGCAATCCGCGCACCTCGTTGAGCGAGAATCCCAGTTCGCGCATCCGCATGACAAAGCGCAGCCGCCGCACATGTTCCTCGCCATAGACGCGGAAGCCCCTGGCCGTGCGCGGCGGATCGGGCATGATGCCGATCTGCTCGTAGTAGCGGATCGTTTCGAGGTTGCAGCCCGTCGCCTTGGCAAGCTCGCTCCGTAACAGGTTTGTGACGGAATTATTTTTGCTCATACCGAAATCTCTCTTGCCCCTGTACTAACTACAGATCGTAGACAGTACGGGAATCGGAAGCAAGAAAAGGGCGAAGGTGGATGTCAGTTCTACAAGATGCGCCGCTAGCAGAGCACGAAACGGCAGGCGATACCGGCAGCCGTGTGGCCACGGCAGGCAGCCTTTTGGGTGCGCTTGCCATGACATCCTGCTGCATCCTGCCGCTTGTGCTGGTCAGTTTCGGCGTCGGCGGGGTCTGGATCGCGCAGCTCACGGCGCTTTATGCCTATAAATGGTACACATTCGCCGTCGCTGCCGGCTTCATCGCCTTTGGTTTCTGGAAGGTGCACCGTGCCGAAGCTGGCGAGTGCCGGGAGGGCACCGTTTGTGCCCGACCTTTGAACCGTCGCCTGATGAAAGCCTCTCTCTGGCTGGCGACGGTGGTTACGGCCATCGCGGTGATCTTTCCCTACCTTACACCATACATCTTGAAATTCTGACCGGACTGGAGATTGGAATGAAACATCTCGTGCTATCTGCATTCGCCGCGATTGGTTTTGCCGTCGCCGCAGGTGCCGCCGAACAAACTGCGAAGATCGCGGTCGGCGAACTGAGTTGCCCATCCTGCGCCTACATCGCCAGCGCGGCCATGCGGGAAATACCTTCGGTCGAAGTTGTATCATTTCAGGAAGGTGAGAAATGGTGGGAAGGCACGTTCGTGGTCACCTATGACGATGCCGCCGCGACGCCCGAAGAGATTGCCGATGCGGTGATGGGCTATGGCTATCCCGCGTCCGTCGTGACCGAAAGCGGATCGTGAAGGTATGTGCCGTTCGACCGCGCCGCAATCGGTAATGCTTTGATATCTGAAATCGGGAAATCGGAATATGACTGATGACAAACTTCTGCGGCGCGGCCTGATCGGCAGCGGTATTGCCGCGATCTGTTGTTTCACCCCGCTTCTTGTGGTGCTGATCGCCGGTGTCGGACTATCGGCGCTGGTGGGCTGGCTCGATTATGCGCTGTTCCCGCTACTGTTTGCATCGCTGGGTGTCGTCGCGCATGCACTCTGGCTGCGCGCGGGCAAGCCGGGGCGCTGCCCGAAAAACGTGGTCATCGTGGCGGTTGTTGTGCTGTCTGGCCTGCTTTTCTGGCTCGAGTTTCGCTTTGCGCTGCGCATATCGGTCGCCGCTGCCCTGGCGGTGGCGGCATATGCGCTTTGGCTGCGTCGCGCGGGCGCGGCTGAGGCGGCACCAGCGGCAAACGATCCGAACTGACCTGATAAACCAGAAAGATGAACCGATGAAGGACAATTCAGATACCCCGAATAACGCCGGATACGACCTGATCGTGGTTGGCGCAGGCTCGGCCGGGTTTTCGGCGTCGATCACAGCGGCCGAGGCGGGCAAGCGCGTGGCACTGGTGGGTCACGGCACCATCGGCGGCACCTGCGTCAATGTGGGGTGCGTGCCGTCGAAGGCGATGATCCGCGCAGCCGAGGCGGTGCATGGTGCATCGGCCGCGAGCCGGTTTCCCGGCGTCGATGGCTGCGCGCCTGCGGTGGACTGGTCCGCGCTGGTGGCTGGCACCACCGATCTGGTTGCCGAGATGCGCGACAAGAAGTACATCAGCCTGCTGCCGGAATACGAGGGCCTCACCTATGTCGAAGAAGGCCCCGCCAAGCTTGTCGAGGGTGGGGTAGAGGTTGGCGGGCGCAGGCTCACGGCTGAGCGGGTCATCGTCGCCACCGGCTCGCGCCCGCATATGCCCGACATTCCGGGGATCGATACAGTCGACGTTCTTGACAGCACCGGCCTGTTAACCCTGCCAAAGCGGCCCGAGAGCATCATCGTGCTCGGCGGTGGCTATATTGGTTGCGAACTCGCGCAGATGGCGTCGCGGCTGGGGGTGAAGGTCACGCTCGTCACCCGCTCGCGCCTGCTGCCGGGGGCGGAACCCGAGGTGGCTGAGGCGTTGACCGAGGCGCTTAAGGCCGAGGGCATCCGCGTTGAGACCGGCCTTTCCTATCGCGAGGTCGCCGCACGCGACGGCGGCGTGGCGCTGACCATCGAGCGGGGCGGCAAAGTCGAAACCTTCACCGCCACGCGGCTTGTGGCGACAACCGGGCGCATCGCCAACACGGATGGCCTTGGGCTGGAAGAGCTGGGCATCGAGACGGACGCGCGCGGGTCGATCAAGGTCGGCCCCGACATGGCCACCACCCGTCCGGGCGTCTACGCCGCCGGCGACGCGACCGACCGCGACCAGTTCGTCTATATGGCGGCCTATGGCGCCAAGATCGCCGTCAACAATGCGCTCGGGCTGGAGCAGATGGTTTACGACAATTCCGCCATGCCTTGGGTCGTATTCACCGATCCGCAGGTCGCGGGCGTCGGTCTGACCGAGGCGCAGGCGCGCGCGGCCGGGCACGAGGTCAAGACCAGCGTCATCGGGCTCGATAACGTGCCCCGCGCGCTGGCGGCCCGCGACACGCGCGGGCTGATCAAGCTGGTTGCCGATGCAAAAACCGACCGCCTGCTGGGCGGCCAGATCGCCGCGCCCGAAGGCGCCGACACGATCCAGACGCTGGCGATGGCGCTGAAGATGGGCATGACGACGAAGTTGCTCGGCGAGACGATCTTCCCCTATCTGACCACTGTCGAGGGGCTGAAGCTTGCCGCCCAGACCTTCGACAAGGACGTGGCCAAGCTCAGCTGCTGCGCGGGGTGAGCACCGAGAACTGCGGTTACCCCTCGACATTCACCGGCAAGATGTTCGTCTGGGCATCGCCTGCCTGCAGTACGCGCAGTGATGCAGCCACAGGCATTGCTATTGGACTTGGTCATTTTTTCTGCTGATGACGCTGCCGTTCCCCGGCTATGGCTACGGCCTTTTTTGCCGATTGACCCCGCGGGGTCTGCCCGTTGTTTCGCGCTCGACCAGTTCGGCGGGGACAAGGACGGATGAGGTGGGCATGTCGTTGTCGCGTATCCGTTCCAGCGCCACCTTGGCCAGTTTGCGGCCCAGATCATAGGGAGACACGGCCATTGTGGTCAGGGGGGGTGCGGCGATCGCGGCGTCCTGAATATCGTCGAACCCGATGACGGAAATATCCGACCCCGGCGTCAGGCCCAGCATATTGATCGCCGCGCAGGCCCCGATGGCCACCATGTCGCCGTTACACACGACGGCCGTGACATCGGGATGCCGGGCGTAAAGATCGAGCATCGCCTCGAGCCCCGACAGCTTGTCATCGCGCGTGTCCCAGATGATCGGCGCGGCCAGGTCGCGCTCATCCATGATGGCGCGGTAGCCTGCGATGCGTTCGGTGCGGACGCCGAATTGTGCGCTGCCGCCCAGATAGGCAATATGCCGATGGCCAAGATCGGCAAGATGCCCGGTGGCGGTGCGAAATGCCTCGTGGTTTTCGATCCCGACATGATCGAACCGCCCCCGGCCCGAACGCCGCAGAAAGGTCACGGTCGGCATGCCATGCGCCGCGAGGAGATCATAGGTCGCGTCATCCGTATCTTCGGCAGGCACCCACAACAGCCCGCCGCGTGAACTTTGAATGAAGGCTTCGAGGTTGCGGCGCTGGCGCGCAACGTCATCGCGGCTGTCGAGCACCGACAGCAGATAGCCTTCGGATTCCAGCATATCGCTGGCACCGCTGATCACTTCGGCGTTGAAAGGGTTGGCGATTTGATGAATGGCAAAACCGATCTCGCGGTTTTCGCCCGACCGCATCGAGGCGGCGCGGCCGTCGCGCACATAGTGCAGGTCCTTTGCCGCGGCCAGCACCCGCTTGCGCGTGGCCTCGGAAATCCGCCCGGCCCCGCGCATGACCTGACTGGCGGTCGCGGTGGATACTCCGGCGGCTTTTGCCACGTTTTCAAGCTTGGGTTTCACGCGTTGGCTTCTCAGCTGAATAGATATTACGTTTAGTCATTTTCACCGCAAAATATCAATTTACAAGTATTTTGGCGCTCGGATGCTTAATTATTAAGCGCAAACTGCAAAAAAATTCGTTGACGCTTGATATAACGATATACCAAGATTGTATCAACCACGCATGAGTCGGCGCTCTGCCTGCCGGTTCGGCCCGTGGCCCATGGGAGGGTCGCGCATTAGCTGGCGCGATCAAAAACAGATGCGCGCCGGATCCGGGCGTATCGATATTCGGAGGAATGCATGTCTTTCAAAATCAAACTCGTGGGTGCAGTCTCGGCCTTGGCCGTCGTTGCATCCGCAGCCGCCGTTCAGGCGCAGGTCCTGTTCTGGTCGACGCAGGCCAAACCCGTCGAAGAGGCGCAGGCCATGCGCGAGAATGTTCTCGCCGGGGCGGGCGACGTCGACTACCAGCCCAATGATGGCGGCCCGTGGCTGACCCGTCTGAACGCCGAGCTGCAGGCCGGTTCTGGCAGCATTGGCGTTCTGGGTGCGCTGCACGGCGATTTTTCGGCGATGAACCCTGATGATCTGGTTGATCTGGGTGGCCTGGGCATGTCGGCCTCTGACACGTTCAACAGCCTCGCCAAGCTGGGTACGGACAATATGCAGTACATCCCCTGGATGCAGGCCAGCTATATCATGGCGGCCAACAAGGAAGCACTTCAGTATCTGCCCGATGGTGCCGATATCGATGCGCTGACTTATGATCAGCTGATTGAGTGGACGGCGAATGTGCACAAGGCGACGGGTGAGGCCAAGTTCGGCTTTCCGGCCGGGCCGAAGGGGCTGAAGCACCGCTTCTTCCAGGGTTATCTCTATCCGTCCTATACCGACGGCGTTGTGCGGACCTTTGCGTCCGACGCGGCGGTAACGGCATGGGAAAAGATGCGCGAGCTCTGGACGCATACCAACCCGGCCTCGACCAACTTTTCCTTCATGCAGGAACAACTGCTGAGCGGTGACGCATGGATCGTCTTTGACCATACCAGCCGTCTGGCGCAGGCGTTCAACGAGCGCCCTGATGATTTCGTTGCTTTCCCCGCACCTGCAGGCCCGACCGGGCGTGGTTTCATGCCGGTTCTGGCCGGTGTCGCCATTCCGCGCACCGCGCCTGACATGGACGCGGCCAAGGCGCTCGTTCAGTACATGCTGAAGCCAGAAACCCAGATCGCGACGCTGCGCACGACCAACTTCTTCCCGGTTGTCGATGTCGATCTGCCCGATGATCTGCCACCGGCGGTCAAGGCGGCAGGCAATGCCGTGGCCAAGATGTCGGGTTCTGCCGACGCCAATCCCGGGCTTCTGCCTGCGGGTCTGGGTGCCAAGGGCGGCGAGTTCAGCCAGCTTTATACCGAAACGTTCGAGCGTATCGTGCTGGCCGGTCAGGACATCCGCACCGTTCTGGACGAGCACAAGCCGCGCCTGCAGGCGATCATGGACGAAAGCGGCGCGCCTTGCTGGGCGCCAGATGCGGCATCTGACGGGCCTTGCCCTGTTGAATAAGATCACCTGATCTTGACGTCCGGGCCGGTTGCGGCCCGGACCTTTCCCACCCGACACAGAAATGCGAAAGGAGCCGCGCCATGAGCACGCGATACCTTCCCTATATCCTCATCCTGCCGGTGACGATCTTTCTGTGCGTCTTTTTTCTCTATCCGTTCGTTCTGGTCGCGCAGCAGGCATTCTGGAGCGATACGGGCTTTACGCTGGATAATTTCCGCAAAGTTGTCGGGCACTGGAAGTTCCCGATTTCACTGAAGAACACGCTTTTGCTGGCAGCGGCGGTTGTGCCCATTCAGCTGGCGCTTGCGCTTTTGATGGCCACCATGGTCAACAACATGGGCCGGGGGCGTGATCTGGTGCTTTATGTCTGGACCATTCCGCTGGGCATTTCCGATCTGGCCGCCGGCATCATCTGGCTGGCGATTTTTGACCAGTCGGGTTTTCTGAATTCGATGATGAGCGGGCTGGGGCTGATCGACCGGCCGATGAACCTGCTCAGTTATCAAAGCCCGGGTCTGGTGTTCCTCGCGATCATGCTGGCCGAGATCTGGCGCGCCACCGCGATCATGCTGGTGATCCTCGTTGCCGGGATCGGCCTGATCCCCAAGGAATATTACGAAGCGGCCGAGGTTTTCGGCGCGTCGCCGTGGAAGCGCTTTACCCGCATCACGCTGCCGCTTTTGCGCCCGTCGCTGTCGACGGCGCTGGTTTTGCGGGTGATCCTGGCCTTCGAGGTTTTTGCCGTTGTGCAGGCACTGGGCGGCACGCTCTTCCCGGTGCTGATGGGCGAGACCTATAATTATCAGTTCGAACTCTTGAACGGGCGTTCTGCGGCGGCGGTCGCGCTGATCATCCTTGCCATCTCGATCGCGGCGACCCTCGTCATTCTGCGGGTCCTGCGCGTACCCAAGGGGGCCACGATATGACCGCAGTGACAACGGATACCGCAGGCGATACGCGCCGGGCAGGGCGATATGTCTATCTGGCCTCGGTCACGCTCTTGTGTGCATGGGTGCTGGTGCCGCTGTATTTCCTGCTGATCAACACACTCAGCTCGCCCGAGGCAGTCAACGCCTTTCCCAAATCCTTCATCCCCGAGTTCGATCTGGGCAGTCTGACCTTCTTTGCCAATTTCGCGGGCATGCTGTCGGCGCTCAAGAATTCGATCCTTGTCGCGGGTGTCACCATGATCCTGTCGATCACGATCAGCGCGCCTGCGGGCTATGCGCTCTCGCGGTTCGACTTTCCGGGCAAAGAGCTTTTCCGTCTCTTGATCCTTCTGACACGGGCCTTTCCGCTGCCGCTGCTGGCACTGCCGCTGGCGGTGATGTTCATCCGCACAGGTCTGGACGACACAGTTCTGGGTCTGGCGCTGGTGCATACGACGCTGGCCATTCCCTTTGCGGTGCTGATCACCTTTTCACTTTTCTCGGGCATCCCGGTTGAGCTGGAAGAGGCGGCGTGGACGCTGGGCTGTACGCGGCTGACGGCCTTTACCAAGGTGGTTCTGCCGCTGATCCTGCCGGGGATCACGGCATCGGCCATCTTTGCCTTTGTCATCTCGTGGAACGAGGTTTTCGCCGCGGCGGTTCTGACCATCGAAAACAGGACGCTGACGGCCTTTCTGCTGCAAAACCTTGATACCTCGCCTTTGCATCTGAAATTCGCGGGCGGTTTTATCCTGGTCGTGCCTGCGCTGATCTTCATCTTTGCCGTTCGCAAATACCTTTTTGCGATGTGGGGCATCGCGAACCGATAGGAGCCCGTCATGGCCGAAATCCAGATCAAGAATGTCGCCAAGCGTTTCGGGGAATACCAGGCGCTGTCGGATATCAACCTGACCATTGCCGATCAGGAATTCATGGTATTGCTGGGCGCGTCGGGCTGCGGCAAGACCACGCTTTTGCGTATCATCGCCGGGCTGGAGACCCAGTCCACCGGCGAGGTGTGGATCGGGGACAAGCGCGTCGATCATCTGCCGCCCAAGGACCGGGGCATCGCCATGGTCTTTCAGAACTATGCCGTATTTCCGCATCTGACGGTGTTCGAGAATATCGGCTTTGGTCTGCGGATGCAGAAACTGCCAAATGATGAGGTGACACGCCGGGTGCAGCGCACGGCGGAACTGATGCATATCGAGCAGCTGCTGAAGCGGTATTCGGGCGAGTTGTCGGGTGGTCAGCGCCAGCGCGTCGCGGTGGCCCGCGCCCTGGCGATGGAGCCGGACGTCATCCTGATGGATGAACCCCTGTCCAATCTGGATGCGCTTTTGCGCCTTGAGATGCGGGCCGAACTGAAAGGTGTTCTGGCCGAGAGCAAGACGACCGCAATCTATGTCACCCATGATCAGGTCGAAGCAATGAGCCTGGCCGACAGGATCAGTGTCATGCATCAGGGCCGCATCGTGCAGGCCGCCACACCGGTTGAGGTTTACCGCAATCCGGCCGAGCGTTTCGTGGCGGGCTTCATCGGCAATCCGCCGATGAATTTCGTCACAGCACGGCCCGAGGGCAAGGGCCGCTGGAATGTTGCGGGCCAGAGTTTCGACGGGCCCGCCAGTGACGCCGGGGCGCTGGAATTCGCGATCCGGCCCGAGGATCTGACACCGGCCGAGGCGGGGCTGAGGGCCACGGCCAAGGTCGTGGAGCCGCTGGGCGCGCATCTTCTGGTGACCTGCGAGGTGGACGGTGCGTTGTTCCGCGCGGTTCTGGACAGCGATCTGGTTGTCAAACCCGAGGACAGCCTGACCCTGGCCCCAATGCCCGACAGGGTGCGCTGGTTCGATCCAGAGACCACCAAAGCCGTAGCCGTATAGGAGCACATCATGGCCGAAGCCCTTTTTGAACGCGCCAAGGAAATCATCGGCAAGAACGATCTTGGCACCTACACGGTCCCGACGCATGGGCTCTATCCGTTTCAGTGGAACTGGGATTCCTGCCTGACGGCCATCGGTCTGGCCCATTACGACGAGGAGCGTGCATGGACCGAGATCGAGACATTGTTCGCCCATCAGTGGGATGACGGCATGGTGCCCCATATCGTCTTTCACAAAGAGGATGAGGGTTATTTTCCGGGGCCGGATGTCTGGGCGACGGGCCAGCCCATTCCCACCTCGGGAATTACCCAGCCACCGGTGGCGGGATTTGCCGTGCGCCGCCTGTATGAACGCGCGCGCGATCCCGCGCGGGCGCTGGTCAGGCTGCGCGCGCTTTTGCCCAAGATACACGCGTGGCATGAATGGTTTTATCGTTGCCGGGATCCGCAGGCGACGGGGCTGGTTGCGGTTATTCACCCATGGGAAACCGGACGCGACAATTCCATCGACTGGGACGAAGCGTTTGACCGGGTCCCGACCGAAGGTGTGTTGCCCTTTACCCGCCGCGACACCCAGCACGCCAATCCCGATCATCGCCCGACACAGGCGCAGTACGAACGCTATATCTGGCTGATCCAGCTCTTTCGCAGCCTGAACTGGGACAATTCGCAGCTGCATGACAACTCACCTTTCCGGGTGGTCGATCCGGGCTTCAATGCCATTTTGCTGCGTTCCTGCGCTGATCTGGCCGCCTTGGCCGAAGAGGTCGGCGAAACCGAGATTGCCAGCGCAGCGCGTGCCCGGATCGCGACGGGGATCGATGCGCTCGAAACCCTGTGGTCCGAGGAATTCGGTCAGTATCTTTGTCTGGACCGTGTGACCGGCGATCTGATCGAGAGCGCGTCGGTTGCCGGTCTCTTGGCGGTGTTTGCCGATATTCCTGACAGCCGCTGCCGCGCGGTGGCCGGTCGCATCGCCTGGTTGAAAGAGCATGCGGCCTATCTTGTCCCCAGCCACGATCCGACCGACCCCCGCTTTGACGGCGCGCGGTACTGGCGCGGCCCCAGCTGGCTGATCGTGAATTACATGATCGCCGATGGTTTGCGGCAAAAGGGTCTGGACCGGACGGCGGACAAGATCGTGCAGGACAGCATTTCGTTGATCGAACAGAGCGGTTTTGCCGAATATTACGATCCGATCTCGGGCGCACCCTGCGGCGGCACCTCGTTCACATGGACAGCGGCAATGGTCATCGAGTTTCTGGCGCTGGAATCGCGTTAGAACGCTGGCGCATCGTAAGCTCAGGGTTGGTTGCCCCACCAACGCCGCAGGAGGCGGCGCTGTCTGCGCGGTCGTGATCCTGCCGCAAAACCAGCGTTTCCGAAACCGGTGCGCGATGCCCGGTCCCTGCCGGGCCGGACACCGCAAGAGACTGTTTCAATATTATTTTGAAAATCATTTTCTGATCCGTCGCGTATAAGGCCGCAATTGAAGAGGGAGGCAGGGGTGACTCCATCATTTTTGCGCTGCCCTGCGACGGGTAGACGGTTACCGGACCGGGCGCTTGTTTTTTTGACAAAATCCAGTCGGGATGCCACCGCTCATCGGCACCCATCAACATTTGATCACACAGAGACAGGTCGTCTGATACGGCAGGTGACGGATATCATGCCCGTCTCCGGTCATAGGCCTGCGCAGCGCGCCCACTTGCATGCGCGCATTTCAGAACATGCAGACATAACAGAATTCGCGGAGGGGCTGTAACGGGCTGAACGCGATAATGGCCGGGACGGTGCCCCGTTTCAGATCCAACCGGTCAGATAAAGACGTCAGAACGGGGCTGACAGGCGAATTGTCAGGGAGGACACCAATATGACGGACGCATCAATAGGGACGCCAGAGCAGTTGCGCGACCCGAATTACACGCCGGCGCTTCATCGCGCGATACCATTGGGAATACAGCATGTGCTGGCGATGTTTGTCTCGAACGTCACGCCGGCCATCATCATCGCCGGTGCGGCGGGTTTTGGATTTGGATCGGATGCAGGTGCGCAGGGCTTTCCGGACATGACCTACATGATCCAGATGTCCATGCTCTTTGCCGGTATTGCGACGCTCTTTCAGACCGTGGGTATGGGGCCTGTGGGCGCGCGGCTGCCCATCGTGCAGGGCACCAGCTTTGCCTTCATCCCGATCATGATCCCGCTGGTGGCGGGCAAAGGTGTGGATGCATTGCCGGTGCTGTTCGGCGGCGTGCTGGTCGGCGGCCTTTTTCATGCCGCGCTTGGCACGGTGATCGGACGTATCCGCTTTGCCCTGCCACCGCTGGTCACCGGACTTGTTGTCACGATGATCGGGCTGGCGCTGGTCAAGGTCGGCATTCAGTATGCCGCCGGTGGCGTGCCCGCGATCAGCCAGCCTGAATACGGCAGCCTTCTGAACTGGTCGATTGCCCTTGTGGTGGTGGTCGTGACACTTGGCCTCAAGTTCTTCACGCGCGGCATGCTTTCGGTTTCGGCGGTCTTTATCGGCATCCTCGTTGGCTATGTCGTGGCGCTTCTGTTCACCGATATGGTCTCGTTCCAGAGCATCGCGACCAGCTGGAGCCGGGCGGCCGTGTTCCAGTTCCCGACACCCTTTGTTTACGGGTTCGAGTTCTCGCTTGCCGCCATCATCGGCTTTTGCCTGATGGCCTTCGTCTCGGCGGTTGAAACGGTTGGCGATGTATCGGGTGTCACCAAGGGTGGCGCCGGACGCGAAGCTACCGAGAAAGAGATCCAAGGCGCGACATTTGCCGATGGTTTCGGCAGCGCCGTCGCCGGTATCTTCGGTGGTCTGCCCAATACCTCGTTCAGCCAGAATGTCGGACTGGTCGCCATGACAGGGGTGATGAGCCGCCATGTGGTTACCATCGGCGCGATTTTCCTGATTGTCAGCGGTCTGATCCCGAAGGTTGGCGCACTGATCCGCACGATCCCCATCGAAGTGCTGGGCGGCGGTGTCATCGTGATGTTCGGCATGGTGGTTGCCGCGGGTGTTTCCATGCTGTCCGACGTCAACTGGAACCGTCGCAACATGGTGATATTTGCCATCTCGTTGTCGATCGGGCTGGGACTGCAGCTTGATCCCAAGGCTGTCCAGTATCTGCCGGACACGCTGCGCATCCTGATGACCAGCGGTCTGTTGCCGGCAGCGCTGATCGCCATCGTGCTGAACCTGATCCTGCCCGAAGAGCTGTCCGAGGAAGCGACCGAAGAAATATCGGGCGGCATGGCCGGTCACGGCGACTGACGACGAACCCCGGCGCAGCGATCAGTCGCGCGGCAAAGTGACGAAACGAGACGGCGCGGGTGTCCCGCGCCGTTTTACCTGCAGATATACGGCCAAACACGCAGTAGCTCTGCCCTCCGCCACCCAAACTTGATCTAAAACAAGGTGCGTGTGGCCGCGCCATGCCATTCTGACGATGTAACGGACCCCAAGGGGCCCGCGCATCGCCTTGCCGGGCCCCCGGTCGATCATTTCGGGAGGTGAGGCATGCGTTTTCTGGTGGCATATCAAAGTATCGAAGGACAAACCGCCAAGATTGCGAAATTCGTCGAAGAGGAGCTCACATCCCTCGGAAATGACGTGATTATGTTCAACACGGCAGATGCGGGTCCGGCACCGTCATTTGATGAGATCGATCAGATCGTCCTTGCAGCGCCGGTGCATGAACGCCGCCATCCGCAGGGATTTGAGGTGTTTCTGAGGGCCAATCAGGACAAGCTGAATGCCCGACCGACGCTTTTTCTGTCGGTCAGCCTGAATGCCGCCTTTCACGAGGGTATTCCCGAGGCCAACGACTATGCCACCGAGATGAAAATGCGGACGGGTCTGAACACGACGCGCGATCTGTTGGTGGCCGGGGCAATCAACACGGGCGAATATGATTATTACGCGCGTCAGGTGCTGAGATGGGTGGTGATGCGGGGCCGTGACTTTGACACCAATGTGCAGCAGCACGAATTCACTGACTGGGACGTGCTCAGGCTTGCCGTGACGAAATTCGCCACCGAGGATGTGGGCACCGGCAGCTAACCTAGCTTGCGTTGCTGTGGGCCAGACCGACGGTCGAGAACTGGCTGAGCGCATCGCAGAAGATGCGCGTCAGGCTTTGGGCTTCGGGCAGGATGCGAAAAAGCCGGTTCTCGTACTGACATGCCTCGGGGTAGCGGTGCATCAGGGCTGTCAGCCCGGGCTCTGCCATATCCAGAAACGCTTCGCTGGCATGGGCGGGATCGGACAGGTCGATCGCGAAATCGCACATCAGCCGTTCGATCATCGTCCCCACGATCCTGTCGCGATCTGTCAGGCGATAGCCCTTGGAACCGCTCAGCATGTCGGCGCGCACCCGTTCCTGATAGACCGAGGTCGAGGGTGCGTTCTGCACATAGCCCTGCGGATATTTTGAAATTGCCGAAGCGCCGACACCGATCAGGTAATCCGACTGGTCATCGGTGTAGCCCTGAAAGTTGCGCCGCAACCGGCCCGCGCCCGCCGCCCAGTAAAGCGCGTCGTTGGGGGCGGCGAAATGATCGATGCCAATGGGGCGGTAGCCCTTGCGGATCAGTGCCTCGCGTGCGGCCTGCGTCATCTCGAAGCGCTGACGGCCCGAGGGCAGGTCCTTTTCCTTGATCATGACCTGACGCTTCGACATCCAAGGCACGTGGGCATAGCCGTAAAGCGCCATGCGGTCAGGTTCCAGCGCCAGCGCCTGATCAAGCGTATCCATCAGGCTGGCCAATGTCTGGTTCGGCAATCCGTAGAGCAGATCAAGGTTGATATTCTGCACGCCCAGCCCCCTGAGCGTGCGGATGACACCCGCGGTCAGATCCTGACTTTGTTCGCGGCCAATTGCGGCCTGCACGACCGGGTTGAAATCCTGCACGCCGATACTGGCCCGGTTCAGCCCGTATTCGCGCAGCAGTTCCAGATGCGGCGTGGTGGCGTCGGTGGGGTCAATTTCTGCCGAAAACTCAAACGAATCCGCCTGATCGAATGTCGAGAAAATCGAATCGAGCACGTCGCTCATCAATTCAGTGGGCAGCGTCGTGGGTGTGCCGCCGCCCAGATGCACCCGCGAAGCGCTGAGCTTGCGCGGCAGCGCCCGGCGCAGCATCGCGATTTCGTCGATCAGGCAATCGACATAGGCCGCGAGTGGCCGCAGGCTTTGCGTGCCTTGGGTCCGGCAGGCGCAAAACCAGCACAAACGCTTGCAAAACGGGATATGCACGTAAAGCGAAATCTCTGCGTCATCGGGTATTTCGGACAGCCACTGCGCCTGATCGCGCGCGCCGATCCCGGCCGAAAAATGATTGGCCGGCGGGTAGCTGGTAAAGCGCGGGACCTTCGCGTCAAAAAGTCCGTAGCGTGCAAGTTGCTCATAGGTCTGCATGCGACTAAGTTAGGGAGAGTATCACCGCCCAACCTTGACCCAGATCAATTCACATGAATTTCATCCTGAACACGCGCATCAAATGCAGCGAATGCCCGATCCGACACCGGGCGGTTTGTTCGCGCTGTGACGAGGATGAGCTGGCAGAGCTGGAAGCGATCAAGAACTACCGGACATTCGCGCCCGGCGATACGATTCTGTGGCGGGGTGACGAGCTTCAGTATGTCGGCTCGGTTGTCAAAGGCGTGGCGACGCTGGGCAAAACGCTCGAGGATGGCCGGACGCAGATGGTTGGCCTGCTTTTGCCGTCCGACTTTATCGGCAGGCCGGGGCGGTCGCAGGTTGATTTCGACATCACGGCGGTGAACGAGGTGACACTGTGTTGTTTCGACCGGGCACCGTTCGAGAAGATGCTGCACAGCGTGCCGCATCTTTCGCAGCGGCTGATTGAGATCGCGATGGATGAACTGGACGCTGCGCGCGAATGGATGCTTCTTCTGGGGCGAAAAACCGCGCGCGAGAAAATGGCCACATTCATCGAGATGCTGGCCAGCCGCCAGCAGATCGAGGGCCTGTCGGAATTGCCGACCGATCTGGCATTGCCGCTGACGCGCGATGAAATCGCGAATTTCCTGGGCCTGACGCTGGAAACGGTCAGCCGTCAGCTGAGTCAGCTGAAAAAGGAAGGTGTGCTCGAATTCTCGGGGCGGCGGCAATTCACGGTGCTGGATTACGCGGCGCTGCATGATGCCACGGGCGACGATTCCGATGGCGGGCCGATAATTTAGAATAATTTGACCTGCATCAAAGAGCGGCCCCGGAGGCGGCGATAGGGTTGGGCGACAACACAGGAGTCCAGCCATGTATGACCACATCCTGATACCGGTTTCCCTGGACGGGAGCCGCGACATAGACACCGCGAAAAAGGCTGCCAAGGTCCTTGCCAACAAGGGTGCGCGCATCACGCTTCTGCATGCTTTTCAGCATATTCCCACCTATGTGATGGATTATATTCCCGCCGACACGTTCGAGCATACACGCTCGGCGGCCAAGGCCGAACTGGAAGAGGTTGGCGCCGATCTGCCCGAAGCCGAGGCGGTGATTACCGACGGCACGGCAGGGACGGCGATTGTTGACTGGGCCAACAAGAACGAGGTCGATTGCATCATTATCGCCTCGCACGAGCCGGAGTTTGCGGATTACCTGCTTGGCTCTAACGCGGCGCGGGTCGTGCGTCACGCCCACTGCGCGGTGCATGTCATCCGCTGACGTGCCATCCGGATAGCTCTGCCCGGCGAATTTCCGTTTTTTGACTCAGATCAAAGTCGGCGATGCGCCGGGTCTCTATCCGGGGGCCAAGAGGGGCGGGAACCCTCATCTTGCTAGGTTCGGGGAACACGTAATGAATTATTTCAAACTTATTGTGCTGGGGCTGATCATGATCCTGGCCGCAATGGCTGCGGATTGGGGTCAGGATCTGGCATATCGCCTGCATGCATTCCTGATTTTCATCATCGCATTTGTGCTGTTTGTCTGGGTGTTGCGGCGCACGGATGAGCCTGCCGCGCACCCGCCTGACCCGTCTGAATATAATGACGGCGTCATCAGGGCAGGGGTGATCGCGACAGCCTTCTGGGGGCTTGCGGGTTTCCTTGTGGGGACCTTTATCGCATTTCAGCTGGCTTTCCCGGCGCTCAATTTCGACTGGGCGCAGCCTTTTGCCAATTTCGGTCGCCTGCGCCCTCTGCACACATCGGCGGTGATCTTTGCCTTTGGCGGCAACGCCCTGATCGCCACCTCGTTCTACGTGGTCCAGCGCACCAGCGGTGTCCGGCTTTTCGGCAACAACCTGGCCTGGTTCGTTTTCTGGGGCTATCAGCTTTTCATTGTCATGGCCGCGACCGGCTATCTGCTGGGTGCCACCCAATCCAAGGAATATGCCGAGCCTGAATGGTATGTCGATATCTGGCTGACCATTGTCTGGGTCGCCTATCTGGCGGTTTATCTCGGCACGATCTTCAACCGAAAAGAGCGTCATATCTATGTCGCGAACTGGTTCTATCTGAGCTTTATCATCACTGTCGCGATGCTGCACCTGATCAACAACCTCAGCATCCCGGTCACGATCCTCGGGTCAAAATCGGTGCAGGTCTTTGCCGGTGTTCAGGATGCGATGACGCAGTGGTGGTACGGCCACAATGCCGTCGGCTTTTTCCTGACGGCGGGTTTCCTGGGCATGATGTATTATTTCCTGCCCAAACAGGCAGGTCGCCCGGTCTTCAGCTACAAGCTGTCGATCATTCACTTCTGGGCACTGATTTTCCTCTATATCTGGGCGGGTCCTCACCACTTGCACTATACGGCCCTTCCGGATTGGGCATCCACGCTCGGCATGGTATTCTCTGTCGTGTTGTGGATGCCCAGCTGGGGCGGGATGATCAACGGTCTGATGACCCTGCAGGGTGCTTGGGACAAGCTGCGCACCGATCCGATCATCCGGATGTTCGTCCTGTCGCTCGGGTTTTACGGCATGTCGACCTTTGAGGGGCCGATGATGTCGATCCGCGCGGTCAACAGCCTGAGCCACTATACCGACTGGACCATCGGCCACGTGCATTCCGGTGCGCTGGGATGGAACGGCATGATCACGTTTGCCTGCATCTACTTCCTGACGCCGCGCCTGTGGGGCCGGGACAAGATGTATTCGATGTCGGCCATCAACTGGCATTTCTGGCTGGCGACGATCGGTATCGTTCTCTACGCCTCGTCAATGTGGGTCACCGGTATCATGGAAGGCCTGATGTGGCGCGAGGTCGACAGCCAGGGTTTCCTGGTGAACTCCTTCGCCGACACCGTCGCCGCGAAATTCCCGATGTATGTGGTGCGCGGTCTGGGGGGTGTTCTTTATCTCAGTGGTGCGGTGATCATGTGCTGGAACATGTGGATGACCATCCGCGGTGCCAAGCCCGCCATCGCCCACGTCCCCAATGCAACCCCCGCTGAATAAGGAGCCCGAGACATGGCAATTCTAGACCGTCACGCCATCCTGGAAAAAAGTCCCACGCTCCTGTTCGTGACCTCGCTATTCGTGGTCACGATCGGTGGGATCGTGGAAATCGCACCGCTTTTCTGGCTGGAGAATACCATCGAAAAGGTTTCGGGCGTGCGTCCCTATACGCCGCTCGAGCTGAAGGGGCGAGATATCTACATGCGGGAGGGATGCTACACCTGCCACAGTCAGATGATCCGCCCGCTGCGCGACGAGGTCGAGCGGTATGGCCCCTACAGCCTGGCTGCAGAGAGCATGTATGATCACCCCTTCCTTTGGGGTTCAAAACGCACCGGACCCGATCTGGCGCGTGTCGGTGGACGCTATTCGGATGCCTGGCAGGTCGATCATCTGAAAGATCCGCAATCGGTGGTCCCGGAATCGATCATGCCGAAATATGCGTTTCTGGCGGATGTCGAAATCACTCCCGAACTGATGGAGGAGCAGCTGAAAACCCATCGCTTTGTCGGTGTGCCCTACACGGATGAGCAGATCGAGAATGCCGCAGCGGATTTCAAGGCCCAGGCCGATCCCGACGCGGATACGGATGGATTTCTCGAACGTTACCCCAACGCTGTAGTGTCGAATTTTGACGGCGAGCCCGAACTGACTGAGATGGACGCGATGGTCGCCTATCTGCAGGTGCTGGGCACGATGGTCGATTTCTCGACCTTCATCCCAGACGAAAGCCGATAGGAGGGCAGGCACATGGATACCTATTCCATTCTACGACAATTCGCGGACAGTTGGGTGCTCTTGGCGATGTTCAGCTTTTTCATCGGCGTGGCGGTCTATGCGTTTTGGCCAAGCATGTCCGAGGACCGCAAACAGGCATCGATGATCCCGTTTCGCAATGACAAACCCGCCGGTTCGGCCTGCGCCGATTGCACGGGCGACTGTTCCAAACTCTCTCAGCGGCTGGAGGATTTGACCGATGCCTGACAACAAGGAAATCGACCAGCTTTCGGGTGTTGAGACGACCGGCCATGAATGGGACGGCTTGAAAGAGCTGAACAACCCGCTGCCGCGCTGGTGGCTCTGGACATTCTACATCACCATCATCTGGGGGATTGGCTATACGATCGCCTATCCCGCATGGCCCATGGTCAACAAGGCGACGGCGGGTCTGTTGGGCTGGTCCAGCCGCGGGGAAGTGGCCGAAGATATCAAGGCGCATGAGGACAAAAACCAGGCACTGGTTGCAGAGCTGGTTGCGGCGGATATGACCGATCTGGCCGCCACGCCCGATCTGCGCCGTTATGCGGTTGCGCGCGGTGCCTCGGTTTTCCGTGCCTTCTGTTCGCAATGCCACGGGTCGGGTGCGGCAGGTGCAACCGGCTATCCCAATCTTCTGGATGATGACTGGCTTTGGGGCGGATCGATTGACGAGATCGCCGCAACTGTCCGTTACGGAATCCGGACGGAAAATGATGACGCCCGTTTCTCGGAGATGCCCGCATTCGGGGATTTCCTGGAAGAGGCCGAGATCGATGCTGTCGTGAAATACGTGTTCTCCCTCTCTGGCGGCAGCATCGATCAGGCCACACTTGAAACGGGTCGGCAGGTCTTTCTTGACGGTTGCGCAAGTTGTCACGGTGACAGCGGGCTGGGTGACCGTGATCAGGGCGCACCCAACCTTGCCGATGCAATCTGGCTTTATGGCAACGATCCCGAAGCGGTAAAAACAACCGTCAAATACAGCCGGTTCGGCGTGATGCCCGGCTGGGATGAACGTCTGTCCGAAGCCGATATCCGGGCTGTTTCGGCCTATGTCCACAGTCTGGGAGGCGGAGAGGAGTAGGCCAGCGAGACAAGCCCGTACGCAGAGGCCGCCAGGCGGTCGCCTGCATCGCCGTTACAGGTGAACGGCGCGGGCGCTGCACGGGGCACAGGATCGGTCCCCTGCCGATCCGCCCGTGCAGCGCAACGTCCCGGGGCCGCGCGGCAGCCCCGTGAAATGTCAGAATTGATTCAGGTCAATGCGGGTGCACACAGCGCCTGTGCATAACAGAATTTATCGCAACGCCCTTTCCGAGGTACCGATACGTGTCCACAACCGATCCCGCACCCAGCCTTTACGCCGCGCGCGTGCCGATCTTTCCGCGCCGCGTTTCGGGCTGGTTTCGCCGTTTCAAGTG
This sequence comes from Paracoccaceae bacterium, assembly GCA_030148225.1. Lineage (GTDB taxonomy): Bacteria > Pseudomonadota > Alphaproteobacteria > Rhodobacterales > Rhodobacteraceae > JASBTX01. Next base: position 44,756 of record JASBTX010000028.1, read on the forward strand.
GGTAGTGATGATTGTCACGCTGGGCATCTATTATCTGACGCCATGGATTCGCTGGGACCGGGGGCCATCGCTGCCGGATCAGGCGGTGCTTGTCGATCTGGCGCATCGCCGCTTTTATTTCTTCTGGATCGAGATCTGGCCGGACGAATTCTATTTCGTGGCGGGCCTGCTGGTGATGGCGGGGCTCGGGCTCTTTCTTTTCACCTCGGCCCTGGGGCGTGTCTGGTGCGGATATGCCTGCCCGCAGACGGTCTGGACCGATCTCTTCATCCTTGTCGAGCGCTGGATCGAAGGTGACCGCAACGCGCGTGTGCGTCTGCACAAGGCCCCGTGGTCGCTGCGCAAGTTCCGGCTGCGGATTACCAAATGGACCAGCTGGCTGATCATTTCGCTCGCCACGGGCGGGGCATGGGTTTTCTATTTTACCGATGCACCCGATCTGGCGCGCGACATGCTGGCCTTCGGGGCGCATCCGGTGGCCTATACGACCATCGCCATCCTGACCGGGACGACATTCCTGTTTGGCGGTTTCGCCCGTGAACAGGTCTGCATGTACATGTGCCCCTGGCCCCGCATTCAGGGTGCGATGATGGATCAGGAAACGCTGACCATCGCCTATCGCGACTGGCGGGGTGAACCGCGCAGCAAACACCGCAAGACCGAACAGGCCAAATCGGCCGGGGACTGCGTCGACTGCATGGCCTGCGTCAATGTCTGCCCGATGGGCATCGACATCCGCGACGGGCAGCAGATGGAATGCATCACCTGCGGTCTGTGTATCGATGCCTGCGACGATATCATGAAGCGTCTGGGCAAGCCCACGGGGCTGATCGGGTATCTGGCGCTGTCGGACGAGGCGGCCGAACGCAGCGGCAGCACACCGACACCGATCTGGAAACATGTGCTGCGCCCGCGCACCATCCTTTACACCACGCTCTGGAGCCTTGTTGGCATCGGCCTTGTCTACGCGCTCTTTATCCGCTCGGATATCGACCTGACCGTTTCGCCCCAGCGCAACCCGACCTTTGTCACCCTGTCGGATGGGTCGATCCGCAACATCTATGATGTCAGGCTGCGCAACCAGTCGGGCAATGCGCGGGAATTTCACATCCATCTGTCCAGCGACACCATCCTCCGGATCGAGCTGGAGGGCACGGAGCAAAGCCAGTCGGTTGTCGTGCCCGCGGACAGTATCCTGTTGCAGCGGGTCTATGTCACGGCACGTCCGCAGGACCCCGCGGCAACGGCGGATGTGACAGAATTCAGGTTCTGGGTCGAAGACCTCGACAGCGGCAGCCGCGCGTTCAAGGACACCACATTCAACGGAAAGGATACCGAATGATCAGGGAAATCACGGGCCGGCATGTGCTGATCGCCTTTCTGGCGGCATTCGGTGTCATCATCGCGGTCAATCTTACCTTGGCCTTCAAGGCCGTCAGCACATTTCCGGGGCTTGAGGTCAGGAACACCTATGTCGCCAGCCAGACATTCGAGGCCGAGCGCGCGGGTCAGGATGCGCTGAACTGGGACGTCAGTGCCGGGGTCGAAAACGGCATCCTGCGCCTGAGCATCGAAAAGGATGGCACACCTGTCCGGCCCGAGATCACGTCCGCCATTTTTGGCCGCGCCACCCATACGCGCAATGATCAGACCCCTGATTTCACCTTTGACGGCGCGGCCTTTACCGCCCCGGTCGACGCCGGACCGGGCAACTGGAACCTGCGGCTGACCGCCACCAGCGCCGACGGCACCCATTTTCAGCGCCGCCTGGCGATCGTGGTCGGCGAATGACGGCGGTCACCGCCGCGCGAACGCTGCCCGCAGCGGTGGCACATGATGCCGGGCCCGGCGGGGCGGCGGCGGATATCTACATATCCCTGCCCACCATCCATTGCGCCGGTTGCATCCGCAATATCGAGCGGCATCTGAATGCCCGCGACGATGTTGCGTCGGCGCGCGTCAATCTCTCGCTCAAACGGGTGGCAATTACCGGCAGCCATGCTGTTCCGGCTGATCTGGTGACATCCCTGCAGCGGCTGGGATACGAGGCGCATCTACTGGATCGGGATGCGCTAGGGTCCGCGCGCGACGGGCTTGGGCGCGATCTGCTGATCCGCATGGGCGTGGCCGGTTTCGCGATGATGAACGTCATGCTTTTGTCGGTGGCCGTCTGGTCGGGTGCCACCGATGCCACGCGCGATCTCTTTCACATGATATCGGCGGCGATTGCCGTGCCGGCGGTGGGATTTGCGGCGCAGCCTTTCTTTCGCGCGGCATGGGGCGCGGTGACTGCTGGGCGCATGAATATGGAACTGCCGATTTCGGTCGCCATCCTGCTGGCGACCGGTCAGTCGCTTTACGAGTCGCTGAATGGCGGCGCGCATGCCTATTTCGATGCGGCGCTGTCGCTGACCTTTTTTCTGCTGATCGGGCGGTATCTTGATCACCGTTCGCGGCTTGCGGCGCGTTCGGCGGCACGGGAACTGACCGCGCTCGAGGTGCAGACGGCACGGCGCGTTACCGGTTCGCACACCGATGAGGTGGCGGTCTCAGCGCTCTCGGTCGGTGACCGGGTCGCCATTGCGTCGGGCATGCGCGTGCCTGTGGACGGTCGGCTGATGTCACCAGAGGCGCTGACGGACAGGTCATTTCTGACCGGCGAGAGTGACGCGCGCCGCGCTGAGGCGGGCGAGATCTTGCAGGCGGGTGAGATCGTGCTGGGCGCACCGGTCGAGATCGCGGCCACCGCCGTGGGCGAGGATACGACGCTGAGGCGCGTTGCCGCGCTGGTCGAGCAGGCCGAGAACAGCCGTTCGGCCTATACCGCGCTTGCCGACCGGGCCGCACGAATCTATGCGCCGCTGGTCCATCTGCTGGCGCTGGTGGCCTTTCTGGGCTGGATCGCAGTGGATGGCGATCCGCGCCATGCGCTGAACGTGGCCATTGCCGTGCTGATCATTACCTGCCCCTGCGCGCTGGGTCTGGCCGTGCCTGCCGTGGTGACGGCGGCCATTGGCAGGCTTTACCGGATGGGGATGCTGGTCAAATCGGGCACCGCGCTTGAACGGATTGCCGAGGTGGACACGGTCATCTTTGACAAGACGGGCACGCTGAGCGAACCGGGGCGTTTTGCCGATCTGGCTGGATTTTCGGGGACCGAGAAATCGATCCTGTCGGCGCTGGCGGGGGCGTCGCATCATCCGGTATCGCGCGCCGTCGCCGCCGCGCTGCCCGATCAGCCCGCCGCCGTGGTGACGGATATCCGGGAAGAGCCGGGGCAGGGCATGTCGGGGACAAGCGGCGGGCAGTCGGTCAGGTTTGGCGCCGGTCGCTGGCTGGGCGCGGATTTTACCGGCCCGGGCCTGCGGATCGGTGACGCCCCGGCGCGGCCCCTGCCGGTTGAACAACGATTGCGCGACGGGGCCGAAACGGCGCTGCGCGGGCTGCGCCAGCAGGGGCTGGATATCTGGATCGTCAGTGGCGATGCCCGATCAGCTGTCGAAGAGATCGCCGACCGGCTGGGGCTGGCCAAAAGGGTCTCGGCCATGTCCGCCGAGGGCAAACAGGCGCTTATGGCCCGGCTGGCGGCTGACGGGCGCAAGGTGCTGATGATCGGCGACGGGCTGAACGATACGGCGGCGCTGGCCTCTGCCCATGCCTCTGTCGCACCGGCATCGGCGCTGGATGCCTCGCGCAATGCCGCCGATATCGTCATGCTCAGGGATAATCTGGCGGCGCTGCCGGGCGTGATTTCCTGCGCGCGGCAGGTTGTGCGGCTGTCGCGTCAGAACCTCTGGATCGCGTCGCTCTACAATCTTGTGGCGGTGCCCGTGGCGATTTTAGGTTTCGCCACCCCGCTCGCGGCGGCCATCGCGATGTCCGCATCCTCGATCAGTGTTCTGCTGAACGCGCTGCGCATCAGGTCTGCATTATGAATGTACTTGTCATCCTGATCCCTGCATCGCTGATCCTGGGCGGTCTGTGGCTGGCCGTGTTTTTCTGGGCGCTGAAAAAGGATCAGTTCGACGATCCCGAGGGCAATGCCAATCGCATCCTGATGGATGACTGATCCGGTACAAATGCCGGTACACAGGTATTGATGGTTGATCTTGGGCCTGCAGCCGGGCAGCCTGATCATCAGTTGCGGCGATTGCGCCGTCTGAGCGGAGCCTGAAAATGACCCTGCCCATGCCCGAGTTCACACCCATTACTGGCCCGCGCGCATGGATCGGGCAGGATATGGCGCGCGACCCGGCCCGCTGGCGTTATATGCTGACGCCGAATGACATTGCCGAGCTTGAGACGGCGGCGCGGACCTATCTGGAAACCGGGCGCAATATCGGTGAGATGACCGCCGAGGCCTTTCCCTTGCCCGGCATGGCTGCCGATCTTGGCCGCCTGCGTGACGATCTGATCAACGGTATCGGTTTCAGGGTGCTGAGCGGCCTGCCTGTGCAGGATTATCCCCGCGCGGTAGCCGCGGCCATATTCTGTGGCATCGGTGCGCATCTGGGGCGGGCGCGGTCGCAGAATGCCGACGGGCATATCCTGGGGCATGTGCGCGATGTCGGCGCGCGGGCCGATGACGTGAATGCGCGCATTTATCAGACGTCAGCGCGCCAGACCTTCCACACCGATTCAGCGGATGTGGTGGCGCTGCTTTGCCTGCGGGATGCGCGGGTGGGCGGCTTGTCGCTGCTGGTCAGTGCCGAGACGATCTTTAACAGGTTCTGCGCCTTGCGCCCTGATCTGCTGCCCTGCCTTTTCGACCCGATTGCCACCGACCGTCGCGGCGAGGTCCCCGAGGGCGCCAAACCCTATATGGAGATACCACCGTTTAGCTGGCACGCGGGTCTGCTGACCGTATTCTATCAGCGCCAGTATATCGACAGCGCGCAACGATTTGATACCGCCATGCGCCTGAGCAAGCGGCATGTCGAGGCGCTCGATCTCTTTGATTCCATTGCCAATGACGAACAGCTGCACCTGTCCATGCGCCTTGCGCCGGGGGACATGCAGTTTGTCTATAATCATGCCTTTCTGCACGACCGCACCGGGTTCGAGGACTGGCCCGATCCCGCCGAACGGCGCCATTTGCTGCGGCTTTGGCTGTCGGTGCCGGGGGACCGCGAATTGCCGGCCTGTTTCGCGGAACGCTATGGCGCGATCACGATTGGCGACCGAGGCGGCATCATCACCGCCCATACGCGGCTGCACGCACCGCTGGGCGACTGAACGCCCGAACCCGACGCTGCACTATGGCGCTGTGGGTCAGGCCGGGTGCAGCAGTAACTCGGCCTCGACCTCGATGGCGAAATTCATTGGCAGGCTGGCGACACCGATGGCGCTACGCGCGTGCTGGCCAACCTCGGGGCCGAAGGCACCGATGATCAGATCGCTGAAGCCGTTGATCACCAGGTGCTGCTGATCGAATTCGGGCACCGAGGCCACCATGCCGAAAACCCGCACCCAGCCCGCGACGCGGCCCAGATCACCGATTTCATGCTTGAGATTGGCAAGGACACTTAGCGCGATATCCCGCGCGGCGTTTTCGCCTTCTTCCAGTGTCAGTTCCTGACCCAGCTTGCCGTAGGGACCGGTGATCGCACCGGTCGCGTCATGGCGTGGATGGCCGGAAATCAGAACCCTGTCCCCCCGGACATTCACAAAGCTGAAGGGCAGGTGCAGCCCGGCGGGCAGGTGAATGGGGGCAGGCAGGCTGAGGCCCATCTCGTTCAGGCGTTCTTCGGGTGTTGGCATGGAAATCCCGGATGATTGTTGCGCTGACCTTGAGCCTATGCGCCGGAATGACGGTTGAACAGGGGGTGCAGGTGCATGTCAACCGCTTTTAGCGAAATGGCCGGTTCCGCGCGGTAAAGCCAGCAACGGATTGTACTCGCGGACAATTCTTGTATCTAATCGGGGGACAAGTGCCGCCCCGGCGTGACTTCGGGGCGCAGAATGAACATCCGCCGGACGATCCGGGCCCCGGGCCCTCTGGCGCATGAAACAGCGGGGAGACGGAAATGAAACGCAAAACACTCAGCCTGATATCGGCGTCCATCATGGCGCTGGCGGGTCCCGGTCTGGCCGGAGAGGCGGTCAAGGTCGGGATGATCACGACGCTTTCGGGGGGTGGTGCCGGGCTTGGCATCGATGTGCGCGACGGGTTCATGCTGGCGCTCGAGCAGGCGGGCGACAGCGGCATCGAGGTCGTCATCGAGGATGATCAGCGCAAGCCGGAACTGGCCGTGCAGCTGGCTGACCGGATGATACAATCGGACAAGGTGGATGTGCTGACCGGCATCATCTGGTCGAACCTTGCCATGGCGGTCGTGCCTGCGGCCACGGCGCAGGGCAAGTTCTACCTCTCGCCAAATGCGGGGCCCTCGGCGCTGGCCGGCAAGGGCTGTAACGAAAACTATTTCAACGTGGCATGGCAGAATGACAACCTGCACGAGGCCGCCGGCGCCTATGCCAACAGCGCGGGGTTTAAAAACTCGTTCATCCTGGCGCCGAACTATCCGGCGGGCAAGGATGCCCTTGCCGGGTACAAGCGTTTCTTCGAGGGCGATCTGGCGGGTGAGTTGTATACCAAGCTGGGTCAGACAGACTATGCCGCCGAGATTGCGCAAATCCGCGCCTCGGGCGCGGACAGCGTCTTTTTCTTCCTGCCCGGTGGCATGGGGATTTCGTTCCTGAAGCAATATAGCGGCAGCGGCATCGACCTGCCGGTTGTCGGACCCGCCTTCAGCTTTGATCAGGGGATCCTGCAGGCCGTGGGTGAGGCCGCGCTTGGCGTCAAGAACACCTCGCAGTGGAACAAGGATATCGACAATCCGACCAACGCGGCCTTTGTCGAAACCTTTCAGGCAAAATATGGCCGCCTGCCATCGCTCTATGCCTCTCAGGGTTTTGACACCGCCAATCTGCTGATCAGCGCGGTCAAGGCCGCCGATGTCCATGATGCCGACGCATTCCGCGCTGCGCTGAAGGCCGCTGATTTCAACAGCACACGCGGTGATTTTGCTTTCGGGCCGAACAACCATCCGATCCAGGACATCTATGTCCGCGAGGTGATCAAGGAGGGCGATGTCTTTACCAACAAGATCATCGCCACCAGCCTGAAGCAGCATTCCGATGCTTATGCCGCCGAGTGCAAGATGTAGGCATTTTGCTATCTGCACCGGCGGCCCCATGCTGCCGGTGCAGCCTTCATCCACCCCGCCATCCCTGACACCGGTTTCCTCATGTCACTGATACTGCTGGCAGAGCAGGTGCTGAACGGCCTGCAATTCGGCGTCATGCTGTTTCTGATGGCTGCCGGGCTCACGCTGATATTCGGCGTGATGGGGCTGATCAATCTGGCGCATGGCTCGCTTTACATGATCGGGGCTTTTGCGGCGGCGGGTGTGGCAGCGGCGACCGGGTCTTTCCTGCTGGCGCTGGCCGCGAGCCTTGCGGCGGCGGCGATTGTCGGCGGAGTGATCGAACTGGTGGTGATCCGCCGCCTTTATCAGCGCGACCATCTGGATCAGGTGCTGGCGACATTCGCGCTGATCCTAGTCCTGTCCGAGGCAACCCGCTGGGCCTTTGGCTCTTTCCCGCTTTATCTGAACATCCCGCCCGCGCTCTCGGGCAGCGTGCGTCTGCCGGGCGGTATCGAATATTCGCTTTACCGGCTGAGCCTCATCGGTATCGGCCTTCTGATCGCGCTGGCGCTATTCTGGCTGATCTCGAAAACGCGGATCGGCATGCGCATCCGCGCCGGCGAAAACGACCGCGAGATGATTGCGGCGCTTGGCGTTGATATTTCAAAGCTTTATACTGTGATCTTCGCGCTGGGTGCCGCGCTGGCGGGCCTGTCGGGTGCCTTGGTTGGTGCCATACAATCGGTGCAGGTGGGCATGGGTGAGCCTGTGCTGATCCTGGCCTTCGTCGTGATCGTGATCGGTGGGATCGGCTCGATCAAGGGGGCGTTGATCGGCGCGGTGCTGGTCGGCCTCACCGATACGCTGGGCCGGGTGCTGCTGCCGCCCTTCTTTGCCACCTTCATGGAGAAATCGGCAGCGACCACCGTGGGATCGTCGCTTTCGTCGATGCTGATCTACATCCTGATGGCGGCGGTGCTCATCTTCCGCCCCAGCGGCCTTTACGGGAGGGCATGAGGTGATCGCCGAACGCTGGCTGAATGCGGCGCTTTACCTTGCGCTGCTGGCGGTGCCGCTGGCAGCATGGGCGCTGGATGAGCCATTTGTCATCACGTTGGCCACCAAAATCGCCATCCTCGCCATCGCAGGGGTGGGGCTGAACCTCGCACTGGGGCTGGGCGGACTGGTCAGCCTTGGCCATGCGGCGTTTTTCGGCATCGGCGGCTATGCCATGGGCATACTGGCCAGCCACGCCCAGAGCTATACGCCCCTCATGCAATCACCATTTCTGATCGAGGGTACCAAATCCATGCCGGTGATCTGGCTGGTCGCGATTGTGGTTTCTGCCGCTGCCGCGCTGGTGATCGGCGCGCTCAGCCTGCGCACCACGGGCGTCTATTTCATCATGGTCACGCTCGCCTTTGGGCAGATGCTCTTTTTCTTTGCCATCAGCTGGCCGGCCTATGGCGGCGAGGACGGGCTGTCGATCTATGTACGAAACGGGTTTCCCGGTCTGAATACACTTGATCCGATCCAGTTCTTTGCCATTGCCTTTGTCATCCTGTCGCTGGTGCTCATTCTGGTCTCGCGCCTGTCGCGTTCGGCATTTGGTCTGGCGCTGGACGGGGCGCGCCAGAATGTGGCACGTGCGGAAACCGTAGGGATCAATCCCTTTCGCGTCAGGCTGGTGGCCTTTACGATTTCAGGCGCCATTACCGGGCTGGCCGGAGCGCTTTTTGCCGATCTGAACCGCTTTGTCAGCCCCAGCATGTTCAGCTGGCAAACCAGCGGCGAAATCATGATCTTTGTCATTCTGGGCGGGGTGGCGCGGCTTTACGGGCCGCTGGCCGGTGCCATGCTTTTTATCCTGCTTGAGCATTTCCTGGGCGGTATATCGGAGTTCTGGCATATCTATCTGGGTCTTGTTCTTCTTGGTGTGGTTCTCTTTGCCCGGGGCGGGCTGATCGGCACCCTTTCGCGCGCGGCGGCGCCCCATGACTGAGCCGGTTCTCGCACTGACGGGGATCTCCAGGTCCTTTGGCGCGCTCCGCGCGAATGACGATATTTCGCTGACGCTGAGAGCGGGCGAAATTCACGCGCTGATCGGCCCGAACGGCGCCGGCAAATCGACCCTGATCCAGCAGATCGCCGGTGCGCTGAAACCCGATCGGGGCCGGATCACCTTTCTGGGCCGCGACATCACGGGCCTGTCGACGGCCAGCCGGGCCCGGCTGGGCCTTGCGCGGACCTTTCAGATATCGGCGCTGGCCATGGAACACACCGTGCTGCAAAACGCCGTTCTGGGGGCGCTGGGGTACAGCGGTCGTGTCTTTCGCTTCTTTCGTCCGGTGATGGATGATCCGGCGCTGGTTGAACCTGCGCGCGCGGCGCTTGCGCGGACCGGACTTGCCGATCTGGCCCATCAGCGGACCGGCGCGCTGTCGCATGGCCAGCGCCGCCAACTCGAGGTTGCCATCGCGCTGACGCTGGAACCGCGGGCCTTTCTGATGGATGAGCCGATGGCCGGGATGGGGGCCGACGGCTCGCGCATGCTGACCGATTTCCTCAGGACCCTCAGCCGCGATGCGCCGATCCTGCTGGTCGAGCATGACATGGACGCGGTATTTGCCCTGGCCGACCGGATCAGCGTTCTGGATTACGGCCGTGTCATTGCCACGGGATCGGTTGACGAAATCCGTGCCCATCCCGAAGTACGGCGTGCCTATCTGGGCGGGGAGGGTGTGGGATGAGCCTTCTCAGCCTTTCCGGCGTGACCGCGTCCTATGGCCCGACACAGGTGCTTTTCGGCGTCGATCTGACCCTGAGGGAGGGCGAGGTGCTGGCGCTGATGGGCCGCAATGGCATGGGCAAGACGACAACCGTGCGTGTGATCACGCGCCTTCTGGCACATCGTGACGGCGAGGTTCGTTTTGCCGGTGCCGATCTGGCGGGCAAACCGCCCTATCGTGCCGCGCAGATGGGTCTTGGCCTCGTGCCCGAGGGGCGGCGCTGTTTCCGGGGGCTGACGGTTGGTGAAAACCTGCTGGTCGCGGCCCGCCCGGGCGAGTGGGACATGGCGCGGGTGACGGCACTTCTGCCGCGCCTTGGTGAGCGGTTTGGGCAGGACGCGGCCTCGCTCTCCGGCGGTGAGCAGCAGATGCTGGCGATTGGCCGCGCGCTCATGACCAATCCGCGACTCCTGATCCTGGATGAGGCGACCGAAGGCCTCGCCCCCGTCCTCAGGCAGGAGATCTGGACCGCCATCGCCGGGCTCAGGCAAGAGACCCGCCTCGCGATTCTGGTGATCGACAAGACATTGGATGAGTTGCGCCGGATCGCCGACAATGCGGTGATCCTGGAACGTGGCCGAACCGTCTGGTCAGGCGCTTTTTCTGGCCTGACGCCAGAACTGACCGACCGATATCTGGGCGTCTGAGACGGGCTTAGGTCGGTTTCCGGCTCAGGCGCCCGCCCCGCGCGAGAGGGCGGCCACGCCCGTGCGCGCCACTTCAACCAGGCCCAGAGGGCGCATCAGATCGGCAAAGGCATCGATCTTTTCCGGCGTGCCGGTCAGTTCAAAAACAAAGCTCTCCAGCGTGCTGTCGACGACCGAGGCGCGGAATATCTCGGCGATGCGCAGCGCCTCGACCCGCTTTTCCCCGGCGCCCGCCACCTTGAAAAGCGCAAGCTCGCGTTCGACCGAAGGTCCCTCGACCGTCAGGTCATGCACTTCGTGCACCGGCACGATACGGTCCAGCTGCGACTTGATCTGTTCGATGATCTGCGGCGTGCCCGTGGTCACGACCGTGATGCGTGAGCGTTTGCCCTCGTGATCGATCTCGGCCACCGTCAGGCTCTCGATATTGTAACCGCGCCCGGAAAAAAGCCCGATCACCCGCGCCAACACACCCGCCTCATTATCAACCACGACCGCCAGCGTGTGCTGCTCCTGCGTATCCGAGAAATTCGAGCGCAGGTTATAGGCCGAATGGCTGGTTGCGCCTTTCTTGATCTTGAGAGCGTTCATGTCGGTCTTCCTTGTGCGATCTTTCGGAATGCGGATGGGGCGGACGCCTCCGGCGGGAGTATTGTTAACAAAGAAGAAAGGAAATCATGCTCCCCTCTGCCTGCGGTACAGGCTGGAGAGCCGATGACCGCCAAAGGAGAAGTCGCCCCGCCTGTCCTCACGGATGGCGGGGCGCATCGTTTTGATTTCTTCTTTGTCCAAATACTCATGGCGCGACCTCTCGGCTTGTCCGTCAGACGAGGACGGCGCCGGTATTGCCGATGGCGCTGGACGTGTCCGCGTTTTCGCCCAACAGCATCTTGTTATGCGGCTCGCCCGACGGGATCATCGGGAAGCAGTTCTCGTGCTTTTCGACGAGACAGTCAAAAAGAACCGGCCCGTCATGGTTCAGCATCTCCATGATGGCGTCGTCGAGATCAGCCGGATCGGTGCAGAGAATGCCCTTGGCCCCGAAAGCATCGGCCAGCTTGACGAAATCCGGCAACGCCTCGGACCAGGAATGCGAATAGCGTTCGCCATGCAGAAGCTCCTGCCACTGGCGCACCATGCCGAGGCGTTCATTGTTCAGGATGAACTGCTTGACGGGCAGGCGGTATTGTGCGGCGGTGCCCATTTCCTGCATGTTCATCAGCCAGCTCGCCTCGCCCGCGACATTGATCACCAGCGCATCCGGATGGGCGACCTGCACCCCGATTGAGGCCGGAAAGCCATAGCCCATCGTCCCGAGACCGCCCGATGTCATCCAGCGGTTCGGGTCCTCGAAACCCAGATATTGCGCCGCCCACATCTGGTGCTGACCTACTTCGGTGGTAATAAAGCGATTGGGATGGTCCTTGGTCAGCGCCTCGAGCCGGACAAGTGCGTCCTGCGGTTTGATGGTTTTCTTTGACGGGGTGAAATCAAGGCAGCGGATGCGCCGCCAGTCATCGATATCGGCCCACCATTGCTTTAGACCTTCCTTGTGGGTCTTGCGCCCGCGCGCCTTCCAGATGCGCAGAAGGTCCTCGAGAACGTGGCCGACATCGCCGATGATCGGGATATCGACATGGATCACCTTGTTGATCGAGGAGGGGTCGATATCGATATGCGCTTTTTGCGAACCGGGGCTGAAGGCATCAACGCGCCCGGTGATCCGGTCGTCGAAGCGGGCACCGACATTGATCATCAGGTCACAGCCATGCATGGCCATGTTCGCCTCGTAAAGCCCGTGCATGCCCAGCATACCCAGCCAGCGCTTGCCGCTGGCGGGGTAGGCGCCCAGCCCCATCAGTGTGGATGTGACGGGGAAATTGGTGGCATCGACCAGTTCGCGCAACAGCTGCGATGCGGACGGCCCCGAATTGATCACGCCGCCGCCGGTATAGAAGATCGGCCGCTTTGCCGTTTCCATCAGCGCGACCAGCGCCTCGATCGCGGCCTGATCGCCCTTGACGCGCGGCTGATAGTGGCCAAGGTCGGCCTTGGCGGGCGGTGTATAGGCGCCGCTGGCAAACTGCACATCCTTGGGAATATCGATCAGCACCGGGCCGGGGCGTCCGGATGTGGCAACGTGGAAGGCCTCGTGGATCACACCGGACAGGCGATCAGTTTCCTTGACCAGCCAGTTATGCTTGGTGCAGGGGCGGGTGATGCCGACGGTATCGGCCTCCTGAAACGCATCATTGCCGATCATGAATGTGGGCACCTGACCGGTCAGCACGACAAGGGGGATCGAATCCATCAGCGCGTCGGTGATGCCGGTCACCGCATTGGTGGCACCGGGGCCCGAGGTAACGAGGACGACGCCGGGTTTACCGGTGGAACGGGCGTAACCCTCGGCGGCATGCACCGCACCCTGTTCATGGCGCACGAGAAAATGGCGGATGTCGTTTTGCTGAAAGATCTCGTCATAGATCGGCAGGACGGCGCCGCCGGGATATCCAAACACCGTGTCCACGCCCTGATCCTTGAGGGCCTGAACAACCATTTGCGCGCCGGTCATCTGACGTGTCATGTCTCTCTCTCCGTTCGGGGCCGGTGCCGGCCCATAAAAAAACCCCCGGTCTTACTCGGGGGCGCATGGGGTCCTCTCAGGGTGTCCGTTACCGGCCCATGCGCCATTTCACCACGAGTACGACGATATCGAACATGTTGCGGGGTCCTCGATTTCCTCGTCAAAACTTACGGAGGGTACATGAAGGGGTCAACCGGGAATTTCAAGAATAAAATTACGTGAAACTCAAAAAATCGTAACTTTATTATGTTCTGGGATCAGATTTTGTAATTGCTGAAAATTTCCTGATCAAATCTTCTGCCGCCGATAGAAAGTTTTCATATCGCCTAATTCTTGATCACTTCCGTGAAATCCTTGTTAAGCTCGCTCCATTCCGAGTCACCATTACAAAGGCAGACAATCCATGGCACGTTCAGATGAGCCGAGTTTCCGCGACAGTGTGAACATGATGTTCAACAGGGCCGTTGCCCTGACGGGGCTGCCCCCCGGACTGGTCGAGAAAATCCGCGTCTGCAATGCCACCTATACCGTGCGTTTCGGCGTCAGGCTGCGCGGCGATATTCATACATTCACGGGCTACAGGTCGGTGCATTCGGAACATATGGAGCCGGTCAAGGGCGGCATCCGTTATGCCACATCTGTCAACCAGAACGAGGTCGAGGCGCTGGCGGCGCTGATGACGTTCAAATGCGCCCTCGTGGAAACGCCCTTTGGCGGCTCGAAGGGCGGGTTATGTCTGGACCCGCGCGAATGGGAAGAACATGAGATGGAGCAGATCACCCGCCGATTTGCCTATGAACTGGCCAAGCGCGATCTGATCAACCCGTCGCAGAACGTGCCCGCACCCGACATGGGGACGGGCGAGCGTGAAATGGCCTGGATCGCGGATCAGTACATGCGCATGAACACGACCGATATCAACGGGCGGGCCTGTGTCACGGGCAAGCCCCTGAATGCCGGCGGTATTGCCGGGCGGGTCGAGGCGACGGGGCGCGGTGTGCAATATGCCTTGCAGGAGTTTTTCCGCCACAAGGATGATGTTGCCGCTGCCGGGCTGGACGGCAAACTTGATGGCAAGCGCGTGATTGTTCAGGGCCTTGGCAATGTGGGCTATCACGCCGCCAAGTTTCTGGCCGATGAAGATAGCTGCAAGATCATCGCCATCATCGAGCGCGATGGCGGTATCTGCAATTATGACGGGCTGGATGTCGACGACGTGCGCGACTGGATTGCCGCGCATGGCGGTGTCTCGGGATACCCGCATGGTGACTATGTCTCGGATGGGGCCGCGCTTCTGGAATATGAATGCGACATCATGATCCCGGCGGCACTTGAGGGGGTGATCCACCTGTCAAACGCCGCGCGCGTCAAGGCGCCCCTGATCATCGAGGCGGCGAACGGGCCGATTACGGCGGGCGCGGACGAGATTTTGCGCAAGAAGGGCACGATCATCATTCCCGACATGTACGCCAATGCCGGCGGTGTGACGGTGTCGTATTTCGAATGGGTCAAGAACCTGAGCCATATCCGCTTTGGCCGGATGCAGCGCCGTCAGGAAGAGGCGCGCCATCAGCTGCTTGTTGATGAGCTGAACCGGGTGATGGATGCGGCGGGGCTGTCTGAGCATCTCTCGGAGAGTTTCACGCAGCGCTATCTGAGCGGGGCAGGTGAACTGGAACTGGTGCGGTCGGGCCTTGATGACACGATGCGCGGCGCCTACCAGACGATGCGCGAGGTCTGGCGCAGCCGCGACGATGTCGAGGATTTGCGCGTTGCTGCCTATCTCGTGTCGATCGGGCGGGTGGCTGACAGCTATCGCGCCAAGGGGCTGTGATCATCGCCGGGCAAGCTGCACATGGGCGGTGAAACTGATCTGTCGCGGCTGCTGACGGGGCTGACGGCGACGCTGGATAGAGAGGTTTATGTGTTCGTCACGCTGGCTGACGGGCGGGTGCCGGACGGGCTGACCCCCAGAATGCGCTTCGAAGAGGGTGAAGGGACGACGCTGATCCTCACCCGTGCCGAGGCAGAGCAGCACGCCATGGCGTACGAATTTCCCTGCCGCATGATCACGCTGAATGTGCATTCGGCGCTGGAGGCGGTGGGGTTCATTGCCCATATCGCCACTGTGCTGGCGGCGCACGGCATGGGGGTCAATCCTGTGGCCGGGTTTTACCACGATCATCTGTTCGTGCCGGATGGGCGCGAAGACGAGGCGCTGAGCGTTCTGCGCGATATCGCGGCGGGTGGTGGCTAGGTTCAGATGCCCGTGCCCTGCAGCACGCCATGTTCCATCGCATAGCGCGTCAATCCTGCGGTTGTGGAAATGCCCAGCTTGCGCTTGATGTTCTTGCGGTGGGTTTCGACGGTGCGCACGGAGATATCCAGATTGACGGCCACCTCCTTGTTGCTTCTGCCCTGTGCCAGTTCAAGAAGGATGGTCTGTTCGCGGGTCGTCAAAGGCTCGCGCCCGTCGGTGGTGCGCGGGGCCAGCGCGGCCTCGGCCCCGGTACACAGATAGGTTTCACCGCCCATCACCGCATCGATGGCCTGTTTGATTTCGTCGGTGGGCACATCCTTGAGCACATAGCCGCGCGCACCATGGCTGAGCGCGATCGAGATATATTCGGCGCTGTCATGCATCGACAGAATCAGGATGCGTGTCTCGGGACGGCGTTCGAGGATGATCTCGGTGGCGCTGAGCCCGTTGACCTGCGGCATGTTGAGATCCAGCAACACGACATCCGGGGCAAGGCCTGAGACCTGATCGATGGCCTCTTGCCCGTTGGTCAGCGTCGCGGCGACCTCGATATCATCATAGGTCTCGAGCACCGAGCGGATGCCTTCGGAGACCATCGGATGATCATCCACGATCAGTACACGTGTTTTTTCTGTCATTCCGCAGCAACCTTGTGATTGGATTCTGGCGGCAGCAGATGGCCAAGCGGCACCTGCGCCTCGATCACGGTGCCCGAGCGGGAGGACATGATCCTGAGCGAACCGTTCAGCTGCTCCATCCGTTCCTGCATGTTCCTCAGCCCCAGCCCCGCACCCGCGCCGGCCTCGGATTTCGGCAGGCCGATTCCGTCATCCTGAATGCGCAGCGTCGCGCCCTTGGTGTGGCCCCGCAGGCGCAGCGATATATGGCTGGCCTGCGCATGGCGTTCGATATTGGTCAGCGCCTCTTGCGCGATGCGGTAAAGCGCGATCTTGGCGTCATTGGACAGGCGATTGCGAAAGACGGCGGTTTCCAGCGTGCTTTCGATGCCGGTACGTTTGGAAAATTCCTCGACCAGCGCCTTGAGCGCCGGGCCAAGGCCCAGATCGTCGAGTACGCCGGGGCGCAGATCGCGGCTGATGCGCCGCACCTCGCTGATGGCACTTTGCAGCCCCTCGATCGACCTTTCGATCCCCGCCTCGGATTTCGGATCACCCTGGCGCACCTGACGGCGCGCAAGCTCCAGCATGTAGCGAACGCCAACCAGAATTTGGCTAATGGAATCATGTAGTTCCCGGGCAACCCTGCCACGCTCCTGCTCCTGCGTGTCCAGTACGCGCTGGGTCAGCTCCTTCAACTTGGCATCGGCCAGCCGACGCTCGCGGATGTTGATGACGAGACCGGTCAGAAAAACCGCCAGCAATGCCGACAGGGTTATGACGGTAATCCAGAAGAAGATGGACTGCACCCGCGCCTCTGTCTGTGCGCGGGCGGCGGCGACGGTCTTGAGCACGTCGTCGATAAAGACTCCGGTGCCGACCGCCCAGCGCCAGTCCTGAAGTCCCACGACGTAGGACACCATCGATTCCACCTCGCCGGTCGAGGGTTTGATCCAGCTGTAGGACAGGTAGCCCGATCCCTGGCGCGCCAGCGCGATCAGTTCATCCGCAACCTTGATGCCGTCGGCATTCTCGACATCCGACCAGTTGCGGTTGATCAGGTAGGTCTGGCGTGGCGACACCAGATTGTTGCCGTCATAATCGTAGACAAAGAAAAACCCGTCCTGCCCATAGATCATGGCTGCAAGCGTCTGCGCGACCTCGGTCATGGCGTCCTGATCATCGGGCAGGGCGCGGCCATAGGTTTCGACAATCGCCGTCCGCGCCAGCGACAGATAGTTCTTCAGTTCGGCCTTCTTGGCCGAAATCAGCTGTTTCTCGAGCGCCGTGATTTCCTGCTCGGCCAGATTGCGGGCCTGACCGGCGACGATCAGGGCAATGGCGGCGGCGGCCAGAATCATCGGAATCGCCGCCATCAGGAAAATCTGTCGCTCGTAGGACAGTCTCAGCTTGCGCTTGGGTGGGACGACGGGATGGGACATGAGACTCCGCTTCTGACCGCGTTTTGTGACGGAAAGCCGCAGAAACGTCAACGAAACCGTCAGTTTCAACAGAAAAAGATGATTTTTTTGGCGTTATTTGCATGCCACTACGTATGAGTGGGTATTTGCATTCCTGCGCGGCATCGCTAGCCTGACCGCACTCGGAGGGTGTGTCAGGAGGATGCGCCCCCTCAACTATTTGGGAGGATTAACGACATGGACCGTCGTTCATTTCTAAAAACATCTGCTCTTGGCGGCACCGCCGCGGCAGCGTCCACGCTTGCTGCGCCAGCGATTGCAGGCAGCCACGCCCGCAAGCTGACCATGGTCACATCATGGGGTCGCGGCCTTGCTGGTGTTTTCGATGCAGCACAGAAGGTTGCTGATAACGTCAACGCGATGTCGGATGGCTCGATCGAAATCGAAGTCAAGGCAGCGGGCGAACTCGTTGGTGCGTTTGAGGTGTTTGACGCCGTAACCGCGGGTCAGGCGGATATGTATCACGCGGCTGACTACTATTTCGTCAGCCAGCATCCCGGTTTTGCCTTCTTTACCGCCGTGCCCTTCGGCATGACAGCGACCGAGCTGAACAACTGGTATTACCATGGCAACGGCATGGCGATGCATGACAAGCTGGGCGAAATCTTTGGCCTCAAGTCGTTCCTGGCCGGTAACACCGGTACACAGGCCGGTGGCTGGTTCCGCAAGGAAATCAACGGGCCAGAGGATTTCCAGGGTCTGAAATTCCGCATGCCGGGCCTGGGTGGTCAGGCGCTGGGTGAGATGGGTGCATCGGTACAGAACCTGCCAGGCGCAGAAGTGTATCAGGCGCTGGCCTCGGGTGCGATCGACGGCACCGAGTGGATTGGCCCATGGGCCGACGAAAAGGCCGGTTTCAAGGAAATCACCAAGTTCTACTACACTGCCGGTTTCCACGAGCCGGCGGCAGGTCTGTCGCTGGCGATGAACCGCGAAGTCTTTGACAGCCTGACGCCGCAGCAGCAGGCGATGATGGAAATCGCTTCGGGCCACGCCAATGTCTGGAACCTGAGCCAGTATCTGAACAACAACGGTGCGGCGCTGCAGCGTCTGAAAGCCGGTGGTGTGAAGGTTCTGGAATTCCCTGACAGCGTCTGGGACGCGATGGGCGAAGCCTCTGAAAAGGTTTACGCGAAATTCGCGGGCGATCCTCTGTTCGACGAAATTCGTGCAGATTACGAAGCCTCGATGCGCGACAGCTCTGGCTGGCTGACACAGTCCATCGGCGCCTACCGCGCACAGCGCGACCGCGTTCTGGGCTAAGGCACTATCCTGATCTGACCGGTCCCGGTTCAAAAACCGGGGCCGGTCCCTGCTTTGGCGGCCGGGTGGCCCGCCGATGACCGGGCCAATACCATAAGGGGGGAACGATGCTGAGCGGCATTGGATGGTTTTTCACCAATATTTTCATGTCCTTCGCGAACCTGTTTAACGCGCTGACCAACCCGTCCCAATGGCTGGACTGGTCAAACAATGAAGCGGTGATGCGCTTTATCTACTATGGCGGTTCGGTCGAGTTCTTCTTTGTGGTCTTCACCACCTTCCTGATCGTCACGGCCTTTGGTATCTGGCGGCGCAACTTCATGTGGGGCTGTGTCCGTGTGCTCGAGGGTCTGGCCAACACGGTCGGACGGGTATTCGCCTGGGCCGGCCTGATCATGGTGTTGCAGCAGATCGTCATCGTTTTCATGCAGCGGATATTCACCCGGGCCGAGATATCGATCGGTTTCGGGATGCCGGTCACCTTTGATGTCAGCTGGTGGGCCGAGGAACTCAAGCTTTACAACGCGCTGATCGTGACGCTCTGCGCCACCTATACATTCGTGCAGGGCGGGCATGTGCGGGTTGATCTGGTCTATTCCGCCGTGCGGTTCCGCACCAAGAAGATCATCGATATGTTCGGATCGCTGGTGTTCATGATGCCGGTTGCGGTGCTGACCTGGATGTATGGCTGGTTTTTCATGTGGCGTCATCTCGTGGTGCCGAACCCCTCGGCCACGGATGCGCTGGACAAGCTCCTGCTTAAATCGCGCGCATTGCGCTGGAATATCGAAACCATCGGTTTCTCGCCGAATGGCTTCAACGCTTACTTCCTGTTCAAGGTCATTCTGGTGATGTTCGCCGGTTTGGTCTTTTTGCAGTCGATTGCCTTTTTCT
This sequence comes from Paracoccaceae bacterium, assembly GCA_030148225.1. Classification (GTDB taxonomy): domain Bacteria; phylum Pseudomonadota; class Alphaproteobacteria; order Rhodobacterales; family Rhodobacteraceae; genus JASBTX01. The sequence goes on from JASBTX010000028.1 coordinate 64,442, forward strand.
ACCGCTCTTATCTCGAGCTGGTCGAAGGCGAGGAAAGCGAAAACAAATATCTCGACAAGGACAGCCTGGGCGATGACGACGCCGCCCTTGAAGGCGCTCACTAAGGAAAGCGGTTAAGATGTTATTTGGACTAGACGGCGTCGAAATCGGCCTGATCATCGTATTCGCGTGCCTTTTTGGCGCGATCCTCTCTGGCTTTCCGGTGGCATTTGCCATTGGCGGGGCCGGTGTGGTTTCCTTTGCCATCATCGCGGCGCTGGATAGTGCCGGGCTGTTGATCCACCAGTCGATCGATACCGCCTCTCAGGCGTTTCAGGACCTCAGGGCCAGCGGAATCAGCGGGGACAAGATATCGATATTCCGATACCCTGATTTGCCCAGGGTTGGCGTGCCCGTGTTTGAGGGCGGCTGGGAAAAGGCCATGAAAACAACGATTTCGGCCTTTACCAACCGGATCAACGAGCGGGTTCTGGCCGGCCAGTCCATCGAGACGCTGCTGGCTGTGGCGATGTTCGTCCTGATGGGGATCACGCTGGAACGCTCCAAGATCGCCAATGATCTGCTGACCACGATGGCGCGCGTTTTCGGCCCGCTGCCCGGCGGTCTGGCGGTGTCGGTGGTTGTGGTGGGGGCCTTCCTTGCGGCCTCGACCGGGATCGTGGGTGCAACCGTGGTGACGATGGGCCTATTGTCGCTGCCCACGATGCTGCGCAACAATTATTCGCCTGAACTTGCCACCGGCGTGATCGCCGCCTCGGGTACGCTGGGGCAGATCATTCCGCCATCGATCGTGATCGTTCTGCTGGGGACGCTGGCGGGCGATCTCTATTCCACCGCGCAGGAAGTGCGCGCGCAGGAGGCCGGATGTTCCGACGCGCTGACCTTTCTGGGGGAGCCCGCTGTGGTCTCTGTGGGTACGCTTTTCCAGGCTGCGCTGCTGCCCGGCATTCTGCTGGCGGCACTCTATGCGGCCTATGCCTTTGGCTATGCGGTGATGAACCCGAGCAAGGCGCCGCCCGTTCAACTGGGATCGACCTCGAAAGAGGTGATCACGCGCAACGACGCGCTTGGCTGGTTTCTGCTGGCACCGGCGCTGATCATCGGCGGTTTCCTAGCCTTTTCCAGCCTGAACGTGATCGGCACGCAGGATGTCACCGTCGACAGTTTTTCCGATGCGACCGTGACGGCATCGCTGCGCACCAATGTCAGTGAAGCCTGTGCGAAATCGATGATCGAACTGCACGGGCAGGAGGCCTGGGATCAGGCGGTAGCCGAACAGAAGGCCATCGACGAGGCCGGCGGTGTTCAGGAAAGCCGTGCCCTGACCGATGAGGAACGCGCAGCACAGCTTGCCGAAAACCTGAGTGCCGCGGCTCCGATCGGTACCGGTATTGCGACCATCGCGCTTTTGATGGGTCTTTTGCTGGCGCTGTCGCGCGGCGTGGCACCATCAGCCGATGCCATGCCCCAGATCGTGGGTGCGGTGGGCGTGTTCCTGCTGCTGGCCGTGGACATGCTCTTTATCGGGCCACTGACCAGCGCGGGCGGAACCGTGCTCTGGATGGCGATCCCAGTTGTCATCGGTCTTTACGGTTGCCGTTACGCGGCCGTGAAAATGGGTGAGAATGATCTCTTGCGGGTGGTTTTTCCGCCGCTAGTCCTGATCGTGGCGGTGCTGGGCTCGATTCTGGGGGGGATCACCAACCCGACGCCGGCGGCTGCGCTGGGTGCGGGCGGGGCGCTGATGCTGGCGGCCTACCGCAAGCTTCAGGATGAACAGAAATCGGGCAAGCTGATCCTGCAGGCCGCCTTTGCCATCGTGATCATGATTCTGGTCGGTATCAATTTCGATCTGCGTCTGACGCGCGAGGTCGTGCCGGTGCAGGACTGGATCGCCTTTATCGTGGCCCAGGGTTCGTACCTCTTTGCGATGTTCGGCATACTGTATTCCTGCTACACGCTCTGGCGGACATCGGTGCTGAGCCCCGTGGTGCGGGAAACCGCCAAGGTCACGTCGATGGTCTTTACAATCCTGATCGGCTCGCAGCTTCTGAACCTTGTGGTTATCTCTTTCGGGGGTGAGGAATATATTCAGGATTTCCTGAAGAGCTTTGACCGGGAGTTCGTGGTCTTTCTGATCGTGATGCTGGTGCTCTTTATCCTCGGCTTCGTGCTCGATTTCCTCGAGATCATCTATATCGTGATCCCGATTGTCGGCCCGGCCATCTATGGCGGCACGATGGACCCGAAATGGGTGACGATCATGATCGCGGTGAACCTGCAGACCTCGTTCCTGACGCCACCCTTCGGTTTCGCGCTGTTCTATCTGCGCGGTGTGGCGCCGCGCGAGGTGACGACGGGGCATATCTATCGCGGCGTGGCGCCGTTTGTGCTGATCCAGGTCGTGGGGCTGGCGCTTCTCTGGTCATTCCCCAGCGTCGTCACGATCGTCCCGGATCTGATCGGGCGCTGAGGCCGGTCGGGCCGGCCCGGGCATCCTTGCCCGGGCGGGGCTGGGGGCGCTGCCCCCGATCCGCCCTTTCGGGCGGCTCTCCCCCGCGGTATTTCGGGAACAATGAATGAAATCCGCCGGGATGCGGCGGTTGGCAAATCAGCCATTGTATTTCGCCGGGGAAACGACATATGTTCCGAGGAACATGTCATGCGGCATGTATGAGATTTCCTGTTCCGGCGTGGTGCAAGTGACACCGGAGCTGCCTGAATAGAGATTTGGCCCCGAGGGGCTGGCGAAATATCCGACGGCAGGATGTCGGCGGATCAAGAAACGGGCGTCCTGCGGGATGCCGGAGAAGAAACGCGATGTACCGCGACGTCATATCGGACAGTGAGCACGGTCGGCATGATCCGTCTTTGGCCCTGTTATCCGCGCGTGCGATCGCCTCAGCAAGTCACGACCATCAGCGCAGCGCGCCCCCCGGGGCGGCGCGCGGACGATTGTGCCGAAAGATTTTATGGGAAAGAAAATGCTTATCGACGCCACCCACGCGGAGGAGACCCGCGTCGTGGTGGTGGACGGAAACAAGGTCGAGGAGTTCGATTTTGAATCCGTCAACAAACGTCAACTCGCCGGGAATATCTATCTCGCCAAGGTAACGCGGGTCGAACCGTCGCTGCAGGCGGCTTTCGTCGATTATGGCGGCAACCGTCACGGATTCCTTGCCTTTTCGGAAATTTACCCTGATTACTATCAGATCCCCGTCGCGGATCGCGAGGCGCTGCTGGAGGAAGAGCGCGCCTATGCGAAGGCGATGGAGGAGGCTGCCGAAGCCGAGGAAGCCCGCCGGGCCGAGAAACAGAAGAAACGCAGATCCAGCCGTCCGGCACGGGCCGAGGCCGAAGATGCCGTGCTGACCGAAGAACCGGAGACGCCGGAGGCAGAGGCATCCGGGGATGAGATCACGGAGAGCGCTGATGCGGCGGATGAAGACGCTGCCTCTGATGTGGATACCGATGGCGAACCTGTCGAGGCGGATACGCCTGATGCGCCGGCGGATATTCCCGGGATGGATGTGGTCGATCTGGAGCCGGAAGGTGAAGATCAAGAACCGCTCGAGGACGCCGCGTCAGAGATTGAATCGGTGGCCGATGAGGATATTGCCGACGATATCCGTCTGCCCAAGAAACCGCGCCCCAAGCGCTATCGCATTCAGGAAGTGATCAAGGTGCGCCAGATTTTGCTGGTGCAGGTGGTCAAGGAAGAGCGCGGCAACAAGGGGGCAGCCCTCACCACCTACCTCTCGCTCGCCGGCCGCTACGCCGTGCTGATGCCGAACACCGCGCGCGGTGGCGGCATCTCGCGCAAGATCACCTCGGCGCAGGATCGTTCGCGCCTGAAGGAAGTGGTCTCCGATCTCGATGTGCCGGAAGGCATGGGCATCATCCTGCGCACCGCCGGTGCCTCGCGCAGCAAGCCGGAGATCAAGCGCGATTTCGAATATCTGATCCGGATGTGGGAAACCGTCCGCGACATGACGCTGAAATCGCAGGCCCCTACCCTCGTTTACGAGGAAGGCTCGCTGATCAAGCGCTCGCTGCGCGATCTCTACAACAAGGAGATCGAAGAGATTCAGGTTGCCGGTGACGCCGGCTACCATGAAGCGCGCGACTTCATGCACATGCTGATGCCGAGCAACACCCGCGCCGTGAAGCTGTATCGCGACGGCCAGCCGCTGTTCTCACGCATGGGCGTGGAGAGCCAGCTCGATGCCATGTTCACGCCGACCGTGCAGCTCAGGTCCGGCGGCTATATCGTCATCAACCAGACCGAAGCCCTCGTCTCCATCGACGTGAACTCGGGTCGTTCGACCCGCGAGCATCACATCGAGGACACAGCGCTGAAGACCAATCTCGAAGCGGCCGAGGAAGTCGCGCGTCAGCTCCGTCTGCGCGACCTCGCCGGCCTGATCGTGATCGATTTCATCGACATGGACGAGAAGCGCAACAACCGCGCGGTCGAGCGCAAGCTCAGCGACTGCCTGCGGCAGGATCGCGCCCGCATCCAGGTCGGTCGCATCTCGCATTTCGGCCTCTTGGAAATGTCGCGTCAGCGCATCCGCGCCAGCGTGCTCGAAAGCTCCACCGAGGTCTGCGCGCATTGCGGCGGCACCGGTCACGTTCGCTCGGTCTCCTCGGTCGCACTGCAGCTGCTGCGCGGCGTCGAGGAAGTGCTCATGAAGGGCGCGACGCATAATCTCGTCGTCCGCACCCGCAGCGACGTTGCCCTCTATGTGTTGAACCACAAGCGCGGCCATCTGCGCGACCTCGAAGAGAGCTTCCAGGTCACGATTGCGGTTCTCGCTGACGCCCATGTCACCGGCCAGCAGTCTTATGTGATCGACCGTGGCGAACAGGTGCACACGCTGGAGGCCGCCAAGGCCCTGCTCGCAGCCCAGCTCGCCAATCTGCCACCTGCGCCCGAGGAAGAGCCCTACGACGACGAAGAGCTGTTCGAGACGGAAGCCGAAGTCGAAACCGAAGAGACCGAAGGTCTCGGCGACGAGGAAGGCGCGTCCGAAGCCTCCGGCGATAGCGAAGGCAGCGATCGCAAGCGCCGCCGCCGCCGTCGTCGTCGCGGCCGTTCAGGTGAGGCCCGCGAAGGCCAGGACCGTGAAACAGGCGATGTCCAGGTCAGCGATACCCATGTGATGACTGACGGCGCCATCGAGACCGCCGGCGAAACCATCGGCGACGAAGCCGAAGGCGACGACGACGAGGCTGATGACCAGCCGCGCGAAGCACGTGACGAACAGTCTGCCGATGGCGAACGTCGCCCACGCCGCCGCGGCCGTCGCGGTGGCCGCCGCCGCCGTGGCGGTGAGCGCCAAGAAGGCAATGAGGAAGGTCTCGCCGGCTCGATCGCCGACGAACTCACCGAGCCTCAGGAATCCGAAGCGAGCGAAGCTGTCGCCGATCTCGACGGCCGCAACAACGGCAGTCATGGCGACCAGCCAGGCCACGAAGCTCAACCGGTCGAAGCGCCGAAAACTGACCACGACTCGGTCCCGATGTTCGCGCCAGCCGAGCCTGCTCCGGCCGCGCCGGTTGCGGCAACTCCCGAGCCTGCGCTTGCGCAGGACGACGAGAAGCCGGCCCGCCGCCGCTCCACGGTGCGCGAAAAAGTCAGCTTCGGGACCTCCGCCCCGGCTCCCGTCGAGCCGGAAGCACCCGCGCCCGTTGCGATCGTCGAAGAGCCTGCTCCGGTGGCAGCACCGGTCGCACCTCCTGCTCCCGCACCGAGCACCGAGGCCCCACGTAAGGCCGGCTGGTGGTCCCGTGCTTTCGGCGGCGGGAACAGCTGAGCGCTGATCTGCTGTACGGAAAATTAAAAGCCGCCCGGTCTCACCGGGCGGCTTTTTACTGAGTAGCTGAGGCTGCCATAGCAACGGCAGCCGCCGGACTGTTGAACGTCCGCCTATACTCAACCGGCGTGAGACCGACGATCCGCTTGAAGCTGCTACGGAACGTCACCGTCGACTGGAAACCGCAGGATATCGCGATATCGTCCGCGTAGGCGGTGCTTGCTTCCAGAAGCTCCTGCGCACGCCTAATCCGGGCGTTCAACAGCCAGTGCATTGGCGTAACGCCGACCTGCTCCTGAAAGTGACGCGCGAAACTACGTTCGCTCATCCGGGCACGGGCCGCGATCTGCCTGACGGTCAATGCCTCCGTCATGTGCGCCGCCATCCATTCGAGCAGCGGCGCGAGCGAGCCGACCGAACGCGGCGGATCGCGTCGAATGTACTGCGCCTGGCCGCCGTCGCGATCGACGGGGGTCACGGCGAGACGCGCGGCCTTCGCTGCGAACGCCTGCCCGAAATCGCGCCTGACGAGATGCAGGCACATATCCAGTCCCGCCGATGCCCCTGCTGACGTAATGATCTGTCCTTCATCGACATACAGGACGTTCGGATCGACGGTGACATCGGGGTATCGCCGCTGCAGCTCATCGGCGCACAGCCAGTGCGTGGTCGCTCGTCGCCCATCCAGCAGCCCGGCCGCTGCCAGCACGAAGGCGCCCGAGCAGATCGACGCGATCCGGACGCCGCGACGCGACGCCGCCTGCAGCAACCGAACAACGGCACGCGGCACCTCTACGGACACGTCCTCAATCCCCGGCACGATGATCGTATCCACGGAGCGGAGCGCACTGAGCCCGAACGGAACGACGAGATTGAACGCCCTCGCCTCCACTATCTGCGCCTCGCCGCAGACCTTCACCTCGTAAAGCGGTCTGCCGCCCGCATCCGCAAGTCGGCCGAATACCTCACAGGCAATCGTCAGGTCGTAGGGGATCAATCGCTGCATCGCGATCACCCCGATCTTGTGAACCATACCCTGGCCCTTCGCTCCGCTATTCACGTCGGACTCCATATTGGCAGAAATCGATCACAGATAGGCAGAACTGCCACTCTCGCCGAACCATTTGCCGGCCTATGAAGCGGTTGACGCATCGAGACCGAAGGACAGGCCTTGGAAACGGAACGAGACATCGAGGCGGCACTGCTGCGCCGTCTGCAAGTGGCGGCGATCGTCGAGGCCAGCACCTTGCTGCTGCTGTTCTGCCTAGCTGTCCCGTTGAAGCATGTCTGGGGATGGCCGCTCGGCGTCAAGGTGATCGGTCCGGTGCACGGCCTCGCCTTCACCGGCTATGCGGTGGTGCTGCTGCAATCCATCGGCGCCGGCATGTGGCGCCGCGGCGAGATCGGATGGCTGGCGCTGTCCGCCTTTGTGCCCTTTGCCGGTTTTCGCACCTGGATGTTTTTCGCACGGCGCGCCGCGGCGCTCGGTACTCATCGGCTGGAGAGCTGACAGTGGGCGACATCTATTTGTGGCTGAAAGCCGTTCATGTCGCAGCGGCACTGATCTTTGGCAGCGGCGTGATCGTGACATCGCTGCTGCTGTCGATCCTGCCGGCTATGCCTTATCAAACCCAGCAGATTGCAGCAGCATTCCGGCGGTACGATCAGCACGTCACCATGCCGGCAATGCTTGTCGTGTGGGCTCTTGGGCTCGCGCTTGCGACCACCGGTTCTTGGTTCGGGAGTTTCTGGGTCAATGCGAAGCTCGGCCTTGTCGTCTTGATCTCCGGACTTCACGGCTATCAGTCCGGCCGACTCCGCAAGATCGCTGCGGGTGCCGGCGGCGAGATACGAACGACATTTCCCTTGGTGATCGCAGTCATCATCGCCACCGCCTGTTTCGCGGTTCTCAAGCCGTAGGGCGGATACAAAAAAAGCCGCCCGGCACCCCCGGGCGGCTTTTCCGCTACAGGCCGCTAGCTCAGCCCGTCGTTACCGCAGTCTCGACGTCCGACGGATCGATATCCTTGTTCAGGTTCGCGTGCATCGTTTCCTTGTCGAGTTCGCCTTCCCACCACGACACGAACACCGCAGCGATGCCGTTGCCGGTGATGTTGGTGAGCGCGCGAACCTCGCTCATGAACTTGTCGATGGAGAACACGATCGCCATGCCGGGCACGAGACGCGGATCGACCACCGCGAGCGTCGCCGCCAGCGTGATAAACCCGGCGCCGGTGACGCCCGAGGCGCCCTTCGAGGTCAGCATCGCTACGATCAGGATGGTGATCTGCTGGCCGAAGGAGAGCTCCACGCCGAGTGCCTGGGCGATAAACAGGGTCGCCAGTGTCATGTAGATATTGGTGCCGTCGAGATTGAACGAATAGCCGGTCGGGACCACGAGGCCGACCACCGACTTCGAACAGCCGAGGCGCTGCAGCTTCTCCATCAACTGCGGCAGCGCGCTTTCCGACGACGAGGTGCCGAGCACGATCAGCAGCTCATCCTTGATGTAGCGGATGAACTTGAAAATGCTGAAGCCGACAATGCGCGCGATGATGCCGAGCACGACGACGACGAACAGCAGCGCGGTCCCGTAGAACAGCAGGATCAGGCTGAACAGATTGGTCAGCGCGGCCGGGCCGAACTTGCCGATCGTATAGGCCATCGCGCCGAACGCACCGATCGGCGCCGCCTTCATGACGATGGCGATGACGCCGAACACCGCATGCGACGTATCATCGATGATGTCGCGCAACTTGTGGCCGCGCTCGCCGAGCGCCATCAGCGCAAAACCGAACAGGATCGCGAACAGCAGCACCTGCAAGATATCACCCTTCGCGAAGGCGCCGACGACGCTGTCGGGAATGATGTTGAGCACGAAGTCCACTGACTTCTGCGCCTCCGCCTGCTTCACGTAACCGGCGACGGCTGCGTTGGCACCATCGACTTTGGCGGCAAGGCCATGACCAACCTGGAAGACGTTGCCCATGATCAGGCCGAGGATCAGCGCGAAGGTCGAGACGACCTCGAAATAGACCAGCGCCTTGATGCCGACGCGACCGACCTTCTTGGCATCCTGGATGTGGGCGATGCCGGACACCACGGTGCAGAAGATGATCGGCGCGATCACCATCTTGATCAGCTTGATGAAGCCGTCGCCGAGCGCCTTGATCCAGTCATTGGTGGCGAACTTCGGCTCGAGCCATCCGACCAGCACGCCGATGACGATGGCGATCAGCACCTGAATATAGAGAACCTTGTACCAGGGCTTCTTCGCCTCTGAGACGCCCGCATGGGGCGCCGCGGTAGTCACCGACATTGAACGTTGTCTCCCAGTTCGTCGCAAAACTGGGGGTCCTTACACGCAATAATGTCGCACCCGCAACCCGCAGAACGGAATTTAATATCCAAAAAGGCGAGGCATTGGTCGAATACACGCCTAGTTGCTGCGACGGGCCGCCGCACCATATGCGAGCGGAATGAGCAGCGCCCCGATCGCATTCTTCAGCAGCGCACCGACCAGGAACGGTGTCACGCCGACGATCAGCGCCTTGCCGACGCCGAGCCCCACGCCAAAAGCCAGCCACGCCCATCCCATTGAAAGAATGACAAAATGCCCGATGGCCATGGCGACAAACAGCCAACCGACCGACCGGTCCCAACCGCGCTCCGCCAGCCAGCCGGTGATGAAGGCCGCGACCACAAAGCCGAACAGAAAGCCTGCGGTGGCGCCGAACAACGGCTTCAGGCCCCCTACCGGGCCGGCGAAGACCGGCAATCCGCCAGCACCCGCAACGAGATAGAGGACGAGCGTCGCCGTCCCAAGCCGCCAGCCATAGGCGGCGCCGGTCATCAGCACCACCAGCGTCTGCAGCGTCATCGGCACGAAGGGCAGTTGCAGGTTCACCTTGGCGGAAACGGCCAGCAGCACCACGCCGGCGACCGCCAGAATGACCGCGCGCCGCAAGGCGGCCGCTGATTTGCCGCTGGAGGGCCACAAGACCGCAGCGATCGGAGACGGCATGCTCATGTCAGGCCAGCCACTTGCAGATCCGCGCAACGGCATCCTGCATCTCCGCACTGGAACGCGCATAAGAGAAGCGGATGAAGGACTTGCCGTGGAACGGATCGAAATCGGCGCCCGGTGTCGCGGCCACATGGGCCTGTTCGAGCATCTGTTTGGCGAATTCGTAGCTGTCGTTCGTGAAGCGCGAAACATCCGCATAAAGATAGAACGCACCGTCCGCTGGAAGGAATTCGGTGAGGCCGCCTTGCGGCAACCCGGTGGTCAGAATGCGGCGGTTCTCCTGATAACCGTGCTTGATCTCCTCCATCTCCGCCGCTCCGTCGAACGCCGCCTCGGCGGCGATCTGCGACAGCGTGGGAACCGAGATGGACAGATTCTGCTGCAAACGTTCCATGGAGCGAACAAGCGGCGGCGGCACCACCATCCAGCCGACACGCCAGCCGGTCATGCAGAAGTATTTCGAGAACGAATTGATGATGAGCGCATTCGGCGACAGCTCGGCCGCTGTCACTGCCGGAAATGCGTAGTCAAGGCCGTGATAGATTTCGTCCGAGATGAAGCGGATGCCTTCGCTCTCGGCGGCTGCGATCAGGTTCGTCAGCGCCTCGCGCGACATCATGGTGCCAGTGGGATTGGCGGGGCTTGCGACCAGCACGCCCTTCAATGGCTTCTTGCGATGCTCGGCAAGCAAGGCTTCGCCCGTGAGCGCATGACGCGTCTCCGCATGCGTCTCGATCAGCACCGGCTCGCAGCCGAGCGCGGTGAGGATGTGCCGATACGGCGGATAACCGGGCGCCGCGATGGCGACGCGATCGCCGGGCTCGAACAAAGCGAGGAAAGCGAGGATGAAAGCGCCGGACGATCCCGTGGTCACCACGATCTGTTCGGGATCGACCTCGCAGCCATAGGCATCGCGATAGTGCCGCGCGATGCGCGCGCGCAGCGAGGGGGTGCCGAGCGCGGCGGTATATTCCACCTGCCCGCGCGCGAGCGCCTCCTGCGCGGCCTTGATCGCCGTCTGCGGCGCCGGCGCTGCGGGCTGGCCGACTTCCATATGGATCACGTGCCCCCCGGCGGCCTCGATGCGCGCGGCGGCGGCCATCACATCCATCACCATGAAGGAGGGAACATCGCTGCGGCCGGACGCCGCAAGCAGGCCCTTGGCGCGGGCACGGAGGATCGTATCGGACATCGTATCGAACCTGAAAATCTGCTATCTGCGCGGCGTAAGCATTTGCTGCAGGCGAGCCACGCCGCGCTCCCGCCGCAATATTCGATTGTACCGACTTATCGCGAATCCCGATCCCGGCCAATGACGAAAGACTTGCATCTGCAGCCCAATAAAGCCTCACCGGCCAACGCTGCAACCCGGCTGTTCTCCCGGCTGACCGCCCTGCTCACCGCCGCCGCCGTCATGCTGACGCCGATCGCCGCCAGCGCCCAGCAAGGCGACATCCGCTTGCTGCGCGATACCGAGATCGAGCAGCTGTTGCGCGATTATACGCGCCCGATCCTGCGCGCCGCCGGGCTGGAGAAGCAGAACATCCAGGTCGTCATCATCAACAATGCGAGTTTCAACGCCTTCGTCGCCGACGGCCGCCGCATCTTCGTCAATTACGGCGCGCTGATGCAGTCGCAGACACCGAACCAGATCATCGGCGTGCTCGCGCATGAAACCGGCCATCTCGCCGGCGGCCATCTGTCGAAGCTGCGCCAGCGCCTCGCCGAAGCTCAGACACAGATGATCATCGCCATGCTGCTCGGTGTCGGCGCCATGGCAGCAGGTGCGCGCGGCGGCAATCAGGGCGGCAATATGAGCAATGTCGGCGCCGCCGCAGTCGCCGCGCCGCAGGCGATGATGATGAACACCATGCTGGCCTATCAGCGCCAGCATGAAGAAAACGCAGATCGTGCCGGCGTCAAATATCTGACGGAGACAGGCCAGTCCGCGAAAGGCATGTACGAGACCTTCAAGCGCTTCTCGTCCGACGGCCTGTTCGCCATGCGCGGCAGCGATCCCTATATGCAGTCGCATCCGATGCCGCAGGAGCGCGTCGCCGCGCTCGAAGGCCTCGCCAAGGCAAGTCCCTACTGGGACAAGAAGGACGATCCGGCGCTGCAGCTGCGCCACGACCTGATGCGCGCGAAAACCTCGGGCTTCATGGAGCAGCGCGACACCGTGCTGCGCCGCTATCCGCCATCCGACACCAGCCTGCCCGCGCAATATGCCCGCGCCATCGCCACCTATCGCCACGGCGACCTCACCGTCGCCATCGCGCAGATCGACCAGCTCATCAAGGCGCAGCCGAACAATCCTTACTTCTACGAGCTGCGCGGCCAGGCGCTGCTCGAAGGCGGCCGCCCCAATGAGGCGATCGCACCGCTGCGCCGCGCGGTGCAGCTCGCGAGCAATGCACCGCTGATCGAGATGATGCTCGGCCAGGCCCTCGTCGCCTCCGACAACAAGGCCTATACGGACGAAGCCATCCGCATCCTCAAGGCCGCCATCGCCCGCGAAGGCGAAGCGCCCGCCGGCTATCAGCAGCTTGCCATGGCCTATGGCCGCAAGGGCGAACTTGCGGAAGCGGACCTCGCCTCGGCGCAAGCCGCATTCCTGCGCGGCGACAACAAGACCGCGCGCGATCTGGCATCACGCGCAAAGGCGCGGTTTGCGGTGGGCACACCGGGCTGGGTTAAAGCAGATGACATCATCGCGGCGAAGGTGAAGTAGGACGGATTGAGCTCAGCGCTCCCCATCCTACGATCGCTTGCTACTTGTAAAATCCGTCGCGCAGATGGATGCCGTGTTCGAGCCAGGCTTTCATGGCGCACAGCATGCCAGTCCAGCCTTCGCAATTGCCGTAGGACGCCGAACGTCCCTCCGGGCTGTCCAGCCAACCCTCTTCCGTGATCTCGACCAGCGTCCGACCGTCATCGGTGGGGGCGAACGTCATCGTGACCTTCGTCTTGTTGCTCCCCGATGCGTCAGCCTCGACGGCAGCCGCCTCGCCGTCCCAGCGCAGCACGATGCGCCTGTCCTTCTCGACCTCGGTGACATGAACCGGAAAGGCACCGGGAAAATCGTGGAAGTCCCAGGTCACAACAGCGCCGGTTTCCAGCCGTCCCTTCGCGCCACCGGTCGTGAAAAATTCCGACAGGTGCTCGGGATTGACGACAGCCTCGAACACGTCGCTGACGGGCTTGGCGATACGCCCCTTGATGGTGAACCTCGGTGCCATGGACATCCTCCTCTTGTTTCATTCGACAATAGGTTATATATTTATAACATGTCAAATGACGAGAAAGACGACCTGCTGTTCCGGGCCCTGGCCCATCGTTCGCGGCGGCGGATGGTGGATGCGCTCAAGACGGGCGCCAAGACGACGGGAATGCTGTGCGAGCTGTTTCCCGAGCTGGATCGCTGCACGGTGATGCAACATCTGAAAGTCCTAGACGAGGCTGGCCTCCTCATCATCGAGCGCCGCGGGCGCGAGCGATGGAACCAGCTCGACGCGCTGCCGATCCACGCCATCCATGAACGCTGGATCGGTCCTTACGCCGCCTATGCGGCTTCCATGCTCGGCAAGCTGAAGCGTACGAGCGAGCGCAAGGAAGTGGTCAGTCAATCATCATAAATCGCGGGATGGGTTGAGCGAGGCGACAACCCATCATTCCATCGAGGCGACGAATTCCGCCGATGGTTTTTTGCTTCGGTGCGCTGCGCCTCCGCTCAACCCATCCTACGACGACTACGCCAGCCGGCAGATATAGCGTGAGCCGCGGGTGATGGCGCCTTCGCTGCTGAACAGCAACTCCGTGCCCTCGCGCACATAGGCGACGAATGCTTCTTCGCTGCCGACTTCGGCGAAGACCTGCTCGTTCGCCTTGAAGCCTTGCCGCACCTCGTCCTGAGGACCGGTGAAAGTGAAAGTGTAGCCGGCGGCGTTCTCTTCCCTCGTCTCGCTCAACATCACCGCAAATTCGAACAGCGTGTCCTTGTTCTTGCCGACCGACACCAGAATTCGCCGGGGATCGCTCGGCAAATCTGCCGTCCGATGCCCGATCCGTATCTTGAATCTGGCATCGTAGACCTCCCTGCCCAGATTGATCGCCTCTCCCTTGACCTTGCGAAATGCCATGACACGTATCCAGCGGTTCTCCGGACCCGATACGCGCCGATGGCTTTTGGTCACGCCTGTTGCTTTTGGCGCATGGAGATCGGCACGTCGCGGGCGCCGCACGGCCGCGGTTGCGGCCGTTCTCGATTGCTCCCATTGTGATAGACGAATGGCGACGGGCTAACGCGCAAAGACACTGGATCAATTTTAAGTGCGTGTTATTGCGGCACCGGCCCGAGGCTGCCCGCGAGCTCCGCCCAGATCGGCGCTTCCTCCTTGTAGATCGCCTGGCTGGCAGCAACGGTCATTGCCGCTTCATCGATGCCCTGCTTCTTCAGCATCTCCTGAATGCGATCGGTCTTGCCTGCGGCGACCATCAGATCGGACAGCCGGGTCACGATCTCCTGCGGCGTGCCGGTCGGCGCGACGCAGCCCTGGAACGTCATCAGCGACGTCGCGCGCGACGTCATGCCCTGCTCCTTGAAGGTGGCGACATCCGGCAGCGCCGGAATGCGGCGGCGCGAGGTGGCGATGGTGCGGATCTTGCCGGTGTCGAGCAGCGGCATGGCCGAAACATAGGTACCGATGCCGGCATCGATCGCCTGCCCCGCAAGGTCAGCGAACATCGGCGCCTCGCCGCGGTAATGGATCGCCTCCATCTTCAGGCCGTATTGCTTGTTGAGTTCGGCCACCACGATATGCGCATAGGAGCCGGCGGCGTAGGTGCCGATATTCACCTTGCCGGACTTCTTCGCGTAGTCGATGAACTCCGGCAGCGTCTTCGCCGGCACCTTCTCGCTGACGAACAGCGGCACGCTGCCGCTCGGCATCATCGAGATCATCGCGAAATCCTTGAGCGGATCGTAGCGGATGTCCTTCATCAGCACGGGGTTGAGCATGAAGGTGGTGGTGTTGGTGATCATCAGCGTGTGACCGTCCGGCGCAGAACGCTTCAGCTCCACCGCCGCAAGCGCGCCGCCCGCCCCGGTCTTGTTCTCGACCACCACGGTCTGCCCGGTTTCGCGCGAGATGTAATCGCCATAGGCGCGCGAAAACTGATCGGTCTGACCGCCGGCGGCGAAGC
>JASBTX010000031.1 GCA_030148225.1 Paracoccaceae bacterium
CAACTCTATGACGGTCTCAGTCATCAAGTGGATCATGGACCGGATCAAGCAACAGGTGGCCGCATGACCCGCAGTAAACCCCACCACAGAAAGGACCAAATCCATGACTAAAATCAGCCCAGAAGCCTTTGCCGTGCTCAAAGCTCTGAGTGAGCTTCAACATGCGGGGTTTATTCAAGACGGCGGAACCAAGATGTTTGTCGAAGATGGTTATGATGAAGGCTCTCTGGAAACATACGCCGAACCTGTAATCACCCGCGAAGGTCAAATTTATTTGCTTCACCGGGCAGAATAGAAAAGGAATGAAGAATGAACGATGATGATGTGCCGTTTTACATTGCGATCACATGCGCAGCAATTTTTGGCGTCTTGGGGATTATACTTTTTTCGTCAAATGGTAACCTGAAAACCCAAGCCATAGAACGGGGTTATGCCCTGCATTGCCCGATAGACGGGAAATTCGCTTGGGCAGGGGAGTGCGAGGAATGATCACCGCCACGTTGAACCGGGTATGATACAACTCGAATCCATCAAGAATGTCGCTGAGCGGTTGGGGGTTCCCCACCAGCCGCTTTGCCGGATAGCCAAAAAGTCGGGGCTGGCCATTCGTGTTGGAAGGTCGCTCAAGATCAGGGTTGATGAAATAGAGGAGTTGATTGAACAATGCCGCGTGTGTCCAAAGGTGCAAGACTCCTCCTCACCAAAAAATCAGGCAGACCTCCATGCTACATCATCAGAGACACCGGAGCAGACGGCAGGCGGATCGAGCGTTCAACGGGCACAAGCATCCTTGAAGACGCTGAAAGAGAACTTGAAGCATACATCGCGGACAAAAACCGCAGGGATAGTGGTCCCTCTCGCCCGGAAGAAATGATGGTTGGTGATGTTCTCGCCGTCTATGTCGATGAACATGCCCCAAACGCCGCAGACCCGGAAAGAATATATTACGCAGTTCAGGCGCTCATTCCGTTCTGGGCAGATTTATTCGTATCAGATGTCAAAGGGGCGACGTGCAGGCGATACGTGAAGTGGAGAGATAAAGCGGCCGGCACAGTCAGGCGCGAAATGGGAACCTTACAGGCCGCTCTGCGATACTGCGCCAAAGAAGGGTATCTCACGGTTTCCCCCCAGGTATCGCTTCCATCCGCCCCAGAGACAAAGTTCACATGGTTGACAAGGGATGAGGTCGCAAAACTGGTTCGTACGGCATGGCGGGACCCAAGATCAAAACATATCGCCCGGTTCATTCTTATTTCGATATACACCGGAACCCGAATGACTGCCGTTCTGAACCTGATGCTGGAAGGGCCTGCCATGAAGAATGGCTGGTTCGATCTGGAACGGGGCATCCTTCACAGGAAAGGGTTTGCGGAAGGCAAAACAAACAAGCGTCGGAAAGCCGTCAAAATGCCGAGACAGCTTCTTGGCCACGCCAGACGCTGGCACAGAAACGGTCAGATATGGGCCATTGAAATTAAAGGGTGCAGGGTGGGATCAATCCGCACGTCATGGAAGCGTATCCTTCGTGACAGTGATATAGGTAAGGAACCTAACCGGCACACGCTCAAGCACACTGCCATTACATGGGCCATGCAGAAAGGCATGAGTATCGAAGATGCGGCGGATTTCTTTGATACATCGCCGGAAACCATTCGGAAAACCTATTGGCATCACCACCCGGAATATCAGACAAGAGCTGTTCAGATCATCGAAAACAAGTGTTGATGGAATTGTGCGCCAGATTGGAACGAATATCGAACAGAACCAGAATATCAACAGTATTCGGGGACGAAACGGGGACAGAGCGAGTAAATCCCGATTGAAAAAATCTGTCAACTCTTTGATATCATTGGCGCACCCGAGAGGATTCGAACCTCTGGCCTCTGCCTTCGGAGGGCAGCGCTCTATCCAGCTGAGCTACGGGTGCCTGTCGGGCCATATACCGGGGCAATGGGCGCGCCGCAATCGCAAAAGCCCTCAGGCAAAGAGCGAATGACAAAGCTCGAGCGCATCGACCAGCACATCCACTTCCTCGGTTGTGTTGTACATCGCAAACGAGGCCCGTGTGGTTGCGCTCAGGCCCAGATGGTCCATCAGGGGCTGTGCGCAATGATGGCCCGCCCGCACGGCGACGCCTTTCTTGTCCAGCACCGTCGAGATGTCATGCGCGTGGGCAGCACCATCCAGCGTGAACGAAAATATCGCAGCCTTATCAGCAGATTGCCCCTGGACATTCACCCAGTTCAGCCCGTCCAGACGGTCGCGCGCATAATCCCGCAGCCGGGTTTCATGGGCGGCAATATTGTCCATGCCGATCTGCATCATGTATTCCAGCGCCACACCGAAACCGATGGTCTGCACGATCCCGGGTGTTCCGGCCTCGAACATCAGGGGGGGCGTGTTGTAGGTTATGGTGTCGCGGTGCACATCACGGATCATGTCGCCACCACCCATGAAGGGGCGCATTTCAGCCATCCGTTCCTTGCTGATATAGATCGCGCCGGAACCTGACGGGCCATAGAGCTTGTGCCCCGTGATCGCATAGAAATCACAGCCGATATCACGCACATCGACCGGCATATGAACCGCCGCCTGTGAACCGTCCACCAGCACCGGCACCCCGTGTGCACGCGCGCCGTCGCAGATGGATTTGACATCGACCACCGTACCCAGAACGTTCGACAGCTGGGTCACGGCGATCAGCCTTGTGCGCGGGCCAATCGCCGCCAGCACCGCCGCAGGGTCCAGATCGCCGTTCACGTCCGTCTCGACCCATTTCAGCACGACACCCTGACGCTCCCTGAGGAAATGCCAGGGCACGATATTGGCGTGATGCTCCATCACCGACAGGATGATTTCGTCACCCGGCTGCAGATGTGCCGCCGCCCAGCCATAGGAAATCATGTTGATCCCCTCGGTCGTGCCCGAATTCATCACGATCTCATCCTCGGAACCAGCATTGAGGAAGCGGGCGACGGTGCCGCGCACCGCCTCGTATTTGTCCGTGGCGAGGTTGGAGAGGTAGTGCAGCCCGCGATGCACATTGGCATATTCATGGGCATAGGCCTGTGTCACCGCATCGATGACGACCTGCGGCTTTTGCGCCGAGGCACCATTATCAAGATAAACCAACGGCTTGCCGTTCACTTCTCGGGCAAGGATCGGGAAATCGGCGCGCAGCGCGTTGACATCAAGCATTGGTAATTTCCTGTGGCAGCCCGATACCGAGGATCGCCAGCATGATGCTGGCCACCATCGACAGGCCGATTGCGGCTGCAAAGCAGGCGATCAGGATCATGCCCAGCGAATGAAATTCGTGCAGAACACGGATGAAATTGACAAGAAGCCAGACAAAGATACCAAGCGAGGCCATCCACAAGAGAATGCCCAATGTCGGGGCAAAGACCATCAGAACGACCTGCACCACTTGAATGCAGAGCAGCACGAAGAATATCCACGCAAAGAGCAGGATGGTCTGGTCAAGCGTTCCTGTGCCGCCGAACATGCGGCCAATGAAGAACGTGGCATAGATCATCACCACGACCACCAGCGCCTGAACGACGCCCAGCACGATGGGCAGGCTGGCCCCTGTGGCGGCGGTATGACCGTTGATCATGGATGTCAGCTGCACGATCAGCACACCCACGACCAGCACCAGCGCCAACAACTCCCACCGGGTGGCGCGCGAATATGTCATCCGCATAAGCTGATGCGCCACGGATTGTGGATTTCGTATGCTTTCGACCACTTGCGGTAGCAGGTAACGCAGCGAGAATTCCATTACGCCCTCTCGGCCTCACGAAGGTTGACCATCCATATCGCCAGAAAAACGATTGCGCCAATCAAACTGACAAGGCTGAGCACCGGCCCCTGTCCGATGAACCCGGCGACAAGCCCCTGAAACAGCGCCAGCGGCAGCACCACGAGGATGCTCCAGAAAAGTGCAAGCCGCGCGCCCAGCCATGTGCCCTGCCCCCCGAGAAGCCGCGCCACCAGATGGCTGAGCGCGGCGATACCGTAGAGAAACAGCGGCGCAAAAAGCAGCGCGCCCATCAGCCTGCCGGTAAAGAGCGCGGTAAACCCCGGCCCCGCCGGATCAAGATGGACCTGTCGCGCCAGCGCCGGCAACCCGGCCACAAAAAGCACAAGGCAGCCGATCATCACGTAAACCAGCGCCCGTTCCTCGCCTGCCTGCAACTGTCTGCGCATGACGCTGGCGGGTCGCAGATAGCTTTGGAATATGTCGGTCGTCACGGACATCAGTGGCGGTGACGTGCCAGCCAGCCCTGCAGGCGCAGGATGATTTCGGCGCTGATATCGGGATCCTCGATCTCATCGATGGCTTCGGCAAGAAAGGACAGGACCAGCATGTCCTGCGCCTCGATCCGCGGGATGCCGCGCGAGCGCAGGTAATAGAGCGCGGTTTCGTCGATGGCACCGGTTGTCGAGCCATGCGAACAGGCGACATCATCGGCGTAGATTTCCAGTTCGGGCTTGGCCAGGAATACGCTGTCATCATCCAGCAACAACGACTGGCTGATCTGGTAACCATCGGTTTTCTGCGCACCTTCCTTGACCAGAATCTTGCCCTGGAACACGCCGGTTGCACCATTGCGCAGCACTTTCTTGAAGACCTGCCTGCTCTCGCAGTTCAGCGCGTCATGGGTGACAAATACGGTGTCATCATGATGAAAATCACCATCGCCAAGCGCGGCGCCCGCCACATGGGCGGCGGCATTATCGCCCTGCAGGTCGATCACGCATTCATTGCGCGTCATCACGCCATTGGCGGTGAGGGTAAAGGACTTGAAGCGGCTTTCCGTGCCAAGTCGTGCAAAAATATGGGTGGCGGCCCGTCTTTCGTGATCGCGTCCCTGTGCGCGGATATGGTGAAAGGCGGCACGATCGGCGATTTCGACCTCCATCACCTTGTTGAAACGCGCCGCTGCCGGCCCGTTTTCAAGCAGGGTGAGGCTGCTGCCCGCCTCGAGCCTGATGACATGGTGCAGGCAGGCATCCGAATGTTCATCGCGATGCCGGTAGGTGATATGCACGGGCTTTGTAACCGGGCCGGTGACGCGGATCAGCATCCCATCCGGCGCAATGGCCGTGTTCAGCGCCGCCAGCGGGCGGTCAACATGGGTATGCGCGGCCGCCTCAAGCTGACCGAACAACTGCTGCGCCCAGTGGATATCCGCCTGACCAGCCTCGGCCAGACGCGCGACCTCAAGATTTTCACCGGTCAGATCATCGGATTCCTCGGCGTCAAAAACACCATCAACAAAAACGATGTGCAACGTTTCGATTTCAGCAAAAATAGGCACCTCGTCCTGTGCATCAAAAACCGCCGCCGCCACGGGGGCGACCGAGGTCAGCGTGTCGGGGCGGGTATAGCGCCAGTATTCATCCCGCCCGACCGGCAGGCCCATGCGGCGCAGGCGGGCGGCGGCGGCGTTGCGCGCCTCACTCAGCCATGCGCCGGCCTGCGGGATGGAAATCGCCGCAAGCCGGGCCTCGGCCAGATCGGTTTTCTGCTCGGCCAGTGCCATTACGCGACCTCGTTCAGAAGATCAGCATAACCATTTTGTTCGACCTCGAGCGCCAGTTCAGGCCCACCCGACTTCACAATGCGCCCATCGGCCATGATATGCACCACGTCGGGTTTGATGTGATCCAAAAGCCGCTGATAATGCGTTATCACCAGAAAGGCCCGCCCGGCATCGCGCAGGGCGTTGACGCCTTCGGCCACCAGCTTCATCGCGTCGACATCCAGCCCCGAATCCGTTTCGTCAAGGATGCACATCTGCGGCTCGAGCATGGCCATCTGCAGGATTTCGTTGCGCTTTTTCTCGCCGCCGGAGAAGCCCACATTGACCGGACGCTTCAGCATCTCGGCATCGATTTTCAGCGATTTGGCCTTGGCGCGCACTTCTTTCAGGAATTCGCCTGCCGACAGCTCGGCCTCGCCACGCGTCTTGCGCTGCGCATTCACGGCGGTGCGCAGGAATGTCATGTTGCCCACGCCCGGTATTTCGACGGGATACTGAAACGCGAGGAAAAGGCCGGCTGCCGCGCGCTCTTCGGGCTCCATCCCGAGAAGGTCCTCGCCATTCAGCGTCGCGGTTCCATCCGTCACGTCGTAGCCATCGCGGCCCGACAACACATAGGACAGGGTGGATTTTCCCGAGCCGTTCGGCCCCATGATCGCGTGAACGCTGCCGGCCTTGACCTCGAGGTTGACACCTTTGAGGATGGCCTTGTCCTCTTCTTCAAGAGAGACGTGCAAATTGTTGATATTCAGCATGTATTTTATCCCAGCGTAACAGCCGTACCCGATGCGGATACCATGAGCATATTGTTGATGACTTCGTAATCGAGATCGACGCCGACCACGGCATTTCCGCCCAGTTCGCGGGCGCGATCTTCCATTTCCCTCAGCGCGGTGTCCCGCGCGCGGCCAAGCGATTCCTCGTAGGCCCCCGAACGCCCGCCGATGATATCGGTGATCCCGGCGAATATGTCGCGGAACACATTGGCGCCCAGAATGGCCTCGCCCACGACGACGCCGTGATAGGTTGTGACGGGACGGCCTTCGATATTCGGTGTGGTGCTGACAATCATGACTTTGGCCCCAGAAAATACTGAATGAGATAGTAGAGCGCGGCGGCAAAGACCCCCATCAGGATTGAAAACCCGATATTGGGGATCAGCGATCCGCCCATGCCCGTGGCCCAGCCCGCGATAAAGACCGCAGCGGCAACCGCCAGCCCGTATTTTGCTGATGATTTCAACATGGGCCTAACCGACGCTGCCCTCCAGCGATATCGCGACAAGCTGCTGCGCCTCCATCGCAAACTCCATCGGCAGGGCCTGCAAAACCTCTTTGCAGAAGCCGTTGACGACAAGGGCGACGGCCTCTTCCTCGTCCATGCCGCGCTGGCGGCAATAAAACAGCTGATCGTCATCCACCTTGGATGTCGTGGCCTCGTGCTCGACCCGCGACGAGTTATTCTTGACCTCGATATAGGGCACTGTATGCGCGCCGCATTTATCCCCGATCAGGAGAGAGTCGCACTGGGTATAGTTGCGGCCATTGCTGGCACGCGGATGCATCGAGACGAGACCGCGATAGGTGTTTTGCGCCCTGCCCGCGGAAATCCCCTTGGACACGATGCGCGATTTGGCGTTTTTGCCCAGATGGATCATCTTGGTGCCGGTATCGGCCTGCTGATGGTTATTGGCGATGGCGATCGAATAAAACTCGCCCTGCGTGTCATCGCCCCGCAAAATGCAGGAGGGGTATTTCCACGTGACCGCCGAACCGGTTTCGACCTGTGTCCACATCACCTTGGCCCGGTCACCCCGGCAATCGGCACGTTTGGTGACAAAGTTGTAAATTCCGCCCTTGCCGTTTTCATCACCGGGATACCAGTTCTGGACAGTGGAATATTTCACCTCGGCATCTTCTTCGATGATGATCTCGACCACGGCGGCATGCAGCTGCGCCGTATCGCGCTGGGGTGCGGTGCATCCCTCGAGATAGCTTACATAGCTGCCTTTATCGGCGATGATCAGCGTCCGCTCGAACTGGCCGGTATTTTCCGCGTTGATCCGGAAGTAGGTCGACAGTTCCATCGGGCAGCGCACACCGGGGGGCACATAGACGAACGAACCATCCGAGAACACGGCCGAATTCAGCGTCGCATAGAAGTTATCCGAGACCGGTACCACCGAACCCAGATATTTGCGCACCAGTTCAGGATGCTCGCGGATCGCCTCGGAAATCGAACAAAAGATCACGCCGGCCTTTTTCAGTTCCGCCTGAAAGGTGGTACCGACGGATACCGAATCGAATACCGCATCGACCGCGACGCGACGCTCCCCTTCCGGGGCCTCGACCCCGGCCAGAAGCGCCTGCTCTTTCAGCGGGATGCCAAGCTTGGTATAGGTTTCCAGCAGTTTCGGATCGACCTCGTCCAGCGATTTCGGCTTTTCCTGCATGGATTTGGGGCGGGCGTAGTAATACTGATCCTGAAAATCGATTTCGGGATAATTGACCATCGCCCAGTCGGGTTCGCGCATCTGCTGCCAGCGCTCGAACGCCGAAAGACGCCATTCGGTCATCCATTCAGGTTCTTCATTCTTGGCCGAGATCAGGCGCACGATGTCAGGATTGACGCCCTTGGGGGCGTATTCCATCTCGATATCGGTTTCCCAGCCATATTTATAGGCGCCCGCGAGGGATTTCACCGCTTCGACGGTTTCCTCTTCGACGCCATCCTTGGCGGTAATCTCATCAAGTGCAGCCATTGTGCCCCCTGTGTCAGGCCCCATGTCAGGCCCTGTGTCAGTCCACCTATCAGGCCGCGCGGGCCCGGAACCTCTTGTAATGTGCGCTCCATGTCTCGCAAAAGCGCGCGATATCTTCCCCGGTCGTCGTCGGGCCCAGCGAAACCCGGATCGCCGATGCCGCCGTCAGATCATCAAAACCCATCGCCGACAATACCCTGCTCGTCCTGACCTTACCGCTGGAGCAGGCCGACCCGGCTGACACCGCGAAACCCGCCAGATCCAACTGCATCACCTGTGTCTCACCTTTCCAGCCCGGCACTGCGACGCATGTGGTGTTCGGCAGACGTGGCAAATCATTTCCGACAAAAATAGTCTCTTTTGCCGCCGCCTCAAGGGTATTTTCTAGAATTGTTCTAAGTTTTTCGACATTTTCCCAAACGCCGCCGGACAGGTCGCGCATGGCGGCCATGGCCGCTGCGCCGAAACCGGCGATACCGATCGTGTTTTCGGTGCCCGATCTGCGCCCAAGCTCTTGCCCGCCTCCGTCAGAAAGGCGTGGGATTTCAAGCCCATCACGCACAATCAGGGCACCAACACCCTTGGGGCCGCCAAGCTTGTGCGCACTCAGAACAGCCATATCCACACCCGACCAGGCAAAGGACCAGGGTATGCGGCCAATCGCCTGTGTGACATCCAGCAGGATAAGATCGGCCATCCCTGCCGCCCCGGGCCGCTTAACATCCTCCGGCGCGGGCGGTGCGGTGATCACGCCGGTTTCGGAATTGGCCAGACCCATCGCCAGCACGTGGCCCTGCCCGTCACCCGTGCGCGCATGCGACCAGAGCGCGTCATGCGCTGTCGGATCAACGCTGATGGTCCGGTCAGACGGAAACCGCGCCAGGACGCTGGCCGCTTCGGTCGCGCCCGAGGTGAATATCACTTCATCGGGCTTGCAGCCCACGGCCTCGGCCACTTCGGCCCGCGCTTTTTCGACGATCGCCCTTGCAGCGCGGCCCTCGGCATGAACCGATGACGGGTTTCCGGCATGCGCCATCGCCGACAGCATCGCCTCTCGCGCCTCGGGCCGCAGCGGTGCGGTCGCGTTCCAGTCCAGATATGTCCGCGCGCTCATCCGCGATCATCCACCACTTCAAAGAGGTTGGGCACCGCCGGACAGGGCGTCAGCTCGTTTTCGACCACATCGCTGAGCCGTGTCTGGTGCAGGAATACATAAACATGCGCCGACAGGCTCTCCCACAGGCGGTTGGTCATGGACTGGGCGCGCGATCCCGACAATCCGCCTGACGCGCCGGCGCCCGTATGCATGGCGCTGACAGTTTCGTCCACGGCCTCGAGCACATGGGATATCCGGATCTCGTCCGGCCCCTTTGCCAGCTGATAGCCGCCCCCCGGACCCCGAACCGAGGTAACCAGACCTGCACGCCGCAGGCGGACGAAAAGCTGTTCGAGATAGGGCAATGAAATATCCTGACGCCGGGAAATATCAGCAAGCGAGGTCGGCCCGCCATCGGCAACCGCCAGATCGGCCAGCGCGACCATGGCATAGCGCCCCTTTGTGCTGAGTTTCACCGGTCAAACCCCCCAACTAGATTGACGAAACGAGTTTTGGTGACTACTCCCCCAGCACCCGGTTCTGAAAAAATTCAGAACTTAGAATAATTCTAAAGTGCTTCCTCCGGCGCGTCAAGCAAGCGGGGCAGCACCAGACAGTAGGATGCGCATGCCCGAAGTCATTTTTCCCGGCCCCGAAGGCCGGCTCGAAGGCCGCTATCACCCGCAAAAAGAAAAGGACGCGCCGCTGGCGATCGTGCTTCACCCGCACCCGCAATTCGGCGGAACGATGAACAACCGCGTCGTGTATAACCTGCATTATGCGTTTTTCAACATGGGTTTCACGGTTCTCAGGTTCAATTTCCGCGGTGTCGGACGCAGCCAGGGTGAATATGATCAGGGCGTGGGCGAATTGTCGGATGCGGCTTCGGCGCTGGATTATCTGCAGGCGCTGAACCCCAACTCCAAACATTGCTGGGTGGCGGGATTTTCCTTTGGAGCATGGATCGGCATGCAGGTTCTGATGCGCCGGCCTGAAATCACCGGCTTTATCTCGGTCGCGCCACCGGCAAATATGTATGATTTCAGCTTTCTCGCGCCCTGCCCCTCATCGGGGCTAATCATCAACGGGATGAATGACCGCGTCGCCCCGCCCGCCGACACGCGCGCGCTGGTCGAAAAGCTGCACGAGCAGAAAGGGATTACCATCACCCACGAAGAGGTCGAAGGCGCTGGCCATTTCTTTGAGGATGATCATCTGGACGCGATGCTGGGATCGGTCCAAAGCTATGTCACGCGCCGGTTGACCGAAACCACGCGCTGACCATTCATTCGGGGAGATGACAATATGAGCGTAGTAGATGAGCTTGCTGATGCGCTTGCCAAGGACGCGATCGAGGCAGCGGATCGGCTTGGGGACGAAGCCCTGATCAATGATATGGCCCGTATTTTGGGTGACACGTCCAGCACCTCGCAAGAGGCGTTTCTGACCTCGGTCCGCGTCCGCCAGGCAACATCGCGCGCGCGCCGTTTCCTCGAAGACAGGATCGCACGCGGCTGAACACAGCGCAGGTACCGGATAACCCAAAGGCTCCAAAGCCCATGCAATTTGTCTATCTGTTCATTGCCGTCATCGCCGAAACAGTGGGGACATCGGCCATTCAGGCCTCGCAGCAATTCACGCGGTTCTGGCCGTCTGTGGTGGTGGTGATCGGCTTTGCCATCGCCTTCTACTTCCTCTCGCTCACGCTCAAGACGATGCCGGTGGGCATCATGTACGCGATGTGGTCGGGCCTTGGCATCGTGCTGATCAGCCTGATCGGGCTCTTCGTCTTTGGTCAGAAGCTCGATCTGCCGGCGCTACTGGGCATGGCGATGATCGTGGCGGGGATCGTGATCATTCACCTGTTTTCAACAACCAGCACGCATTAACACCACCGATTACTGCCCCCTGTTATGCGTTTTGGCGTAAAGTCCGGCGACAATCCGGCTGGCGGTTTTTTCAAAGAGCGCCGGAATGAAGGCGTGAACCAGCGCGGCAAAACCGGCAAAAAAGAGCAAAGCGGCGAACCTGCCCGCGAACAGCGCGTGTTCGAAATAGCTCTCGTCGACCTTTGCGGGATGCTCGAGGAAAATCTTGGCAATCATCATGTGTCCTTTCGTTTCCGGCAGACTAGCCCAAGGAGCGTTGGCGTTTTTCCCTATATTTAGAATAATTCCATTGTTTATGTGACAATTTCACATTATTTTCCAGATATGGTGGAAATTGATGAAACAGATCGCCGCATCCTGAGACATCTGCAGCGCCAGGCAGACAGTTCGCTGGAATCACTTGGGGAAATTGTCGGCCTGTCGCGCAACGCCTGCTGGCGGCGCATCCGCGCGATGGAGGAGCGCGGCATCATTACAGGCAGGGTTGCCCTTCTTGATCCGGCCTCTGTCGGCCTTGGCCAGATGGTGGTGATGCTGATCCGCACATCGCGCCATGGCGGCGCGTGGCTGGATGACTTTGCCGCCGCGACCCGCGCAATCCCGCAGATCATCAGCGTCTACCGGATGAGTGGCGATCTGGATTACCTGATCCGCGCGCGTGTGCGCGATGTAGCGGATTACGACAGGCTCTATCAGGCACTGATCCAGCGTATCGAACTGGCCGATGTCTCGGCCAGTTTCGTGATGGAAGAAATCAAGGAAACGACCGAGCTGCCGCTCTGATCGGCCTGTCAGACACCTTCGACGATGACGTATTCGCGGGTGGATACGCCTTCGGCCAGCGCGAATTTCAGCGCCTCCTGATATTCCGGGCCGTGATAGAACGCCTCGGCCGTTTCGAAATCGGCAAAGCGGATCACGACATTGCGGGCGCGCTCGGTGCCCTCTTTCTGGGCGAACCTGCCGCCGCGCGCCAGAAATTCTCCGCCGTATTTCTGCACCGCCGGACCCGCCAGCGCGGCGTATTTTGCGTATTCCTCGGCGTTGTGCACATCGATATGGACCATGCAATAGGCTGCCATGTCATCCTCCTATGATCTGTTCAGCCGCCGCGATGGCGGCGTCGGCATTTGCAGCGTTCGGTCCGCCGCCCTGGGCCATATCGGGCCGCCCGCCGCCGCCCTTGCCGCCCAGTTCCGCAACCGCGGCCCTGACGATATCCACCGCCGAAATACTGCCCGTCAGATCATCCGTGACACCCGCCGCGACGGCGGCCTTACCGCCAGCATCGGCGATCAGCAGCACGACACCCGAACCCAGCGCGGCCTTGTGCTCGTCGATCAGCGGCGGCAGATCCTTGCCCGATACCCCGGCAACAAGCTGCGCGATGAGTTTTGTTCCACCGATGTCGCGTATGTCGGGCCCGGACTGACCGCCGCCACCTGACATGGCCAGTTCCCGCCTGAGCTGGGCCACTTCGTTTTGCAGGCTCTTGCGTTCCTCCATCAGCGCCCTGACCCGCGCACCCACATCTTCGGGCTGGGCCTTGAGCGCCAGCGAGAGTTCGGCCATGCGATGATCCTGACGGGTGAGATAGTCGAATGCCGCCGATCCGGTCAGCGCCTCGATCCGGCGCACACCGGCCGAAGAGGCGCTGTCGCCCAGCGTGACAAAGACACCGATATCGCCGGTTTGCTGCACATGGGTGCCGCCGCATAGTTCGATTGAATAGGTCTGTCCATCCGACCCCTTGCCCGAGTTCGCCTCGATCCCCATCGAAACGACCCGAACCTCATCGCCGTATTTTTCACCGAAAAGCGCCTGCGCCCCGATGGCGCGCGCATCGTCGGGTGTCATGATCCGGGTCTCGACCGGGCTGTTCTGACGGATATAGGCATTCACCTCGCCCTCGACCTGCCTGAGCTCGTCCGGCGTAAGCGCCTTGTTATGCGAGAAATCGAACCGCAACCGATCCGCCGCGTTCAGCGAACCGCGCTGCGCCACGTGATCGCCCAGCGCTTTGCGCAGTGCCTCGTGCATCAGATGGGTCGCCGAGTGGTTCGCGCGGATCTGTGTCCGGCGTTGATGATCGACCGTCAGTTCAGCGCCCTGCCCCGTGGCAACCTCACCCGCATCTACGGTGGCAACGTGAACGAAAACACCCGCCATCTTGCGGGTATCGGTGATGCGGGCCGTGCCTGTTTCGGTTTTCAGCACCCCGCCATCACCCACCTGACCGCCGCTTTCGGCGTAAAACGGTGTCTGGTTCAGGACGATCTGTACCGATGATCCAGCTGCCGCGGTTTCCGTCGGCTTGCCATCGTTGAACATGGCGAGGATCTGGCCTTCGGCGATCTCGGTGTCATAGCCCAGGAAATCGGTGGCACCATGCGTATCGGCCAGATCGAACCAGATCGTCGCATCGGCGGTTTCGCCCGATCCTGACCATGCTGCGCGGGCCTTGGCTTTTTGTGCCGCCATGGCCTGATCGAACCCGTCCGTATCGACGCCGCGCCCTTTTTCGCGCAGTGCATCCTGCGTCAGATCCAGTGGAAACCCATATGTGTCATAAAGCCTGAACGCGGCCGCGCCATCCAGATCGGTGCCTTCTGGCAGGCGCGACACCTCGTCATCCAAGAGCTTCAGCCCACGCTCCAATGTCTGTTTGAAGCGCGTTTCCTCAAGTTTCAGCGTCTCTTCGATCAGCGCTTGTGCCTGCCCGAGTTCGGGATAGGCGGCGCCCATCTGGCTGACCAGGGCCGGGACAAGTTGATGCATCACCGGATCGCGCGCACCCAAGAGATGGGCATGGCGCATGGCGCGCCGCATGATCCGGCGCAACACATAGCCGCGCCCGTCATTAGCGGGCATGACCCCGTCGGCAATCAGGAATGAGGTCGAGCGCAGATGATCGGCAATGACGCGGTGATGCGTCTTACCCGGCCCGTCGGGATCTGTTGAGGTCACGTTTGCCGAGGCCTCGATCAGCGCGCGGATGACATCGGTTGCATAGTTGTCATTCGTACCCTGCAAAAGCGCAGCCACCCGCTCGATCCCCATGCCGGTATCGATCGACTGGTTGGGCAGTTCGGTGCGCGATCCGTCCTCGAACTGTTCATATTGCATGAAGACAAGGTTCCAGATTTCGACGAACCGGTCGCCATCCTCTTCCGGTGATCCCGGAGGCCCGCCCCAGATATGATCACCGTGGTCATAGAAAATCTCGGATGACGGGCCACAGGGGCCGGTTGGCCCCATCATCCAGAAATTGTCATCCGTGGCGATGCGGATGATCCGCTCATCGGGAAGGCCCGCCACCTTTTTCCAGATCTCCGCCGCCTCGTCATCGGTGTGATAGACCGTCACGACCAGCTTGTCCTTCGCGATGCCCAACTCTTTGGTCACCATGTCCCATGCAAAGGGGATCGCGTCCTGTTTGAAGTAATCGCCAAAGCTGAAATTGCCCAGCATCTCGAAAAACGTGTGGTGGCGCATCGTGTAGCCGACATTGTCGAGGTCATTGTGCTTGCCACCCGCGCGCACGCATTTCTGGGCCGTTGTCGCCCGCTTGTAGTCACGCGTCTCGACGCCGGTAAAAAGGTTCTTGAACTGCACCATGCCGGAATTGGCAAACATCAGCGTCGGATCGTTGCGCGGCACCAGAGGAGAGCTGGCCACGACCTCGTGGCCATGGCCTGCGAAATAATTCAGAAAAGAGGTGCGGATATCGTTTAAGCCGGGCATCGGACATCTGTCTTTCGGTGATCAGTGTTTGCGGAGGTTTATATCCGCCTGAAAGGGGTGTCCACAGCCAAGAAAAAGCCGGGGACAGGCCCCGGCCTCTGCTTCATATGTCGGCCGGTTCAGGCCTCGACGACATCGTCGCCATCTGCCTTCTCGGCCTCGGGCATGTCGAATTCCAGCCCGTGCGCCGCCCTGATCTTGTCTTCGATCTCCAGCGCGATGCGCGTGTTTTCGCGCAGAAAGGTCTTGGCGTTTTCACGGCCCTGCCCGATACGCTCATCGCCATAGGAAAACCAGCTGCCGGATTTGTCGACCACACCGGCCTTGACACCCAGATCCAGCAATTCCCCCATCTTGGAAATGCCTTCGCCATACATGATGTCAAACTCCACCTGCTTGAAGGGCGGTGCGACCTTGTTCTTGACGATCTTGACCTTGGTGGCGTTGCCGACAACCTCGTCGCGATCCTTGATCTGGCCGATACGGCGGATATCAAGTCGCACCGAGGAATAAAACTTGAGCGCGTTGCCCCCCGTCGTGGTTTCCGGAGAGCCGAACATGACGCCGATCTTCATGCGGATCTGGTTGATAAAGATCACCATGCAGTTTGACCGGCTGATCGAGCCTGTCAGCTTGCGCATGGCCTGGCTCATCAGGCGGGC
Organism: Paracoccaceae bacterium; assembly: GCA_030148225.1. Lineage (GTDB taxonomy): Bacteria > Pseudomonadota > Alphaproteobacteria > Rhodobacterales > Rhodobacteraceae > JASBTX01. The sequence continues at coordinate 15,702 of JASBTX010000031.1, forward strand.
CTGCGCACCGACCTGCGCATCGCCCATATCGCCCTCAAGCTCGTTTTTCGGGGTCAGCGCGGCCACGGAATCGACCACCACCATGTTGACCGCCCCCGAACGCACCAGCGTATCGGTAATCTCCAGCGCCTGCTCGCCTGTATCGGGCTGCGAAATCAGCAATTCATCCAGATCGACGCCCAGTTTCTTGGCATATTGCGGGTCCAGCGCATGTTCGGCATCGACAAAGGCGCAGACGCCGCCCTTTTTCTGTTCCTCGGCGACGCAGTGCAGCGTCAGCGTGGTTTTGCCCGACGATTCCGGGCCGTAGATTTCGATGATGCGGCCCTTTGGCAGGCCGCCGATGCCCAGCGCGATATCCAGCCCCAGAGACCCGGTCGAGGTTGCCTCGATCTCCATGACCGCGTTGTCCTGGCCCAGCTTCATGATCGAGCCTTTGCCGAACTGGCGTTCGATCTGGGCCAGCGCGCTGTCCAGCGCACGCTGCTTGTTGCTGTCATCCTTGGGTTTCATCGAGAAAAGTTCCGCCGTCGCCATGTTTCCTGTTCCTTATTTCACACGCCCATCGGGGCGGCAATGCTGCATTTGTTCGCCTCTTGTTCTCAAATCTTATGAGAATAAAAAGAGAACAAATCAAGCTGAATTTTCGTGAATCTGACGGTGACCGGCAGGGGTTAAGGAATGATTACGAAGCCCGATTTCGGCGTAGTCGATTGTTATTTATCGATATTATCATGCTGCGCAGGCTCAAGAATCCGGTGCACGGCATCCGTCAGCGCCGAAAGAGAAAAGGGTTTGGCCAGAAATATCGAATTCGGCACCTCTGCCTGATCGATTTCAAAGGATTCCTCGGCATAGCCTGACATGAAAATCGTCCGGGCATCGGGGCGGGTTTTCAGCGCTTTTCTCACCCATCCGGGCCCGTCCAGACCGGGCATGATCACATCCGTCAGAAAGAGATCGACACAAAGCGCCGGATCGGCGAGATGTTCCAACGCCTCTTCGGCATTTGCCGCCTCGATCACGTGATAGCCCCGCAACCTCAGCGCGCGGGAAGCAAAGGCGCGCACCGGCCCTTCATCCTCGACCAGCAGTATCCGGGCGTCAGCGGTGACAGGGCCTTGAGGTGCCGGGCGATTCTCGGGGCGGATCGCGGGTTCTGCGGGGCCCTGATAGGCCGGCAGCATAATCTCGAACGCGGTACCCTGACCCGGCTCGCTACTGACAAAGACAAAGCCGCCCGTCTGTTTGACGATGCCGTAAACCGTCGACAGGCCCAGACCGGTGCCCTCACCCGTTTTTTTTGTGGTGTAGAAAGGTTCGAAAATCTGGCTGATATGGTCGGGGCTGATCCCGCACCCGTCGTCGGTGACAAAAATCGAGACATAGCGCCCTGCCGGTACGGTGGCACGGCTGCGCCGCAGCGGTTTGGCAAGGCTCGTATTCTTGGTTGCGATGGTGATGACGCCGCCTGCCCCGTTCAGGGCATCGCGGGCATTGACCACCAGATTCATCACCACCTGCTCGAGCTGGCGCTTGTCCGCGCGCACCGGATCCACGTCGAACCCGTACGAGAATTCCAGATTTACCGGCTCTCCGACCAGACGGTTCAACAGATGGGTCAGATCCGACAGCACCTCGTGCAGGTCCAGCCGTTCAGGCCGGAGGTTCTGCTTGCGCGAGAAGGCCAGCAATTGCTCAACGAGGCCTGCTGCCCGGTTGGCGTTCTGGTGAATTTGCTGAAGCTCACCAAAATCCTGATCCGAGGGGTCATGGCGCAGCAGCAAGAGGTCACAATGCCCCGATATGGCCGTCAGCAGATTGTTGAAGTCATGCGCAACCCCACCGGCAAGCTGTCCGATCGCCTGCATTTTCTGGGACTGAACGAACTGCGCCTCCAGCGTCTTGAGTTCGGTCGCGTCATTCATCACGGCGATCAGCTGCTTGCGACCGTTGAACTCTGCCTTGTCCAGCACGACCTGCACGAATATGTCGTGATCGGGCCGGGCCACGCGGACAACTTCGGCTTTGCCCAAACCGTGCCCCTTGACCGCCTGAGCAAGCCAGTCATGCGGCGACCGGCCAAGCCCGGCGACCAGCGACGCGAATGATTTACCCCTCACCGCCTTGGCGCCAAGCAGGGACCGCGCCGTCTGGTTGAGCCGCAGGATGCGGCCCTGCCGATCCAGGCTGAGCACCGCCACCGGCAAGTCCTCGAGCGGGATTTCATCATGCACCCGGCGCGCTGCCGACGTCGTCCCCGCAAGTTCCGACACCAGCGCAACAAGAGACATTGCCGAAACCGCACTTGCGGCGACCACAAGGGCACCCCGCAAGGGAGCTGCGTCAACATACAGGCTGAGCCCCAGCAGGGCCAGGCCGAGCACCGCCGCCGCGACCGCCCCAAAACGGCGATCAAGGCTGCGCGCAGTTGTAAGGTTGAAATGGGTCATTCGGGAACCATCCAGCCAATCCAGATTTGTCCCACCACGATCACATCCCGCCCTTTAATACATCATTAACGGGCGTACGTAAACAATAATCTATCTAAGGTTGTATTTCGGGTTTTCGCAAAACGGCAACGTAAAATCCGTCCCCCCCCTCCAGCGGCGTAAACTGGCGTGCGTTGATCACATGCCAACTGTCACCCTGTATTCCGGAGCGATCCGCGGCCTGATCCCGCAGGAAACGGTCGATCTGATCACCATTTTCAGCGGGCAAGAGCGAACATGTGGCATAGGCCAGCACGCCACCCGGCGCCACCAACCCCGATGCCCGCGCCAGAATATCCCGCTGAGTGTCGATATAAGCCTCGAGCTTACCGGGTGTCAGTGCCCATTTCCCCTCGGGGTCGCGCCGCCATGATCCGCTGCCTGAACAGGGTGCATCGCAGAGCACGAGGTCAAATGCGGCCTCTGCCCCCATCCGCTCGGGCGCGATCATCCGGATCGCGGCCCCGGCGCGGCGCGCACGCTCGGGCAGATCGCGCATCCGGGCCGGCGCGATGTCATGGGCATGAACTGGCGAACCTGTACGCGCGGCTATCGCCAGGCTCTTGCCGCCGCCACCGGCGCAATAATCAAGCACGCGTTGGCCGGGCGCGAGCGGCAACGCATCGACAACCGCCTGCGATGCGGCGTCCTGCAACTCGACCTGACCTTCCTGATAGGCGGTCGCGCGTTGAATCTGCCGCGCGCCAGCCGTGACCTGCAGTGCCGTGTCCGACAGGGGATGCGCCACAGCGACGATGCCTTCCCTAGCCAGCGCGCGCACCGCGTCGTCACGGACCGCACGCGCCAGATTGACCCTCAGGAATACCGGTGCGCGGCTTTGCATCAGGCCCAGTATATCCGCCGCACGGGTGCCATAGGCGGCCTCGAAACGGGGCCAGAGCCATTTCGGGCAGTCCAGCGAGACAGGGGGATGCGGGCGGTCGGGAACCACCCGTTCGGCGGGTTCCAGTACGGATGGCGCATAGCCGATGCCCGAAAACACGTCCTCGGGCGCTTCTCCCCGCGCGCGCAAAAGGCCGAGGATCAGCTGGCGGCCCGTCGTGCCGCCGCCCAGAGCTGCCGCTGACGCGCGGCGGCGCAGAACATCAAAGACATGATCGCGAATGGCGGCCCGATCCTTGGACCCGGCATAGCGATTGGCGCGTGACCAGCCCGACAAAGCCGCCTCGGCGCGGTCGCCTGCGTTCATGCGATCCAGCACCGCAATTGCGGCCCCGTAACGCGCCGCCGGCGTCATGCCCCCGCCCCGGTGTGGCGCGACTTACATAACGCGATAATTCGGGCTTTCCCGGGTGATCTGCACATCGTGTACATGGCTTTCCTTGAGGCCCGCGCCCGTGATGCGCACAAACGCGCTTTGGCGGCGCATGTCATCGATGGTGGCATTGCCCGTATAGCCCATGGCCGCCCGCAACCCACCGACAAGCTGGTGGATGACCGCCGCGGCGGAGCCTTTATAGGGGACCTGCCCCTCGATCCCTTCGGGCACCAGCTTGTCGCTCGCCGCGTCCTTCTGGAAATAGCGGTCGGCCGAACCGCGCGCCATGGCGCCGAGTGATCCCATGCCCCGGTAGGATTTGAACGACCGCCCCTGATAGAGGATCACCTCGCCGGGGCTTTCATCGGTCCCGGCGATCATGCTGCCCACCATTGCACAGGATGCGCCTGCCGCAATCGCCTTGGCGAAATCGCCCGAATATTTGATCCCGCCATCGGCAATGACGGGCACGCCGGTTTCGGCAGCGGCGGCGGCGCAATCCATGATGGCGGTGAGTTGCGGCACGCCCACACCCGCGACCATGCGTGTCGTGCAGATCGAGCCCGGGCCGATCCCGACCTTGACGCCATCCGCACCGGCATCGATCAGTGCCCGCGTCGCGGCACCCGTGGCGACATTACCGGCAACGACCTGAACCTGGTTCGACAGTTTCTTGATGCGCGTGACCGCCTGACCCACGGCTTCGGAATGACCATGGGCAGTGTCGACGACGATCATGTCCACGCCGGAATCAACCAATGCCTCGGACCGCTCGAACCCGGCATCGCCCACCGTCGTGGCCGCCGCCACCCTCAGACGGCCCAGCTCATCCTTGCAGGCATTGGGGTTGAGCACCGCCTTTTCGGTATCTTTCAGCGTCAGAAGCCCGGTCAGCTTGCCCGCGCCATCGACCACCAACAGCTTTTCGATCCGCCGCGCCCGCATCAGCGATTTGGCCTCATCCAGATCGGCGGGCTCGTGCAGCATCGCAAGGTTGTCTGATGTCATCATCGCGCTGACCGGCGTATCGTCGTCACTGGCAAAGCGCATGTCACGGTTGGTCACGATCCCCATGACCCGTCCCGCGCCATCGACCACCGGAAATCCGGTGACGCGATAGCGCTCTTGCAGCGCCTTGGCATCGGCAAGCGTCTGATCGGCGCTGAGCGTGATCGGATTATAGACGATCCCGCTCTCGAACCGTTTGACCCGCCGGATCTGGCGGGCCTGTTCCTCGATATCGAGATTGCGGTGAATAACGCCCATGCCGCCGGTCTGGGCCATGGCAATGGCCATGCGCGCCTCGGTCACCGTATCCATCGCGGATGACAATAGCGGGATGTTCAGCCGTATCGACCGGGTGACCATCGTGCTGGTGTCGGCGGTTGCAGGCAGGACGGACGAGGCCGCCGGAACCAGCAATACATCGTCAAAGGTCAGCGCCTCGCGAATCTCCATGAGACTCCTCCGTGCATGGCTTCATTTGACGCCTCCCTATTTCACGGCTTCGGACGGTTGAAAAGGGGATGCGCGGGGAAATCTGTCAGAAATGTATGTAGCGTGACACCGGTTCTTGCAGTGTTTTACACCAATATTTGCAGCAAACGGATTTTTGGGTTCAGCGGTTTCAGCGTTGTTTCTAGCTGGAGTTTAACGCGCCCTAAAACACAGATTAATGATGGTCGGGTCCAGGAGCAGAAGTGCCTTCAAACAGAGGGCTCTAAGAAAATTTCCGATTCACGTGCGTTGTGATATTGGCCCGTCGGGCCTCGGTCGAAAAGCATTCGGTATCAATCAATGGCTCAAGGCACGTGTGGGCAAGGACAACTTCGCTGTTTGTGCGGACGACCAACCGGGGCATTACGAGGCGTTTATCGTTCTCCCGTATGACCCGACCATCATCGAGCCGCTTCTGGCAGAGTTCGACCTGGAATTAGTTGCGCCGGATATTCGGCTGCACGGTTAGAAAATCGTTTGGGAACACAGCTATTCTTGGCGCAACGGAAATAGATACCTTCTCTGATTGTGTCTCTGTCTTTCGATTTCGCGCCATGCATCTGAAATTGCATTCAGTGTTTCTTCGAGCCGCGAGCTGCTATTGCTTGACGAAGAATGCATGAGTTCATCTCCAGTCATTATTCTGCGGATTATCAAAAGCTTCTTTCGACAAATTTCAAGTGAAGATTTGTCTCTGCAAAAAAGCTCGTAAATCTCTGAATTCAATTGATGCAATTCATGCTGGATAAAATTCTGTTCAATTTCCAGGGACCGGGTGTCGTCACCTAAGCTTCCATCCGCAATCCGGATTGACCTTTTCCGAAGATTGTTCAGCAAACTACCTATACTGACTTTTTTCTGATCTCTGCGTGCTTCAAGCCGATTTCCGGGCCCAAAGAAAAATTTTACGAGTTCTGCGGCCACGCTGCCCAGCACAGCACCACCAAAACCACTGATCAGCCCGATCCATATAGACGTCATAGATCAGTTCGCTTGGCGTGCCTCAGCCTCAAGAATGTATTCCCAGGCTTCATCGGGATAAATTTCGAAATCTGCGTCTTCCGCCACAAGTTTAAGCTTCTCTTTCAGATATTCTAGTTCGAAGCCCTCGCGGATAAGTCCGCCAAAGGCTTCTTCCAAAAAAGACGATCCGTAACCGACTGTTCCATCCATGATAATCGTCAATTCACGGTCGTCGTTGAGCACAGGCAAAATATATTCTTTTCGGAAACGTTCCCCGCTAAAATGCCCCTTCGACGTATAGCGACCAGCTGGATATCTCGAGAAATCTTTCGCGATCGATATCGTTGTCATTTCAAGTTTTCTCACCGGATAGTGCACTTACAGGCAAGCTCCATTCTACCAAAGTCCCCCCAATATGGGAACCATGACTTCGTTTTTGAACTACATGATCAGCCGTTTCCAGATAATCTCCTTTCCCGCTGATTATCCTCAGGTAGCCAGATCCAGTTTGATCCAGAACATTTCGAATGTCCCGGAGTCCTTTACCACGCTCTGCCAATCCAGTTCTGGATCTGCCGATTTCAAATGCCGCCTCAATAATATCTGCGTCGTGTTGAACGCCGAATAGTGATCCCAGGACGTCTTCCAATGCCCTGCGCCAATCTGGTTTGTTGAGCAATGAACTTGGAATTCCAGCACCCTGATCATAGACAAAAAACCTTAATGCCTTCTTACTCGGATCGTATGACCCAGTCGCATACCATTGCTTTCCCGGTTGGCCTGCATATTTCAAAGGCAGAGATTCATCATAAGCGTGGTCGATCACATTATTCGTGGCCTCAAGCATCGCTCGGTGGTGAAAATGCTTGGCTGAGAATTTGCTGAATACCTCGTGCAGCTGTTCATTAAGTTTGTAAATTTTCTTTGCATTCTGCCAGTTCGCACTCGTGAGCGGCAGCAGTGTTATCTGCTCTTCCGATTTCAGCTGACGATCTCTCTTATAACTTTTTTTTGATATTCCTAGGTGAGATAGTGTTCCGAGATCGATCAGCAAAGATTTCACGCGGTCGCTACATTTGACAAAATCTTGGAGAGACGGGACCTGGCCTATGTGAGATGACCAACGCTTGAGTTCCGCGCTCAAAATCACTGCACATGGTAATGAAATTCTCTCAATTCCTTTCAACTCAATGCTCAGGCGTTTACGGTATATTTTTCCCCGAACTTTGAATGTTCTATTCGTGAACACTCCTTGCTTCAGTTTGTCAAAAAACTCGATTGTCGCGGCGCTGTTGTTCGAGAAACTCAAAACGGCGGGTGCCGTCACCCGGATACACTGATCCGAGTCAAATCCGGGTTTGAATTCGGGTCGGGATTTGCGCTGTCTTTTCTTTGCAGCATCCAATTGACGTCTGCACCAGTAAACCGTTCTTTTCTTTATGATCTGCTCCAATAATACTAACCGATTCCATCACGAGCGACTTTCAACCACCAATGGATGATTGTCTACCGTGCGCCCAATCCTAAAGAGAGTTCGTGACACAGGGCCAACCACGCCCGCGCCGCAGCCAGGGGCGCCACCCCGTTACCGGCCGCAGCGGATCGGTCCAGCCCATGGGCCAGCCCATCATCCAGTCGGTGAAGGCCTGAGTTGCTCTAACAGAACTATTCAGGTTGCGTGAATTGTTCAGTAGTTCGGAACTGGCAACAACTATTGAACAAATTGAGCGAAGGGAATTGCAAACCCGGCGGTTCCCGTCAATCGTGGGGCGGTCAATATCCAGGGAACGGGGCGACATGTCGGAACACGGGTACGAGACGGGGCGGCTGGATCTGCCCTTTGTGGGGATTTCCACCTTTGGCAAGCGGGCCTATGTTGCCGACTGGTCGGATATCAGCGCCGATGTCGCGATCCTTGGTGCACCGTTCGATTTCGGCACGCAGTGGCGCTCGGGTGCGCGATTTGGCCCGCGCGCGGTGCGCGAGGCTTCGACGCTCTTTTCCTTTGGTCACGCCGGTGCCTATGACCACGAGGATGACGCGACCTATCTGGGCGGCGATGTCCGCATCGTCGATATGGGCGACGCGGATATCGTGCATACAGACACGGCCAAAAGCCACGCCAATATCGAAACCGGCGTGCGCGCGGCCCGTGCCGCAGGCGCCCTGCCGGTGGTGATCGGCGGCGATCACTCGATCAATATCCCCTGTATCAACGCTTTTGACGGCAGCGATCCGTTTCACATCCTGCAGATCGACGCGCATCTCGACTTTGTCGATGAGCGTCATGGCGTCCGGCATGGCCATGGCAACCCGATGCGCCGCGCCGCCGAAAAATCATGGGTCAGCGGGATGACGCAGGTTGGTATCCGCAATGTCTCCTCGACCGCCAAGGAAGGATACGCCGATGCCCGCCGGATGGGCTCGACCATCCTGTCGGTCCGTCAGGCGCGTGAACTGGGCAGCGCGGGTATCATCGACACCATCCCGCCCGGTGCGCCGGTCTATGTCACCATCGATATCGATGCCTTCTGCCCCTCCATCGCCCCGGGTACCGGCACACCCAGCCATGGCGGCTTTCTCTATTACGACGTGCTGGAAATGTTGCAGGAACTGTCGCGGCGTCACGATGTGATCGGGATCGACCTTGTCGAGGTGGCACCCGACTATGATCAGAGCGGCACAACAGCGATACTCGCCGCGCAGATCCTCCTGAATTTCCTGGGCTTCATCTTTCATGCGCGCAAAACGGGCCGGGCGACGGCCTGACCCAATGACACTGCTTGCCGGGCCGCCGCCCGCCGCACGAAGTGCTAGAGGACGCAAATACCGCAATGCGGGATTTTCCGCCTGAAAGGCCTCAGCGATAGAGAAGCGACTGGCCATCCGCGAAAATATGGACCCGCGACGGATCGGCGGTCATGCGCAGCCGCTGGCCTTTCAGGTCGGCATGAATGCCCCCGAGCTTGCCGATAACCGCCTCACCGCCGGCCTCGGGCCTGAAATAGAGCAGCGTGACCTCGCCCAGCGCTTCGACGATATTCACATCACCCTCGAACAATGCCTCTCCGTCAGTGGGCACCATGTCCTCGGGGCGCACCCCGACATTGACCCGCAGCCCCTTGTCCCCGTCGCGCGTCGGCACGCCCGAGCGCGCGATGCCGCCGCCATCCAGCCGTACCACCGTTGTCTCGCCGGTTTCGATCACTTCACCGGGCAACAGATTCATCTGGGGTGAGCCGATGAATTGGGCCACGAATTCGTTCTCGGGCCGCTCATACAGCTCAAGCGGTGATCCGACCTGCGCGATCCCCTTGTTGGCCAGAACGACGATCCGGCTGGCCAGTGTCATCGCCTCGACCTGATCATGTGTGACATAGATCATCGTGCTGTCGGGCATCTGTTCCTTTAACTCCGCGATCTCGATCCGCGTGGCCACGCGCAGCGCCGCATCAAGGTTAGACAGGGGCTCGTCAAACAGATAGACCTTGGGGTCGCGCACGATCGATCGCCCGATGGCCACGCGCTGGCGCTGCCCGCCGGACAGGGCCTTGGGCAGGCGGTCGAGATATTCGGTCAGCTGAAGTTTTTCGGCGGCAGCTGTCACGGCGGCGTCAATCTCGGCCGGGGATTTGCGCGCCAGCTTGAGCGCGAAGGCCATGTTGTCGCGCACCGTCATATGCGGATAGAGCGCATAGGACTGGAACACCATCGCGATGCCCCGCTCGGACGGGGGAATGTCATTGACCAAGACACCGTCGATCTGCAATTCGCCATCCGTGATCTTTTCGAGCCCCGCGATCATCCGCAGGAGCGTTGATTTACCGCAACCCGACGGTCCGACGAAAACGATCAGCTCACCCGTTTTGATATCGAGATTGATATCCTTGAGGACATTGACGGAACCGCCATAGGTCTTTTCGATATTTCTGAGCAGCAGATTTGCCATTTACCCCTCCTCGCGTCTGTCTTCGGCGATGATCGCCTGCCATGGCCCCAGATGGGCCGGGCTGCCGGTTCCTCCCCCGCCCTCTGCCGTGCCGAGTGACCGGCCAATCGCCGTCCACGCGCCTTCGGGCAGGTTGATCGTGGCCGCCGCATCACTCAGGTTGAAGGCACAGAAAAGCCGCTGACCGGCGCACTGGCGCACAAAGCTGACAACGCCGTCTTTCGCCTTGACCTTTGACATATCGCCCGTCACCAGCGCCGGGTTCGCCTTGCGCCAGGCCAGCGCCCGGCGGTAGAAATTCAGGTCCGACATCATGTCTTCGTCCTGCGCCGCCACTGATTTTGCCAGATGCGCCGGGCTGACCGGCAGCCAGGGCCGGGCGTCGCTGAAACCGCCGTTCAGGTTCGAATTCGTCCAGACCATGGGTGTGCGGCATCCGTCGCGGCCCTTGTATCTTGGCCAGAACTCGATTCCGTAAGGGTCCTGCAGATCCTCAAAAGCGATGTCCGCCTCTTCGAGGCCCAGTTCCTCGCCCTGATAGAGGCAGACAGACCCGCGCAGGCTGAGCAAAAGCAGGAGATGCAGGCGTCGCGCCCGTTCATCGAGGTTCCATCGCGTCGCATAGCGGGCGACATCGTGGTTGGAAAAGGCCCAGCAGGCCCAGCCATCGCCCGCCACGGCATCGACCGTGTCGAAAACCTCGCGCACGCGCGCGGCTGTCAGCGCCTCGGTGGCCAGAAACTCGAACGCATAACACATGTGCACCCGGTCCGTGCCGCGCGTATATTCCCCCAAGAGCTTGAGACCATATTGCGCGTCTCCGATCTCGCCCACTGCCGCCGCGCCGGGATATTCATCCAGCACCGCACGGAACTGGCGCAGAAAACCGATATTTTCTGGCTGGTTCTTGGAATAGAGATGTTCCTGATGGTTATAGGGGTTGACCGACGGGGCGATATTGGCGTTCCGCCGCTCGGGCGGCAATGCAGGATTGTCACGCAACGCCTTGTCAGCAAAGTAGAAATTAATCGTATCCAGCCGGAACCCATCCACCCCACGCTCGAGCCAGAAACGCGTGACGTCCAACAGCGCATCGACCACATCGGGATTGTGGAAATTCAGATCGGGCTGGCTCGACAGGAAATTATGCAGATAATACTGCTCGCGCTCCACGCTCCATTGCCATGCCGGTCCGCCGAAAATCGACAACCAGTTATTGGGCGGGGTGCCGTCGGGCCGGGGGTCGGCCCAGACATACCAGTCGGTTTTGGCATTATCGCGCGAGGTCCGGCTTTCCTGAAACCAGGCATGCTGATCCGAGGTGTGTGAAAGCACCAGATCAACCATGACCTTCAGGCCCAGATCATGCGACTGCGCGATCAGCGCGTCGAAATCCGCCAGCGTGCCGAACATCGGATCGACATCGCGGTAATCGCTGACATCATAGCCGAAATCCTTCATCGGTGACTTGAAGAATGGCGATATCCAGATCGCGTCGACACCCAGCGACGCGATGTAGGGCAGCCGCGAGGTGATACCGGCCAGATCGCCGATACCGTCATTATCGCTGTCCTGAAAACTGCGCGGGTAAATCTGATAGATGACCGCGCCACGCCACCAGTCTGCATCCGGGCGCGCTGCATCTTCTCTGACCAGTTCGGGCACCTGACCGTCCATTTGCTGTTCCCTATTTTACCGAGCCGGCCAGGAGGCCGCGCACGAGGTATTTCTGCATTGCGAAGAAGACGATCAGCGGCACCGCGATCGAGACAAAGGCCGCTGTCGCCAGAATTTCCCAGTTGCCGCCCCGCGTCCCCAGCAGCTCGACAATCTGCTTGGTCATCACGGTCGTCTCGCCCGTGGCGTCGATCAGGAACACCAGCGCCACCAGCAGATCATTCCATGTCCAGAGGAACTGGAAGATCGCGAATGAGGCCAGCGCGGGAAAGCTGAGCGGCAAAATGATCTTTACGAAGATCTGAAAATCGGTGGCCCCGTCGACGCGGGCGTTTTCAATAATGTCCTTGGGCAGACCCACCATGTAGTTGCGCAAGAGATAGATCGCCAGCGGCAGGCCGAAACCGGTATGGGCCAGCCAAACGCCGACATAGCCTTTGCCGATCCCGATCTCGTTGTGCAACTTGAGGAGCGGTATGAGCGCAAGTTGCAGCGGCACCACCAGAAGCGCGACGATTGCCGCAATCAGGAGCGCGCGGCCCGGAAAATCCATCCACGCCAGCGCATAGGCGGCAAAGGCGGCCACCAGTATGGGAATGATCGTTGCCGGGATCGTCACCGTCAGCGTGTTGAAGAACGCCTTGGCCATACTGTCGCCGGTTTGCGCCCCTTCGACCGTTCCGGTGCTGAGACCCAGCGCAAAAATCAGAAGCAGCGAAAAGAGTATCCCGGCAGCCACGGCCCAGGAGCGGGCCCGTTCCGGATGCATGCCACGCAGCGCCACGTAGACGACGCCGCCCAGTATCACCCCGGCAAGCGCAAACATCGCCAGACGCGGCAAGGCGTTGACCCCCAGCGCGGTATCATAGTTTTTCAGTGTGAATTCCGGCGGCACCTCGGCGGTGACAAAGACGCGCTGCCCGCGCTTGCCGGAAAAGGCCTCGGTGTTTTCAACGCGGTAGTCGCCATTTTCCTGAACGGTAATGGTTCCGCCTTTGCGCAGTTCGGCCACGTCGCCGGGGCGGAATGCATCGATTGCCTTGGACGAGATACCCCAGACCGAAATCGCGACACGGTCGCGCCCATCGGCATCAAAGAGATTACCCTCGATCACAAAGAGCGTACCATCCTGGACCTGCGTTTCGGGTGCCCCTGCCCTGAGCGTCAGGTTCTGTTCGCTGGGGAACATGGCCTTCCACCAGCCGCTGGTGGCGATCTGATCGGCGGTACGAAAGGATGACACGAACAATCCAACCGTCGGGAAAAGCCAGAGCCCGACAAGAAGGATGACCGATATCTGAACCGCCCATGTCAGAGAGGATTTGGAGCCTGCGATGTTGTCCATCACTTCATCTCCTTGCGGGCGTTGTAGACATTCCAGACAAGAATGGGCGTCACCAACAGCATGATGATCATCGCCGCCGCCGATCCGACCCCCCAGTCATTGGCGCGGAAAAGTTTGTCATACATGTAATTGGCCAGCACCTGCGTTTCCCACTGACCATTGGTCATTGCAAATACGATGTCGAAAACCTTGAGCACGACGATGGTGATCGTGGTCCAGACCACGACTATGGTCCCGGCAATCTGCGGGATCTTGATCCTGAAAAATATCTGGAAGGGGTTGGCGCCGTCGACAATCGCGGCCTCGACCGTTTCCTCGGGGATGCCGCGCAGCGCAGCCGATAGGATCACCATGGCAAAGCCCGTCTGGATCCAGATCAGCACCGCCATCAGGAAAAAGTTGTTCCAGAACGGGATCGTCAGCCACGTCCGGGGTTCCTCTGCCCCCAGCGACAACAGGATCGCGTTCAGAATGCCGATCTGGTCCTGCTCGATCGGGCGGGTGTCATAGACAAGCTTCCAGATAACGGCAGCACCAACAAACGAGATCGCCATCGGCATGAAAATCAGGGACTTGGCGATATTTCCCCAGGCCAGCCTATCGGTCAGCTGTGCCGCCAGCAGACCAAAGGCGGTTGACATGGCCGGGACGATGATCAGCCACAGCATGTTGTTGCGCATGGCCTCCCAGAATTTGGGCTCGGCAAACATCTGGGCGTAGTTTGCCCCACCCACAAACGCACCGCCCGCATCGCGGTCCGTCAGCGACAGGCGCAGCGTCTCGACGACCGGATAGGCCAGATAGAGACCCAGCGCAAAGAGCGCCGGCGCGAGAAAGAGCCAGGGCCGGATCATGTTGGCACGGTTGATATTGCGCCCGGCATTGGCACCGCGGGCCGGAAACAGCACCTTGTCCAGAAACTGGTTCGACAGATAATAGTAGCCCACGCAACCGCCGACGCCGACGATGATCGTGATCAGTCCCTGCAATGCCGGATGCATGGCGATACCTTTCAAGTGATCTGCTGCTGGAACCCGTTTTTCCGGGTATTGCGGCGCGGGCCGGCCAGATGCGGCCCGCGCCTGATCTTGCTGTTCTCGGGCGTTACTTCAGCGCGTCCCAGCTGTCCTGGATGGCCGAGGCAACCTCGCCGGCGTCCTTGCCACCGGCATAGTCAACCATGCCGGTCCAGAACGAACCCGCGCCAACACCACCCGGCATCAGGTCAGAGCCGTCAAAACGGAAGGTGGTCGCATTCAACAGAATCTCGTTCATCTTGGCGGTCGCCTCATCCGAGAACTTGGAGGCATCAACCCCTTTGAGCGGGGTCAGGAACCCACCCATCGCCATCCATGTCTCGTGCGCTGCGGGTGTTTTCAGATATTCGATCAGCGCATGGGCACCGGGGCTGTCATTGGTGATTGCCCAAAGCGTGCCTGCCCCAAGAACCGGGTTACCCAGATCCTTGGACGCGTAAGAGGGGAAATAGAAGAAATCCGCATCTTCGCCCACCTCGGTTCCTTCGGGGAAGAAGGCCGGAATGAACGACGCCTGACGGTGCATGTAGCATTGTGGCGGTGACGAGAACAAACCCTTGGGGCTGTCGCGGAAATCGGTCGAGGCCACAGCGCCCGCGCCGCCAGCGACATAATCGTCATTGCGGGCAAAGGCACCAAATTCCTCGATCGCGGCAATCACCTTGGGATCGTCGAATTTCATTTCGTTGGCGACCCATGCGTCGTAATCCGCAGGCGACTGAGTGCGCAGCATCAGATCCTCGACCCAGTCTGTGGCGGGCCAGCCCGTCGCACCGCCTGACCCCAGACCAATGCACCACGGCGTCTCACCATCCGCGACGATCTGATCGGTCAGCGCCTTCAGTTCTTCCATCGTGGTGGGAATCTCGTATCCCGCATCCTCGAAATTCTCGGGCGAGTACCAGACCAGCGATTTGACATCGACCTTGTAGAAAAAGCCGAAGAGCTCATCATTGCCATCCGCATTGGCATAGGTGCCCAGATCGACCCATGATTGTCCGGCGGCATAATTCTCACGGACCCAATCGGCGGTGCCGTCGGCCAGCGGCGTCAGAAAACCCCGGCCGGCCATATCAGCAGCAAGGCCCGGCTGCGGAAACACCGCGACATTGGGGGCGGAACCGGCCTCGGCGTCGACAACGATCTGCTGTTCAAAGCTGTCCGAGCCGACATAGCGCACATCGGCGCCTGTCTGTTCGGCAAAACCCGCCAGAACCTTTTCGACCGTTTCCTGGTCAGGGCCGAGCCACGGGCCAAAGACGGTAACCTGCTCACCCGCAAGATCGCCCGAGGCATGCGACATGCCCGCCGAAAGCGCGACCACCGCGCTGGCACATAGTAGTTTTTTCATCAGATATCCTCCCAACGCCGCGCCTTGAGGCGCGCTGAAATTCGAGCGCTTGAGAATCATTTTCAAAGCGCTTTGAGTATCAGCACCCTTGCCTCAGAAGCCATGCATGTCAAGCAAAATAGCAATTTCAAGCGCTTTGAACTGTTATAATTACAATAACCAACCAATGGCACCGTTTCACACTTTGACATTTGGAATTAGATAGGATTTGCTTTCTTCCAAAGCGTTTTGAGGTCCCGCCACCATGAATTTGAAAGAGTTGTCGGCGCTGCTGGGTCTGTCCCAGACAACGGTCAGCCGTGCTCTGAACGGCTATCCTGAGGTCAACGAGGCCACACGTCAGCGGGTTGAGGCCGCGGCAAGGGCCCATAATTACCGCCCCAATATGCGCGCCAAGAGCCTTGCCACCGGGCGGTCGATGGCCATCGGCCACGTGATCCCGATTTCGAGCAAACATGAGATGGTCAACCCGATCTTTGCCGATTTCATTGCCGGTGCTGGCGAGACATATTCGGATGCCGGGTACGATATGGTGCTGTCGGTGGTCAGCGACGAAGATGAAGAGCGCGCCTACAGGGACATGGCAGCCAAAGGTTCGGTGGACGGGATCATCGTGCACGGGCCGCGCGCCAATGATCCGCGTATTGCGCTCCTGGATGAAATCGGCCTGCCCTTTGTCGTGCATGGCCGCGCGTCGGATGTCGCGGCGGAATATTCGTGGCTGGATATCAACAATGCCCGCTCGTTCGCGCGCGCGACGCGCTTCCTGATCGATCTGGGCCATCGCCGCATCGCGCTTCTGAACGGTCAGGAACGCATGGATTTTGCCCGCCGACGGCGCGAAGGCTATGTCACGGCCCTTGCCGAAGCCGGAATCGCGCCCTGCGCGTCGCTCATGAAAAGCGAGGAAATGACCGAGCATTACGGCTATCGCGCGACACGCGAACTGCTGTCATTGGACGATCCGCCGACGGCAATTGTCGCCTCGTCCTATATCGTATCGCTGGGTGTGCGCCGCGCGGTGGGGGATGCGGAATGCAAACTTGGGCGCGACCTGTCGCTCATCACCCATGACGATGATCTCTCCTATCTCGGAAATCAGGGCGATGTGCCCGTTTTTACCTCCACGCGCTCTTCCGTACGGCAGGCAGGACGCAGATGCGCCGAGATTCTGCTGGCGAAAATTGCTGCAGACGATATGACCCCTGTTCAGGAATTGTGGGAAACCGAATTGATGGTCGGTGACTCGACAGGACCAAACAACAACTGAAACCAAAGAAGATGCCAACCATGGCCCGGACGGCAGTCAGGACGAAACGGACGAATTGATGACGACATCGCCCTTTCTTGTCGTGGATATAGGCGGGACCAATACGCGCGTCGGCCTTGCGACCGGCAGCACGCTGCAAATGGAAACGATCAGGCGCTTCCGGAATGCCGAAAACGCCAGCCTTGACGCGGTTCTGTCCAGCTATCTGGAGGGGCAGAACAGCACCGGATTTGCGGGCGTCGCGGTGGCGCTGGCCGGGCCGGTGCAGGAAGATCAGGGGACGCTCACCAATCTTGACTGGGTGGTCCGCCCCGACGATCTGAGGGCGCGGGTCGGATGCGCGCGGGCGGTGATCCTGAATGACCTTCAGGCGCAGGGCCATGCCATCGGTCATTTATCGGCTGAAACGACGCCCTCTGTTTTCCGGGGCGCGGCGCCGGTTGAAAACGGCACCAGTCTGGTGGTCAACGTGGGCACCGGTTTCAATGTGGCCCCGGTCTTTGACACGGATAGGGGCCGGATCGTCCCCCCAAGCGAAAGCGGCCATATCAGCCTGCCGGTGGCCAGTGCGGATGATCTGGACCTCATGCGGTTCATCGAAAGGGCCGAGGGGTTTGCCGCGGTCGAGGATGTGCTTTCGGGGCGCGGGCTGGTCAGCGTGTATCGCTGGCATGTCGGCCATGACGGGGGCGCGTGCAGCGATGCCGCGGCCATCATGCAGGCCGCCGCCGACGAGAGCGACCCCGATGCATCCCGCGCCGTGGCCAGTTTTGTCCGGACGATGGGGCTGGTGACGGGCAACATGGCGCTGAATTTCCTGCCCTATTCGGGCATCTACTTGGTGGGTGGCGTTGCGCGGGCCATGGCCCCCTATCTGGAGAGGTTCGGCTTTCTGGAGGCATTGCAGAGCAAGGGGCGTTTCAGCGATCTGATGCGCAATTTCAGCGTCTATCTGGTGACGGATGATTATGCGGCACTAAGGGGCGCGGCGGCGTATATTTCACGGCTTGGCCACACACGCTGAGGCTTGGACAGCCGGTAAGGGCGTTATTGGCTGCGCGGTACTACGCCGTCAAGGTCATGTAGAAGGGTGGCGGCAATCGGCTCGCCATGCGCCGGGCCATCCGTTCTGCGTGGCGGACCTTGACCCACTGAACACAGGCCGTCCTTCGGCGTGCAGGGCGTGCGGCACTCGCCTGCCGAAATGCGCGATATCATTCGTGCGTTCCACCGGTTGCCGCGCGCGTAATACCCCGGCGACTAACACCGATCTGTATACCCTGTGACGGATCAGCGGGGTTCAGCCTGGCCACGATGCCGCATGGCCCCTTTCCAATCCGGATCCAAGGGCAACAGGACCCCTGATCGGGCATCCCTGCCAGCGGCCCTATTCCTTAGCGGGTGAGGAAATGCGCCTCGGTCAGTTCCTCGGGCGTCACTGCTGCGATGAAAAACCTGTCTTCGGCGCCCGAGCGGCCACCCTGCGCGAGCGAAAGTTCCGTCCCCCAGCCGCAATTGCGCATCCGCGCGCGTATCTCGGCATAGCTCAGCCCGAAACTGCGCAGATCGAGCCTGTCACGTTCGGGCGCGAAACCATCGATCAGGTCGGGCCCTGCACCAGGACGCAGCACCAGATGATCGGTGGCCGGATTGCGCCACCATTGCCGTGCCCATCCCATCAGCACCCTCCTCATACCATCCGTCGCCCAGAGGCTAGGCGACCGGACCTTAAGACAGGGTAAACATGTCAGGATTGTGGCGACCCCGGCAGGGTAATCACCCCCATTGATATCACTGGGTTTTCCCAAAGGTGTGTTGCTGCAGTAGACATTGGGTGCGGTGTGGCAACGTTTCCATGGCATCGTGTTCCCATTTTCTCACGGACTTAACATGAGACACACATCATGTTAAAGAATCTAGGTAATTTTAACACGACGAGTAGCACATGTTAAAACCGACGTATCAAATACCTGACCTTCCTCCCGCAGGGGACCTTGAAACAGTACCGGTACTGAAGGCCCTTGCCAAAGCCAACCGCGCTCTTGCCGAATTGAAGGGACGGGCGTCATCGATCCCCAACCAGGGCATTCTGATCGATACGCTGGCATTGCAGGAAGCCAAGGCATCGTCAGAAATCGAAAACATCGTTACGACCCAAGACGAACTCTTCCAAGCCGACCTGTTCCCCGAAGGTCCCCAGTCAGCAGCGGCGAAGGAGGTCGCCCTTTATCGGGATGCCATCAAGATTGGTTTCGACCGACTGCATACAGATCACGGGCTGATCACAAACCGGACCCTGACGACACTGTTTCAGACACTGAAGTCACGGTCTGATGGTTTCCGAACAACGCCGGGTACTGCCCTCTTGAACGAAACGACCGGTGATAGGGTCTACGTTCCACCACAGGAACACGCGGAGATCGTCACCCACATGACCGAACTGGAAAGGTTCGTGAATGAGGACGACAAATGTGATCTGGACGCGCTGATAAAAATGGCCCTGATCCACCACCAGTTCGAGAGCATCCACCCTTATCCCGATGGCAATGGAAGGGTCGGGCGTATCCTGAATGTGCTCTATCTGACGAAAACCGGCTTACTAGATATCCCGATCCTCTACCTCAGCCGCTACGTTACTCGCACCAAGGGGGAGTACTACCGTTTGTTGCAGGCCGTTCGCGATGGTGGCGTTTGGGAAGATTGGATTCTTTATATGCTAACCGGTGTCGAAGAAACTGCACGAAACACTCTGACGCTGGTGGAAGGCATCCGGACCCAAATGGCCATGGTCAAGAAACGGATGCGTGATGAGCTTTCCAAGCTTTACTCCCAGGACTTACTGAACAACCTCTTCCGTCACCCATACACGCGGATCGAATTTGTGGTGCACGACCTTGGCGTCACTCGCCAAACGGCGGCGAAATACCTGGACAAGCTGGCCGATGAAGGCTTCGTCACCAAGCATTCATCAGGAAAGAACAACTACTATATCAACGCCGGGCTCGTTGGGCTGTTCATTGATGGCTAATCGAGCTTTTTTACACACCTTTTCATACACCCTTTGTGTGTAGCTGATTTTCCCAATGATTACAGATGGGCTGGCGACCCCGGCAGGATTCGAACCTGCAACCTGCCCCTTAGGAGGGGGCTGCTCTATCCAGTTGAGCCACGGGGCCGACGGGTGGTTTATGGGGTAACCGGGGGGCTGGCTTCAAGGGCCAAATAGCTGGATGGCCTTCAATCGGGCGACGGTCATGATGTGTCTGGGCTGAGTGGAACACGGCAATCGGCTGCGACTCGCCTCGTGACGAGATGTTAGCCCAGGCAATGTCGTACTCCCCCCGCCCTCACACCCCGACCGTCACCACGTTCTGGCCTTTGACCGACAGCGCGATCTTGCCCTCGCAGAGTTTCAGTGCGTCGCCGCCAAAGACCTCGCGCCGCCAGCCGGTGAGTGCGGGCAGGTTGCGTTTGCCGGCGGCGATATCGTCAAGCTCGGCCGCGCTCGAGACCAGTTTCTGGGCCACGCCGGCCTTTTCGCAGCTGGCCTTGAGCAGGACGCGCAACAGATCGGCCAGCGCCGGGTTCGCCTGTGCGCGGTCGCCGCCCTGACGCGGGCGGGGCACATCCTCGGGCGGGATATCGCGGGCGGTGGCAATGGCAGAGAGGATGCCCTGCGCGATGTCGCCGCGGCGCGCCTCGCGCAAGAGCAGCCGCGAGCGTCCAAGCTCGTCCAGCGAGGCGGGTTTGGTCGAGGCCAGTTCAATCAGCGCGTCATCCTTGAAGACCCGGTTGCGGGGGACATTGCGCGTCTGGGCATATTCCTCGCGAAAGCGGGCCAGTTCAATCACGCCGGCGATGAATTTCGCCGAGGTGGTGCGCGTCTTGACCCGCCGCCATGCCTCGGCCGGGTCCTGACGATAGGTGGCCGGATCCAGAAGCGCGCCCAGTTCCTCCTCCACCCAGCTGGCACGGCCCGAACGGTCCAGCTCTGCCGCCAGATGCTCGTAGATCACCCTCAGATGCGTCACATCGGCCAGCGCATAGGTCTGTTGCGCCTTGCTCAGCGGGCGGCGGCTCCAGTCGGTAAAGCGCGAGGATTTGTCCAGTTGCTGGCGCGCGATCTTGCGTACAAGCGTTTCATAGCCGACCTGATCGCCGAAACCGCAGACCATCGCCGCGATCTGCGTATCAAAAAGCGGCGTCGGGATGACGTCGCCCTCGACGCAGAAAATCTCGAGGTCCTGACGGGCGGCATGGAAAACCTTGACCACGCCGGGGTCGCGAAAGAGGTCATAAAGCGGCGCGAGCGAGAGATCATCCGACAGCGGATCGACCAGAACGGCATCGCCGTCTTCCCCGCCCGGATAGGCAAGCTGCACCAGACAGAGCTTGGCGTAATAGGTCCGCTCGCGCAGAAATTCCGTATCGACGGTTACATAGGGCCTTGCCGCCGCCTCCTGACAAAAGGCGGCCAGCTCGTCCGTTCGGGTGAGAATTCGCATTCGGTCTCGTTTCTTTTTCGTTTTTCCACCGCAGCGAGATTTGGATAGGACCTTGGTGGGCAAAAGGAAACCCCCGGCCCTGAATTTGCCCGGGATTGGGCGGGATGGCGCGACAATCGACCGCTAGCCCAGCACTTCGTCCATCTCCACGACACGGCCATCCGCCGCGGCGCGTTGCGCAGCGATCCCCATGGCCACCGCCCAGCGCCCGTCATCGAGCGATACTTCGACCGGCCCCTCGCCCCTGGCCGCACGCAGGAACCGCTGATGCTGAAAATAGGTGGCCCCGTTGTGATCGCCAGCTGTCAAAAGCGCCGGATCAACGGGAATATCCGTCTGTACCGGCCCGGTGGGATTGCGCGGGCTCTCGATGAGTTTCGGTACCGGCAATGGCCCGATATCCCGGTTCCAGAGCCGCGCGGGTCCGGGGACGAAACATTCAAGCTTGCCCCTTGCGCCGATGGCGGTGATTTCCTCCTGATACTGCGAGCCCTCTGCGAACATGCAGAGATCCAGCATCCCCCGCGCACCGCTGGCAAAATCGACGATGACATAGCCATTGTCCCAGATATCGCTTCGCTCGCCGTCATAGACCTCGTCCAGATGATTGACGTCCTGACCGGCCGAGGCCATGACCCGCACGGGATCAGAGCCCAGCGCAAAGCGCATCAGATCGAAATGGTGGCAGCATTTTTCAACCAGCGTGCCGCCGGAATTTCTGTTGAACCGGTTCCAGTCTCCGACCTTCGTCAGAAAGGGAAAGCGGTGTTCGCGGATGGTGATCATCCTGATCCCGCCCGTGGCCGCATCCACCTGTTTCAGAAAGGCCGCGATGGGCGGCATGTAGCGGTATTCCATCGCCACCCAGACAGGGCCTGCATTCAGACGCTCGATCGCGCCGATGCGGCTGCGATCATCCGGGTCGGTATAGAGCGGTTTTTCGCAGAGCACCGGAATGTTCATATTGGCCGCGATCAGTTCAAGCTGCTCGACATGGCGGAAATTCGGGCTGGCGATCACGGCGCAATCAATATCGTCGCGCCCGACGAATTCATCGATCTTTTTCAGCAGGACAACATCGGGCAAGAGGCTGCGCACGGCAGCACGCATGCCCGGATCGGGCTCCACCACCACGCTGACCTCGGCCTCGTCAAACAGCGCGAGGTTTCGGATATGCTCCTGCCCCATCATACCGCCGCCAATCAGCCCGTAACGCAACCGTCTGGCCATTCCGCAATTCTCCTATTTCAGGCGCGAGATATAGACCGCGCGCGCCGGGTCAAACCATGTACGTGAGTATTCTGCCGATGCGCCATGCTGTTCCCAGCTGATGCGTTCGATGAAACCACAATTCCTGCCGGGGCTCAGCGGCGGCGGCGTCCATTCCGGCGCCTCGGCAGCGCCGATCCGGTCTTCGGCCCGCGATATCCTGAGGCCCAGACGGTTCTTGTAGTAATAATAGAGCGCATCCGCGAGATCGTCGGGGGCGATATGGTCAACATAGCTGCCGTCCAGCCAAATCTCCTCGACGGCGATGGGGATGTCATTCAGCCGCCGCAACCGGCGGATGCGATGGCCTTCATCCGACCGGCCAAACCCGGGCAGATCGGAGGGCTTTTTTCGCCGCTCGAGCGAGAGGAGATCAGCCGTCGGCAACCCGCCGCCGCCCGGCAGCTCCAGCCGGAAAAACGCATAGATATTGGACGAGGAGTCAGACTGTCTGACATAGTTGCCCGAGCCCTGAACACGCTCAAGATATCCTTGCGCAGTCAGTTCGGCCAATGCCTTGCGCAACGTCCCGACCGCAATGCCCAGATCACCCGCCATCTCGCGTTCGGCGGGCAGCCGGTCACCATTGATCAGACGCCCGGCCGCGATGTCGCGGATCAGCATTTCGCTGATTTCTACATAGCGTGGCAGGGCGTTGGTTTTCTGCATTTCGTTTGGTCAGACAAAAAATTGATACACTATTGATGCATAAATCCGGGGGTGATACGCAAGTGCAAATACGACGTTTTCGCGAAGGATGAAATATGAGTGTTGTCCCCATAACCTCGCCCGATCTGGACGCGGCGGAAGTCTCGTGGTTTGCGGCACTCTGTTCGGATGACTATCAGTTTCTGGGCGTGCCCGACGGCGATCTCAGGGCATCATGGGAAAACTGTTCGAACATCCTGCAAGAGGCCGAGCGTCAGGGGTTTCGCAACATTCTCTGCCCGTCTTCCTATCAGGTCGGGCAGGATACGCTCAGCTTTGTGGCGGGCTGCGCGCCAATTACGTCAGAAATCAACATGCTGGCCGCCGTGCGCTGCGGTGAAATGCAGCCGATCATGCTGGCGCGCACCATCGCGACGCTTGATCACATGCTCAAGGGTCGGCTGACCGTCAACATCATTTCATCCGACTTTCCCGGTGAAAAGGCCGACAGCGCCTACCGCTACAAACGCTCGCGCGAAGTGGTCGAAATCCTGAAACAGGCATGGAGCCGCGACGAGATCAATTATCAGGGCGACATCTATGATTTTCAGGGCCTGTCGACCGACCCGGCCCGCCCCTATCAGCAAAATGGCGGCCCGCTTCTCTATTTCGGGGGTTATTCACCCGCGGCGGTCGATCTCTGCGCGCAGCATTGCGACGTCTATCTCATGTGGCCCGAACCCCGCGAACAAATCGCCGAGCGCATGAAATGCGTCGCCGAAAAGGCTCAGGAATATGGCCGCACGCTCGATTACGGGTTGCGCGTACACATGATCGTGCGCGACACCGAAGCCGAGGCCAAGGAATATGCCGAATACATCGTCTCGCGGCTTGATGATGAATACGGGAAACTGATCCGCGACCGCGCGCATGACTCCATCTCGCTCGGCGTCGCCCATCAGGCCCGCGCCCGCGAACTGGCCGATGAGTTCGGCTATGTCGAACCGCATCTCTGGACTGGTGTGGGCCGGGCCCGCTCGGGCTGCGGCGCGGCGCTTGTGGGATCAACCGATCAGGTCATGAGCGAGATCGAGGCCTATCAGAACATGGGCATCCGCGCCTTCATCTTTTCGGGCTACCCGCATCTCGACGAATGCAAATCCTTTGGTCAGCGCGTGCTGCCCCATCTCAAAACCTGCTCGCTGCCGCATGAATATGGCCGCGTGCCCGAAACGACGCCGCCCACGCCGCTGGGCAGAGGAGAACGCCGCTAATGGAACGCGTGACGCTCAGAAACGGCCAGACGCTGAGCCGTATCGTCTATGGCATGTGGCGTCTGGGTGATGATGCCGACACCTCGCCCGAACATGTCCGCGCCAAGATCGAGGCCTGCCTCGATCAGGGTATTACCACGATGGATCAGGCCGATATCTATGGCGGCTACATGGCCGAGGAAATTCTGGGCAATGCGCTGGCCACCGCACCCGGGCTGCGGGACCGGATCGAGATCATCACCAAATGCGATATCATCGCGCCGATGGGCCGCCACGCCCACGCGCGGGTGAAATACTATGATACCAGCCGCGCCCATATCATGGCCACGGTCGATCAGGCGCTGTCGCTGATGCACACCGACCATATCGATATCCTGCTGATCCACCGTCCTGATCCCCTTATGGATGCCGGTGAAACCGGTGCCGCGCTGGATGAGGTTGTCGCCAGCGGCAAGGTACGCGGTGTCGGGGTCTCGAATTTCAGACCGCATGACTGGACGCTTCTGCAATCGGCGATGAAAACGCCGCTTCTGACCAACCAGATCGAAATCAGCGTTCTGGCGCATCAGGGACTGACAAATGGCGATATCACCTTTCTTCAGACCCAGGGCATCCCGCCCATGGCCTGGTCGCCGCTGGGCGGCGGTGCGCTTTTCAACGGGTCAAGCGCGCTTGGTGACACGTTGGCGCGCATTGCGGCAGAGAGCGGCACCGATCCCGCCGCCGTCGCGGTGGCATGGCTTCTGCATCATCCCGCAGGTATCATGCCCGTGATGGGTACGAACGCGCTGGCGCGCATCGCCCGGCTGGATCAGGCGCTCAAGGTGCCAATGGACCGGCAGAGCTGGTACGAAATCTATACTGCTTCCCTCGGCCACGAGGTGCCCTGATGGGCAACCCAGCCGCCGGGTGCTTTGTGCCCGGCCCGGATACGACGCGCGATTTTCGCGATGCGCTCGGGCAATTTGCAACCGGTGTCGCCGTCGTCACCACGACAGGCGCAGACGGGCCGGTCGGCATGACCATCAACAGCTTCGCCTCGCTCTCGCTCGACCCGCCGCTTGTGCTCTGGTCGCCCGCCAAGGCGTCGGCCCGCTACCCGGCCTTTCGCGACGCCGGTCATTTCATCATTCACATTCTGGCGCAGGATCAGGAAACCGTGGCCCGCGGCTTTGCGCGCGGCCCCTCGCCATTTGCCCGCGCCGCCCCCGAATTATCCGCCAATGGCTGCCCGGTCCTTGCCGGTTGCGCCGCCCGGTTCGATTGCAGCCGCTGGGGCAATCATGATGGTGGCGATCACCGGATCATCATCGGGCGCGTCGACCGCGCGCATCGCTCGGGGCGTGACCCGCTCGTTTTCATGAACGGATGCTATGGCAAGTTCACGGCCTGAGGGTCTTCATTGTTCTGAAAATACCTGAATACCCGACCCCAACCACCTGAAACAGTGGTCTTTCAGGGCGCCCAGCGCAGAAAATTCGCAATCAGCCGCAGCCCGACCGACTGGCTCTTTTCAGGGTGGAACTGTGTGCCCAATACCGTGTCCCGTCCGACGATCGCCGTCACGTCACCGCCGTAGCCAACATGGGCCAGACGCTCGGCAGGGTCGGTCACCTCCATGGCATAGGAATGCACGAAATAGACGTGATCGCCCGTGCTGACCCCGTCCAGAAACGGATGATTGCCGGTCAGGCACAGATCGTTCCAGCCCATATGCGGTATTTTCAGCGCCGGATCATCCGGGCGAATCTCGCGCACTTCGCCCCCGATCCAGTCAAACCCTTCGGTCTCTTCATATTCATGGCCGCGTGTGGCCAGCATCTGCATGCCAACGCAAATGCCCAGAAAGGGACGGCCCCTGACCGTGACCGCCTCGATCAGCGCCTCTTCCAGCCCGTCTTTCGCCGCAAGCGCCGCGCGGCAGGCGGGAAAGGCACCATCACCCGGCAGAACAATACGGTCCGCGCGCGCCACAAGATCGGGATCGGCGCTGACCTCTACCGCGCCGGCGCCGCATTCTGCCGCCATCCGCTCAAAGGCCTTGGCCGCCGAATGCAGGTTGCCGCTTTCGTAATCGATCAGAACCGTCAGCATCAGCGCCTCAGAGCGCCCCTTTGGTCGAGGGGATGGCATCGGCCTGGCGCGGGTCGGCCTCGACCGCCTGCCTGAGGGCCTGCGCCACCGCCTTGAAGGCTGCTTCGGCGATGTGATGGCTGTTCAGCCCGTGCAGCTGATCGACATGCAGCGTGATGGCGCCATGCGTACTGAACGCCTGAAAGAACTCGCGAACCAGCTCGCAGTCGAATTGCCCGATCTTGTCGGTAGGCAACGTGACATTCCAGATCAGAAAGGGCCGCCCCGACAAATCCAGCACGGCACGCAGCTGCGCATCATCCATCGGCAGATGGCAGGCGCCATAACGGCGGATACCGCGTTTGTCACCCAATGCCGCGGCCAGCGCCTGCCCCAGCGCAATGCCGGTATCCTCGACCGTGTGATGGTCATCGATATGCAGATCGCCCTTGGCACGGATCGTGATGTCGATCAGCGAATGGCGCGCCAGCTGGTCGAGCATATGATCGAAAAACCCGATGCCGGTATTCATATCATAGCGCCCGGTGCCATCCAGATCGATCTCGACCTCGATTTCGGTCTCCGATGTCTTGCGTAGGATTTTTGCCGTTCTCATGGGGTACCGCCGATCTCTGCAACTCTGCGCCGTATAGGATGCCACCGCCCAAAGGCCAAGCGGCTTTGCCTACTCACTAACCACCCGCTGCCACGTCTGTGACGAACAGATCAGCCCGCCGGCGACGCATCCCTTCAGCTCGAGCTGATCACCCTCCAGCGCGATCTTGCCGACATAGAGCTTGTTGTTGGACGGGCGCCAGACCTTGCCCCGGTATTTTCCGGCCCGGACCGGCACCATATCGCGCACGATCCGGCTGCCCAGATTTGAGGACTGGTATTCGCCGCTGTCGTTGAATGACCTGACCATGGTGCCACAAATCCCTCCGGTGCAATGCGCCAGTTCGATATGCGCATAGGCACCTTCGTCGGGTTCGGTTTGCCAGATACCGATCACCGGATCATCGGCCCAGACCGGCCCGGCAATCAGACAAAATAGCATCGCTCTGATCGTCAGTTTCATCGCAACTCCTCCTCTGACCGGAAAACTGCCCGTGAATGCCCCCGTCTGACAAGCCCCTGATCCTTCCCTCTACCTTTGCAATTTCCCGCCCGTCATGTCAGAGGGCGGTCAAACCAGAGTAATGGGGCTGCATGATGATCCTTTATCCCGCCATCGACCTCAAGGATGGGGCCTGCGTCCGCCTCTACAAAGGTGACATGTCACAGGCCACTGTCTTTAACGACAGCCCCGCCGCGCAGGCCCGTGCCTTTGCCGATGCCGGTTGCGCATGGCTGCATCTGGTTGACCTGAACGGTGCCTTTGCCGGCGCGCCTGTCAATGGAGAGGCCGTGCGCGCCATTCTGGAAGAAACCGATATCCCCGCACAGCTGGGCGGTGGTATCCGCGACATGACCACGATCGAGATGTGGCTGACGCGCGGCATCCGGCGGGTGATCCTGGGCACGGTAGCGGTGGAGAACCCAGCGCTTGTGCGCGAGGCCGCAGCCGCCTTTCCCGATCAGGTCGCGGTCGGGCTGGACGCGCGCAACGGCAAGGTGGCCACACGGGGCTGGGCCGATGAAACGGATATCGATCTGATCCCGCTGGCGCAAAGCTTTGAGGATGCTGGCGTCGCCGCCATCATTTACACCGACATCGACCGTGACGGGGCGATGCAGGGCCCGAACGTCGCCGCAACGGCAGAGCTGGCACATGCGGTATCGATCCCGGTCATCGCCTCGGGCGGAGTATCGTCGCTGGATGATCTGCGCGCACTCAAGGCCTCGGGCGCGCCGCTGAACGGGGCCATTTCGGGACGCGCGCTATATGACGGGGCGATTGATCTGGCCGAGGCGATCCGCCTGCTGGCGGCATGACG
Source organism: Paracoccaceae bacterium (assembly GCA_030148225.1). Lineage (GTDB taxonomy): Bacteria > Pseudomonadota > Alphaproteobacteria > Rhodobacterales > Rhodobacteraceae > JASBTX01. Next base: position 44,268 of record JASBTX010000031.1, read on the forward strand.
CATACTGACGGCATCCCGCAGCATGCGCCCGCCGTTGCACTTTCCACCCGGGCGGCTTAGACCCTCGCGCATGCTGAAAACCCGCATCATCCCCTGTCTGGACGTCGCTGATGGCCGCGTGGTCAAGGGGGTGAATTTCGTCGATCTTGTCGATGCGGGCGATCCGGTGGAATCAGCCCGTGCCTATGATGCGGCGGGCGCGGACGAGCTTTGTTTCCTTGATATCCACGCCACGCATGAAAATCGCGGCACCATGTATGATCTGGTCCGGCGCACGGCGGAACAATGCTTTATTCCTTTGACCATCGGCGGCGGTGTGCGCAACAGCGATGACGTGCGCGCGCTCTTGCTGGCGGGTGCTGACAAGGTCAGTTTCAACTCGGCCGCCGTGGCTGACCCCGATGTGATCGCCCGGGCTGCCAACCATTTCGGCAGCCAGTGCATCGTCTGCGCCATCGACGCCAAGACCACGGCCCCCGGCAAGTGGGAAATCTTTACCCATGGCGGGCGGCGTGAAACCGGAATCGACGCGGTGGAGTTCGCCAAAACCGTGGTCGCGCGCGGTGCCGGTGAAATCCTGCTGACCTCGATGGACCGCGATGGCACCCGCGCCGGGTTCAACCTGCCACTGACGCGCGCAATCAGCGACGCGGTCAGCGTGCCGGTCATCGCCTCGGGTGGTGTGGGCACGCTGGACCACCTTGTCGAAGGGGTACGCGATGGCGGCGCCTCGGCGGTTCTGGCCGCGTCAATATTCCATTTCGGCGATTTCACCATCGCCGAGGCCAAGGCCCATATGGCCGCTGCCGGCATTCCCATGAGGCTTGCATGAACACGCTAGAACGTCTTGCCAGAACCATCGACGAACGCAAATCTGCCGCGCCGGAATCCAGCTGGACGGCGCGGCTCTTGTCGCTGGGGCCGGAAAAATGTGCCGAGAAATTCGGCGAAGAGGCTGTCGAGGCCATCATCGAAGCGGTCAAGGGCGATCAGGCGGCGCTGACCGCTGAGGCCGCGGATGTTCTCTATCATCTGCTTGTGATGCTGGCGGCGCGCGATGTCGCGCTGGAGGAGGTGCTGGCGCTCCTGGATGCACGGCAGGGCATTTCCGGCATCGAGGAAAAGAAAAACCGTTAGGCAGTGACCGGCCTGCAAAAAGGCGCCCGAACCAGAGGATCGGGCGCTAGGTACGGAACGAGGGACAGTGTAGATGACGCGGTGTTCCAAACCGCGTCCACATGATTGATGTAGTCTGCTCTCGCGCGCAGTTAAGGCATGTTCGCTAAATCGTGATCACGTCAACACGCCGGGCCAGTTGGCATCGGCTGCGGCGATATTGCCGGGGATATCGCGCGACCAGAGGCCTCGTACGACTTTCGAGAAATTCAGATAAAGCTTGTCTTCATAGACCGTCCAGGCATCCACCTCGATCTTGGCGGTATACCCCTTGGAAACGGCATAGGCGCAATATCCGCCATATTGCGGCGCATAGGCCAGCGGGCTGGCCTCGAACATGGCCATATTCTCGGCGCTGGAGAACCGCCAGGTTGCACCGTCCCAGTCAAGCTGGTGTTCAGCAAGACCCTGGACCGGCTTGGCCATGGTGAAATAGGCAACCGGGTCATATCCGCGTACGGCCAGGCCATCGGCGGTGAACCAGTTGCCCTGCGATGCAAGTGCCGGGGCCGCGCTGGCCGCGATGGGGGCGGCTGCAAACAGTTTCAAAACGGTGCGGCGGGTGGGTGTCATGTACTCTCTCCGAAATTTGGTGTCCGGGCATGAACTTATCCATCGCCGGATAATCCGAAACCCACCTCGCCTGGCTGTGAACTGCAGGTGCGAAACCGTCAGAAATGTTTCAGTCGAATATATCCTCGACGAAATCAATGATCTCCGAGGCCATGCGCGTGAAAGAGGTTTTGCGCCGCTTGTGCCTGCGCTTTTTCCGATGCGCCGAATCCTCGGTCAGCCGACCATGGAACGATGGGGATGACCGGCGCGTCGCCTGTTTCTTTTTCTCTTTCTTTTCAGGTATTTTCAGCCATTTCAGATCGTGAAGCGGCGCACCGCAACCGGCGCATGACAATTCATGGCGCGTCTGTCCGCGCAGTACCAGCGCGGCGCGGGTGCCGCAGTAGCAACATGTTGCCAGTTTGGTCTGATAGCTCATGCCCCATGCATGTGGCATCAGACATGCCTGTTGCAAGGGGCGGCGCAAATGTTTCAGACTTTCTGCATGCCGGAGACTATTCCTGCCCGGGCATGCCCCCAATTCGGAACCTTGCGATGAATCAGTCCACACCTGAAAAAGCCCATATCGGACTGAAACAGCAGGCCGCGAAGATTTCCATCGGCGCACTGGCGCTCGCGCTGCCGCTGGCACCGGTTGGTATCTGGGGATTGTCACAGACGCGGGTGCTTGGTGGACAAATCTGTTTTCAGACCAGCCTCAGCCACAATTACTACATTCCCTTTTCCGGCGATCTTTTTGTCGGGGTGCTGTTCTTTATCGGTTTTTTCATGATCTGGCTTTTGCAGAGCAATATCGACCAGTCCATGCAGCTGGACCTGAACCTGCCGCAGCGCATCTTGCGGCGCTATCTGAAAACGCTTCTGGTTCTGGGTGGCGTTCTGGTCTGGATCGTGGCGCTTGTACCCACCGCCGGACCCGGCTGCGATGCGACCGGTGCCTTTGATTTCCGCCAGTTCGCCCCGGATGGTTCTGGCGGTCTGCCGCCGGGAGCTGAAACCGACCTGTGGCTGACCCTTGGGTTAGCGCGCGATCCGCTGGGCCTGATTGGCATACCTGTCAGCCTGCATCAACTGGCGGCGGGTCTCTTCTTTGCCATCATGATTCTGATCGTGGGTTTTGTTTTTACCCAACCGCTTCAGCCAGAATCGCTTGATGCCAAAAACGCGATGACGGACAGCAAGGCCCGGCGCAACCGATACTACTTTGGGTGCGCCGGTATCATGACGGCCGGACTGATCCTTCTGATTCTGAATGCAATTCTGGGCCTTTCGGGCAAATACGCAATCTGGGACGCGTGGAATGCCACCTATTGGCTGGAGGCGGTCATCATCTGGGCCTTTGGCTTTGCCTGGCTGGTCAAGGGGCGGATGCGCCGGGCCTGGTGGGACATCGATCAGTCCCGCGATAATTCATAAAGCGCGACGGCAGCAGCGTTGGAAACGTTGAGCGAGCCAAAGCCGCCGCCCGTATCAAGCCGTACCAGTTGATCACAAAGCGATCGTGTCCGCTGGCGCAGCCCCGGCCCTTCGGCACCCAGTACAATGGCAATCGGCCTGTCGCGCTGCCCTTTGACGGCGTTTTCCAACGCGACCTCGCCCAGCCCATCGAGACCCAGCATCAGGTAGCCCAGCGACTTCAGCTCTTCCATCGTGTCACCCAGATTACGCACCTTGAGATAGGGCTGACGTTCGAGCGCGCCTGACGCCGTTTTGGCCAGCGCGCCGGATTCCGGTGCCGAATGACGGGCCGGTCCGATCACCGCCGCCGCGCCGAACACAGCCGCCGAACGCAACACTGCCCCGGCATTATGCGGATCGCTCACCCGGTCCAGCAATACCACACGTCCCCCCGCCCCTGCCGAAACGGCGATGTCGTGCACCGATGGCCAGCCAAGCGGCAAAACCTCGAGCGCGGCCCCCTGATGTACGGCACCTGCGTCCAGAGGCACGGGAAACTTGCGCGGATCGGCGATTTCGGGCGTCATGCCCGAGGCCGCGACCGCATCCCGCACCTTGTCGAGCGCATTGCGGGTCAGCACAAGGCGTTGCTTTTGCCGCGCCGGATTGACCAGCGCGTCCCGGACCGCGTGCAAGCCAAACAGCCAGAGCGGGGTGCTGGCCTGAGCCTTTTTGCTGCGTTCCTTGTCCACGACCCATGCCGGTTTTTTCATAGAAAACACTCACGTTGCGACAGGCGTGTTCTTTGCCGTCTATCACAGCCTCAGGCAAGGGATTTTACAGTTGACGCCCCCGCGCACCCTGATTAGACACCGCGTGGTCAGGGCGACAGGCCGCAAGGTGTGGCAGGGGACTGTAACTCCCTCGCGGAGACGCACGCCTGGTTCGATTCCAGGGTCGCCCACCACTTTCTCAACAAAGTTTTTGGTATCCGTTCGGGATCGTCGGCCCCGGGTTGTGCTTTTGAGCCATCTGTTTCGGGCGCATGACCGGATGCCCCGAACCGCACAGATCAGTCCAGATCACGTCGCATGAACATCAGATACGGGCGCAGCGCTTTGTCATTCTCGCTGCCCGTATAGGGATCGGTATCGACAAATCCGCAGGAACGGTAGATCTGATGCGCAGCCGGCATGTAACTGGCCGTATCAAGAAAGAGTGTGCGATACCCGATTTGCACGGCCTCTTGGACAAGCATTTCCACCAGCCGTTTGCCCAAACCGCTACCGCGCCCCTCGGGTGTCACATAAAGCCTTTTGACCTCGCCGTCGGATCGGTTCAGGCGCTTGAGCAACACGGAACCGACAAGCCCGCCAGCCGGGTCACGAGCCAGAAACATGCGCCCGTCTGGCGGCAGATACTCGTCAAGATGATCAAGCGTATTGGAAACGTAAGCCCCGAGATCGAGCCGCATGCCGGACACCCGCTCGAACTCGCGCAGGTCCCATTCCAGATACTGACGGGTCAGTTCAGACATTCCGTCCATGTCATTGACCGAACGCGCGGCCAGGATCGTGATCGTCATTGCGGTCGGCACCTTGCCAGAAGAATGGTTTCAGGTTTCCGGTTTAAATGCATCGACGCAGTCTATGCGCCTCCCCCCGGGCGCAACCACAGCAATACATTACGTCAATAAACCGCGCGTCCGCCGGAGGCGTCGAAAACAGCGCCGGTGTTCAGCGTATTGTCTTCCGCCGCCAGAAACAGAACGATCCGTGCCAGTTCGTCTACCGAGCCGGGCCGCTTCATCGGGGATTTCGCGAGCATGCGCTCAAGATCCTCGGGGCTGAGCTGTTGCAGCAATTCGGTGTCGATGGGACCGGGCGCGATGCAATTCACCCGGATATCCGTCAGCGCCAATTCCTTGCCCAGTGATTTGGTCAGCGCGATAACGCCGGCCTTGGCGGCGGAATAGGCTGAAAGGTTTGGCGTGCCTTCCATCCCGGCAAGCGAGGCCATGTTGACAACCCGGCCATACGAGGCTGCCATCATATACGGCAGCACCTGGCGCGTGACATCAAAAACGCTCAGCAGATTGATTTCGATAAGGTTTCGCCAATCGCCCGGATCAGAATCGAGGACCGAGCGGCTGCCCCGGCCAGAACCGGCATTGTTGATCAGGATATCGATCTTGCCCGCCTCGGAAAGCGTGTCTCCTAGCGCGGCAGCAACAGAGGCCGGACTGGTCACATCGCATTGATGCATGCGGATGTCGCGCCGGTCTGCATCCTCGATGTCCCAGACATGCACCTCTGCGCCCGCAGCGTTCAGATGATCGGCAATGGCCCGCCCGATGCCCCGGGCACCGCCGGTCACAACCGCCGTGCGGCCACTGAAATCAAATCGTGTTGTCATCTGAATTGCCCTCGTATCATGCATGGTGGACAGAATGTTGTTTGCCGCCCGTTCAGTGAAAACTCCGGCTCAGCCTTCTGCGCGCAGCTGGCGGACGGCCCCGAACAGTTCCGAGACATAGCCGTCGTGAATATTCATCGTTTCAAGATGTGAATGTGTGTCAGAGAGATAATCGAAATTCGTACCCAGCATGCCTTCGGCAATGGCGATCATGCGGGCCTGTTCGGCCAGCGGAATATCGGGGCGAATACGTTCATGGCCATGATTGGCCACAAATGTCAGCGCCGTCACTGCGCCCTGTGCCGTGTCAAGCGACAACCAGGCCGGGCGATAGGCTGCCCCGATCATTTCCCGCCGGAAGAGCACGAATGTTTCGTGATCGATCCGGTCGCGATGGATGCGGAAGGCAACCCCGTCACAGGCCCCGCCCCCATCAAGGGCGAGCATCAGCCCCGGTGCCGCGAATGATCCCCTGCCCCCCTCGTCCCAGAGGCAGAAGCTGCGCTGATACCCTTCGCTGCGGGCAACCCGAACCTCATCGAATTCCAGCGCAGGATCCCACATGAGCGATCCATAACCGAACACCCAAAGATCGCCATCCCCGTGGCCAATCATGAATTCACGCCGGTTGGCTTCGCGTTCATCGCACGGGGTACGCCAGTCAGCAGAAAAACCGGCCTCGGCTGCGCGGGCATCGATTTCATCCATATTCATGTCGCGAAAAAATGACTCGGATGCCGGTCTGATCTTGTCCCGCAAATGCGGGTGGTGACGAAATGGGTCGGCTGTGTTCACGGCGTATCTCCGGACAATTCTTGGGTTCTGGCGCCATGAATGCACCGATGCGCCGCGTCAGAACTTCATGATGACGACAGGTGTGAAACATGTCCACCGTCTCCGGCTATTCCACGTGCTGTGCGGCGGCACGGGATGGCGGTGTGCGAATTGCAACAGATTTGCGCAGGAAATGGATTTTCTGTCGAATGGCTTGAATTATCCACAGGCATCTGTGAATAACTTTAACCATAAAAACACGAGCAGTATGCTTCCTAAAACAGGGAAGACCTTCATGATTTCTGTGCCGTTCTATCGCCACGGCCTGGGTGCGGAACATGCCGCGCTTGTCTCTGATGTCATCAGCTCCCCGTTTCTGACCACGGGCGGCGTGGCACGGGAGACCGAAACACTTCTGGAGGGCTTTTTCCACATAGCCGGCGCCAAACTTGCCAATAGCTGGACAAACGGTGCGGTCGCGACCCTTTTGGCGATGGGGATCGGCCCGGGGGACGAGGTCATCGTGCCAGCCATGACATTTGTCGCCACGGCGAATGTGGTCGAACTGGTCGGTGCGACGCCGGTCTTTGTTGATGTCGATCCCGAAACGCTGCTGATCGACATCGCCGGGGTGGCCCGCGCGGTGACCCCGCGCACCCGCGCCGTTATCCCCGTTCACCTCTACGGCCAGATGGTGGATATCGTCGCCCTTCGCGCTGCACTGCCCGCCGGTCTCCGGATCATCGAGGATGCCGCACATTGTTTTGAAGGGACGTTAAACGGCGAGCGGCCGGGGCGTCATTCGGATGCGGCAATCTTTTCGTTTTATGCCACCAAAAATGTCACCTGCGGTGAAGGCGGCGCGATCATCACGGGCGATCCCGATCTGCGCGCGAAACTAAACCAGACCGGGCTGCATGGCATGTCGGCGGGTGCGGCAAACCGGTTTTCAGGCAAGGTCTATAATCACTGGGACATGGAATGTCTGGGCACCAAGGCCAACCTGCCCGACATCCTCGCGGCGCTGCTTGCGCCGCAGATCAAGGATATCGCCACGATCCAGGCCGCGCGACAGCGCCTTGCCGCGCGGTATCGCGATGCATTTGCCGATATAGCAGGACTGCGTCTGGTTCGCCAGGTCGCGGGTGGCGTCTCGGCTGAACATCTGTTTCCCATCGCCGTCGAGCCAGCGTTGCGCGACGGCTTCATGGTGGCCCTGAACGAGTCGGGCGTGGCCACGACGGTCAACTACAACCCCGTCCACAGGACCAGATATTACCGGGAGAGATATCCCGATACCACAAAGGGCCTGACGGTTTCGGAAAACTGGGGATATGGCACGATCAGCATCCCTCTTTTCCCGGGCCTGACGGATCAGGAACAGGACCACGTGATCAGCGTGGTCCGGCGCATGGCAGCGCAGATGTTGTAACGCGACAAGGCAGGAGGGCATCAGATGAAGTCAGAGACGGTAATGGTGACGGGCGCTGGCGGCTATATCGGCAGCGTGCTGGTCGATATGCTGCTGGAACGCGGCAATGCCGTGGTCGCGGTCGACAGGTTCTTTTTTGGTGAGGATATCCTCGAACCCTTTATCCAGAACGACCAGCTTCAGATCATCAAGAAAGACATTCGTGACCTCGGCCGCAGCGATTTCGAAGGCTTGTCGGCGGTCTATGACCTGGCCGCGTTTTCAAACGACCCGGCGGGCGATCTGGATCCGCAGCTGACATGGAACGTCAATCACATTGGCCGACACAACGTCGCCATCGCCGCCAAAGAGGCGGGCGTGCCGCGCTATGTGATGTCCAGCACATGCTCGATCTACGGGGCGGCCGGCGACGGCATATCCGACGAGACATCACCGCCAAACCCCGTCAGCGTTTATGCGCAGTCCAATCACAAGGCGGAAACAGACCTGCTGGCGATGTGCGATGAAAATTTTGTCGCCGCTTCGCTGCGCAATGCAACCGTCTTTGGCGTGTCGCGGCGCATGCGGTTTGATCTGGTTGTCAACCTGATGGTTCTCAGCGCCTTTGAAAAAGGGCGGATCGTCATCACCGGGGGTGGCAAGCAATGGCGCCCGCTGGTCCATGTCCGGGATGTGTGCGAGGGGCTGATCGCCCTGACCGAGGCGCCACCCGAGGCGGTGAACGGCAAATGTTTCAATATCGGTTTCGGTAATTTCCAGGTGCGCTCGATCGCCTCGATCGTGCGCGAGACCATCCCTTTCCCCATCAACATCGATATAGCCCCCGATGACCCCGACCGGCGCAATTACCGCGTGTCCTTTGACCGTCTGCGCGACGAGGTCGGCTTTGCGGCCTCACGTAGCATCGAGGACGGCGTGCGCGAAGTTTACGAAGCGCTTAAATATGGCGATGTCGAGAATATCCCCAAATGCTCGACCGTCAGCTGGTACCGCCACATTCTGGAGGCGCAGAAACTGGTCGCAAGCGTCGAACTTGACGGGCGTCTCCTGTGAGTAAACGCGCGCATATCGTCGTCGTGGCGCCGATCCATAACGAAGAGGCAAATGTCGCTGAACTGGCCAACCGTGTGATCGCCGCGACCGAACCGCTGAGCAAGGATTTCAGACTGGTGCTGGTCGATGACGGCAGCCGCGACCGATCCTGGGCCGAGATTTGCGCCGCGGCAAAGCGCGACAAACGTGTGATCGGCGTGCGGCTCAATCGCAATTTCGGGCAGCATTCGGCCATTGCCGCCGGGTTGCGGGCCGAGGCCGGAGACTGGGTCATCGTGATGGATGGCGATCTGCAGGACCGGCCCGAGGTTATACCGGAACTTTATGAGAAAGCCCTGAGCGAGGGCCATGACGTCATCTTTGTCGCCCGGCAGGAACGCCCCGAGGGAATGCTCTATCAATTCGCGCAGGGCATATTCTATTCCACTTTGCGCAACTTCACCGGCACGGATTACGATCCGGCGCATGGCAATTTTTCGATCATCTCGCACCGGGTGCAGGCAGCACTGAACGAATTGCCCGAGGATAACAGGTTCTATGGCGGGCTGATCGAGTGGCTGGGCTTCAAACGCGCGACCCTGCAGGCCAAGCACGGCGAACGCTATGCCGGGGACACCTCTTACAGTTTTCGCAGCCGCTTCATCTTTGCCCGCAATATCATCCTGTCGTTTTCAACCCGCCCGCTCAGCTATGCCATCGTCTTTGGGGCGCTTGTGGTGGCAATGTCATTCGTCTTTGGCGTCTGGATCTATGTCAAAGCGCTGTTCTTTGGCTATTCGATCGAGGGATGGGCATCGATCATGGTCTCGATCTATTTCCTTGGCGGGGTGCAGCTGATGATGATCGGCATGAACGGGGCCTATGTCGGGCGTATCTCGGATACGATGAAAAACCGCCCCGTCTACCTGGTCGCCGAGCGGACAGATGATGAGACATGCAGCCCGGAAACCTGAAATATTCGGCCTTCGACGCCACCGCGTTCGGGCAGGATTTCTATCAGGTCGGGGATGCAGAGGCGACAGATGCGCTAGCGCAGGACATATCCGCGCTGGCCGGCGGGCCGGGTTTTATTGTCGCCGCCAAGATACCCGCCGACCCTGCGACAGAGGCTGACTATCTCGCGCTCGGGTTTCGCCGCATCACCACGCAGTTGCAGCTTAGCCGCGCAGTAACCCGGACGGTCGGCCATTCCATCACCTCGGCCCCTGCCCTGTCGCTTGACGATGCAGCGTTGGCCACCCATGCGCGCGGTTTTCGTTTTGGCCGCTATGCGCGCGATCCGCTGATCCCGCCGGAAGCGGCGGAACGGTTCAAACGGACATGGATCAAAAACACGCTTGCCGGGCGGCGCGAGGTGCTGGCCATCGAGACCAGCTTTGTCAGCTATCGCGAAGATGATGACCGGCTCGAGATCGATCTCTTGTCCAGCATCACGCCCCGCCGGGGCCATGCGACGCAACTATTGACCGATCTGCACACCACCGCCGCCCTGCGTGGCAAACACCGGATCGATGTGACAACCGAGGCCGAGAATATCGGCGCGCTGAACGTCTATCTTAAGGCGGCGTTCAGACCTGTCGCGGCAAGCTATGCGATGCATCTGGTCCACGCGGGGGGTAGAGCATGATTGCGCAGCTTCTGCGGTTCGGCCTTGTCGGGGCCGGGGTCAACCTGATCCTTTATGGCATTTACCTGGGTCTGGTGGCGCTCTCGCTATCGATCACGGCGGCGGCGACGCTGGTCTTTCTGGGGGGTATCGGCCTTTCCTATACGTCGCACCGGCGGATCACCTTTGGCAATGCCGCGACCAGCAACCGCCGCCGGATGATGTTTGCCCTGTTGTATCTGGCGGGATATGGTATTCAGATCGGCCTGTTGAACGGGCTGGTCTGGACGGGCATGGCGCATCAGATCGCCCAGCTTGTTGCCATGATCTGCGTGGCTGTCTTCTATTTCGTCATGCAGCGGCAGGTCATCTTTCGCGGGCCAGCGGCCGCGTCGATTTCAGGATCGTGAAAAACGAACCTTCCTGCGCAATCTCCAGCCAGTCCGGCAGCCAGCCGGGATCGACCGGCGTTTCACCAAAGACAATGTAATGCGAATAGAGGTCGGGCCAGGGCGGCGATGGCGACTGATCGGCCTGTTCAAGTTCATCGGGGATGTGGCGCGGAAAATATTGCTGATAGACGAAATCGCGCACCGGCGGTTTGGGATAGAGGTTGTTGGCACCATTAAAGAGCTGTGGCGTGAATATCGGCTGCAACATCGCGACATAGGCGATGCTGTGTGTATGGCGGTGCACGATACGCGTGTATTCGGTCTCGAACGTGTGCACCCATGATCCCGCCGGTATTTCCGCGGTCGCGGCCAGCAACTCGCGGATATCGCGGTCGTGGCGACGCCAGTCACCAAGCGTCAGCTGGGTTGTCACCGCCAACGAGCCCAAGAGGGCCACCACCAGCGCGAGGTCACGCTTGAGCGATCCTTTCCAGCGAAACGCCGCGACAAAGACAACCAGAAAGAACACCGGATAGCGCAGATGCACATTCCAGACACCCATCAGCAGGTTGGGCATGATCAGCACCACGACGGCGAACCCGATTAGGCACCAGCGCATCGCGGGCTGCACACGGATGATCCCGTCGCGCCGCGCGAGGATGAAGAAGGTGAAAAACAGCACTGCCGTCGCCACGATCACGCCCTGCGCCCAAACCGGCAGCAGGCTGAACCGCCCGATCGGCAGAAAGGCGGTGATCAGCTCCAGCCGCCCGGCCCAGTCAAATATCGTACCGCTATAGGCACCGCCGCTGACCTCAGGCAGCAGTTTGAAATGCACCAAAGGCGGCAGGCTGACCAGCAACAGCTCACCCAGATAGCGCAGACTGCGGCGCAACATAGGACGATCACCGGTAATCACCTGCCCCCCGGAGTACGCCCAGATCAGCACCAGGAACATGCCAAAGGCGAGGATGTGCAGGACATACAGGCCAAAGGCCAACGGCAGCATGACCAAAACCCGCCAAGGCCGCCGACCCAGCGCAATCCAGAACGCAAATAGGTAGATCGCCAGCGGAGCCGACAGAGTGAAATTCTCGAACCCGAACAAGAGATTGGCGTGAAGCGCGAATATCGCTGTCCAAAGCGGCCAGACCGATAGTTTGCGCCAGAGCACCACGTAAAGAACAAGCGCCGAGATCGGCGTGTTGATCATCGCCACATAGCGCAGCACGCGGCTGGTCAGAAACACGTCGCGACAGGCGAAATCAAACATGTAAATCAGATCCGCCGCCATGTTAGGCACGATGGCAGGCCGGTATTCATAAAAGTCACTCAGTATCGATGACGATGACCCGCCGCACTGTACCAGATGCCGCGCCAGATGGTTTGGCAGATCGACAAGCGGTGGAAACTCAACCAGCGCCAGCGGATAAAAAAGCGCGGCAATGCCGACCATACAGATGGTCGTAAGAGCAATACGCATCATGCGCGCGCCTGTCTGCCTGCCGGACATTTCCGAGGTCCTGAATGACTGCCTGTTTTTTCAGCAGACCCTATCAGTGGCGACACAAACTGAGAAGCCGTTTGATTCCCGAGACCAACCGCACGGGTATTGATGCAACAGCGTCACGCATAGCCGGGGGAATGCCGTGGCAATGGCGGTCAACGACGGGCGGTTCATGCGTACCGGTATCGGCAACGCCGGAGGCGTGAGCGGAAGAAAGGATCGGCACGAGGTCAAGAATTCATTTGAAATGAGAATTCTCGACAACCGTTGCATGATCAGGTCAGGATCCACGCCTGCGCGATCACCTGTCTGGTTTCAACCTCGATGATCTGACAACGTGGAAAAAGGACATGGCCGATCTTTCCGGTGTGAATTATGGCGGGATGACCTGAATTGTCAATCGGCATTGAACTTTGACCCCTTATCGGCATCCAATGTTGACCCCTTTGAGCTGAGCAGGCCCGGCGCAGCGTAGTCTTCATATAACGCAGCGGTGACGGGCCTGCGTGGTTTCGGATTATCGTTACGCCCGG
>JASBTX010000001.1 GCA_030148225.1 Paracoccaceae bacterium
CAGTCCCAGTGTTGCTGATCATCCTCTCAAACCAGCTATAGATCGTAGGCTTGGTAGGCCATTACCCCACCAACTACCTAATCTAACGCGGGCCGATCCTTCTCCGATAAATCTTTCCCCCGAAGGGCGTATACGGTATTACTCTCAGTTTCCCGAGGCTATTCCGTAGAGAAGGGCACGTTCCCACGCGTTACTAACCCGTCCGCCGCTCACCCGAAGGTGCGCTCGACTTGCATGTGTTAGGCCTGCCGCCAGCGTTCGTTCTGAGCCAGGATCAAACTCTCAAGTTGAAAAGCGATTACTCGCTTAACCTTGACGTTCGAACCTCTGCACATCGACCGGTTGTTCAAACCGGTCATCTTCTGTTTGTTGTGCTTTGGTTATCAAAGATAACCGAAGCCGTACAAACAGTGAAGCTGACCTTACATCATCGGACCGAAGCCCTAGTAAGTCGATATGCTTAAGTTTGTTCATCGTAATGACCAAACCGCCCACATATCTCTTCAGATACTCGCGATTTCAAAGAGCGTAGCGACAAAAATTCGACCGAGGCGCCTTTTAACTTTGGCGCCGCCCGCCTGCATCAAGTCACTGTTTTTGTTTCCCTTCCGTGTCTTGCGACCCTTCCGGTGCCCCGTTGCGCCGTCTCCGCCGCTTCGGTGAGGGGGTATTTACGTCCGGGTGCTGATGTCCGCAAGTGCTTTTTTCGAGAAAGATCAGATTTTTTTGAATTTCTGCGCAAACTCAATAAATTCAATGCGTTAAGCCGATATCATTAGGTGTCGGACTCCCGAATATCGCCATCCTCTCGCCGATTATCTGCGAAAACGCCCCGTATCGCGCGCTTTTCCACAGACTCGGGGCCGATTTTCCGGGGACTCACCGTCGTTTTCGGCCAGTGAAGGCGAGTCGGCAGGCAGTTTTCCATGGAATCGGCGGGCCGGAAACGCAAACACCCGCCAGATCGATTCCGGCGGGTGCAGTATCGCGTGATCTATGCCGTATTCAGGCGGGCACTCTGCGGGTCATCTTCTTTTGCTGCGCCCACCAGACCCGCATGGCCAGCAGCATGGCAATACCCGCCAGATACAGCATCGGTTCGATCTGCCAGCCCTTGACCAGCCAAAGGTAATGAATGCCACCCAGCGGCACGATGACATAGGTCAGCTTGTGCAGGTTACGCCACACTACCGGCCCCATCCTGCGGACCATGAAGTTGTTCGAGGTCAGCACCAGCGGCAGCAGCAGCACAAATGCCGCAAACCCGACGGTGATATAGGGCCGCTTGACGATGTCTTTCCAGATCTCCCCCCACAAAAGCTGAATATCCAGAACCAGCCAGACCAGCAGGTGCATCAGCACATAAAAGAATGCCAGCACCCCTACCGCACGTCTGAGTTTGATAAGATTGATGTTGAACAATGTCCTGAGCGGCGTGATCGCCAGCCCCGCCACAAGGAGTTGCAGGCTCCACGATCCAAGCTGGCGCTCAATGGCCTTGACCGGGTCCACACCCAGTTGGCCGGTCAGCCCCGCATAAAACACCCAGATCACCGGAAGTGTGCCCAGCAGGTAAACCGCCCAGTTCGGGATTTTGCGCGCCGTCGAATTGATGGTCTGAACCACTTGCATGAATAGTCTCCGTAGTCGGTTGCGACCTACATATCAATCTTGGCGGCCAAAATCAGACCCCCTCACGCGGATGTTGGAAATCCTACAATCGTGAAACCTTCCGCGGGGCAAATCCGTTAGCATCTGAAACAATCAGTCCGATCCCGCCCCGAATTCTGACAGGCGCGTGAGGGAAATGTTTCAACACCCCCGGCCCGCTGCAAACAAACGAAAAGGGCCGCGCCCGGTCAGGGCACGGCCCGCTTCCCCGGTCAAAACCGGGTTCAGAAATTCTCGGCCAGATTCATACCTTCATAAAGGCCGGCAACCTCATCCTCATAGCCATTGAACATCAGCGTCGGCTGACGCTTGGCAAAGAGGCCGCCGCCGATCAGCCGTTCGGATGATTGCGACCAGCGCGGGTGGTCCACATTGGGGTTCACATTGGAATAAAACCCGTATTCGCGCGGGTTGGCCATGTTCCAGCTGATCGGAGGTTCTTCGTCCGTCAATCGGATACGCACAATCGACTTGATCGATTTGAACCCGTATTTCCACGGCACGACCAGCCGGATGGGCGCGCCGTTCTGGCCCAGCAGGCTTTCACCGTAGATACCGGTTGCCATCAGGGTCAGCGGGTGCATCGCCTCGTCCAGGCGCAGCCCCTCGCGATAGGGCCAGTCCAGCACCTTGCGGCGCTGCCCGTGCATTTCCTCGGGTCTCAGCAGCGTTTCAAAGGCGACATATTTCGCACCTTCCTGCACCCCGATCTTGTCCAGCAGATGCGACAGCTGAAATCCGTTCCACGGCACCACCATCGACCACGCCTCGACACAGCGGAAACGATAAATACGTTCTTCCAACGGGATGTCCCCGATCAGATCGGCCAGCGCATAATCGCCAGGATTGTCGACCATGCCATCCACCTTGATCGTCCATGGATCGGTGGTCAGCACATGCGCGTTGCGCGCCGGATCATCCTTGCCCGTGCCGAATTCGTAAAAGTTGTTGTAGGTGGTGATCTCTTCATAGCTGTTCAGCGTCAGGTCACTACCGTAATCCGTCTTGGTAAATTCCAGCACCTTTGCCAGCGCGGGCGACGCGATCGAGCCACCGATCAGCGCACCACCAGCCGCGATGATCTGGCGCCGGTTCATGAACGCGGCTTTCGGCGTCACATCCGCATGGGTCAATTCAGTCTTAAAGGTATAGGTCATCACATTCCTCTTTGCGTCCCGCTTTGTCATAAGAAACGTTGCACCGGGATGAAAAACAATCCGGATCACAAGATTGTTGGTTTGGTTACATTTGTGGTTTGATCAGCCCGTCAGAACCAGCAGGGATCACCCTCATGCCAAGCTTTCCGGAAACCACCCGCGCCTTTCTGCAGGACCTGTCCGCCAATAATTCCCGCGACTGGTTTCAGGACAACCGGCAACGATACGAAACCGAATGGCTGAGCCCGGCACAGGAACTGGTCATCGGCCTTTCGGGCATGGTGGGCGGGTTTGATCCGCCGCACAGGGCCGAAGCGCGGATCAACGGCTCGATCCGGCGGCTCAACCGCGATGTCCGGTTTTCCAAGGACAAGCGGCCCTATGACCCCCGGCTGCATCTGATCTTCTGGACAGGTGACCACCCCAACAGATCACCGGCGCTGCATCTGGTGCTCGGCCCCGGCGGTCTGGGCTATGGCGCAGGTCACTGGGCGATGACCCCGGCAGAGCTTTCGCGCTACCGCGACGCGGTCACAGACCACGTGGCAGGCGGTGAACTGGCGAATGTGGTTGCCAACTGCAATGCCGCCGGGTTTGACCTCTCGGACGAGACGCTGAAACGCCTGCCCCGGGGCTATACCCCGCTCGCGGGCATGGAGGGATACCTCAAACGCAAGGGGCTGGTTGTCTGGAGTGGCGATAACATGGTCCCGCCCGGCGAACTGACCGATCATGCGCGGCTGCGCGACAGGCTGACCCGCCTCGCGCGCGTCAACAAATGGCTGCATGACTATGTCGTGGTGCCGGAATAGGCTACAGCTTGTCCATCGCAACCGACCGGCCATCTTCCTGCACGATCCGCACATGGTCCGGCCTCAGATGGCGCGGATCGGACACGCCGACCGAATGGGCGATGGTCTCCACCTCCTTGGTGATCATCTTGGCATAGCTCGCCACCTTGACGTATTTGTCTTCGACCACCAGCCCTTTTTGCAGGCTTTTGTCATGGGTGGTGATGCCGGTGGGGCAGGTATTCCTGTTGCATCTCAGCGCCTGAATACATCCCAGCGAAAACATGAAGCCACGAGCCGAGGTCACGAAATCCGCACCCGCCGCCAGCGCCCACGCAACATCGCCGGGATTGACCAGCTTGCCCGAGGCGATCAGCCGGATACGGTCCCGCTGGCCAAACTCATCCCGCAGGCTGACCAGCCTCGGCAGCGCCTCGCGGATCGAGACCCCCACCAGATCCATCAGCGGCATCGGTGCGGCCCCGGTGCCGCCTTCGGCACCGTCAATCGTCATGAAATCCGGTGCCTGTTTGGGCGGGCGGGCGCTGATCGCGTCGAACAGATCGCGGTACGCGGCATCCGCCCCGTAGACGGTCTTGAAACCCGTGGGTTTGCCCGTCACCGTCCGGATATGATCGATCATGTCCAACAGTTCATCCCAGTTTCCGACCTCGGGATGGCGGTTGGGTGAAATTCCATCTTGTCCCGGCTCCAGCCCCCTGATCCGGGCAATCTCGGGCGTGACCTTTTCACCGGGCAGGATACCGCCCTTGCCGGGTTTGGCCCCCTGCGCCAGTTTCAGTTCGAACATCCTGACCTCGGGATGGGCCGCAATCGCCCTTAGCTTTTCATCCGACAACCCGCCATCCGCGTCGCGCACGCCGAACTTGGCCGTGCCAATCTGAAATACCAGATCGCAGCCGCCGCTCAGGTGAAAGGGTGACAGGCCGCCTTCGCCCGTGTTCAGCCAGATACCCGCCTTCGCTGCCCCACGGCTCAGCGCCTCGACCGCCGGGCGCGAAATCGCGCCATAGCTCATGCCCGAGATGTTGAAGAAAGATTTTGCCGCGTAGGGCAGGGCCGCATGCGGGCCGATCACCAGCGAGCCCGAGGACATGGCCCCGTCATCCAGCGGCGGAAATGGCGCATTCACAAAAAGCGGCGTGCCCACGACATTCAGGTTCCGCGTCGAACCAAAGGCAACGGTATTGTCATTTCCCTTCGACGCATGCTCGATCCAATGCCGCTGGGCGCGGTTGAACGGCAGCTCTTCGCGGTCCATGGCAAAGAAATATTGCCGAAAGAACTCGCCCAGCGTGGTAAATATATGCCGGAACCGCCCGATCACCGGATAATTGCGCCGTATGGCATCGCCCTTTTGCACTCGGTCAATGACAAAAAGGATCGTGGCCATGCTGGCCATAAGTCCCACGGTAAAAGCAAAGAGAAGCGCCAGCCACTGTACGACCAGCCCTGTCAGTTCCATCAACGGCATCGGCTGCCCCCTTCCTGCCCGGGGACGATGACCCGCCGGTGATGAAATCTCAAGCCGCGCGATTGCTTCCGGTGCCGAAAACCACGCATGGCGCGTTGACATCATCGCCGCTCACCCGTCTGATCATGCCGGAATATGGGGGATGCAATGGGCAAGATCGCAATCGTAACCGGCGCGGCGCGCGGTATAGGGCTGGCAACGACCAGGCGCTTTCTGGACAAGGGCTGGAAGGTCGCGATGGTCGACTGGGACAGCGGGGAACTGTCCCGCGCCGCAGGCGAACTGACAAATGTTCTGCCCCTCGATCTGGACATTTCCCAGGCCGAGCATGTCACCCGCATGATCGACGAAACGCTGCAGCAATTCGGCCGCATCGATGCGCTGATCAACAATGCCGGCATCGCCGATTTCGGCCGGATCGAAGACACCGATTTCGAAACATGGCGTCAGGTGATGTCCATCAACCTTGATGGGGTGTTCCTCTGCACGCAGGCCGCCATTCCCGCACTGCGCGACAGCCGGGGCTGCATCGTGAATATCGCATCAATTTCTGGCCTGCGCGCCTCCACCCTGCGGGTCGCCTATGGCACGTCCAAGGCCGGTGTGCTGCATCTGACCCAGCAGCAGGCGGTAGAACTGGGTGAATACGGCATCCGGTCGAACTGCGTGGCCCCCGGCCCGGTGCGCACCAAGCTTGCGATGGCCGTGCATACCCAGGATATCATCGACGCCTATCACGACGCCATTCCGCTGAACCGCTATGGCACCGAGGACGAGATCGCCAATGTCATCACTTTCCTCTGCTCGGATGAGGCAAGCTATGTGACAGGCCAGTATATCGCCGTCGATGGCGGTTTCGACAGCACCGGCGTCGGTCTGCCCGCGCTCAGACTGGGCTGAACAGGTCCCGCGCCAACCAGCCGCGCATTAGCCGGTCAGCCCCAGCATGCCCGGCAGGTCGGTCATGTCGCCAAACAACCCGTCGCATATGGGGGCCAGAACGGCGGGGTCGGTCTCGGCAACAAAGCCAAGGCAATACATACCCGCAGAGACGCCCGCCTTTGCCCCGCTGGCGCTATCCTCGATCACCACCGCGCGCGCGGGTGCAACTCCGGCATCCGCAGCCGCCTTCAGATACACATCCGGCGCGGGCTTGGGGTGGGCGCATTCCTGCCCGGAATAAAGCCGTCCGCGAAACCGGTCGATCAGGCCGGTGCGCGTCAGCGTGATCTCCATCTTTTCCTGACGCCCGTTTGAGCCGACCGCATAGCCAACCCCCCGGGCGTCCAGCGCATCCAGCACCGCCATGATCCCCGGCACCGGTGTCACCTCACGCGCCAGCGCATCATAGATTTTCGGATAGATCACATCCAGCCAGTCGTCGGGCAAATCCGCGCCCATCCCCCAGGCGGTCTGCATCACCCCCGCCATGGTTCCCCCCACAAAGAGCGACATGACCTCGGACAATTCGAGCTTCAGCCCCCGCCCCGCCAGATCACGCTGCAATACGCTGTTGGTGATGATCTCGCTATCCACCAATACCCCGTCGCAATCGAACAGAACCAGGTCTGGTGGCATGATCATCGGGATGGTCCTGACATGAAAAAGGCCGGGCACTGATGCCCGGCCTTTCTGTTCGCGTCAATGGTTGCCTTAATGGACGACCGCGTCATCCGGTTTCTGCCGGTTCGATGTGGCGACCCGGTCACCCACGATCAACCCGTCCGGACCCGCCTGCACCTGAACCACATCACCATCGGCAATGTCCCCGGCCAGCAGCATCTCGGCCAGCTGGTCCTGCAGCGCACGCTGGATCACCCGCTTGAGGGGCCGGGCACCGAACACGGGGTCATACCCCTCATCCGCCAGCCATTTGCGGGCGGCATCGTCCAGCTCGATACGGATGCCGCGCCTCTCCAGCCGCGCTGCAAGCCGTGCCAGCTGGATCGTCACGATCCCGTCCATATCCTCGCGTCCCAGCCGGTCAAAGATGATGGTTTCATCCAGCCGGTTCAGAAACTCGGGCCTGAAATGCGCCCGGACAGCATCCATCACATCGCGCTTGGCATCCGATGCATCCGCCCCGTCGGGCAGCCGCGACAGCGCCTGTGCCCCAAGGTTGGATGTCAGGATGATCAGCGTCTGCTTGAAATCAACGGTACGCCCCTGGCCATCGGTCAGCACACCGTCATCCAGCACCTGCAAAAGCACGTTAAAGACATCCGGATGCGCCTTCTCGACCTCGTCAAACAGCACAACCTGATAGGGTCTGCGCCGAACGGCCTCGGTCAGAACGCCGCCCTCGTCATAGCCGACATAGCCCGGAGGCGCCCCGATCAGGCGGGCCACGGCGTGTTTCTCCATAAATTCGCTCATGTCGATGCGCACCATCGCCCCGTCATCGTCGAACAGGAACTCCGCAACCGCCTTGGTCAGCTCGGTCTTGCCCACGCCGGTCGGCCCGAGAAAAAGGAACGAACCAAGCGGCCGGTTCTCGTCGTTCAGACCGGCACGTGCCCGGCGCACCGCGTTCGATACGGCCGTCACCGCCGCATGCTGGCCGACAACCCGGCTGCCAAGCTCTTCTTCCATCCGCAACAGCTTGTCGCGCTCGCCTTCCAGCATCTTCGATGTCGGAATACCGGTCCAGCGCTCGACAACCGATGCGATCTGTTCGGGCCGGACCGCCTCTTCGACCATCATGTCGCTGTCGGCCTCCTCGGCCTCGGCCAGACGCCGCTCCAGATCGGGGATGACCCCATAAGACAGCTCACCCGCCTTGCCAAGGTTGCCCTCACGCTTGGCCTGATCCAGTTCGGCACGGGCACGATCCAGCATTTCCTTCAGATCGCGTGCCTGATCCAGCTTGTCGCGTTCGGCATTCCACTGCGCCGTCATCTCGGCAGAGCTTTGCTGAAGTTCGGCCAGCTCTTTCTCAAGCTTGACCAGCCTGTCCTTGGATGCCTTGTCATCCTCCAGACGTAGCGCTTCGGCCTCGATCTGCTTTTGCAGGATTTCGCGGTCCAGCGCATCGAGCTCTTCGGGCTTGCTGTCGACCTCCATGCGCAGGCGGCTCGCGGCCTCGTCCACGAGGTCGATCGCCTTGTCCGGCAGGAACCGGTCGGTGATGTAGCGATGCGAAAGCGTCGCCGCCGCGACCAGCGCGGAATCGGAAATACGCACGCCGTGGTGCAGTTCGTATTTCTCCTTGATGCCGCGCAGGATCGACACGGTGTCCTCCAC
>JASBTX010000021.1 GCA_030148225.1 Paracoccaceae bacterium
GGTGCACTGGACCTTGTCGTTGGTCGAATGCCTGAAGGAGGAAGCGAAGAAGGCGTGTCGTTCGAGCAGCTCTATATCGAAGATGTGGTGCTGGTCTGCCGCCCGAAACACCCTTTGCTTCGTGGTCGTCTCGGCGAACAGATCACAGACTTTCCTGTAATCATGCCCCCCAAAGGTGCGGTTATTGCCGGGACCGTTGATCGCTTTCTGACTAGCATAGGACGTCCCGAAATTCGAGCAACATTTGAAACGGTTGCGTTGCCGATTGGGCGAAAGATCGTACAATCTTCTGACGCCATCTGGTTCATCTCGCGCGGCGTTGTGGCAGATGAACTCCGGCAGGGCACTCTGAGATCGGTCGACCTCGCATCACCCCTGCTCGCGGGTCCGGTAGGGGTCAGCATGTCTAGCACTGCAGCTTTCGGTGCAGAGCGATCAGCGCTCATAGAATGCCTGCGTGAAACGCAACGCTAGCAATCACAGAGACCTGCTTGGGCAAAGAGTTTTGCGCAACGAAGCCCTTGCCAAACCTTGACACAAACTTAGGTATCTAAGAAATAGCGCTTGCCGACGGGAATCGTTCAGGGTTGGCGAGGGGAGAAAGTGGAGGCTGATTTGGAAAAAATGAAGGTGAAAGTTGCCGAGCGTCGCAAACTAACGGAACACATTTGCGAATTCACGCTGGCCCCGGCAAACGGTCAAAAGCTCGCTCCTTTCACTGCGGGAGCACATATCACTGTGGAAACACCGTCTGGCGCGATGCGCAGATACTCGTTGGTCAATGATGGCGAAGCGCCCGAGTTCTACACGATCGCCCTGAAGCGGGAAGCCGACGGCCGCGGCGGGTCGAAATCAATGCATGACGACGCGCTTGAGGGAACCGAGCTGACGATCGAGGCGCCGGAGAACACGTTCGAACTTAGCGATGCCAAGGAATACCTGCTGATCGCGGGCGGCATTGGGGTCACCCCCATTTACGCCATGTCCCAGCACCTTCTGCGCGAAGACAAACCATTTTACGTCATCTACTGCACACGCTCGGAGGAGGACACGGCGTTCCTCGATGAGATGAAATCCACCCTTGGGGACAGACTGATATTGCACCACGACGGCGGCGACCCCGACGCAGTTTATGATTTCTGGGAACATTTCGAAGACCCGAAAGACATGAAGGTCTATTGCTGCGGGCCACAACCCCTGCTGGAAGAGATCGAGGCAATTTCCGGGCACTGGCCCGAAGGCCGCGTGATCTTTGAGGACTTCAAGCCCGTCGAGGTGGTGCGTGAGGATGACGAACCGTTCGAGGTCAGACTCGAGAAATCCGGCACCACGGTCCATGTGCCTGCAGATCTCTCCATCCTTGAAGCTCTCAGGGAAAACGGCGTGGCGACGATGAGTTCGTGTGAAAGTGGCACCTGCGGCACTTGCAAGACCCGGCTCATTTCCGGCAAGGCCGACCATCGCGATATGGTTCTGATGGACGAAGAAAAAGACGACTACGTCATGATTTGCGTATCCCGCGCCAAGGAAGGGGACCTGGTCCTTGACCTCTGAGCCGATGCGCCTAGGCGTTGCCGGGTTGGGGCGGGCCTTTGTGCTGATGCTCCCGACGTTCCGGAACGATCCGCGGGTCAAGTTGGTGGCCGCCGCCGCCCCGCGTGCCGAAAGCCGGTCTGCATTCGAGTCGGAGTTCGGCGCGCGTGGATACGCGTCGGTCGAAGAAATGGCGGCGGATCCAGAGGTCGAAGCCATCTACATCGCGACCCCACACCAGATGCATGCCGAGCATGTTGCCGCTGCGGCTGCTGCCGGGAAGCATATCCTGGTCGACAAACCTTTAGCGGTCACGATGGAGGATGCCGACAGGATGGTTGAGGCCGCGCGCGCTGGCGGAGTGCACCTTATTGTCGGGCCAAGCCATAGTTTCGATGCGCCGGTGATCCGCGCCCGGCAGATGATCGACAGCGGAGAGCTCGGTAGGGTGCGGATGGTTCAGGCCTTCAATTACACGGATTTTCTCTACCGGCCGCGTCGGCCGGAAGAGCTAAGGACCGAAGAAGGCGGAGGCGTTTTATTCAGCCAGGGCGTCCATCAGATCGATATCGTTCGGCTCCTATGCGGGGGACGTGCGCAGAGTGTTACGGCAATGACCGGCGCGTGGGATCCGAAACGGCCGACAGAGGGCGCCTATGCAGCGCTGATGGACTTCAAAAACGGTGCCTTCGCAACACTGACCTATTCCGGATACGCGCATTTCGACAGTGACATCTGGATGGATGATGTGGCCGAGCTTGGTGGCGCGAAGGATCCCGAGAATTATGGCGCGGCGCGGCGGGCTTTGCAGGATCTCGACCAAGAGGAAGAGACGAAACTCAAGAGCACGCGCACCTATGGCGCGGGTACTGTGCCACCAACGGCGCAGAACAATGAGCATTTCGGTCCGATCATCATCTCGTGCGACCGCGCCGATCTGCGGCTACGCCCGGGTGGAGTTGAGGTGTTCGGTGATACAGAGCGTACACTTTTTGAGGTGCAGCTCAATGAGGCCCCGCGAAAGACCGTGATCGACGCGCTTGAAGCCGCCTTGCGGCGCAACGCGCCCCCATCGCAAACCGCTGCGTGGGGCCGGGCGAGCCTGGAGGTCTGTCACGCCATACTGCGTTCCGCCGAAACCGGTGAGAAGATCAAGCTGACCAGACAAGTCGGCGTCGCATCCGAGGAGGAGACATCGTGACCAATCTGACCCTTTCCCTTGCCATGGGTAACTACGACCGGACCCGCGCCATCGTTGACGGCAACGTCAAGATCGACGGGGTCGATCCTGTGCCGATGCTTCTGTCGCCGGAAGAGATGTTCTTCCGCGCCTTCCGGCATCTGGCTTTCGACATCTCCGAATTGTCCCTGTCGTCCTATTCGATCTCGGTTGCACGTGGCGATCCGCACTACGTCGCCGTTCCAGTCTTTCTGAGCAGGGCGTTCCGGCACACGTCGGTCTATATTCGCACCGACAAGGGCATCGAACGGCCCGAAGACCTCAAGGGACGCAAGATCGGCATCGCGGAATACCAGCTTTCGGCCAATGTCTGGGTGCGCGGTATTCTCCAGGAGCATTTCGGCGTGAAGCCGTCGGATATCGAGTGGATCCGCGGCGGCATGGATACGCCCGGCCGCCCCGAGAAGATCAAGGTCGAACTGCCCGCTGATGTGCGCGTCACGCCTGCGCCCGAAGGGGCGACACTCAATCAGATGCTCATGGATGGCGAGATTGACGGATTTGTAGGGCCACGCTGGCCACGCTGCTATTCCGAAGGTCACCCGGATGTCGGGCGGCTTTTCTCGGACAGCATCGGCGCGGCAGAGACATATTTCCGCGAGACCAGCATTTTTCCGATCATGCATGTGCTGGGTGTCCGACGCAGTCTGGCGGAGGAACACCCCTGGTTGCCGGGCGCGTTGGTGAAAGGTTTTGCCCAGGCCAAGGCCATCGCTCAAGAGGCGCTGCAGGATACATCCGCCACAAAGGTCACGATGCCGTTTGTCGAGGATACGCTGAACCGCGCGCAGGCGCTGATGGGCGCTGACCCGTGGTCCTATGGCGTTGCCCCGAATGCCCATGTGCTTGATAAGTTTCTGGAATACCACCACGACCAGGGCCTGTCGCCCAAACGCGTGGCGGTCGAAGACCTGTTCCACCCATCCACCTACGAAGCGTACAGTCTGTGAGGAGTGACATGGCCGATTTGAAACCCGGAGATGTGGTTGAGATCGCGATAGGCCAACAAAAGGCTTACGCGCAGATGATACACAACCATCCCAGCTATCCGCCAGTGGTCAGGGCACTTGACGGTCTACGCGACAAACGCCCGGCCGACCTTGACAGCGTCGTGGCTGGCAAGACGCGCTTTGTGGCGATGATCCCGCTTGCCACAGCCCTGCCGCGCGCCGGGTCGGAAATTGAAAACCTCGGAACGTTCGACATCCCGGAAGAGCATCGCGCGTTTCCCACGTTCAGGATGCCGATCCGCGATAAGCAAGGCGAAATCGTCTATTGGTGGTTCTGGGACGGGCGCGGGCTGAGCTACGACGTGGAGTTGAGCGAAGCACAGGAGTCTCTTCCGATCCGTGAAGTCATGACCGGGTCCAGGTTTCTTGAACTCATCGCTGGATAGAGCAGCCCAAAAAATGATCGCGCATCGAGGGGAGGGCGCAAGCAATGACACAACCCGATTTGAAAGAATGCCTACCGAAGCGGTGCGATATCTACTCGGGGGGAGCTTGGCAGACACCGATCTCTGGACGCTATTCCGATACGTTGAACCCTGCAAACGGAGCGGTTCTTGCATCCGTCGCCGAGGCGGGAACTGAAGACGCGGATGCAGTCGTGGCACGAGCCCGCAAGGGATTTCTGGAATGGCGCGATGTGGTTCCGCTGGAGCGCGCCCGGATCCTCAAGGAGGTCGCTGCACTGCTGCGCCGCCACGGCGACGAGCTGGCGCTGATTGACGCGGCCAATTGTGGCAATCCCTATACCGAGATGCGCGGCGATGCGACGATCGCTGCAGCACAGATGGATTTCTTCGCAGGTCTCGTGACCGAGATGAAGGGCGACACCATCCCGATGGGACCCGATCGGGTGAACATGACGACGCGCGAGCCGCTCGGCGTCGTCGCTCGCATCCTCGCATTTAACCATCCGTTCATGTTCTGCGGCGGCAAGATGGCCGCGCCGCTGGCCGCGGGCAACGCGGTCATCATCAAACCGCCCGTACAGGCGCCGCTCTCAGCGCTCAGGCTGGCCGAATTGGTTGATGGTCACTTTCCCGACGGCGTGTTCAGCGTTTTGCCGGGCGGAACCGAGGCGGGAGCGGCGCTGGCCGGCCATCCCGGTGTCGCAAAGGTCACTCTCATCGGGTCGGTCGCGGCCGGGAAAGCCGTCATGCGTAGCGCGTCCGAGACGCTCAAACCGGTTTTGTTGGAACTTGGAGGCAAGAACGCGCTGATTGCCTATTCTGACTGCGACCCGGACAAGATCGCCGATGCCATCGTGGCTGGTATGAATTTCGGTTGGTGCGGGCAGTCCTGCGGTTCAACCAGCCGCGCATTCCTGCATGACGATCTCCATGACGCGGTCATCTCGAAACTGCCCGAAAAGATCGCGCGCTACACGCCCGGCATCCCGACTGACCCGTCCACCACGATGGGCGCGCTGGTATCGCGCGAACACTTTGACCGGGTGATGTCCTATATCGAAAGCGCCAAGTCCGACGGCGCCCGCGCAGTCACGGGTGGCCACGCTGTTTCAGATGGCGGCCTCGCAGGGGGGTGTTTCATTGCGCCAACGATCTTTGCAGATGTCACGCCTGATATGCGGATTGCCCGGGAGGAAATCTTCGGGCCCGTACTTGCAGTCCGGCGATGGAACAATGAAGCGGCGATGCTTGAAGAGGTAAATGGGCTCGACGTCGGATTGACCTGCGCCATCTGGAGCCGCGATCTTGCGACGGCGCACCGGGCAGCAAACCGGGTGGAAGCGGGGTTTGTTTGGATCAACGAGGTCGGCCGGCATTTCCTCGGCGCGCCATTCGGTGGCGTGAAGCAGTCGGGGATCGGCCGTGAAGAAGGGATCGGTGAGCTCATCTCCTTCACGCACGAAAAGAACATTCACATCAATCTGGCCGGCCAATAGGGTCGAGGCCGACGGAGACAGCCATGCGCGACGATCTTGACCGCCCCGTTCCAAGCGACATTTCGAGACTTTTTGGAAGCGACGCCATTGCCGAAATGTTGCGCCGTCTTGGAACACCCTACGTGGCGCTCAATCCCGGCTCGAGTTTCCGAGGGTTGCATGACAGCCTTGTCAACTACCTCGGCAACCGCAACCCGCAAATCCTGCTTTGCCTGCATGAAGAACATGCGGTCGCCATCGCCCACGGCTGGGCCAAAGTGACGGGCACACCGCTCGCGGTCATCCTGCACGCCAATGTCGGTTTAATGCATGCATCCATGGCGATCTATAACGCGTGGTGCGACCGCGTGCCCATGATGATCTTTGGCGCGACGGGGCCAGTCGATGCGGCCAAGCGCCGGCCCTGGATCGACTGGATCCACACATCCCGCGATCAGGCCGCGATAATTCGCCCATATGTCAAATGGGATGACCAGCCAGCTTCTCTGGAGGCATCACTTTCGTCGATGCTGCGGTCTTCGGTGATCACCGAAACCGCACCCAAGGCACCGACCTATGTCTGTTTCGATGTCTCGGTTCAGGAAGAGCAGATCGAGGAAATGCCGGTGCTACCCTCTCAGGAGCGCCACGTGGCGCCGCAACTGCCGGTGTTCTCCGATGCCGACGCAGGCAAGCTTCTGGAACTTCTTGAAGCGGCAAAAAAACCCGTTTTCTTGATGGGGCGTGTCTCGCGGGATCAGGCGGATTGGGACCGGCGGGTTGCACTGGCCGAACACTTCGACGCGAAGGTTGTGACCGACATCAAGACTGCCGCTGCGTTTCCGACCCGGCACTCGCTACATGTCGGCTCTCCAAGCTACTTCGTTTCCTCCGACGCCGCCCAAGAAATTGCGGCTGCCGATCTGATCATCTGCTTTGACTGGGTCGACCCGGGGGGCACGATGAAACAGTCCGGGGTCGATCCCGACCGCACCAAGGTTGTGAATATTTCTCTGGACTCGCTGCTGATGAATGGCTGGTCGCTGGATCACCAGTGCTTTTCGCCCTCGGACCTGACCTTGCTCGCGGATCCTGACGCCGCAATCCGCGCGATCTGTTCCGCTGTTGGGCTGGAAGATGGTGTGGCAGGAAAAATGGAGATCGACCCGCCCGTACGTACCGAGCACAGATCAGGAGCGCTGATCTCGATCGACTCGCTTGCTGACGTACTTTCCACCGCGCTCAGCAATGAAGTGGCCAGTTATCTGCGCCTGACGCTGAGTTGGAATGGATCAAAATGCGATTTCCGCGACCCTCTCGACTATTTGGGTTATGACGGTGGCGCAGGTATCGGATCAGGTCCTGGAATGGCCGTCGGTTCCGCGCTCGCGCTCAACGGATCGGGCCGATTGCCGGTAGCGGTGCTGGGGGACGGAGATTTTCTGATGGGTGCCACTGCGATCTGGACGGCGGCGCATCACGGTGTGCCGTTGCTAATAATCGTGGCCAATAACCGCTCTTACTTCAACGACGAGGTGCATCAGGAGCGCGTAGCCACCGATCGCGGCAGACCAGTCGAAAATAAACATGTTGGACAGGCGATCGGCGAACCAGATATCGACATTGCCGCAATTGCCCGGGCACAGGGTGCGACGGCATTCGGGCCGGTGGAAACCATTGGAGCTTTGAATGAGACCTTGGCAGAAGCCATTGGCGCTGCGCGGTCGGGAAACACGGTGGTCGTCGACGCGAGGGTTGAGCCGGGTTATAGCGACGATATGGCCGAGGGCATGACCAATAACTGATTTGTCGATTCCAGCACGTTGGCCTACCTTCTGTGGGGCCCGCAAGATGCAGACACCATCTTTACCTTGGCAAGCCGCACGCATCTGGAGAAGCTGGAATGACAGAGTTACCACGCAAGGACATTGAACCGCACAAAATTGAAATGAACGAGGAGCGTATTGCGCGCCTCGTTCGGCTAGCTGCGCGAGCTTTCAATCGATCGTTGCAGATGCGGCTGAATACGGAAGGCGTGACCTTCGGACAGTGGATATTCTTGCGGATCCTTTGGACGCATGACGGCCTTTCGCAGCGCGAACTTAGCGAGAAGGCGCATTTGACTGAGCCGACAGCGCATACCGCTTTGCTGCGTATGGAGGAGCTGGGTTTCATCACACGTCGCAACGTCGGTACGAACAAGAGGCGCCAACACGCCTTTCTGACCAAGAAAGGGTGGGACTTGCGGGGCCATTTGGAGCCTATGGCAGTCGAAACGAATTCTCTAGCGGTAAATGGCTTGTCTGACGACGAAGTGCAAATCCTGCGCCACGCGTTGGGTGTGATGATTCGCAATCTTGAGAGGGACGAGGAAATTGGTGCCGACCGAGGGCTCAAGATTCCATCGACCCGGTCACTGGGCGGTCTCTGACTCTCGCTAAACAGCTGTTTTGCCAAGTGACCTCTTCATACCTGTGAACTAAGATATCTAAATAGTTGACAGTGCGAGAGTTTGATTTAAATCATAGCCATCTAATTTTCTGGCCGCGCTGCCGGAAGAGATGAAACGCGTCCGCGGCACTCGGGCTGAGGAGCAAACTGGGAGGTAACTCTGATGAAATTGACTGCACTGGCAGCTGCCATTGGCATTGCTGCAACGTCGACAGCGGCTGTCGCCGAACCCGTGAACTTAACGCTTTCAGGCGGCAACCCAGGTGGGCTGTGGTCGCTGCTTGGCGCCGGGATCGACCGGGCCACAAAGGTAGATGACGCCGATTCCGTTGTGACCTATCAGGCAACCGGCGGCGGTTTTGCAAATATCGGTCTGCTTGGTGCCAATCGGACCGACCTCGGTCTGGTGCATGATGCCGAGGCAAAGATTGCCCTGCAGGGTGGCGAGCCGTTTCAGGCGCCGATCGAGAACATGCGCGCGATCGGGTACATGTATAACTGGGCTCCGATGCATTTTTTCCTCGAGCGTGCAGTCGCCGAAGAATACAGCATCGACAGTCTTGACGATATCGCCACCAGCGGCGCTCCGCTTCGTATCGGGATCAACCGCTCGGGCAACATCACATCCAACGTGGCACTCTTCATGCTGGAAGCAGTCGGTGTGACCGAAGACTCGCTCAACGCAGCGGGCGGGCAATTCGTTCGCGCAGGCGCGAACGAGCAGGCGGACCTGATCCAGGACGGCCGCCTCGACATGATCACGAACGGGATCTTTATCAACCACTCGTCATTCCGAGCTGTCAACGAAAACAGCGATGTGCTGCTTCTGTCTGTGCCGGCTGAGGTCATCGCCTCAACCAACGAGGCATTCGGGACAGGTACGATGGTTATTCCCGATGGCAGTTATCCGAACCAGCCCGGTGACGTTGAAACTGTGACGCTCGGCGCGCTTCTCGTGACCACAGACGCAATGGACGACGCGACAGCCGGTTCACTGGCAAGTTCTCTGCTGAACAACATCGACGAAGTGCGCGCGGTGCACGGCGCTATGAAAGCGCTGTCTCCAGAGTTGTTGGCAACACCAAGCGTTCTGGAATTCCACCCGGCCGCCGCTGAAGTCTATAAAGCAGCAGGGCTGATCAAGTGATTGGATCTCTCGTCGCTACCGGCCGCAGGCGTTCGCTTGCGGCAGGTTCGCAACGGGCCCTGATCATCGTCGCAGCGATCTTTGCGGGCTGGGTCATCTATGCGAACCTGTTCACAATTTCGGATCCCCTGATCCTGGGTATCCTGTTTGTCTGCGGCATTTATACAATCATGTTTGTCGCGATCGGCGCTACGCCGAACGCGCCAGACAAGGTGCCGTACTATGATTGGGCGTTCACGGCGCTTAGTCTGGCTTGCGGTATCTTCTTCTTCGTGAACGCGGGTGCGATTTCGGATCGTATTAGCCTGCTCCATCCGTTCACGCCTGCGCAGCTTTTCTTCGGTAGCGCGCTTCTTTTCCTGACGCTGGAGGCCACGCGCAGGACCACAGGGCTCGGGTTGACCGGCGTCGTCGTTCTATTCCTGCTCTACAATCAGTTTGGCTCCTACCTGCCGCCGCCGTTCGGGCACGGCATTTCGGATTTCACATACCTGCTCGACATTCTCGTTTTCACGACCGATGGCGTGTTCGGTGTGCCGATCCAGGTTGTCGCAAGCTACGTCTTTCTCTTCGTGATGTTCGGCACGTTTCTGTCGAAGGCCGGTGGTGGGGAGTTCTTCTTCAACCTCGCATCGCTGGTCACTGGCAAATCGCGTGGCGGCCCGGCCAAGATCGCCGTGATCTCGTCTGGCCTCTACGGCACGATGTCGGGCAGCCCGACATCCGATGTGGTGGCAACTGGCTCGATCACAATCCCGGTGATGAAGCGGCTTGGCTACAAGGCACGCTTTGCTGGTGCGGTCGAAGTGGCGGCCTCAACAGGCGGAAGCGCCATGCCTCCTATCATGGGGTCAGCGGCGTTCATCCTCGCGGAATACACGACCGTGCCTTATCAGGAAGTGGTGCTTGCGGCACTCTTCCCGGCGATGCTCTACTATCTGGGTGTTTTTCTCCAGGTCCACCTACGCGCCGTAAAGGACGACCTCAGGCCATCCGATGGCGAGATCCCGACCGTGGCGGACACATTCCGTACGGGCTGGGTTTTCTTGATCCCCATTATCGGGATCATCTCGGCTCTCGTTGCCGGGTACTCGCCGACTTTCACCGCCGGAGTGGGCGTTTTGGCCGCGGTTGTCGCAGCGGCGCTGCTCAAGGCGACGCGCCTGTCGCTCTGGCAGATCGTCGAGGGGCTCGGTGAGACGACACTGCGGATCCTTCCGGTCGCCGGTGCGTGTGCCGCGGCGGGCCTCGTGATCGGCGGCTTGTCCATGACCGGGCTCGGCATGAAGGCCGCCAATGTCATCCTGACGGTCAGCGGTGGACAGGCGGCATTTACCCTTGTGATTGCAGCAATAGTGACGATCATCCTCGGTCTGGGTATGCCAACACCAAGTGCCTACATCCTTGCGGCTGTTCTCGTCGGTCCTGCCTTGGCCAAACTTGGCTATCCGATCCTGCAGAGCCACATGTTCCTGCTCTACTTCGCGATTATGTCGGCACTGACCCCGCCCATTGCGGTGGCGGCCCTGGCGGCTGCGGCGATTGCCGATGAGGACCCTTTCAAGATCGCGTTCTCCGCGGTTCGGCTGGCGGCGATTGGCTTCCTGATGCCCTTCGCGTTCATTTGGAACCCGGGGTTGCTGCTTCTGGGCGACGCGATGACGAACTCGGTTGCCATCGCGGGCGGGTTGCTCGCGACCGCGGCCATCGCGATCTCCATCGAGGGATCGGTGGGCGTTGCATTGCGGCAGGTAGAACGTCTCGTTCTCATACTGGCAGCTGTTGCCGCGGTGTTGCCGGTCGTCCCCGTGGCACTGGCCGGTATCGTGGTCATTCTGCTGATGTCCGTCCGCTACGTGATGCTGCTGCGCCGGCGGGATGCAGTGAAACCCGCCTGAGAAGACTGGCGGGGGCCTGATCGGGTTTTCCGGTCCCCGCCGTGACCTACGAGAACGAGGGCGGAGCCGTCTGCCGGTCCTGCCGTTCAAGACTGTGTTTTTGCCTCGTCCAATAGGTTGTATCTGAAACATGGAGTTAGATGTGACGGCAAACAGCACTGATCAGGCCATTCAGCAAAGAGCTTGCTCGGCGGAGCGAACCCAGCCGGTCTTCTGGAAACGGTGGGCCGTGAGCATGCTCGCAGTTTACCCGCCGCTGGTTATTCTGGTGCTTGCGTCGCAATACGTCCTAAGTGAAGCGCCAATGTTGGTATCGCTCTTTGTCGTCGCGTTCTGTCTGACTGGCCTTTCTACGGGGCTGATCCTACCGTTTCTGAACCGACAGTTGCGCGACTGGCTTTTTCGATGAGGTCGGACAGGTGCCAAGCAAAAAGTGAATTGGTGATATCTGCTGCGGATTATTTCGCAGCTTGACAGAAAAACTTAGATAGCTAAGTAGTAGATGAAGAACGCTACGCTAATTCGCTCAAGGAGGAACTGATGCTTACTTACGAGGAAAACGAGCTCCTTACTCGTATAAACAATGACGCTCCAATGACGCAGCTCATGCGCCAGCACTGGACCCCGGTTTGCCTGATGGAAGAAGTTGCAGAGCCCGACGGCAAGCCTTTACGCGTCGAAGTCCTGGGCGAAACCTATGTTGCCTTTCGCGACACCAAGGGTCGGCTCGGCATGCTCGACGAGCTTTGCCCGCACCGCAAGGCGTCTCTGGTTTACGGTAGGAATGAGGATTGCGGCCTGCGGTGCCTCTATCACGGCTGGAAGATGGACGTTGACGGCAATGTAGTCGCCATGTCCTCCGAGCCCGAAGGCAGCCCGCTGATGGACAAGGTCAAGGCACGCTCGTATCCAGTTCGCGAGTGGGGCGGTTTCGTCTGGGCCTGGCTTGGCGAAAAGGAAGACATGCCCGAGTTCCAGCCGCCGGCCTTCGCACCTGAGAAGGACACTCCCGTCGCAATCCTCAAGATCCGAGTGCCCGCGAACTGGGCGCAGATCCACGAGGGCCAGATTGACTCAGCGCATTCCTCATCCCTGCATTCGTCAACGATGAAGCCAGCACGGGTCGAGGGTGCCGCGGCCGATGACAAGTCCTGGTATCGTCCGTCTACTGACAAATCGCCCCGCATGCAGACCGAGACGACAAGCTACGGCTTCCATTACGCTGCAATCCGCAAGCCGATCAAGAATGCAAAAACGCATAACTACCTTCGGATCACTGAATTCGTTGCACCTTACTACTCGCTGATCCCGCCGAATAATAATTACAAGGTGGCCAGTGTGATCGTGCCGATCAATGATGATGAAACCGCGTTCCACTTCCTTGCCTTTGGCGGTCCAAATGTGCCCTCAACCGACGAATGGCGCGCCTTCACTCATACGGTGCCAGGCAAGGACGTCGACCACAAGTGGCGCACGGTGAATACGCTTGAGAATGACTTCAACCAGGACCGTGAACGGATGAAAGAAGGACACTTCACAGGCGTCGACGGCATCCCTAACGAGGACATCATCATGTGGGTGTCGATGGGAAGCCGCGTACAGCGTCATACCGATGTGCTTGGCGCTTCCGATCTCGCAATCGTCGAATTTCGTCGGCTGATGGCGGATGCGGCTCAAAAGGTTGCTGATGGCGGTAAGGCAATCGGTACCGAGTCTGACGTTCCTCAGGCCCAGATCGCATCTCATGAGGGTGTGTATCCCAAGGAAGTTGACTGGCGAACGCTCGTGTCCAGATCGCCGACAAGTCAGGCGGCCGAGTAAACCTCAGATACGTAGCACAATGCGTCCACCCGCCCCATTCGGGCGGGTGATTTTATTGCCTAACCAAGCGCTAACGCGCGATGTCCAGTAACCATCATTCTTTCTGGCGAAACGGGCAATGAAATACGGAGCAAGGCTTCAATGGGTGAGTTCTACGCACTTCTGTCGGCGGCAAGTTTCGGCGTCGCGGGTGCCGCCGTAGCCAAAGGTGCACCAGCGGCAAAGGGGGACAATGGCGTCTTCTTGTCGGTCATACTGACGCTAATGCTCTCGGTCTTTCTCTGGGTTTTCCTTGGTTTGGATTTCGATGCCATTGACGGCGCACAAGCATTCTTGAACGGACTTCTGTTTTTCGCTGCTGCCGGCATACTGGCGACGGTGTTCGGGCGATTGACGAATTATCGATCCATCGCTCTCTCCGGTGCGATCCGGTCAAGCTTGTTCAGACGCCTTATTCCGATCTTCTCCACCATTCTTGCGTTCACTATACTCGATGAACGCTACTCACCGCTCGTTCTGACTGGCATGATCCTGATCTTGGCCAGCGTTGCACTCGTTGTCTTGGCTCGAAGGCCTTCCTCCAAAGGAAATTTTGAGCTTTTCATACCAAATCAGGTTCGGCTGGGCTTACTGTTCGGTGCTGTTTCCGCCTTTTGTTATGCGCTTGCCTACATTGCCCGTAAGCTCGCTATGGTGCATTTGCCCGACGCT
Source organism: Paracoccaceae bacterium (assembly GCA_030148225.1). Taxonomy (GTDB): domain Bacteria; phylum Pseudomonadota; class Alphaproteobacteria; order Rhodobacterales; family Rhodobacteraceae; genus JASBTX01. Next base: position 13,694 of record JASBTX010000021.1, read on the forward strand.
GCCCTTGGCGCTTTCATTGGCGCGCTGACTGGCGTGGTCTGGTATGTTTTTGCCTCACCTTTCAACATGCGCTATCGGCAAAGTCTGACGAATGTCTTCACAGATGCGGGCAAGTGGCAGTGGCTTGCCGCAACCGGAATGTCCTTTGGCCAGGTTTTGCTTTTCTTCGCATTAATCTCAGCCCCAGTCGCAGTGGTCGCAATCATCGGATCGCTTGAGATGTTCGTCGGCGCTTATCTTGCGGCTTTCCTTTTCAAGAGCGAACCTGTGCCTGAACGCGACATTGTGTTCGCGACCGTGATTGCAGCGACAGGAACGGTGTTAGTGGCAATTGGATAAACTAGCGGGCACGGACTGTGTGTCGCCGAGCGGACCCATCAATTTGCGGAGCAGCGGTCCGCATCTGACGGGCGTAGCCAAATAATCATAGAAGTCTAAGTTTAATCCGGCTAATCTTACCCAAAGATCAAGTTGATGGACGGAAGATGAGAATCAAGAACCTACTACTCGCTCATACAGGAAGCGCGGCTTTCACGAGCAGCCTTCAGTATGCCGTGAAGATCGCTGTGAAGCATGAGGCGTGGATAACGGCGCTATATGGAAACACGAACTCCTACTTTGATCAGGTGCTTGAGCTCACGCCAGATCTGATAACAAAGCTGAAATCTGTCAGAGAGGGAAGGATTTCAGACTCAAGACAAGCATTTGACTCTGAAGTATCCGGAGCGGGCATTTTGGATCGCGCACGCTTCCTGATGCCTGACGATGTGGGAAAGCTCTCACCATCGGAAATTGCGCGTCACTATGATTTCGTGGTGACGGGGTTTCATCCAAATCGTCCGGCAGATGAATTTCGGGCTGTGAGTCCGGACATCATCGCCCTACAAAGCGGACGTCCGGTTTTGGTCGTTCCTGAAGGTTATGAAGTCACAGGCTTGGCAAATCACGCGCTTGTAGCGTGGGACGGTAAACGCGCTGCAGCACGAGCGTTGAATGACGCGATGTCTTTGCTTGAAGAGAAACCACGGAAAGTGTCGGTTGTCACTGTCGGTCACATGCTGCGTGATATGCCTGAAGCAATCAGTATCGCAACGCATCTGAAACGTCATGGTGTTGAGGCTGATTTTATTTCAGTAACAGATAGCACTCGCGACATTGCCAAAGCCATACAAAAAACAGCAGATGAAATTGGCGCGAAGCTTATTGTCATGGGCGCGTATGAGCACAGCAAGTTTTCCCAAGATATTTTCGGTGGAGTCACGCACGATGTTGTGCGGTCGTCAAACATCCCAGTCTTCATGTCACATTAGAGAATAGTCAGCGGAAGCACTATTTTAACATAAGTCTGATTATCTGGAGTTCCCCCGGTTTGATGGACACTTTTCACCTGAAGAAGGAGAGTGTTTTTCATGCCAAGAACGAGGAACCCGTACCCGACGGAATTTCGGGAACAGATGGTTGCGCTGGTACGAACCGGGCGTAGTGTTGAGAGCCTGGCGCGGGAGTATGAGCCCTGCGCGGCGACGATTCATGGATGGGTCAGGCAGGCCGCAGCCAATGATGGCGACGATCCGAGCAGCCTGACGAGCGAAGAGCGTGACGAGCTACGCCATCTTCGTCGCGAGGTGAAACAACTCCGGCAGGAGCGGGACATCTTGTCAAAGGCCGCGGCTTGGTTTGCACAAAACGACGTGACATCGCGGAGGTCTTCAAGTTCATGACCGCGAACCAGGCCGAATATTCGATCCAGATGATGTCACGCACGCTGGGAGTATCTCGCAGCGGGTTCTATGCCTATCACAGCCGCCCGCCCAGTGATCGGCAGATTGCTGATGAGGCGCTGACAGACCGGATCGCTGCGATCCACAAGGCATCAAAACAAACCTATGGTGCGCCGCGCATTCACGCTGAACTGGCTGATGAAGGCGTCTATGTTGGTCGCAAGCGCATCGAGCGATTGATGAAAGCCAAGGGCTTGAGAGGCGTCAGCCGCCGCAAGTTCGTGGTCACGACCGAGCGTGATCCTCGTGCCCGGCCTGCTAGTGACCTGGTGGACCGCAACTTCTATGCCGACGCGCCGAACGTGTTGTGGGTCGCAGACATCACTTATGTGCCGACCTGGACGGGCTTTCTGCATCTGGCGGTCGTGCTGGATGCCTTCAGCCGCCGTGTTGTCGGCTGGGCCATGGGCACCCACCAAAGAACACAGCTTGTGCTCGATGCAATGAACATGGCGGTCGCGCAACGAAAACCCGAAAGCGTGATCCATCATAGCGACCAGGGATCGCAATACACGTCCGTGGCCTTCGGTCTGCGCTGCAAAGAAATGGGCGTGCGCCCGTCGATGGGCTCGGTCGGTGATTGCTACGACAACGCAATGTGCGAGAGCTTCTTCGCCACGCTCGAATGCGAGCTGCTCGAACGCCGGAAGTTCAGGACCAAGGCCGAGGCCCGCGTCGCCTGCTGTCACTGTACCCTAATTAATCAGAATCCGGCCTGAAATTGCCCCGTGAAATCAATGGCGGTTTGTACCTTTAATTTTCATATTGTACCGTTAATTAGCATACTGTGCCCTTAATTGCCGTACGGTCTGAGTTGTGGATAAGTGTCGACCTATTGGGGAGGGGGATTTGCGTGGTAAACGAGCGTCTTGCGAAACACCGTGCGGCGGTTCTTCGGCCGATCCTGGAGCTTGAGAAGAGAGGTGAGCCGATCAGCGCGGCTATCGGAGATGCCGCTTGGGAA
>JASBTX010000018.1 GCA_030148225.1 Paracoccaceae bacterium
ATAGGTCCGAGCGCTTTTATCGTAGATCATGTTGTCCGGCGCGAAACCGATGTAGCGGTTCAGATCGGCGGACGCTTGGTTCACCGACAGTCCAAACTGCTCCATCAAATCGCTTCGGTTCACATGCCCCTCCCAAAACAAACGGAACTCGATGAACTCAAGTCGCTGCGCGACTCCCCAACGAAGCTCCGCTTTGGTGTTGTCCACGTCGCACTCCTTGTTCGGCGCGATGGAAAAATGTACGCGCCCAATTTTTGTGCTCATTTTGAGGCTAGCTGAGGGGGACAGCGCAAGCAATCGAAATTGCTCGAAATACCATTGATTATTCTGAGGAAATTTTGGTCGTGAAGGCTTGCTGAATGATCGCGCCGCGTCTGCAGCGCGATCCGGAAATTCCGCAGGGCCGTTGATCTACCTTCAACTTCGCAGGTGATTCAGAGCGATCCGGCGCCTCGTTGAAGCCGTCGGCTCTACTCTGGCGTTTAGTGCCCGACGTTCCCATCTGCGATTTCCCGCAGCTCTTGGCGCTCGAATGCTTCGACATCGTCGATACGGTAGATCACCCTTCCGCCAAGCTTCATGAACCTGGGGCCCTCGCCAGTCCATCTCCAACGCTCCAGTGTTCTAGGGCTTATCTTCCACCTTGCGGCAAGTTCGATTTGATTGAGGCAGGTTTCTCGCATTATTTCTCCTTTCGCTCGACCAACGTGGTCATGAAAGGACGAATGCGTAGGTGAAAAAGCTATGCAAGTCAGTTGGTTGGGGTTTCGCGCTTCAACTGTCAGGAAATGCGCGGGATATCGTGGTCGGGCGAAAACCCGCGGACTAAGACTGCTTGAGGGTTGCGGGGGCTTGATTGATCAGGGGCGTATCGCACCACGAAATTTCCGCCAGAAGATCGAAGAAGTCCCAAGGCTGAAGAACAACCTGCAGAGGTCACAGGAGACCACTTGTTTCAAGTGTCACTCCCTCCGCCATAGTTTTCCGAACCCTCCTCAAGCCATATGAATGTCGCTATGCGACCTCCGGTCGGTCGCCACCTCACACCCGACGCCCCTCGAACAGGTCGATGTCAGCGCGGATGGTTTCGCTGACGAAATCGGCGAAGAGGCGCAGGCGGCGGGTCTGGCGGGTGTCGGGGTGGTAGATGACCCAGATATCGAATTTGGGGTCGGTAAAGACCGCGCCGTCCAGCCTGACAAGCGCGGGGTCGGGATCGGCGGTGTAGCAGGGCAGGATGCTGACACCCAGCCCGGCGCGGACCATGGCCTGCATGGCACCCATGCTGTCCGTACGGTGCTTGGGCCGGGTGCTGGGCAGGAACGTGCCGTAAAGCATGCGGTTATAGGCCTCGTTCTGCATGCCGATCCACGCCAGTTCTTCGGGATCGGGTGCGGTGTCGCCTGCAACCGTGCCCGCCGCGGCATAGACAGAATAGGCGACTGTCCCCAGTCGCCGCCCGATGAGCGTTTCCGGGGGTTCTGCGGTGAACCGCACGGCAATATCAGCCTCGCGTCGGCTGATGCTGAGCGGCGTTTGCGTACAGCTTAGCATCAGGTCAATCTGCGGATGGCGGGCCAGAAATTTCCAGAGATGGGCCCCGAAATAGCCGTTGATGAAAATGTCGGTGCTGGTCAGGCGCAGAACGCCCGAAACCGCGCTGTCGCGGCCAAGGATATGGCGGTCCGCCTCGTTCAGGAGGTCCTCCACACGGGCCACGGTGGTAAAGAACTCGGCCCCGACCTCTGTCAGTTCATAGCCGTTGCGGGTGCGTCGGAAAAGCCTCGCGCCAAGTGATTTCTCGATCGATTCAAGCCGTCGCGAAACCGTGGGCTGACTGACCCCCAAAGCCGCCGCCGCGCGTGTCAGAGAGCGTGTCCGCGCAATGGCCAGAAAATAGCGATGGTCATCCCATGAGGTGCGATTATTCATATTTGAATAGTAACTATCAGAAATCTGCCATGGCAATGCAAATTCAGTGCAATAGGCTTGGTGCAACAAGGACACCAGCGACGGAGCGATCAGATGCCGGGGCATCCAGCAACCAACACGACCGAATTCAGGGCATTGCAGGCAGCGTTTGCCGGTCAGCTCATCCTGCCGTCGGATCCGGAATATGACCGGGCCCGTCAGGTGCATAACGGCATGATAGATCGCAGACCGGCGCTGATCGCAGCCTGCAATGGTACGGCGGACATCGTCGACGCGCTGGGATTTGCCACCGGGCAGGGCATGGAAATCGCGGTTCGGGGCGGCGGCCACAATGTTGGCGGGCGCGCGGTCTGTGATGACGGGATCATGATCGATCTGTCGGGCATGAAGGGTATCTGGGTCGATCCGGCCACCCGGCGTGTCCGGGCCGAGGCCGGGGTGACATGGGGTGAATTCAACCGCGCAACGCAACTGCATGGTCTTGCCACCACGGGCGGCGCGGTTGGCAGCACGGGCATTGCGGGGCTCACGCTGGGCGGTGGTTTCGGATATCTGATGGGGCGGCACGGATTGACCATCGACAATCTTACCTCTGCCCGGATGGTCACGAGCGACGGTCGGGTCGTCACGGCGTCAGCGCATGAAAACCCCGAGCTTTTCTGGGGGTTGCGCGGCGGCGGCGGAAATTTCGGGATCGTGTCCAGCTTTGAATATCAGCTGCATCCGGTCGGTCCGGAAATCGCCGGGGGTCTGATTGCCTTTGATATTGCCGATATCGGACAGGTTCTTGAATATGCGGCATGGCTGGTCGACAACCCCGACGATGATCTGACGGCGGTGGTCAGCCTGACGCATGCGCCGGACGGGTCGGGGCGGAAACTCGCCGCGATGCTGGTGGCCCATTTTGGCACAGCCGCACAATCCGACAAGGCGCTCGCGCGGATCCGCGCGCTTGCGCGGCCTGTCATTGACCGGCTGGGCCCGATTTCCTACTGCGCGTTGAACGGTTTGCTCGATCCGGGCTTTCCGCGCGGGGCACTGAACTACTGGAAATCGGTCTTTGTCGCCGATCTGGATGACCGCGTCAGGACGATCCTGGCCGAGCAGTTCCGGGCCTGCCCGTCAGCGATGAGCAAACTGATCGTCGAGCGTCCGCACGGTGCGGCGCTGCGACAAGCACCCTCGGCCACTGCCTTTCCGCACCGCGCGCCCGGCTACAGCATTCTTGTCCTTGGCCAGTGGGCCGGGGCAGGGGACAGCGAGGAAAACATGTTCTGGGTCCGTGAGACCGCCGACAGGCTGCGGGCATATGCCAACGCGGGGGCCTATGGCAATTACCTTGCCGAAGATGAGTTTGATACGCGCCTCGGCGAAAGCTTTGGCGACAATCTGGGCCGGTTGCGCGCATTGAAAGGCGAATATGATCCGGAAAACATCTTTCACCACAACCTGAATATCGCACCCGAAGCGCAGCGCGGGCAGGGCTGACAGGGGCTGCGCGCCTAGTTCCGGTCAGCAGGCAGGTAGCAATAGCAGGCTTCGCGTTCGGGCTCGAGCAGGGCCGCACGCATGACCTCCAGCTCCTGTTTCGCGAATTCATATTTTCGGATCATTCCCCTCAGATAAGCCTCGGATTCCATATAGGCCGTCGCCTCGATAATGGTTTCGCGCCAGTCGAACAGATCGTAAGCCTCGCGCAGGGCGATCACGATTTCGACGCCTGACAGGATCAGCGTCAGGACCCCGCTGACCTGACCCAGACCTGTGGCGAATTCGGCACCCATATAGCGCGTGGCAAGGAGTTTCTGAAACGCGCCATCGCCGAGGCCTTCGATGAACTCGGCCATTTCCTCATTCGGTTCACTCACAACCTCGTCCAGCGACTGGATATCCCGGTACTGGTCATTGACCCGTTCAACCCACGCGGTCCGGCGCAGGGTAGTGTCGCTCAGCCAGCGTTCATAGGAACGGATACGTTCTTCCAGCACCCTGATCTCGACATCGACCTTGTCGATCTGCTCGCGCTGCCGGGGCCGGTCGCATTGGCGCATGTTCGCGATCTGATGGGCGGCGTTCGTTGCTGAATACAAACCGCCGGTCAGATTGCCCGTGCCCGCAAAATATTCATCCAGGCCGCGGTTGCGGGCCAGATCGTTGATCAGCGCCGCGAGGTCACGCGCCCTCGGGTCTGCCGGAATATCTCGTGTTTCGGTATCGGGCGGGATGGGGCCGCGGGTCGGCCCGGGATAGAGACGCCGACCCGGCAATCCCTCATCCTGAAGGGCCAGTTCTGTCAGCCGGTCGAAAATACCCCGCAGATTGGCAGGCGGAGACATCAGGTTTCTGACACGCTCCTGATATTCCAGATCACATCTGCCGAAATCAAGCGCCCACCAATCCGTCGCTTCATCCTGCCACGCACCGTCGCGCCAGAGCGCAACCGTCACGTCTGCGCGATGGGTGACCAGCCGCGCGTCCCCGTCAAAGTCAGGCGGCTGCAACAGCAATGAAATCTCGAACGCCTCGGGCCCCCACAATTCGCAGTAGATGGGGCGCCCGGTGGTGCAATCGGCCCGTTCCGTCAGAATTTCGACGTCACCCGTCGCGGCAATTTCAAAGCGCACCCTGTCAACCGGGATATCTCCGACGCGCGAAGCCAGGAAACTGACCCGGCGATAGGGTTCGGACATGCCGGCCTCACCAAAGCGGAAAGGTGCATTCACGGCGATGCCATTGGGCAGAGGCCGGGCAGAATGCGACAGGGTCAGACTGCCCAATCCATCCTGAGAGGGCGAGGGAAGACCGTCAAAGAGGCGGAGCGCGAATATCTCGGCGCGCTCTGCATCTGTCAGGGCGCGCGGCGCGGTTGAAAACGGATCTGGTCCGGCACCCAGCGGCAAGAGCGGAATGAGCATGGTCAGATATTCGTACTCGGCGATCGGACGTACCGGAAATTCACCATCGCCATTGGCCACGATGCGTGCACGCAACCTCTCGAGCGCGCCATAATGATAGTCGAGAAACGCTTTGGCGCCAAAGGCCTCATTCGCGGTGCTGATGCCCTGATACCACGGGTTTTAGACAGCGAAAAACGGCCTGAGATAGTCGATCCCCGCCGTCCAGTCCGTCACCCTGAGTGGCTGCGTATCGCCCGCCCGCACGCGCGGCGCGATGATCATGCCCCCAAGCTCCGGCAGGGGCAATTTCTCGGGCCGCGTGCTGATGACCGGGCCACGCGGCCCCTCGAGGCGCGGAAACTCCAGCTCGTCCTGCGCCCAGCCACCCGTCGCCAGCGTCAACAGGAATAGGCTGATCAGTAACGGTTTCATGCGCTGTTTCTCCCATCGCGGCGCGGGACTGTGATAACAGGAACAGGTGATGCGCCACATCTCACGTCGCCGATGTCACGCCAACGGTTCCCCTTGTGACGAGGTTAGCGATCGTGACCGGTTTTGTCAGTAAATTGCCAAGGATTGCAAAGTTGCAGTGCAGTGTGCACCTGAGCTAGTCGCCGCACGAAAGATTGTTGACCTGGTCTTCGATAAGCAATCAAAGGATGCGACAGGCCCGCCACAAAGTAACAGAAAGAGAAAACCGGGTTCTCATCGCCGCGTCAGTTCAGGTTCAAATCCAATTTTGCCTGATATTGCATCAACTTGTTGCGCAATGTTTTCGATCCGATTGATCTCGGGTCACTGTCTTCGGCTGAATTGACGATCGCCACATCTTTCGGGGTTTCGATCGCAAACCAGAAATCTTCAATCATGCGACGACCCATCTGGTTGGCTTCAGCCAGCCTGGAAAACAAATCTGCCTCGAGGTTCTCAGTTTCCAGCAAGTTGATTTCATCCAGAACATCAGTGTCGAGCAGCGTGATACCTCCGTTAATGAAGCCCTGGACAAGGCCAGACTTTGGATCATCAACTTCGAATGACCGGACAGTCGAATCTCTGGTGAACGACACCACTTCACTGTCGCGCACCAAAACCAAACCAAATTGTGAGATGATTTTGCAAAGCGCAAGCGTGGCCCTGAATGAACCCCGAGCGTGCTCGGCGTAAAGTTCGTTCACGTCAAAATCAAACAGGCAATCCCCGTTGATCAGCAGGAATTGAGGTTCTGTCAGTAAATGGCGAACAAGGTGGAGGCGTTTGCCGATCGGAGCGTCAATGCCTGTGTGTATCAGGTCAATACGTGCATTCAACGTGTTGAAATAATTGTCAATATAGGCTTGAATTTGAACGCCGCGATAGCCGAGAGGAAGGATGAACCGACGAACGCCACAGGAGTAAAGTTGTAGAATTGTATACCAGAGGATAGGAAAGCCGTTCACTTCGACCATTGGTTTTGGCTTGCTTTCCGTGATTGATCCCAGCCTGCTACCTCGTCCACCGCACAAGATAACGGCGACAGGATTTACGTCTCTTTCTTCTGGTTCTGACATCCGGTTGGCATCCTGCTCTAGTGAATGAGAATTTCACCCATCAAGGTCATTATATCAATTGTTCGATCGGACGAATTCGGAGGCGCACATCCCGTTTCAAACGCGTCGACAGCACGCGCGATAGATGATGCCATCGGATTTGCAATTTCCTGTCGCGTATTTTCGTCGTCGGCCAATTTCAGAAATACCTTGAACCCATCGCCCTCCGCGTTCTGCTCACGGACAAAGCGTTGGCCGTTTAGCGTAAAATCGAGCGCCGTTTCGGAGGCTGACTGATCCTGAACAAAGTTGAACACGCAATGCGTTGGGCCCATCGAAAATTTGGCGCTCCAGGTGCTATGGTCGGATGTGATCGACAACCTCTCCAGTCTTGATTTCGGGACGAATTCCAATAGCAGCGAAAACGCATGAGGCAGCAAATCGACCGCGATATGTTCACCTTTGTAGCCGCCGCGGGTCTGATACAGAAATTTGAATGATTGCAGTTCATTGAGCGCCGCCATCTCTCGTGCGGGTCCGGCGAGTTCGGCGGTGGGATGATTGACCATCAATCTGCCATCGGCAAATGCGAAGATTTCGCGACAGGTCTCCTCAATCCCATTGCGTGTCAGATTATCAGCCCAGAAAAAAGGTTTCTCGACAAAGGTAAAAACCCCTCGCTCAAGGAGTTCGCGCGACTGATTGAGGTGAAGGTGATTGGGTGTGCAGACCGCCCCAAATTCAACATGTGCAGGCAGTTCTGCCAGGCTCGCGGCTGGAAGGATATCGCATTCGTATTTTGAACTTTCCGCAATCGCTAATTCTTCGGAGCTTGCCAGCGAGCTTGTAACAATGAAGATCTCTTTGAAACCCGCCGCGGCCAGTTCGCGGATATGAACTCTGCCGATGCCCCCGGCTCCGATCACCGCAGCGGAACAGTCAGCGCAGCGCGGCACCGGTCTTCGTCTCATAAAGATCGCGGAACATTCGGTTGGTAGTGTGCTCTTTGCGATCACACCGACAATCATTTGCGATCATCTTGTCATGCTGGCGATCAAGAAAGCCCCAGAAATCACTGGCGTCGTAGTCGTAAAAAGCATCCCAAAAATCGCGGTGCTGAAGATTGCCAAGGGCCATATTCTTGAAATGTGCGGCACCGGACTGCGAACAATTGGAAAGATAACCATCATAGGAGATCGCCGGATAAATGAACCGCGCGAAGCAGGGTAGGGTGCGCCGCAAATCAATCTGATTGTCCCGATCATAGTCCATCAGGATGACGTTGGTGGACGCGCTTTTGTAGGATTCGACAATAGGCAAAATCCGATTGTAAATTTCTTCGACTTCGGCGCGGGTCGGCATGATTGTGCCGTCAACTGTCTCTGTCCCGCGCGGTAACTGGGGAAAGCTGAACCGGATCGCATCAACCCCGGCCGAGATAAGATTTTCGATCCCGTCTGTGATTTCCTTGCTGGAGCAGTTCACCCTTGTAATCAAATAATTTGCCGCGATATCCAGCTGCGTGCCATTTGATTTTCTTTGTTCGGTGATGCGTTTGATATTCCTGAGCACCCGGGGGTACACGTTCGAGCTGCGGGTAAGGTCGTGGGTTTCGTTATAACTCTCTGATGAGCCGGCATCGACACTCACGGTCAGATAACTTGTTTGTGGCGTCTTAACCGATGTCATCAGGTCAACGAGCCGGTTTGAAACCTTGAGCAACTTGGAGTGAAAGCCAACAATCTGCCGGTTTGAAATGGCGGCCTCTACGATATCATCGATATGCTCGTAGTTCAGCGGGTCGGTTGCATACCCTGCAAAAATTATCTTGTGCACATTCCCGTTGGGGCCATTGGCCATCTGGTGCATCAGTTCAAGATAGCGGTCAGGTGTCAGCCGTTCGTCTGTATTTTCCGAAGATAAACCATAACAGTATGGGCACTCCATCCAGCAAATCTTTTTGCCTTTGATACGGCCCGGCTGAACCTCAACCTGATAAGGTACGACGGACTTGCTCAGAATTTCGCTGAGCAGTTCCTCCGGGCTATCAAAATATCGATGGCGATAAGATATCCTCTCTGAAAGATCTGTTGCCGAACTATTCAATGCTGTCACTTTCTGTCGAACCTGCGTTGTGATCTGCCAATGCTTTTGCTCCGTCCGAGCAAGATCTGATCAACGGATCGATACTACGCGAGCAGCAACTTATCCACCAGATTTCAAGAAGACCGAAAATCGCGTTGGGATCGTTGCATCCAGAACAGTCCTATCCCATAGCCACAGTTAGCGAAAATAAGGGAAATGAGTCGAAACTTGATGCGGAGCAAAAGACGGCAACACGTACTTTTATTCGTCGGCCTGTTCATAGCCGCGATCAGTCTATGGCTTATTCTGCGACAAGTCTGCCTGTCCTGTATTGGTGAGGCGCTGATCGGCACCGACTTCCGATACGCCATTCCAGCGTTTGTAGTATATTTCAGCAATATCTCGTTAAGAGCGTCTAGATGGTCGATAATGTGCTCAGCCCCGAACCGGCGGTATACCGACCCAAGATTTCTTAAAATATTGTTGGTGTCCTACGCCGTGAACAACATTTTGCCTGCTCGTTTGGGTGAATTTTTCCGAATTGAATACAATCACCGACTATCTGACATGACTCGGGGTGAGAGTTTGGCCAAACAATTGGTTGAACGCCTGTTTGACATGTTTGCTCTGGCTGTAGTGTTTTTAATTGCACTTACGGCAGTCCGGTTTGATTTGCTCTGGAACAACCAGTTGGCCGAAGTACTTATCTCATTTTTGGTCATTCTGGTCATTCTTGTTTTGCTGGTTCTTACATTGCCGCGACTGCACACAGGTTTGCTTTCTACGTGGATCAATCGCTGGTTCCGACAACACGCGACGTTGCACAGTATCATGGGTAGGCTTGACGAAGAGCGCGTCGCAATGATCGCGGGACTACGAAAGTTTGAAGCTGCTGCAATCAGCAGAATTTCCGCGTTAACTGCATTGATTTGGGGGCTTGAAGCATTCGCGCTCTATCTGGTTTGCAAAGCCGTGGGATTTGAGCTCCAAGCAGGAGGCGTAATGCTCCTTTTGTTTCTGTCCGCACTCAGTACGCTCATTCCGACCGCACCCGGTTATTTGGGGACGTACCAACTCTCGTTTGTCATTGCATTGCAACCGCTTGGCATCAGCCCGGATACTGCGGTTGCGGCGTCGATAATTCAGCTTATTGCAAATATCGGCCTTTCAACACTGATCGGTGGAGCGACATACTTTATCCCCGTTCCCCGGCATTCCAAACTTGACAACTCTGCGCCGAACTCTGACTAGGGTGCGTAAATCTTCGACTGGATCGCGTATGAATGGCCTTGGTGTAAACCCTGAATACTGGCGTGGAAAATCCGTTCTGGTTACCGGTGCAACTGGATTTCTCGGCGGTTGGATCGTCAGGAGGTTGCTCGACTATGGCTCTACGGTGATCGTGGTCGTTCGCGGAGAACGTCCCGAGAGCCAGTATCATCTGGACAATTTGGCACCGCGCTGTGTTGAGTATCGGGGGTCGGTGCATGATCCGGACCTGATCGCACAGATATTTCGAGAGCATGACATAAGTGCAGTCATTCACACAGCCGCGAATGCCGATGTAAACAATGCGCTGGACAACCCGGTCGACAATTTCCGAAGCGCAATAGACAGTACGATGCTCCTGTTGGAAGAAGCGCGAAGGCTAGACGGATCATGTACGGTTGTTGTGTCTTCTTCGGACAAGGCATACGGGCCGCAACCTACCCCCTACAAAGAATCTGCTGCGCTGAGGCCCTATCATCCCTACGAGGTTGCAAAAGCATCTCAGGACCTCATGACACAAAGCTATGGCAAGGTATTTGGCCTGCCGGTTGCGGTAACGCGCTGCGGGAATTATTTCGGTGGCTGGGACTTCAACTGGACTCGCATTATTCCTGGAACAATCCGGAGCGTATTGGATCAGGAAGATATCATTTTGCGATCCGACGGAAAATTTACCCGTGATTTCCTGTATATCGAAGATGCAGTGGATATTCAGCTCGGACTGTCGGAAAAACTTGCTATCGATCCTAAATTGCACGGTGAACCCTACAATTTCTCGCTCGAGGTCGATGTCGAGATAATCGATCTGGTAAACAAGATCAAAGACAAGATGGATGCCAACTCGCGTGTCGTTGTCAATGCCAATGCGCGCGCAGAGATTGCATTGATGCGCGTTGATTCAAACAAAGCGCGCAGTCAGTTGGGATGGGTTCCGAGATTTCCTCTCGATGAGGCGCTGTCTCATTCCATCGACTGGTACCGCGACTACCTGGCGAAAAACAAATAGTCCAACCGAAGCTATAGCAAAGGACCGCTCAAATGCGATTTCTTGTAACCGGACATTGCGGCTATATCGGGCCGGTGCTGATCAGACTTCTGCACGAAGCCGGGCATTCTGTTGTCGGTTTTGACACAGGGTATTTCCGCGATCTGATCGAGAACGCGCCTGAGTCCTGTTTCCCCGATGAGGAAATTCGTAAAGATATTCGCGACATAGAACAAAGTGATTTCAAAGGTATAGATGCTGTTGTTCACCTCGCAGCACTGTCGAATGATCCTTTGGGTGAAATGGTTGAGAAGCAAACCCACGAGATCAATACCGTCGGAACTATTCGATGTGCGCAGGCGGCCAAATTGGCAGGAGTGGAGAGATTTGTTTTTGCTTCATCCTGCTCGATTTACGGTGCCTCAGGGGACGCAAAAACACCCTTGGACGAGAATGCGCCGCTGGCGCCCGTTTCGGCATATGCCGTTTCAAAGGTGGATTCTGAAGCAGCACTTCAACAACTGAAGGACGACAGCTTTTTCCCGGTCATGCTCAGAAACGCAACGGCCTACGGCGTTAGCCCGCGCATGCGCCTTGATTTGGTGGTCGCCAATCTTATGGCTTCGGGCTATGCAACGGGTACGATCAAAGTTCTGTCGGATGGCACGCCTTGGCGCCCGCTTGTTCATATCGAAGACATTTCGCGGGCTGCGCATTGCGCAGGAACCGCTGATCGAAATCTTTTTGAACATAACGTGTTCAATATCGGTGCGCGTGATTGCAACTATACAGTTGCAGACATCGCCAAAGCCGTCGCCGCTGAACTCCCCGGATGCAAAACCGAAATTACCGGCGAGGCGGGAAATGACCCCAGGTCCTACAGGGTTGATTTTTCGCGAGCGTTGAACGGGTTGCCCGCATTTGAGCCTCAATGGAACGTGGAAAAAGGCGCGAAAGAGACGCTTGAATGGTTAAAGGCACACCCGGCTGATCTGGAACGACTTTTCGGACCTGATTTCATTCGTTTGAAACATCTTCGCAAGCTTTCTGACAACGGTCAGATCGACGAGGAATTCAGATGGGCTGTCTGAGTCTGAAAAACAGGTATCGATTAATATAGGGTCGGACGCTGATATAGCATTTCAAAGCTCTCCACCCCTTTTGGAACAAATACGACGACCTGCCCGAGATTGGCGGCGGCCCATTCAAGCGATTGCCCGCCCGATGCAGTTACTGACCACCATGGAAGGGGCGGGGCGTTGACAATAATCGCGCCGCCTGTTGCGACAGGAATATCAATCTGAAACCCATCTGGTATCAGTGCAGTTGCAAGTGAACCCGCATCGATCGAATTTGGTGCAATAGCATCATCGGGCATTGTCGTGCGAATGGCCGCGTCCCCAAGCGGGGCGTTTTCGCGGATGTGATCTACAAATTCGTCGAAATTTGAATCAGCTGCAAAGGACGTCACGCTTGTTGCAGGATATGCACGTGGAAAAGGGTTTGGAAGTTCGTAGACAAAAATGTCCGGAGCCTTCCCGATTGCGGATATTGGCTGCTGAACCTGCGGTCCAGAGATTTTTGCAAGACCGTTTGTTTCAAGCTGCTTGAAACTCAGAATATAGCCAACGTTCGCGACCCTGAGCATATCCAGATTCAAATCGCGAGATATATCGTAGGCTTCGCAACAGGTGTTGAATTCGGCGCGAAACGGCAGGCCCGGGTTGTAGGCATGTGCCGGCATGTCCGTTTCGAGGATGAGTTCGCGCCAAAATTCGTAGGTCGACTTTGGGACAATCGTCGAAATGCCATCAAAGCTTGATAATCCATAAGACACAGAGCTGTTGGGATCATAGCCGGTCGGAATGCCGACGACACGCGCATTCCGATTTTCGAACCAGTCCGGGTTTTGGAGATTGGAAATCTGTTCAAGGCGCGACAGGTTCCCGCGCGTTTTCATGTGCAGAACGGTATTCACCTTGAAAACGAACACCATTGCCAGCGCGACGGAAATGCAGATTGCCGCTGGCAAATGCCCGTTGTCGGTGCGGACATCCATTCGAAGGCAAGCGGCAGCGGCGGCCGAAAGCATGACCATCGCGAAAGCACAATATTCCACATACCAACGGTAAGAGGTAAGAAAATCAAGTCCAATCTCACCCCATGGCACGGCCACAAGAAACGGCGTAATTATGCCCATTATCAACGACATGGACCCTGCAATAAATATTTGCCGGTTCTTGAATCGTGTCGCCTGAACGAACGTGTAGATCAGCGGGACAAAGTAGGGCCAGCTTCCTGCATTGTAGGTCATCCGGAAGTTGAACATCCACTGTAGCTGGAATTTCAGATATCCGGCAAAATCGCCAAACATCGCAACTGATGGCGCGTCTGGTCGGCTGCTTTGCGGAACCATTTGAACCATGCCGACAATTGCCTCGGCAAAATTGGCGACCCATAGGATCGACATCAAAACGAGACCAAGAAAATACAAAACTACGTTGTTCGGTCTATGCCACACTGCCAGTGAAATTGCCGAAATCCACAGCCCGATCAGCCAGAAGAATGGATCGGCAAACAAAATGTAAAACAAGGCCACAAGGAAAAAAATGATGATGGGCCTTGCCTTAAATTCAAGGCGACAAAGGGCAAGCAAGACCAGGGGGATCGCGGCAATGGACACCCCGTAAAGGAATGTTAGGGACGTCGTGACATCAAAGCCTGCTGAAAAAAGCGCGCCAAATCCGAATGCGGCAAGGCGCGGCGTATGAAATCTTTTTCTGGCAAAGAGATATACTGACCACAGCGCAACAGACGTCACCAATATGCGCATCAGCACCACAACGAGCCAAAGCGGCATGACTTCAGACATCCAAAGCCGCCCAGAATAAATCGCGCCGCCTATTCGCCCCAGCGAGTACCGATCAACACCGCCCATCAATTCATGCAGAAAGAGCGCGTCCCGGTTATCCGCAAGATACGGGAAATAGCCAAGGAACATGAACTCGCCATCACCCCACTCCAACCGACTGAACGGGCCGAGCAGAATGCTGTCGCCCTGAACAACGAATATCCATAGTATCGACAGAATAGTGATGAAGTTCTTGCTGTCAGGAATGCTCATCGATCTGGAGACAATCGACAAGGAAAGATAGGCCGCAACAAGAACTATGTAGGGCGCCCAACCGAGCGCGAATGCGATCACATCCCAATCCTCGATGCCATCGACATCAGGGCTCCAATATTTTTATTTCCGGAAGTGGGAGCACGAATTTCGAGGTCAGTCCGCGTGAGCGCAGGTCCTGGCTGATCGGTTCCCAGTAGTGCCATGCGAGAAGCAGAACATAGTCGGGTTGTTCAGAAAACAAGATCGCGTTGTCGACCACAGGTTGGTGCAATCCAGGCAAATGCCGCCCCAGTTTGAGCGAGGTCGGTTGCTCGGCAAGATAGGGCATGAGATCCTTACCGAGACCGACGAAGTTCAACAAGGTGCTGGCGCGACCCGGGCAGGAATTGCCGACGAATCTCTGGCCGTTTTTCTCGGCAGTAAGCGCGAGATTGTATAGATCGCGTTTGCACTGGATGGCTTTCTGCCGGAACCTGTCATAAACAGCGCCTTCATAAAGCCCGGCACTGCGCTCCTCGGCGATCAGATTTAATAGGTTCTGGGACACGGACGATGCATTTTTTCTGGCGACATACATCCTCACTGAGCCGCCATAGCTGGCAACACGATGTGCGTCGACGACTTCGAGACCGTAGTAATTGAAAAGCTTCACAACCGGTTTGATCGAGTAAGATCTCAGGTGCTCATGGTATATTGAATCGAATTGCACACCTTCGACAATGTCCAGTAGATAATGGTTTTCGAGGACAAAGACACCGTCTTCGTCCAACAGCTTTTCGACGCCCCGGGTGATATCACCCAGATTGGCCGTATGCGCGAACATATTTGTGGCCGTTATGATCTTCGCCTTGCCATGCTGTGCAACGATTTCTTCGGCGACCCTTTCGGAAAAGAAATCCTGAACCGAGTCTATATTATCCTGTATGGCGATCTGGGCGATATTTGTCGGTTCTACACCCAGGACGCGCATGCCCTGCCTTTTGAAACCTTTCAGGAGTGTTCCATCGTTTGAGCCGATATCGACGACAAGCGAATCTTTTGGTGTACTTTGTCGCTCAACGACATCAACAGACAGACGCTGAAGATGGTTGAACAGCTCTCGGGTGATCCCGCTGCGATAGGGGTATTCGGGATAATAAACGACATCGCCCGGAACGACGTAGTCCAGCTGCACAAGACTGCAATCCAGACAACGCACAAGATGGAGTGGGTATGATGTTTCGGGCTCTTTTAACTGCTCGGGTGTTAACAACGAGTCGCAAAGCGGCTGATGACCCAGATCGATAACCGAAGCAAGGTTTCTTGATCCACAAATCTGGCATTCTTCGATCCAGCCCGGGGAAAGATCATGATTGGGAATGTCCATAGCTGCCTCCAATTTCCCGCAAACAAAATCGTGCTCTTACGGGTGCGATATTTCCGATATTTTGTTCAGTAGTTGCTGTACCTTCAACCCCTCGGAAAATGAAGGTTTCATTTCTGTTCCCGAGCGAATTGAATCGATAAAACGTTGTGCCAATCTGGATACAGGGGCAACCCGTTGATCTGTTTCTGCATTCAGTTTCGGCAGGTCACATTCGTAGGCGACATGTTCCTCCCGATCAGAGCCTGATCTGCATAGTGACAACTCGAAACCCATGTAACCTTTGTTTGCATTGACCAGAGAAATCCGACCCTGTTCACAATAGAAATCCAGTCGATGTCCAATTCCGGCTGCTGTGTCGTTCGAAAGGATCGCGGCACCGACCGCGCCGTTTTCAAATTCGAAAGAGATATTGGCAAAAGTTTCACCGGGGGCAAAATGTCCTTCCCGTCGTGTCAGATTGGCCGAAGTGATCGTAAACGGGCCACAAAACCACTCCAGATAATGAAGACTATGCGAACCAAAATGTGAAACCACGCCTCCGCCATGCGCAGAATTTGTTTTCCAGCCCGTGATGCTTCGCGCATTGTCAAAACTCTGACCAGTCCACGTGACAACAACATAACTGATCTTTCCCAGTTCGTGCTGGTGCAAAAGCGCCTTGCATTTGCGCCAGGCAGGGTGTTCCGGAAACTGGAAGTCCACTGCGGTCACTACCGAATTGGTTTTGGCAATGAGAGAGAGTTCTTCTGCGGCATCCAGATCAACTGCAAGCGGTTTTTCGGCAAATACCGGCAAGCCGCTCTTCAGGCAGGACAAAGCGATGGTTTGCTGTGCAAGGGGCGGGACCGCCAGCACAGCAATATCGAACTCGTCAGAACCGAGCGCGGCCCGCCAGTCTTCAAACCTGTTCCTGACACCGTATTTTTGCGCGGCCGCCGCCAGCCGTTCGGATGATGTGGCCGTGATCGAGGTAACTTCCACCCCTTCAGCCAGTTGAAAAGCGGGGATGAGGCAGTATGCGCCGTAGCCTGCGCCGAACACTCCGACGCGCGTCATGCCTTTGAGCGGCTCTTTGTCCGCTTTGTCTTTTCGGTCGATTTGTCAAAGTTTAGACGCTTGGCTTCAAGTACTTTTGATCCAAAGCGGACCTGCCCGTGGATGGAAAGAATGTACTCTCCCAAAATGCCGAGAAACAGAAACTGAACCCCTGAAAAGAGAAAGAAAGCGACGATCAGAGTTGAGATTCCGGGCTGCAGTGATGGATTGTCGCTCAAAAGTATCAGCAACATGTTTACGATACCGTACAAAATACTGCCGATCGACAGCATGAGGCCAAAAACGGTCATCAGTCGGATCGGCGTTGTGGTGAACGTGAACAATCCGTTCAGCGCAATATCCACCAGCGTCAGAAACCGATTTTTGGAGAATCCTGTTTTACGTGCACGGACGAAGTAGGGAACACTATATGGTCGATGGCCGGCGTATGCGATGAGGCCTCGGATATACGGATCGTGATCATCATATGCGATCAGCGCCTCCACGACAGAAATGTCAACAAGCTGAAATTCTCCGACATCAACCGGAATATCAATGTTTGAGACTAGCTTTACCGAACGGTAAAAAAGCCGTCTGAGATTGTGAAACACAAAACCTTCGTCGCGATTTTCCCGAACGCCCTGCACCACTTTGTGGCCTTTTTCCCAATGCATTACGAACTCGGCGATCAATTCTGGCGGATCCTGTAGATCAACGGCCATCATCACGAGCACTGCATCGCCAGTTGCCGACTTGAGCGCATTGTATACTGATCGCAATGGTCCCACGTTGCGTGCATTCACGATCACGCGGACATTGGGATCTTCAGCTGCAATTTGCTCCAGAATTTGCGGCGTGTCATCGGTGGAGGCATTGTCAGCAAAGATATGCTCCAAATCGTAGCCAGGGAGTTTTTCTTCAAATACCCGGGCCACCGCCTCGTGGCATATTTCGACATTGCTACCTTCATTGAAACAAGGTGAAATTACGGTGATTTTCTTTTTCATTTCCTGCGACTTTCAAGCCGGATGCATTCGTTGTCGGTTAAGAAAAATTGACCGGACCAATTGCAAACAATTGGCAAATTCTTCGCATCATTTACCACTAGCATCAAGAGTGCCGGGCGGGACAGGACGCGCATAATGGCCCATCGGGGATGACACGAATCGATGTGTTGCGTAAGCTTGGCCTCACGGGGCTCGGAATTCGGGCATGCCGGGTCCAGCCTGAAATATCGCGATCTGCTCGTGATAAGGAGTGCTGCCATGACCAGAACCTTGTTTTCCATTTGTGCTGTGATGTCACTGGCCATTGCCGGGCCGGTGAAAGCCCAGTCAAATCTGTTATTTATCGTCGACAGCTCAAACTCCATGTGGGGGCAGATCGACGGTGCGGCCAAGATAGACACCGCCAAATCGGTGTTGCGCGAAACGTTGGACACGCTCCCGCCCGAGGTTTCGGTCGGCATGCTGGCCTATGGTCACCGGCGCAAAGGGGATTGTGGCGATGTGGAACTGGTCTCGCCCATCGGTTCGGATGCCGCGCAGCTTCGCGCGGTGGTTGGGCGGCTGACACCGCGGGGAAAGACGCCCATCGCCGCCTCGCTTCAGGCGGCGGCAGGGGCCTTTGACGGGCGACTGGAGCAGACCAACAACATCCTCCTGATATCGGACGGCATAGAGACCTGCAGTGGCAATCCCTGCGCCGTGGCCGAAGAACTTGCCAAAAGGAACATAGACCTGAAGGTTCATGTCGTCGGGTTCAATGTCGATGCTGCGACACGGGCACAGTTGCAATGCATCGCCGACAAGGGCCGTGGCCAGTATTTCGATGCCAGAAACGCGGCAGAATTCAGCGCGGCGCTGCAGCAGACACAGGAAATCGTGGCCGTCGTGGAGCCTGAGCCGGAACCTGCGCCCGCCCCTGAACCCGTACCCGAACCTGACCCCGCGCCGGTGATCTATTTCGAGGACGAGTTCGATGGCGATGATCTGGGCCCTGAATGGGTTCTGGCCAATCCCGACCCCGACAATTATCTGGTGGAAAACGGCGTTCTGACGCTGGTATCGCGCGACGGAACCGAGGCCGGGCTGGCCGCCGGGCGCAACATCCTCACACTCGATATGCCTATCCCCAAGGGTGACTGGACGGCCACGGCGCGGCTGCTGGTCACACCCCAGACTATGGGTGAGATCATGCGCCTTGGTGTGGTGCGTGACGAGGCTAACGGCCTCTTCAGCTCGCTCATTCTTGAAAGCTACAACTATGCGCTGACCGAGATATTCGTCAGTGGTGACAAGCGCGCACGGGGAGAGGCCACGGGATTTCGTCGGGAAATCATGGAAATCACCGACCGCAACGTGGCGTTGCGCGCCGCGCAGTTCACCAGCCAGGTCGCCGCGGTGGAAATCAGGCTGGAAAAATCCGGGCGCAAATACACCGCCTTTGCCCGGCTTGAACCCGTCAACCCCGATGCCGAAGGCGCACCGGATGGCGAATGGCTCTCTGTTCAGGAATTGTCATCGCTCAAAGCACCGGGCGATGCATTTGCCCTGATTTTTGGCAGCACCAGCAACGGGTACACCGCCGCCGAGGGCGAAGGGGTGATCGAAATCGACTGGTTCAGGATCGAGGTCCCCGCCGGGTAATCGTATGACGGGCAGGATGATTGCCCGTATCAGCAGCCCCTATCAGAAGGAGGAGGAGCATATGACCATACGCACGATTCTGGGGGCGGCAGCACTTGCGCTTTCCGCCGGCCCGCTTCTGGCCCAGACGGTCTATTTTGAAGACGGGTTTGATGGCGATGATCTCTCGGCGGACTGGGAATTGCTAAACCCTGATCCGGATGCCTATCTTGTCGAGGCGGGTCAGCTTATCCTGCTGACCGCCGACGGTGTACCGGCCGCGTATGATGCGGCGACGAATGTATTGCGCCTGACCCGGCCCGTGCCCAAGGGCGACTGGACCATGACCGCGCGGTTCAACATGGCGCCGCAGACTATGGGCGAGGCGTTGCGCATTGGTGTGGCGCGGGATGGGCAGAACGGGCTTTTTTCGTCATTCGTGCTCGAGGCCTATAATTATGCGTTGACCAATATCCGGGTCGATGCGGATAAGCTGGCCAAAGGCGAAGTTACCGCGTTCCGCCGCACCGCGATGGGGATCGAGGAGCGTGATATAGAACTCCGCTCGGGCCAGTTCAGCGATCGTGTGGCAGCCGTCGAGCTGCGGCTTGAGAAGGTGGGGCGCAAGTACCAGTCGTCGATCCGGTTTGAGCCGGTCAATCCCGGAGCCGATGACGCCCCGTCGGGTGAATGGATCGGCGTTCAGAAACTCACCTCGCTCAGAAGTCCCGGTGATGCGTTTGTCCTGATCTTCGGCAGCGCCAGCAACGGCTATACGCCTGATGGCGGCGAGGCACTGGTCGAGGTCGATTTCGTCAGGATCGACGTGGCGGAATAACGGCGATGTCGCGATCCGGGCAAGGCGTTTCTGGGTTGCGGGCAGGGCAATTGTCATTCGCGGTGATCTGCCTTGCGGCAGCCGCAGCGCCGGTACGTGCCGAGGTGCCGCCGCATCTGGCAAGCATGGCCCGGATGCTGGTCACGCAATCGGCCGGAGTTTTCGCAGCTGTGGACCCCGATACGCCTGAAGGCTGGGCCGAAACCACGCTGGAACAGACCATCCGTAGCGCGGGTGTTCAGCGCTGGAGCGCGCGCAACCTGCCGGAATGGACAGGGCAGGAGGCACTGAACAAGGCGCTTGCGGCGGATAGTGAGACGCCGGTTGATGCAGCTGCGCTGGTGACGGCAGCGCGCAAAACAGGGTTACGTCAGGCGGTTGCGGATTATCTGGATGACAGCGGGCAGGAGGTGCCGCCTGATTCAGCGCTTGCCCGGGTCACCGCCGATGTCGGGGCGGCACTTGTCAGCGGTTATCAGGACCTTGCCCGGTCCTATGTTCTCGAAGGAACCGAAGGGCCGGATCTCGAGCTTGACTGGACGCCTGAGGCCGGCCTTTTCCGGTTGCAGATCGCACCGCCCGGTGACGCCTATACCGAGCCTTTCCTGACCGCATTGTCAGGTTCGGTTCTGCCAGCCGTAGAAGGTTCTGAGGATCTGATCACGGGTACTGTCGCTGAGGGTGACCAGCCACAGGATGGCAGGGCCGCCACCGCATTGATGCTGTTACCCTTACCTGATCCGCTGAAAACTCTTGATGCAGAAGACCTGAGAGAGATCAGGCGCTCGGTCTTTGGGGAATGGGCGGCCGATGACGGTGCGATCTGGTACATACATCCCACCGGCAGCCGGACGTCTGAGCCTGACACGGATGAGACCCCGCAAGAAAACAAGACCGCCTCGGCGCTACAGCGCCTGAACGCAGCATTGGCCGAGCTGGAAAGCCTTCAGGGCGACAAGCGCTATGTCTGGGTCAATACCGAGACGGGCGAGCGCGATGAACAGGAGAAATTTCGCCGCAAGAAAGATCCCTGGGACTATGCCGGAGAAGAACTCTCTGGGGCTGGCACACCCGACGAAATCAACGCACTGACTGCTGAAATTTCCCGCCTCAAGGCCACGCTCGAACAACGGGGCGAGGTGCAGCAACCGCCAGAGCTGGATGAACCCACCGCAGATGGACGGGTTGTCGCGCTCGATCTGTCCTATACCCGCACTGATGGCTCACTCGCGCGGTTTAATCAGGCCCGGCTTGCCGGTAATTCACTGACCGGCACCAGAACCCTGCGCGAAGCCGCCGATATCACCGATCTGCCTGCAACCGTCGTGAGCCAGCTGATTTCAGGATGGTCACCGCCCGAATGGGTCGAGTTTGAGCTTGAGGTTGATGAAACCGGCAATCTTTACGTCACAGGCAGCGTCTTTCGCCTGCATGTGACCTATAATGCCGATACGCGCGTTGTATCGTCGATCCATACCGCCTATGCGCGCCCGGTTCGCCTGACGCGCGATCCCGACAAAAAGGCACCCTGATGCTGGTCGATGTGATCATTGCCGCGCAGCGCATCCGGCGCATGGCCCTGGCCGGACTGGCTGCCCTTTGCATGCTGCTGTCGGTCTGGTTGCCGTCTGCGGGTATGGCGCAGACCCCTGATTTGGGGGGGATCTGGCAGGTGTCGGGATATACGCGCGCCTTCGGCAATCTTGATTTCCTCGTCCGGATCACCCGAACGGGTGAAAACGAGTGGGAGGCCGAGAAACTCAGCAGTTCGCGCTATGTGCCCACCGGGCGTACGCATTTCCGCGCCCGCGTCGAGGGGGATATGCTCAGGGCCACCGTTCAGGTCGCCTTTCCCGGATTTGCAGAACCGGAATGGGAACGTCATCAGTTCAGCATCGAAACCGATGATGATGGCGCAGTCCGCAGCATCACGCTGGCCACCGGAGAGCAGCATTTTCTGGATGAGACCGGTGAAAACTCGGTCACGGATACATGGACATATACGCCCTGGCCCGAAGATCAGCTTTTGCTGAGTGCACCAAGGTTGAGCTGGAACGGTTATGCGGCCGAGCGGACGCTGGCACGTCGGCAGTTGCAGGCGGCCGAAGGCGATCTGGAACATTGGCAGTCCCGGCGCGAGAGCGAGGCCGAAGGACTGGAGCGGTTGTTGCGCGATCAGGCGGCCACCCTTGGCCATAGCGCGGTACTTGCTGCCCGTTACGAGGAGGCCTGGCGTCGTCTGGCCGATGCCGCCACGCCCGAAGGTGATCCCCCGCCCGACCGCACTGAACTGCCTGAGCGATTGCGCGTTCTATATGATCAGCAGACCGCCGCGCAGGATGAAATCGAACGTCTGGAACAGATCCTGCTTGATCACTCGAGTGGCAGGGCCACGCAATCGGATGACACAATCGCGGACCTCTTTTCGCGTATCGATCAGTCCCGCGCCTTTATCGAACGGCTGTCGCGCACCATCAGCCGCCTTCGGGATGAGATGGGTCTGGGCCCAGAGCCTGACCCGGCCGCAAATCGTGACGACCGTGTCAGCGATGCAGAAGCCGCCTTTGAAGAGGCCGGTGATGCCTATTTCGATGCGCGCCGCGAAGTTGCCCGTCTGGCCAGCGATATCGGCGTTGCCGAGGGTCAGATCGCGCTTGCCGCTGAAGAAATTGCGGATGCAGAGGAGCGGGCGGCAAATGCGCGGGCGCGCCTGAAATTTCTGTCGCAATCATCATCCCTGCAAAAGGTTGAAATCTATACAAGCGGGGATGAACCACGTCTGGTATTCGAAGCGATCCCCAGCGGGCTTGATGCGGAACTGCGGGACCTGCAGGCTATTCTTGACGAGATATTGGCGCTCGTTGAACGCGCCGAAGACACGCGCGAGCGTTTCCGCGCGGCCCATGCCGACGCCTTTTATCGGGGTACACTTCTGCGGACGCGGCTCGAACGTGTCATCTATGAAAACGCGGCCTTGATGGCTTATGGTGCTGCGCATGTTCGCGTGGGTGAGCTACTGCTGTCTTATGCTACCGGCGGACCGATCGGTGTCCTCATCGACATAGTCACTTCGATCATCTTCCAGTTTGTCGCCTATGAAGACGGTGCCGTCTTCTCGAATTTCGACGAGGCCGATATCAGTCGCGAGTTTCGTGCCCGGATTGCCCAGAATGAAGATGCCGAGCCGGACCCGGCCGAGATCTGTGCGGGCCTGGACCTCGAGATATCGCAATCGGTGCAGGCGCTGTTGCGGACGCGCACATCGCAGAACATGCAGGCCTATTTCGATGCGCGCGCCGCCGGGGGCGGGATCGATCCGGTCACGGGCGAGGTCACTGGAAACACCTATCAGCGCATTCAGCCCAATCTCCTGAATTACTTTGCCATGGCGGGGCAAAGCGCGGGCAATGATGCGGTGGGGGCATCCATTGGCGAGCGAATTGCCAAGAGCGATGATCTGGCGCGCGCCAATGCCGAACATTCCGCCCGCGTGGTGCAAAGGGCGGCACAATGGGCGGTCTACGCGGTGGATGATCATCGCATGATTGATGTTGCCACCACGCCCGCGCGGCGCGCCGCCGCCGCTGAAGCCCGCACCGCCGCATTGCGCAGTTATGCCGCGCAATATCCCGAACTTGCCGATGATATCGCCCGCAATATCGAATGGACCAATGCCCGCCTGCAGGCCTTCGAAGAGGCGCTGATCGTACGCGAAGGCGGCGCGGCCTCGGTCGAGGCGGGTGTTCTGCGTGCTCAGGAAATCGGGGCCGAGGTCGCGCGCGCCCAGCGCGAACTGCGTGAAGTTATCGGATCAAGCCTGCCCCAGATTGACTTTAACCAGACGCTTAGCCAGCAACGCGTGCTCTGGCAGCGACTGTCGGCCAGGCTTGAAACTCTAAATGCCGTCCAACGCCAGTTTGCCCGCTGGGGCCTGAGTGGCCGGGGCAAATCGGCCAACATCAAGGCGGGGGCGCTGAATATCATCTATAGCGTGGGCATGGGATTTATGCTGGATCAGCTAATGGTGTCGCTGCAAGAACGGGAGTTTGACATCTGGATGGACATTTTCGCCGCCGAGGCCGAGCAGAACATGATGTATCGGGGCTGGCAGGCCGCGCGCTGCATACATTGGGCCTTTCTGGATCAGCGGGACGCGCTGCAGCGCGACTATGCATTGCTCTATGACGTCTATGACCCCGAAGCAGAATTGCAGGTTTTGCGGTCCGAGCCATTTGGCAATCACAATGGCCTGCGCATGGACCTGATCTTTGATCCGCCCGCCGGATTTGCCATGCAGGCGCAGATCGCAGGTGTACCCTGCGCGAAAAGCGCGCGCTCATCCTGCCGCATCCCCCAGGGCGGGCTGGCCGTAACCAGCACCACGATCCTGCCCGTCGATGTCGATCTTGGCCCGCCGGATTAGGAGCATTCCAGCAGATCGGGGCAGGGGTCGAAGAGATGGCGGCGGATGATCCCTGCGACCTCAGGTGGCCCAAAAGTCCGGGTCCAGCGGAAAGTCGAAGTCGCGCGCCTGATCGACAAAATTTACCGTATCCGGCGGGTGTTCGGGCACGGGTGAGCGGCCTTCGGCATGTGCCTCCACGATCATGGGCAATGGACGTGTCAGGGTAACCGACCCCCGAAAGGCATCAAATTTCAGTTCATCCACGCCCGAACCAATGTAATGACGCACTAGCTTATTGAAGTTTTCGGTGAAATTGCGGCGGTCAAAAACGAGCTTCTCTGCGACCCGACGCCGGATATGCCACGGATCGAGATTGCGGGATATCAGGTCCTGTACCGCGTGCGCGACCTGCACGGGATCGTCGCCGGCCCAGATCGCAGTTTGACCGTCGAGATATCTGTTTCTGCCACCGACCGAGTTGGTGGTCACTACCGGAAGGCCGGCCATGAGGTATTGCATGGTCGATCTCGAACCACCTTCAGCTTCGCTCAGAGTCAGACCCACCCTTGCATGGCCCAGATAGGCATTGACCTGTTGCAGCGATAGTTGAACAAACTGCCCCTGGCGCATGCGATCATTGGCAAAATAAGCGTGCCGTAGGCGAGGTTGAACCCGTTGGACGTAAGGGTCAGCCATATCCATAGGTGTCGAGTAGATCAGCATCAGATCATCAATTCCGGATGCCAGTTCGATGCGTTTTTCCGATGATATGCGGGCGTTGTAGACCGCGTCGAATACCGGCAATTGCGGCAGAAACGGCGCGCGCGGGTACCAGATCCGCTCATCCTCGAACATGGTGGGCTGCGCCATGAGCGCCGGGATGCCATCACCGGCAAGGCGGTTCATTTCCTGCTCATTGGCGGCGCAGATAATGAAATCGTGGTTTGGGAATACTTCCTTGGCGGCCCAATAGGCGTCGGGAAAATTATAGCTGTGCCCGGATTCCACCGTCCAGTGCAGGACGATGAAATGAAGGCCGTTATCCCGGTCGAAAAGCTGTGGCATCAGTTCGCCGTAACGTGCAATCGCAAGATAGGCACCGGGGCTGGAGGATATGGTGATCAGCGGGTCCGTCGACAGGACCTTGATGGCGCAATAGACCTGTTCGTCACGGCCGAAATGCGCGCTTTCCCATTCGTCCATATAGTCGCGTCTCAACTCGGCCACCAATAGTTCGGGTCGGGATCGGATGGAAAGCCGGCCGGCGTGATGGCATCGGGTTTGGACGGCGCGTGATAGGCTTGCAGTTGCTGGCCGTGCAGCGCGATCGTGTCGTCCAGCGAAGGCGTTCCGATTATCGCCCCGCGCATCTGATGAAATGGCAAAAACGGTGCATCGCCCCCCAGCAGATGGTCCAATGTGCGGTTTAACTGACGTTCCATGATGGCGCGCTCGTGGGCCAGATAGCGCCCGGTCTGGGCGCGGATGGCCGCCCGTGGCAATCGCGCCCGTTTCAATTCCCTGACTGCCGCCCAAACCGCATCCGGATCAGGCGCCGTGATACGCGAATAGGCGGGATCATAGTATCGCGTCCGACTGCCCAGCGCTTCGGTGCTGACAACCGGGCATCCGCAAAGCAACGCCTCGATCGACGTCCGCATATACCCCTCGCGCGCAGACAGCGCGAGGGCGGCGGCGGCATTGGCATGGGCCTGATTGATCTGGTCCGGCATCAGATAGTTGTACCGACCAGAGGCGTCGAAATTTTCGATATTCGCCTTGGGCAGTTTCCTGCGAACTTCTGCTATCTCCCGGTTGAATTCAGGGGAATATTTGCCGGTTGTGATCAGGTTTAGCCGGGGAATGGCCGAGGCGAGCTCGTGCCGCTTCGTCAGATCGGGGCGGGCATTGTAGATCGCGTCAAAGGATCGAAATCGCGAAACGGAGGGTTTGACCACCCGGTTGCGCGTCTCGTCGATCAGGATCGATCCGTTGCAGGTGATCGCGGTCAGGCCACGTGCCGACAGAAGGGCTGTTTCCCATTCATTCAGTGTCAGGAACACAGCATGATGATGCGGCAGGTCTTTGGCAAACTGCGAAACGGCGGCTTCAAATTCTTCAAGCGATACATCTTCAATTGTCACAAAAAAGCCAATAAAATGAACGGCTTGTTTGGCTTCGGCGATACGGGGCAGGAAATCCAAAGCCTCACCCAGATAGAGGCGCGGCGGTTCGGTTTCGGTCAGTGTAATCAATGGATCCTCGGACAGGATCGACAGTGGCATGCCGAATTGGGGGCGTTTCTTCATATATCGCTGGTCAGAAGCTCGGGGGCATTTTCCTGGAAATAGTCGAATATTTCAGTGATATTGCCAACCCGTTCCGCTGAGCCCTGTCGTTGAAGTTTCACATCCAATTTGCCTTGAGGATCGAGGTAAATCCCCAGCGCCGTGGCAACCCGCGCCAGCGTCCGCTGCGCACGAAGCCCCGCGATATCTTCGTAGAAAGCGGGTATGACTGGCCCGGAATACCCGCTGAGATAGCTGTCGAACTGGCGCTGCAGTGCAAAGGCCGCCCGTGCCTCTTGCAGGACATCCGCCGGGTGCAGAAACACGATTTCGGGCCGGTGTTCCAGATGCGCCCGGTCATCGGTCACCTGATTGCCCTCTGGCGTCTTTGCCCATTCGCCGGTCTGCAACAGAACCTGATGCGACACGGCAAGATGAAAGATGCTGTTGCGCTTAAGATGCAGAAGCGGCATCTGCCATTCCGCCAATAGCTCAAGCAGCCGCGGCATCGGCACCGAAGCCTGATCCGGTACGCCAAAGCGGTAAGCGTCGACATATTTGACATCCAGCACGAGCCGCGCGTTGCGGGGCATCCCGTCGAGCAGAAAGCCGAAAAAGGCACGTATCACCTTTTCCAGATCGTCGATCTCCTGATCAACCTCGGGGCATGTCCGGCGAAATTCAGCAAAGCTGCGCGGGATGTCGACGCCGTCGAAACGGTGAAACACCTCGCCTTCGCAGGAAATACCATCCAGCGTTTTCAGCATGTCCTTGAACAGATGCGAACCCGAACGATAATGCGACAGCAACAGGATGAACCGCGCGCGGTCCTCGTCGCGGAACATTTCGCAATAATCTGCAAAGCTGCGAAAGGCCGGTCTGCTGGCACCGGCCATCACATCATCGGGCATGTTCTGATCAGAATTCCGAGCGGAGCTGCAACTCGAATGTTGTCAGGTTGGACTTGGTGCCGACACTTGTCTGGTTGCCGCGCGTCAGGGTTGCGGTCAGATCTGCGCCCGATCCCAGAAAATAGGTGGCGCGCAATCCTACCATGTCACGTTCATATGTCGGTTCGCGAACGGCATTGAATGCAGGACCAAGCTTGATGTTGCCACCTGTGTTGAACAGGTAATGCCCACCCACGAATGTGCCTTCGCTGGCATCTGTATATTCTACCAGACCGACAATACTGTCGCCATTGGCGAAATCGCCATCATATTCGAGCATGGCAAATGCGCCGGATTTATTGAAATCCGTCGCTGCCGCAGGGGTGTTGGTGACTTCGACATTGGCGACACCCAGCGCAACGGTCAGAGAACCCGGTCCGGCGGTCATGTTATAGGCACCCGACAATCTGACAGCGGTGTTCACGCCAGAGCCGCCCGTGTAGGTATAGGTTGCGCGACCCACACCAAAGCGCAGTGCGATACCGTCATCAAGGTTGCCGGTAATTGCCTGACGCAGATCAAGCTGCGCATAACCGCTGCTATCGCTGCTGGAATTGCCCAGAACTGAGGATTTCGGTTCTGTGGCCATCAGCCAGTGCGGGCGCGGCTGCCGTCGTCAGTGCGAGAGCAAGTGCGGAGATAGTGAACGGCTCATCGAAGCCTCCTGAAGTTTCGGTAGGTTTCTTTGAGGTTATGACGCTACAAAAATTACGCCCTGACCTTCCAGCAGGCTGGAGGTGCTGCGCGGCATCTTGAGACCGTAAAGCGCGACTGCATCGATCCCGTCCGTTGCGTTCTGCCGGATACGTTCCTGAGCGATTGAGGTGTATTTGCTCTCGGGGAATTCGAGCAGGAACTCGGTGTAAGCCTCGACAGATCCGGCCTTTTCAACCTCGGCCCATTTGACATCGACCGGCATCATCTGATCGCCGGACGGAACCGCCGCGCTCGCCCCAGAGGCGATTCCGATTGCCGAGAGGTTGGCCAGCAGTATTTTCATTATTTTCATGATCGATCTCCCAGATTCGCCCACAGAATACAGTATCTTGCACGATACGAAAGTGCGTGTGGTGATACTAATTCCATTCCTGCCATTTGTTGCCCGAATTCAACAATCCGAGGTCAAGCAATTGTTGTGTTGATTCATAGGCAACGGAATATTCAGATATCAGGCTCGGGGCGGTCTGCGTCTCCATTCCCGATGATAACGCACGATAAAAGCGTGCGCCCATGAAATGCTCGCTCCGTTCAATTGCTTCCTGAACACGTCCCGACATGTCGCCGACAAATTTGTAGTGCAACAGCGCCGTCGTGGTTTCGTCGACAACGGCGTGAGAATGGAAATGGTTGTTCAGCACATACACCAGATCGGGCCGCATCCTGACCAAAGGCGCCTTGGTCAGCAGAATGTTCTGATCGGCCATCCGGCAGCGGATGCCGCCGCTGACGAACTGAAACGGCGGCATTTCGAACGGGATGAAGGTATAGTCCCGGTCGATATATGTGCTGGCACCGAATTTGTTGTCGGTCGGCTGTGACAGGCGCTCGGGATAGATATCCAGCATGTAGGACATCACGGATTCGCTGCCATTCTTGTCCAGATAGGCCAGAAAATCAGATAGCTTGCGCCCTTCATCCATATGGGGAAAGACAAAAAGCTCGTCCATATCGACGTGAAAGCACCAGTGCCCGACGCCGAAACGCTGCATCAGCTCATTGGTCCAGTAGATGCCGAAATGCGCCTCGGCGAAACTGTTTTGATTGAGAAACAACGAAACATCGGGCTGCGCTTCGAGATATTCGAATGTCCCGTCATCCGAGCCGTTATCGGTGATAAAAAAGTGATCAACGCCCAATGCCCGATAACTGTCGAGCAGCCACTCCGCATACTCGATGCCGTTGAAGATGGTCAGAAAGAGCAAAACCGCCCCCGGTGTTTCGCGGTAGCGGAGCCTGACCTCAAGGGGACGCGTCGATTTGGCGTTGAGACCCAGCATGGCCGAGGACACGAGATGAGACCGCCAGATGGCGCGTGCGCGCGGCTGGTCACCGTCGAGCTGGGCAAAATAGGCGTCACACGGAGCAAGATCATTGAGTGATTTCAATCCCTTGGGGAGGGATGCAAGCGTGCTCCGCGCATCGTCGACATCCCCCGCTGCCAGCTGCATACGGATGTTCAGCATCCAGTATGGCGGGACCATACCCTGCGTCTTTGCCTTGGGTGCGATGATTTTCAGACATTCGACAAAGCGCTCTTGCGAGGGGCGGTTGTGAAAACGATTGCCCGCGTAAATCATCTCGGGTCCGCCGTGATCGATACCGGCTTCCAGACATTCCCTGAATCTGACTTCGATGTCATCTTCTTGCTGGTTGAACGCCGCGATGTTTAACAGCGAACTCCGGTAATACCAGTCGCCAAGGGCGCGCATACCGGGCAGCATATTCTGGGCTTCCTCGATTTCGGATGTTGCGATCAGCCACAAGAGGCGGGTGTAGTAAACCTGTCCTTTTGTCGGGTGTTTGATCCAGGCTGCCTCAACCAGTTTTTCAACGCTCTTGGTCTGACTGCCCTGAAAGATCAGGCCGATCAAAAAACCGAATAGCTGAGGATTGTCACTGCCGTATTCAAGGCCCGCCTCGATCTCCTGAATGCATTCAAGTCCCCGCCCCGCCAAAAGGGCGATATGCGCGCGCAGCTGATGTGCGACCTCAGGTGTCGATGTGAAGGCGGATTTCACCTCGTCCAAGGCATCCAACGCACCGCGCCGTCCCTCTATTGACAGGATCAGTTTCACATATTGCTGCGCGATATCAATGTTATTGCCGTGTAAGCTCATCCAATGTTCGCAACAGTTCCGGGCGCGGTCATAGGCCCTTGCCATATGCAGCTTTTCAACCAGACCGGCGGCTGTTTTGGTTACATCCTCCCGGTCCGTGCCTTCGTGCCGCGCAAAAATCTCCAGTGCGTTATCAAAATGCTGCCCGGCGGCCAGCACCTGAACATGCAGGAGGTCATGATCGATCTCGGGCATTGCCCGGCGCCTGAGGCTGCTGAACCATGCCGCCGCTTCGTCCCCACGCCCCAGCGCAGAGAGTTGTATGATATGCTCGATCAACAGTTTCTGCTGCAATCCGCACTCCAGAAGTGCACCTCGGGTTTTCAGCACCCATCTGTCATCCTGAACGCTGCGCGCGCGCCGCAGCAACTCCTCCAGTACGGCGCGATCGGGTTCGGCATCGATCATCTCGTTCAGTTCCGCAGCCCGGACACCCAACGCGCCGACTGGGCCCTGCCGTTCCGCGAGGATCTGGCTGAGTTCGCTTTCGCCCGATCTGAGCAGCCTGAGAAAATTCATGCCATTTCCACTTGTTCCACGCTGCGCGCGGGCAGGTTCAGCAAACCGGCCACCGTATCGGGGCCGCGCGTGTCACCTGCGGTTTCAATGCGGTGTCTGAGCTGACCCATGAAACAGGAATTGGAGGGCGGTTTCAGAAAGTCCACGCCCATCAGACGCCATGTTTCCGTGTAGGCATGGATATTCATCGCATCCCTGAACCTGGCTTGATCGAAATCCGGGGTATCGGTGTCAAAAAACGATGCGGTTTCGCACCACGATACCGGGTTCAGAAAACCGGTATTCATCACATCAAAGCCTGACAAGCCCGCCTTGCCAATCACCTCCGCCAGCAGATGCGGACCTACCCGGCCAAAAACGACCTCGTCCCGTGCGATCAGGCTTTGCGTGCGGTCGAGGCATGTTTTGATGATCGGGTTTTCGGGCTCTGCCGCTATCATGGCACCGTTCAAACCCGGAAATCCCGCTGTGGTCTCTTCGCTGGCAACAAAGTGGCGGCCCTCGGGTTCGAAGGCCCGCAGGTTGATCACATCCGTATCAGACCAAAGCCCGCCCCGCAGATGGATGAGGGCGTATCGAAACAGATCCGAAAAAGCCCCCAGCGAGCCACGATGCGCGCCCGATTTCTGACTTTCGGCAAAAAGATATCGCTCGGGCAGGATGCTCGACGCCGCCCTCAGTTCGACACCTTCGGGAAGGTTATCCGGCGGTTCATAGACATAGAGATGATAGCGCCAGCCGTTGAGAAGGAATGAGCGCATCGAAAGTTGCTCGATCCACCTTAGGGACTTGCCGTGCCAGAACGCCTGAACCAGCGGGCGGCCCGTGCGCGGCGGCTCAAGGATTGAGGGGGCTTCGTCAAAACCGTGCCCGGTTTCCGTGCGCAGTTTCAACTCGACACCCAGCGCGGCAGCGCGTGAGCGCAGATACCATGGCACGGCGGGCGACAGGTTCAGAAACGGCAGCCGCGCGCCGGACCGGTCACCCAGCCTGAGTTCAGCGGCCTCGGCAACGATCAGGGCCTCCGCCCCCAGTTCGGGATGCAAGACCAACGCCGCGATTGTTTCCTGCGCCTTTTCATTCTCACCTTTGGCCAGCGCGATTCGCGCATCAAAGAGTTGCTGGTCGGCCTCGGCCTCACCCCCCATCTTTTTTCTCAGCAGATCGACCGCCGGACGCGCGGTTTCCAGTTGAGAGCATGTCATGGGACGGGTCGTGATCAGGCGCAGCACCTCACGCCTGTCATCTGTGTCGTCAAGATTAGCGATATTAGCCGCTATGGATTGCCATGGATGTTGGACAACGATCCCGGCAAATATCGCGTAGGCAGGGGCACGATCTGCGCGCCCGATCCGGGTCAGAGCCTCTCGGAACCATGTGACGGGATCATCATACCCCAGTGCGATGATGGATTGCACAAGGCTTTGCGTGAACCAGAGATTGCCGCGATATGCGTCGAGTGAGCGAAGCTGCAACTCCCAGAATGCCAGCGCCTGTTCATGCAGACCTGCATTGTATAGCAGTTCGATAATCATCTCGGTCTGCCATATCTTGCGTGATGACAGGAGCGGATTGTAACGACCGGTCAGGAGGCCCGCCATGATGATGGGTGGCGTGTCGTCAAAACCTTTTTGTGTCAGGTAGCTGCTCAGATCCAGTCGATTGCCCAGAAAGTCGAGCCGCATCAGAAACCGATGCGCCGCCGCCTTGGAGCTGTCTTCCGGATCACGATAGAACTGTTTGGTGATTGCGGTCTGCCAAACCGTGGACAACAGCCCCTGTTCAACATCGCTGCGCTTGCCGAAGGGATCGATTTGCGCAAGCGAGGCAATGGCGCTTGGATAGTCGTTTCCGTCCAGTGCCCTGGCTGCGTGACGCAGACCTTCCTTGACATCTATCATGACTTTCCGTTCCCGCGCCTTCGGTCAGCCACCGATACCATCCGGCAGCCGCGTCAGAAATGGACGGTTTGCACCGTGATGTCCACATCGACAACGATATCAAATTCTGACGTTGCATCGGGCAAGGCGGAATGTCACTAACCGGCTGAATTTCCGGCAGGATGATGGTCATATGAACCGAGTGCGAGACACATTCAAAGCAATCGCTGTAGCGACAGGCGCTTTGCTCTGGTGGGCGGCGCAGAGCGCATTCGCGGCAGAAGATACGGATTTCATGCGCAAAACGCTCATTGTCGAGGGGCTGGCCACACCCACATCGCTGCAATTCGGGCCGGACGGATACCTCTACATCGCGCAGATGGATGGACGTCTTCTCAGGCTTTTGCCGGTGCGCGACAGGCGCGGAAATTATGGTGTTCTGGAGCGTGAGGTCATCGACCTGGTCGCCCGCATTCCCAACCACGATGATGACGGCCAACGGTCAGATGTTTCGGGGCGGCTTGTTACCGGCATTCTGGTCGCCGGGACCCGGGAAAACCCGGTGATCTATGTCTCATCCTCGGATCCGCGCATCGGAGCTGGGCCTGAACTGGGTGATATCGGCCTTGATACCAATTCAGGAATGGTTTCGCGGCTGCGCCCTGTGCCGGGAAGTGATGCGTGGGACAAGGTTGATCTGGTGCGCGGTCTTCCCCGTTCCGAACACAATCACAGTGTCAATGGGATGGCGCTCAGCGATGATGGCAACACGCTCTATTTGGCCGTTGGCGGCAACACCAATGCCGGGCGGGCATCGGCAGAGTTTGCGTTTCTGAACGAATATGCGTTAAGCGCGGCGGTACTGGCTATCGATCTGGCGGCGCTGGATAACATGCCGGTATTGGGTGCCGGCCCGC
The DNA here is from genome assembly GCA_030148225.1 of Paracoccaceae bacterium. Lineage (GTDB taxonomy): Bacteria > Pseudomonadota > Alphaproteobacteria > Rhodobacterales > Rhodobacteraceae > JASBTX01. The sequence continues at coordinate 33,484 of JASBTX010000018.1, forward strand.
ACAAATACGTGCTGGACCTGCCGACGTTGAACGATCCCACCCGGCCTGACGCGTCGCAAGGCATTGATGTCGGCGATCCGTTCGGCGGCAATGACGGTTTGAATCAGGCCAGGCTGACCCCGGGTGGCCCTGTCACCATCTACGCCTCCGGGTTTCGCAATCCCTATGATCTGCTGATAACTGAATCGGGCCTGATGCTGACGATCGACAATGGCGGCGATCCGAATTGGGGCGGGCCTGTCGTCACGGACGATGCGGGGGCCTGCCGCGCGGATTTGGCGCAAGGTCCCGCCCGGGACACGCTGAATGAGGACGGGCTGCATGTTGTGACGGCGGGCTACTATGCGGGCCATCCGAACCCGATCAGGGGCAATCCTACGGGGGCCGGGCTGTTGCTGGGTGAGAAGGGTGAAACCTTTCTTGCCCCCGGATCAGGCACTCTGCCAGAGGACTGGCCGCCCGTGCCACCTGAACTGGCCGATCTGCGCCAGTGTCGCTATCTTGAACCCGGACGAGAGGACGCCGCGCTTGCCACGTGGGGCGGGTCGACCAACGGGCTGACCGAATATACCGCGGGCAACCTGTCCGGCAAATACCGCGGGCAGATACTGTCGGCGAATTTGCTGGGCGACATCGTCTCGTTTACTTTGGATCAGGGTGGGGGTGAGGTGGTGATGGGCCGCTCGGGTTACTTTGCAAGCGAGGTCGCCATTGCTCCGCTGGATATTGTCGCCCAGCCGGATAACGGCCCGTTTCCGGGCACTGTCTGGGTGGCGGCGATAGGTGACGCCTCGATCACTGTGTTCGAGCCCAAAGACTATGAGTAAGGTGCGGGCGGAAAACCCACCCGCGCCTCAGGTGCGGGCCTGCTCAAATGCCTGCCACGCGGCCTCGAACCGGGCATAGTCGAAATCGGGGTCGCGGGCAGCCTCCAGCACGATATTCTCGGTGGCCTGCAGCTTGGCGATGGCGCTTTCCAGTTCGGCGGCATAGCCGTCGGGGATGATCAGCGCGCCGTGCCGGTCGGCATGGATCAGGTCGCCGTCGCAAATGCTTAGCCCGAATATCGTCACGTCGCCCGCGATTTCGCGCACATGCACAAAGCCGTGGCTGGGCCCGACCGATCGGGCGATGACCGGAAAACCTTCGGGCAGATCGCCCAGATCCCGCATGACGCCATTGGTCAGCGCCCCCGAAAGGCCAAAGCCCTTGTGCACGGATGTGTTGATCTCCCCCCAGAACGCGCCCACCGCACCGTCGCCATCCATATCCTCGACCACGGCGATGGCCGGTCTGGGGCCGTCGGCCATGTGCCGGTAATAGGCCATGCGGCGTGCGCGGATCATTTCGGCGGGCTCATCGGGCGGGGCAAGGGCGGCGATGCGCGCGGTTTTGGCGTGACCGACCAGTGCCGGCGCGGTCGGGTCACTGGACAGTACCGTACCACGGGTAAACCGGTCAAAACCGCGTTTACCCTCGATGACTTCGATGGCGTTGCAGACGGTGGGGGTGTCGACCGATCTGAGCAGAGAGAGGAGGGCAGGTGTCATACCCGCGCTGCCCCCTCGGTAAGCGCGCCAAGCTTGGCATAGGCGATATCGGGATCGACCGCGCCGAAACCGGCGAATGTGCCAAAGCCGCAATCGCTGCCCGCGATGACGCGTTCGCGCCCGACAATATCGACAAAGCGCGCGATCCGCTCGGCCACGAGATCGGGATGCTCGACAAAATTCGTCGTCGTGTCGACAACCCCGGGCACCAGCACCTTGTCATCTGGAATATCGGCCTTGCGGTCGCGGAACACCGTCCATTCATGTCCGTGACGCGGGTTCGAGGTCTCGAACAGGACATAGCGCGCATGGGTCGACATCAGCGTGTCGAACATCTTGGCCATCGGGATGTCACAGACATGCGGGCCCTCGTAATTGCCCCAGCAGATATGCACGCGCACTTTCTCGGCGGGTATCCCTTCCAGCGCGTGGTTCAGCGCCGCGACATGCGCATTGGCGATGGCGATAAACTCGTCATCAGAGAGATCATTAAACAGCATGTGCCGCGACAGCGCCAGATCGGGGCAGTCCAGCTGCAGATCAAGCCCCGCGTCAACGATGGTGCGGTATTCCTCGCGCATGACATCGGCCAGCGCCGCCAGATAGGCCTCGCGCGAGGGGTAGTGGTCGTTTTGCAGGAAGAGCGAGATCACGCCGGGCGAGGCGGCATTCATGAAGCCGCGCGCGACACCCGCATCGGCCATGGCCGATTTCAGGTTGGCGATGTCTTTCTCCAGCTCGCCATTATTCTTGCTGCGAATCTCACCCACGCACATGGGCCTTGCATATTTCGGCGTGCCGCCATCATCGGCAAGCCGCGCCAGAAAGCTTGGGAATTGCTTCAGATCGGCGGGCGCGTTACGCGGGCTGTCGCCGTCAAAGCCGGTATAGCGGTCTTTGACATAGGTGGCATATGAAATCTTAGAGGTTTCACCATCCGACACGATGTCGACGCCGGCAGATTTCTGCCGCGCCACCGTGTCCGCGACCGCACGGGTCATGCAGGCATCAAACGCCGCCTGATCAAAGGGTTTTTCATGCTCGCGCGCAAAGATGAAATCCACCACCTCCTGCGTGCGGGGCAGGCTGCCGACATGGGTTGTATTGATCCGGGTCATGAATGTCCTCCTGTAAATCCCTGCGTCAGGCCTGCAGCGTCGTCATTGCCGCGTATCCGGTAAATCGCGGCCTCTCCGGTCATCGCAGGGGTCAGGCTGCGCGACATGCCGGGTGGAACCAGAACGGTATCGCCGGGGGCGATGGTGGTATCGCCGTCATCGGTGCTCAGATTCCAGTGCCCGGTCATTCCCATCAGAACTTCATGCCTGTCAAAGGTATAAGGGTCATCCTTAATGGAATTTCTCGACAGGAAATGAATGTCGAAACCGGGCTTGTCCTGCAAGATCGCCCCATCGCCGACGATATGTGCAGGGCCGTCTGCCGACATGGCCATCATGTCCCAGTACCGCGCCACATAGCCGGGAATGACATCGCGCGCGGAGGGTTCGGGAAAGGCGGCCAGCGCCGCATCATCCAAAAGCGGCATCGGCCTGACCCCGTCGGGCAACGCCTCGCCCTTTTTCGTGTCGAAAAGCTTGCCCGTTTCTGAGAGGACCAGCCCGTGATCGGCGGCGTCCTCGATCACCTGCGGTGCCCAGACGACACCGCCACCGGCATCGTCGCCACCCAGTATCGCCATGATCATCCCGTAATCGGTGCCGATATTTTCAAACCCCCGGAATATGCCGGTAGGAATGTTGAAAATATCGCCCGGTTCCAGCACGACCTCGCCCGCGGTCCCCCAGCGCCCCCAGAAAAAGCGCCAGCGCCCGGAAAGAACGAAAAACACCTCGGCCGTGCGGTGGGAATGCAGGCTGTTGCGGCATTTGGGCGGCTGTCCGGCGGCACCGATATTGAAGCCGGGGGTCTCGGCGATATGCACGTGCTGATCGGGGCTTTCCGATACCCCGCCACCGATGATGGTAAAGTTTTCCTTTTGATCGCTTCCCGGCGTGTGGGCGTCGATAAACGCGGTTTTGCAGGGGACGAGTTCGCCATAGCGAACGATCTGAACACTCATTTGTGCCTCTTACATGTTGGCCAGCAGGATCTGTTTCCAGACGGCGGTTTCATCGAAAAGCGTGTATTCACGGCGCAGGCCCCAGGGGCCGAACTCGGCATGGGTGGCCCCCATCACATGCACCTCGGCCCCCGTGGGCGCGCCAAAGCTGCCCCAGCCTTCGTGTTTGCCCGTCAGGCCCCAGCGTATCGCGGCGCGGGGGGGCATCATCGGGTCCTCGCGCCCGATCTGGTGATCGATCGTGAAACGGGCATTGGGAAAGCTTGCGCGCAGGCCCATCCAGAACTCATCGGCATCGCCATGGCTCAGCCCCGACATTCCGCCGGGATATTCCAGCGCGCAGGCCCTGTCATAGGCCTCGGGGATCACGGCCATATCCGCGCCCATGATCCGGTTCAGGATATCGGCCAGCCGCACGCCCCATTCATTATCATTGCCCCGCCCGGTATAGGGTCCGGCGATATCGGTGTCGGGGCTGAAAGGGCGGGCGCATTTTTCCGGGCCGCCCTCGGTCTCGATCTGATCGGCGGCATAGTCGCGCGGTTCCCATCCCAGCTGGCGCACGATGGCGCCCTGATCACGGATCAGCCATTCGTCGTTGATCTGGTTGGCGATGGCATGACAATCGGCGATGATCCGGTATTGCAGCGGCGTTCCGCTCGCCTCTCCATAGACACCGCTGCCGGCATGGGTGGCCGTGGAATGCAGACGGTGCGAACTCAACATGCCGTCTTCGGGGCTGCCCGACCAGATCACATCCTCACCGTAAAGGGTGCGGTCGGGAAACTCGGCCAGTGTCGCCATGGTGGCGGCGATCACCCCCTGATTGCCCACCACAACCGATGCCGGAGAGCGCACGACGATATCGCTGGCATAATAATCATGCAGGCTGGCGATGCGCCGGTCTTCCCAGATTTCCTTGGTAATTCCGATGATATAGTCGGGGAAATCCCTGAATTTGGGGTCAAAACCCTTCATGTGCTCCATCCTTTGGGAATGCGGGCTGATTGGCGGATGATCAGCGGGCCGTCGATTTCTATGCGCCGGGGCGATGTTTCGTGGCCCTCGATCTGGTCCATCAGCGTGGCCACGGTTTCGGTCACCATGCGGTTGGCGGGCTGGCGGACGGTGGTCAGGCCATAGGCAGGCCAGCCCGCGGTTGTCACATCATCGTAACCCACGACCGACACATCATCCGGAACCTGCAGACCGCGTTCGTATCGCAGATAATCCATCACCGCGAAGGCCATGTGATCATTGGCCACAAACACGGCATCGGGATGGTCCGGCCCTTCAAACATGCGCGCGGCGGCGGCACGGGCGTTGTCCATCCGGAAATTCCCGGCCTCGCGCGCAATGAGCGTGGCACCACCGGCCTCGAGCCCGGCACGGAACCCTAATTCGCGGTCGCGCTGGGTCGATGCGCCCTCCCATCCGGCGATATAGCCGATGCGTTCATGCCCGCCCGCCAGCAGGAACTCGGCAACCTTGCGCCCGCCCGCGACATTTGCCGATGTCACCGCCGAGAGCGTTTTGTCATCCTGCGACCGGTTGAAAAGCACCACCGGCACCCCGGCAGACCGGCACCGCGCCGAAAGCTCGGATGACATCGCCACGGATGCGGCGACGATGCCATCAACCTGATAATCCAGAATTTCCTCGAGCACATTGTCGATTGTGCCGCTTTGGGTATTGGCCATGAAGATCAGCACATGATAGCCGCGTTCCTGCAACGCGTTCGAGAGACGTTCCAGCGCATCGGGATAGAACTGGTTTTCCAGATAGGCCACCACAAGCCCGATGATCCGGCTTTTGCCGCTGACCATGGCGCGCGCCAGCGTATTGGGCCGGTAGCCCAGCTCGGACGCTGCCTTGCGCACCTTTTCGGTCGTCTTGGCCGATGCCGAGGCACCCGGGGTAAAAACCCGGCTGACAGCCGACTGGCTGACACCTGCGCGCCGCGCAACCTCGAGCGAAGTGATCTTGGGCGCACTCATCAGTCGGCCGTCCAGCCCCCGTCGATCAAAAGTGCGGTGCCCGTGACCAGCGCCGCCGCGTCCGAGGCGAGATAGACCACAGCGCCCATGATATCCTCGACCTCGCCCACACGGCCCAGCTTGATTTTATCCTCGATCCACGCACGGCGCGCGGGATTGGCAAATGTCGGCTCGGTCAGCGGTGTGCGGATGAAGGTGGGGCAGATCGTGTTGATCCGGATACCCTTCGGGCCCCATTCGATCGCCATGGATTTGACCATGCCCTCGATCCCGTGTTTCGAGGCCGCATAGACAGACCGGTCGATGCCGCCGACATGGCCCATCTGGCTGGAAATATGCATGATCGATCCGCCGCGTCCTGCGTCGATCATCGCTTTTGCCGTGGTCTGGCTCAGGAAATGGGCGGCGCGCATATTGACGCCCATCACCGCGTCATAATCATCCGGCTGCGTTTCGGTTGCAGGGGAATGCCGTGCCAGACCGGCAGAATTTACAACAATATCAAATATCTGACCGCCGACCTTCGCGTCAATCATCTCCAGATCAGCGATATCGAGGACCAGCGCCTCTGCCGACATGCCCGCATCTGTCATCGCGCCGACTGCGTCATCCAGCCGCCCGGCACCGCGCGCGGCACAGATCACATGCGCCCCTGCCTCGGCCAGGGCAACAGCGCAGCCAAGACCAATCCCCGAACTGGCCCCGGTCACCAGCGCGTGGCGGCCATCGAGGCGGAATGAAGGGGTGCGGGGAAGGGTAAGTGTCATGCCGCGTCTCCGATGCCAGTGATTGGCCCGGTCGGGCGTGCCTTGTTGAACTCGCGCAGCCGCGCCATGACATCGACGCCCAGTTGCCGGTAGACATGCAAAAGGTCCACCATCACCCAGTTTTCGCGGATGCGTCCGTCCGGCCCGCGCCGCCAGAAATCAAGCGAACGCATCTCGAGCGGCTGACCGGCGGGCGCGATTCCCATCCAGCCATCATGGGTCAATGTCTGCTTCATGTCCGGCCAGCCGGTGACGCCCGCATAATCGCCATCCCCGAAGAAATGATGGGTGATCGCCTCGGCATGCTGCCCCCGGTCCGGCATGGCGCGCAGAAACGGGATCTGGTGCCAGTTGCGAAATCCGGCGATGCCGCGGGCCGAGCCGATGCCCGAAGGCCCGTACCAGTTCATGCGCTCGTGCCAGTAGCGCGGCATTTCCATCGCCTCGGCAGGTTCCCGGGGGTGGCGCGTCATCGCCTTCAGCATGTCGATAATGTGCTGGCGCGTCTCGCGAGAGCGCGCCGGGTCGCCTGCCGCGGGCTGAAGCCCGTCCAGTGTCATCGGGGCAGGGGGGCACCACTCGCGCCCCAGCGACGGCGCCATGGGCCATGCGTGGGCCTGCATCATCACCTCGGGCAGATCCCAGATCATCTGCGTCTCGACGACCCGGCCATCCTCGAAACGGTAGAACTCGTGAAACCGCATATGCGCCAGATGGCCCGTTGGCGGAATATCCAGAAACGGCGCGGCAAAGGTGCCGCAATAGAAACCGCCGGCACCCAGCCAGAGATGTCCGTGCTCGTCTTCGCCCGCGATCACGATATAGTCGCGCCGTTCGGCATCGGGCATGGCCGCTGCCAGCGGCATCATCAGCACGTCCCAATACCCTTGCGCACCGGTCGCCGCATCAAACGGATGGCAAAGGCGCAGCTCGGCATCCGGCGCGATCACCGCATCCAGCGCGCGCCTCGCCCCGTCCGAAATGCCATCGGCCAGGGCCGCGCGCAGCGGCTGAAAGGCGGATTTGGCATCGGTGGCTGGGTTCATTCCGCCGCCTCGCGGTGGGGTGCGGCCTGACCATAGGGCAGGTTGATACCGCCATAGCGGCGCACGCGGATATTGCATTGCTCGGCATGGCCCACGAACCCTTCCAGCATGCAAAGGCGAGAGCCGTATTCGCCGATCAGCGTCGCGGCCTCGTCGGTCGTGACCTTCTGATAGCTGTGGGTCTTGAGGAACTTGCCCACCCAGAGCCCGCCGGTATAGCGCCCGGCCTTTTTCGTGGGCAGCGTGTGATTGGTGCCGATCACCTTGTCACCATTGGCCACGTTGGTGCGCGGCCCCAGAAACAGCGCGCCATAGCTGTGCATGTTTTCCAGAAACCAGTCATCGCGGTCGGTCATGACCTGCACATGTTCGTAGGCCATGTCATTGGCAACGCTCAGCATTTCGTCATAGGTATCGCACAGGACGATATCGCCGTAGTCAAGCCAGCTGGCCTCGGCGGTTTCGCGTGTCGGAAGGATTTCCAGCAGGCGCGTGATCTCGTCCATCGTGGCCTCGGCCAGTGACCGGGAATTGGTGATCAGGCAGGCGGGCGAGTTATAGCCATGCTCTGCCTGCCCCAGAAGGTCGGTCGCGCAAAGCTCGCTGTCAACGCTGTCATCGGCGATCACCATCGTCTCGGTCGGGCCCGCAAAAAGGTCGATACCGACCTTGCCGTAAAGCTGCCGCTTGGCCTCGGCGACAAAGGCGTTGCCGGGGCCGACCAGCATATGCACAGGCTCAATGCTTTCGGTGCCCAGCGCCATGGCACCCACCGCCTGAATGCCGCCCAGGCAGTAAATCTCGTGCGCGCCGCCCAGATGCATCGCGGCCACGATGGCGGGGTGCGGTTCTCCGTTCTGGGGGGGGGCGGCGGCGATGATGCGCGGCACACCCGCGACATTGGCCGTCAGCACCGACATATGCGCGCTGGCGACCATTGGAAACTTACCGCCCGGGACATAGCAACCGACCGACTGCACCGGAATATTACGATGCCCGAGGATCACGCCGGGCAGGGTTTCGACCTCGATATCCGTCATCGACGCGCGCTGCGCCTCGGCGAACCGGCGGATCTGATCCTGGGCAAAGCGGATATCGGCCATGTCGCCGGGCGAGACCTTTTGCATGGCCGCCGCAATCTCGCTGTCGCTCAGGCGAAAGCTGGCCGGCGCGTAATTGTCGAATTTCTGCGACAGATCACGCACCGCCGCGTCGCCGCGCGCGGCAATATCGGCCAGTGTCCCTTCGACGACCTGACGCACCTTGGCGTCATCTTCCGCCTTCTCGGCTTCGGGTTTGCTTTGCTTCAGAAATTGAATTGCCATCCTGCTTACTCACTCTTGCGGACGCGGGGCGGTTGCCTCCCCGCGGTCATATTTTTCCCATCCATGGCCCTGGAACACGTCAACGCCAAGCTGGGCCAGAACATGCGGAAAATCCACCATGACCCAATTGTCCGATATGCGGCCATCTTCGACCTTCCAGAAATCCATGTACCTGATTTCGATGCGTTTTCCGGTTGGGGCGACCCCCATGAACTCACCCGTATGGCTGGCCTCCTGACGGCCAAAGGCAGCGGCCCATTCCCCCATGTAAAGCCGCGCTTCATCCACACAGACCTTGTCGGAAAACGCCGCCTGAAACGGGCGCTGCCAATTGTCCTGAAATTCGCGCAGCCCGGTTTTTGTCCCGCAGCCCTGATTGCCCATCCAGCGAAAACTCTCGGCAAAGAACTGACCGATATCATCGATACGGTGATCGTTCAGCCCGTCGACCATGCCCTCGATCACGGCGCGGGTTTCCCCGGTTCTTGACATATCCGTGTCGCGGCTCAGAACAGCCTGTTCAGGACGGGAACCTTTCACGTCGCACTCCTTTCAGCGGCAAAAAGGTCGTATCCCATCTGCAAAAGCACATGCGGGATATCGACAAAAACCCAGTTCTCCGCCAGCCGGTCACCTTCGCGCCGCCACCAGTCCGACACGCGCATATAAAGCCGCTTGCCGGTGGAGGGTTGATCAAGGAAGGGTTTGGCCTGAACGGCATTCAGCGACGGCCAACCGCCCGAGCAGATGAAATCGCCATCGGCAAACCGGGTGAAATGCTGTGTTTCGCTGCCGGGGACGGCGCCGCCGATCCATTCGCTGAAGGTGTTTTCAAAGGGGACCTGAAAACCGGCGAAATCCTCGATCCCGATAAAGCTGCCAAAGGCTGCGGGCCCGTACCAGATCATGTTGTCATGCCAGAAGGGGCGCCATGCCTCATCGCGCGTGGCGAGCTGGCGCAGCATTTCCGTCACCAATGCCACCGAATCCGCCGAATGGGCCGGATCACTTTCATCCCAACGCAGCCCGTCCTGACCAAGCGGGCCGGGCAGGTAGCCGGTAAAGCCGCGCGCGTGCCCCGGGCTGGTTTTGATCGGCCATTGCCCGGCGGCGATCATCAGTTCCGGGATGTCGAGATAGATATAGCTTTCGACGGCACGCCCGGCCTCCATCCGGTGAAACTCGCCAAAGCGCAGATGGGCAAGGGCGCCCGTTGGCCGGATGCCGAGCCATGGCTGGCTGAAACGCCCGCTGTAATAGCCCGTGGCCGTCACCCAGCCCTGGCCCGCATAGCTGCCGCCGAAGGCGATGTAATCACTGCGCTGAAGGCCCGTGAAACTTGCCCGCAAATCATCAAGGAACCGCGCGCGATAGGCCCGCCCGCCGGTGACCGGTTCAAATGGATGGACAAGATTGATCTTGCCGTCCTCGGCAAAAAACGCATCGATCGCGGCATCCGTGTCGGTCGCCTGCATGCGTCTTTGCGCCTCGGCAAAGCGTTTCAAAGCGGCCTTGTTGGCGGACATGCCCATCGATCTAACCCTTGACCGCACCCGCCGTCAGGCCGCTGACGATCTGACGCTGGAAGAACATCACAAGGATAAAGAGCGGCACGGTCGCCGAGACCACGGCGGCAACGGCAAACATCACGTTGCCTTCGGTATAGGTCGTGCCCAGATAGGCCGCGATTTCGGGGATCATCGTGCGGTTTTCTTCGGACAAGAGCATCGCCGTTACCGCAAAGTCGTTATAGGCCAGCAGAAAGCTGAAGAGCCCGGTCGTGATCACGCCCGGCCACATCACCGGAATGATCACGTGACGAAAGGCCTGAAACTGGGTGCAGCCATCGACCTTGGCGCTTTCGTCCAGTTCCTTGGGAATGTTCTGAAAGAACGAATGCAGCATCCAGAGGGTGAAGGGCTGGTTGATCGCCACCAGCACGATGATCGTTGTCGGCAGGATGCCCCAGAGGTTCCATTCAAAGAACGGCAGCAGATAGCCCGAGACCAGCGTGATCGGCGGCATGGCGCGAAAAATCAGCGCCGTGATCAGCAGCCAGAACGTGTATTTATGCCCCGAGCGCGACAGGGCGTAGCCCCCCAGCGTGCCGAATGTCAGCGAAGTGCAGACAACGAAGAAACAGACGATGAAGGTGTTGATGACGTTGCGCCAGAATTCTTCCTGTATCCAGGCACCGCGATAGCCGGCCTCGGTAAAGGCGCTGCCATATTCGGCCTTGGTCCGCTCACCCGTCAGCGCATAGGTCCAGTCCGCGATGGAAAAGAAATCCAGCTCGACCTTGAAGCTGCCCCATGCCGTCCAGATAAAGGGAAAGGCCGCGGCGATCAGCCAGATAATGGCAAAGCCATAGATCGTGATCCTGAGGCCCAGCGGTTTTCGTTGCGCAGCGCTTGCCATGGGTCAGACCTTTCCCTTGAAATCGCGCCACGTGCGCACCAGCACCGGCGAAAGCAGAATGGCCACACCGATGATTGTCAGAACCGACGAGGCCGATGCCGACGAAAGCTGCCGGGTCTCGCCCCCAAGGTCGTTGAAGATGAACCAGCTGAGCGTCTGGGCATGCGCCTGCGCGTTGAAGCCGACGATCGGCTCGAAGACGCGGAAATTATCCATCAGCTGGATGAGCGCAACAAAGGTCACAAGCGGCATCAGGTGCGGCACGATCACGTAGCGAACCTGCTGCAGGCGCGTGGCACCGTCGATCTGTGCGGCCTCTACCTGATCCTGTGGAAGGGTCTGCAGACCCGCGTAAAAGATGACAAAGGCGAAGGGCGCGGCATGCCAGACCCCGTAGACAATGATCGACACCCACATCAGCCCGGTCGACGCCTTGAGCGAAAGTGACGGATCACCGGCCAGAAACTGTATGAAACTGCCCAATATGCCCCGGCTGTCGATCATCCAGAACAGCACCAGCGACCCGATCAGCGGGGTTACCACGAAAGGCAGGAGTGAGAAAAAGATCACCAGCCCGCGCAAACGTTCGTTCAGCGCGTTGACTGTCAATGCAATGATCAGACCCAGCAGAATGACCAGCGGCGAGACCACGAAAGTAAATGTCAGCGTAAAGGCCATGGCCCGGTAAAAGGGCAGGTTGCCCAGCTTGTCGAAATATTCGCCCCAGCTTTGCGAGCTTGACCAGGCCTCGCGGGCCTCGGTGATGGCAAGATGCCCCCGGTCAAAGAAGATTTCCAGTCCGACGAAACGCCCCAGCGGTTCGCGTTCGCGCAATTCCCGCGTGGCGTCCTGATCGATGGTGGTTTCGGTGGTACACCCGACCAGCGGCGTGCAGTTTTCTACCTCGATCAGTACCGCCGGATGCGGCGCATAGATCGACTGCAACACGACCGAGACCAGCGGAAAGGCGATAAAAAGCAGCATCGCCGCACCGGTCGGCAGAAAAAACCAGAAAAAGGTACTGTGTCGCATGATGGCCTGTCCGGACGGTTTGGGTGGTGTGGCGGGGGCACGCAGGCGCCCCCGCCGGATCAGAACTTACTGAAGGAAGCCCTTTTCCTTGGCCGCGGCGACATAGGCCGCCTCGACATCGGCAAGCGCCTGTTCAGCCGATTCCTTGCCCTGCATGAAATCCGCCAGCTCGTTGCCAAGCGCGGTATGCATCAGACCCATATAGGGCAGCATCGGATAAGGCGTGGTGCCCATCTTGGCCGCTTCGAACACGCCCACGGCGGCCTCGGTTGGCTGGTAGCCTTCGATCAGCCAGACCGCCTGCTTGGCGACCTCGGGGTCCTGCAGAATGTCAGGACGGATGCCGTTCATCATCGCAACAAAGGTCGCTTCGGCCTCTTCATCGCTGATATTCTTGGCAACGGTCCAGCCGTCCCACCAAAGCGTCGATGCCGGCGTGTCGCCACCACCAACGGTCATCGGTCCCGCTACGGCATGGCCGGCCTTAACGGCATCAGTGACACCCTCGGCGGTGGTCTGCGTGGCCGCGCGTGACCCCCACATGTTCAGGAGTGCGATATTGCCCGCGCGGTATTCCGCGTTGGTTGCGTTGGAGTCATGCGTCAGGAAATCGGGGTTCATGTATTCCGACAGCGCCTTCATCATGTTCAGCGCGTTGATGCCGGCCTCTGAGTTCACATTTGGCTCTGCCGTGCCGGGCTTGAAATGCGCGCCACCGTAGCCCAGGAACATGTTGTTGAATTCCTGCGCGAGGTTCCAGCCCGCCGCATAGGCACCGCCGATCGGGTTTTCCATGATGCCCTTGTCGCGGATCATCTTGGCGATATCGAGCATTTCCTCGTAGGTTTTCGGCGGCTCGACACCCAGATCGGCCAGAATGTCCTTGCGGTACATCAGGTGCTGGGCGTTGGCCATGAAGGCCACGGCCATGATATTGCCGTTGATGGTGATCAGCTGCGATTTCTGCAGACCGCCGCCATATTTCGCCACCAGATCATCCAGCGGGCGGATCACATCCTCGTTCATCAGTGCCACGATGGACGAGTTCGCGATGATCGCCGAGGTATATTCCGCCGGGTTGCCCTGCATGCCGGGAACATTGATTTTCTGGTGGTCGGCAGTCAGGTTGGTCGTCACTTCGGCGCCCGAGCATTCTTGTGCACCCGCGCCGACCGTCTGGATCGCCGGGAATTCATTGCCCACGATGCTGACGCGCGCCCCGATCTCGCAGGCATAGGCCGTGGTCGATGCCAGTGCGGCAAACGTCCCGGCTAGTGCAATTTTCTTCAAAAACATTCTGTTCTCCCTGATAAGACAAGATGCGTCTTGCAAGCCCGCATCCCTGTAAACCCGCCTGAATGACGGGATCTCAAACGGGGCCTCAGGCCCCTATTCGCGCACCCGAAGCGGTATCGAACAGGTGGCAAATTTCGGTTGGTACCCGGATCGAGACCATATCCTCGATCTCGGCGCGGAATGACTTGTCGGCCTTGACGCTGATCAGTGTGCCGCCGATGCGGACCGTCACCATCGTCGCATCCCCCAAAAGCTCGAGCGTATAGATCGGCGCGTTGATCTGCCCGCTGCCATCCGGGGCAATCGATGCATCCTCGGCGCGGAACCCCAGTGTGACCTGGCCGTCGGGTGCGGAAATCCCCTCGATGCGCACATGTTCCGCGTCAAAGGCACCGCCGCCGGCGGTCCCTTCGATCAGGTTCATTGCCGGGTTGCCGATAAAGCCGGCGACAAAAACATTGGCCGGGGCATCGTAAATCTCGGTCGGGCTGCCGACCTGCTGAACGACGCCCTGTTTCATGACAACAACCCGGTCGGCCAACGTCATCGCTTCGATCTGGTCATGGGTGACGTAGACCGTGGTGACCGCCAGTTCATGGCTCAGGTTCTTGATCTGCGCCCGGGTTGAGACCCGCAGTTTCGCATCAAGGTTCGACAGGGGTTCATCCATCAGAAACACGTTCGGCTCGCGCACGATGGCGCGGGCCAGTGCCACCCGCTGACGCTGACCGCCCGACAGTTCGGCCGGTTTGCGGTGCAGGAAATCATCCAGTTCGACCATGGCCGAGGCGCGGCGCACCTTGTCGTCATGCGTGCCCGAGGCGATGCCGCGCACCTTGAGCGGAAAGCGGATATTGTCGTAAACGGTCATGTTCGGATAGAGCGCGTAGGACTGGAACACCATCGCGATATCGCGATCCTTTGGCTCCAGATCATTGACGACCTTGCCGTCGATCAGGATATCGCCCTCGGTCGCATCCTCGAGCCCGGCGATCATGCGCATCGTTGTGGTCTTGCCGCAGCCGGACGGCCCCAGAAGCACCAGGAACTCCTTGTCCGCGATGGTCAGATCAAAATTGTCGACGCCGACAAAGGATCCCCAGCGCTTGGAAATGTTGCGAAGCTGTATTTCTGCCAATGTGAATATCCCCTGAACGCGCATTATTTTTGCAAACGTATGCAAAAAGGCTAGTCTTGGAAGGGCGCTTATGGCAAGGATTATTTGCATACGTTTGCAATTTATCTGCAAGCCGATGAAAAAAGGTGATAAATGTCATTTCAGGCTGAAAAGGAAGTGGTCCGGGCCTTGTACGCTGACCTCGCCGAGGCCATCGACCCGGCAGAAGCGATTCTGAGCCGCCACATAGTACCAGAGGGGATATGGCGCGGCTATCATCCCTTCGGAGAACTCGAAGGCCCCGAGATCGTCGCGCGCGAGTTCTGGACACCGCTCAGGAGCGCGCTTAGCCACCTGCAACGCCGCGAGGACATCTTTTTTGCCGGCGCGAACGAGATTGATGGTGGCGCATCTGTCTGGGTCGTGTCGATGGGCCACCTGATGGGGCTTTTTGACCGGCCTTGGCTGGGCATTCCGCCCACCGGCAAGATGGCGTTCCTGCGCTATTGCGAATTCAACCGTGTCCATGATGGCCGGATCCACGAAACCGCCATGTATTTTGACCTGCCGCATCTGATGGTGCAGGCGGGGCTGAACCCCTTTCCGCCACAGACGGCGGCGCATCTGGTCCAGCCCGGGCCGCAGACTCATGACGGGCTGCTTTATGCCGAAACCGACCCTGAAGAGGGGCGGAAAACGCTTGCTGCCATCAACGCCATGATCAGCGATCTGGGCCAGTGGCAAAGTGGTCTGCCGCTCGAGGAAGAGCTGCGCCGGACATGGGCCGAAGACATGATCTGGTGGGGCCCCGAAGGCATCGGTGCTACCTATACCATTCCCCGCTATGCCGCCCAGCATGCCGGACCGTTTCGCGCCGGGTTTGCCGAGCGTGGCCAGACGCGCCATATCTGCCGTCTGGCCGAGGGGCACTATGGCGGCTTTTTCGGCTGGCCCAATTTCACCGCCCGGCCCACCGGCGGTTTCATGGGGATGCCCGCCACCGGTAAGAAAGGCGAGTTTCGCGTGATCGACATCTACCGCCGGTCCGACGACAAACTGGCCGAGAACTGGGTCTTCATCGACCTCCTGCATTTCTGGAACCAGCAGGGGGTCGACATCCTGCAACGCATGAACGGACTGAAACATCATGAAAATTGACGCCCATCATCATCTCTGGGATCTCGGCGCGGTCGAATATCCATGGCTCATGCAGACAGGCGCGCCGCGGTTTTTCGGCGATCCGACACCCATTCAGCGGGATTTCCTGATCGATGAATTCAGTGCGATGGCCCGGGCCGAGGGGTTTGGCGGCTCGGTCCATATTCAGGTAGGTGCGGCCGATCCCTGGGCCGAGGCCTGCTGGGTTCAGTCGGTGGCCGATTCCCATCCTGAATGGCCGATGGCGCAGGTGGTGTTCTGCGATCTGACGGCCCCCGACCGCTCGGCCCAACTGGCGCGGTACAAAACGCTGCCGTCCGTGCGCGGTGTGCGCCAGATCATCGGGCGCGCGCCGGGTGAGGATGCGGTTACCGGCACCAACGCGCTCTTGGGTGATCCGGCCTTTCTGGAAGGTCTGCAGGAGGCAGGCGAATTGGGGCTCAGCTTTGATCTGCAGCTTATCCCCGAACTGATGGTGCAGACCGCCGCGGTGCTGGCGGCGGCACCCGGAACCGCTGTCGCGCTCTGCCATGCAGGCTCGCCCCATGACCGCAGCGCCGCCGGGCTCGCGGAATGGACGGCACTGTTGCGCAATCTTTCCACGCTGGATCATGTCAGTTGCAAACTGTCGGGGCTGGGCATGTTTCAGCATGACTGGGTGACGGATGATTTCGCACCCATCGTCGACACCTGCCTCGCGGAATTTGGCGCGGACCGCTCTATGTTCGGTTCCAACTTTCCGGTCGACAGCCTCTATTCAGACTACGCGCGCCTGTCGCAATGCTTTCACGACCTCGTGCCCGACGCCGATCACCACGCCGTCTTTGGCGGCACAGCATCACGGTTCTATCACATGAGCTGAACGATGGGGTAGGAGGCTTATATCGGCAGACCTGCGATGGAAAATGAATTGTACCGACTGCCGGTACAAATTTGCATGATGCCGGGTTTCGGCGGCGAAGTGGAACGAATTCGCCCGCAGAAAAATCGATTTTTCTTGTGACGAATCCAAAAAACCCTAACCTTTGATCCCATGTCAATCCCGATGGCGCAGCGCGCGATCGGAGGTATCTGGGAGGAGACATGAAACCATTTGCGCAACTGACCGCCGTGATAACCGCTGCCCTGCTGGCAAGCGGCGCACAGGCTCAACAGAACCTGACCGCTGAAACGGCGGCCCCGTCCAGCGGGCCGGGCGTGGCCGTGCTGTCGCTGGGCGAGGCCGCCGCCAAGGCCGGCGTCGCCAACATTCAGGTGACAACGGGCCAGACCCTGACCAACTCGGTCCAGAACGTGGCCGAGGGCAAGACCGATATCGCATCGGCCCCCTTCATACTGCCGTTTCTGATGTCGCGTGCGGTTGGCCCTTACGCCAAGCTGGGCAAGGAAGAGGGCGCAGCGCTGGCCGCGAAACTCGCCGTGCTCTATACATACCGGATTTCGGTGCAGGGGCTTTATGCCTATGACAGCGCGAATTTCCCCGGCTGGGACGGGATCGAGGGCGCCACGATCTATAACGGCCCGCCGCGCGGTGCGGCGCTGACCAATGCGCGCCTGCTGATCAAGCTGAATACCGGCCTCGAGGAAGGCAACGGATATACCGGTGTGCAGGTGAACTGGGGACAGGCGGTCAAAACGATTCAGGACGGATCGGCCGATGCCTTTGTTCTGCCGATGAGCTTTCCCGATGGTCGTCTGACCGCCGCGCTTTCGTCGGGCAACATGACCATCTGGTCGCTGCCCCTGGACGTCTACAACGGCGAGGCCTTTGCCAATGTCACCAAGATCCCCGGCACCGTTCCCGTCGAACTGCCGATCTCGGAAATGGGCTATAACGAAGGGGTGACGGTCGTCTCTGAGGATGACATGTTCCGGGGTCCCGGCACCGTGGGCGGCGAGGTTGTCAATGTCGCGATGGATGAAGAGACGGCTTATAACCTGACCAAGGCGTTTCTTGACAATATCGACTCTGTCTACATGGCCAAGGCGCCCTTTGTCGCCAATGCATGGTTTGGTGAAACGGATATCGCGCTGACCAATATGTGCGGCGGAAACCCGATGAAATATCATCCCGGTGCCGTGCGTGCATGGGAAGAGGCGGGCTATACCATTCCCGACTGCGCCAAGTAGAACTTAAACCAGACTGCGGGCCCGATGCGGCCCGCAGTACCCCGCCCGAAAGCACCCGCCATGGCCGACGACCAAGCGCCCGCAGAGCCGCGTCCCGATCTGGGGCAAAGAGTGGTTTTTGTGCTGGCGATCATCATGGTGCTGATCGGGCTGATCAACTCGACCCCGGGCATCCCGGGATATGATGACGCCGCGGCGCGACTGCTCGGACAATCGGGCGCGACCTTCCGCAAATTCCCGTTCGAGTGGTTCTATCCCGCTTTCTTTGCCCTGATGATGATCATCGTCGCCCTCAGGCATTCGATGTGGCGCGACTGGAAGGACAGGGGCAGATACCGCCGTGGCTTCGGCCTTTTTCTGGATATCGCGCTGGTTGTGATGGCGCTGGTGATCGCGCTGACCTATGTCATCGAGATCGAGGCGATCTGCCTGATCGACCAGATCACCGGCGACCGTGCACGACTGATCGAAGAGAGCCTGAAAACCGAGGCCGAGTTCGCCGCCTCACTTGGGCTGAGCCCGCCGACCACGGTCGACGATCCCAAATGCGTCAGCACGACGGGCGGCTGGCTGGTGCTGATCGTCGGCCTCGCCGTGATCGTGTTCCTGTCCTACAACGTCAAGGTCTGGGGCCTGCCGCTGGTTCTGGTGGCGATCCTGATCTCGGCATATACGATCATCACGGTGCTGGTCTGGTATGTCTATGGCGCCGATGACATCAACAAGTACTTCATGACCAAACTCGCCGGTGAACCGCGATTGCTGTCGGACGGGCGACCGCGTGTGCATGATATTCTGGTCAACAATTCCTCGGGGCTGCTGGGCCGGTTCATGGATATCATCCTGAACACGATCTTTCCCTATCTGGTGCTCGGCTCTCTTTTTGGCACTTCGGCTGGGGGGCAGTCGCTGATCAAGCTGGCCTTCCGATGGACCCGCAAGCTCAGGGGCGGGCCGGCCCATGCCGCCATCGTCTCGTCGGCCATGTTCGGCACGATTTCGGGCGGGCCCATCGTCAACGTGCTCTCGACCGGGGTGCTGACCATCCCGATGATGATCCGGCGCGGCTTTTCCAAGGTCTTCGCCGGCGGGATGGAGGCGGCGGCGTCCTCCGGCGGTTCGATCATGCCGCCGGTGATGGGTGTGGCGGCCTTTGTGCTGGCCGCGCTGACCGGCATTCCCTATTCCAGCGTCGTCATCGCCGCCATCATTCCCGCCATGGCCTATTTCTTCTGCCTGTTTCTGTCGGCGATATTCCAGTCGCGCAAACAGGGGATCGAGGCGATTGGTGAACTGACCGAAGAGATGCGCTTTGACCGTCAGGACATCCTGAACCTGATCATGATCTTTGGCCCGATCCTCTTGATCCTTGTCCTGCTGCTGACTCCGAAAGAGGCGGTGGGCTGTGGCCCCATCGGGTTCATCCTGGGCGTGGAGGCGGCGTTTCAGTACGGGGTCTGCCGGGCGGGCGATCTGCCTTGGATATTGCAGGCGGTGCAGAATTCGGCCGGGGATGCGGGTTCGGCCGGCTGGTGGGCCGTCATGCTTTTGATCATCCTCTTGTTCCTTGACCCCGAGATGCGGGCAAAACCGTCGAAACTGCTGACCGCCTTTTCCAATGCCGGGACGCTAATCGCGACACTCTATCTGATGTTTCTCGCGGTCTCGATCATCGATTTCTGCCTGTCCTTTACCGGTCTGCCGGTCTTTATCTCGCTGGATGTGCTGCAATGGCTGAACGGGCTTAACCTTGGGCAGGGCGGGCCGGTGCTCTTTCAGTTCGTGGCACTTCTGGCGACGATGTTGCTGGCCGTGATCCTGGGCATGGGCATGCCGGCGGTGCCTGCCTATATCAACGCGGCCCTTCTGATGGGGCCGGTACTGGCCGGGCTGGGGCTGTCGATCTTTACTGCCAACATGTTCATCTTCTATTTTGCCGTCGCCTCGGCCATCACCCCGCCCGTGGCGCTCGCGGCCTTTGCCGCAGCCTCGATCACCAAGGCCGAGCCGATGGCCACCGGCCTTTCGGCTGTCCGCTCGGGCATCGTGATCTTTGTCATACCCTTCGTCTTTGCGATGTATCCCGAACTTCTTCTGATTGACGCTGCGGTGTTCGATCCCAACGCCCCGGCGGGTTCGCAAAGCTATCTGCCGGGTTATGACGGCCAGATTCACTGGGGACCGTTGGCAGGGCTGCTCGCGCGGCTTGTGCTCGCGCTCTACCTGTTGGCCAGCGCGCTGGCGCGGTTTGACCGGCGGGCGCTCGACTGGTGGGAATGGCCGCTCAGGCTGGCACTGGCCGCGCTGGTGATGGCGGGCACGCCGCTGATCTATGGCACCGCATCCGCGATTGCCATCGCGGTGCTGGCCCTCCACGCCCTCCGGTCGCGCGCACCAGACCCCGCCTAGGATCAGAACCCTCAGGTGTCTCTGACCGTGTTCCGGGTCAGGCCAGCAATGTCGGGAACGGGCTCGTGTCAGTGGCGCGCATCATCTCGTCGACCATGCGCCTTGTCAGCGCGGCGCGCGTGGCGGCATGGGCCGGATCGTCCCAGAGGTTATGCGTCTCATCCGGGTCGGTGGCGAGGTGAACGAGGTCGCCCCAGTTCTCACCGGCATAGAGGCTCAGCCGGTAATCATCGGTCAGAAGGGTCCTCAGATTTGCCGGTCTCTCGGTGAAATGCAGCTTGATCCGGGCGTTATCCTCGTGCTCGATCAGCAGCGCCTCGCGCCGTTCCCCATTCCAGAGTGAGCGGCCCTGAATGCCGTTATAGGGCTTGAGCCCCGCCGCCTCGATCAGCGTGGGCGCGATATCAAGCGATGAACAGAGGTCATCCCGCAAACCGGCCTCTGCACCCGGTGCGCGCCAGATAAAGGGCACGCGGTTGATCGAATGGTGCTGAAACGGCCCTTTGAGCAAAAGCGAAAAGGCCCCGAGGTAATCGCCGTGATCAGAGTTGAAGATGACAATCGTGTTGTCCCAGAGCCCGCCGGATTTCAGCGCCGTCACCACCCGACCCACCGCATCGTCCACCATGGTGATCATCCCGGCGGTCAGCGCCATCGCCTCCTGCAACTGGCGTTCCGACGCCATAAAAAGCTTTTGCCTGCCGGTCTCGGCGCTTCCATCCGCATATTGCGTATGTGCGGCCCGCAAAATGGGATTGGGATTGCGATGTGCCGTGTAGGGCAGATCAACCGAGAATTCCGCCGGGTCATACATGTCCCAGTAACGCCCGGGCGGATTGAAGGGGTGATGCGGATCGGGAAAGCTGACAAAGGCAAAAAACGGCTGATCCGGGCTTTGTTCGCTCAGAAAAGCCTCGGCCCGCTCGGTCACGAAGCTGGTGGGATACAGCGCTTCGGGCAGAGGGGTGCGATAGGCCTGCGGGCAGGAATAATTATGCGCCAGCCGGTTGGCAGGGTCTCTGAGTGTTTCCCAGTCATCGGGGCGGCGTTCTTTTAGCCAGGCGATATAATGTCCCCCGCGCGGTGCCGCCCCGTGCCCGCCGACCAGTTCAACATGGTCGAACCCGTAATAGGGCCGGGGCACCTCGTGCGGCGATCCCATGGGGCGTTCATCACGGTAGGGCCCCGCGTCCTTGTTGGCCTCGGCAATCGGGCCGGTATCGGGCGCACTGCCCCGGCGCTGCGGTGTATCGGTAAAGGTCTGAAGGTGGCTCTTGCCGATCATCGCCGTACTGTAGCCGCCGGCGCGCAGCACCTCGGCAAAGGTGGCCTGGTTCCGGGGCAGGTTCAGCCCGTTATGCCTGAGCCCGTGCACTGACGGATAGCGCCCCGTCATGATCGAGGCGCGATTTGGCTGACAGACAGGTGTGGCCACGTTGAAATTGGTGAACCGTGTCCCTTCCGCTGCCAGCGCATCGATATGGGGGGTTTTCAACACCGGGTGGCCCGCGCATCCCAGCCAGTCCGCCCGCTGCTGATCGGTCATGATCAGCACGATATTCGGTTTTTTCTGCATCCTTGCCGCCCTGCCATCCGGGGCCGAGTTAAGATCATTGCGCCGCCAATGCCAAGCCACCGGCACCGGGTATCCTTGGCCGGGTTGTGTATTTCATGCCACGTGGCTTCACGATGCGGACATGGCCTGTGGATAAATTCTTGCATCCCGCCCCGGCAGGCCGCAGAACGGTAGCCATAATAACAAACCAGAAACTATCGGGTATAAGACAGTGGGAAAATTTGACAGGGGGCTGTCGACAGCTCTGGAATCGCATGCCGAGCTGTTGGTGCGCACCATCTCGAACACGATCTATCTTGATCCGCCACAGAATCCGCGCCGCCCGGCGCAGTTTCACCAGCTTTTTCGCGGCATGAATGCTGAATCGCCCGAACAGCGCGAGGCGCGGATGTCGCGGCGGCTCTCGGGGCGCGACTGGCCCGTATTTGCCCACAGCATGGCCGGTTATGAACGCCTGAGAAACCTCGCCAATTGTGTGCTGGATGTATTCGAGAACGAGGTCGAGGGCCATTTCATCGAAACCGGCGTCTGGCGGGGCGGGGCCTGTATCCTGATGCAGGGTCTTTGCCGCGCCGCGGGCGAGGCTGGCCGCAAGGTTTTCGTGGCGGATTCGTTCGAGGGCCTCCCGCCGCCCAATGCCGAAGAGTTCCCCGCAGATGAGGGCGACAAGCACCACACCAAGGATGCGCTGGCGATCTCGCTCGAGACCGTGCAGGACAACTTCCGCTCTTATGGGCTCTTGGATGACAATGTCGTCTTCATGAAGGGCTGGTTCAAGGACACGCTGCCGACGCTGGGTGACGAGAAATTCGGGATCATCCGGCTGGATGGCGACATGTACGAAAGCACCATACAGGCGATCGAGATCCTCTACCCCAAACTATCGGTCGGGGGCTATATCATCGTCGATGATTTTGGCGCCGTGCGCGCCTGCCGCAAGGCCATTGGCGACTATCGCAAGGCCCATGGCATCGAAGAGCCCATCGAACAGGTCGACTGGACCGGCGCCTACTGGAAAAAGACGCGGGATATCTGAGGGATCGATGGCGCAATGAGAGGCGCGGGCGTTCTGCCCGCGTTTTGCTCAGGTCTCTTCGGTCGAATTGCCATCGGGATAGCACGACGCGTCATTGGGGCATGCGAGTTGCGCCAAACCCTCTTGCGCCCAATCCACCCACGATAGACATTGCAGCGATACCAAGACAGGGAGTTTGATCGATGTCAGATGAGACCATCGGATTTGTCGGCGTGGGCCTGATGGGCCACGGTATGGCCCGGAACTTGATCGGGGCCGGATATCGCCTGACCATCATCGCGCATCGCAACCGGGCGCCGGTCGATGATCTGGTCGGACTGGGTGCGGTTGAAGCCGAGAGCCTTGCCGAACTGGCCGCCACCTCATCGGTCATTCATATCTGCGCCCCGGGCTCGCCCCAGGTCGAAGCGATTGTTACCGAAATGCTGCCCGTGCTGAAACCCGACAGCGTCATCGTCGATTGCTCTACCTCCAACCCTACATCCACCATCGCGCTGGCAGCGCGCCTGCGCGAGGCGGGCTGCCATATGGCCGACGCCCCGCTGGGCGGCACGCCCGTACAGGCCGAAAGCGGGGAACTCAGCACCATGATCGGCGCGGACGATGCGGTTTTCGCGCGGCTCAGGCCGGTGATTGGTGCATGGGCCGCCACGATTGTCCATCTCGGCGCCAGCGGTACGGGCCACAAGATGAAGCTTTTGAACAATTTCCTGTCGCTCGGCTATGGCGCGCTTTATTCCGAGGCGCTGGCCCTTGCGGAAAAGGTGGGCATTTCCACCGCCCAGTTCGATTCCGTCATTCGCGGGAGCCGGATGGATTGCGGATTTTACCAGACCTTCATGGGCTATGCCATTGATGGCAATCGTGAATCGCACAAATTCACGCTGACCAACGCGCTCAAGGATATGACCTATCTCGAAACCATGGCCGACGACGCCGCAACCGCCAACCCGATCGGCAATGCCGTCAAGAACAGCTATGCCATGGCCGTTTCAGCAAACGGGGACGGGGCCGAGGATTACGTACCGCATATGGTCGATTTCGTGAAACGGCGCAACGGCATCGCGACCTGAGACTAAGGCGTCAGGTAGTCGCGCCAGTCATGGCGGGGTGCGAACCCCAGCAGGGCCTTTGCCCGGGCATTGGTGTAAAAGCTCTCATCCTCGGCCATGTCCCGTCGCAGCGGCACGCCCTGATAATATCGCGAACAGAGTTCTGACGTGCCAAGCGCCACCGAGTGATTGTCATTGGCCACGTTGAAGACCTGATAGCCCAGCCCGTCCACGGCAAGGCAGCGATCCACCATCTGGCCAAGATCACGCGCATCGATATAGGCAAAGATATTGCGCAGGCGCAGCGTTGGATCCTGCATGTATTTCGGGAAATCCTGTTCATATTCATGCGGTTCAATGACGTTGTTGATCCGCAGGCCATAAATGTCGAAACCGCTGCGGCGCTGAAAACTGCGCGCCGTCGCCTCGTTGACCACCTTGGACATGGCATAGCTGTCCTCGGGCAAGGTCGGATGATCTTCGTCAATCGGCAGATAGTCCGGTTTGCGCTCGCCGTCGGCGAAACAGATACCATAGCTGGTCTCGGATGAGGCGAAAACGATCTTGCGCACGCCGAATTTCACGGCAGCATCAATGACATTATAGGTGCCTATCGTGTTGACGCGGAAACACTCGTTGTCGGGTTTCAGGAGGATGCGCGGCACGGCGGCAAAATGGACCACGGCGTCGAAGCGCGGTGTGCCGGTGCCGGGCTCAAGCTCATCAAAGCCCGCATAGCTCAGCATCGTATCATAGACCTGTCCCGCATCGGTGATATCGACGATACGGTCGTCGACCCCGTCCATGCCCAGCGGGGTCAGATCGATATTCAGAACGCGGTGCCCCTGCGAGGTCAGATAGGCCACGGCATGACGCCCTGCCTTGCCGCTGCCACCGGTGAACAATATCCGCATGATGCCTCCTCTTCGGTTGTTGCGCACCTTGTGGCACAAGGGTTCCGGACGGGTCCAGATGGCCCGCCGTCGCACAGACGGGATCGGCCACTGATCTGTCCATCCCGGTACCACCGCGTTCCCGGGCAGACAGCACGTTAAAGAATTACCCGGACGCTTCTCATTTCATTGCCATGGCGCACATCCGCCCCTAGGCTTCATGCCAACGTGGCGGGCAACTGCCCGTTGCAGTCAGGCCATGCCAAAACAAGGAAAATTCTGTGAATCAGGTTGGATGGATTTTCTACAGTCACTGGACGTTCGACAAGAAATATTCCCACAACGAACTCGCACCACCAGCACCAGCTGACAGCGCGCTTTGGCTTTGCGGCCCCGACAGCGCATGGGATCCGGTTGCCGTGCGCAGCCGCGAGGGCGCGTCATGGGCCGGGGCCAGTTTTCACGCGGACCGCGCAAGTGCAGAGGCCGCATTTGATCGCGCAGAGACACATTTTGCCACGCTCCCGGCCTATCACGAGGTCTGGCACGCCATCCTGAGGCCCTACAGGTTTTCCGGTGTGACAAACTGGTTTTCCGCGCGCCAGCTTGACTTGGTGCTTGCGCCCGACGATCCGGGCGGGCCGCTCGCGATCATGACCTCTGCCGGCTATGACACTGAAAACCAGAACGATCTGCCGCGCATTCTGGACTTTACGTCAAAGGTGGACGAAGTGCGCAACTGGTACGGTACGCTGGATGAAAACATCATCCACGGCAATTTTCAGCACCAGCATGACGATATTGACGGGATGACCTTTTCCATCTGGAAATCCGATCAGGCCATGATGAAGGCGGCCTATGGCACCGGCACGCACCGGACATATCTGGACCAGCAGAAATCACAAAAACTGGCCGACCGGACATGCTATCTGCGTAACCGCATCATCGCCAGCAAAGGCACGTGGCAGGGCGGCAATCCCGTGGACCTGACGGGCTAGGCGCTGTTCCTTCGCGCAAAGTTGGCTGGGGAGATGACCGCAGGAAAAGCGATGAATTGGTAAATTCAGCGATTATAAGTCACGCTCCAGCCGTGCAGGCTATGCACGCTGGGCAAAATCCGAAGATTGTCTGAATTTAGTCTGGTCGGCCAAACCCGAAATCATCCCGGAAGCGGCCGATCTGGTGCATCCTCTCGTGCAGGATTGTCACGATCCCGATGTCGCCATTCGAGAGATAGCGCCAATAAACGAAATGGCGCTCGTAGCGAAAAAAGAACCCCTCGACACCAAACTCGGCCGGGACGGGTTTCGAAGCGACACCGTGCGCCGCGATCTTTTCAAGAGCAGCGAACAGACCGGTGATGTATTTCTCGGCCTGATCCTCGCCCCACCGGACGCATGAGTGGAGGTAGATGTCATCAAGGCGGCGAGAAGCCGCTTCCTGTATGCGGATGTCCGGCACCAGTTCAGGACCGGTTCCGCGCGATCACATCGCTCGCCGTCAGCGGCTGATAGCTCTCCTCGGTTGCGTCAAACGCGTGGGTCAGTTCGGCCTTCAGACGGTCGAATGCTTCCGCCTCCACCCTTTCCTTGTCCCGCCGGATCAGGTCCCGGATATACTCGCTGACATTTTCATAGACACCATCATCGCCCGTATTTGCCGCGACGAAATCGCTAAGCGCACCGCTGACGCGTACCGTCATTGTGGTTGTTTTCGACATGATGTTTTCCTAACGCCCACTACGTATTCAATATAACTATAAAAGAATACACATCAAGCGGCCGTAAAGCTGGCCGAGCCATGCAACGATTTCCTGTAGATGTAGGCCATTTTGATAAAAAATCCCAAACGTCAGCAAATCGCGCCGCCTATGAACTGAAACAATAACCAGGTAGAAAATCAGTTCCAAAAAACCTGAGCAACAGGGTTGAATCGATGATCGACCGAGCTGGCAGAAATTCGCCTGAGGAAAGTGGCGGAGAGACAGGGATTCGAACCCTGGGTGGGCTTGCACCCACAACGGTTTTCGAGACCGCCCCGTTCGACCACTCCGGCACCTCTCCGCGTCCGGGCTGAGTAAGAGGTTTGCGCGGCTGCCGCAAGGGGTAATCAGGGGGAAAGTTGCCTGCCTTTGAGACGCGGGGTATTTCGCCGGTCCAGTGGGAGCTTTCTGGCCAATCGCGTGCGCTCCGGCTAGGAAGGGCGCATGAAAACCAGCCCGAGGATTGCCATGCGCCGCTTTCTGTCCCTGATCGTCATTCTGGTAACGCTACCCTTGCAGGCCACTGCCCAACGGGCGGATGTCGCGACCCTTTTCGATGTGATGCGCATCGACGAGATGTTGGCGGTGATGAGCGAGGAGGGCATCGGCTTTGGCGGCGATATCCAGCGCGACATGTTCCCGCAGAACAACGATCCGGCCTGGATGGAAGAGGTGCGCGCCATTTATGACCCGAGCCGCCTGCAGGAGATTTTTGCCGAGGGTTTCGGCGATGATCCGTCGCCTGCGATGGTGGGCCGGATCACGGCGTTCTTTCAGTCCGATCTGGGCCAGCGCCTGACCGAGGCTGAACTGGTGGCGCGGAAGGAGTTTCTGAAACCCGGTCTGGAAGAAGCCGCCATGCAGGCAGGGCTAGACCTGCGCGCCGCGGGCGGAGCAAGGCTGGCGTTGTTGACCAAATTTGTAACGGTCAATGATCTGGTATCGGAAAACGTTGTTGGGGGGCTGAATTCCAACCTCGCTTTTTTCAGGGGCATGAACACGGGCGGTGCCTTTGGCGAGGCGATCCCGGAAGAAGAGCTGTTGCGCGATGTCTGGGCGCAGGAGCCAGATTTGCGCGCCGATACCGAGGATTGGGTCTATGGTTTTGTTCTCGCGGCCTATGGCGGGTTCAGCGATGACGAGATAAAGGCCTATATCGATATCTCGGCCAGCGATGCCGGGCAGGCGTTCAACCGGCATCTCTTTGCCGCCTTTGACGCGCTTTTCGATGATGTTTCCTTTGCATTGGGGTTTGCCGCGGCAAAATATGTTTCGGGCGAAGATATCTGAAAGAGGCACCGGGTTTTGCGTTGACTCTTGGTTCGCGCGCGCTCATAAGCCCGATCTGTGATGCGGGCCGGTGCCCGCTTCTGTTGTTTAATACCGCCCTGACGGGGCGCGCTGTCCGGGGCGGGATGCTCCCCAACGCCTGCAAAGCAGGGGCCGAAGGACGCGGAAGCAAAGGAAAACGCATATGTTTGCGGTGCTGAAGACCGGCGGCAAGCAATACCGTGTACAGGATGGCGACGTCCTGAAGGTAGAAAAGCTGGCTGCAGAGGCGGGTGAGACCGTCCAATTCAACGACATCATGATGCTGGGCGGCGACAAGACCGTGATCGGCACGCCCCAGGTGGACGGTGCAGCCGTTCAGGCCGAGGTGATCGATCAGATCAAGGGCGACAAGGTCATCCATTTCGTCAAGCGCCGGCGCAAGCATTCGTCCAAGCGCACCAAGGGCCACCGCCAGCAGCTGACGCTGTTGCGGGTCACATCGATCCTGGCCTCGGGCGGTGACAAATCCGGCGTCAAGGCCGCCATCGGCGCAGGCGCGGCAGGGGTTGCAGCCGTTGTCGCGGCGGACAAGCCCAAGAAAGCGGCACCCAAGAAAGCCGCCGCACCCAAGGCCGGGGCAAAGCCCAAAGCCGAAGCGAAACCCAAACCCGCCAAGAAGGCCGATGCGCCTGCGGCGGGCGCGGATGATCTTAAGGAATTGTCCGGTGTCGGCCCGGCGCTGGAGAAAAAACTGCACGCCGCCGGTGTGACGTCTTTTGCCCAGATCGCGGCATGGGGCGCCGACGACATTGCCGAGTTCGATGACAAACTGTCCTTTAAGGGCCGGATCGAACGCGAAGGCTGGGTCGCGCAGGCCAAAGCGAAACTTGAAGGGTAAGGAGAGAACAGATGGCACATAAGAAAGCTGGTGGTTCATCCCGTAACGGTCGCGATTCCGACGGCCGCCGCCTTGGCGTCAAGAAATTCGGTGGCGAGCATGTGCTTGCCGGCAACATCATCGTGCGCCAGCGCGGCAACAAATGGTGGCCGGGCGACAATGTCGGTCAGGGCAAGGATCACACGCTCTTTGCGACTGCCGAAGGTCACGTGAGTTTCCGCAAGGGCTTCAAGGGCCGTACCTATATTTCCGTGCTTCCGGCAGCGGAGGCCGCTGAATAAGCCGAACCTCAACGGGTAAAAGATGCAAAGGGGATCGGCGACAGGCCGGTCCCTTTTTTTATGTTGCCGCCTCCGGCAGGAGTATTTGGACAAAGAAGAAGGAGGAGGCGCGCAAGCGTCTGAGAGAGATGTCTGTTGCAGCCGGATCACTCGTGATATTTGCCGCCAGTCAGGTGGGCACGCCCGGACCGGCCAATCTGGCGCTGATGGCGGCGGGCGCGCGCTATGGTCTGGTGCCGGTTCTGCCTTTCGTGGCGGGGGTCGCGCTTGGCAAGCAGCTGATCATCTGGCCGGTCGGTTTCGGGCTGATGAGCTATGCGGTGCGCTATCCCTGGCTTTTTGAAGCGCTGAAATGGGCATCCGTCCTCTATATCCTCTGGCTGGCATGGCGGATCGTCAATCTGCGCCTGTCCGAACGCGAGGGTCCTGCCAGCGTGCCGGGTTTTTCGGCCGGTCTGCCGGTCCATCCGCTGAACCCCAAGGCATGGGCAATGGTCACAGCGGCCTTTACCGGCTTTGTCACGCCGGACACACCCGCCCTGACGGCGACAGCGCTGATCGCGGTGATATTTCTGGGGCTGCAGGTGCTGCTGCATCCGTTTTGGGCGCTGGCGGGCGCGCGGATCGCCCGGCAGGTGGCGGGCAGGCAGGGCGAGCGCGTTCTGATGTGGGGGCTGGCCGCAGCGACGGTGGCCAGTGTTTTTTACGCTGTTTTCGCGGGAGGCCGTTGATGGAGATCGTGCGTTTTGACACCCAGCCTGTCATCCGGGGCGCGCGGCTGACGCTGCGCCCGGTCAGCATGTCCGATGCCGGGGCGATCGCGCTTTATGCCGGGGATCAGCGCGTGGCCGAATGGACACGCTCGATCCCGCACCCGATGCCACCCGGCGCGGCTGAGGCCTTTATCCGCCAGGTACAGGCGCCGGAGCGGAGCGAGGATGTCTGGGTGATCGAGGGGCATGAAGGCGGGCTGCGCGGTGTGCTGGGCCTGATGGGGCTGGAGCGGATGGATCGCGGGCAGTCGGAAATCAAGTATTGGGTGGCACCGCAATTCTGGCGGGCCGGGATCGCGTCTGAGGCGGTGATGACGCTGATCGGGGCCAATCCGCATCATGCGCGCACCATCTTTGCCGAGGTGTTTCAGGGCAACCATGCCTCGGCGCGGGTGCTGTCGCATGCCGGTTTTGATTATCTGGGCGATGCTGAGGCGTACTCGGTGGCGCGCAACAGCAGGGTGGCGACATGGACCTATCTGCGCAGGATGGGCAGGTGAGCGCGGCGTTGGTCCGGACCAAACGGTTGGTGCTGCGCAACATGGTGGCGGCGGATGCCGAGGCGCTTTGCCGGATCGTCACCCATCCTGAGGTCGGGCCGATGCTCCTCAGGTTTCCGCCCGACTGGACGCCCGGCGCGGCGCGCGAATTCATTCACGAGACGCGCTTTCGCGACATGCTGCCGTTCCGGCTGGGCGTGGCCTGGGCCGACGCGCCCGCGCGGCTGATCGGGTCGGTCGGGGTGCATGTCGGGGATGAGCCGGACATATTCTATTTCATTGGTCCTGCCGATGCGGGCCGGGGTGCCGGGCGTGAGGCGATGGTGGGGTTCCTCAGCTTTCTGTTTGCGCGGTTCCAGCCCGTCGCGTTGCGGGCAGATGTCTTTGACGACAACCCGGCATCCAAAAAGATACTCTCAGCACTTGGCTTTGAACCGGCGGGGCGGGGCATGGGGCGGTCGGCGGCAAGGCTTGAGCCTGCGCCGATTTCCCTCTATCGCCTGTCCAAAGCCCGCTTTGAAAGTCTTTCGCGATGAAATTCCTTGATCTGGCCAAGGTTTATATCCGTTCCGGCGCCGGGGGTGCGGGCGCGGTATCGTTCCGGCGCGAGAAATATATCGAATATGGCGGGCCGGATGGCGGCGATGGCGGGCGGGGCGGCAATGTGATCGCCGAGGCAGTCGAGGGGCTGAACACGCTGATCGATTTTCGCTATCAGCAACATTTCTTTGCCAAGAACGGCGTGCCGGGCATGGGAAAACAGCGCACTGGCGCGGATGGCGGCGATATCGTGCTGCGCGTGCCCGTGGGAACCGAGATTTTGGACGAGGATCAGGAGACGGTGATCGCCGACCTGACCGATATCGGTCAGCGGGTGGTGCTGGCGCGGGGTGGTAATGGTGGTTTTGGCAACCTGCATTTCAAATCTTCGGTCAACCAGGCCCCGCGCCGGGCCAACCCGGGCCAGGAGGGGATCGAGCGCACGATCTGGCTCAGGCTCAAGCTGATTGCGGATGCGGGCCTGCTGGGGCTGCCCAATGCGGGCAAATCGACCTTTCTGGCCGCGACATCCAATGCCCGGCCCAAGATTGCCGATTATCCGTTTACGACGCTGCATCCGAATCTGGGTGTGGTGGGCGTGGACAATGCCGAATTCGTGATGGCCGATATTCCGGGGCTGATCGAAGGCGCGCATGAAGGGCGGGGGATCGGCGACCGGTTTCTGGGCCATGTCGAGCGCTGCGCGGTGCTTTTACATCTGGTGGATGCCACCGCCGAAGACCCGGTCGCGGATTACCGCACCATTATCCACGAGATCGGGGCCTATGCCGAAACGCTGGCCGACAAGCCGCGCATCACGGCACTGAACAAGATCGACGCGCTGAGCGAAGACGACCGCGCGGAGGTACAGGCGGCGCTGGAGGCAGCGGCGGGTGGGCCGGTTCACATGATTTCAGCCGTCTCGCATGAAGGTCTGACCGAAGTGCTGCGCGCGCTGCGGGGGCAGATCGACGACAACAGGCTTCGCGCGCGCAAACCTGCAGGTGGCGAGGCAGATCCGTGGCAACCCTGAGCGCGGCGAAACGACTGGTCGTCAAGATCGGCTCGGCGCTCTTGGTGGCGCGTGACGGCAGCGGGTTGCGCCAGGCCTGGCTGGCCTCTCTGGCGGCGGATATTGCCGGTTTGAGGGCCACGGGTACCGAGGTGATCGTCGTATCCTCGGGGTCGATCGCGCTGGGGCGCAATGTTCTGGGGCTGGATGCGCAGGATCTGGCGCTCGAGCAATCGCAGGCGGCGGCGGCAGTGGGGCAGATCAGACTGGCCCGGGCCTATGAAGAGGCGCTTGGGCCGCACGGGATCACCACGGCGCAGGTGCTGGTCACGCTCGAGGATTCGGGCAACCGGCGGCGTTATCTGAATTCACGGGCGACGCTGGCGCAGCTTTTGGGTTTGGGGGTGGTGCCGATTGTGAACGAGAATGACACGATTGCCACCGACGAGATCCGTTTTGGCGACAATGATCGCCTTGCCGCGCAGATCGCCGTTACGGTCGGGGCGGATCACCTGGTGCTTTTGTCGGATGTCGATGGGCTTTACACCGACAATCCCAGCATTAACAAGAACGCCGAACGTATTGATATTGTAAAAGATATCACAAAAGAAATCGAGGATATGGCCGGTGATGCGGGTTCGGGTCTGTCCAAGGGCGGGATGAAGACCAAGCTGATGGCCGCGCGCACGGCAACGGGTGCGGGCTGTCACATGGTTATCACGCAGGGCGCGGTCGAGCACCCGCTCAGGGCACTTTCAGCGGGGGCGAATGCCACTTGGTTTCTGGCCAAGGATGATCCCCACCGCGCGCGCAAACGCTGGATCGAGGCGATGAAGCCGCGGGGCCGGATCATGGTTGACGCGGGCGCGGTCGCGGCGCTTGGTCAGGGTAAATCGCTTTTGCCCGCCGGTGTCTCGGGCATTGAAGGGGAATTCGGCCGGGGTGAGCCCGTGGCGGTTCTGGCGCCTGATGGCGGTGTCATCGGCAAGGGCCTGTCACGCTATACCAGCGCCGAGGCCCGGGCCATTCAAGGTAGACGCTCGGCCGATATCGAGGCTATTCTGGGCTACCCGGGCCGGGCGGCGCTGATCCACAGGGATGATATGGTGATATGAACGAGATGACAAATATACCATCCGTGATGAAGGATATCGGAGAGCGCGCGCGCCGCGCGGCTGCGGCCCTTGCCTATGCACCGGCAGAACAGAAATCCGGGGCACTGCGGGCCGCGGCACAAGCGGTGCGGGACGGGGTGGATACGATCATCGCCGAAAACGCCCGCGACATGGAATATGGCCGTGAAAAGGGGCTGTCGGCGGCGATGCTGGACCGGCTTATGCTGGATGAGGCCCGGATCATGGCAATCGCCGACGGGCTGGAGAGTGTCGCGGACCTGCCCGATCCGGTGGGTGCGGTGCTCAGGGAATGGGATATGCCGAACGGGCTGAATATCCGCCGGGTCCGCACGCCGCTGGGGGTGATCGGGGTCATCTATGAAAGCCGTCCGAATGTCACCGCCGATGCGGGTGCGCTCTGCCTCAAGGCCGGGAATGCGGTCTTGTTACGGGGCGGGTCCGAGAGTTTTCATTCCTCAGGTGCGATCCATGCCTGCCTTGTCGCGGGGCTGAAATCGGCCGGACTGCCCGAGGATGCGATCCTGCGGGTGCCCACACGTGACCGCGCCGCGGTCAGCGAGATGCTCAGAATGACCGAGCATATCGACGTTATCGTGCCGCGTGGCGGCAAGGGCCTTGTCGGGCTGGTGCAGCGCGAGGCGCGGGTGCCTGTTTTCGCCCATCTAGAGGGTATCTGTCACATATTCCTCGACCGGGCAGCCGATCCGGCCAAGGCGGTTGATGTGGTGCTGAACGCCAAGACCCGTCGCACGGGCATTTGCGGCGCTGCCGAGTGCCTGTTGGTTCACCGTGACGCACTGGCGCTGGGCCAGAGTATCATCGACGCCCTGATCGAGGCCGGTGTCGAGGTGCGCGCCGATACGGGGCTGTCCGGCAGCACCAAGGCCAATCCGGATGATTTTGGCCGGGAATTTCTGGATATGATCATCGCCGCGCGCGTGGTCGATGATATCGACGGGGCGATTGCGCATATCCGGGCCTACGGGTCGAACCATACCGATTGCATCCTGACCGAGGATGACGCGGCGGCAGCACGGTTCTTTGAGCAGCTCGACAGTGCCATTCTGATGCGCAACGCCTCGACCCAGTTTGCCGATGGCGGTGAGTTCGGGATGGGCGCCGAGATCGGGATCGCGACGGGCAAGATGCATGCAAGGGGGCCGGTAGGGGCCGAACAGCTGACCAGTTTCAAATACCTGGTCACCGGGGATGGCACGGTCCGTGGCTAGGTTCCGCCGTCAGAAGGCCACGCTCATCTGGTCTGCGTCGATGCTGACCACGGGTATGCGCCCGGTTTGGTTCAGATCGGACGCCAGCAGCAGAAACTCGATCTTGGCAGGTGTTGTCGCGTCAGGTCCGCCATCCGCGCGCTGAAGGCCCTGCCAGTCGCGCTCATTGATGCTCAGGCGCGATGATCTGGCCTCAAGAAACCAGCCCTGATGGGTTGCCTCGATATGTATCGCGCCGCCATGGGGCAGGGCAGCGCCAAGGCAGAGCAGCGCCAGAAACACCCGGCGCACCGCATCGCGCGGTAAATCATCCCCTGAATTCCAGTGATAGACGACTTTCCCACCGCGCGCCTCTTCGCGCAGAATCATGAGGACGCGGTCCCGGGCGATGCGCTGATCCGGCTCGGCCGCGCCAAAGGCCACGCGAAAGAATTGCAGCCGCGCATTGGCATTCTCGAAACTCTCCACGATCAGCGCCAGTTCCGGGCTGGGGCTGGCACCCTGCAGCGCCATCAATTCCAGCCCGTTGCCAATCGCGCCCAGAGGGCTGATAAGGTCGTGACAGATGCGCGATGAGACCAGTGCCGAGAAATCCTGCATGGCCTAGCGCGCCTTTTGGGGATTGCCGGATATGCACAACGCCAACGATATGCTCGCGCCGGGAATGCTGGTGCGCCACCCCGGGCAGGCCGATTGGGGTATCGGACAGGTCCAGTCAAATATCGACGGCCGTGTGACCGTGAATTTCAGAGAGGCGGGAAAGCAGGTCATCAGCAGCAGCGAGGTCGCCCTGGAATGGGTTATTGACTAAATACAACACCACAAAACAACCTATAGGTGTATTTGTCAACACCAATCGGGACAGATCGATCCTGTGTCCCGAACGCGGAATGATTGAATTGCGCGCAGCCACTGCCTAAAAGTCTGAAGGCAGTGCAAAACGTTCGGGGCCATGAGCGGAAACGATCCCAATTTCACAGTCCGGCTGGCCGAAACAGCCGGGGATCATCGGGCGATCCAGCGCCTGCGATACGCGGTTTTCGTCGAAGAGCTGGGTGGCGACGGTGCCATGGTCGACCATGAGAACCGGCTGGAGCGGGATCGGTTCGATCCGCATTGCGATCACCTGATGATCATCGATGAGGGCGCGCACGGCGCGCGCAGGGTTGTCGGTGCCTACCGGCTGATGACCTCTGCGATGGCGGCGCGGGCCGGTGCGTTTTATTCAGCCGGTGAATATGACCTAACAGCGCTGACGGCATCGGGGCGCAACATACTCGAGCTCGGGCGGTCATGTCTCGATGCGGACTATCGCGGCGGAATGGCGATGATGCATCTCTGGGCGGGGCTGGTCGATTACTGTGCAAAGCACCGGATCGAGCTCTTGTTCGGTGTGGCCAGCTTCCACGGTACAAATGTTGAAAAACTGAAACAGCCGCTCGCCAATCTGCATCACCATCACCTCGCGCCCGAACCGATCCGGGTGCGCGCTATCGACGCCCATTTTCAGCGCATGGACCTCGTGTCGGCGGGGCAGGTGGACCGGGTTGGCGCGATGCGGGCCACCCCGGCACTGATCAAGGCCTATCTCAGGATGGGCGGAACCGTGGGTGAGGGCGCCTTTGTCGATCATGCCTTCAACACCACGGATATCTGCCTGATCATGGACACTGCCAACATCTCGCAAAAGCATCTGAACCTCTATGCACGGGGGGCCGCGGGGTGAGCCCGACATGGCGATCCGACACACCCCCCGCCCAAATGCAGATCACGTTGGGGGGCTGGATACGTGTGGCCTTGCGCGCCAGCGCGCTGGCTGTTCTGGTGTTCGGTTGTCTGGCGATCCTTCTTTTCGTCCGCCTGATCGAGCGACCGCTCTGGGGGATGCGCCGGCCCCTGACGCCATGGATCACGCGATTTGTCTGTCTGAACGCGCTCAGGATCATCGGAATCGCCTATATTCAGCATGGTCGTCCGATGTCAGGCGCGGGCGTGGTGGTGGCAAACCATGCCTCGTGGCTGGATATATTTACGCTAAACGCGGCGCAATCGATCTATTTCGTGTCCAAGGCCGAGGTTTCGGCCTGGCCCGGAATCGGCTGGCTTGCGCGGGCGACCGGCACCGTCTTTGTCCGCCGCGACCGGCGCGAGGCGCGCGCGCAGACCCGCCTGCTGGCAGAGCGTTTGCGCGAGGGTCACAAACTGGCGATGTTTCCCGAAGGTACCAGTACAGATGGATTACAGGTATTAACATTTAAATCAACGCTATATCAGGCAATATTAGAGCAAAGTAACAACAACGATATCGCGGTTCAGCCGGTCAGTATCCGCTATCATGCCCCGCCGGGACACGACCCAAGGCTCTATGGCTGGTGGGGCGATATGGAGTTTGGGCCGCATCTGTTGCGAACGCTGGCCACAGCGCCACAGGGAAACGTAACAATTCAGTTCAATAAGCCGCTGCAAGTATCAGATTATAAAACAAGAAAAGAACTTGCCAAAGCATCGGAAATTGCCGTTCGCGCTGGATTCGATGCGACTTCACCACATATGAGCAACTGATTTGCAGAATTGCCCCCTATCGGACGCCACGAACAGGCGGTTCTACTGTTTCCAAATTGGAAACAATGGCCGGTCATTCAGAAACAGGGTTTGAATCCCTGCAAGACATCTCTGTCAGCCCAGGATCTGCGCCAGTCGTTCGGCAGGCTGATCGCTGTCCCATATTTCAGGCCCGATCCCGATGAAATCCGCATGTGCCGATAGCTCGGATACGGCCAGCGCCGTTACACCGCCTTCGGCGACAACCGGGACTTCGATCATCTCACTCCACCAGGCAAAAAGGTCTGCTTCGGCAATCGCACCCGATCCCAGCGCGGATTGCGATACTGGTCCAAAGCTGACGTAATCCGCGCCGGCCTCGCCCGCACTCATGCCGTCATGGCGCGAGTTACCGCAATAGGCGCCAATGATCACATCTTCGCCAAGCTCGCGGCGCAGCTTGCC
This sequence comes from Paracoccaceae bacterium, assembly GCA_030148225.1. Lineage (GTDB taxonomy): Bacteria > Pseudomonadota > Alphaproteobacteria > Rhodobacterales > Rhodobacteraceae > JASBTX01. The sequence goes on from JASBTX010000018.1 coordinate 70,775, forward strand.
CACCTGCCGCGCCCCGTCGCCAAGATGCACACCATCCAGCCCCAGCCGCGTCACCAGCTGGACATGGGCATCGATGACCATGGCGATATCGCGCGCATGGCAGATATCGCGCAGCGCGTCCGCGGCCCGGATCACCTGATCTTCATCCGGCGACGCCATGGCAAGGCGAAAGCAGGAAACCGGGTGCCTGTCCAGCACCGCGCTCAGACGCCCTGCAAAAACGGAAAGTTCGAAATCTGAAGGTGAGATCAGATAGATTTGTGCTGTTTCCTGATCGGCCATCGCCCAGTGCTCCGGTTATTCCTGCCCGCGCATGCGGGTCATTTGGCAGGCAGGCCGCCCACGAATTCCAGCGAGAGGCGCAGCCATTCAGCGCGCTTGTCATCCTCTGCGAGCGCGGCGTCAACCACATCGATCATCCCGCCCATCCTGCGCCCGGTGAATGTCATCGGTCCGGCCCCGTCAATCGCCAGCGCAGCCGCCTCGTTATCCTTGCCCACGCGGAACATCGCGCCGTTCTTGTGCACCCCGCAAAGCATGTTTCCATCCAATAGAAAGCAAAGCCCGCCGAACATCTTCTTTTCCGTGATCCCGGCCCGTTCCGCCAGATCCTCGCGCAGGATTTCACTCAATCCCTCATCATACGCCATTGCCGGCTCCCTCACTCTGTCGTCTTGTCCTGTCTTTGCGCAAAGCGTATCACGCCCCGACCAATTCGCGAGGGATAATGTCAGGCCGTTTTCAGAACGAAACGCCGCAAGAGCAGAACGGGCCGCAGCCTGCCGTGGTGCTCGTCAGGCCGCAAATGGGCGAAAATATCGGGGCTGCCGCGCGGGCAATGTGGAATTTCGGCCTTTTCCGAATGCGTCTGGTTCAGCCACGCGATGGCTGGCCCAACCCGCGCGCCGTCGCGACATCCAGCGGGGCAGGGCGCGTACTGGACAACCTTTCCGTGCACGACGCAACGGCGGATGCGGTGGCCGATTGCGGCTTTGTCTATGCCACCACTGCGCGGGCACGCGGCCTGACCAAGGATATTCTGACCCCGGAAGAGGCCATGCGCGACGCCCATGCCCGTATCGGTCGGGGCCAGCAGGTTGCGATCCTCTTCGGGCCCGAACGTTCAGGCCTTGAAAATGACGATATCGCCCGGGCCAACGCCGTGATCTCGGTTCCCGTCAACCCGGCCTTTGCCTCGCTCAACCTCGGTCAGTGCGTTTTGCTGACCGCCTATGAATGGCGTCGCCAGCAGCAGGATATGCCGCAGGAAACCCCGCCCGGCATGCTGGCCGAGCCCGCGCAGGCGATCGAGATCGAGAAACTGCACGACCATTTCACCCAAAGGCTTGATGCGGTGAATTTCTTCTTTCCCGAAGCCAAGGCGCCGGGCATGCGGCTCAACCTGCGCAATATGCTCTCGCGCATGCCGCTCACACGGGCCGATGTGCAGACCTTTCACGGGATATTGCGCGCGCTCACGCGGCGGCATGACCGGGGCTGATGCGGCGAATGGGCCATTGTCCTTGATCCTCATCCGCCCTAATTTCCAGCCCAAAGCGAACCGAGCAGCGCCTGAAGGGCAGAACCCATGAGCAATCGAAACATCTTCGAAGACGTCTCCGCACAATCTCAACCCGCCCAGCCCGTCCCGTCGGGCCTTGCCGAAAAGACAAGTGCCCGCGCCCGCAGGGCGATCCGGGCTTGGCTGATGCTGATATTCGGCATGGTCGTGGCCATCATCGCCGTCGGCGGACTGACCCGGCTGACCGATAGCGGCCTGTCGATCACAGAATGGGATCCGATCTCGGGCGCGCTGCCGCCACTCTCGGCTACCGACTGGGCCACCGAGTTCGAGAAATACCGCGCCAGCCCCGAATATATCAACCAGAACAGCGGCATGTCGCTGGCCGAGTTCAAATATATCTTCTGGTGGGAATGGGCCCACCGCCAGCTGGCGCGCATGATCGGGCTTGTCTGGGCCATGGGGCTTTTTGTTTTTTGGTTCACGGGGCTCATTCCGCGCGGCTGGGCCACCCGGCTGATCGGCATCGGTGTCTTGGGCGGCGTGCAGGGCGCCATCGGCTGGTGGATGGTGTCCTCGGGCCTGACCGGGCGCATGATCGATGTCGCCTCCTACAGGCTGGCGATCCATCTGGCGCTCGCCTTCACCATTCTCGGCCTGATCGCCTGGTATATCCTGCAACTTGGGCGGACGGAACCGGAACTGATGCAGGCCCGCAGGCAGCGCGATCGCGCGCTTCTCGGCTGGTCGACGGCACTCTTGCACCTCTCAGCGCTGCAGATCATTCTTGGTGCGCTTGTGGCCGGGATCGACGCCGGGCGCGGCCATACCGACTGGCCATTGATGCTCGGCCGCTTCTTTCCCGAAGATGCCTTTACCGCGACGCCGCTCTGGTGGAATTTCTTTGAAAATGCGGGCCTCGTGCAGTTCAACCACCGCATGGTCGGCTATGCGCTGTTTGTCGTGGGCCTTATGGCCTGGATACGCTCCCGCAAAAGCGCCAATGACAGCACACGACGCGGATTTGACTGGGCCGCCACGGCGATTTTCGGCCAGATGGTATTGGGGATCGTCACGCTGCTTTATGCCGCGCCGCTGGGGCTCGGGCTTGCCCATCAGCTGGGCGCCGTGATCGTCTGGGTGCTGGTGATCCGGGTCCGCTTCCTCTCGGCCTTTCCGCTCAAACAGGTCATCCGGGGCGCATGATGACTGCCTATGCGGAACTGATGGCATTTCAGCGCCAGACCGAGGCACTTGCCCAGATTGCCGGCCGGCTGGGCTGGGATCAGGAAACCGTGATGCCGCCGGGTGCGATGCATCAGCGCGCCGAGGAAAAGGCCGCGATCGAAGCAGTGCTGCATGCCCGCCGCGCCGATCCGCGGCTGGGCGACTGGCTGGCCACGCTCGCGGACAAGGTTCAGGACCCGGTGATGGTGGCCAATCTGCGACTGATCCGCCGTCAGCACGAGCGCGCCACCCGGGTGCCGGCGGCGCTGGCTGCAACGCTGGCGCGCGAGACCAGTATCGCCCAGCGGGTCTGGGCCGATGCCCGCGCGAATGAGGATGTGGCGGCCTTCCTGCCCACGCTTGAACGGATCGTCGCGCTGCGCCGCGAAGAGGCGGCGGCGCTCGCCGGTGACGGCGATGCCTATGACGCGCTTTTGCAGGACTACGAGCCCGGCACCAGCGCGGCGGCCCTGACCGATATGTTCGGCGCGCTGCGCCCGCATCTGGTCGATTTGCGCCACCGGGTGATCGACAAGGCCCGCGCCGCGCCGGTCCTGACCGGTGCATTTGACGAGGCCCAGCAAATGGCGCTGGCGGCAGAACTGGCCGGTGTTTTCGGCTATCGTCAGGAAATGGGTCGCATCGACCGTGCCGTGCACCCGTTTTCCAGCGGTTCAGGCCAGGATGTGCGCATCACCACCCGCACCGAGGCAAGCGATCCGTTCAACTGCATCTATTCCACCATTCACGAGGTTGGCCACGCTGCCTATGAACAGATGATCGATCCCGCCCACCACCTGACCCCGGTGGGACAGGGCGTGTCGATGGGCGTGCATGAAAGCCAAAGCCGTATCTGCGAAAACCAGCTTGGCCGCAGCCGCGCCTTCACCGGCTGGCTCTATGGCCAGATGCGCGCGCGTTTCGGCGATTTCGGCATCACCACGGAAGAGGCCTTCTACCAGACCGTCAACCGCGTCTCGGCAGGCTTCATCCGGACCGAAGCCGACGAGGTGCATTACAACCTGCATGTCCTCCTGCGCTTTGACCTCGAGCAGGCACTGATCAGCGGTGATCTGCTGGCCCGCGATCTCGAAGCGGCATGGAATGACCGGTTTCTGGCCGATTTCGGCACTGCCATTGACTGCCCCTCGCATGGCTGCCTGCAGGATGTGCACTGGTCGCTCGGCCTCTTCGGGTATTTCCCGACCTATACGCTGGGCAATGTCTATGCCGGCTGCCTCCATGCGGCATTGCGCGCCGCGCTGCCCGGCCTCGATGACGATCTGGCCCGGGGTGATCCCGGCCCCGCCACCGCATGGCTGGGCGAGAATATCCGCAAATTCGGCGGGCTCTATACACCGGGCGAACTCATCACGCGGGCCACGGGCAGCCCGCCGGACGAAGGCCCGCTATTGGCCTATCTGTCGGAAAAGTTCACAACCCTCTTCGACTGACCGGTCGCGACGCACTTTCATTGTTCCCCAAATACCACGGGGTGAATTTGGCCCCGCCAGGGGCCAAAGAGGGGCAGCGCCCCTCATATACCCGTCCGTGTCATTTCGCTCAGCGCTGCCAGTCGGGATCGCGCTTCTCGATAAAGGCGGCAATGCCCTCCTCGGTATCGCGGTAGAGCATGTTTTCAACCATGACATCCGCGGCATAGGCATAGGCCTCCTCGAGCGGCATCTCAAGCTGCCGGTAAAAGGCGTGTTTGCCGATCTTGACCGCCGCCGTCAGCTTGGCTGCAATCTCCGCCGCCAGCGCCTCAGTCTCCGCGCCCAGCATCCCGGCGGGCACGACGCGGTTGACAAGCCCCAGTTCACGCGCGCGCAAAGCGTCGATGAACCGGCCTGTTGTCAGCATTTCAAAGGCCTGCTTGCGGGGAATATTGCGCGAGAGCGCCACCATGGGCGTCGAGCAGAATAGCCCGATATTCACGCCGTTGACGCCAAATTTCGTCCCCTCTGCCGCCACGGCCAGATCGCAGCTGGCCACCAGCTGGCATCCCGCTGCCGTCGCCAGCCCCTTCACCTCGGCAATCACCGGCTGGGGCAGGCGGGAAATTGTCGTCATCATCCGGCTGCAGCGCGCAAAAAGATCGCTGAAATAGGCCTTGCCGCCATCCGCGCTCTGACGCGCCTGGGTCATCTCTTTCAGATCATGACCCGCGCAAAAGGCCTTGCCGCTCCCGGCGAGGATCACCGCGCGGACCGAGCGGTCCGTCTCAAGGCGGTCAAACTCGGCCTGCAGTGCCGCCAGCATCGCATCCGAGAGCGCGTTCAGCCGTTCGGGGGCCTGCATCGTCAGGCGCAACACCGCACCATCCTGTTCGCGTTCCAGTATTCCGGTCATCTTGCCCTCGCCGTCAATCCGATCCAAGACTAGCCGCGTCACCTGCCCGAGAAAAGACCCGATACCCATCATGCCGCCATCGCCGACACCGAAAATGACGATCCCCGAACTCAGCGCCTTCCTCGACGAGGTCTTTCCGCAGGTGAAGGGCGAGTTTACGCTGCTTGATCTCACCGCCACGACGCTCTGTGTGCGGCTGAACGTGCAGGAGCATCACCTGCGTCCGGGCGGCACGGTATCGGGCCCGTCGATATTCTCGCTCGCCGATGTCGGGGCCTATCTGATGATGCTGGCCCGGATCGGACGCGAGGCGCTGACCGTCACCACCAATTGCACCATCGATTTCATGCGCAAACCCGAGGCCGGACGCGACCTGATCTGCGAAATGCGCCTTCTGAAACTGGGCCGCGCATTAGGCGTTCTGGACGGTTTGATCTATAGTGAGGGCAGGGACCAGCCCGTCGCCCGGGCCAGCCTGACCTATTCGATCCCACCGGGAAAGGACATGACATGAAACCTGTTGCCGCCACGGCCCTCGTGCTGATCTTCTCTACCCAGCAGGCACTGGCCTGCGCCTGCTGCGCTGAGCGCGGCGAGCGCGCGCTGGGGCTGATTTCCGTCAGCGACTATATCGGTGACGAGCTGCGCAGCCTTTCCGCCGCCGGCCCGGCCACGGTCTTTACCACCGCCTGCGGGCTGGAATGCGCCGAGGGGCTGCGCGACGACATCTATACCTATGATCTGAGTTTCGACTGGGGCCACGACTGGCTGACGCTGACCTCCACCGCGCCTGCGGGCACTTTGGCGCTGCATCTGCCCGAGGATGCCGAATGGTTTCGCGTCGATACCCAACCCTTGTCCGATACGAGTACGGTCACGCTTTATTCCGAAATGCGCCTGAGGGGGGAGATCAGGGCCACCGGTGCGTTCCATGCTGCCGACGGCGCAGAAGGAGAACTGATCATCGCGGGTACGTCCAATGCATGCTGGTCGGCCTATGGCGCGACATCATGGTCAGTCAACGCAGTGGGTGAAGGCGTCGATTTCCGTCTCTTTGGTGCGGTCGCGGGGGGCTGAACCTTTGGCTAAAGATGCCGAATGATGTGGGGTATTATAATACCTAAATTATAAGATATTGTTTTCAGACATTTTTATTGCGCCAAATGATATTGACCCTGCGTCTGAAGCCGCTAGAAAGCGGCCAATGAACAGACCCTGAGGGTAAGAGACATGAAAACCTTTACCGCGACCCCCGCGGATATCGAAAAGAAGTGGATCCTGATCGATGCCGAAGGCGTCGTTCTGGGCCGTCTGGCCGCGATCGTGGCCAACCGCTTGCGCGGCAAGCACAAGGCAACCTTCACGCCGCATATGGACATGGGCGACAACGTGATCGTCGTGAATGCCGACAAGGTGCAGCTGACCGGCAACAAGCGGATGAAACCGAATTACTGGCATACCGGCTATCCCGGCGGCATCAAATCGCGCACAACCGGCCAGATTCTGGAAGGTGCCCATCCCGAGCGAGTCGTCATGCAGGCGGTCAAGCGCATGCTGCCCGGCGGCAAGCTGAGCCGCCAGCAGATGACCAATCTGCGCGTCTATGCCGGTGCGGCGCATCCGCATGAGGCACAGGCACCCGAAGTGGTGGACGTGAAGTCCATGAACACCAAGAATACACGGAGCTAAACCATGGCGGAAGAGATCAAGTCCCTGGACGAACTGAATGCCGCTGTCGAAGGCACCGAGGCGGCCGTTGTCGTGGAAGCCGCGACCCCTGCAGAGCCCCAGCGCGACGAGCTGGGCCGGTCTTATGCAACCGGCAAGCGCAAGGATGCGGTGGCCCGCGTCTGGATCAAGCCGGGTTCCGGCAAGGTCACGGTCAACGGCAAGGAAATGGACGCCTATTTCGCGCGCCCGGTGCTGCAGATGATCCTGCGCCAGCCTTTTCAGGTGGCCGGTGTCGAGGGCGAGTTTGACGTCATGGCCACGGTCAGGGGCGGTGGCCTCTCGGGTCAGGCCGGCGCGGTCAAGCACGGGATTTCAAAGGCGCTGCAGCTTTATGAACCCTCGCTCAGAGGCGCGCTCAAGGCCGCCGGCTTCCTGACCCGCGACAGCCGCGTGGTCGAGCGCAAGAAATACGGCAAGCGCAAGGCGCGCCGGAGCTTCCAGTTCTCCAAGCGCTGACGCGAGAGGTATATGTTACGGGACAGGCCGCCCGTTGGGCGGCCTGTTGCGTTCGGGGGCGCTGCCCCCGCTTTGGCCCCGCCTGACGCGGTGCCAAATTCACCCCCGCGGTATTTTCGGAACAATGAAGGGGATTACCGGTTGAGGCGGGATGCGTCGCGCGCCAGATCGGTGATGGCGTCCCAGTTTTCATCCGAGACGAGCTGCGCGGGGGCGACCCAGCTGCCACCGGCGCAGATCACGTTGGGCAGCGAGAGATAGTCGCGGGCATTGGCCGGGCTGACCCCGCCTGTCGGGCAGAAGCGGATCTGCGGCAGGGGCGAGGCCAGCGATTTCAGGGCAGGCGCGCCGCCCGAAGCCTCGGCGGGAAAGAATTTCTGGATGGTGAAGCCGCGTTCGAGGAGGCGCATCGCTTCGGTCGCGGTGGCGGCACCGGGCAGGAGGGGCAGACCGGCCTCGGCGGCGGCGTCGAGGAGCCTGTCCGTGGCCCCGGGCGAGACGCCAAAGCGTGCACCGGCATCGACCGCGCGCGCAACGTCATCGGGTGTGAGCAACGTACCGGCCCCGACAACACCCCCGGCGACCCCGGCCATTTCGCGAATGGCATCAAGCGCGCCAGGTGTGCGCAATGTGACCTCGAGCGCGGGCAGGCCGCCCGTCACCAATGCCTGCGCGAGCGGCGCGGCGCGGGCGGCATCATCGACCACGAGAACGGGGATAATGGGCGCGAGGGCGCAGATGTCCTGGGCGTTCATGGCGTCTCCTTAATTTACGCAGGCAGCACCGGTATCCGATCTGCCGACATTTTGCCGAAAGATTTCAAAAAGTTCGCGCCCCGTGCCAAAACGGTTTTCCGCCGGATCGTGACGGGCGGGTTCGCGGTCAGATATATCCGTGAGAACCGTAAGCTGACCAGCGGCAATATCGAGCCGGATCACATCCCCGTCGGCAAGACGCGCGATATCGCCGCCGCTGGCCGCCTCGGGCGCGAGGTGAATGGCCGAGGGCACCTTGCCCGACGCGCCCGACATCCGCCCATCGGTTACCAGCGCGACGCGGTGGCCCCGATCCTGCAGAACGGCAAGGATCGGCGTCAGCCCGTGCAGTTCCGGCATCCCGTTCGCGCGCGGACCCTGAAAGCGCACGACGATCACGACATCGCGGTTCAGTTCGTCATTGCGAAATGCCGCCTTGACCGCCTCTTGCGTATGAAAGACGCGGGCGGGGGCCTCGATCAGGTGGCGGGAAGGTTCGATGGCCGAGGCCTTGGTCACGGCGCGCCCGAGATTGCCGTCGAGCGCCACCAGCCCGCCCGTGGGCTGAAACGGATCGGCAGCGGGGCGCAGGATGCGGTTGTTCAACGTCTCGCGGGCGCCGTCGCGCCAGCTCAGCCCGTCGCCCGTCAGGACGGGCTCCTGCGTGTAATCGCGCATCGAGCGGCCGAATACGGGCCGTGTATCTTCGTGCATGAGCCCCGCGTCGAGAAGGCTGTGGATGAGATAGCCCAGCCCGCCCGCGGCGTGGAAATGGTTCACATCTGCCAGACCGTTCGGATAGACCCGCGCCATCAGGGGCACGATGCGCGAAATGTCCGAAAAGTCCTCGGTCTTCAGTTCGATGCCGGCGGACCGCGCCATGGCGGGCAGGTGCAGCACGAGGTTGGTTGATCCCCCCGTGGCCATCAGGCCGACGATGCCATTGACAAAGGCCTTTTCGTCAAGAACGTCGCATACGGGTCTGTAATCATTGGATTTGGCCGTGATAGATGCCGCGTGAATTGCCGTGTGGCGCGTCAACGCATCGCGCAGATCCGTGCCGGGATTGACAAATGAACTGCCCGGCAGATGCAGCCCCATAAACTCCATCAGCATCTGGTTCGAATTTGCGGTTCCATAAAATGTGCAAGTTCCGGGGCCATGATAGCTTGCCATTTCGGCGGCCATCAGAGCGTCGCGCCCAACCTCACCGGCGGCAAATTGCTGTCTGACGCGGGACTTTTCATCATTGGGCAGGCCACTGGTCATCGGCCCGGCGGGAACAAAGATGGCCGGCAGATAGCCGAAGGTGGCCGCCGCGATCACGAGGCCCGGCACGATCTTGTCGCAGACCCCGAGATAGAGCGCGGCGTCGAAGGTGTTATGCGAGAGCGCCACGCCCGCCGCCATGGCGATGACATCGCGTGAAAACAGCGACAGTTCCATGCCTGCCTGTCCCTGGGTCACCCCATCGCACATGGCCGGGACACCGCCGGCCACCTGCGCCGTGGCGCCCACATCGCGCGCCGCCGCCTTGATCAGATCGGGGAAGGTGGCAAAGGGCTGATGGGCCGACAGCATGTCGTTATAGGCGGTGACGATGCCCAGATTGACCGCCTGATCGCCTGTCAGCGCCGGTTTGTCCTGCCCCATCGCGGCGTAGGCATGGGCCTGATTGCCACAACTCAGATGGGCGCGGCGCACGCCCGCATCTGCCGCGGCGCGCATACGGCCCAGATAGGCCTCGCGACGTGGTGCAGAGCGTTCGATGATGCGGTCCGTGACGGATTGGATGCTGGGATGAACGGCCATATTCGGAGTTCCGTGGCTGGGATGTGGTGTTGGTGTCCGTATAATGTTAGCGCTAACAATTGCAATGCGAAAAATGCCGGATCACCAGAGAAACAAGTGTGATATCGGTGATTCGGCATGAATTATCCGCGCAAATTTCATCGAATGGTTCTGATCTTATCGTAATTCTGCCGCAAATGCGGGCCATATCTAATGCGTTACGCATGGGACCGGTGGGTTCCGAAAGGATAAAACGATGCTGATCAAGAAGCTTATTCTGGGGGTCGCTATGATGGCGGGGCTGAGTGCCTGCGCTACGACGGATGTTCCATCTCGGCTGGCGCCGGTCGAGACGGCAACAATTCTGAAAACACAATCCGCTGACTGGAATGTTCAGGATGTGCGGGTCAATGTCTCGCGTGATCTCAAGGTCTCCGAGGCCAATGTCTATTACCCGATCGCCGATATTGTCTGGCGGGGTGACGAATTTGGCGACCGCTATGCGCAGGTTGGTGAAATCGTGCGTCGCGGGATCTCTGCCGGGGTCTATCATATGGCCGGGCCGCGCGATGTCATTATCGAGATCGACGTGAAACGCTTTCACGCGGTCACCGAGAAGGCCCAGATTTCCATCGGTGGCATTCACGATATCAATTTCATGCTGACGGTGCGCGACGCCGCAACCGGTCAGGCGTTGACCGGGCCCAAGTTGATCAAGACTAACCTTAAGGCGCTGTCGGGTTATCCCGCGCTGATCGCGGATCGCGAGGGACGAGGTCAGAAATACCGGATCATGGGCCATCTGCAGCAGCTTATCCGTGATGAGCTGGGCAACTACCCGGTCGATATGCAGGATCTGACCTGATCATCAGCGGCCTTTCACAAGATTGAAAACAGCGATAAGGGGACGGCATGACGCCGTCCCCTTTGCCTGTTGTTCGCCTGCGCCCCGGCGCGGATGCCCGGAAAATCCGCTTTGGCGCGCCCTGGGTCTATACCAATGAAATCGTCACCGACCGGCGGACCAAAGCCATCACACCGGGTGCTGTGGCGCGGCTCCAGGACAAGGATCGCGCCGATATCGCGCTGATTGCGGTCAATCCCGGCTCGCGCATCTTTGGGCGTGTCCTTGATCGTGACTGCACCCAACAGATAGATCGCGCATGGATCGCGGCGCGGCTGCGCGTGGCGCTGGCCCACCGCGACCACATGTATGCCGATCCTTATTACCGTCTGATCCATGCCGAGGCCGATGGTCTGCCCGGCGTGGTGATCGACCGGTTCGGCGATATCGCCGTCCTTCAGCCCAATGCCGCCTGGGCCGAGCGTCTGGCCCCCGAATTCGCCGGGGCGCTGAACGCGCTTGGCATGACACATGTCCTCAAGAATGCCAGCGGTCGTACCCGCAAGCTCGAAGGGTTGGACGACATATCCCACATGCTGACAGGCCGGATCGATGGCCTGATCCCCGTGCCGATGAACGGGGCCAGCTATTGCGCCGATCTGCTGGAAGGTCAGAAAACCGGGTTGTTTTTCGACCAGCGCCCGAACCACGCCTTTGCGGCCGGTCTGGCCAGGGGGGGCAGGGTGCTGGACGTGTTTTCGCATATTGGCGGGTTTTCACACGCGGCACTGGCGGCGGGTGCGGCCCATGCAACCGCGCTCGACAGCTCTGCCGCTGCGCTGGAACTGGCCATTCGGGGCGCATCGGCCAGTGGACATGCTGACAGTTTTGCCACGCTGAAGGGTGATGCATTTGCGGAAATGGAATGGCTGGGCGGTGCGGGGCAGCGTTTCGATATGGTGGTGGCCGATCCGCCGGCATTCGCGCCCGGGAAATCCGCGCTCGAGGCCGGATTGCGGGCCTATGAGCGCACGGCCCGGCTGGCGGCGCGACTGGTCGAGACGGGTGGCTATCTGGTATTGTGTTCCTGCTCGCACGCGGCGGATTTGCAGAAATTCCGCGCCAGCACCCTCAGAGGGATCGGTCGTGCCGGGCGTCAGGTCCAGCTGATCCATACGGGCTTTGCCGGGCCGGATCACCCGCAGCACCCCGCACTGGCCGAGAGCGGCTATCTCAAGGCGCTGTTTTTCCGCGTGCTGTCGTGAAGGTCTGCCTCGACGCCTGCGTCCTTTATCCCACGGTCATGCGCGATATCCTGATCGGCGTGGCCCGGGCAGGGTATTTTCGCCCGGTCTGGTCGGCTCGCATCCTCGAGGAATGGGTGCGCGCAACGGCGCGCTTCGGGCCTGTTGCGGAAATGCAGGCGCGGGGTGCATCGGCCACGCTGCGCGCTGCATTCCCTGCCGCGATGACACCGCCCCATCCGGGGATCGAGGGGCGGCTGCATCTGCCCGACCCGAACGATCTGCATGTTCTGGCGACCGCCATTGCCGCGTCTGCCGATATCCTGCTCACGCTGAACGCGCGCGATTTTCCGGGTGCCTATCTGCGGGGTGAGGGGGTGACCCGGCGCGATCCCGACGGGTTTCTATGGGAATGCTGGAGCCATGCGCCCGAAGAGGTCGCCGAAATTGTCGCCACCGTACATGCAGAGGCGGGCAGCCGGGACGGGCAGGTGCGTGACCTGCGGGCCTTTCTCAAACGTGCGCGGCTGCCGAAACTGGGCAAGGCACTGGCGTCCTGAACCTAGCTACCGGCCGAAGCCGCCCATCGCGTCTCCAACGCCTCGATGGCGGCAACGCGCTCTGCCGTTTTCGGATGACTGAGGAGCCATGCGGGCGTGGCCGCCCCATTTGCACCGGTCAGCTTTTCAAGTTTGCGAAACAGGGTTTTCTGCGGCCCGGTGCCAATCCCCGCCTTGGTCAGCAGCGCCGAGGCATAGGCATCGGCCTCATATTCATCCTGCCGCGACAGCCGTGCCGCCAGCAACGAAGTCAGCGCATTGGCCAGAAACACGCCCACACCGGGCAAAAACCGGTTGAGGATCATCGCAAGCGCGGTGCGCATGGCGTTCTGCCCCGAGAAATCGATCATCCTTTTGCGCGAATGGCCCAGGGCGACATGGCCCAGTTCATGTGCGATCACGCTGGCCATCTCCTCGGCCGAAACCTCACCGGCACGATATTTGCGGAAAAAGCCGCGGGTGATAAAGATCCGGCCGTCCGGTGCGGCAAGGCCGTTGACGGGGTCAATCTCGTAGATATGGACACGAATCCGGTCGATCTCCAGCGCTTGTGCCAGTTCGCGCATGAGATGGATCAGGATCGGATCGGCCAGTTCGGTTGATTTTTCGTCCAGTTCACGCGACGTGCGCCATGCCGAAAAGCGGTACATGGCGATGCCGTAGAGCACGGCCAGCAGCAGGGGGGTCAGTTTGAACATGGCCCCTCATATATGGGCTGAAACGACGGAATTGCCAGTCCCTGTTCAGGCTAGCGCCCCAGTTCCTTCATCGCCGCCTCGATCCCCGACAGCGTCAGCGGAAACATCTGCCCGTCAAACAGTTCGGAAATCATCGCGATAGACTGCGTATAGGGCCAGTATTTCTCGGCCATGGGGTTCAGCCACACCGATTGCGGCCACTGGCGGCGGACACGATCCAGCCAGACTTGCCCGGCCTCTTCGTTCCAATGCTCGTTGGCGCCGCCGGGGAATGCGATTTCGTAGGGGGACATCGCGGCGTCACCGACAAAAATGCATTTATAGTCGCTGCCATAGGTGTTTAGAATCTCCCATGTCGGGGTCTGTTCGCGCCAGCGCCGCTGATTGTCCTTCCAGACACCTTCGTAAAGGCAGTTATGAAAATAGAAATATTCCAGCGATTTGAACTCGCTGCGCGCGGCTGAGAACAGCTCTTCGACCACGCGAATATAGGGGTCCATCGACCCGCCCACATCCAGAAACAACAGGACATTGACCGCGTTGCGCCGCTCGGGGCGGGTTCTGACATCAAGATAGCCCTGCTCGGCGGTGGCGCGGATGGTGCCGTTCAGGTCCAGCTCCTGCTCGGCACCGTCGCGTGCCCAGTTCCTGAGCCGTTTGAGCGCGACCTTGATGTTGCGGGTGCCCAGTTCGACGCTGTCATCGAAATCGCGGAACTGGCGCTTATCCCAGACCTTGACCGCCCGCTGATGGCGGCTTTCGCTTTGGCCGATGCGCACCCCTTCGGGATTAAAGCCATAGGCCCCAAAGGGCGAGGTGCCCGCCGTGCCGATCCACTTGCTGCCGCCCTGATGGCGGCCCTGCTGTTCCTTCAGCCGCTCTTTGAGTGTCTCCATCAGCTTGTCAAAGCCACCCAGCGCCTCGATCTCGGCCATCTCCTCGGGGCTCAGATGCTTTTCGGCCAGTTTTTCCAGCCACTCGCCCGGCAGATCGATCGCCTCGAGCACTTCTTCGCCCGAAATCGCCTCCAGCCCCTCGAAACTGGCCGAGAACACCTGATCGAAACGGTCCAGATGCCGCTCATCCTTGACCATGGCGCTGCGGGCCAGGAAATAGAACCCTTCGATGTCATAGATCACGATCTCGCGGCTCAGCGCCTCGAGAAATGTCAGGTACTCCCTGAGCGACACAGGAAGTCCCGCCTGCCGAAGCCCCTGATAGAACGGAAGAAACATGAAGCGAAGTTAGCGCGCCATCACAATGGTGACAACGACGCCGATCAGCCCGTAAATCAGGGCATAGACGGCGGCGTACTGAAGCATGTCCAGCTTGTTGCCGCCACGCCGTTTCGCGCTGAACGCGCCATATGCTGCCCCCAAGATAAGCGCTGCGATGATAATCATCTGATCAGAGTGGTCCCTTGCGTGGTGTCAGGGCGGCGATCTCGGCAAGCCGGGCCCGCACATCCCTGTCGGAGCCAAACCCATAACGCGCCCATCCCAGGCTGTCGATGCGCAGCGCGCTGGCTGCGTCACTTTTGCCCTGCAGCGCCAGCGCCTCGGCCTTGAGCATCATCAGGCTCGCCAGAAGTGCGGCGTTTTCGGATATGCGCGCCGCGGATATATTTGCATCGACAATCCCGATCACCGCATCGGCATTGCCCGACGAGAGTGCGAATGCCGCCATCTGCATCGCGACATGGGCGGCCTGTACCGTCTCGCTGCCCATGGACTGATAGAAACTTGCCGCCTGCATATACGAGGCCAGCGCCAGATCGGGATCAGTTGCCATGCTCATGCGGCCAAGGATGAAGAGGCTGAAGGCCGTACGCCCGTCGCGCCAGTTGGCACCATTGGCGATTTCCACCGCGCGCTTGGCCGATTTCAGCCGCAACTCGTCCGAGGCCTTGGGACCCAGCGCGGTTTCAACCGCCCGCGACCACGCGCGGGGGGTCGGGGTCTGCATGCTGGCGCGGATATTCTGACCGCCGGGGTTCAGCCTGCTCAGAATGGCGGGCAGGCGCGCCGCGACCTCGTCGCGGGTCATGCCGTTTTTCAGCGACGGGTCGTAATAGGCCCTAAGGACCAGCATATCGAAACCCGTCAGAACAGTGTGGAAATTGTCGTCGTTAAACACCGAATCCGACAGACGATAGAGATCGTTAAGCGGCCCCAGCGCCTGCGCCGTTTCCTCGTGCAGGCAATCGCGGATTTCCTGCGGGCTGACATCGCCGGGGATGAATATCGTCACACGCTCGCGCTTTTCCAGCGATGCCCAGTCGGTCTTGGCCGTCCGGCGGCTGCGGCGGAACTCGCTCCAGTTCTGGACGCGCGGCACCACGAAACAGGCGGCCTGCGGCACGATGGCCTGCATGGTGGCGCGGGGCAGGGTTTCGATCAGGATATTCACCGTTTCACCCTGTCGGGCGCGGCGGATATCGATCCCGGCCTCCCGTTGCAGCCGACCGATAAGGCCATCCAGATCGCGTGTCAGGCTGGCCGGGGCACCGCGGGTCGTCGCGATGCGGATCGGCCCCTCGAATCTGGTGAATCTTTCCAGCTCTCGACCCGATTCCATCTGAAAGGACAGGTCCAGGAAATCGCGCGCGATATCGGCATTGGCGCGCGGTCCGACGCGCTGTGGCTTCGAGATGAAAACCTTCATCGGGGGCAGGGTGGTCTGCGTGGCAACTGCACGTTCGGCGACCGGATTTACCGGCACCGCACAACCGGCCAGGGCCAGCATCATCGGGAAAATATATTTCTTCATTCAGTCGGTCTTCGATACATCACAAACGGCGTCAGCCCGGCGACCCTATCATAGAGTTGCCGCGCCGTCGTGTTAAATTCCTGCGTAAGCCAGTAAACACCCGGTGTGCCGTTCTCATCCGCCCGGGCGTACACCGCCTCGATCAGGGCCCTGCCAATCCCCGTTCCGCGTACGGCGGGGATGGCGTAAAGGTCCTGCAGGTAGCAGACATTCTCGACCCGCCAGCAATGGCGATGAAAGAGATAGTGAACGAGGCCTACGGGTTTTCCGTCCAGCAATGCCAAAAGGCCGTGAAACTCGTGCGGATCATCCGACAAGAGCCGCGCAAAGTTTGTATCATAGACCTCTGGCGCAACGGAAAACTCGTAAAATGAGAGATATGCCGACCAAAGTGACGCCCAGTCAGACTTATCGTCCTGCCCGACAGCACGGATAACAAGATGTGCGGGCGCACCGGTCATTGGCATATCTCTCGTTACTCGTTACTGCCCATCTGCCTAGCGGGAAATAATGTTGGAATTGGGGCTCATTTGTTGAATTTCTGTGCATAATTCGCGGCTGGGCCGCGCGCTCTACCTGCCAGAGCGGGCAACGAATGCCAGCCGCTCGAACAGGTGAACATCCTGCTCGTTCTTCAAAAGCGCACCGTGCAGCCGGGGAAGGGCGTTCACGCCGTCCTTGCGCAGATCCTCGGCGGTCAGATCCTCGGCCAGCAACAGCTTGAGCCAGTCCAGTACCTCGGATGTCGAGGGCTTTTTCTTCAGTCCCGGCGTTTCGCGAATCTCGTAAAACCGCGTCAGCGCCGCCGTCAAAAGCGCGTCCTTGATGCCCGGGTGATGCACTTCGATGATTTTCTTCAGCGTGTCGGCATCGGGGAACCGGATATAGTGAAAGAAACAGCGCCGCAGAAACGCATCCGGCAGTTCCTTTTCATTGTTAGACGTGATGATCACGATCGGGCGCTCGGCGGCGCGCACCGTCTCACCCGTCTCGTAGACGTGAAACTCCATCCGGTCGAGTTCCTGCAGCAGATCGTTGGGAAACTCGATATCGGCCTTGTCAATCTCGTCGATCAGAAGAACCGTACGGCGGGGTGCGACAAAGGCCTGCCACAATTTGCCCTGCTTTATATAGTGCCGGACATCGCCAACCTTGTCCGATCCCAGCTGGGAATCGCGCAACCGGCTGACCGCGTCATATTCGTAAAGGCCCTGCTGCGCCTTTGTTGTCGATTTGATATGCCATTCGATCATGTCGAGGCCCAGTGCCCCGGCAACCTGACGCGCCAGCTCGGTTTTGCCGGTGCCGGGTTCACCCTTGACCAGTAGCGGGCGCTCAAGCGCCACGGCTGCATTGACCGCCACGGTCAGATCTTCCTCGGCTATATAGCTCTCGGTGCCTTCGAATTTCATCGCTTTGCCTGTCATATCAATCGCCTGCGCGACATAATCACTTTTGTCATTCGCGGCAACACAATCGCGTTCCCCTAGTGACAATGGATCGCGATCAGGCTAGGTCAGGCGCAATCTCCGGGACGTTGCGGGCCATGTGAGTCGCAAAGCCCGGAACAGAACAGAAGGGAAATACGATGAAGGCAGAGGTTTTCCTTCCGGATGATTATCGTCCGGCTGAAGATGAACCCTTTATGAATGACCGCCAGCTCGAGTATTTTCGGCGCAAGCTCCTGACATGGAAAGAAGAGCTTCTGACCGGTTCCAAGGACACGATCGAGGGGCTGCAGGACGGCACGCGCAACATCCCCGATGTGGCTGACCGCGCCTCGGAAGAAACCGACAGGGCGCTGGAACTCAGGACCCGCGACCGCCAGCGCAAGCTGATATCAAAGATCGACGCGGCGCTGCGCCGGATCGACGAGGGCGAATATGGCTATTGCGACGAGACTGGTGAACCGATTTCACTCAAGCGGCTGAACGCACGCCCCATCGCAACCATGAGCCTCGAGGCGCAGAAGCGCCATGAGCGCCGGGAAAAAGTGCATCGCGACGACTGATGCCGCGCGGAACAGACAGAACAGGGCGTCGGGGACATCTCTGGCGCCTTTTTTCTGGCCGAAATGGTCACTGATCCGCAAATCACGGTGCTTGGCGGCGGGATTGCCGGGCTGGCCATGTCCATTGCCGCGTCCCGGCGCGGATTTTCCGTTGAACTGATCGAACAGGCAGCTGAACCCGGCGATGTCGGCGCCGGTATCCAGATCAGCCCCAATGGTGCCGCCGTTCTGGCAGGTTTCGGGCTGCAGGATCAGATGCTTAAGCGTTCAGTGACCGGGCAGGGTGTCCAACTGAGAGAATTCAGTGCAGGCCATCCCGTCACCCGCCTGAACTTTTCAAAATACAACCATCGTTATGGATTTCACTTTTTTCACCGGGCCGATCTGGTCGCGCTTCTGGCGGGCGAGGCGCATCGCTCGGGCGTGAATCTGCGCTACGGCGAACGCATCACCGGTGTGACGTCGGATAAAAACGGGATCGTGCTCACCTCGCATCGCGGAGATTTCAGGCCACGAACTCTGGTTGCGGCGGACGGCATCCATTCGATCATGCGGCCCCTTATCGATCCGGCCGCCAGAGCGCCGGAGTTTGCCCGGCAGGTTGCCTGGCGCGCCGTCATCCCCAATACGCTGGGCAATGCGGGTATTGCAGAGCTGCATATGGGCCCCGGCAGGCATCTGGTGCATTACCCACTCAGGGACGGGCATTATCGCAATATCGTCGCGGTCGAGGAACGCGCGATCTGGATGGCCGATGGTTGGGATCATCCCGAGGACCCAGAGATGCTCAGGCAGGCATTTCGTGATTTCGGAGGTTCGGTTCCCAACCTCTTGAAAAGCATACATCATGTGAATATCTGGGGCCTGCATAAATACCCCGTGCCGGATCGCTGGCATCGCGAAAATGCCGTACTGATCGGCGACGCGGCCCACCCGACGCTGCCCTTTCTCGCCCAGGGGGCCAATATGGGGCTGGAGGATGCATGGACGCTTGCCGCCCTGTTGTCGGCGCACGAATTATCAGTGGCATTTCAGAAGTTTAGCGAAGAACGTCAAAGCAGGTGCCGCGCCATTGTCGATGCGGCAACAAAAAACGGCGGGTATTACCACATCAAGGATCCGGTTTTGCGCTTTTTCGCCCATTCAGGATTGAAAACCTTGGGCCGTATGGCGCCGGATATGGCGATGAAACGGTTTGGCTGGGTCTATAGCCATGACGTGACCCGCCGCTATCCTATGCTTTAAGTTCGACCCATACAGGGACGTGATCGCTAGGTTTTTCGCGACCACGCATATGCGCATCAATCTGGCAATCGGCAAGCAGATCGGCACATTCCGGGCTCAGCAGGAAATGGTCGATGCGAATCCCGTCATTACGCTCCCATGCGCCGCGCTGGAAATCCCAGAATGAATACTGTTCCGGCTGACCGCTGAAGACGCGGAAGGCATCGGTAAATCCCAGATGTTCGATCCGGCGATAGGCCGCGCGACTTGTTGGCAGGGCCAGGGCATCTTCATGCCACGCTTCTGGACGTTTTGCATCCAAATCTTGCGGAATTATATTGTAATCACCTGCCATTAGGGCAGGTTCTTCAAGTTCAAGAAGCACCTGCGCCCGGGCATGTAATCGTTCCATCCACGCGAGCTTGTAGTCATATTTCGGGCCCGGTACCGGATTGCCGTTTGGCAGGTAGAGGCCACAGACACGCACCGGCACCGCCCCCATCACGGTGGCTTCGATCCAGCGCGCCTGCGCATCATCCCCATCCCCCGGCAGGCCACGGGTAACATCCTCCAGTGGCAGGCGGCTCAGGATCGCGACCCCGTTGAACGACTTCTGCCCATGAGTTTCGACGACATAGCCCAGATCTTCGAAATGCTGGCGGGGAAAGTTTTCGTCCTGCGACTTGATCTCCTGCAGCAGGACCACGTCCGGTTCGGCCTCTTTCAGCCATGCGGTCAGCGCCGGCAGGCGCGCCTTGATGCCATTAATGTTATAGGTCGCGATTTTCATGCGCCCTGCCTAACATGCCGCAACCGGGGCCGAAAACGGGAATTGTCGGATTCTGGCAATTTCCGCAGCCTAAGGAGACCAGATCACGCCCGATTCCAGTTCGATTCGGATGGGTGCGATCACGAACTGGCGCGATTGCAGCACAAGCCGGGCGATGAATATTCGCTGATTTTCAGCCAAATCCCGCCAAAACGTGGTAATTTTCGAAAATTCGGCGCGATTCAGCCCCGAAAAGACCCGTGATCAGATGGAAAACGACGTGCCGCAGCCACAGGAACTGGTGGCATTCGGATTGTCGATCACGAACCGGGCGCCGATCAGCTCCTCGCTGAAATCGATCACGGCATTGGCCAGAAACGGCAGGGACACGGAATCGACCACCACTGTCTCACCGCCATCCGACAGCACCAGATCGTCATCAGATGATGCCTCATCCAGATCGATTTGATACTGAAAGCCCGAGCATCCGCCGCCCTCGACCGCCACGCGCAGCACTTTTCCATCGCGCGCCGCACCGATCTCGGCCAGACGGGCAAAGGCGCGCTCGGTCACTTTGGGGGGCAGGGTCAGCATCGGCTTTCACCTTTCTGTTCCGGTTCGCGGTCAATATAGTGGCCGCAGGTCAGGACAACAAGAACGGGCAGAGCCAATGATAGCGCCCTATGCCTGTCTTCCCGCGCAATCCAGGGGGCGGTTGCATGGCGAGGACGAGAGTGTGTTTCGCACGGCGTTTCAGCGCGACCGTGACCGGATCATCCATTCAAGCGCCTTCCGGCGGCTCAAGCACAAGACGCAGGTTTTTATCGAGCATGAAGGCGATTACTACCGCACCCGGCTGACCCATTCGATCGAGGTGGCACAGGTGGCGCGCACCATCGCCGGGGTTCTGGGGCTGAATGTCGAACTGGCCGAGGCCGTGGCGCTGGCGCATGACCTGGGCCATCCGCCCTTTGGTCACACGGGCGAGGATGCGCTGTCGGCCCTGATGACCGGTTATGGCGGCTTTGATCATAATGCGCAGGCCATTCGCATCGTCACCTCGCTCGAGCGGCACTATGCGGAATGGGACGGGCTGAACCTGACATGGGAGACGCTGGAAGGCATCGCCAAGCATAACGGCCCCGTTACCGGCGATCTGCCTTATGCGCTGGCGGAATATAACCGCCAGCACGATCTGGAACTTTACACCCATGCCAGCGCCGAAGCTCAGGTCGCGGCGATTGCCGATGACGTGGCTTATAACAACCATGATCTGCATGACGGGTTGCGCGCCGAGCTGTTCTCCACCGACGAACTGGCCGAACTGCCCATCTTGAAAGGCTGCTTTGACGAGGTCGATCAGCGCTATCCCGGGCTGAACTATTATCGTCGCCGACACGAGGCGCTGCGAAGGTTCTTCGGCATCCTGGTCGAGGACGTGATCCGCGTCAGCCGCGAAAGGCTGGCGGAACTCAACCCCGCTTCTGTCGGCGATATCCGTCATGCGGGCCATATGGTGGTGGGGTTTTCACCCGATATCGCCCGCCAACTGCCGGAAATACGCGATTTCCTGTTTCACCGCATGTATCGCGCCCCCAGTGTCGTTGCGATGCGCTGCAAGGTCACGGCGGCGGTGAATGCGCTTTTTCCGCTCTACCTCTCTGATCCCGCGCTTTTGCCCAAGCAGTGGCGCAAGGACGTGGCAGCCGCCGGGGATCAGACGGCGCTGGCGCGCATCGTATTGGACTATATCGCGGGCATGACTGACCGGTTTGCCCTGCAGGAGGCCGAGCGGCTGGCAGGGCAGACGCTGGGGCGTTGACGCCCCGCCCACCCGTGATAAACCCGGCCAGGATTTCCGGAGAGGCAGCATGAATCTATTTTCCGAACTTCGCGATGTGGTGCTTGATGGCCTGAAAAGGCTGGAAGATGAGGGCGTGCTGCCTGCCGGGCTGGCGCTGGATGCTGTCACGGTCGAGCCGCCGCGCGACCCCCTGCACGGCGATATGGCGACCAATGCCGCCATGGTACTGGCGCGGCCCGCCGGGGCCAATCCGCGCGAGATCGCGACCGCGCTGGCGGCCGTGCTGACCGATGATGCGCGCATCACCTCGGCCGATGTGGCGGGACCCGGATTTCTGAACCTGCGCCTGACCCCCGAAGCATGGCAAGGCCCCGTGCGGGCGGCCCTTGGTGGCGGCGATTACGGTCGGTCCAAAATGGGTGAAAACCGTCGTGTAAATGTCGAGTATGTTTCGGCAAACCCGACAGGCCCCTTGCATGTGGGCCATGTGCGCGGGGCGGTCTTCGGCGACGCGCTGGCCAGTCTTCTTGATTTTGCCGGCTACAGGGTGACGCGGGAATATTACATCAATGATGGCGGTGCGCAGGTCGATGTACTCGCCCGGTCGATCTATCTGCGGTATCTCGAGGCGCATGGCCATGAGGTCGCGTTTGAGGACGGCACCTATCCCGGCGATTACCTGATATCGGTGGGCGAGGCGCTGAAGGCCAAGGTCGGCGATGAGTATTTGGACAAAGAAGAAGCCTATTGGCTGGCCCCCGTCCGCCGTTTCGCCACAGATGCGATGATGGAGCTGATCCGCGCCGATCTGGCGGCGCTGGGTGTTAAAATGGACGTGTTTTACAGCGAGAAATCGCTCTACGGCACAGGGCGGATCGAGGCGGCATTGGAGGCGCTGGATGCCAAAGGGCTGATCTACGAAGGGGTGCTCGAGCCGCCAAAGGGCAAGAAGCCCGAGGATTGGGAGCCGCGCGAGCAGACGCTTTTCCGCTCGACAGCGCATGGCGATGATGTTGACAGGCCGGTGCGCAAATCCGATGGCGGCTGGACCTATTTCGCACCCGATATCGCCTATCATTACGACAAGCTGACGCGCGGGTTCGATCTGTTGATCGACGTGTTCGGTGCCGATCACGGCGGATATGTCAAGCGGATGAAAGCGGCAGTGTCGGCATTGTCGGACGGGGTGGTGCCGCTTGACATCAAGCTGACGCAGCTCGTCAAGCTCTACAAGGATGGTCAGCCCTTCAAGATGTCCAAGCGCGCCGGCACTTTTGTCACGCTGCGCGACGTGGTTGATCAGGTTGGCCCGGATGTGACCCGTTTCGTCATGCTGACGCGCAAGAATGATGCGCCGCTGGATTTCGATTTTGACAAGGTTCTGGAGCAGTCCAAGGAAAACCCGGTTTTCTATGTGCAATATGCCCATGCGCGAATTTCGTCAGTACGGCGCCGGGCCGAAGAGGCGGGGCTGGATGTTGGCGCGCAGGCGCTGATTGGGGCCGATCTGAGCCTTGCGGCGCATGAAAGCGAACTGGTCGTGGCGCGCAAGCTGGCCGAATGGCCGCGGCTGATCGAGATCGCGGCCCGCACGCATGAGCCGCACCGCATCGCCTTTTATCTGTATGAACTGGCATCCGAGCTGCACACGCTCTGGAACCGGGGCAATGACGATCCGGCGCTGCGTTTCCTGCAGGAGGATCAGCCCGAGGTGACAGCGGCCAAGCTGGCGCTGATCACGTCGGTGGCCGGGGTACTGTCGGCGGGTCTGGGTATTCTGGGGGTCACCCCGGCAACCGAAATGCGATAGGCCCGGCGGGGATCGGGCGGTTCCCCGCCTGTTCAGCCCGGCGAATGCTGCCGATTTTCATCGTTTTTATTGTTATTTCCAGTGGGTTTGCTTATGTTATCCACAAGGTGCCTCAAGTTTCGAAAAACAATAACAGGCGGTACCTGAGAAGAGGCAGCAGTCAGCCCCAGCCGACACGTCGCGGTCCGGGGCGGAGGGTGAAACATGGCAGACGTGGATTACGAGGAATTTGAACAGTCTGGCACCGGGGGCGATCCCGGGCCGATGGCGCTCTTGGTCAACTGGATCGGCGCGGCAGTGTCGTTCGGCCTGCTGGCCGGGCTGGGTGTCTGGGGCTATAACCTGTCGGTGCGCGATGTCACGGATGTGCCGGTGATCCGCGCGATGGAAGGCCCGATGCGGGTTCAACCCGAGGATCCCGGTGGCGATCTGGCCGAGCATCAGGGCATGGCGGTCAATGCAGTGCAGGCAGAGGGCGTGGCGGAAGAGCCCGCATCCCGCATAATCCTTGCGCCGCAACCTATTGATCTGGCAGCGAATAACAATATCGTCATTTCCGAACTTCCTGAAGAGGAGCCGGTGATCGAAGCAAGAGAGCCCGTGGAACGACCGCTGAGCGGGGATGAGGCCGTGGCGGCCGCGCTGGCGCTGGCTGAAAAACTGAGCGCGGGGATGGAGCCGCTGGACGGGGCCGCCGTGACGGACACCCGCACCGATGAGGCAGAGGATATTGCTGCTGTCGCCCGCCCGGCAGACACCGGCCTGCAGGTGATTTCGCAATCGATCCCGGGGGTCAAAACCTCGCCCCGGCCGGCGCTCAGGCCCAATGGTCTGCAGGCCTCGACCAAGCGGGTGGCGAGCCGGACAGAAACGGTTGCGGCGGTGATCGATATCGCACCGGCCGATGTGGCACCGGGCACGCGGCTTGTACAGCTGGGCGCGTATGATTCGGCTGAAACCGCGCGGCGTGAATGGGGGAAATTCGCCGAACGCTTCTCGGCCTATATGGCCGGCAAGAAACGTGTGATCCAAAAGACGCAATCGGGCGGGCGCACATTCTATCGCCTGCGCGCGCATGGTTTTGACGGTTTGTCAGAGGCGCGGCGCTTTTGCTCGGTCCTCCTGGCCGAGGATGCCGCCTGTATCCCGGTCGTGTCACGCTGATGGCGCCCCAGGGCGCGACCATCTTTGGCTGCGCGTCGCCCCGGCTTGGCGCGGATGAACGTGATTTTTTTGCCCGGGTCAACCCTTGGGGGTTTATCCTATTTGACCGCAATGTCGAAACACCGGCACAGCTGTCGGCGCTGATCGATGATCTGCGCATGTCGGTGGGCCGCAACGCTCCGGTGCTGATCGATCAGGAAGGCGGGCGGGTTCAGCGGCTCTGGCCGCCTGCATGGCGGCAATGGCCGCCGGCAGCCGATCAGGTCGCAGGGCTGGACACGGCAGCAGCGGCGCGGGTGATGTGGCTTCGCGGGCGTCTGATTGCCGACGAACTCTCTGCGTCGGGGATCGATGTCAATTGTGCACCGCTGGCCGACATCGCCCGGCCCGAGACGCATCCCTTTCTGAAAAACCGTCTATACGGGGACGAGGCGGGCCGGGTGGCGACACTGGCGCGTGCGCTTTTCGACGGCCAGATGGACGGGGGTGTTCTGGGTGTGCTCAAACATCTGCCGGGCCATGGGCGCGCAACGACAGACAGCCATCTGGGGCTGCCGCGGGTTCGTACCGGGCTGGACGGGCTGGTGGCCTCGGATTTCAGGCCCTTTGCCCGGCTGGCCGATCTGCCGCTTGCCATGACATCGCATCTTGTCTTTGACGCCATCGACCCGGAATTGCCGGTCACGCATTCGGCGCGGGCGATCGATTTCATACGCGAGGTGATCGGCATCCGGGGGGCGATCATGACCGATGATATCGGCATGGAGGCGCTAAGCGGCCCGGTCGCCAGCCGCGCGGCGGATGCGCAAGAGGCCGGCTGCGATCTGATTTTGCACTGCAATGGTAATCTGGCGGAGATGGAGGCGGTTGCCGGGGCGCTGCGCCCGCTTGGCGGGCTGGCTGCCGAGCGCACTGATCGGGCGCTTGCCGCGCGCCAGCAGGCGACAGACGTTGACATTGCCGCGCTCGGGGCGGAACTTGACGCGATTCTGGCAGGCGGCGGGCCCGATGGAGACTGAGGATAATTGGGATGAACAGGCCAGCGCGGTCGAGGCGCGGCTGGCGGCAGAGGCGCTGATCGTCGATGTCGACGGGTTCGAGGGGCCGCTTGACCTGCTTTTGACGCTGTCGCGGACGCAAAAGGTTGATTTGCGCCGGATTTCGGTCCTGCAACTGGCCGAGCAATATCTGGCCTTTGTCGACAAGGCCAAATCGCTCAGGATCGAGCTTGCGGCGGATTATCTGGTCATGGCGGCATGGCTTGCGTTTCTGAAATCGCGGCTTCTCCTGCCGCCCGATCCTGATGACGAAGGCCCCAGCGGCGAGGAACTTGCCGCGCATCTGGCTTTTCAGCTCGAGCGGCTCAATGCGATGCGTCAGGCGGCGGCGCGGCTCATGGCGCGCGATCAGCTGGGGCGGCATTTCTTTGCCCGCGGCATTTCCGAAAATGTCACCGAAATTCGCCAGATCAGTTATACCGCCTCGCTGATGGATCTGATGCAGGCCTATGCCAGGCTCAGAACCAAGGACGATTTTCGTCCCTACACCATGGACCGCGGCAAGGTCATGACGATGGAAGAGGCGCTTGACGGCATGCGCCATCTGATCGGCTTTGCCGGGGACTGGACCGATCTGACCAGCTACCTGCCCGAGGGCTGGCAGCATGATCCGGCGATGCGCCGCTCGGCGACGGCATCGAATTTCGCCGCCTCGCTGGAACTGGCCAAGCTTGGCCTCGTCGAATTGCGCCAGCATGAAACCTTTGCCAAAATCGAACTGCGCAAAAAGGATGGCCAGCGTGGATGAGATCACAGATACTGAAAGCCTGTTCGAGGCACCGCCCATGGCCGAGCAGGAACGCATGGTCGAGGCGATCCTATTTGCGTCGGCCGACCCGGTCAGCCTGGGCGAGATGACCAACCGTCTGCCGCACGGCTCTGACGCGGCTGCGGCGCTTGAGCATCTGAAAAAACGCTACGAGGGGCGCGGAGTGCAACTGGCGCGTATCGGTGATGGCTGGGCGTTTCGCACCGCGCGCGATCTCGGCCATCTGATGCACAAAGAGCGGGTCCAGCTGCGCAAGCTGTCGCGGGCGGCAACGGAAACTTTGGCCATTATCGCCTATCATCAGCCCGTGACGCGGGCCGAGATCGAAGAGATTCGCGGCGTTTCGGTCTCTCGTGGCACGATTGATCAACTTTTTGACTTGGAATGGATAAAATTTGGCCGCAGACGTGTGACACCCGGCAGACCGGTGACGTTTGTCGTCACCCAGGGATTTCTGGATCACTTCGGTCTGGAAAGCGCGCGGGACCTGCCGGGGCTGCGCGAACTCAGAGCGGCGGGGCTCTTGGATAATCGCCCGCCACCCGGTGCAATACTGCCGGACGATGACGAAGCAGAAGAAGAAGGGCAGGAAAATCTGTTCGACGATGATAACGAAGGAGCTGAGGCATGAACCGAATTATCAACATGATCCTGAGATCGCTGATCAATCAGCTGGTCCGCAAGGGCGTGAACTCGGGCGTCGGCGCACTGTCCGGCGCGCGCACCAAACGGCGGGCAGCACCGCCGCCCCGTGATATGGACATGATGCCGGCCCAGGAAGTTGATCCAGAGCAGAGCCGCGCCGAACAGGAACGCCGCGAAGCCCGGCGCGCACGCCGTGCCGCCCGCAACGCCGCACGCGCCGAGCGGATGTGATCACGCCCGCGCGCCATGAGAGCGGCGCGGGCAGGGGGCCGAAACGCCCCGGAACACTTTGCGCGATGCGCGCTGATCAGGCCGGGCCGGTCCGGAAATGCTTGGATAGTTTCAGGCCCTGACCCTGATAATTCGACGCAATATCAGCACCATATAAGGTGTTGGGCGTCTCGGACATCCGTTCATAGACCAGCCTGCCCACCGATTGCCCGTGCTCCAGCACAAAGGGCGCCTCGTGGCAGCGTACCTCCAGCACCCCGCGCGATCCCTGTCCGCCCGCCGGCGCGTGACCGAAGCCGGGATCAAAGAACCCGGCATAATGCACCCGGAACTCGCCCACCATGGCCAGATAAGGCGCCATTTCGGCGGCGCAATCGGGCGGGATGTGCACGGCTTCGCGGCTGACAAGGATGTAAAACGCACCCGGGTCCAGAATGATGCGGCCCTCGGTCGTGCGGATATCCTCCCAGAAATCGGCGGCGTCATAGTGGCCGATCAGGTCCAGATCGATCACGCCTGTATGCGGCTTGGCGCGGTAGCCGACCAGATCACCCGCTTCGGGGCGCAGATCAACCGAAAATCCCAGCCCGCCATCGATATGGGCCTTGCCCGAGACCAGCCCGATCTCGGCATCCAGTGCCGCCAGTTCCGTGTCTGACAGCAATGCCTGCCCGGCACGGAACCGGATCTGGTTCAGCCGCATGCCCGGCCGGACCAGAACGGAAAAGCTGCGCGGACAGATCTCTGCATAAAGCGGGCCGTGATAGCCCGGGGCGATACGGTCGAACTCGACCCCGCCATCGGTGATGGTACGCGTCAGCAAATCCAGCCGCCCGGTGGATGACTTGGCATTTGCCACCGCCTGCACATGATCGGGCAGGGCAAGCCCCTCCATCAGCGGCACGACATAGACGCAGCCCTTTTCCAGCACCGCGCCGCCACTCAGGTCGATGCGGTGCATCTCGAATTCGGACAGTCGTTCGGCAACGCTGTGCCCCGCGCCGCTCAGGAACGAGGCGCGCATGCGATAGGCGACATCGCCCAGACGCAGATCCAGCGAGGCAGGTTGTATTTGTGCATCACCAATCGGAAAATCGCTGGTGATTTCGCCCCGATCAATCATGAATTGTATGATTTGTGCAGGCAGAACCCCGGTCGCCGTCATCCGATTCTCTCGATATGCGGGGGTGCGAAGCACCTGTTTCGGGGTGAGTTGATGGTCGGGCTAGCGAGATTCGAACTCACGACCTTCCGTCCCCCAGACGGACGCGCTAACCAGGCTGCGCCATAGCCCGACAGACGACACTCATACCGCATTTCACGCGCCGTGCAAGTTGCTATCGTCATTTAAATTCACTGATTTGTCGCTGCCGCGACCCGATCCCGCAACGCCTTGAGACGACCATAAAGAACAGCCAGCCGGGCCCTGCCCACGGCGTCAAGCTGATCCGGATTCGCCGACAATTCCCTGAGTCGTGCCATCAGATCATCCGCCGTTTCGGGCGTGGCCTCAGCCGGTGCCGCCGACGGGGGGGGTGCAATGTCCAGCACCTCCTGAACGGGTTCGGCTGTTATCGCCTCGACGGTTTCTGCGGCGGGTTCGGGCGTGTCTTCGGCGGGGCGCGCAAAGCTCAGCACGCTGTTTTCCGCAGCTTCCTGACCGCCTGCCGGTTCGGCGCGGACGGTTTCCGCCTCGATCAGATCGCCCGCAGCCGCCCCGCCATCCAGTGACGGAGACAGTGATGCGACATGCTTAATCCCTTGTTCCCGCAGAATTTTCTGAACACCGCGAATGGTTATGCCATCCTCGTGCAACAATTTCTTGATCCCGCCCAGCAACAGCATGTCGGACGGGCGGTAATAGCGTCGGCCACCGGCACGCTTGACCGGCTTGATCTGTGTGAAGCGGCTTTCCCAGAAGCGCAGCACATGGGCCGGAGTACCCAGCCAGTCGGCCACTTCACTGATGGTTCGAAAGGCGTCCGGGGATTTTGACATGTTTGCGAGGGCCGACACTTACTTCTTGTTTCCTGCCGCGACGCGTTCTTTCATCAGGTTCGATGGGCGAAAGGTCAGGACACGTCTGGGGTTGATGGGAACCTCTTCTCCGGTCTTGGGATTGCGGCCGATCCGGGCCGATTTATCGCGGATGCCAAAGGTCCCGAACGAGGATATCTTGACGCTCTCGCCAGCGACCAGCGCGTCGGACATATGCTGCAGAACGCTCTCTACAAGAAGCGCCGATTCATTGCGTGACAGGCCAACCTCGCGGAAGACCGCTTCGCTCAGATCCATACGTGTCAACGTCTTTTCTGTCATCTCTCTTCCCCCGGTGTTTGAACCGAAAATGGGCAAAGTTGATTACTCTGTCAATATCAATGCCTTGTGGGTAAGTCTGAAAGCGGCCTTACCAGCGCAAAACCACCGACCCCCAGGCCAGTCCGCCACCGATCGCCTCGGTCACGATCACGTCGTTTTTCACGATATGCCCGCATTTCCATGCCACCGACAGCGCCAGCGGTATCGACGCCGCCGACGTATTGCCGTGATCCTGCACCGTGACGATGACGCGGCTCATGGGTACGCCCATCCGGCTGGCCGTTCCCTTGATGATTCTCAGATTGGCCTGATGCGGTACGATCCAGTCGACATCGTCACCCGTCATGCCGATCTTGGCCAGCGCGTTATGCGCAGTCTGGGCGAGCTTCTCGACCGCGTGGCGGAAAACTTCCTTGCCCTGCATGCGCAGGAAACCGGTGGTCTGGCTGCTGGAGACGCCGCCATCGACATAGAGAATGTCCTTTTGCCTGCCATCGGAATTCAGATCCGATGCCAGAATGCCCCGATCCGCATTCGTGCCCGTCAGCTCCTGCGCCTCGAGCACAAGCGCCCCGGCGCCGTCGCCGAAAAGAACGCAGGTGGTCCGGTCTTCCCAGTCCATGATGCGCGAAAAGGTTTCGGCGCCGATCACCAGCACACGCCGCGCCTGACCCGACAGGATCAGCCCGTTGGCATTGGTTAGCGCAAAGACAAAACCCGCACAGACCGCCTGAACGTCATAGGCGAAACCGCGCGTCATCCCCAGCTTGTTCTGGATCATGGTGGCAACCGACGGAAAGGTCAGATCAGGCGTCGAGGTGGCGACGACAATCGCATCGATATCATCCGGCGCTAGCCCTGCATCGGCCAGCGCATCGCGCGCCGCCGCCGTGCCCATATCGGATGTGGTTTCGCCCTCGGCCGCGAAATGGCGCCGCTCGATCCCGGTGCGGGCGCGTATCCACGCGTCATCGGTATCGAGCGATTTTTCAAACTCGGCATTGGGCACCACGCGTTCGGGCAGGTAATGTCCTGCACCCAATATGACTGAACGCGTCGTCATGTGGCGTCTCCGGCTGCGTGTTTATCCGTCAGGCCACCATGGGCCTCTGGCTTCAGAGATGCAACCCGTGCGGCGATTCTGTCGTTAATTCCTGACCTTGCAAGTTGATGTGCAAGCGTGATCGCGGCGGCAATACCGGTGGCGTCAGCCGCGCCATGTGATTTGACCACGGTGCCATTCAGCCCGAGGAAAACCCCGCCGTTGACGCGACGCGGATCGATCCGCCGCGACAGCCGCCTGAGCGACGTCATCGCCAAGAGCGCCGCCAGCCGCGAGAGCGGTGTTTTGCGAAAGGCCTCGCGCAGCGCGCCGGAAATCATCCGGGCCGTGCCTTCGCCGGTTTTCAGGGCGATATTGCCGGTAAACCCGTCCGTGACGATGACATCGACACGTGACGACGGAATGTCCCCGCCCTCGACAAATCCGGCGAAATCGAAATTCGCGTCCGGCGCGACAGCCGACAGCAATTCGTTGGCCTCTTTCAGTTCGGCGCGACCCTTGTGTTCTTCGGTGCCGACATTCAGCAATCCGACGCGGGGGCGGGCGACGTTCAGACCGTGGCGCGCATAGGACGCCCCCATCAGTGCATATTGCAAAAGATCCTCGGAATCGGCGCGCAGATCGGCCCCGACATCCAGCATGACATTAAAACCCTGGGCATTGTTCGACGGCCAGAGGCAGGCAATCGCCGGGCGTGAAACGCCGGGCAGCTTGCGCAGCCGGATCATCGACACCGCCATCAATGCGCCGGTATTGCCGCAGGATACGCAAACCGTCGCCTGGCCCGAGCGTACGGCATCAATCGCCGACCACATCGACGTGCCCTTGCCGTGACGCATGACATGGCTGGGTTTTTCATCCATGCCGACAACACCCTCGGCATCCACAACCCGGCACCTGTCAGCCAGCGCCTTGCGCCGGTTCACAAGGCGCGTGAGATCGCGCGCGGGGCCGTGCAGCAGAAACTCGACATCGTCGGTTGTTTTCAGAAAACGAGAAAGCCCGGCAACCACTGGTGCCGGGCCCAAATCCCCGCCCATCGCATCGACTGAAATGACAATACGAGGGTTCTGTTCAGTCAGATCGCTTGCGTCCATCACCGGGGAGCACGATCAGACAGGGCTTACGCCGCGTCTTCGTCAAGATCGATTTCGTCCGCCTGGGCTACGACTTCGCGGTCATTATAGTGTCCGCACGACCCGCATACGTGATGAGGCCGCTTGAGTTCACCGCAATTGGGGCATTCGTTGGGATTTGCTGCCACCAGCGCGTCATGCGCGCGGCGCATGTTGCGGCGGGATTTAGTGATCTTATTCTGAGGGACAGCCATGTCTCAACCTCGGATGTTCGGGGGCAACAGGGCCCAAAATTTGGATGCCTTGCCCGGCTTCGGCGGGGCCGAAATGCCTGACAGGAAACGAAGGCCGGGAACATACTTTGATTCCGCCGGTGTGCAAGGGGTTTGTTGACCCTGCCGGCGGATTCTCTGCATTCTCCCGGTTTAGGGCTTTTGCGCCTGCAAAATCGGAATTTCAAGCAAAAACAGCGCCAATTTGCAGGGCCGGGGTGATTTTACCGGTGAGATCGCCCCACGGCGCGGCCCGCCTATTCACTGCTCAGCTTGTCCCTGAGCGCAGCGAGACCGGCAAAGGGCTTTGCCGCTTCGTCCGTCAGCGGTTCTGCGCCGGGTTCCGTGATCACGGTTTCACCATGCTCAACCCCCGCGGCCCGCGGATAAAGCGGCAGCGAAAGCGACAGCGCCTCCACCATCACAAGGGCAGGGTTGATCTCTTTGCCCAGCGGCTCTTCGGAATCGTCTTCCGGCATTTCACTCTCGTCCTGATCGGACCAGGTGAATTCGGCGCGATAGAAACGCTCGACCTGTTCGTCGATGCGTGTGGTCACCGGTGCCAGCGACACGATGCATTCCTGACGGACCGAGGCCCCCAATTCACCGGTCAGATGCCAGTCCCCGCCATCGAGGGGAATCACTTTGCCGACAAATCGCAGCTTGGACAGGCCGGGTATCCCCAGTTCATCAGCAATTTCCGACATTTCCACCCGCGTCGGCTGAATGGTGAATGCCGTCGGCTTCTGGCGCGGCAGATCGGCGGGTTTCAGCGAATATTCCGTCAGGTCGGTCATGTCTCTTCCGATCATCACTCAGCTGTGCTTGCAACTTTCTTGAACTTGCAATCCGGCTCAACTATTCGAATATGAACGAAACGCTGACAAAACAAGGGGAAGTGGCAATGTGGATGCGCAAGCGCGTGGGTATCTGGATCGGATTGGCCCTGCTTGTCGGCCTTTCGGCCTGTACCGCCACCTATCGCAATCACGGCTATGTGCCCGATGACGTTGTCTTGTCGGATGTGATCGTCGGCGTCGATACGCGCGCCTCGGTCGAGGAAACGGTCGGCAGACCGGTTGCCACCGGCGTGCGCGAGGATACGGCATGGTATTATGTCGGCTCCAAATGGGAATATTTCGCCTATCGCAAACCGCGCCCCATCGAGCGCCAGATCGTGGCCATCTCGTTCCGACCCAGCGGCGTCGTCTCGAATATCGAGCGTTTCAGCCTTGAGGACGGCAAGGTTGTCACCCTGTCGCGGCGCGTGACCGACAGCAATATCAAGAACGTTACTTTCCTGCGCCAGCTTCTGGGCAGCGTCGGCAATTTCAACCCGGCGGATTTCTTTAACTGATCACGGGGGCTGCCTGTCAGCCGTCGTCACCCGGTTCGAAATCCAGCGCCACGCCGTTGATGCAATAGCGCAGGCCCGTGGGCTGCGGCCCGTCGGGGAAGACATGCCCCAGATGCGCATCGCAGCGATTGCAGTGAACCTCGGTACGCTTCATGAACCAGCTGTTATCCGAGCTTTCGCCCACCATCTCGGCATCCATGGGGCGGGTAAACGAGGGCCAGCCGGTACCCGAATCGAACTTGTCCGCCTGATCAAAAAGCGGCGCGCCGCAGCAGACACAGGCAAAGACCCCGGCATCCTTGGGGAAATCATCGTGGGTAAAGGCGCGCTCGGTGCCATGGCGGCGTGTCACCTTGAAGGCCAGATCGCTCAGCTTTGCGCGCCATTCCTCATCGGTTTTGGTGACTTTATCCATGGCTTGCATTCCTTTGTCCTTAGGCTGTTAAATCATTGTCAGTTCGGAACCGGGGCCCCGGCACGCATGCCCGGGGTCAGAGGGGCAGATATGGTCGATTTGCGCAAGGGCAAGTATCACGCCCGTCTCGCGGCGGGTGATGACGATCTGTTGAAGTCGCAGGCGCTGCGGGCGCTGCTTTTCCGGTCGGGCGCGGGCGCGAATCAGACCCTCGACCGCGACGCGTTCGATCAGACCTGCGAGCATGTGCTGGTCGAAGAGGCCGGGGGGCGACTGGTCTGTTCCTTCCGGCTACTGCCATTGGGCACGGGGCGCGATATCGATCAGAGCTATTCGGCACAGTATTACGAACTCTCTGCGCTCAAGTCCTTTGACGGACCAATGGTCGAGATGGGCCGGTTCTGCATCCATCCCGATTGCCGGGACCCCGATATTTTGCGTATCGCCTGGGCGGCGATGACATCCTATGTCGATCAGCACGGGGTCGAGATGCTGTTTGGCTGCTCTTCATTTCAGGGCACAGAGGGCGCGGCCTATCGCGATGCCTTCGCGCTTCTCAAGGAAAACCACCTCGCACCCGGCCGCTGGCTGCCCCGGGTCAAGGCGCCGCGCGTTTTTCGCTTTGCCGAGATTCTGCGCCGCCGACTGCCCGACCGGCGACGGGCCATGCTGAGGATGCCGCCGCTTCTGAAAACCTATCTCGTCATGGGCGGCTGGGTGTCCGATCACGCCGTCATCGACACGGAACTCAATACGCTGCACGTCTTTACCGGGCTTGAAATCAGCGCGATACCACCGGCGCGGGCGCGTCTTCTGAGGGCGGTGGCGGCCTGACGTGACCGGCTGGTCAAGGGCGCAATTCCCGCGTATCAGGCAGCATGGCCCGCAGACCACTCCTTCAGCTTAATGACATGTCGCTCAGCTATGGCGGCGATCCGCTGTTCTCTGACGTCTCGCTCACATTGCATCCGGGTGAACGTCTGGCGCTGGTGGGGCGCAACGGTTCCGGAAAATCGACGTTAATGAAGGTGTTGGCGGGCATTGTTGAACCCGACACGGGCGAGGTCGTGACCACACCGGGCATCCGTGCGGGTTACATGGAGCAGGACCCCGACCTCAGCCGCTTTGCGACGCTCGGCGATTTTGCCATCTCGGCGCTTGGCCCGGGAGAACTCTACCGGGTTGAGCGGGCGGCAGAAGGGCTAAAATTCAATCCCGATACCGCGGTCAGCGCCGCCTCGGGTGGTGAACGCCGCCGGGCGGCACTGGCCAAACTGCTGGCCGAAGAGCCCGACCTGATGCTGCTCGATGAGCCGACGAACCATCTGGATATCGAGGCGATTGCATGGCTCGAGGATATGCTGGGCGCGGCCCGGTCCGGATTTGTGTTGATCAGCCATGACCGCGCCTTTTTGACAGCACTGACCCGCGCCACGCTTTGGGTGGATCGCGGGGTGTTGCGCCGACAGGACAAGGGATTTGCCGATTTCGAGGCCTGGCGCGACCGGACATGGGAAGAAGAGGACCTTGCCCGCCACAAGCTGGATCGCAAGATCAAGGCCGAAGCCCGCTGGGCGGTCGAAGGCATCAGTGCCCGGCGCAAACGCAACCAGGGCCGGGTGCGCGCCCTTGCGGCACTGCGTCAGGAGCGCGCGGCCATGATCCGGCGCAAGGGCAATGCCGGGATGGCGCTGGATACCGGCAAGCTGAGCGGCAAGCTGGTCATTGAAGCGAGCAACATCAACAAGAGCTTTGATCAGCCTGTTATCAAAGATTTTTCCCTTCGAATCCTGCGTGGTGACCGCATCGCCTTTGTCGGGCCGAACGGAGCGGGGAAAACCAGCCTCCTGCGGATATTGACGGGGGAAATTCCCCCTGACAGCGGCACGGTGCGCCACGGCACCAATCTGACCCCGGCGATATTCGATCAGAACCGCGCCCAGTTGAACCCGGACGCGACATTGTGGGAAAGCCTGACCCTTGATCCCATGCTCGCCGCGCAGGGGCGTTCGGATCAGGTGATGGTGCGCGGCTCACCGCGCCATGTCGTGGGTTATCTCAAGGAGTTCCTTTTCGACGATGCGCAGGCCCGCGCGCCCGTCCGGTCGCTCTCGGGCGGGGAAAAGGCACGGCTTCTGCTGGCGCGCGTCATGGCACGGCAAAGCAATCTGTTGGTTCTGGACGAACCGACGAATGATCTGGACGTGGAAACGCTCGATCTGCTGCAGGACATATTGGATGGCTATGACGGCACAGTCATGCTGGTCAGCCACGATCGCGATTTTCTGGACCGGGTCGCGACCAATACGCTGGTCTTCGAAGGGGCGGGCCGGATTACCCATTATGCCGGCGGCTGGAGCGATTATCAGGCGCAGCGCCGCGATGAATCTGCGCCGACCACATCAAAAAGAGATATCAAGACACAGAAAAAAAAGGATAAAACGGCATCTTCTTCCGCCGACGGTCTGACATTTACCGAACAGCACCGTCTGGACGAATTGCCCGATATCATTGCCCGGCTCGAGGCCGAAATCACCAAGCTGTCGGACTACCTCTCGGATCCCGAGCTTTACGCGACGGCACCGCTGAAATTCGCCAAGGCGACCGAGGCGCTAAGCGAACGCCAGACCAACCTCGCCGCTGCCGAAGAAGAGTGGCTATCGCTCGCCGAGAAGGCAGAGCAATAGGCACGCGGGCCGTAGCGCCCCGAACCACTGCCGGAGCACCTTCTCTCACCTACAGCATAAATAAATCATGTATTGCGTATGCTTACAGATCGATGCTGATGCCGCCGCCTAGATATCCAGATGAATATTGAACGCCACGCGAATCTGCTGATCCAGCACCGGGTTCAGCACTGCCGCGCTCGGCTCTGACAGAATCTGCTCTTTGCGTGCGATGGTGTTGCGGATCAGATCGGGTTTGCCCTGTTCCTCCCATTCCTTGGGCGAGGTTCTGTCGCCAAGCGCAGGATAGATATATTCGGTCTGCATCAGATTCAGCGTCTGATCCTGCCCCAGGTAATGACCCGGCCCCTCCAGACAGACCGAGCGCATGACATCCAGCCCGATCGTGTCGTCATTGACCTCGATACCCCGCACACAGCGCAGCGCCTGACCCAGCAGATCGTCACCCAGAATAAGGCTTTCATGGCAAAAACCCAAAAGCGAGGCATGCATGCCCGCGGCCTCGTAGACCATGTTCAGCCCCGACAGTCCCGCCATCACGTTCGAGCACATCTGCTCCCACCCCGCCTGCATGTCGGGCAGTTTCGCATCGGCGATACCGGCTGCCGCGCCACCGGGCAGGCCATAGAAATGATGCATCTGCGCGCAACCCGCTGTCAGCAAGGCCTGTTCACCTGACCCCCCCGACATCGCCCCGGTGCGCAGATCGCTGACGAAGGGCCATGTCCCGAAAATCGCAGGATGGCCGGGTTTGAGCGCATTGACATAGACAACACCGGCGAGGCATTCGGCCACGGCCTGCACGATGGCCCCGGCAATCGGGGCAGGGGCCGTCGCCCCGGCCTGTCCTGCCGACAGCAACAGCACCGGCATACCGTTTTCGATGCAAAGCTCCATCACCTGGCAGCTTTCGGTGGCGAATTTCATCGGCGGTACAACAAAACAGTTCGAGTTCGACATGAACGGCCGCGCGCGCCACGCCTCTTCGCCCCCCGCGATCATATGCAACAGCTCGAATGCGCCCTGCATATGCGACGGCTCAACAAAACTGGTGCCGATATGCTTGGTCGTGCCACTGACCGTGGCATAAATCGTGTTGAGGTCCATCTCGTAATTGTCTGGAATATCACGACAAACCATAGGACGTTGTAGAAAATGGATATTGTCGAGCCGGTCAACGATCCGCGCGGCGTCAAAAAGATCCTGCACGGTGCTTTCGCGGTAGTTGCGGCCATCGACATCAACCATATGCACCGCTGCACCGGCTGTGCCGTAATGCACACGGCTGCCCGACAATGTCAGGTCGTGGCGTTCATCGCGCCCGCAGAGCGTAATGTCGCGCGCGGCCTTGGCCAGCATGTCCTCGACCAGGGCACGCGGAAAGCGCAGCCGCCCGTCGTCACCATGGATCGCCCCGGCGGCAACCATCGTCTCCACCCCGCTTGGCGGGGCATCGGCCAGCCCGATCACCTCCAGCGCATCCAGCGCGGCATGGTGCAGCCGCTCGATCTCGGCATCGGTCAGGGCCTTGTAATTGCCGCCGGACATTCCCGGACGGACGGGGCGTTTATCTTCGGTCAGGGGTGCGGCGCGGAGCGCGTGACGGGCAGCGCGGCCACCCGCGCGTCGTGCTGGTCTGGACATGTTCTTAATCTCGCGTGGACAGGGGACAGGGAAATGACGGACCTAGACAGCCGGACGCCCGCGCGCCGCGCGTCCCCTTTCGGCACCGATCGTGATCACGACGATCTGGATCTTCCATTCACATCCGGTCATTCCGACCCTCCCGGGCCTAGCTCCTAACGGTCTATTCGCGACCGCGCTTGCCTGTTTGCGTCACCATCCCGCGTCACCAGCGCCCCGATGCGCCGCCGCCTGATGAGGACCCGCCGCCGAAGGACGAAGACGACGAAGAGGTTCTGATCCGTGCGATCCGGTAACTGCTCTCATCCCGGTAATCGCAATTGGCGCAGTTCAGAATCTGACGGCCACGCCCGGGGCTTTGGCGCGTTGCCGCCATCAGCGTTTCGCGCGTTCGCACCAGCCCGCGCGCGCCGCATTGCGGGCAGCGCCGCAGCCGATAGAGCGCGTCGCCGATCCGGCGTCGCATGACCAGACCCAACCCCAAAACGGCCATCGTCAGGGCGACGATCCCGCCCGAAATGCCACCGGGCTCGGACGGGGGCGGGGCCGTTGCGCCCCCGGCATGTGCCAGCGCAATCCGGTCGATGGTCTGCTCAACACCATCCCGCAATCCGGTGACGAAATCACCCTGGCGGAAAGCCGGCACCATGGTCTGATCGATGATGCCTTGCGCGACCCAGTCCCAGTCGCGGTCATATCCCCGGCCCAGCTCGATCCGCATTTCCCGATCCCTGGTCAGAACCAGAATCAGAATGCCGTCATTGCGCGTGGCATTGCCGATGCCCCAGGTGTTGAAAAGGCCGGTCGCAAAACGTTCCAGCGATCCGTGATCGCCATAGTCGCTGCGCGAGGCCGCTGTAACCACCACCATCTCGATGCCCCGATCTTCACGCAGCGTATCCAGACGTGCCGCCAGCGCCGCCGCATCTTCCGCGGGCAGGATGGCGGCATAATCATTGACCGAGAGCGACGCATATTCGGGATATTGCCGTTCGGCCCCTTGCGCAATTGCCATGACGGGCAGAATGGCGAAAAGCCAGATCAGCAATAAACCCCGGCGCGTCACACCCCCGGCAACCATGGCCTATCCCCCGCCCGACAGCATGGCATCGACGCGGCGGGCCGACAGCCCGTCAGCAAGGAGTGAGAAATCGCCATGGTCAAAAATCGCCTGTGCCGCATCATGGATCGCCCGGTGCGTCACCCGCGCCAGTGCCGAACCAAGCGAGATGCGGGCCACGCCCATTTCTGCAAAACGCGCCAGCGGAATACGGGCATGCGGCCCGGCGGCCAGCGCATTGACCGGACAGTGAACCGCCGCCGTGATCCGGCGAAAATCATCCGCATGCTTGGGCAGGGGGATATAGATCCCGTCCGCCCCCGCCGCGTCAAAGGCGCGAACCCGCGCCAACGCCTCATCCAGATCATAGAGATCCATCATCACCCCATCGGCCCGCGCGACCAGAAAGAAATCGCGCGGCAGCGCACGGGCCGCCGCCACCGCCGCCTTTATCCGCTCTGCGGCCAGACCGGCATCATAGCATGCCCCCGCCGCCAGCCGCGTATCTTCGATACATATACCGGCCAGCCCGACCTCTGCCGCCAGCCTGACGGTTTCCGCTACCGTGCCGGGATCGTCACCATAGCCGTTCTCAAAATCCCCGGATACGGGCAGGTTTACAGCAGAAACAAGGGTTTCCGCATGCGCCAGCGCCTCGTCACGCGTGATGTGACCATCGGGCTTGCCCAGCGTGAATCCCAGCGCCGCCGAAGAGGTCGCGATGGCCCGTGCGCCCATTGCTTCCAGCATTTTTGCAGAACCTGCGTCCGATGCGTTTGCAAGAACAAAGGGATCGCCCGGTCTGTGAAGCGCGCGGAACTCCTGTCCTTTGTCGATCATGCCGCCATCTCCTCTGCCTTGGCGCACAGCCTTTGCAACGCCGTTTCAAAGGCATCATCCTCAACCGTCATGGCCACGCGGATATGGCCCGCCGCGGCTTTGCCAAAGCTTTCGCCGGGCATCACGGCGATCCGTTCCCGCTCGAGCAGGTGCCAGGCAAAGGCCTCGCCGCTTTGGCCCGTGGCGCGGATATCCAGCATCAGATACATCGCACCATCCGCCGGGATCAGCTTGATCACGTTCTGCCGGTCCAGCAACCGTTTTGCAATTTCGCGGCGGCGGCGGAAGGGCGCGGCGATCTTTTCCTCCAGTTTCCGGCCCTGTTTCAGCGCAAACTCGGCGGCATCCTGAATATAGCCCGGCACACCATAGGTGGTGCAGGTCGACAGATCGATCAGGTGGCTGATCATCTCTTTCGGACCGATGATCCAGCCCACGCGCGATCCGGTCATGGCGTGGCTTTTAGACATGGAACCGACGACCAGCGTCTGGTCCGCCATGCCGCTGATCATGCGCGGACTCAGATGTTCGCCTGCCCAGACCTGCGTGTCATAGACTTCGTCAGAGATGATCCAGAGGTCGTGATCGCGGGCAACATCGCAGATGTTGCGAATCGTTTCCGGCGCATAGACGACGCCGGTCGGGTTGTTGGGCGTATTGATCAGGATCGAGCGTGCGCCTTCGGCAGCGGCATTCAGCACGTCCTTTTGCGGCTGAAACCCGTCACGCGACCGGGTGGTCACGGCGCGCGGATGCGCCCCCACGCCCCGTATCGTGGCGGGATAGGTGGCGTAGTAGGGATCGATATGCAGCCCCGTATCGCCAGTATCGCAGCACCCGGCATGGGCGGCAAAAAGCGCCGACTGCCCGCCGGGCGTGATCACCACATTGTCGATATCCGTGGGTACGCCAGTGCGTTCGGTATATCTCTCGGCCAGCGTCTGGCGCAGCGTCCTGATCCCGGGCACACTGGCATAGCCCGTGTGACCGCCCATTGCCGCCGCGTGCATGGCCTCAAGGATTACCGGATCGGTGCCGACATCATGCTCGCCGATGGTCAGTTCCGTAATTTCCGCACCATCCGCCACCAGCTTGCGGGCGTGGTCAAAAACCTCCCACCCGTCCGAACCGCCATCCGTCAGATTGGCTATCCGATGCGAAACGCGCATGCTTCCCTCCCTGTCCTTCCGCGCGAGGGGGCACATTTCATTGCCGCTTTGTCAATTCATGAAATCTGCGCCGCTGCATTACCAATTGTGATCGCGGCCCTTCCCCCCTCCAACGCATATTGGCAACCGGTGGCCAAGCTGTTAGGTGGGGGCCATGAAACG
The DNA here is from genome assembly GCA_030148225.1 of Paracoccaceae bacterium. Taxonomy (GTDB): domain Bacteria; phylum Pseudomonadota; class Alphaproteobacteria; order Rhodobacterales; family Rhodobacteraceae; genus JASBTX01. The sequence goes on from JASBTX010000018.1 coordinate 112,273, forward strand.
GACGATCTGCATTTTCTGCTCGATTACCGGCTGACTTGTCACGCGGGCCGTTCATTCCTTCTCAACAGATCGAAACTGGTGGCCCGCATGGCAGATTGCGTGAGGCACGATGACCGATATCAGGCTTTATAACACCCGCACCCGCTCGAAAGAGGTGTTTCACCCCATCGATCCGGCGGATGTGCGCATGTATGTCTGCGGACCCACGGTCTATGACCGCGCGCATCTGGGCAACGCGCGGCCCGTGGTGGTGTTCGATACGCTTTTCCGGCTGTTGCGGCATGTCTACGGGGCGGATCACGTCACCTATGTCCGCAATTTCACCGATATCGACGACAAGATCATTGCGCGCGCGAATGAAAGTGGCCGACCCATCGGCCAGATCACGGCGGAAACAACCCAGTGGTACCTTGACGACATGGCGGCACTTGGCGCGCTGGAGCCGACGCATATGCCGCGCGCGACCCAGTACATTGCGCAGATGCAGGCGATGATCGGTGATCTGATTGCCAAGGGCGCGGCCTATGCGGCGGAAGGCCATGTGCTGTTCGACGTGACGGCGGATGCGGCCTATGGGGGGCTGTCGGGCCGGTCGGTCGACGACATGATCGCGGGCGCGCGGGTGGAAGTGGCACCCTACAAGAAAAACCCGATGGATTTCGTGCTGTGGAAGCCTTCTACGGATGACCAGCCGGGATGGGACAGCCCATGGGGACGCGGGCGGCCGGGATGGCATATCGAGTGCTCGGCCATGGCGGATGCGCTCTTGGGTGAGAGTTTCGACATCCACGGAGGCGGCAATGATCTGCTGTTCCCGCATCACGAGAACGAATGCGCCCAATCGCGTTGCGCCCACCCGAACGGCGATTTCGCGCGGAACTGGATGCACAACGAGATGCTGCAGGTCGAGGGTAAGAAGATGTCCAAGAGCCTGGGCAACTTCTTCACCGTGCGGGATTTGCTCGATCAGGGCTATCCGGGCGAGGTTATCCGGTTCGTCATGCTGTCGACGCATTACCGCAAGCCAATGGACTGGACGGCGAAGAAGGCGGAGGAGGCAAAGGCGGTGCTGAGCCGCTGGGGTGCGCTCATTACGGGCATCGAGCCCGCACCGGGCGCTGCGCCCGAAGTCGTGGCCGCGCTTGCCGATGACCTGAACAGCCCCGGCGCGATTGCGGCGTTGCATAAGCTGGCAGCAGACGGCGACGCCGATGGGCTGGCGGCCTCGCTCGATCTTCTGGGCATCGGCGTGTTGGCGCCGGTTGCGGTGGACCTGGGAAGCTGGGCGGATAGGCTGGCCGCGAAGCGGGCGGAGGCGATGGCACGGAAGGATTTCGCCGAAGTGGACCGATTGAAGGCCGCACTGGTGGCGGCTGGCGTCGAGGTGCGCATGTCGAAAGACGGGGTGGAACTGGTGCCCGGACCCGGCTTCAATGCCTCGGCGCTGGAGGGGATTGAATGAGTAAAGAGACAAGGGCAGCGCCCGGCACAATGGGAGGGCGCAAAAGCGCCCGCCCCATGGGGGCTGGACTTTGGCGCTTTGCCGAACCCGTAACGAGGGCCACGGCATGAGCCTCGAACGCCTCTTCCTCTTCGACACCACGCTGCGCGATGGCCAGCAGACGCAGGGCGTGCAGTTTTCGCTGGCGGAAAAGACCCGTATCGCCGAGGTGCTGGATCAGTTGGGCATCGACTATATCGAGGGCGGCTGGCCGGGTGCCAACCCGACCGACAGCGAGTTCTTCGCCGCCGCACCAAAAACCCGGGCTACGCTGACCGCCTTTGGCATGACGAAACGGGCGGGCCGGTCGGCGGCCAATGACGATGTGCTGGCCGCCGTCGTGAACGCCAACACCCCGGCTGTCTGCCTCGTGGGCAAGACCCATGATTTTCACGTCACCACCGCGCTTGGCATCAGCCTTGACGAAAATACCGAGGCTATCGGCGAATCGGTTGCGCATCTGGTCGCCCAGGGGCGCGAGGCGATCTTTGACGCCGAACATTTCTTTGACGGCTACAAGGCCAACCCCGATTATGCGCTGTCCGCCATCCGCGCGGCCCACGAGGCCGGTGCGCGCTGGGTGGTGCTGTGTGATACCAACGGCGGCACGCTGCCGGATGAGGTTGGCCGCATCACGCGCGCGGTGATCGATGCAGGCATCCCCGGCGATCGGCTGGGCATCCACACCCATGACGATACCGGTAACGCGGTGGCCAATACGCTGGCCGCGGTCGCGGCGGGCGCGCGTCATATACAGGGTACGCTGAATGGCCTTGGCGAGCGTTGCGGCAATGCCAACCTGACCACGCTTATTCCCACGATCTTGCTGAAAGAGCCATTTGCATCCGCCTTTGAAACCGGTGTCACCACGAAACAACTTGCTGAAATAACACGCGTTTCCCGCCTGCTGGATGATATCCTGAACCGCGTACCGAACAAGGCTGCACCCTATGTCGGCGCATCGGCCTTTGCGCATAAGGCCGGGCTGCACGCCTCGGCCATCGTCAAGGACCCCAGCACTTACGAGCATATTGAGCCGTCGCTGACCGGCAATGAACGTATCATCCCCATGTCCAACCAGGCCGGGCAGTCGAACCTGCGCAAACGTCTGGCCGATGCCGGGATCGAAGTCGCCAAGGGCGATCCCCGGCTGGATGAAATCCTGCGCGAAATCAAGTCGCGCGAAGATCGCGGCTATTCCTATGACACCGCGCAGGCCTCGTTCGAACTGGTCGCACGCGGGATACTGGGGCTGTTACCCAGGTTTTTCGAGGTCAAGCGCTACCGCGTGACGGTCGAGCGGCGCAAGAACAAACGAAACCAGATGGTTTCACTGTCCGAAGCGGTGGTCGTCATCAAGCTGGACGGCGAAAAACGGCTCTCGGTGTCCGAAAGCATGGACCCCAAAGGTGGCGACCGGGGGCCGGTCAACGCGCTCAGCCAGGCACTGGCCAAGGATCTGGGCCGGTTCCAGCCCTATATCGATGACCTGAAGCTGGTTGATTTCAAGGTCCGTATCACTGATGGCGGCACCGATGCCGTTACGCGCGTCATCATCGACAGCGAGGACGGGCAAGGCCACCGCTGGTCAACCGTGGGCGTGTCGGCCAATATCGTTGATGCCTCGTTCGAGGCACTGCTCGACGCGGTCAGGTGGAAACTGATCCGCGACGGGGCCACAGCGTGAGCGATGGACAAGATCCGGTAGGCATCGATCGGCTCTTTGGTGGGCTCGATCGACTGGCGCCGGGCACCACGGACGATATCGCATGGATTTTGCAGGAGACATGCCTGCCAAACGGGGCACGGATCGCCGATGCCGGATGTGGCACGGGATGTGATATTCGAACATTTCACGCGATGCGCCCTGATCTGTATATTGTGGGCTATGAACTGAATGAGCGTTTTGCACATGAGGCCGCAGCGGCGTTCTCAGATCAGCCGACGATAGAGATTTATCATAAAGATATGAGTGAATTGGGCGGCGAATTTAATCTTATCTATTCAGCCGGCGCGGTCTATTTTCTGGGGATCGAGCAGGCGCTGAACCTTTGGTGCGGCAATCTTGCGCCGGGTGGGATGATTGTATTTTCCGAACTTTGCTGGCTCGGGCCCGAAAGGCCCCCTGAAGCGGCAGATTTCTGGGCTGCGTTTCCGGCCATGACCGACATCGAGGGGGCGGGTGCGCATATCCGGAATGCAGGGTTCCGGCAGGTCGCCAGCCGCGTCCTGCCGCCTGAGGCATGGCGGACCTACTACGATCCGCTGGCGGCCCGCGTAGCGCAACTCAGGGCGGAGATCGTACCCCAGACCAGCGCGCTCTTGAATGAAATCGACGCCGAAATCGCGCTCTGGCGCCGCCATGGTGATACCTATGGCTATGCGCTGCACATCGTGGCCCCTGCATGAGCCTTGGTGATCTCGCCCGGCTGCTGGAAGAAGGGGACCCCGACCGGTTTCGCACCGTCATGGCCGCCCCGGTTGATGCCCGGCCCGCACTCCTGACGCTTTATGCCTTCAACCTCGAAATTGCCCGCGCGCCCTGGCTGACGCAGGAACCGATGATTGCCGAAATGCGGCTGCAATGGTGGCTGGACGCGCTGGAAGAGATCGATCAGGGCCTGCCCGCGCGCCAGCACGAGGTTGTCACGCCGCTGGCCGAGCTGATCAGGGCCAACAACCTGCCGGTCGCCGACCTGTCGGCCATGGTAGATGCCCGGCGCTGGGATATTTATGCCGAGGGTTTTCAGCATGTTGACGACCTTGTTGCCCATATCAGCGCCGGCGCGGGAAAACTTGCCGAAATCGCGGCGCGTGCGCTAGGTGCACCATCTGATACCGCCATCCGGGCAGGGCGGATCGGGACGGCGGGTGGCATTGCGAACTGGCTGATCAGCGTGCCTGACTATCTGCGCCATGGCCGTCACCCGCTGCCCGATCCGCCGGAGCAGGCGATCCCGGCGCTGGCCCGTGCGGGGCTTGACCGGCTCGGCCGCGCCTCGCGTCGCGAATTCGGGCGCGCCTTTCCCGCGCTCTGGCCCGCACTTTCGGCGCGCGCGGTACTGCAACAGGCGCTGCGCGACCCCGGCCGTGTTCTGTCCGGCACGTTGCAGCCCAGCGGCTTTCAGACGCATCGCCGGCTGCTCGGTGCCATGCTCACCGGCAGGATGGGTTAGCGGCCTGCGATTGCGCGCCGCCCGCGCAGCACCAGCCACAAGAGCGTGCCACCCGCCAGCAGAAGGAAGGGGATCATGGCGATATTGACAAGGTTCCAGCCCTGCACCACGTCGCCGCCCGAACAGTTCAGCAACCCGCCCGAGGCCAGAGAGGCAAGAGTGACGCAGCCGAAAACGATCGCGTCGTTGATCCCCTGAATGCGGCCTTTTTCCGCGCTGCTATGGGACGCCGCCAACAGCGAGGTTGCCCCGATAAATCCGAAATTCCAGCCCAGTCCCAAGAGAATCAGCGCGCCAAAGAAATTGAAAAGCGTCAGGCCAAGCAGGGCGACCGTGCCGGCCAGTGCCAGCAGCGCAAGACCGATGGCGATGATGCGATGCACCCCGAACCGGGCAATCAGATGGCCGGTAAAGAACGACGGCGCGAACATCGCGATGACATGGGCCGAAACGATATCGGCGGCGCGCGACTGGCCATATCCATTGCCCACCACCGCCAGCGGTGTCGAGGTCATCACGAGGTTCATCAGGGCATAGGCAACCATGCCACAGATCACCGCCGTCAGGATCGGGGGCGACAACAGCATCTCGCCCCGGCTGCGCCCCTCGCCCCGCTGTTCCCGTGCCGGGGCAGGGGTCGGAATATCAAGAAAGTAGAAGAGGCAAACACCAACCGCGTTGATCGCGATGATGGTCAGATAGGTGCCCAGATACTCGACCGCGAAAAGGCCCGTGGTCACCTTGACCAGTTGCGGGCCGATGACGGCCGAGATCAGCCCGCCCGCCATCACATAGGAAATCGCCTTGGGCTTGAAGGCATCCGAAGCCGTATCCGTTGCGGCAAAGCGAAAAAATCCCTGCGATGACATATAGATACCGCTCAGGAACGCCCCGATCAGGAAGAGCAGGAACGATCCGTTGATCAGACCGGCCGCGCCGATTACCGCCCCTGCGGCACCGCCCGCCGCGCCGATGGCAAAACCGGTCCGGCGGCCAAAGCGCTGCATGGCGTTCGAGAGCCACGGCGCGGTCAGCATCGATCCGAAGACGATCAGCGAAATGGGCAGCGTCGCCAGACAGGCAATCGGTGACAGCATCTGCCCGGCCAGCCCGCCAATCACGAAAAGCATCGGCATCTGCGAGCCCAGAAAAGCCTGGGCCGCGATCAGGATGGCCACGTTTTTACGGGCTCGCCGGTCGGCAGAAACAGTCATCAGACTGCCATAATCCTGCCAGCCCCGGACAACAAGGCCCCTTGCTTGCACCGGGCGGCAGCGCACCTATAGTCGGCGCCATGATCAGGTTGCTGCTTCTTGCCGGTTCGGGTGATGCGCGCGCGCTGGCCGGCAGGCTGGACGGGCTGTCGGGGGTCAGGGCAACTCTTTCCTTTGTCACGCCACCCCGGCTGGCCCATCCCCCGGACATGCCGGTGCGATTGGGCGGGTTTGGCGGCGCTGACGGGTTTCGCCGCTATATCGCATCTGCCGGTATCAGCGCCGTGATCGACGCCACCCATCCTTTTGCCGCCGCCATGGCCAGCCGCACGGCAGCGCTGTGCCAAGAGGCCGGTCTGCCGCATCTGAAGCTTCTGCGTCCGGCATGGCAGCCGGGGCCGGGCGATTGCTGGCAGCCGGTTGATGACGCCGCGGCGGCAGCGGCGGCAATCCCGGCAGGCGCAATTGTCTTTGTCGCCTCGGGCCGTCAGACGCTGCCTGCACTTGCGGATGTCGATGCCCGGCTCATCTGTCGCAGGATCGATCCGCCGGATGAAGATTTTCCCTTTGATAACGGGTATTTCCTGCAAGGCTCCCCTCCGTTTTCTGTGGCGGCAGAAACCGCGTTGTTTCGCGAATTAAGCATCACATATCTGCTGGTCAAAAACGCCGGTGGATCGGCCAGCCGCGCCAAGCTGGAAGCGGCGCGTGATCTGGGCCTGCCGGTGATCATGATCCGACGCCCACCGCCGCCAGATTGCCGGATCGTACCCACGGTGGATGCGGCGCTGAACTGGGTGCGCGCGCTGTGATCGGGCGGATCATCCGCTCGGATGCCTGCGTCGCCGAAGGCGCGGCGGAACTGGCCGCGCGCGAGCCGCGCTTCGCCCATGCGTTGTCGCTGACCGGGCCGCTGCCCCTGAGGCTCAGAGAGGACGGGTTTTCCGCCCTTCTCAATGCCATTGTCAGCCAGCAGGTCTCGGTCGCCTCGGCACGTGCGATCTGGGCCCGACTGGAAGCCGCCGATATGACCCGGCCAGAACGGCTGGGCATCGCCACTGAGGCTGATCTCAGGGATTGCGGATTGTCGCGCCAGAAAATCCGCTATGCCCTTGCGCTCGCCGCATCGGGCATCCGGTTTGATGATCTGCGCGACATGCCGACCGATCAGGTTGTTGACACGCTGGTGGCCGTGCCGGGGATCGGGACATGGACAGCCGAGATTTACGCCATGTTCTCGCTTGGGCGGGCGGATGTCTTTGCCCCCGGCGATCTGGCGCTGCAAGAGGGCGCGCGCATGCTCTTTGCGCTCGATGCCCGGCCACGGGAAAAGGCACTGCGCGACATGGCGCGGGCCTGGTCGCCCTGGCAAAGCGTTGCGGCGCGCATTCTTTGGGCCTACTACCACGTTGAAAAGAAACGCGAGGGGATCGGATGAGCAGAGTTCTGGAAACGGGCCGGATCGAACCGGCATCGGGCGAAATACGCTCCGCGGTGATCTTTGTGCATGGCTACGGCGCCAATGGTGCCGACCTTCTGGGCATCGGCGAAGCGCTGTCGCCGCATCTGCCCGATACGCTTTTTCTGGCGCCGGACGCGCCCGAGGCCTGCGCGATGAACCCGATGGGATTTCAGTGGTTCCCCATCCCATGGATCGACGGATCATCCGAAGAAGTCGCGGCGCAGGGCATGCAGGCGGCGGCGGCCGATCTGAATGCCTTTCTCGACCGGGTCATGGTGGATGAGGACATTCTGCCTGAACAGGTGGTGCTGTTCGGCTTTTCGCAGGGCACGATGATGAGCCTGCATATCGCGCCCCGCCGCGATGATCCCGTAGCCGGGATCATCGGCTTTTCGGGCCGTCTGATGCAGCCCGAACTGTTGCAGGACGAAGTCAGGTGCAGACCGCCTATCCTGCTGGCCCATGGTGATCAGGATGATGTCGTGCCGCCGCAATCCCTGCCCGAGGCCGCCGAGGCGCTGGAGGCCGCCGGTTTTACCGAGATCTACGCCCATATCATGAAGGGCACGGCCCATGGCATATCGCAGGACGGCCTGCAGGCCGCCTATGCCTTCATGCGCGACAAGCTCAGCCTCTGAACAGGGGCGGCACGGGGGGCCGGTTGAGGCGCGTCAGGCACCCGAACCGGTGCCACCCCGACAGCAGGCGTAATGGCGGCCGTGCGCGCCGGTTTGACAATATCCAGATACTGGGGGTTGTCAGGCAATTACCGCGATATATAGTCGTCTTAAGGTGTGGATAAATCCGACGCCCTGATCGCCCGCAAGCATGGGTTCGGTCGGGTGGTCAGCAAAGAACGGGATGGAGGCCCCGTTTCAGATGGATGGTGATTTCAGAACCGAATTTGTACGCGAACCCGGCGGGCTCAAACACAAGCCAGCGCTGGTGTTGAATGCCGATTACCGTCCGCTCTCGTATTATCCGCTGTCGCTCTGGCCATGGCAGGACGCGATCAAAGCCGCCTGGCTGGACCGTGTCAATATTCTGGCGGAATATGATGATGTCGTGCGTTCCCCCTCCACCACCATCCGTATCCCCTCGGTCGTGGTGCTGCGCGACTATGTCAAACCGCAAAAGCGCGTGGCCTTTACCCGGTTCAACCTGTTTTTGCGTGACGAGTTTCGCTGTCAGTATTGCGGTGCGCGCGGTGATCTGACCTTTGATCACGTTGTGCCCCGCGCATCAGGCGGCATCACCAGCTGGGAAAACGTGGTCGCGGCCTGCGCGCGCTGCAACCTGCGCAAGGGGTCCAAAACCCTGAAACAGATGGGCATGCATCTGCGCAAACCCCCGCGTCAGCCCGATGCCGAGGGTCTGCGCAATATCGGTCGCAAGTTTCCCCCGAACCACCTGCACGAAAGCTGGATGGATTTCCTGTATTGGGACGCCGAACTTGACGCCTGATGGCCGAACGCGCCATTGCCTTTCGCAATTGCCGGTGCCACGCTGACCCCAAACGCTGCACAGGACCGGTTTCACCATGAGCGACCCGTTTTTTACCCCCGTCTCGGGATTTGATCTGCCGCGCTTTGCCGGGGTGCCCACATTCATGCGTCTGCCGCATGTTGATTTCGACCACCCCCGGTTTGGCGAGGTGGATATCGGCATTATCGGCGCGCCCTGGGACAGTGGCACCACCAATCGCCCCGGCCCCCGCCATGGTCCGCGCCAGCTGCGCGACCTCTCGACCATGATTCGCGCCGAAAACGGTGCCACCCATATCCGCCCGTTCGAGGCCGCCAATATCGCCGATCTGGGTGACGTGGCCCCCAACCCCGCAGATATCGAGGATTCGCTGAACCGGTTCGCGATCTTCTACAAACGGGTGAAGGGGGCCGGCATCCGCCCCCTGACCGCCGGTGGCGATCACCTTTGTTCGCTGCCTATCCTGCGTGGCATCGCCGACGCCCCGCTGGGCATGATCCATTTCGACAGCCACACGGACCTGTTCCATTCGTATTTCGACGGCACGATCTACACGCATGGCACCCCGTTCCGCCGCGCGGTGGAAGAGGGGCTTCTGGATCCGAAACGTGTCATCCAGATCGGCATTCGTGGAACGGCCTATGACATGGAGGACCGCGATTTCGCAAAATCCGTCGGCATCCGTATCGTCACCATCGATGAATTTTTTCAGCGCGGGATCGCCGATGTCATGGCCGAAGCGCGCGAGATCGTAGGGCAGGGCGACACCTATGTGTCCTATGACATCGATTTCATCGATCCGGCCTTTGCGCCCGGCACCGGCACGCCCGAGGTTGGCGGGCCGAACGCCTATCAGGCGTTGCAGGTCGTGCGCGAACTGGCCGGTGTCAATATCGTGGGGGCGGACATGGTCGAGGTTTCGCCACCCTTTGACGTGGGCGGCACAACCGCGTGGCTGGGCGTGTCGATCATGTTCGAACTGCTCTGCGTGATGGTCTGAGCGTTGATCCGGGCCCGGATCAGGCCGAACAGCTTGCCCCGCCCAGAACGCAGAACTTGGCGCAATGCGGATGGTTCAACCTGACCGGCCGTTCGGCCTCTTCCAGCGTCTGGCCCAGCTCGAATTGCGGATCATAGGCCAAAAGCGTACAGGCCAGCACGCTGGGCGCGCCCGCGCCCTTGCGTTTGACAACCATGCGCGACGACGCGCACATCACCTCATCGGGTGATTTCTGCAATATATCCCAGCATTCCGTCGTGATTTCAGGCACTTCTACACGCGCATCCATCTCGGGAAACAGCACGGTCTGCATCGGATCGGCCGCATCGATGGCGAAATTCTCGACCGCATAAAGGCGGGCATAACCCGCACGGGCATCGGCCTCATCCTCACCCCAGAGTGTCCGGCCCGCGACCGTCATGCGAAATCCCTTGTCCCGCAGCCAGCGCATGCCCTCCAGCGATTTCACGAAACTGCCTTTGCCACGCTCCAGATCGTGCTGGCGGGCATCCCAGTGATCCAGCGACACGCGCAGCGTCAACTTGCCCGGATAGGCCGCGTTCAGCTCGACCAGACCCAGCTGGATATGGGGCCGGCGCATCGGGCGCATCGCATTGGTCAGGATCAGCACCTCATAGCCGCGTTCCAGCGCGCGACGGGTGATTTCGACCATCTCCGGGTTCATGAACGGTTCACCGCCGGTAAAGCCGATCTCACTGACCTGCCAGTTGCGCTCTTGCAGCTCATCGAGATAGCGCGTCACCTCGTCAGCGCTGATATAGACCAGATCGTCATTGGTCGGCGAACTGGCGATATAGCAATTCGCACATTCAATATTGCAAAGCGTGCCGGTATTGAACCAGAGCGTCGTGGGATTGGTCAGTTCAACCGAGGCCCGCAACGCGCCGGTTGCCGTCAGGTCAGGATGCTCGAACTTGCCGATATTGGCTTCATCGCCAATCTGTTGATCCTTCATCACGCGTCTCCTTGGGCGTCCCGCCTGCCTAGAGCGGATATAGTCTTTTGAAAAGGGTGGGTTAATTTCCTGACGCCATTGTGATTAATTCAACCGGGTAATGTACCCAAGCTGGACAAGATTTCCGGCCTGGGTTAACAGGCGGCACATGTGATGTTAGCGCTAACATGATTGCGCGCGCGACAATGACAGAGGATATCCAATGGTTTCACGCGTCATTCCTGTCGACAGCTTCGACCTTGTCATCTTTGGCGGCACCGGTGATCTGGCACGGCGCAAGATCCTGCCCGGATTATTTCACCGCTTCTGCGCCGGGCAGATGCCCGACACGTCCTGCATCATCGGCGCGGCACGCGCGGATATGGATGATGTCGCCTATCGCACCTTGATCGGTGAGGCGCTGGACGAATTCGCCCCCGAAAGCCGGGCCATGCCCGATGATGTCGCCGGGTTTCTTGACCGGCTCAGCTATGTCAGGGTCGATGCCACCGGCGATGCCGGCTGGTCGCACCTCGCCAAAAAGGTGCGCAAGGATGTGGTGCAGGCCTTTTACTTTTCGGTCGGACCGTCCCTTTTTGGTCCGCTGGCCGAAAGGCTGCATGCACATGCCATCGCCACCAGTCAGAGCCGGATCGTCATTGAAAAACCCTTTGGCCGCGATCTGCAATCGGCACGTGCGCTGAATGCGACGCTGGCCGAACATTTCACGGAAGAGCAGATTTACCGGATCGATCATTACCTCGGCAAGGAAACGGTGCAGAACCTGATGGCGGTGCGCTTTGGCAATGTCCTGTTCGAGCCTTTGTGGAACGCGCAATATATCGATCACGTCCAGATCACCGTCGCCGAGACGGTCGGCGTCGCGGGGCGGGGCGCCTATTACGACAAATCCGGCGCGATGCGCGATATGGTTCAGAACCATCTGATGCAGCTTCTGTGCCTGATCGCCATGGAGCCGCCCTCGTTCTTTGAACCCAACGCCGTGCGCGACGAGAAACTCAAGGTTATCCGTGCGCTGGATCCGGTGGCCGCCGATCAGGTCGTGCGGGGGCAATACAAGGCCACGCGCAACACGCCCTCATACCTCGAGGCCGCCGAAAACCCCGACAGCCTGACCGAAAGCTATATCGCGCTAAAAGTGCACATATCGAACTGGCGCTGGAAAGGAACACCGTTTTATCTGCGCACCGGCAAGCGGCTGAAATCGCGCGTCTCGGAGATTGTTGTGCATTTCAAAGAGACCCCGCATTCCATCTTTGGTGACGAGGCGCGCAGCGCCGCCAACGCGCTGGTCATCCGCCTTCAGCCGGATGAAGGCATCGAATTGTCGGTTACGATCAAAGAGCCGGGACCGGGCGGCATGCGCCTTGTCAACGTACCGCTGGACATGACATTCGCCGAAGCGCTGGGGCCCGATGGTGAGAATGTGCCGGATGCCTATGAGCGGCTGATCATGGATGTGATCCGCGGTAACCAGACGCTTTTCATGCGGGGCGATGAGGTCGAGGCCGCCTGGGCCTGGACCGACCCCATCATCGAGATGTGGACCACCGCGGGCAAGAAACCCATCCAGTATGACAGCGGCAGCACCGGCCCCGAAGAGGCGATGATCCTGCTGCACCGTGACGGTCGCCGCTGGCGCGAGATCGAGACATGAGGTTCATCACCTACGACACCCGCGCCGAACAGGCGCGTGCCGCGGCAGAAATGATCGCGCACGATCTGAACTCTGAACTTGAAGCCCATGATAACATTTCGTTTTCGGTCACCGGCGGCTCAACACCCGGCCCGGTATTCGACCTTTTGTCAAAATCACCGGTCGCATGGCACCGTGTGGCGGTAATGTTGAATGACGAGCGCTGGGTCGACGAAAGCTCGGACAGGTCGAACACCCGGTTGGTCAAATCCAGATTATTGCGGGATAATGCATCAGGATCGACATACATACCACTGTATTTACATCATGAATCACCAGAGGAATGTCTGGATGAGATTGCGGCAGGCATTCACCCGCACCTGCCGCTGAACTGTCTGTTGCTGGGCATGGGTGGCGATATGCACACGGCATCGCTCTTTCCCGGGGCGGACAGGCTGGACGAGGCGCTCTCGGATACTGCGCCGGTCGTTCTGCCCATGCGCGCCGACGCCGCCGGCGAGCCACGTATCACCCTCACCGCGCCGGTCCTGAAAGCCGCGCACCATATCCATGTGCTGATCACAGGCAGCGAGAAACATCGCGCCATCCACGCGGCCGAGCATTTGACCGCACAGGAAGCACCGATCAGCATCATCCTCGACCGGGCAACCGTACATTGGGCAGAATAGGCATGGAAAAATTCGACAAGTTACGCCAGATCGCCAAACGCCACCAGGACAGGCGCATTTTGGATTTATTCGAAAATGATACCCGAATGCAGCAATTCACCTGCCGCGCAGACGAAATGCTGTTCGATTTCTCCAAGACGAATCTGGACGCCGAAGGCCTGACCGCTTTGCTCGGGTTGGCCCAATCCGCCGGGGTAGAAGCGCGCCTCGATGCCATGTTCGCCGGCGAAAAGATCAATGAGACCGAGGGCAGGGCGGTGCTGCACACCGCCTTGCGCAACCTGTCGGGCGATCCAGTCAGGGTTGATGGGCAGGATGTCATGCCCGGCGTCCTTGGCACGCTTGCCGCGATGGAAAACTTTGCCGATGCGCTGCGTGAGGGGCGGATACAGGGGCAGGGCGGTGCCATCCGTGATGTCATCAATATCGGGATCGGCGGGTCCGACCTCGGCCCGGCCATGGCCTGCCGGGCGCTCTCGCCCTATGCCGACGGCCCGCGCACGCATTTCGTTGCGAATGTCGATGGTGCCGATATCACCGATACGCTCCGCCTTTGTGAGCCGGAAACAACGCTGATCATTGTTGCCTCGAAAACCTTTACAACCATCGAAACCATCACCAATGCCGAAACGGCCTTGCGCTGGATGAAGTCCAAGGTTTCTAAGCCCGGTAAACAGTTTGCAGCGCTTTCTTCGAGTGTCGAGAAAACATCCGAATTCGGGATTCCAGCCGATCAGGTCTTCGGGTTCGAGGATTGGGTTGGCGGGCGCTATTCGGTCTGGGGACCGATCGGCCTGTCGCTGATGATCGCCATCGGGCCACAGAATTTTCGCGCCTTCCTGCAAGGCGGTGCCGCCATGGACCGGCATTTCCGCAATGCGCCACTTTCGGAAAACATGCCGGTTCTGCTGGCACTTGTCGGGCTCTGGCACCATCAGATCTGCGGCTATGCGACCCGCGCGGTACTGCCCTATGACCAGCGCCTCGCGCGGCTGCCCGCATATTTCCAGCAGCTCGAAATGGAATCAAACGGCAAGAGCGTCAGCATGTCGGGCGCTGGGCTGGATATCGCCGCCGGGCCGATCGTCTGGGGTGAGCCGGGCACGAATGGGCAACACGCCTTCTATCAGCTGATCCATCAGGGTCGCCAGATCGTGCCCTGTGAATTCATGGTCGGGGCAGAAGGGCATGAGGCCGATCTCGGCCATCATCAGGATCTTCTCCTGGCCAACTGCCTTGCCCAGTCCGAGGCGCTGATGACCGGTCGTTCGCTGGAGGTCGCCCGCGCGCGCATGGCCTCCACGGGCCTGATCGGCGACGAGCTTGAGCGGCAGGCACGGCACCGCGTCTTCGCGGGCAACCGGCCATCCACCACGCTTATCTATCCCCGCCTCACGCCTTTTGTCCTGGGGCAGGTGATTGCACTTTACGAACATCGTGTCTTTGTCGAAGGCGTGATCATGGGGATCAATTCCTTTGACCAGTGGGGGGTGGAACTGGGCAAGGAACTGGCCACCGCGCTCGGCCCGCTGGTGCGGGGTGAGGCGGACGCATCGGACAAGGATCCATCGACACGCGCGCTCTTGGCCTATATTCACACGGCGCGCCAGACGACTTCGTGAAAGACTGCCGAAATGCCCGATGGCACCTCAGATGGCGAACTCAGAACGATCCTGAAACAGACCCGCGTCATTGCCTGCGTGGGCATATCACCGCGGGCGGTCCGTCCGTCGTATTTCGTGGGGCGTTACCTTTCGATGCGGGGCTACCGCGTGATCCCGGTCAATCCCGTCGCCGCGGGTCAGTCCCTTTGGGGTGAGACGGTTGTCGCCTCGCTCAACGATATTCCGTACGATACGCCTGTTGATATGGTCGATATCTTCCGGCGTCCGGAATTCGTGCCGGAAATTCTCGATACCGCCATGTCCCGCCTGGGCGACAATCTGAAAACCATCTGGATGCAGATCGGGGTGCGCCATGCTGAGGCCGCCGAACAGGCCCGGCGGGCCGGGCTGCGGGTGGTGCAGGACCGCTGCCCCAAGATCGAATATCAGCGCCTCAGCGGCGAATTGCGCAACGCAGGCATCGTCACGCATATCCTGTCCTCGCGCCTTTCGGTCTGGGATTGACGGTCCGGGATTTGCGGTGCCCGCCCGACGGGTCCCGTCAGGGACCGTTGAGCAAACGGAAACATTCGCAGCCCACCGCATAGATTGTTTTCGATTTATTTAATAAAATCAATAAGTAAGGAAAATTTGTGGCTGGATTGAGGCGTCATTCCGGGTTAACCATGTTCAGGGGCAGCTTAGGGAGCCCGCGTTGACGCGGGTTGGGAATGCAATGCGATACCTGTTTCCGGCGCTGGCCATCGCCAGTTTTCCGGCATTTGCCACGGCTCAGCCCTTTGTCAATCCTGACATCAAGTGTTTTGTCCGCTTTCCCGATGACACGCTGATCGAATGTGCGGAGATCGGCGTCGATCCGTTCGATCATCCGTTTTACGATGCGCATACCAGCCCCCCCGATGACCCCGAAATCATCATCCTGACGCCAACTCCGCCGCCGCCACCGCCGCCACCACCTCCGCCACCACAGCAGTGCAGAGATGAGGAATGCTGACCGGGCAGTAAGGCCTTGCCGCCCCGCGGCACGCAGCCGGCCCGCCTGATTTCAGGTTGACGCCCCCCGGGGGCCTGACTATCTCCGATCCCAGCGGCGGGTATGGTGAAAAGGTATCACGCGAGCTTCCCAAGCTTAAGTTACGGGTTCGATTCCCGTTACCCGCTCCAATCCCCCAACGCTCCGCCCACGGAAACCCGGTGTTAGGGTTTGCGCCTTACTTCGGGGGCGGGAGGGTGTTCAATGAACTGGATTTTGATACTTGTGCTGGGCGGCGCGTCGGGTGTGACGGCAGAATTTTCGTCTGAATGGGCCTGCAAATCGGCCGGGCGCACGATCGTGGGCGATCTGGGTGATGCAGCGCGCTATTGGTGCGTACCTTCAAAGGCCTGAGGGGCAGGCGGGGCGACCAATGCCGCAGCATGGTCAGTCGCGCTTGCGCCGCCGTCTGCGCTGACCCTCGCCACCACCGCCGCCGGTATTGAAGGCGATCTCGGGCAGGCTGACCACTCCGCGCAAAAGCGGGAAGGGTTCCACCGCGTTCGGAATGGCAGAGGCATTGACAAAATGCTCCTGAAAACGCGGCTCGACCGCGGTCTCGACCTTGTGGATACGTTTGACCGTGGCCTCGATCTCGTCTCGTGCCGCCCGGTTCAGAAGTGCGATGCGCGCGCCCGTGCCGGCCGCGTTGCCTGCCGATGTCACCTTCTCCAGCGGGCAATCGGGGATCATGCCCAGCACCATCGCGTGCTTGGGCGAGATATGGGCGCCAAAGGCCCCGGCCAGCACCACGCGGTCCACCTGATCAACACCGAACTTGTCCATCAAGAGACGCGCCCCAGAATACAGCGCCGCCTTGGCCATCTGGATGGCGCGGATATCGGGGTTCGTGACCGCCACGCGCGCACCCTCGGCCCCGCCATCATACAAAAGATAGGAATGCGTGCGCCCGTCCAGAAATATCCGGTCAGAGTCGGTCTGCTCGGCGCTGCCGATCAGGCCGCTTTCATCCAAAAGCCCGGCCAGCCGCATCTCGGCCACCACCTCGATGATGCCCGATCCGCATATGCCCGTCACACCGGTTGCCGCGATACTCTCGGCAAATCCCGGATCATCCGACCAGAGATCGGATCCGATCACGCGAAAACGCGGCACCTTGGTCTCGGGGTCGATCTCGACGCGCTCGATCGCGCCCGGCGCGGCGCGCTGTCCGGCAGAAATCTGCGCCCCTTCAAAGGCCGGGCCGGTTGGCGATGAACAGGCCAGCACCTTGTCGGTATTGCCCAGCAGGATCTCGGCATTGGTGCCGACATCGACCACCAGTACCAGATCCTCGGACCTGTCCGGCGCCTCGGAAAGGGCGACAGCGGCCGCATCGGCACCTACATGGCCCGCAATACAGGGCAGGATATAGACACGTGCCGCCGGGTTCAGTTCCAGCCCCAGATCGCTCGCCGCCATGGACAGCGACCCAGATGTCGCCAGCGCAAATGGGGCCTGACCCAGTTCAAACGGATCGATGCCCAGAAAAAGGTGATGCATCACCGGGTTGCAGACAAAAACCGCATCGAACACCTGCTCGGCACCTGCGCCGACCTCCTGCAATATCTCGGCAAAAAGTGCGTTCATGCCCTCGCGCACCGCCGCCGTCATTTCACCCGCACCACCCGGATTCATCATCGCATAGCTGACCCGGCTCATCAGGTCTTCGCCAAAGCGGATCTGCGGGTTCATCAGCCCCGACGAGGCCACAACCTCACCGCTTTTCAGATCGCAGAGATGCGCCGCGATCGTGGTCGAGCCCAGATCGACCGCCAGCCCATAGATCGGGCCGTCAAAATAACCGGGCCAGACATGGGCAATACGGGCAGGCGAGGCCGCGTCGCCCGCATGCACAGCGCAGGTCACCTTCCATTCCCCCTTGCGCAGGATGGGCTGCAATCCGGCCAGAAGCCCCGGATCGGGCAAGGGCGCGGGCAGGTCCCATTGCGCGCTCAGCGCCTCGCACAGCCGCTCGAAATCGCCGGTGGGCTTGTGCATGTCCGGCTCTTCCACCTCGACATAATAAAGCCGCGTGGTCGGGTTCAGCGTGATATCGCGCGCCTCGGCGCGTTTGCGCACGACCTGGCGATGTACCTGGCTTTCGGGCGGGACATCGATCACGACATCGCCCTGGATTTGCGCCTGACAGCCCAGCCGGCGCCCCTCGGTCAGGCCACGCTTGGATTTGTAGCGTTCCTCGACAGCGTTCCAGTCCGACAGCGCATCATCAGCCACCGTCACGCCGTGTTTGGGAAATGATCCGTAGGATGGCGTGATCTGGCATTTCGAACAGATACCACGCCCGCCGCAGACCGAATCCAGATCGACCCCCAGCTGACGCGCCGCCGTCAGAACCGGCGTACCGATATCGAAATGCCCGCGTTTGCCCGAAGGCGTGAATATGACCAGTGCCTGTTCGCTCATCCTGCCGCCCAACCCTCGTTTCCGGGACCCTAGCCATGCCGGTCGGCACGCGAAAGTTCAAGACCGTCGGATTGTTGTCCGCCCGCGTCAGTCAGCGATAGAAATCGACGCCAAAGACCACCACCGCCAACGGGATCGGCGCGACCGCGATCATCACCGTGACGATCATGCCACCCAGTGAAAATACCCGCGTCAGACCCGCGATCAGGCTGATCCCGCCGCCGCCGCCGATCAGTGAATTGCCCGGCAGATTGACCAGAAGCGCCAGCGCGACATAGCGGTATTCGATCATGACCGGCGCGATCCAGCGGGGCAGGCTGCGCCTGAGATGGACCAGCCGCTCGGCCCGCGACATGGGTCTGAGCCGCATGAGCAGATCACAGGCCCGCGTCAGACGCAGGTCCAGAAACACCCGGTGCAGCCACGAATAGGGCAGGTATTTGCCCGCGACAAAGGCGATCAGCAGCCCCAGAACCGTCGCCAGATAGACCAGCGGCACCACGCCGCTGCCCTGTATGATGATCAGCGACACGCCGATCTCGACGCCCGGAACAAAGGGGATCGCGATCAGGAGCGCATAGATCAGCAGGATGGCCGCCAATGCGCCAAACATGACCATATGACCGCCTTCACCCATCTCGGCAGCGCGCGCCAGTGTCCAGTTCACTGCGAAATGCAGCGCCACGGCAATCAGCAAAAGCGCGACGATGCGCAAAATGGTGCGCGTGACCGATGCGTAGACCGGGGGCAGGGCGGTCTCGCGATCCGTCTCGGGCCTGTCACTCATGCCGCACCATTTCCCATTCGCACCGATCCACGCCGTCATACCGCAGCAAACGCGCCATATTCGCCGATTTCATCAGGCGCGAACAGCCTTCCAGTACGTTTTCGTCGACAAAGGCAGCCGCAACGCCAGTTTTTGCCGCCGCACCGGCAAGACAGAGCATACCCCCGGGCAACAGTTCGCCTGACCGGCGATTACCATCGCCCGCATCGATGGTGAAAAAGTAAGGATCAGCCGTCGCGTTCTCAACGCAGATATCCCCGGGCGCCGGTGATGCGGTCACGCGACCGGCCATGCTGATCAGGATCAATATCAATGCGAAATTGCGTCTCATGTCCCAAATCTGTGTGCGAGATCACGGCGGGCAAAGCACAAGTTGCGCCTCACACACCAATGTGAGGTTTCGTCAGCAATAGTTTTATTTCGTGATTTGCCGCTCCTGATAGCCATCTGGGCGTACGGATCAATTTACTGAGGGATCATTTCATGAAGAAAGCAATCATTGTCGGCGCCGTTGCGGTGGCTGCAATCGGGGCTGCGCTGGTTATAGGACTCCCAAATGGCAAACGCGCCGGTACAGCCAGCGCGGCTCTGGATTCCGCGCCATTCGGCACGGTGCGCGACGCGGAATATGCCGCGCAGATATGGAAGGCGATGGAAGCGCAGAAACTGGTGGGCGACGGCGCAATGATGTCGTTTCCATATGAAGGGATCGAGCCGCACGGCATGTTGCTTGAAACTTTCTACAGCACGGCAAGTATCGACGGTCACACAGGAGAATTGATCGTCAAACGCAACTACGGCCCCGAAGGCGTTGAAATCGATCAGGTTCTGAACAATCCCAAGGATCATCTGGCCGCAATCACCGTGATGTTCCAGCGCGAAGAGGGCTATGACGCGGACAATGCCAACTGGTTCTGGGTCAAGTATCTGCCCGACGGGACGCTGGACAAGAACCCAAAGGGGGTCGAACTGGCCGGGCGCGTGGCCAAGGGCGCTGAAGCGGGCTGCATCGCGTGCCATTCTGCCGAGGATGATTATGTGTTCACATATGAAATGGCGGCGGCTGCAAACTGATCATCAGGACCTGGCCGGGCGGTACCATTGCCTGGCCAGCCTTTGCCGATTTCAATTTGTAACATGTTGCAACCAAGTAGAAATGTCACCCGGTTTGCAAAGCAGAAGTGTCACCACAGAGCGCGACGGCAGCAAGGCTTAGCAGCCCGGAGACCTCAAATATCGCAGGGCTGAAAAGCCTTGCGGGAACATCATGAACAGTTAG
>JASBTX010000038.1 GCA_030148225.1 Paracoccaceae bacterium
GCTCGCATATTCACTCTCGTGATCCAAGACCATGCGCACAGCACGCGCACGCAGTTCGTCCGGATATCTCTTTCCAAAATTCTTCTTTTCCATAACCCAGTATCCTTACTTCTGGGTCTCCGGCAAACAAGGGGCGGTTCAGTTTCACCACTCAATAGGTTACATCTTCACACTATCATAGAACATCCACCACATCTAAGTTTGGAAAGGTTTGTGTATCTCATAAGAGAATGTTGGAACAAAACCCTATTTGGATATGAAGAGATACACATTGAAAAACCCTCAACCCAATTAAGGGAAGAGGGTTGGTTTCATTACATTATGAAAAAGAGATCAAAGATTGATTTCAGTGATAGCATAGATTTGGAGAACTCTACCTGCCTCAACAGGTAAATGTTTTGATGAGTATAACCTCCTAAACAATCTCCAAGTCACTCCCAGAAGATAAAACAAAAGGTAGGAACAGCATTTCTACTTTAATCATAACTATTACTTAAAAATGGATAACAACAATGAATAACAACCAAACAATAGAAGATAAAAGGCAAATACTAATACACTTTCTCAATATCTATTTATCCAAGAAGGAACTTAAAATGAAAGGTTTGATAAGGAATGTGAAGGGATTGTTAGAAAAGGATCAACCAATAACAATCAAACAGTTCCTTGCCTTCATTAAGTTCATTGAGAGGGAAAAACCTTTCAAAGGGAAAGATAGAGATCAAATCGTTAGATATTTTTCACCACTTATCAAATTTCCAAAGGAGGAGTTTATAAATGAATACCCAACACATTACTGATCATCAATTGGTTACTTTCAATGTTCCACATCATCTATTGAACAACTTTGATGAATTGAGAAAATTTAAGAGGGTTAGTCGAACATCAATGATATTAAATTTGATGGAAAGGTTTGTAAGAAGTGAATTTCAACAACTCAAAGAGGATGATAATCTCAACATCTTTCTGAATGATGTAAAACTCAGATCATCACAACCCAACACACCTTCATTCAACAAACAACAATCTCAAAAAATGTGGAGTTGGGAGGATAGTTATGTTGATGATGATTTACCACCATCACCAATCTTCAATGATCAATCTGATTGGAGAGATGAGGGAGGATGGTGATGTTAAGTTTAATCAAAACACCCACTAACAAATCAACACTCATTAAATCCCTTCAATCACTAAGAAATCCTGAAATTGAGGTGATAGAGGTATTTGATAGAAATGATAAAACCAAACTTACCCAACTCTTTGATAGAAAAATTGGTAAGGGGAACTTCTCAATCATCTTTGTGAAGGAGTGATTGAGGTGGGTGTAAAAGAAATATTAAACCGTTGGGATGAATGTGGTTTGAAGAGTTTAAAAAACTTCTCACTAAACCAACACTATACTGTTCTATTTGATGATGAGGAGGGTGGGGGATTTTCATATCTTTTTGAACAATTTGATTTGGATAAGGATCAATTGGTTCAATCAACCAACCCAGAAATACAAACACTATTTGAACAGATAGATGAAGATATGGAGGAGGTAAGTTATCTGATTGAAGATTTCATCATCAATTACCTCTTCAAACACATAAATGATGAGAATGAAATTAAGAATGAAATAGATGATGTGAGAGATAGGATAAGAGGAATTTATCTATCATCACACACACATTTTGAACAAATCAAATCAATTGTAGAGGAAGAAAATAATGAAGAGGTTCAAAACATTCATTGAAGAAGGAAGTTATCCAAGATGGGTTAAGGTAGTTACAATGGGATTGGTTTTGAGGATTAGAAATTTGGGGAAACAGATTGAAAAGGAAACAGATCCAAAAGTTCAAAACCAACTCATCTCAAAACAGAACACATTGATTAGTGTATTGGATGGATTGAGTATTGGGATTGATACAACTAACCCTCAAATTATGAATAGATTGAAATCACTCTCAACCAACTTCTCCAAAAATTGAAAAATCTACAAAATTTCCAAACATCAATTTTGGATTTCTTATTGTAAAAAGTGGTAAAAGTTAGTCCCTGATACCCATACAACTCTTTTACCATTTTTACCATTTATAGAAACCACCTAATCAAAAATCTGGTAAAAGTTTAGTAAAAACAGATTTCTAAACTTTTACCATTTTTACTACAATCGTTGTTGGATTTATGATAGTGATTGATAATGGATGATCAATCAAATCTATCAAAATCATACCTCATAACCCCTCAATCTGAGGGTGGTTTGAGGGAAAGATATTCTGTTTCAAAATTCAACTTTCTCCCAAAAAGATCACCCAATTTTCGGGGTGATAGGGATTATCTGATCATTGGGTTTGATACTGAATATCAAAGGGTCTTGAACAGTGAGGAAGAGGTAATTGATAATGAAATACTATCTTACCAATACCATTGTTTGATTTGTAGGAGTGATAATGAGGGGAAGGAAGAAGAATGGAGTGGGTTAGTTCTACCAGAAACAGAGAGGGTAGAAGATAGATTAACCATTCAAGAGTTCCTAACAATAGCAATTGGTAAGGGAATAGAACAAAACCCAAAGATAAAATTACCATCTGAAATCTACTTAGTTGCTCACTTCACAAGAGCAGATGTTCCTGGGTTTAAGGACTTCAAAGATGGGAAGGATAATAGAAGTAATCTCAACTTTGATAATATTAGAAACAGTTTTGTAAATGTAATGAGGGACTTACCTATTACACTACTAGATGAAGATACAAATCAAGAGATCAAATTATCAGTTAAGGTTCGAGATACACTTTCACTTGCTCCAAGTGGAAAAGCAAAGTTGGAAGATTTAGGTGAAATTCTTAACTTTGAGAAAATCAAGTTAGATGAAGATGAAAATAAAGATCTCCACTACAAAGAAAACATGAAGGAATTCAGAACAGATCATTGGGATCTGTTCAAAGAGTATGCTGTAAGAGATGCTTCAATATGTGCTTATTACACAGCAAGAATGATCAGGTTGTATAAACAACAAACAACCAAGTTTAAGTTACCAGTAACCCTAACATCTATTGGAGTAGATCTGATCCAGAAATACTGGAGGGATCATGGAATGGATCCTCTGAAAACAGTTGGTAAAGAACAAGAAACAAAACAAGTTTGGGTAAAAAGCAAACAACAGTTCAGAACAGTTAAAAAACTTACCAATCTAAAGGGATTACATTGGCATATTCCATTACTTACTGAATGTTATCATGGTGGAAGGAATGAACAATTCTGGTTCGGATCATCATATAAAAACACATGGTATGATTATGATCTCGCATCGGCATATCCAACAGCAATGTTCTTGATTGGTGAAGTGGATTGGGATGATTCAAAACAGATAAAAGATGTTCATGATCTATTGAATTCAAAACCATCTGATATGGTGTTTGCTGATGTAGATTTTGAATTTACTGAAGATGTAAGGTTTCCAGTTCTACCAGTAAGAACCGAAACAGGCATAATTTTTCCATTAAAAGGAACAACCTCAACACACATTAGTGAGATACTATTAGCACATAGTTTAGGTTGTAAGTTCTCATTGAATTATGGTGTTAGATTTGGGCAAAGAAGGCATCCCAGAGTAAGAGAACACAATGGAAAAACCATTGGGGAAGTAAATCGTCCATTCGATGGATTTACTCGATATTGTATTGAGAAAAGAAATGAACATCCAAAGAAGAGTTTGGAAAATCTCTTTTGGAAAGAATTAACAAATTCAACATATGGAAAAACAGCACAAGGTCTTAGGGAGAGAAGGGTATTTGATCTGAAAGCATTAGATACCAGAAGGTTAGAAGAGAGTAGGATAACCAATCCAGCATATGCCTCATACATTACAGCATTTTGTAGAGGAACACTTAGTGAGATTATGAACAACCTACCAGAAGAGGTAGATATTTTCAGTGTTACAACAGATGGATTTCTAACCACAGCAACCCATCAACAAATGATAGATGCTACTGATGGTGTGTTATGTCGTTACTATAAATCATCAAGAAGAGTTCTTAGTGATAGTGAAACCATATTTGAAGTTAAACATGTAATCCAACAACCGCTAGGATGGAGAACAAGAGGGCAAGCAACATTACAACCATCAACAGAAGATGATTGGAGAACCACAGAGAACCCTGAGGAAGGGGGGAAAGTGGATAATAGGTATGTTCTTGCCAAAGCAGGGATAAAGACCGCTAAGAACTTAAATAAACAGCAACAGAACTCATACATCACCAAGTTGTTCTTTGAGAGAACACATGATCAGACCTTAAAGGTTCAATTGGGAATGGGTATCAGAGAGATGTATGAGGAAGGATTGGATTTCACAGATTACACTCTTCAAAAAAGATTATCCATGGAGTTTGATTGGAAAAGAAAACCTCACTATGTGGGTGAAGTAGATATCAATCTTCATGATGTTGATTGTAAAAAACACTTATTCTTCTCTACAAGACCATGGGGAAGTTTAACTGAATACAATCAAATGAGATGGATATGGGAGCAGTATAACAAGGATCAACATCATACATTGAAAACCATGGATGATTATCAATTGTTCAATGAATACTTTGAGGCAAGAATGGCAATGGATAATGATGATGTTGGTAAGTGGTTAAAGAAGGTAAATGGACCACTAAAGAGATTGAGAAGGGATATAGTAAGAGCATATAAGTTTCAGAAGGGTGGATTAAGGTCTCACTATGTAAATCCATTAGGTATGAAACCTATAAATGGTAAGCAGGATTTTCCAGCAAGGAAGTTAAAAGCAAGAGAACTATCTGAAATCTTAAGTGAGGTTTTACAGATAGAAGTGAAAGAGGTTGATGTAACTAATGATAGGAAAAGCAAGGTGTTTGTTCCTAATCAAGTTCCAAGAACACCTAAGGTAATCGAAAAGTTATATCAGTTACAAAGTAAAGTATTCCCTCAGTTAAATCCTAAGGAATTTTTAACCCCAACCAGTGGATATAAAATTGATAGTTGTGATTTGAATGAGTGTATTCATTCACAAAAAATGTATCAAAATTGATGTAATTTTGGGTAAAACAAATCAGTTTTATGAGAGGGATCGGGGTTTATTGGATACCTTTATAACATTTTATAACTATTTTTATAAAGGATTTTAGGATTAAAAAAACCTTCTAAACCATTGATTTAGAAGGTTTATTATGGCTCCGGCGGTAGGGATCGAACCTACGACCAATTGATTAACAGTCAACTGCTCTACCGCTGAGCTACGCCGGAACACCGGGCGCATATAGCAAGGGCGAAAATGGCCGTCCAGTGGGATTTTGCGAAAAACATCTCAGGCCGGGCGGAAAAGCGCATCCGGCGTGATTGCGCCGTCGGTGCGGGCGATCCCGCGCTCGCAAAGGTCGATGAGATGGGCAAAAACATTGCGCGCGGCGGCGGCGCGCAGCGCGGGCGGCGTGTCGGTATAGACGGCTTCGGTCACGTCGGAAATCCGGCGATGGCCGGCCCTGAGCGCGGCGATGATGGCCGCCTCGCGCCTGCGGCGGTGGGTGATCAGCCAGTCGAGCCGCGCCGCGGGCTCATCCACCGGATCGCCATGGCCCGGAAAATAGCGTGCATCGTCGCGTGCGCGAAGCCGCGTGCAGGACCGCATGAAGGCCCCCAGATCCCCGTCGGGCGGCGAGACCAGCGATGAGGCCCAGCCCATCACGTGATCACCGACAAAGACCCCCCCGGGCACCACAAGCGCGATATGATTGCCGAAATGGCCGGGCGTATGCAGCGCCGTCAGCGTCCAGCCCGTACCGGAGACGATATCGCCGTCACCCAGCCGCTGATCGGGCCTGAACCCGGCATCGACACCCTCACCGCCGCCCAGATTGCCCGCTGCCGCCAGTTCGGCCATCAGATCCGAACGGCCGCTGAAACTGTCGCCAAAGGCCAGCACCGGGGCATCGCATATTTCCGACAGCCGCCCGGCAAGCGGCGAATGATCCAGATGGGAATGGGTGACAAGGATATGGCTGACGCGCCGGTCGGGCCCGATCGCCGCCAGAAGCGCCGCCAGATGCGCCGGATCGTCCGGCCCGGGATCGATCACCGCCAGATCGGCCCCGCCAACCAGATAGGTATTCGTCCCCCAATGCGTCATGGGCGAGGGGTTGGGCGCAATCAGGCGGCGGATGCCGGGTCCCATGCCGACCACCATTCCGGTTTCGCGCGCAATTTCGTTCTCGCTCACTGGTCTGCACACCCTTTGCGTCCGGCTGGCAATTCACCCGTTTCGGTTCTAACCTGATCGGCAACAGATGCACATATCAGGGCGCCGCCCGATGCGGGCCGCCAAGGCCGGGAATAGAGATGTTTTTCAGCTGGCTCAAATCCTATATGCCGCGCGGCCTCTATGGCCGGGCTGCGCTGATCCTTCTGGTGCCGGTAATCGGCCTGCAGACCGTTGTCAGCGTGACCTTCATCCAGCGCCAGTTCGAGGATGTGACCCGCCAGATGGTGCGCAATGTCGTGCTCGAGGTGAACTACCTCCTCGACGAGGTCGAGCGCGCGCCGGACCTCGAGGCGGCGCTACTGATCGGGCGCACGCTGGGCGGGCCGCTGGCGCTGAATATCTCGCTGGCGGACACGCCGGGCGAATATGTGCGCTATTGGTACGATATCTCAGGCATTACCGTGAACCGGACACTGCACGAAACGGTCGATGGCATTCAGTGGATCGATCTCTCGGCCAACCGGCGCGTCGATGTCGGGGTCGAGAGTGTCTGGGGCGTGTTGCGGCTGACTTTTGACCGGCGGCGCGTCTCGGCTGCGAACCCGCACCAGCTTTTGGTGCTGATGGCATTCACCGGCATCTTCATGACGCTGATTGCCTTTGCCTTTCTGCGCAACCAGCTACGCCCGATCCGTCGGCTGGCCCATGCGGCCGAGGCGTTCGGCAAGGGCCAGAAGGTTGATTACAGCCCCTCGGGTGCGACCGAGGTCCGCTCTGCCGGTAATGCCTTTCTAGACATGCGCAACCGGATCGAGCGCCAGATCGAACAGCGTACGATGATGCTCTCGGGTGTCAGCCACGATCTGCGCACGCCGCTCACACGGCTCAAGCTCGGTCTGTCGCTGATGGATGAAAAAGAGGTGGCCGAGCTGGACCGGGATGTTGATGACATGCAGGCGCTCCTGGATTCCTTTCTGGATTTCGCGCGCGGCGACGCGACCGAGGAAATGGTGACGGCCATGCCCTCCGATCTGGCGCGTGATGTTGCCGACGACGCGGCGCGCACCGGCCATATCGTCCGCTTTCTGGGGCAAGAGGGGCTGGGGGCCGAGCGGTTGCGCCCCGTTGCCGTGCGCCGTGCGCTGACCAACCTCGTCAGCAATGCCGCGCGCCACGGCAGTGAAACCCATGTCTCGGTCACGTCGACACCGACCAACCTGAAATTCACGGTCGAGGATAACGGCCCCGGAATCCCCGAAGAGCTGCGCGAAACCGCGCTCAGGCCTTTTGCCCGGCTGGATCGGTCGCGCAACCAGGATCAGGGGCCGGGTGTGGGGCTGGGCCTGTCCATCGCCGCCGATATCGCCCGCAGCCACGGCGGTACGCTGCGTCTCGGCCAGAGCAAAGCCCTTGGCGGGCTCAGCGCCGAACTGATCCTGGCCAAGGTCATCGCCCCGGGTGCGGCAGGGCAGGACTAGCATCCTGCCCCCAATCTCAGCCCAGCCCGTTCAGATCGAGAAGTTCCAGATACAGGGCCGAATGATCCAGATCGCCATGGCCGAGCACGCTGCTCAGGCGCTGAAACCGTTCGGCAATGCGGGCGGTTTCCGGCAGCGTGATGCCAAGCGTGGCGGCTTCCTCCAGAATATTGGTCAGATCCTTGATCTGGACATCCGTGCGCCCGCCGGGCCTGAAATCGCCTTCGGTCATGCGCGCGCCGTGCTGGCGCAGGATCGTGCTGTCGGCAAAACCACCCTGCAGCGCATCGCGCACCGCGGCGGGGTCGGCGCTGCCCTTTTCAAGCATCAGCATCGCTTCGGCCACCACAGATATCGTCACCGCGACAATCGCCTGATTGGCCAGCTTGGCCAGTTGTCCCGCGCCGGTCGGCCCGACATGCACCGCGCGGCCAAGTGGTGCCAGCACCGGACCGGCGGCGGCGAATGTTGCCGCATCGCCCCCGGCCATGATCGCCAGCGACCCGGCCATCGCGCCCCGTGTGCCCCCCGATACCGGCGCGTCAAGATAGCCGATGCCCGCTGCCGCCAGTTCAGCCGCCTGCGCGCGCGCCTCGCCGGGTTTGATGGATGACGTGTCAATCCAGATCGCGCCTTTCGTCAGTGCCGCCCGCAGTGCCGCGTCACCGATCATCCGGCCCGTGACGCTGCCATCTGTCAGCGAGGTCAGGATGAATTCGGCCCCCGCCACGCAATCCGCCGGAGAGGCGGCCATCCGCGCGCCCTCCGCCCCAAGGGGAATGGCCTTCTCCATGCTGCGGTTCCAGACGCTCAGGCGATGCCCCGCCGACAGGAGGTTCTGCGCCATCGGCAGGCCCATCAGCCCCGTCCCGATCACCGCGATCCGTTTTTGTGCCGCCATGCTGCTGACCGCCTTTCCTTTTTGCCTGCCCCTGCATATTTCTGGGGCGCAAGGCGGGTCAAGCGGGCAGGGGCCGCCGTCGCCGAAAGGGCCGGATGCAGATTTTTGACGCCATCATCAGCGACCGCGGATCGAAATACGCCGTGTCGGGCGGTGCTGTCTGCACACGCGATGATATCAACCGCTGCCTTGCTTTGCTGAAGCGCAGAAAGAAATTCGCCAAGGCCACCCATCACAGCTGGGCGGCCATCCTGATGACGGATGCGGTGCGGTTACCGCTCAAGGCCGATGATGGCGAGGCCGGCGCGGGGAACATCATTCTCAGGATGCTGACCCGCGCTGAACTGACGGGCCATCTGGTCATCGTCACGCGCTGGTATGGCGGCAGGCATCTGGGCGGCGACCGGTTTCGCCACGTTCAGGATGCCGTCAGCCATTATCTGGATCACGCTATGCGTTTGGGTCGGTTTGTCCCGAACATCCCTGTGGGTCGCGGGAATTGTCGAACTTGGCCGGGCCGGCAAAACCCGCGCCACCGCAGTTTCAGTCAAAATTCACCCATCCCGATGACGGGATTGAGGTTGTGCTTGTGGTTGCGGTAACAGCGCTATAATTGCGCTGGTGTTGGGGGCCGCATCGCAGATCGAACCGAATCCTGAATATCAAGACTTGGGAAGCGTCTGTCGTCCCGCGTGGCCCGCGGGACAGACATCTGGCATCATCTGATCCGGTCAGATCCCGGTACGCCACCACATCCACAGAGCAGTCGCCCTGATGATCGGATTCGGGCCAACCACTCACATATAAAGGAGCCGACATGACGGCACTCTCCTATCAGCTCTACAGTTCCCGCAACTTTCCGCCGCTGGCCGACACGCTGTCGATGCTGGCCGGTATCGGCTACCGCGAGGTTGAAGGCTTTGGCGGCCTGTTTGACGCGGGCGCCGATCCTGCCCGGTTGCGTGACATGCTGGATCAGAACGGTCTGACCATGCCCACATGCCATGTCGGGCTGGACGAGATCGAGGGCAACCCGGCATCGGCAATCGAACGCGCCGGAACGTTAGGCGTGGAACGTGTTTATGTGCCGTTCCTGATGCCCGAGGCGCGCCCGACGGACGCGGCGGGCTGGCGGGCATTTGGTCAGCGGCTGGCCGAGGCGGGCAAGCCCGTTCGCGATGCCGGGCTGGATTTCGGCTGGCACAATCACGATTTCGAATTCCGCCCGGTGGACAGCGATGTCCTGCCCATCGATCTGCTCCTTGGGGCATCAGATGACCTCTCGTTCGAGTTTGACGTGGCCTGGGCCGTTCGCGCCGGTGCAGACCCGCTGATCTGGATTGACCGTTATGCCAGCCGGATCACCTCGGCCCATGTCAAGGATATCGCCGCGCCCGGCACCTGCCTGGATGAGGATGGCTGGGCGGATGTCGGCCATGGCACGCTGGATTGGGCGGGCCTGATGGCGGCGCTCCGGTCGGCCGGGACGCGGCATTTCATCGTCGAACACGACAATCCAGGCGATCATAAACGATTTGCAGAACAATCATTTGCAGCGATAACTTCATTTGGTGAGGCATAGATGAGTGATCTTGGCATCGGCATCATCGGATGCGGCAATATTTCAACGGCCTACCTGACGCTGGCCCCGATGTTTCGGGGCATCGAAATGCGGGCGGTTGCCGACCTGAACCCCGAGGCCGCGGCGGCGCAGGCAGCAGAGTTCAACCTCCGCGCCCAGTCGGTTGATGAACTGCTCTCGGCGGATGATATCGATATCGTCGTCAACCTGACCATCCCCGAGGCGCATTTCGATGTGACACGCGATATCCTTGCCGCCGGCAAACACGCCTATTCCGAAAAACCGCTGGTCCTGACACTCGCGCAGGGAAAATCGCTTGCCGATCTTGCGCGGAAGGGCGGGCTCAGGGTTGGTGCGGCCCCCGATACGTTTCTGGGCGGTGCGCATCAGCAGGCGCGCGCGCTGATCGATGCGGGCGAGGTTGGCAGGATCGTCGGCGGCACGGCGCATGTGATGTCCCACGGGATGGAGCACTGGCACCCCAATCCCGATTTCTTCTTTCAGCCCGGTGCCGGGCCGATGCTGGATATCGGTCCCTATTATGTCACCAATCTCATTCAGCTGATCGGCCCGGTCCGGCGGGTTGCGGCGCTCACCTCGGCGGCGACGCCGACGCGGCTGATCACCTCTGAACCCCGCGCGGGCGAGGAGATCGCGGTCAACACCCCCACCAATATTCACGGGCTCATCGAATTTCATTCCGGCGCGACGGTAACCATCACCACAAGCTGGGATGTCTGGGCACATCGCCACACCAATATGGAGCTTTATGGCACCGAAGGGTCCCTCTTTGTGCCGGACCCCAACTTCTTTGGCGGGCAACTCGGGATGTCGCGCCGCGAGGAGATCGAAGATGTCACGCCATGGGATCACCCCTTTGGCATCGACAATCACGATCTGGACAGCGACACGCCGCAGGCCAATTACCGCGCCGCCGGTCTGGCCGATATGGCGGCGGCCATCGCCACGGGCCGGGCGCATCGCTGCGGGCTCGATCTTGCGGTCCACGCAACCGATGTTATGACCGGCATGCTGACATCGGGGGAAACCGGCGCCTTTGTCGACATGAGCACGACATGCGAACGCCCGGCACCGCTCTCTCCTGAACAGGCGCGCGCATTGCTCAAAACAGGATGAACCCATGACCTACAAGCCCAGCCCGAACCGCTACGACAACATGATCTATCGCCGCTGCGGCCGGTCCGGTGTGAAACTGCCGGTCATCTCTCTCGGGCTCTGGCACAATTTCGGCGGCGATACCCCGCACGAGGTCAAGCGCGCGATGTGCCGGACAGCATTTGATCTGGGCATCACCCATTTCGATCTGGCCAATAATTACGGCCCGCCCCCCGGCAGCGCAGAAGAGGCGTACGGCGATATCCTCAAGACCGATTTCGCGGGCTACCGGGATGAGCTGATCATATCCTCCAAGGCCGGCTACAACATGTGGCAGGGGCCATACGGTGAATGGGGCAGCCGCAAATATCTGATCGCGTCCTGCGATGCCTCGCTCAGGCGCATGGGGCTGGATTATGTCGATATCTTCTATTCCCACCGTTTCGATCCCGACACGCCACTGGAAGAGACGATGGGCGCGCTGGATCAGATCGTACGCTCCGGCAAGGCGCTTTATGCCGGGATCAGCTCCTACAATTCGGAAAAAACGCGCGAGGCGGTGGCGATCCTGAATGATCTGGGCACGCCCTGCCTGATCCACCAGCCATCATACAACATGCTGAACCGATGGATCGAAACCGACGGGCTGAAGGACACGCTGCACGAGCTTGGCGTCGGTTCCATTGCCTTCACGCCACTGGCGCAGGGCATGCTGACCAGCAAATATCTGAACGGCGTCCCCGCCGACAGCCGCGCCAGTCAGGGCAAGTCGCTTTTTCCATCGATGCTGCGCGACGAGGCCATCGGCAATATCCGCAAGCTGAACGATCTGGCGGCGGCACGCGGCCAGACGCTGGCGCAGATGGCGATTGCCTGGGTGCTGCGCGAGGGCGGCATCACCACCGCCCTGATCGGCGCCTCCCGCCCCGGCCAGATCGAGGATTGCGCCGCCGTCATCGGCAATATGGAGTTCACCGCCGACGAACTGGCGCGGATCGACACCTATGCAAAGGGAGAGGCGATCAACCTCTGGGCGGCGTCCTCGGCCTCTGACAACGCACCCGTGCGATGATCCGCAGCCGCGTTCCGTCCTGATCCCGGTCATGGCCGATCCATTTCTCAGGCTTTGATCCGTCGCGTTCAACGACCAAGGTCAGTGCGCCTCGGCCTTTCTTGCCTGTGAACGGAGGAAGTTGCGGCAGCAGGCGGTTTTGGCGGGGCATGCCGGCCGATGACCGCAATCCGCTACAACCTGTCAGACGGCGCAGGGATCGATAACATGCAGGGGGATGGTAGGCCCGGCAGGACTTGAACCCGCAACCAAAGCGTTATGAGCGCTCTGCTCTAACCAATTGAGCTACAGGCCCGCCTCAGGCGCCTTGCTAACAGATCGGGCGGGGCGGTCAAGCACCTGTTGCGGCGGCGCGCGGGCTCATGTATCGCCCGACCCAACACAGTTTCGGAGCGTGACATGACAGGCGGTAAAACGGGCCTTACCTATGCCGATGCGGGCGTCGATATCGACGCGGGCAATGATCTGATCGAACGGATCAAACCCGCCGCCGCCCGAACCCGCCGTGCGGGCACGGTTGACGGTCTGGGTGGTTTCGGCGCGCTTTTCGATCTCAGGGCGGCGGGCTTTGACGATCCGGTTCTGGTCAGCGCCACCGATGGGGTGGGCACCAAGCTGCGCATCGCCATCGATACGGGCCTTTGTGACACGATCGGCATCGATCTGGTGGCGATGTGCGTCAACGATCTGGTCTGTCAGGGGGCCGAACCCCTGTTTTTTCTGGATTACTTCGCGACGGGCAAGCTCGACCTCGACCGGGCGAGCGCCGTGATCAACGGGATCGCCGCCGGGTGCGCGGCTTCGGGCGCGGCGCTGATCGGCGGCGAGACGGCGGAAATGCCCGGCATGTACGCGTCAGATGATTTTGACCTCGCGGGCTTTGCCGTGGGCGCGATGGAGCGGGGCCGCGCGTTGCCGCGCGATGTCGGCGCTGGTGATGTGCTTTTGGGGCTGGCCTCGGACGGGGTGCATTCCAACGGCTATTCGCTGGTGCGCCGGGTTGTCGGGATGTCCGGGCTGAGCTGGGATCAGCCCGCGCCATTTGCCCCGGAAATGTCGCTGGGGCAGGCGCTTCTGACGCCGACACGGCTTTATGTCCGGCCATTGCTCGCCGCGCTGCGGGTGGGCGGTGTGCACGCGCTGGCACATATCACCGGCGGCGGGTTAACCGAAAACCTGCCGCGCGTCCTGCCCGAAGGGCTGGGCGCGCTGATCGATCTGGACAGCTGGACGCTGCCGCCGGTTTTCGCCTGGCTGGCGGGTGCGGCTGACATCGCCCCGGATGAGATGCTCAAGACGTTCAATACCGGGATCGGCATGGTGGTTGTGGTCGATGCCGCGCGCGCCGATGCGCTGAGTGATCTGCTGACAGGCGCGGGCGAAACCGTGCACTGGATCGGAGAGATCACCGAAACCCAAGGGGTCGCCTATCGCGGGTCGCTGATGTGACCACCCGCGTTGCGATCCTGATTTCGGGCGGCGGGTCCAACATGGTCCGCCTGATCGAGAGCATGGCCGCAGATGATCATCCGGGACGGCCCGTCATCGTCATATCGAACAGGCCCGATGCGGCGGGGCTTGGCAAGGCCCGCGCGCTGGGGGTGGAAACGGCGGTTCTGGATCACCGGACATTCGGCAAAGACCGGGCAGGGTTCGAGACCGCACTCGCCGAAATCCTCGCCGCACATGCCGCCGATATCATTTGCCTCGCCGGGTTCATGCGCGTGCTCGGCCCGGAATTCGTCATGAAATATCAGGGCCGTATCCTGAATATTCACCCGTCCCTGTTGCCGAAATACAAGGGGCTCGATACCCATGCCCGCGCTATTCAGGCAGGCGATGCCCATGCCGGGTGCAGCGTGCATATCGTCACACCCGCGCTGGATGACGGCCCGGTGCTGGGTCAGGCCAGCGTGCCGATCCTGCCGGGCGACACGCCCGATGTGCTGGCCAGCCGCGTATTGGCGGCCGAGCACCAGTTGTATCCGCAGGTGCTGCGCGACTATCTGACAGCCCGGGCCAACGAACAATAGCGGGCGCTAGCTGGCGGCGCGGGCCTGACGCTTGCGTTCATGCGGGTCCAGAAACCGCTTGCGCAGACGAATGGCGTTCGGCGTAACCTCGACCAGTTCGTCATTATCGACATAGGCAATCGCCTCTTCCAGCGACATGCGCACCGGTGGTGTCAGGCGCACCGCCTCGTCCGAGCCCGAGGCGCGCACATTGGTCAGTTTCTTGCCCTTCAGCGGATTGACCTCGAGATCATTGTCGCGGCTGTGCTCGCCGATGATCATGCCCTGATAAACCGGCTCCTGCGCGCCGATAAAGAATCGCCCGCGATCTTCGAGGTTGAATATCGCATAGGCCACCGAGGTGCCGTTCTCCATCGAGATCAGCACACCCGCCCGCCGTCCGGGGATCGGCCCCTTATGCGGGGCCCAGTCATGAAAGACACGGTTCAGCACACCGGTCCCGCGCGTGTCGGTCAGAAACTCGCCGTGATAGCCGATCAGCCCGCGCGACGGAACATGCGCCACGATCCGGGTCTTGCCCGCGCCTGCGGGCTTCATCTCGGCCAGTTCACCACGGCGGGTTCCGGTCAGTTTTTCGATGACCGCGCCCGAGAACTCATCATCGACATCGATGGTGACCTCTTCGACCGGTTCCAGCCGCTGCCCGTTTTCATGGCGAAAGAGCACCTGCGGGCGTGACACCGACAGCTCGAACCCTTCGCGCCGCATGTTCTCGATCAGAACACCCATCTGCAATTCGCCACGCCCGGCCACTTCAAAGGCATCGCCGCCCGGCGTCTCCGAGACATGGATCGCCACATTCGATTCCGCTTCCTTCAGCAGGCGCTCGCGAATGACGCGCGACTGCACCTTCTTGCCGTCGCGCCCGGCCAGCGGGCTGTCATTGATGCCGAATGTCACGGTGATGGTGGGCGGATCGATCGGTTGCGCGGGCAGGGGGGTCTCGACCTCGGGCGCACAGATCGTATCGGCAACCGTGGCGCGCGACATGCCGGCCAGCGTGACGATGTCACCGGCACTGCCCCGCTCGATCGCCACCTGCGACAGGCCGCGAAAGGCCAGCACCTTGGTGACGCGGAACTGCTCCAGCCTCGTGCCGTTGCGCGACAGCGCCTTGACTGTATCGCCCGCGCTCACGCTGCCGCTTTCGATCCGGCCGGTCAGGATGCGCCCGATAAAGGGATCGGCCCCCAGCGTGGTGGCCAGCATGCGAAACGGCGCACCACCCGCATCGGCCTGTCGTGGTGCCGGCACATGTTCCACCACCAGATCCAGAAGCGCGTGCAGATTTTCTCGCGGCCCGTCCAGTTCCGCATCCGCCCAGCCTGAACGCCCCGACGCATAGAGCGCCGGAAAATCCAGCTGATCGTCATCGGCACCCAGATTGGCAAAAAGGTCAAAGCACTCATCCAGCGCCCGGTCCGGCTCGGCATCGGGCTTGTCGACCTTGTTCAGCACCACGATGGGCCTGAGGCCCAGCGCCAGCGCCTTGGAGGTCACAAACTTGGTCTGCGGCATCGGGCCTTCGGCGGCGTCCACCAGCAGGACAACCCCGTCGACCATGCTCAGGATACGCTCGACCTCGCCGCCGAAATCGGCATGGCCGGGCGTGTCGACGATGTTGATCCGCGTGCCCTTCCACTCGACCGAGGTTGCCTTGGCCAGAATGGTGATCCCGCGTTCCCGTTCCAGATCGTTGCTGTCGAGCGCACGTTCGGCCACCTGCTGACCGTCGCGGAAGGCACCGGATTGTTTCAGCAGTTCATCGACCAGTGTCGTTTTGCCGTGATCGACATGCGCAATGATCGCAATATTGCGAAGTTCCATCATTCTCATTCCTCAGAAGTTCCGCGCGCCCTATCCGATCATGCCCCCCTTGACCAGAGCCATTCGTATACGCGTCGAAAATTCGCCGGGGCGAAACAGGTGATCAGGCGGAAATCGGCATCGGCAGCGGGTTCAGACGGCAGCCGAAAATGTACAGAATCGAACAATCCCTGATTCACGGGTGGCAGGCGGCGGTGGGGTTGGTGCCTTGTCCGCCTTGATCAGGACCGCTCTGACTGCACCAGTCAGGGCGGAATTTACCCCTTGGTCCTGCAGGTACGGGGCCGCCGTTGATCCCGATCTCCACGCCAAACGATCGGCGCGCCGCATGCGTATGGTGCGCGGGCTTTTGCCGGTCTGGCTGCCACGAATTTCAGGCCGCCGCAGGACGATGCAGGATCCCTAGAGTTGCTGTTCAGTCCAGTCGCGCCCCAATGCCCGAGGCGGGCGGGCCATGCGGCCAGAGAGCACCGACAAGGCGCGCAGAAAGTGGCTGGTCGGCATTTTGCGGAATTGATGGATGACAGATTTCATGGGCTGCAAAGTTTTCAAAAACTAAATACTAACAACAATATAAAAACATACATTAATTTTATTTCAGCACACGATTACGAGTGGTTTTGGCAAAGTCGTCCCGTCTGCAAATCGCGAAAATCGCAATGGCGCGATTGCGGGATTTCAAAACTAATTTGCCCTGATATCAAAAATGGCAGCAACCTTATGATCTAATAAAAAGCAATAATATTAATGATATATATTGCGAAGCAAATGTATAAATTACGCTTCTGCCAAATGAAACCACCGAATTGCTGCGTGGCGTCACCTGCGCTGAATGGCTCTGTGGCCCGCGCGCAAAGGATATTGCAATTACGGGACGCCTTTGCGCTGAACGGACTATGCAGGGTGGAGTAATGCCAAATTTACCAACATAAAACATATAATAAACAATGGCATGATATCCAAAATTAAAGTCACATGCTATCCGATCCGACGACCCGCGCCAGCACACAGCCATGCCCCGTCCGCCTGATTATGCAGGGTAATGACGACCATCTGTCTGACCGCCCTGGCATACGCCGCCGCGTGTTTACGGATCAGCCATGTGTCACCCATTACGCTCTCGCTCACCGTTTGGCGGCGACCTGCCGGTAAACCCGAAACCGGTCACGCACCGGCATTCACACAGCCGGGTTGCCGACAATCAGCACATAGGGTGCCCTCCGCTTTGGCCGCCATTACCTCCCCGCCCGGGCGGGTGTCGCTGGGTCAACTCACCGCACAACGGCGCATGATGGGCCGCAAAAATCACGTCGAGGCCAATCCGCCCGTGACGAACCCACAATGCACAGATTTCAAAAATTGGTTACACGATTCCAACCGGGGCCGGAATTCCTGTTAGGCCGCTTCCCATTCCAGCATCCCGTTGTCGCGGCGCACCAGCCGCAGACGCAGACGCCCGTATTTTCCAGCCGGCAATTCAACCTCTTGTCCCTCCTGCCGCAGCAGCGCATCCGATATGCTGGCACGTTCGGCCTTGAAGGTCTTGCCCTCGGGCTGCAGCTTTTCCGCCTGATAGAATGCCGGGCGGATCAGGGCATAGAGGTTGAGGTGGCGTGCCAGATAATGCAGCGCGATGTCATGGGGGCGGAACCGCGCCGTCACATATTCCTTGGCCGCGTTGACATAGGCCTCGCGCCCGCGCTCGCTCACGAACAAAAGCGCATGCGCCCCGGTCATGGAATGGACACGTGCCCAGGTCTGATCCACCTCTTCGGTGATGGCCGCCCGCTCCAGCGCCCGCCCGCCAATGCCCGGCGCCAGCCCATAGCTGGTGATGCCGACAAAGATGATATCGGCATCCGAGGGTACCGACAGGCGGGGGGTAAAGCGCTCGGTCTCGACCGCGTCATCCTCCAAAAGCAGGAACGGCGTCGCAAGATCAGGCTGAAGGCAGGCACGGATGTGCGATATCGCGCAGCCGACGAAATTGGGTGAGGCCGTGACCCCCTCGGGAAAGCGGGCCTTCAGCGACAGCCGAGCCGTCATCCGCCGCATGTGATCCGCGCGCAAACGATCAGACGCGCGGCCCACAACCACGGTCTCGATCTCGCTCAGGTCAATCGGGAGGTACTGCACATGCCCGCCTGTGTTTTTTCGCAGATTAGCGCAAAAACCGGTCCTGTGCAGCCCCGGTTTCATGTGCGATCATGCACATAATAGCCGGAAATATGCGTGTTGATCTGCGATTTTCGTTCATTATCCTTGGGAAAAGCCACAGGAGATATGCATGAGCTGGAACCCTCTTCTTGATCCGCACACGCCAACCGGTGACGCGGTGGATGCCATTGACACGGTCATTGTGCCGCGCGCGCGCGATCTTGGCGGGTTCGAGGTGCGTCGCGCGCTTCCCGCGCCACAACGCCAGATGGTCGGCCCGTTCATTTTCTTTGATCAGATGGGTCCCGCGGAATTTCTGACGGGGCAGGGGATGGACGTGCGCCCGCATCCGCATATCGGTCTGGCAACGGTGACCTATCTCTATCGGGGCAAGGTGCATCACCGCGACAGTCTGGGCACCGATCAGTGGATCGAACCCGGCGCGGTCAACTGGATGGTGGCGGGCCACGGGATCACCCATTCCGAACGCACCGATGAAGAGGTCGCCCAGGCGCCGCATTCACTCTTTGGCATTCAGACATGGGTCGCCCTGCCGGAAGAGGCCGAGGACCGCGCCGCCGATTTCGTGCATGCCGCCGCCGATCAGCTGCCCTTTCTGGAGGCCGAAGGCAAATCGGTGCGCCTGATCCTTGGCACGGCATATGGCGCAAAAGCCCCGGTCGAAACGGCGTCCGAGATGTTTTACGCCGACGCTGTTCTGGCACCGGGCAGCCGCTTGCCCATGCCCGACCAGCACGAAGACCGGGGCGTTTACGTTGTCGAAGGCGATATTGCCGTCGCGGGACAGCAGTTCGGGGCCGGGCAGATGATGGTTTTCCGTCCCGGTGACGCGATCACGCTGCAGGCGGGCGAAGCGGGTGCGCGGCTGATGCTATTGGGCGGTGAAACGCTAAACGGTCCCCGCTATATCTGGTGGAATTTCGTAGCCTCGTCACAGGAACGCATCGAAGCCGCCAAAGAGGCATGGCGGCAAGAAGACTGGGCGCATGGGCGGTTTCAGTTGCCGCCGACGGATAACCGCGAATTTATCCCGCTGCCCACGCGCTAGCGCGGCCCGGCGGCCCGCCCGGGTTCAGCGCGATCAGTTCAGCCGGTCACGATGTGCGCGGGGTGAACTTAAGCTTGCTCCAGTCCTTCAGCCCAAGGATTCTGGATACGGTGGTAAAGCCATAGCCCTGCTTGATCAGCGCATCCAGCGCCGGGGGCATCGCCGCGATCGTGGGCCAGTGGATGTCATGGGCCAGCACAATGGCGCCGGGATGGGCCTGCGCCACGATCCGGTTGGCCACAACGCTGACGCCCGGCCGCCGCCAGTCGGCAGGATCGACCGACCACAGGATCGTCGGCATGCGCCGGTTCGTGGCGACAAAGCTGCGCTGGCTCTGATACAGCGCGCCGTAGGGCGGGCGCATCGTGACCGGCATCTTGCCGGTTGTGCGATAGATGATCTCGTTGGTGGCGTCGAGTTCTCTCAGCACCGATTGCTGCCCAAGGCCGGCAAGGTTGGGGTGCTTGTAGGTGTGATTGCCGATCTCATGGCCTTCGGCGACCATGCGCCGGATAATGTCGGGATAGGCTTTGACCCGCCAGCCGATCACATAGAATGTCGCGCGAATGCGCCGCGCCTTGAGAATATCCAGGAGCTGCGGCGTGTTCTTGGGGTGCGGCCCGTCATCGAATGTCATCGCGACCCATTTGCGCGAGGCGATGCCGCGCGTGATCGTGATCGCATCGTTGCCGTTGATATCCTTGGGCAGCCCCGTCTGCGGGGCGGCAATGGCAGGAAGCGCCGGCAACATCAGCCCCCCGGCGGCAGCACCCGCGCCCAGCACAAGCGAACGGCGTGAGACGTCTTTCATTCAATCCCCCCATCGAATAAATGTCTTCCTCTCCAATACTATAGGTTGGAAAATCGGCAAAAATCACCACTAAATCTTGAGATATCCACAAGATATTTGCCGAAAAGGCGGCGTGGGCCGGAAAATCGCCGTCTCTTCTGGCTTGACCTCCCGAATGGGACGTCATAAACGACCTCTCACGCACCGACCAAGGTGCCTGCGCGGTTGTAGCTCAGTTGGTTAGAGTACCGGCCTGTCACGCCGGGGGTCGCGGGTTCGAGCCCCGTCAACCGCGCCACTTTCCCCCGATACAGATGATGAACCCGGCGCATTGCCGAAACGCGGCACCACCATGTCTCATCGCGTGATGGAGGCGGGCTGTGGTGGTTCACCACAGCGCCCCCGCGCGGCGGCTTCACCCGACGCTCAGCGTCTCATGTGATGGCTGCATATCGGGCATGCCGAAACGGCATTTGAACACCCGGGATGGCGGGTCTAGATGCGGATTACACCGCAAATTCATGTTGAGGATTGTTCAGATGGCCAGCTACGAAATCGCCCGCCCCGCCCCCTTTGGCGCTATCACCATCCACCGCGTGGTTTCTCGCATTGACGCGTCGCTCCGCTCGCTGCGCCTCTGGAATGGCGCCCGCCGCACGCGGAACGCGATGTCGGCCCTCTCGCCCGAACTGCTCGAAGATATCGGTTTCATGGCCGATTCCGACGCCCGGGCCATGTTCCGCCGGATCGAGGACTGACCCCTCAGGTCATTTCAGCAAGGATGCGCGCCCAGCTGCGCGTCCCCTTGTGAAAGCTTTCGAGGTCGTATTTTTCGTTGGGTGAATGGATCTGGTCGTCATCGCGGCCAAATCCGATCAACATCGAATCCATGTCCAGTATGGTCTTGAAATAGCCCGCGATCGGGATCGACCCGCCGCAGCCGACAAAGGCCGCCGGCGACGGCCACTCATCCGACAGCGCCTTGCGTGCCTGCTCAAAGGCGGGGTGATCCGTTGCCATCTGGCTGGCCGGGCCTGCACCATGGGTGGTGAAACTGACCTTGCAGTCCGCCGGCAGCGCGTCGGTGACGTATTTCTGGAAACTGTCACGGATGGCGATGGCGTCCTGCGTACCCACAAGGCGAAAGCTGATCTTGGCGCTGGCCTGCGACGGCAATACCGTCTTGAACCCTTCGCCCGTATACCCGCCCCAGATGCCGTTGACATCGCAGGTCGGGCGCGACCAGATCATCTCGAGCGCGCTATAGGCCTGTTCCCCGGCCGGTTCCGACAGGCCCACCGGGCCCAGAAACTCGGCCGCTGAAAATCCCAACCCTTCCCACTGGCGCTGTATTTCCGGGGGCAGGTCGGGCACCCCGACATAGAAACCGGGCAGGGTGATGCGCCCGGTATCGTCGTGCAGTCCGGCAATGATGCGCGACAGCACCCGGACAGGGTTCATTGCCACGCCGCCGAACATGCCCGAATGCAGATCGATATCGGGGCCGGTGATCGTCACCTCCTGCTGCAGCATGCCCCGCAACATGGTCACGATGCCCGGTGTCGTGTCGTCAAACATGCCCGTGTCGCAGATCAGCGCGATATCGGCCTTCAGCTCCTTGGCGTTCTCTTCCATGAACGGCACCAGCGACGGCGAGCCCGATTCCTCTTCACCTTCGAAAAACAGCGTGATCCTGCAGGGCAGGGTGCCATGCACCGCCTTCCAGGCGCGGCAGGCCTCGACAAAGGTCATCATCTGTCCCTTGTCATCCGCCGCGCCGCGCCCCCGGATGACCTTGCCTGCTGGCGTGTCCTGCAATTCCGGCTCGAAGGGTGGCCGGTCCCAAAGCGCGAGCGGGTCGGCGGGCTGCACATCATAATGTCCGTAGAAAAGGATATGCGGCCCGGGACCGTCAGCATGAGCAATTACCATCGGATGGCCTTGGGTCGGGCGTTTTTCCGCCGCGAACCCCATGGATATCAGATCCCCGACCAGCCAGTCCGCCGCCGCGTCGCAATCGCCCGCATAGGCCGGATCGGTCGATATCGACGGAATGCGCAAAAGCTGCATCAGCCGCGCGGTCGCGGCAGGCATATCGGTGTCGATTCGGTTCAGAACGTCGTTCAGATTCATCTCTTGGCCC
This sequence comes from Paracoccaceae bacterium, assembly GCA_030148225.1. GTDB lineage: Bacteria > Pseudomonadota > Alphaproteobacteria > Rhodobacterales > Rhodobacteraceae > JASBTX01. The sequence continues at coordinate 22,371 of JASBTX010000038.1, forward strand.
CGGGGATGTGAGTTCACGAATGTGTAGCAGCCGAAAATCAGAGTGGAAAGCAGGACGTTAGCCCGCTAACATATTCGCAACGTTACCTGGACGGACTGAATAATGCGCGCATTCCTGATGATTGCCCTGATGCTGGCGACACCCGTATTTGCCCAGCCCTACACCACCAAAGAGGTGCGTAAGGGGCTGGTGCGCAATGACAAGGCCGAGATCACTATCCTGCTGCCGGAATATTTCGAGGGGCAGAATATCGACGCGCTGACCGCAGCCTTCAGCCAGCAGCCCTATTTCGGGGCCGTGGCCGTGACGCTGGATGAAAACCTGACATCGAATGCCAATACGCTGGTGGGTAACCACCACTCTATCGAGGCCGCGAACAAGGCGGCGCTGGCGCTCTGTAACAAGGCGCGCGCATCAGGCAGCCGCAAATGCCAGATCGCCGTCGAGATCAGACCGGCGAAATCCTCGGGTGCGCCCGTGGCGCTCAGCCTGTCGGCGACCGACATATTCTACAAGGAGTTCCGCCGTGCCAAAGCGCCCAAGGCGCTGGCGACCTCGGCCTCGACCGGCAAGATCGGGCTGGGTTTCGGCGAGGCGGCAGAACATGACGCCCTGGCCGCCTGCGCGCAGGCCTCGGGCGCCGAGGATTGTTTGATCTCAATACTGAATTAACGTTTTGCTGCGTCGATTTGGACCGTGGAATCGTCGCCGCAACCCGCTAAGAAGGGACAACGCCAAATTTACGGATCGGAGATGGAATTGACCAAATATGACGAGGCCGTAGACAGCGCATTGCAGGCGCTTCATGATGAAGGCCGGTATCGGACCTTTATCGATATCAAACGTGAAAAGGGGCATTTCCCCAATGCTGTCTGGACGGATGAGGATGGCCGCGAGCGGCCCGTAACTGTCTGGTGCGGCAACGATTATCTGGGCATGGGCCAGCATCCCGAGGTTCTGGCCGCGATGCATGAGGCGATCGATGCGGTCGGCGCCGGCTCGGGCGGGACGCGCAACATTTCCGGCACGACATCTTATCACGCCGCGCTCGAGGCCGAGATTGCCGATCTGCACGGCAAGGAGGCGGGGCTCGTCTTCACCTCTGCCTATATCGCCAACGAGGCGACGCTGTCGACGCTGCCGCGAATCTTCAGGGACCTCGTTATCGTTTCCGACGAGCTGAACCATGCCAGCATGATCGAGGGCATCCGCCACGGCAATTGCGAAAAGCACATCTTCCGCCATAACGATCTGGACCATCTGCGCGAGATCCTGAGCGGGATCACGCCCGGACGTCCCATCGTGATCGCCTTTGAATCGGTCTATTCGATGGATGGCGATTTTGGTCCGATTGCCGAGATTTGCGATCTGGCCGATGAATTTGGCGCGCTGACCTATATCGACGAGGTGCATGCCGTGGGCATGTATGGCCCGCGTGGCGGCGGTGTGACCGAACAACTCGGCATCGCCCATCGCATCGACATCATCAACGGCACCTTTGCCAAGGCGTTCGGTGTCATGGGCGGCTATGTCACCGCCTCGGCCCGGCTGGTCGATGCCATCCGGTCCTACGCGCCGGGCTTCATCTTTACCACGTCTCTGCCACCGGCGGTGGCGGCGGCGGCCACGGCCTCGGTCCGGCATCTCAAGGTTAACCAGGGCCTGCGCGACCTGCAGCAGGAGCGGGCACGTCACCTCAAGATGCGCCTGCGCGCCATCGGTCTGCCCTTTATCGATCACGGCACCCATATCGTGCCGGTCCATGTCGGCGATCCGGTCAAATGCAAGATGCTTTCGGATCTGCTGCTGGAGGAGCATGGCGTCTATGTCCAGCCGATCAATTTCCCGACCGTTCCGCGCGGGACCGAGCGGCTGCGTTTCACGCCGTCGCCTGTCCACAGCCTGTCGATGATTGATGACCTTGTGACCGCGCTGAACGGGCTGTGGCTGCGCTGTGCGCTGAATCACGCCGAGCTAACCGGCTGAAAAGCAATTGAGTCTCCACAATAATTGTGGCCTGTGATAAATGTTGCAGTGCCGGTAACGTGGTGAGTCGCCGGTGTGGATAAAATGGAATGATGGGGACGTGATGATTCGGCGCAAATCATCACCTAAAGCTGCGGAAAAATCCGAACCCAGAGGGTTTGACGATTTCGAATTGCAGCTTGGGGACATTCTGAGGGGCGAGCGTGCGACGCTGGGCAAGTCCCTGCTGGATGTTCAGCGTGACCTGCGCATCAAGGCCTCGGTCATTGCCGCCATCGAACAATGCGACCTGAAAGCCTTTGAAACCAAAGGATTTGTTGCCGGTTACGTCCGCTCTTATGCGCGCTATCTGGGCATGGATCCGGACTGGGCGCTGGACAAGTTCCGCAACGAAACCAAATTCGCCAATATTTCGGGCCTGTCGCGCCGGGCCCAGGACGAGGCGCAATCGCGCAGCACCCCCAAGGATCGCCGTCCCATCGCCGGACCGCTGGATCTGTCTGTGCCGAAATATGGCGTGAGCAAGGGCGCGATCCCGGATCGCGGCTCACCCATCGTGCCGGTGGGCGAGGCGCTCTTGTCGCGGGTCGAACCCGGCGCGCTCGGCTCGATCCTCGTGCTCTTCGTGCTGATCGGGGCGCTGGGCTTTGGCGGGTTTACCGTGTTCAAGCAGGTCCAGCAGGTCACCTTTGTGCCTGTTGAGCAGGCGCCCGAGATCGTGGCAGAGCTTGATCCCGTTGCCGCCGCCGCCGAATTCACGCCGCTGGGCAGCGAGGATACGCTGGCCGCCGGCACGTTCAGCGGCCCGTCCATCGAAACGCTGGACCGCCTCTACCGGCCCGAGGCGCTGGACACGCCCGTCCTGACAAAACGCGACGGGCCGATTGCCGCGCTCAACCCGGATCGTGTCGGTGCCCTCGCACCCGAGCCCGAGGTGATCGTCCAGCCTTCGGATATTGAGGTGGCGGTTGCCGAACCTGAGCCTACGGTCAAGGTTCTCAAGGATGACGCGCCCGAAGTTGCCGTACTGGCGGTGCGCCCGGCATGGGTGCAGGTCCGCAGCGCCGAGGGGACGGTTCTCTTTGAGAAAATCCTGTCCCCGGGCGAGCAATATGTACCCCCGAAAACCGCCAATGCGCCGCTGATCAGGGTGGGTGAATCCGGTGCGGTCTATTTCTCGGTCGGTGGCGCGCCATATGGCCCTGTCGGGGAACGCGGGCAGGTCACGTCGAATATCGCGCTCTCTGCCGAAAACCTGACCAGCAGCTATCCCGTGGCCAATCTGGATGCCGATCCCGACCTTGCCGTCGCCATCGCCGTGGCCCAGGCCACCGCGGCCGTCGGCGTGACAGAGTAGCGCCCGACCGCTTTGCCGATGCGGGGCTGTGGCCCGCCGCAGACACCACTATCTATGCAGAAAACCCACCCGGCGCTGCATGATGATGCAACGGCGTGTCGGCACCGGCGACCGGCGCGAAATCTCGTGATGTGACTTGCTGGAATGGCGGGCCCGCCGATGCGGTGGGTGCCCAAACGGGGGATTGTCCCCCGCGTGGCCTGATCAGTCCGTCTGTTGGGCGTCCCGACCGGGGTTGTTACCCCCGTATTGCGTCAGGACATGTGCCGCGATGTGAGCTCGGTCAGGGTTATCGGCGAGGGTGGTTAAGCGCGGGTAAAGGGGGCGAGCGGTGGGGTAGCGGTTGTCCTGTCACAAAGCTGGTGAGGTCTGCAGGGAGATGGGTAGAGGCGCATGCGTTCGACCCGAAGCATCCACCACCCTTCCAGAACGTCAATTGCGATCTCAGGCGCCGTCATTGCAGGCAGGGGTGAAAATATCGCCGTTCAGAGCAACAACTATTTCATCGCCGCCAATATTGGCGATTCCCGTACAACCCAGACTTCCGGAGGTAATCCGACGCAACTGTTCTGTCGCGCTTTCCCCAGCACAGGTAGCGTCCCGCGTTGGCAGTCCAGTGATATCAAAGCCGTTAAAGCGAGTGGCCACAGGTGTAAACAGACACCGCCCCGACGCCGCCCTGGCCGGCGTCGGCACAGTGATGGCGGCGACAGCAGGGCCGGATTGCATTGTCACCGCCGCGCGGAAACTTTAATGAGGGCGCGAAGCCCAGCACGCAGGATCGCCGCGCCCCATGTCACTCAACCCCGTCCGCCCGTGGCGCAACATTTACCGCCGCACGTCCCGCCAGATCATGGTCGGGCCGGTCCCCGTGGGGGGGGACGCGCCGATTGCCGTGCAGACCATGACCAACACGCTGACCACCGATATCGCCGCCACCGTGGCACAGGTGCAGGCCGCCGCCGAGGCCGGGGCGGATATCGTGCGTGTCTCGGTCCCCGACGAAGCCTCGTCAAAAGCGCTGAAAGAGATCACCGCCGAAAGCCCGGTGCCCATCGTCGCCGACATTCATTTCCACTATCGCCGGGGGATCGAGGCCGCCGAGGCAGGCGCGGCCTGCCTGCGCATCAACCCCGGCAATATCGGCGCCGAGGACCGGGTGCGCGAGGTGATCGCCGCCGCCCGCGATCATGGCTGCTCGATCCGGATCGGGGTCAATGCCGGATCGCTGGAAAAGCATCTACTGGACAAATATGGCGAGCCTTGCCCCGAGGCGATGGTCGAAAGCGGGCTGGAGCATATCCGTATCCTCGAGGATAACGATTTTCACGAATTCAAGATCAGCGTGAAGGCGTCGGATGTGTTTCTGGCGGCGGCGGCCTATCAGGGCATCGCCGAGGCCACGGACGCGCCGATCCACCTCGGGATAACCGAGGCCGGCGGCCTGACCTCGGGCACGATCAAGTCGGCTATCGGGCTGGGCAACCTCCTCTGGATGGGGATCGGCGACACGATCCGCGTCTCGCTTTCGGCCGATCCGGTCGAAGAGGTGAAAGTGGGATATGAAATCCTGAAATCGCTGGGGCTGCGCCACCGGGGCGTCAACATCATCTCGTGCCCGTCCTGCGCGCGGCAGGGGTTTGACGTGATCCGGACGGTGGAAAAGCTCGAGGAACGGCTGGCCCATATCAAAACGCCGATGAGCCTCTCGATCATCGGCTGCGTCGTCAACGGCCCGGGCGAGGCGCTGATGACCGATATCGGCTTTACCGGCGGCGGGGCCGGGTCGGGCATGGTTTATCTGGCGGGCAAAACCAGCCACAAGATGTCCAACGACCAGATGGTCGATCACATCGTCGGGCTGGTCGAAGAGCGGGCCGACAAACTGGCGGCGGCAGAGGTGGCGGCGGGGTGAGGGTGCGACGCCTGAGTGCTGCGGGATGGTTTCCCGGCGGCCTCAGGGTACGCAATAGCGGCTGCCATCCACGACCACAAAACCAGCTTGCCCGAACGTTGCCGTTCTTGAGACGCATTGAGCCGTTGAAAGCTCAGAGAACACCGTTTGGTTGGTTGTAGCCGAGCCGCCCAGACAGGTTGCATCAATAGTTCCAAGTGGTGGACCGGCTTGCGGACTGGGTACCAACAGGAAATCGCAGACACCAGACGCCGCCCTGACGGCCCGGGGCACCGTGATCGCCACCACGCCGGGGGCGGCGACTGTGGCGAGTTTCGCCGCACCGCCGATCCGGCCCATCACCTGACGGCGGGTCAGTTCAGGCGCGGTTGCACGCCGGAAAGTCGCCGCCTGATCCTCCCCTTCCAGCAGCCCCTGACCGGCCAGTTGCGCGAGCCCCTCGGCCACCATGTCCTCGGTGGCCGCCATCTCTGTCGCCAGCCCGGCCAGTTCGCGCGTCCCATCGGCCAGGTGCCAGAGCCGCGCCGTCCAACCGTTCAGGCAGGTGGCGGTCGCGGTTTTCAGGTCAAAAACCAGCAACTCGCCATCAAATTCCTCGATGATCAGGTCTTCTGACCGCGCTTTCGGATAATCGCTCATTGTCTGCCCCGGGACTTATTCAACAGGCCGCAGGCAAGGCCCGCGAAGCAAACCCGTCCAAGCTAACAGCATTCACCGAAATAGCGCCCAAAATGGCCCGGGGTGGCCGCAATCCTGACGACTATCACATATTGGTAACAATAATCCCGTCAGGATTGCGGTCCTGCCGGCAAAAATTGCACAAATCCAACATATTCTGTAGAAAACCTGAGGCCCCAGGAGGCCTCACATATGGCGATTATTCGGCCTGACGGGCGGCGTCGGCGATATCCTGTGCGCGTTTCCATCCGGCCGAGCCGCGCGGCAGCAGCCCCAGCGCCCGGTTGGCGTGAATGCCCGCGTCCTTGAGCCGCCCGAGCACGGCGTAGCGCTCGGCCGTGGTGACCGAGGCCAGCCCCGGCTGATCGGTTTTCGCATAGGCCACCGCCAGATCGCGCAGAAGGCGCGGGTTGCGCCGGTCGCGCGCATAGGCCGATTTCAGCACTTTCAGCGCCTCGCGCGTCTTGGCGGCGCTGTCCTGCGCCAGCAGCGTCTGGCCCAGCCCGGCGAGGATAAGCGGCTGGCGCGGCGCCAGCGCGGCAGCCTTGCGATAGGCCTGTTCCGCCGCCTTGAACTGGCGGGATTCAAGCAGGATCTGCCCCTTGAGTTCGTTGTAATAGGGGTCTTTGGGCCGCTTGGCGATCAGCGCATTGACATTGGCGATCGCCTGCTTGGGATCGGGCATCTGATGATAGGCAATCGCCTTGGTCAGAAGCGCGATCTCGGATGTGTCATTCTTCTTGACCCGACGCAGCGTGTAGGACGGATTGCGCAGGAAACTGCCCAGTTTCGCGTTCAGCCGTGCGTACCAGTATTTGGTGTTGTCGCTGGGTTCGCGCGCGCGGTCCTTGTAGGTAGCGACATAACCCTCGACCGCGCGGATCCGGTCACGTTTGAGCGGGTGGGTCACTGCATAGGGGTCCTGACGCGCGATATTCAGCACCTCCTGGCCGCGAAACACCTCGAGCACGTCGCGCATCGCCTGCGGGTCTACCCCGGCTGTTGCCATGTAGCGCAGCGCGGACTGATCGGCCGAGGCCTCTTCGGCGCGGGTATGGGCAAAGAATTTGCGCTGGGCCGAATTGATGCCACCCGCCGCCAGCCCGACGCCGGCCTCTGTATTGCCGGTGACCGCCGCCAGACCGCCAAGGGCAAAGGACGCGATGGCGGCCTTTTGCGCGGCGCGGGCATTGGCCGGGCGGCGTGTCAGGTGACCATTGGCGATATGCGCGATCTCATGGGCGAGGACGGCCTGAACCTCCTGCACTGTTTTCAGCCGCAGGATCAGGCCGGAATTGACAAAGATATGGCTCGCGTCGACGACAAAGGCGTTCAGGCTGTCATCTTTCAGGACGGTGATCTGGATGCGGCTGGGCGACAGGCCCGCCGCCTGGATGATCGGCGCCGCCAGTTCACTTAGCGAACGCTCGATCTCGGCGTCGCGGATCATCACCTGCGCCGAGGCGAGGCCCGATTGCACCAGTGCAGCGGCAAGGGCGATGCCGCGCAGGGCGCGCAGGATGAAGCGATGCGATGCCATTGACCTTTTTCCGTCAGAGGTGCACCACCCGTGCACAGGGACTGACACTAGGTAGCGAACGGCACATGCAGATTTCAAGGCGCAGTCAGATCGATGCCTTCATTGTGATGGATGTCATGGCCAGCGCCGCCGCTGCCGAGGCCGCGGGGCGGCGGATCATCCATATGGAGATCGGGCAGCCCGGCACGGCGGTTCCGGCCGGGGCGCGGGCCCGCCTTGCAGCGGAACTGGTGGAAAATCCGATGGGATACACCGTTTCCCTGGGCCTGCCCATGCTCAAAGAACGCATCTCAAACCTTTATAAAAGCTGGTATAATATTGATCTTGATCCCCGGCGCGTTGTCGTGACGACGGGCTCATCAGCCGGGTTCATCCTGTCCTTTACCGCGCTGTTCGATGCGGGCGACCGCGTGGCACTGGCCGAGCCGGGATACCCCTCCTATCGCCAGATCCTGCGGGCGATGGACCTCGTGCCAGTGGGCATTCCGACCTCGGCGGAAAACCGCTTTCAGCCGGTGGCGGCGGAAATCCGTGACATCGCGCCGGCGGGGCTGATCGTCGCCTCACCGTCGAACCCGGCGGGAACCATGCTGGATCACGACGCGATGGCGCGGCTGATTGACGCTTCTGCGGCGCGCGGAACAAGCTTTATCTCGGACGAGATTTATCACGGCCTTCACTACGGCGAGCGCGGGGTTTCGGCGCTCGAGATCAGCGATGATGTTTATGTGATCAACTCGTTTTCCAAGTATTTCTCGATGACGGGCTGGCGCATCGGCTGGATGGTCGTGCCCGAGGCGCATATCCGCACGGTCGAGCGTCTGGCGCAGAACCTGTTTATCTGCGCGCCCCATGCCAGCCAGATCACGGCCATGGCGGCGATGGAGGATACCGCGCCGCTGGAAGCGTACCGCGATGTCTACCGGGCCAACCGGGCGCTGATGCTGGAGGAATTGCCAGCGGCCGGGTTTGACCGCATCGCGCCGCCGGACGGCGCGTTTTACATCTATGCCGACGTGTCGGCGCATACCGGTGACAGCCTGGCCTTTGCCGCCGAAATTCTGGACAAGGCCGGGGTCGCGGTGACGCCGGGGCTGGATTTCGATCCGCATCGCGGCCATCAGACGCTGCGGTTTTCCTATGCCGGATCGACAGATGATATCCGCGAGGGGCTGACACGGCTGAAAAAATTCATGGCCGCGCGCGGATAGTTTATTTGCCTTGGCGGGCGTTGCGGCTAAAACTGCCCGAAAAATAATCGGGTGAGCAGATGATCAGGCAGTTTCTGGGTAGCGTGCTGCTGTGTCTTGCGGGTGTTGCCGGTCTGGCGGGCCTTGCCGGTTCTGCTGCGCAGGCGCAGGAATTTCGCGCCGTCGCACATGTCGACCCGTCCCGATCCTCGATCAGCCTGCGCCGCACCAGCGGCGCGCTGGTCTTGTCGCTGTCGCAGGCCGTTCCCTACCGGGTCTTTTCGCTGGACGATCCCTATCGGCTGGTGATGGATTTCCGCGAGGTCGACTGGCAGGGGCTGGCGGCCGGTGATATCGCGCCGGACCTGCCCGGCCGGGTCAGGTTCGGGCCGTTCCGCCCCGGCTGGTCGCGCCTTGTTGTCGATCTCGAGGCACCTTTGGCGGTTGAAACCGCCGCGATGGAAACCGATCCCGAAACCGCCGAGGCCGTTGTCACCGTGCATCTGGCCCGTGTCGATGCGCGCGACTACGCGGCGACGACGGGGGCGCGTTCGGCCGCACCCTGGGCACCGCCCACCGCGCTGGACCTGCCACCGCCGGTCGAGCGGCAGCGCGGTGACCGCCCGCTGGTGATCATGCTTGATCCGGGGCATGGCGGCATCGATCCCGGCGCACAACGACAGGGCATGGACGAGTCCGAGCTGATGCTGACCTTTGCCCGCGAGCTGAAGGATATTCTGGTGCGCGAGGGCGGGATGGAGGTGTATCTGACGCGCGACAGCGATATTTTCGTGCCGCTTGCCCAGCGGGTGAACAAGGCGCGTGCACGGCGGGCGGATGTGTTCCTTTCGCTGCATGCCGATGCGCTGGCGCGGGGCAGGGCGACGGGCACGGTGATCTACACCCTGTCGGAAACCGCATCGGATGCCGCCACCGCTGAACTGGAAGAACGCGAAGACCGGTCCGATATCCTGGCCGGTGTCGATCTGGTGGCGCAGGATGACGCCGTGGCCTCTGTTCTGATTGATCTGGCCCGAACCGAGACAACGCCGCGCTCGGAAATGCTGGGCGATCATCTGGTCTCTGGTCTGCGCACCTCGCTTGGCGTGATGCATAAGCGCCCGCGCCTGAGGGCCGGGTTTTCGGTGCTCAAGGCGCCCGATATCCCTTCGGCACTGATCGAGCTTGGCTTCATGTCCGATGCCAGCGATCTGGAGCAGCTGCTTGACCCGGACTGGCGGGCAGAATTCGCCTATGGAATCCTGCTGGCGCTGCAATCCTGGGCACTGGAGGACGCCGCCGCCGCCAGCCTCGTGCGGCAATAGTCCGCCGTTCAGAATCCGGAAACAGAGTTGTGAATTGATTTCCGGCGATAAATAGCCAGAAGGAAGCTAGTCTTTTGACGCAAATGGGGCCAAAGACTATACTGCGCGTGAGCAGAAAACAGCAAACGGATTGAGGAACAACGTGTTCAGGGCCATCTTCTCTGTATTCGGGTCGATATTTTCGTCGGTCACGAACGGCTTGATCCTCGTCGCCCTGTCGGTCGGGGCGATCTTTTTCATGTATGGCCGCGACCTGCCCGATCATGAGCAACTGGCAAGCTATGCACCGCCGATGATCAGCCGGATCTATTCTGGCGAAGGCCAGCTGATGGACGAATTTGCGCGCGAACGCCGCCTTTTTGCGCCTTCGGACGAGATACCGGATATGGTCAAACAGGCGTTCATCTCGGCGGAAGACAAGAATTTCTACAAACATGCCGGTTATGATCCGATCGGCATCATCTCGGCTGCACTGGACGCGGCCCGGGGGCAGGGGCTTCGCGGGGCCTCGACCATCACCCAGCAGGTGATGAAGAACTTTCTCTTGTCCTCCGACCGCTCTGCGGAACGCAAGATCAAGGAACTGATCCTGGCCTCTCGTATCGAGGATACGCTGAACAAGGATGATATTCTCGAACTCTATATGAACGAGATTTTCCTGGGTCAGAATTCCTTTGGCGTCGTCGCCGCCGCGCAGACCTATTTCAACAAGACGCTCAGCGAACTGACCGCCGCCGAGGCCGCCTATCTGGCGGCCCTGCCCAAGGCACCATCCACCTATCATCCCGTGCGTCACAAGGAACGCGCCATCGGTCGGCGCAATTTCGTGCTGAAAGAGATGTTCGAGAACGGCTATATTGACCGCGCCACCTATGACGAGGCCCGCGAAAGCGACCTCAAAACGGTGCAGAGCGGCGATATTGAATCGTTCAAACTGGCCCTGCCGCCACGCGATTATTTCACCGATGAAATCCGCCGCCAGCTTTCCGATCAGTTCGGCTCGGACGCGTTCTTTACCGGGGGTCTTTCGGTGCGCGCGACCGTCGATCCTGATTTGCAGAAAGAGGCCGCCGCCGCCCTGCGCGCGGGGCTCGAGAAATATGACCGTGAGCAAGGTCTCTGGCGCAAGCCGCTGGCCACACTGCCCGAAGACGTGCTGGATGATGAGACCGCATGGCGCGAGGCGCTGGCCGCCACCGAATTTCCCCGCGATGTCGAAGGATGGCTGCCGGCAGTAGTGCTGGAAATCGGCGAGACCAGCGCACGCATCGGTATCGAAGGTGTCGAGGATGACGCGGATGGCCACTGGATCCCCGCCAGGGACGTGACATGGGCCCGCCCTGAACTTGAAGACGGTGAGAAGGGCAACAAGGCCCGGCGCGCCGGTGATCTGCTGTCGCGGGGCGATGTTGTTCATGTCACCGCGCTTGCGAACAAACAGGGCGAGTTCGACCGCTGGTCACTGCGCCAGATCCCTGAATTGCAGGGCGGTTTCATGGCGATGGACGTCAACACGGGCCGCGTGCTGGCGATGCAGGGCGGATTTTCCTATCAGTATTCGGTCTTTAACCGCGCCACGCAGGCCACCCGCCAGCCGGGCTCTTCCTTCAAGCCCTTCGTCTATGCCTCTGCGCTCGACAGCGGTTACGCGCCCAACACCATCGTCATCGACGCCCCGATCGAGGTGGAAACCGCCGAGGGTATCTGGCGGCCCAAAAACGCGTCGAACAAGTTTTACGGCCCCGCACCGCTGCGCACCGGCATCGAACGCTCGCGCAACCTGATGACCATCCGCCTGGCCCAGGAGGTGGGCATGGACGTGGTGGCCGATTATGCCGAACGCTTTGGCGTCTATCAGGGCATGGACCTTTTCCTCTCGAACGCGCTGGGCGCACAGGAAACCACGCTTTTCAACATGGTGGCGGCCTATTCGATGTTTGCCAATGGCGGTGAGCGGGTGGAGCCGACGCTGGTCGACCGCATTCAGGACCGCTGGGGAAACACGATTCTGCGCCATGACAAGCGGACCTGCGAGGATTGCGCCTTTGAAAACCTCGATCCCGGTGTCGCCCCACTGATCACCAGCAACCGCGTCAGGGTGATGGATGATGTCACCGCCTTTCAGCTGACCTCGATGATGCAGGGCGTTGTTCAGCGCGGTACGGCCTCGGCCACGGTGCGCCTGCCGGTGCCCATCGCGGGCAAGACCGGCACCACCAACGACGCGCGCGACGTCTGGTTCGTGGGATTTTCGTCCAATATCGCCGCCGGCTGCTACATGGGCTTTGATCAGCCGCGTTCGCTTGGCCATGGTGCCTCGGGCGGGGGCATGTGCGGCCCGGTTTTCAACCAGTTCATGAAAAAGGCCATCGAGTCGTATGGCGGCGGCAAGTTCAAGGTTCCCGAGGATGGTGTCTTCGTCAAGATCGACCGCTTTACCGGGCAGCGGCTGGCCGATAATGCCCAGGGCGATTTCGTGGTTTCCGAGCTGTTCCGCGCCGGTGAAGAACCGATCAGCGGGGTTCTCTCGGTGGTCGATGGCGGTTTCGAGATGATGCAGGACCTGCCCATCTTTTCGCGCGGGGAAAACGAACCCGAGGCGATCACCACCGAAATCACCACCTCCACCGGCAAAAAGACGACGCTGGGCGAAAAAGCGTCTTTCGGGACGCTGTCCTCGGGCGGTCTATACTGAACTTGCCCCGGCGGTTGGGCTGCAGTAGATCGTTCGGACAGGCTGACGGGGATCGGTGATGCGGGCAGAAACGCAAAGTCATGTGGATGCGATAGAGAAGTCACTGGCGCTGCTGCGCCAGCGCATGGGCTGGGAGACGGCGCAGCACCGGCTCGAGGAATTCAACGCCATGACCGAGGATCCCGGGCTTTGGGACGATCCGGCGCGGGCGCAGGCGCTGATGCGCGACCGTCAGGCGCTGGTCGATGCCATCGACGGTTACGAGAGCCTCGCGCAGGAACTTTCTGACAATCAGGAACTGATCGAACTGGGCGAGATGGAAGAGGACACGGATGTCATCGCCGAGGCCGAGGCCGCCATTGCCGCCCTTGTCGGTCGCGCCGCCGAACGCGAGCTGGAGGCGCTCCTTGATGGTGAGGCGGATGCCAATGACACGTTTCTCGAAATCAATGCCGGCGCCGGCGGCACCGAAAGCTGCGACTGGGCATCGATGCTGGCGCGGATGTATGTCCGCTGGGCCGAGAAAAAGGGCTACAAGGTCGAATTGCAGTCCGAAACGCCGGGCGACGAGGCCGGAATCAAATCCGCCGCCTACAAGATCAGCGGCCACAATGCCTATGGCTGGATGAAATCCGAAAGCGGCGTGCACAGGCTGGTACGCATCTCGCCCTTTGACAGCAATGCCAAACGCCACACGTCCTTTTCGTCGGTCTGGGTCTATCCCGTGGTCGACGACAATATCGAGATCGAGGTCAATCCGGCCGATATCCGCATCGATACCTATCGGTCATCCGGGGCGGGCGGGCAGCATGTCAACACCACCGATTCCGCCGTGCGTATCACCCACCATCCCACCGGCATCGTCGTCACCAGCTCGGTCAAATCCCAGCACCAGAACCGCGATATCGCCATGAAAGCCCTGAAATCAAGGCTTTACCAGATGGAGCTTGATCGGAGAACCGCCGCCATCAACGCGGCGCATGAAAACAAGGGCGATGCCGGCTGGGGCAACCAAATCCGCTCTTACGTGCTGCAGCCCTACCAGATGGTCAAGGATCTGCGGACCGGCTTTGAAACCTCCGACACGCAGGGCGTGCTGAACGGCGATCTTGACGGCTTCATGGCCGCCACACTGGCGATGGACGTGACCGGCAAAACCCGCGAAGAGGCCCAGTCCGAAGACTGATCACTCATTGTTCTCCAAATATCTCGGGGGGAATTTGGCCCGCTGCCATGGCAGGGGGCCAAAGGGGGGCAGCGCCCCCGCACCCCCGCCCGTCAGGGCAACAGACCCCGCGCCGTCAGCGCAGCGGTGATCTCGTCCAGAATGACCGGATCGTCGATGGCAGCGGGCATCTTGTATTCCTGACGATCCGCGATTTTCTGCACCGTGCCGCGCAGCACCTTGCCCGAGCGTGTCTTGGGCAGGCGCTTGACCTCCAGCGCGGTCTTGAAGGCCGCAACCGCGCCGATCTTCTCGCGCACCAGCGCCACCAGCTCTTTCTCCAGCGCCGCTTCGTGACGGTCGGCCCCGTCATTGGGTACAAAGAAGCCAAGCGGCAATTGCCCCTTCAGCGCGTCAGCCGCCCCCACCACCGCGCATTCGGCGATATCGGGATGGCTGGCGATCACCTCTTCCATCGCGCCGGTCGACAGGCGGTGCCCGGCCACATTGATGATGTCATCGGTCCGCGCCATGATCGAGACATAGCCGTCTTCGTCGATGATCCCGGCATCCGCCGTCGCGTAATAGCCCGGAAAATCATCCAGATAGGAACTGCGGAACCGGTCATCGGCATTCCAGAGCGTCGGAAAGCACGAGGGCGGCAGCGGCAGCCTGGCCACGATATTGCCCAATGTGCCCGCGGGCACGGGATGGCCGTCATCATCGAGCACGTGAATATCATAGCCCGGCATCGGCACCCCAGGCGAGCCCGGCTTGATCGGCAAAAGCCCCAGACCCAGCGGGTTGCCGCAGATCGTCCAGCCGGTTTCGGTCTGCCACCAGTGATCGATCACCGGCACGCCCAGTTTCTCACCGGCCCAGGCCAGCGTCGCCGGGTCCGACCGTTCCCCGGCAAGGAAAAGCGAGCGAAAGCCGCTCAGATCGTAATCCCCGATCAGCGATCCGGCAGGGTCTTCCTTCTTGATGGCGCGAAACGCCGTCGGCGCGGTAAAGAGCGAGACGACATCATGCTCGGCGATCACCCGCCAGAAGGCCCCGGCATCGGGCGTGCCCACGGGCTTGCCTTCGTAGATGACGGTCGCGCAGCCATGCAGAAGCGGCGCATAGCAGATATAGGAATGGCCCACGACCCAGCCCACATCCGAGGCTGCCCAGAACACTTCGCCGGGGTTGATGTCGTAGTGGTTCTTCATCGTCCATTTCAGCGCCACCATATGCCCGCCATTGTCGCGCACGACGCCCTTGGGCTGTCCGGTCGTGCCCGAGGTATAGAGGATATAGAGCGGATCGGTCGCCGCGACCTCGGTGCAGCCGGCGTGCGCGCCGGCGCTGATGGCGGCATCGACGGCGGCGCGGTAGTCGATATCGCGGCCTTCGGTCAGGTCGCAGGGCTGGGTGTCGCGCTGCAGGATGACGCAGAAATCGGGCTTGGCCCCGGCGATGCTGATCGCTTCGTCCAATAGTGGCTTATAGGCAATGACCCGTCCGGGTTCGATGCCGCAGGAGGCCGAGATCACCGCCTTGGGCGCGGCGTCATCGATGCGCGTGGCCAGTTCCTTGGCGGCGAAACCGCCGAAGACGACCGAATGCACAGCACCCAGCCGGGCCGAGGCCAGCATGGCAAACACCGCTTCGGGCACCATGGGCATGTAGATGACCACGCGATCACCCTTGCCCACGCCGCGCGACGCCAGCACATGGGCCAGCGATGCAACCTCGCTCAGCACCTCGTCATAGCTGTAGCTGCGCCGGGTTCCCGTCACCGGGCTGTCATAAATGACTGCGGTCCGCTCGCCATGGCCCGCCTCGACATGCCGGTCGAGCGTGTTGTAGCAGGTATTGCAGATCGCATCGTCGAACCAGCGGCCGTATATCCCGGCATCGGGGTTGAAGATGCGCGTGGGCGGCGTGATCCAGTCGATCTCTTTCGCGGCCTCGGCCCAAAAGGCTTCGGGGTCGGATTTCCAGGCGGTGTATGTCTCTGAATAGGTCATCAGCAGGTATAATTCATTCCAATGCGGCCACCATCGGCATAGATGGTTTCACCGGTGATATAACTGGCCTTGTCGCTGGCCAGAAAGGCCACGACACTGCCGATTTCGCGGGGTTCGCCGACGCGTTTCATCGGCGTACGTGCCATCACGCGTTCCATCGCGGCGGGGTCGGAATTGATGCCCGCCATCATGGCAGTATCGATCGAACCGGGACCGACGGCGTTGACGCGGATACCGTGCGGCGCCAGCGCCAGCGCGGCCGATTTCGTCAGCTGCATTACCCCGCCCTTCGAGGCGCAATAGGCCGGGATCGTCGGAATGGCGACCTGGGCATTGATCGATGACATGTTGATGATCGCGCCCTTGATCCCGTGCGCGATCATCGATTTCGCCGCGCGCTGCGTGGCGAGGAATGTCGCGCTCAGGTTGACATCAAGCACTTTCCGGAAGTTTTCGAACGGGGTTTCCAGAAAATCGCCCGGCAGGGCGATGCCGGCATTGTTCACAAGGATGCTCAGCCCGCCATGCTCGGCCTCGATCCGGTCGAACATGGTGTTGATCTGGTCGGGATCGGCCATATCGCAGGTGATCGCGGCCTCGGCGCCCAGTTCTTTGGCGGCGGCCCTGACACCGTCGGCGTTGATATCGGCCAGGATCAGACGGGCACCGTCATCGGCCAGCGCTTTGGCCGAGGCATATCCGATGCCCTGCGCCGCGCCCGTGATCAGGGCTAGGGGTTGATCTGTCATGCGGGTTTCGGGCTCCTGTTGTCACGATTGCGCGTATTTTGGGCCTTTCACCCCGGTTCTGCAACAACTGGTAGCGCTCTCATTCCGGGCCGATTGACGCGGCCCGCCCGGCGGGGCTTTGGCGGGTCTTCAGCCTGCCATCCTCTCCTGCTCGCGCATGACCATGCCAAACAGGTCACGCGGGTCGTCGGGATCGGCAATCAGGTCCAGCTCAACCGAGCGGGGCGAGGTCTCGAGCGTCTTGCGCAGCCATCTGAGCGCCGAAAAATCCTCGATCGCGAACCCGACACCGTCAAAAAGCGTGATCGCATCCGCGCCCGTGCGCCCCGGTATCTGCCCCGTGATCACCTGCCAAAGCTCTTTGACCGGGTGATCGGGGTCAAGCTGCTGGATCTCACCTTCGATCCGGGTCTGTTCGGGATATTCGACAAAGATATCAGCGCGCAGCAGGATATCGCGGTGCAGTTCCGTCTTGCCCGGGCAATCGCCGCCGATGGCGTTGATATGGATCCCCGATCCGATCATGTTGTCGGTCAGGATCGTGGCATATTGCTTGTCTGCCGTGCAGGTGGTGACGATATCGGCACCCTCCAGCGCATCTTCGGCGGTGGCGCAGGCGATCAGGTTCAGGCCGCGCCCCGTCAGGTTGTCGATGCATTTGCGCGTGGCGGCCGGATCGATGTCGAAAAGACGCACCGTATCGATGCCGTTGATCGCCTTCAGCGCCAGCGCCTGAAATTCCGATTGCGCGCCATTGCCGATCATGGCCAGCACCTTTGCGCCCGGCCGGGCAAGGTATGTGCTGGCCACGGCCGAGGTGGCCGCTGTGCGCAACGCCGTCAGCACCGTCATTTCCGTCAGGAGCACGGGATAGCCGGTATCGACCGAGGCCAAAAGGCCAAAGGCAGTGACCGTTTGCAGGCCCTCTTTCATGTTCTTGGGGTGGCCGTTGACATATTTGAAGCCGTAATCGATGCCATCCGAGGTCGGCATCAGTTCGATCACGCCATCCGAGGAATGCGAGGCGACGCGCGGCGTCTTGTCAAACAGAGGCCAGCGGCGGAAATCCTCTTCGATATAGGCGGCAAGCTCGACCATGCAGGTCTCGACGCCCTTGTCGAGCACGAGGCGCATCATGTTTTCGACGCTGACAAAGGGGACGGTATTCAGGGAATGCGGCATGATCGGGTCCTCGGGCCGGGTGGTTCAGCGGGTGGGGCAGGGTGCCGGACCGGCCCCCAAAAGGGGCCGACAGCGGCAATTGCACCAAGCATCGATGAAAGAACTGCGCGCGAATAGTCGCAAATTGCCGGTTTGGGCCTTATATCATGTCAGTTTGGTTAGATGTTTGGCGTTTTGACAGGCCTTCATCCTTCGCCCGCAAGCGATTGGGCCGCCGCCGCAATAGCGGCGCCCGTCAGGTCCAGATCTTCGGCAGTGAGCGCGAGGCAGGGATAGGTCTTGCCCGGTGATTTGAAGATACCGCCCGCGCGCAGCGCCTGATTGTAGCGCGCGGCCATCCGGCCATCGGCCATCAGCACGTCGCGGTAATTGCGCGGCTCGGCTGCGGTAAAGACCACCTCGAACAGGGTCTGATCGCCGACGATGCGATGGGCAATGCCCGCCGCATCAAGCGCATTGCCGGTCATGTCCATGACCTGCTGGCCGAGGGCGCGCAGCGCCGCATACTGACCTTCCCTGCGCAGGATTTCGAGCGT
Source organism: Paracoccaceae bacterium (assembly GCA_030148225.1). GTDB lineage: Bacteria > Pseudomonadota > Alphaproteobacteria > Rhodobacterales > Rhodobacteraceae > JASBTX01. Next base: position 40,704 of record JASBTX010000038.1, read on the forward strand.
TTTCAGCCCGGCCACTGCCGCCACCGGATTGCCCGACAGCGTGCCCAGCTGCATCAGCCAGCGATCCGCGCCGACAATGGATTTGTCGAAATGGGCCATGATCGCGGCCGATCCGGCAATCGCGGCCAGCGGAAAGCCGCCCCCGATCACCTTGCCCAGCGTGCAGATATCGGGCGTCACGCCGTAATGTTCCTGCGCGCCGCCATAGGCAAAGCGAAAGCCGGTCACGACCTCGTCGAAGATGAGCAGAATGCCGCGTTTCTGCGTCTCTTCGCGCAGCCCCTGCAGAAAGCCGGGCAGGGGCGGGATGATGCGCTGCAGCGGCTCGACAATGACCGCCGCGACCGTATCCCCGTGTTCATCCAGAAGCGAGCGGATGAAATCGAGATCGTTGAAGGGCGCGATCAGCATTTCCGCCGCGACGCTGGCGGGAATGCCGGCGCTGTCGGGCCGGGCCTGCGGAAAATTCACCAGTGTTTCGGGGGCGAGGCTCATCTGCGCCTCGGCGCTCATGCCGTGATAGCCGCCCTCGAACTTGACGATTTTGTCGCGCCCGGTAAAGGCGCGGGCAAGGCGCATGGCATACATGTCCGCCTCGCCACCCGACGAGACATAGCGCAGCTGTTCGGCGCAGGGTACGGCGCGGCAAATCTCTTCGGCCAGTTCGACACCGGCGGTATTATTGGCAAAAAAGGTCATGCCCTGCGGGATCTGGCGCAACACCGCCTCTTCGACCTCTGCATTGCCGTGGCCCAGCAACATTGGCCCCGAACCGATCAGGAAATCGACGAATTCATGACCATCCGCATCGCGCACCCGCGCGCCCTTGCCGCTGGCGATGAATATGGACGGGTCGAAATTGCCAAAGCCGCCCGCCGGGAGAACTGCCCGGGCGCGTTCGGCCCATTCGGCCTGGGTCGTGAGTTTCTGCATGGCGCGCCTCCTTAGTCGATGATGCCGATGGGTGTGCCGAGCCGGTCCTGATCGATATCGATGCCAAGGCCGGGACCCTCGGGCGGGGCGATGCGCCCCTGATCACGCACCGGCGCATCCGGCGCGAGGCGCGGCGCGACATAATGACTAAGATCGCAGACATTCAGAAGGTTGGCTGCCGGTGTCGCGGCCCCCAGATGCAGCGCCGCCGCCGTCACGATATCTGATCCCCATGTGCATTCGATGCACATGCGCGCGCCCAGATGCAGGCAAAGATCGCGCGCGCGCCTGAGGGGCGACAGCCCGCCGAACTTGGAAATTTTCAGCGCCACCGCATCCATCGCACCCCGGTTATAACCCTCGAGCAGGCTGGCCGTATCATGTGCGGTTTCATCAAGCTTCATAGGCAGGCCAGTGGCCGCCTTCACCGCAGCGCATTCCGCGGTCGTACGGCAGGGCTGTTCGAGCATGATATCCAGATGCCGCACCGCGCGCCCGACCCGCGTCGCCTCGAGCTGGGTGGCGCCGCAGTTCCAGTCGCCATAGACCAGCGGGCCGCTGCCCACGGCGGCGCGCACCTGCTCCAGCCGGGCGATATCGGCCTCGGGATCGGCATCGGCGCCCAGTTTGACCTGAAACTGGGTGATCCCGCTGGCCTTGGCCGCGCGCGCCATATCCGCCATCTCTTCGGGCGCGATGCAGGTGATGGAGTGATAAAGCGGCAGCGTCGCCTGCCGCCGCCCGCCAAGAAGCGCATGAAGCGGCAGGCCCGCCGCCTTGCCGGTAATATCCCAGAGCGCGATGTCGATGGGTGAATGCACGTAAGGATGCCCGATGAGATGGGCGTTGCAGCGCGCCATCAGCGCCTCGGGCCCTACGGGATCGGCCCCGATGAGCACCGGCGCCAGTTCCCCGAGCGCGGGCAGGACGCCGCCGGCATAGGCGGGCAGGTAATGCGGGATCGGGCAGACCTCACCCCAGCCCGAGATGCCGCTGTCGGTATCGATGCGGATCACGATCGAGGCGGTGGTGTCGCAGGTTTTGCCCGCGGCCATGTAATAGGTGGCGTGGCTTGTCAGGTCGATCTGCCAGACGGTGATGCGGGTGATTTTCATGTCACGGCTCCCTTGTGGCGGGGTTGCGCCGCCTCTGGCGTCGCGGGGTCGCGGGGGCGCTGCCCCCGCTTGGCCCTGGCGGGCCAATTCACCCCCGGAGTATTTGGGCAAAGAAGATGCATCATGTGACCCGGTAGCTGGCGACGGGGGCGCCGAGCGCGTCAAGGTCGGGGTGGACGCCAAGCCCGGGGCCTTCGGGCAGGTGGAGGTGGCCGTCGATATTGCGCGGGCCGCGCCCCCCGGCGATATCGACCGTCAGCATGTCCTGGCAGGCCCAGACGGCGTGGATGGCATGATCGGGGATGGTGGCAGCGAGATGCAGCGCCTCGGCATCGGCAAGCACCGAACCGCCGGTGGCCATGACGAACATGTCGATGCCATGCGCCAGCGCGAGGTCGCGCATCCGCGCGGCGCGGGTCAGGCCGCCGACGCGGTTGAGCTTGATGCCAAAAACCTCGGCCAGCCCGTCCCGCGCGATGCGCGCTGCGTCCTGCAGCGTGACCAGGGCTTCGTCCACGCTGACGGGTGCAGGGTGCAGCGGGCGGATCGCGGCGATATCGTCGAGCGTTTCGCAGGGCTGTTCGACCATGACCGAAAGGTCCGCCGTGGCCTGCATCACCCGGATCGCCTGTTGCCGGCTCCAGCCCCGGTTGACATCATAGAGGATGATTTCGCCGGGTTTGCGGTTGGCTTCCATGTCGCGAATGCGGGCGATGTCGCGTTCGACATCGCCGCCGATCTTGACCGAATGGGCGATATAGCCGCGCTGGCGGTAGCGTTCGACGACGGCGCGCGTCTCGTCCACGGTTTTGGCGCCCACCGAGGAGGCGATGGGTTTCGGGCTGCGCGAACCGCCGCCCATCAGATCGGCAATCGGCAGGCCCGCCGCCTGACCCGCGATATCCCAGCAGGCCATGTCGATGGGCGATTTGGCATAGAGATGCCCGGGCAGGGCGATATCCATCGCGCGTTCAACATCCAGAAGCAGCCGCGGATCAAGCCCGAGGATGAAAGGGGCCATGGTGTCAATCCCGGCCCGGATACCCGGCCCGTGCGCGGGCACATAGGTATGGCCCCAGGGCGTGCCTTCGCCCCAGCCGGTGATCCCGGCATCGGTATCGACACGGACGAACGTCGCGTCCAGGCAGTCGAATTTCAGCCGCCCGCCCGAGAGCCAGTAGGGATGTTCGAGCGGCAGATCGACCTGATAGATGGTCAGCGCGGTGATTTTCATGTCAGCGCTCCATATTCGGCGACAGGGGGGCCGAGGCTTTTGAAATCGGGGCGTACGCCAAGGCCCGGCCCGTCGGTGGCAAAGAGATGTCCCCCGCGCGCCTCGGGCCCGCCCAGACCCGTCGAGCGGGTATTGTAATTCATCAGATCAGTGGAATTGACCAGATACTCGGCTGGGGTCGAGGCCGCGAAATGGGCAACAGCGGCGGTCGTGATCTCGCCGCCCCAGCTATCCTCGGCGACGACGGGCATGCGGTGATCGATCAGGAAATCGCGCACCCGACGCGCCTTGGAAAGCCCGCCCAGATTGGAGATTTTCAGGCAACAGATATCCGCGCCACGGTCGGCAACAATGCGCCGGGCCATGTCGATACCGGTCAGGCATTCATCGAGTTTCAGGGGATGATCGGCAACCCGGCGCACCTGCTGGCATTCGTCATAGGTCCGGCAGGGCTGTTCGAGAATGACATCCAGATCACGCGTGGCCCGCGCCACCCGGATGGCGTTATCGACGCGCCAGCCCTGATTGGCATCGGCCATCGCGCTCTCGCCGGTTTTCAGCATCGCGACGGTGTCGTGGATGCGCGCGATATCTTCTGCCCAGTTGCTGCCGACCTTGATCTGGAACTGGCGATAGCCGTCGCGCCTGTAGCCCTCGATTTCGGCGCGGGTCTCGTCGGCGGGCTTCTGCGGGGCGACACGGTACATGGGCGCGCTCTCGCTCAGCCTGCCGCCAAGCAGCATCCAGACCGGCTGACCGGTGGCCTGACCAAGGATATCCCAGCAGGCCGCGTCAAAAGGGGATTTGGCATAGCCGTGCCCCTGCACCAGATGATCCATCAGCCGTTCGATCCGGGCGACCTGACGCGGGTCTTCGCCAATGAGGGCGGGCGCCACCAGACCGGCAAGGGCAGGGACGCCGGCGGAATGGGCGATCATGTAGTTTTCACCGCAGGGCGTGAACTCACCACAGCCCTGCAGCCCGGCATCGGTATCGATCACCACGACGCTGGCGCGGGCGGTGGTGATGGCATTGCCCGCGCCCCAGCCATAGGACCCACCGATATAGGGCAGGTCGGTCTGATAGATGCGGATGCGCGTAATTTTCATCCTGCCACCCTTCTGCGCGTGTTTCGGGTGGGCATGTCAGGGTACCACCACGATATTACCGGTATGCGCCTTGGCGATAAAGGCCGCCTGCGCCGCGCGCAGCTCCGCCAGCGGGTAGGTCGCGGCCAGTACCGGCCTGATCTGCCCGGCCTCGATATAGCCGACAAGGTTGCGCATTACCGCGGGGTCAATCACGGTCGAGCCGGTGAAGGTCAGGTCGCGCAGATAGAACGTGCGCAGATCGAATGAGACGATCGGGCCCGCGATGGCGCCCGAGCAGGTATATCTGCCACCGCGCTCCAGAAGATCGATCAGCGACATCCACTGATCCCCGCCGACCACATCGGCCAGAACCGTGATCTTTTCATCCGCCAGCGCCGCCTTGCCCCCGGCCAGATTGCGCGGCAGGATCAGGTCGGGGCCGAGGCGCCGCAGATCGTCATGTTTGGACAGAGAGGCCATGGCGATGACGCGGGCACCGCGCAGACGCGCGAGCTGAACCAGCGCGCTGCCGACCCCGCCCGAGGCACCGGGGATCAGCACGGTATCATCCGCCCCGACACCGGCGCGCGTCAGCATGCCCTCGGCGGTCGAGTAGGAACAGCTGAACGTGGCTAGTTCCGCATCCGAGAGGTCCGAGCGGACGGCCACGGCGTTGGTTGCGGCAATCACGGTATATTCGGCAAAACCGCCATCGCATTCCGAGCCGAAATACCCGGTCTTGTCCTTGTTGGCCGGATCGGCGGGATCGCGCAGCCAGTTATCCGTGATCACCCGCTCGCCGATGCGCGCGGGATCGACATCCGCTCCGACGGCGACGATCTCGCCACAGACATCCGCCCCCTGGATGCGGGGAAAACTGAGGGGCCGTCCGCCCCAAGTCGGGTCCGCTTCGTCGACCTGGTCAAAGGCATCTCCGGTCGTCTCTTCCGTCACCGCCTTGGAATACCAGCCCGAGCGGGTGTTGACGTCAGTATTGTTCAGACCACAGGCGCCGACCCGGATCAGCACCTCGCCCGGCGCGGGGCGCGGGCAGGGCCAGTCATCATGCATCACCATCTGTTCCAGCCCGCCATGGCCCATGGTGACCATCGCGCGCATCGTTTGGGGCAGATTGCCTGTCGCGCTCATTCCGCCGCCTCCTGCTGCTGATCCTGCCGGGGCAGGTGGCTGTCGGGGTCATAGGCGGGCCGTTCCAGCACGCATGCGGCCCGGTTCTGACCCTGTATGCAGACCTCAAGCCGTGTGCCGGGCGCCGCCGCCGCCGGTTTGACATAGGCAAAGGCGAGTATCCTGCCCACTGTCGGGCTGAAGACGACCGATGCGGTCGATCCCACCACGTCCCCCTCCAGCAACACCGCCTCGCCACCATGGCCATCGGTGATGCCGTCGGGTTCGATCTCCAGATAGGCACAGAGCCAGGGCAATCTGTCGCGATTACCCGGTGTTTCTTCTTTGCCCAAATACTCCTTGTCGGTCCGGGCGAACCGCAGCACATCGGCCTCGGCAAGCGTGACCTCGTTGGTCAGTTCCGTGGCCCCCTTGAACGCCTTTTCCATGCGCATGACATTCATCGCGAAAGACCCGTAATCGGCGATGCCGTGGGGAACGCCCGCGGCCCAGAGCGCGGTATAGACATCCACCAACGCCGCGTTGGGCATGTGCAGTTCCCAGCCCAGTTCACCGGCATAGGACATGCGCAGGGCCAGTACCTTGTGCCCGGCCAGATCGATTTCCTGCGCCGAGAGCCAGCGAAAGGACGCGTTGTCAAGCGGCGCTGACGTGCAGCACGCCAGCACATCGCGCGATTTCGGGCCGTTCAGCGACAGCGCCGACCACTGATCCGACAGCGCGGTGACGCGCGCGTCATCACCCGCGCCGTATTGCGCCAGATGATCCAGCAGCCGCTGTTCGAAAAATGCCGCCGTCACCAGATAGAACCGGTCATCGGCAAGGCGGACAATCGTCGCCTCAATCTCGATCCGGCCTCGCCGGTTCAGGAAATGGGTCAGCGTGATCGATCCGGTCTTCTGCGGCATGCGATTGGCCGTCAGCCGGTCCAGCAGCGCATAGGCGTCCGGGCCGGAGACCTCGATCTTGGTGAATGCGGTGACATCCATGATGCCGACGCGCTGGCGCACGGCGGCAACCTCATGCGCGATCATGTCATGCACGGGCGTGCGGTGGAACGCATAGTGATCCTGCGCCGCGACACCATCGCGCGCGAACCAGCGCGGCCGCTCGAAACCATAGACCTCTTCATGCACCGCGCCCTTGTCGCGCAGGATGTCATATAGCGGCGAAGGTTTGACAGGCCGCCCGGCCAGCCGGTTGAAATGCGGAAAGGGGATCTCGTGGCGCAGGCAGTAATCCTCGCGCGCCTTAGTGATCTGCCAGTCGGGTGTCGCGTAGCTGCCGAAACGGCGCGGGTCATACTCGCGCATCGAGATATCGGCGGCCCCGCGCACCATCCAGCGCGCCAGTTCACGCGTCAGCCCCGGCCCCCAGCCAATGCCGATCTGCGTGCCGCAGCAGCACCAGTAATTCCGCACCCCCGGTGCCGGTCCGATCAGCGGATTGCCGTCCGGCGGGTGCGAGATTGCGCCGTGCACCTCGCGCGTGATGCCCAGATCGGCAAAGATCGGCATGCGGTTCAGGCTCTCTTCCAGCCAGGGCATGATGCGGTCGTAATCGGCGTCGAACAGCTCGTTCTCCGCCTCCCAGGGGCAGTGATCCTCCCAGACGGTGTTGGGATTTTCCTTCTCGTAAATGCCGATCAGGCCGCGCTGCTGCTCCATCCGGATATAGCCCGAGACCATCCTGTCATCGCGGATGACCGGCAATTCCCGATCGAGCCCGGCAAATTCGGGCACGGGTTCGGTGACGAAGTAGTGATGCGTCATCGAGGTCATGGGCAGTTGCAGGCCCGACCATTCCCCCATCTGCCGCGCATAGGTGCCGCCCGCGTTGACGACATGTTCGCAGCGGATGGTGCCCTGTTCGGTCTCCACGACCCAGTCATCGCCCTGCCGGGTGATATTCGTGGCGCGGCAGCGGCGGATGATGCGCGCGCCCAGCTGACGTGCGCCCGTTGCCATGGCCATGGTGACATTGGTCGGGTCGACATGCCCGTCATCAGGCGTATGCAGCGCTCCGATCACGCCCTCAAGATTGTAGAAAGGATGCAGTTCGCCCACGCGATCCGGGCCCACCAGTTCGATATTGAAACCGAGCGACCGCCCGACCGACAAGGTATGACGCAGCCAGTCCATTTCGTCTTCGGTATAAGCGAGGCGAAACGAGCCGCAGCCATGCCACGTGACCGCCTGACCGGTTTCCGCCTCGAGCGCACCGGCATAGAGGCCGATATTGTAATCGACGCATTTTCCCAGCCCGAATGAACTGGTGGAATGGGTGATCTGCCCGGCGGCATGCCATGTCGAGCCGCTGGTCAGTTCGGCCTTTTCCAGAAGGACGACATCCTGCCCCCAGCCCTCATGCGCGAGGTGATAGGCAAGACCGACGCCCATGACGCCACCACCAACGATGACAACACGGGCCTGAGATGGAAAGGGCGGGGCCATGGTGCGTTCCTGCAGAGACTCGATTTTCTGCTCGACAGGGTAATCGTACGAATATACCATCGTCAATCATGAATGACACAAATGTATCATCCAAGATTCTCGAGCGGCTGACCGATGACTGGGACAGCCTGACACCCGAGGCGCAGAAGGCCGCGCGCTATGTGCTGGACAACCCGATGGATGTCGGCGTGTCGACGGTGCGCGAGATCGCGGATGCGGCCAAGGTCAAACCCAACACATTCGTACGCATGGCCCGCCAGATCGGCTTTGACGGCTACGAGGATTTCCGTACGCCTTTTCGCACCGCCATCCGCGAGGGCCGGGTCAGTTTTCCTGACCGGGCGCGCTGGCTGCAGGACATGGCGCGCTCGGGCGCGCTGGGGGGGCTTTATGCCGATATGGTGGCCTCGGCCATCCGCAATATCGAGGAAACCTTTGCCCATATCACCAGCGACGATCTGCAGGCCGCGGCGCGCGCCATCTGGGCCTCGCGTCAGGTATTCGCGTTGGGCGTGGGCGTCAACAACGCCAATGTCCGCAACTTTACCTATCTCGCCTCGACCGGCATGGTCCGTTTCCACGATATTCCGCGCGCCGGCTCGACGGCGGTGGATGATCTGGCATGGGCGGATGAGCGTGACCTGATGATTGCCGTGACCTGTTCACCCTATCGCCGCGAGGTGATCGAGGCGGTCGAGGTCGCGCGCGCGCAGGGCATTACCATCGTCGGCATATCCGACAGTCTGGCCTCGCCCGTGATCCGCCAGAGTGATCACGGTTTTGTCGTGGCGGCGGACACGCCGCAGTTCTTTCCCTCATCCGTGTCGACCATCGCGCTGTTTGAGACGTTGCTCAGCTTTGTCATTGCCGAGGCCAGCGACGAGATCGTCGAACGGGTCGAGACCTTTCACCGGCGCCGGCATCAGCTGGGCATCTACAAAGGGGACTGACATGGCGCTCACACGTTCGCTGGAGGCGCGGTATTACACCGATCCCGCCATTTACGCCGCGGAATGCGCCGGTCTTCTGGCGCGGACATGGCAGTTTGCCGGTCACGCCAGCCAGATCAGCGCGCCGGGCGATTATTTCACCTTTGAGATCGCGGGCGAGAGCCTGTTCTGCATCCGTGGCCACGACGCGGTTGTGCGGTGTTATTACAATGTCTGCCAGCACCGGGCGCATCAGCTGGTCGCGGGGCAGGGATCGACGCGCGTCATCGTCTGCCCCTATCACGCATGGACATATGAACTGACCGGGGGGCTGCGGGCGGGGCCGAATATCAAATCGGTCGAAGGGTTTGACCGCAGTGGCGTCTGTCTTACCGAAGTCAGGGTCGAGGAGTTTCTGGGCTTTCTCTTTGTCAATCTCGACCCCGAGGCCGCACCGATGGACAGCTGGTATCCCGGCGCGCGGGCCGAGCTGGAGGAATGGGTGCCCAACTGGCAGGTGCTTGAACCGGTCAAATGGGTCGAGATCGCCGAGAACTGCAACTGGAAGGTTTCGGTCGAAAACTATTCGGAATGCTATCACTGCAGCCTGAACCACCCGACATTCGCAACAGGCGTCGTCAGGCCCGAAACCTATGACATCCAGCCCCAGGGCTATTGCCTGCGCCACATGACCGAGTGTCAGAACCTTGACCAGATGACCTATGACATCAATTCGGGCTTTGCCCATATGGAGGAATACTCGAGCTGGTTCCTCTGGCCGATGTTCAGTTTTCAGGTCTATCCCGGCAATGTCCTGAACACTTATCACTGGCGCGCGGTGGATGCCGATCACGTGGTGGTCTGGCGCGGCTGGTACAGCCCCGACGGCACACCGGACCCGGCCATCGACGCGCTGGCCCGTCAGGACCGGGAGACCACCGTCGAAGAGGATATCCGCCTTGTCGAAAGCGTGCAGCGCGGTCTGAAATCACGCGGCTACGTGCCGGGCCCGCTTGTCGTCGATCCGGATTGCGGTGTGAATTCAGAGCATTCCATCATGACGCTGCAACGCTGGATGCGCGAGGCGGTGGATGGCTGAGCAAAGCGGAAGATGCCTTTGCGGGGCGGTGAGGTGGCGTTATGACGGGCCGCATTTGCGCAATCTGATTTGCCATTGCGAAAGCTGCCAGCGGGCCACATCGGCGCCGTTTACCGCCTTTGTCGGCATGGATCCGGCGCATCTGCACTGGCAGGGCGAGGTGACGCATTTCGAAAGCTCACCGGGCAACTGGCGCGGGTTCTGCCCGGCATGCGGTACGCGGCTCTATTACCGCTCGCGGCATTGGCCGGACGAGGTTCACGTGCATGCGGCGACGCTGGATGACCGTGATGCCTATCGGCCCGACGCGCAGGTACTTTGCGCCGAGCGGATGGGCTGGCCGGATCACATGCACGAACTGCCCTGCCATGACGGGTTCGGTCAGCCGCCGGCGGGGTCGCAGCGCTGACAGACTCTTGCCGGTCTAAGGGCTGGTTTTCGACAAACCATAAGCGAAGTCGTAGGCGGCGTCGGTGGGGCCGTTTCGTCGCAGCCTGTTCAGCCTGTCATTGCCTTCGCTCAGCGTTGGGATATGCCCCGGTTCGACGGGCCAGATAACATAACTCGGTTCATCGACATGTTCGAACCAATCGGCACGGCGCGACAGGAACCGCCCGTGTAAAGTCTGATGCACGAAATGAGTGAAATCAGCGAAGGACTCCCAGACAGACAGGGTTGCAAGCGCAACTTCTGGCCGCCCGAAAAGTCGTCCCATATCGTTTTCAGGCAGATCATAACCCGTACCGCTCAAGCGCCAGATAAATCCGGGTGATCGGTCGGCGATGCCGTTAACCAGATCGGAGTTATTCTCGAATTCGGCAATCCTTGGATCACCGAAGGGGTGTCGCAGATAACCCATATTCATCTGCGCAATATGTGCTGTCATGTAGTCTGGGCCCTTTTCTTTTCGCTGTCTTTCAGTCTGCGCAGGATTGGTTTCAGGGTCCTCACATACCTTTCGCACCCTGATCAGTCTAGGCCCGTCCCTTTGAAACTGGCAAAGAGCCGGTCGGCGGTTTGCGGGTTCCGGTAGGGAAAGATCGCGCGGAACGCGGTCAGATCGAAATCCGGTCGTGCCGCGCGGAGCGCCGCGCAGGCCCGCGCCATGCGCTCGGGCTGATCGGTGCGGGCATAGCAGGCCGCGAGATAGGCGTGAACGTAGTAGGGTGGGTTGCTGACCCGTTCGAATACCTGGATCGCCTCTTCGTAGCGGCCAAGCGTATGCAGGCAACGCCCCTGTATCAGCCAGAACCAGCCGGGAAAGAACGGATTGACGCGCATCGCCTCGCGGATGCGACGCAGGCCTTCCTCTCCCCGGTCGAGATACATCAGAAAGCGGCCATATTCCGTCAGCACCAGTTCGTCATTCGGATTGGCCCGCAACGCCGACTGGAAGCAGAACTCGGCCCGGTCGTATTCTCGGTGGATGAAACAGCACATGCCAAGGGCGCAATGCCCCTTGGGATCACCGGGATCAAGCGCGATGGCACGCTCCGCCATGCTGACCACATCATCCAGATCGATGCTGGCATCGATATTCCAGCGCCGGTAGAGCATGGTCATCGCCAGCCAGCCATGGGCGCGGCCGTAATCGGGGGAACGCCGGATTGCCTGTTCGAAATGCCCGATGGCGCGTTCATACGCTGCCGCGTCAAAAATCTGGACCTCGCTGATCCCCCGCAGGACCAACTGATAGCTTTGCAGATCGGCGGGCGTTTGCGTGGCGCTCTGGCGGACGATATCGGCGGCGATCCGGCCCGCCACCGTTGCCGCCACGACGCGCGCGATGTCGGACTGGATGGTAAAGAAATCGTCCAGATCACGGTCATAGCGCTCGGCCCAGATGTCGTGGCCGGTGGCGCAACTGACCAGATGGGCCGTGACGCGCAGCCGGGCGCCGATAATCCGGACCGCACCACTGACATAGAAACCAACGCCCAGCTGACGGCCGATTTCCCCGGCGCTCAGTTGGGTTTCGTCCAGATGAAACGAGGATTGGCGCGATACCACCAATAGATCGGGCTCGCGCGAGAGGTCGATGGTGACATCGTCGGAAATGCCTTCGCCCAGCAGGGCGGCGTCGCTGTCGCGCGGCTGGCCCTGAAACCGCAGCACGGCGATCGATGGCCGGTCGGGGAGCGCCAGCGGTTGAGCGGGCGGAGCGGCATCATCCGGGGCAGGCGTCGCGGGTTCTTCCGTCTGCGGGCCCCGGTTGCGGTCATTGCGAATATGGCGGGCCAGATCGAGCGTCGGTTTTTCAGGTGTCACACCCAGCTGTCGGGACAGCACCTGCCTGAGGTCCTCGAACTGCCTGAGCGCCGCGTCATGGCGCCCCTGCGCGCGCAGCGCTTTCATCAGCCGCCGGTGCACATGTTCTTGCAGGGGGTCGATGGTCAAGAGCCGCCGGGCGGTTGCGATGCTCTCTTCGATCCGGTTTTCCGTGGCATAGGTGTCGGTCAGCCGCAGCAAACCCGACAGGAGCCGCGACCGGTAGGCCCCGCGCTCGGCCTCTTGCCAGCGTTCGAATTCCGGCGAGATCTGGCCCAGCCCTTCAAGCAGGTCGCCGCGATAAAGCTCTGCCGCCTCTTGCAGCGCGTCGGGATGATTCTGATCGATCAGCGCGGCAAAGCGCGCGACATCGGTTGCGTGTTGCGCGGGATCGAGGTGAACCGCCTCGCCCGTCGTCACAAGCGCCGTCCCGGCATCACCGAGCGCGCGGCGCAGTGCCGAAAGCGACTGACGCAGGCTGGCGCGGGCCTGTCCGGCGGCGGAGTCGGGCCAGAAGAGAGCGCACAGCACATCGCGCCCGACCGGGGCCTCTGACCTGAGCGCAAGATAGGCCAGCAGCGCGAGGTTCTTGCGCGCCATCCCGCTGACGGGCTGTGCCGACACGCTGACCACCAGAGGCCCCAAAAGCCGCAACTCCAGCCCAGCCCCGGGGATTAAATTTCGGCGTGAATTCATTTTTTACGATTATTTCACGATCTGCCAGACATTCCGTTCCCGCCTGAAAGGTAGCGTCATCCCATCAGATCACCAACCCGGAAATGCCAAGCAGGAAAAGGATGAACCAGATGTTTGACCCCAACCCACAATCCGTCACGTTTTACCTCAGCGATCTCGAAACTCAGGCCCGCCGCGCCCATGACCGGCCCCGCTCCGGTCCGTCGCCGGTACTCTACCGTCTGGCAGCGGTTGCGATTGTTGCCGGGCTGATCATCGCCACGGTGCCTGTCGTCTGATCCGTCAACCGTTTTCATTGACGGCCCGTCGGCATGACCGGCGGGCCGCAACGCATGTCGCACAGCCATTGCCCGGCTTGACATCGATCCCGCCGTTTCAGAAGCTCGGATTTCAGCTTTGGAGTGTACGGGCATGAAAAATATCGAAGAATCGCTCGATCCGGAAGACTGGAACACGGCGCGCGAACTGGCCCATCAGATGGTCGAGGACGCGGTCAGCCACGTGTCAGCCGTGCGCGATCGGCCTGTCTGGCGGGAAATGCCCGAGGAGACACGTGCCTATTTCAACACCCCGGCACCCACGGCGCCAACGCCGCTCGGGTCAGTGTATCAGGAACTGCGCGAAAACCTCTTTCCCTATTCCATGGGCAATATCCACCCGCGTTTCTGGGGCTGGTATATGGGGTCATCGAATTTTACCGGTGCGCTGGCCGATTTTCTGGCCGCTGTCGACGGCTCCAACCTTGGTGGGGGGAACACGGCGGCGGCGCAAATCGATGTGCAGGTGATCAACTGGTTCAAAGAGATGATCGGCTTTCCCGAGAGTGCCAGCGGCACGCTGACCAGCGGCGGCTCGATGGCGAATATGGTGGCGCTGAACGTGGCGCGCAATGCCAAGGCGGGTGTCGATGTCCGTGCCGAGGGCATTCTGAACATGCCCGAACCGCTGGGGTTTTATGCCTCGGATCAGGTGCATAGCTGCCATCAGAAGGCGCTGGAGACCATGGGCCACGGCGCGCGGGCGCTGACCGAGGTGGCGACGGATGCGCATTACCGGATGCGCATCGATGCGCTGGAGGCGGCAATTGCCGCCGACCGGGCGCGCGGCGTCAAACCGGCCTGCGTCATCGCCACGGCAGGTTCCACCAATACCGGCGCGCTGGATGATCTGGTCGCAATATCAGAGGTTTGCCAGCGCGAAGGGCTTTGGATGCATGTCGATGGCTGTATCGGGGCATTTGTGCGGATCGCGCCTGACAATGCCGATCTGGTCAGGGGGATCGATCTGGCCGATTCCGTGGCGCTTGATCCGCATAAATGGCTGCACACCCCGTTCGAGGCCGGTTCGGTGCTGATCCGCGATGCCAAACGCCATTTCGACACTTTCGAGATGCATGGCGATTATCTGCAGATGCAGACACGCGGCATCATCGCCGGGCCGTTTCTGGCCGATTACGGGTTTGAACTGAGCCGGGGGTTCAAGGCGCTCAAGATATGGATGTCGCTCAAGGAAAACGGCGTCGGCAAACTGGGGCGGCTGATTGATCAGAATATCGCGCAGGCCCGCTATCTGGAGGGGCTGATCGCGGCGGAACCGCGGCTGGAACTGATTGCGCCGGTCGATCTGAATATCGTCTGTTTCCGTTACGCCAATGGCCAGACCGACGAAGAGGCGCTGAAGGCGCTGAACATCGAAGTGATGCTGCGCATCCAGGAATCTGGCATTGCCATACCATCGGACACGACGCTGAGGGGGCGGCATTGTCTGCGGGTGGCGATCAACAACCACAGAACCCGCCGTGCCGATCTCGACCTTTTTGTGCAGGCGGTGCTGGAAACCGGCCAGGCGCTGGAGGATGAGGCTGCCCAGAGCCGCAAATAGCCTGCGCTGCGCGGCGAAAAACCATTGATTTCGCCGCCCTCTGCATGTCCAGTGGCATCCGGACATGACAATGCGGAGAGGGTGATGAGCCTGTTTGACGAAGACCTCTTTCTGAAGGGGCTGGAACAGCGGAAATCCACGCTGGGCGCGGATTACGTTGAAAAAAACCTTGCGGCGGCGGATGATTTCACCCGCCCGTTTCAGGAGGCGATGACAGCATGGTGCTGGGGGTTTGGCTGGGGTGACGACGTGATCGAACCCAAGACCCGGTCAATGATGAACCTTGCCATGATCGGTGCGCTGGGGCGGATGCATGAATGGGAAATCCACTGCAAGGGCGCGCTGAACAACGGCGTCACGCCCGAGGAAATCCGCGCCATCATTCATGTCGTCGGAATTTATTGTGGGGTGCCCATGGCGCTGGAATGTTTCCGTGTCGCCCGCCGGGTGCTGACCGACGCCGGTCGGATCTGATCCCGATGGAGATGCCGGCGACATGGCGCCCCGAGCACAAGCTTTTTGCCCATCAGGTGGGGTTTACCTGCCCGCCCTTTGATTTCGATGCCGCGCCGTCGGATTTCCTGCGCATGGCACCGGCCACGGTCGGGGTACATGGCTGGATGATGCATGTGCCCGACTATGCGCATGGACTGGATCAGCGGAAACGGAATGTCCACATGCTGGATGATTTCGTGCATTGCATGGCGCGCAACGGCGTCGATGTCTGCGGGCAGGTCGGCTCGAACTGGGTGCATGCCAGCGGGCTGGGCGTGGCGGGCATCCGCGATCACTGCGCCCGGCTCAGCGACACATATGGCTGCGAATTTCACATGGCGGGCTATGCGATGATCGAGGCGCTGCGGGATATGGGCGTGGGATCGGTGGCACTGAATGCGGCCTATCACTGGCCCGAATGGTGGCAGGGCACGGTCGGCTTTCTGCAAGAGGCCGGTATCCGTGTTCTCTGGGCGGGGAATTTCCACGACCAGGGCTGGTTCGACACGCAAGAGGCGGTCAATGATTGCCGCTGGGTGTTTGACGGCGCGCTGGCCGAGAAAAGCTTTGACTATGTTGCCGAAAAGGCCCCCGATGCCGAGGTGATCCTGATCAACGGCATGTGCAATTTCCGGACCGGGCCGGATGGACAGCCCCAGCGCCCCGTGCATCTGGAACGCGCGCTGGAGGAACGGCTGGGCAAACCGGTGATCGGGCATGATACGGCGCTTTACTGGCGGCTGTTCAGGGCGCTGGGGCTGGCACCGGTCACACCACAGGGCCGCCTGCTGGAGCGTTTGAGAGATGCATAAGATCATCGCGCTTTGGGCGGTGCCCCGGTCCACCTCGACCGCGTTTGAATGGATGATGCGTCAGCGCGGCGATCTTGATTGCCTGCACGAACCCTTTGGCGAGGCGTGGTATCAGGGCGAAGAGCCGCTCTGGCACCGTTTCCGGCCCGGTGAGGTCACGACGCCGGGCCTGACGCTGGAGAGTGTCTGGGCCGATATCCGTGAGCGGGCAGAAAAAGGGCCGGTCTTTATCAAAGATTTTCCGCATTATATCAGCCACATGTGGGACCGGGATTTCCTGTCGCATTTCACCCATGCCTTTCTGATCCGCGACCCGGCCAAGACGATCACCTCCATGCAGTCGAAACGGCCCGATTTTCACGAAGGGGAGGTCGGTTTTCCCGAGCAAAGGGCGCTTTTCGATCTGCTCTGGGCCTTGTCGGGCGACCCGCCCCCGGTGATCGACAGCGATGATCTGCTGGAAAACCCCCATGACATGACACGGGCCTTCTGCCGCGAGGTGGGCATCGATTTCCTGCCCGGGGCGCTGCGCTGGGAACCGGGGGGCGATCCGTCGGCCCATAGCTGGTGGGACGGGGGATCGTTCCATGCCAATCTGGCCCGATCGACGGGCCTGACCCCGCAGCCACGCCGCTATGTTACGCTTGATGCGCTGCCCGAGCGGGTCCGGCAGGTGCATCGCCGGATGCGGCCGCATTACGATCATCTCTATGAACACCGGCTGCGCGTCTGAGCAGGGATGGCGCATGCAGCGGGGTGGCGCCGACATTTGATCAAAAAATTGACAGGGTTCAGGATTGTCCTAGACTTTGGCCCGGGCACGCGCGCCCGGAACTGACCTGCGGAAACTCTGATGGCTGAAACCCGAAAAACACCCCACCATCAGGCGGTATATGAAACCATCCGCGAGATGATCCTGCTTGGCCGGTTCGCGCCCGGACAGGCGCTGACCATTCAGGGGCTGGCTGATCAACTGGGCGTCGGCATGACGCCCGTGCGCGAGGCCATCCGCCGCCTGACCGCCGAACAGGCGCTGGAGACATTGGGAAACCGGCGCATCGTCATCCCCGAGCTTGACCGGGTGCGGCTGGATGAAATCTATTTCCTGCGCCTGCATGTCGAGCCGGAACTGGCCCGACGCGCAACAGAATTCATCACAGCGCCCGAGATTGCCACGCTGGAGAAGATCGATGCCGGGATCAATGCGGCCATCGCCGCGGGCGATGTCGAAACCTATCTGGAGCGCAACAGCCGCTTTCACTTTGCCATCTACGCGCGCGCGGGTGCGCCGCTTTTGTATCGCTGGGCGCGGTCGCTTTGGGTGCAGGCGGGGCCGTCACTGCGGGTGGTTTGTGGCCGCTTTGGCACATCAAACCTGCCCGACAAGCACCATGACCTGATCGCGGCGCTTGGGGCAGGGGACGCGACGCGCGCCGCGGATGCCCTGCGCGAGGATCTGGTGCAGGGGCTGGACCTCGTCCGGGGGTCGCTGTAATTTCACGCCAGCGCCGGGATTTTGATCAAAAAAACGGCGTCGGCAAAAGGAACATCCCGATGGATGACAGCAAGGCAGCAAAGAACACCCGGGCATGGATCGGCGATCTGCCCGAGGCATTTCAGGAATATCTGGCCGGACGGCGGCTGGAAGAGGTGGAATGCATCATTCCCGACCTTGCCGGCACGTCACGCGGCAAGGCGATGCCGTTTTACAAATTCGATCCGGCAGGCAGGCTATATTTGCCTATCTCGCTGTTTTATCAGACGATTTCCGGTGAATATGTCGATATGGAGATCGAGAACCAATGGCGGGAATCCGATGTGGTACTGATCCCGGACATGGACAGTGCCACTGCCGTGCCCTGGGCCGATGAGCCGACGCTGCAGATCATTTGTGATATGGAACTGCGCGAAGGCGGGCCGCTGGGCATCGCCCCCCGCAACGTGCTGCGCCGGGTGCTGGAACTTTATAGCGGGGACGGGCTCGAGCCGGTTGTCGCGCCCGAGCTGGAATTTTATCTGACCAAGCCCAATATCGACCCGAACGAGGAAATCGAACCCCCGATCGGGCGCACGGGCCGCAAGGGCGCCAGCCGTCAGGTCTATTCCATGGCAGCCGTGGATGAATTCGGCTCGGTGATCGATACAATCTATGATTTCGCCGAAGAGCAGGGCTTTCACATCGACACCGTCATTCAGGAGGGCGGTGCCGGCCAGATCGAGATCAACCTCCAGCATGGCGATCCGCTGCGGCTGGCCGATCAGGTCTTTTTCTTCAAGCGCACGATCCGCGAGGCGGCGCTCAAGAACGGGATGTTTGCCACCTTCATGGCCAAGCCGATCCGCGATCAGCCGGGCAGTGCCATGCATCTGCATCAGTCGATCCGCGACCGCGCGACGGGGCAGAACATCTTTTCCAACGCCGATGGCAGCGCGTCCGAGGCGTTTTATCACTTTATCGGCGGTTCGCAGCGCTATCTGATGCAGGCGGTGCCGCTGCTGGCGCCCTATGTCAATTCCTATCGCCGGATCACGGTCGAGGGGCAAAGCGCGCCGGCCAATCTGGAATGGGCCGCCGACAACCGCACGACGGGGCTGCGCATCCCGCATTCCGGCCCGAACGCACGTCGTGTCGAAAACCGGGTAATCGGCATGGACTGCAACCCCTATCTGGCCATCGCCACATCGCTGGCCTGCGGTTATCTGGGGATGAAGCACAAGGTCACGCCGCGCGACGAGGCGCTGAACGAGGTCTGGGAAACCGAAGACAGCCTGCCCGGCAGCCTGAATGCCGCGCTTAACCTCTTTGCCGATGCGGATGAGTTGAAATCGGTGCTGGGTGAGGAGTTCTGCCAGCTTTATTTCGATATCAAGAGCGCCGAGAACGAGGAATACCAGCGCGAAATCTCGCCCTGGGAACGCCAGCACCTGTTGCTGAATGTCTGATGGATTTGCTGAGCGTCAACGACCGGGCGGGTGAATATCCCGCCAGCGCCTATGCGGCAGGAGCAGAGAAGTTGGCGCGATTTGATCCGCCACAGGGCGAGATCAGGGCCGATATCTGCGTCATCGGCGGCGGGTTTACCGGGCTGTCATCGGCGCTGCATCTGGCCCGGCGGGGGTATGATGTCATTCTGCTGGAAGCGCAGCGCGTGGGTTTCGGCGCCTCGGGGCGCAATGGCGGGCAGGTCGGGCAGGGCCAGCGGCGCGATCAGGATGATCTGGAGGCGATGGTGGGGCGCGAGCACGCGGCCCGGCTCTGGAAGATCGGGACAGAAGCCGTTGAAAAGGTGCGCGAACTGGCATCATCGGACATGGTTCATGCCACGTTTCATCCCGGCATCGCCCACGCTGATCACCGCGCCCGCTATGCCCCGCATTCGCGTGCTTATGCCGAGAAGCTGAACCGCGATTATGACTATCCGCATATCCGCTATCTGGACCGTGCTGAAATGCGCGCGCATGTCGGATCGGATGCCTATCACGGCGGCACGCTGGACATGCGCTCGGGCCATATCAACCCGCTGGAACTGGCGCTGGGACTGGCGCGCATGGCCGCAGCAGCAGGTGCGACGATCTGCGAAGACGCCCGCGTGCTGTCGGTCGTGCCGGGAAAGAAACCCCGGATCACCACGCGCGAAGCGACGATTAGTGCCGATCACGTCATTCTGGCCTGCAACGGCTATATCGGCGGGCTGCATGACGATATTGCCCGCCGGGTGATGCCAATCAACAATTACATCGTTGCCACCGCCCCCATGACGCCCGAAGCGCAGGAAGGTATCATCGCCGGGAATATCGCCGTGGCCGACAGCAAGTTCGTCGTGAATTATTTCCGGTTTTCCGATGATCACCGGCTGCTTTTCGGCGGCACGGAAACCTATGGCTATCGCTTTCCGCGCGACATCGCCCGCAACGTGCGCCGCCCGCTGGCCGAGATTTTTCCCGCGCTTGCCGATATCCGGCTGGATTATGCCTGGGGGGGGACGCTGGCGATTACCATGAACCGGATGCCGCATTATGCCCGCTATGGCACAAATATCCTGAGCATGTCGGGTTTCAGCGGTTCGGGCGTTGCGCTGGGCACACTCTCGGGTCAGATCGCCGCCGAGGCGGTGGCCGGTCAGGCAGAGCGGTTCGATACCATGGCCAGCGTGCCGACGCCCGGTTTTCCGGGCGGTGCGCTCTTGCGTCACCCGCTCCTTGTTCTGGCGATGCTCTGGTATTCCTTTCGCGACCGGTTATGAATGCCACCAAGGACGGAGCCCATCATGCCTGAGAATGACATTCGCGCCTGGCTGGCAGATCGCCCCGAGATCCAGTCGATCACGGTCGGGCTCTGCGATATCAACGGCGCGTTTCGCGGCAAGCGCATCCCGGTATCGCAGGCCGGCAAACTGATCGGCGGCCAGATGCGCATGCCGCTGTCGGGGTCGTCGGTCGATATCTGGGGCCGCGATGTCGAAGAGAGCGAGCTTGTCTTTGCCTCGGGCGATGGTGACGGCATCTGCGAGTTGACGGAACGTGGCATCATGGCGGTGCCGTGGCTGGATGAACCAGCGGCCTTTGCGCAGATATGGCTGAGGACCGAGGATGGCACACCGCTTTTTTCCGATGCCCGTCATGCGCTGGCGGCGGTGCTGGCGCGGTACCGGCGCGCCGGTCTGACGCCCGTGGTGGCGATGGAGCTTGAATTCTACCTCGTCGATCCGGCCGCCACGCCGCCCGGACCAGTGCCAAACCCGGTCACCGGCCAGCCGGTCGATCAGGTCAATGTCCTGTCGGTCGATGAGCTGGATGCGTTTTCAGGCTTTCTGAACGCGGTCTATGCGGCGGCGGATATTCAGGCCATTCCCGCCGATGCTGCCATTTCCGAAAACGCACCCGGCCAGTTCGAGGTCAATCTGCGCCACAGCGATGATGCGCTGCGCGCGGCGGATGACGCGGTTTTGTTCAAGCGCGCGGTACGAGGCGTTGCCCGCAAACGCGGCCTGGCCGCGACTTTCATGGCCAAGCCCTTTGGCCACACGTCGGGCAGCGGGTTGCATATGCATTTCTCGGTCCTCGATGCTGACGGGCGCAACATTTTCGACGATGGCGGCGGGCAGGGGACCGACAGCCTGCGCCACGCGGTGGGTGGCTGTCTGGATGCGATGCAGGATTGCACGCTGATATTCGCCCCCCATCAGAACAGCTATCGCCGCCTGCGCCCCGCGGCGCATGCCCCTGTTGCGGTGACATGGGGCTATGAAAACCGGATGGCTGCTATACGTATTCCGGGCGGCGATCCCAAGGCGCGCCGGATCGAACATCGCGTGGCCGGGGCGGATGCCAATCCCTATCTGGTCATGGCTGCCATTCTGGGGGCGGCGCTGGACGGGATCGAGCGCCGGGCCAAGCCGCCCGCGCCGCTAACCGGTGACAAACTGCCCGGGGATGCGCCGCGCCTGCCGGTGGACTGGTCATCGGCCATCGCGCGTTTCGGCGCAAGCGAGGCCCTTGGCGCGATCTTCGACCCGCGCCTGCAGCGGCTGATCACGCAGTGCAAGCGTCAGGAACTGATGCGTTTTCTGGAAAACATCCCCGCGTTTGAATATCAGACCTATCTGGATACCGCCTGATGAGATCACTGCCGCACACAGCCGCTTGCCCGCCGGGCCAGCCCCAGACGGAAGCGCCGTGATGAAGATCGGCATTCTTGTCACCGGTCGTCCCCCCGCCGAGCTGGACGACAACCCCGAAGGGTACGGCCCCTATTTCCGGCGCTATCTTGCCGGGCGCGGCTTCAGCTTTGACTGCTACATGGTGCTTGACGGGCAATTCCCCTCTGCCCCCGGGGATGCCGATGGCTGGCTCATCACCGGATCGCGCCACGCGGCCTACGAAGATCACGCATGGATACCGCCGCTCGAGGATTTTCTGCGTCGCTGCTACGATGCGGCGGTGCCGATTGTCGGCATCTGTTTCGGCCACCAGATTCTGGCCCAGGCCCTTGGCGGACGGGTGGTCAAGTTTGAAGGCGGCTGGTCGGTCGGTCCCAAAACCTATCAGTCCGACCGGTTCGGCGATCAGTCGATCATCGCATGGCATCAGGATCAGGTGGTCGATCTGCCCCCCGATGCCACGCCGATCGCCCGGTCGGATTTCTGCCGATACGCGATGCTGGCCTATGGCAACCGGGCGCTGTCGGTACAGCCGCATCCGGAATTCGACGGGGAATTCCTGCGGCTTCTGCTGCGCACCCGCGGCGAGAGCCTGCCCGCACCCATCCGCGACGGCGCATTGGCCGACGCGGATACACCCCTCAGCTCTGCCAGCTTTGCCGATGAGATCGAACGGTTTTTCAAGGCCGGCCGGGCAGGCCGCAACACCCCTTGAAACCAGCCCCTTTCGCCCGCTAAAGACGGCCCGCCACACCTGACAAGGAACCGCACCCATGCTCACGCTCAAAGACCCCTCTCTTCTGGAACCGCGCGCCTATATCAACGGCGAATGGATCGAAACCGGCACCACGTTCGACGTTACCAACCCCGCCACGGGCGAGGTTGTGGCAAGCGTGACGGACGTGCCGCGCGCCATGGTTGCCGAGGCCATCGATCACGCCCATGCGGCGCAAAAGGACTGGGCGAAATGGACGGGCAAGGAACGCGCGGCGGTGCTGCGCAAATGGTACGAGCTGATGGTTGCGCATGCCGATGACCTCGCCACGATCCTGACCGCCGAAATGGGCAAGCCCCTGCCCGAGGCGCGCGGTGAAATCCTCTATGGCGCCTCGTTCATCGAGTGGTTTGCCGAAGAGGCCAAGCGCATTTATGGCGATGTCATCCCCGGCCATCAGCGCGACAAGCGGATCATGGTGCTCAAACAGCCGGTGGGCGTGGTAGGCTCGATCACACCGTGGAATTTCCCCAACGCGATGATCGCGCGCAAGGTTGCCCCGGCGCTGGCGGTGGGCTGCAGCTTTGTCGCGCGTCCTGCGGAACTCACGCCGCTTTCGGCCACGGCCATGGCGGTGCTGGCCGAGCGTGCGGGCGTCCCGGCGGGTGTGCTCAATGTCGTGCCCTCCAGCAATTCCTCGGAGACCGGCAAAGAGCTCTGCGCCAATCCAAAGGTGGCCAAGATCACCTTCACCGGCTCGACCCGCGTCGGCAAGATCCTCTTTGGCCAGTCGGCGGACACGATCAAGAAGATGAGCCTCGAATTGGGCGGTAACGCCCCCTTCATCGTCTTTGACGATGCCGATCTCGACGCCGCCGTCGCCGGTGCCATGATCTCGAAATTCCGCAATAACGGGCAGACTTGTGTCTGTGCCAACCGCATCTATGTCCAGGCCGGGGTCTATGACGCCTTTGCGGCGAAACTCGCCACCGCCATCGGCGATCTGAAACTGGGCAACGGCATGGACGAAGGCGTCACGACCGGCCCCCTGATCAGCCCGGCCGCCGTCGACAAGGTGCGCGAACATATCGCCGATGCCACCGCCAAAGGTGCCGAGATTGCGCTTGGCGGCAGCCAGGGTGATCTGGGCGGGACGTTTTTCGAGCCCACCATCCTGACCGGCGTGACCTCGGACATGATGGTGGCCAATGACGAAACATTCGGCCCGCTGGCACCGCTTTTCCGCTTCGAAACCGAAGACGAGGTCATCGCGATGGCCAATGACAGCGAGTTCGGCCTGGCCGGGTATTTCTACGCCCGTGACATGAACCGTATCTGGCGCGTCGCCGAAGCGCTGGAAACCGGGATCGTCGGCATCAATACCGGCCTGATCTCGACCGAGGTCGCGCCCTTTGGCGGTGTAAAGCAATCGGGACTGGGCCGCGAGGGGTCGAAATACGGTGCCGACGACTTCCTCGAGATGAAATACATGTGCTTTGGCGAGGTGGGCTGAACCACCCCTTTTCATTGTTCCTACAATACCTCGGGGGAAAGCGCAGGGAGACCTCCCTGCGCGCGGGGGCAGGGCCCCCGAAAATCACTTAACCGGCAAAGCGGTTGACGTAGTTCTCCAGCGCCTCCTGCCGCCCTGAACGCGGTGCGGGGTTCAGCCCCACTGCCATCACGTGATCGTAGAGCGCCGCGAGGTCACGTTCCAGAAAATCCGACCCGTCCCAACCGGCATAGCGCTGGGCACGGCGTTTTTCCAGCCCGCCATCCTCGATCATCGCCACGGCGATCTTCAGCGCCGCCGCGCAGACATCCATCGCCCCGATATGGGCGAGGATAAGATCGGCAGGCTCCAGCGACTGCCGCCTCAGCTTGGCGTCGAAATTCGTGCCGCCCGTACCCAGCCCGCCCGCGCGCAGGATCTCGTAATAGGCCAGCGCCACCTCGGGGATGTTGTTGGGAAACTGATCGGTATCCCATCCCGACTGGTAATCGTTGCGGTTCATGTCGATCGAGCCGAAAATCCCCATTGATGCCGCCATTGCGATCTCGTGTTCAAACGAATGGCCCGCGAGGATGGCATGGCCCTGTTCGATATTCACCTTCACCTCGTCTTCGAGGCCGAACTCCCTGAGGAAACTGTAGACCGTGGCGACATCGTAATCATACTGGTGCTTGGTCGGCTCCTGCGGTTTGGGTTCGATCAGGATCGTGCCCTGAAACCCGATCCGGTGCTTGTACTCGACCACCATCTGCAGCATACGCCCCGCCTGCTGGCGTTCGCGCGCCAGATCGGTATTGAGGAGCGTTTCATAGCCCTCGCGCCCGCCCCAGAGCACATAGTTCTCGCCCCCAAGCTTCATGGTGGCGTCCATGCAGGTCTTGATCGTGGCCGCCGCATAGGCAAAGACATCCGGGTCGGGATTGGTCGCCGCGCCGGCCATGTAACGCCGGTTGGAAAAGAGGTTTGCCGTCCCCCAGAGAAGTTTGACGCCCGTCTCCTCCATCTTGGGGCCGAAATAATCCGTGATCTCGTCAAGCCGCGCGCTGTCCTCGGCAAATGAGCCGCCCTCGGGGCGCACATCCGCGTCGTGAAAACAGAAATAGGGCGCGCCAAGGATATCGAACATCTCGAACGCGACATCGGCCTTGAGGCGGGCGTGATCCATGGTGTCGCCGAACCATGGCCGTTCAAATGTCTGTCCGCCAAAGGGATCGCCGCCGGGCCAGGCGAAGCTGTGCCAGTAGGCTACGGCAAAGCGCAGGTGATCGCGCATCGGCTTGCCCATCAGCACCAGATCGGGATCGTAGTGGCGAAAGGCGAAATCATTGTCGCCGGTCCGGCCTTCGAACCGTGCCTTGGGGAGGCCGGAAAAGAACTCTGTCATGATGCGTCTCCTCTGAGCGCGCTATAGGCCGCGCGATATCTGTTCTGGGCGTCTGCATAGGCGTCGGTCAGTGCCGGGTCGGGCGCGATCATGCGGGCGATACGGGGCGGGCTGAGATCGGTTTCCCCCTGATCGGACAGCATCGCCAGCCGCGCCGCGCCAAAGGCCGCGCCATAGTCACCGGCATCGGGCAGGCCGATGGGCAGGTTCAGCGCGGTGGCGATGGCCCGCACCCAATAGATCGATCCGGTGCCTCCCCCGACACCGATCAGATCAGACAGCGTGGTTCCCGTTGCCGCCAGCGCGTCAAGATTGTCGCGAAAGGCAAAGGCCACACCGTTCAGCACGGCGCTGGTCATGTCGCCCGAACCGGTCGCGTGGTCCAGCCCCAGAAAGGCACCCCGGATGCGCGCATCATTATGCGGTGTCCGCTCGCCGCCCAGATAGGGCAGAAAGGTCACCGGCCCCGGCACCGTCAGATCACCGAGTTCCGCCGTCATCTGGGCCGGGCTACGCCCGGTAATGCCCGACAGCCAGTTCAGCGCATCCGTCGCCGCAAGGATCACGCCCATCTGGTGCCATGTGCCGGGCAGCGCGTGGCAGAAACTGTGAACTGCGGTTTCCGGGGCCGGGCAGAAACTGTCGGTCGCGGCAAAAAGCACCCCCGACGTCCCGAGCGAGACGAAGCCCTGTCCGGCGGCGACCGCGCCGACACCGATGGCGGCGGCGGCGTTGTCGCCCGCGCCGCCGGCCACGCCGACGGTGGCCTTCATTCCCCATTTCCGGGCCAGTTCACCGCGCAGTGCGCCGGAATTTTCCGCCCCCTCGACCAGCCGGGGCATCTGTTCGCGGGTCATGCCTGACGCCGTCAGCAGGGGCTCGGACCAGTCGCGCGCACCCACGTCCAGCCACGCGGTACCGGCGGCGTCCGACATCTCGGACACGGCTTCGCCCGTCAGCCAGAGCCGCAGGTAATCCTTGGGCAACAGCACCTTTGCCGTGCGGGCGAAAATCGCGGGCTCGTGCCGCGCGACCCAGACGAGTTTCGGTGCCGTGAAGCCCGGAAAAACGATATTGCCGGTGCGCGCACGAAACGCGGGCAGGGCGTCCAGTTCGGCAGCCTCTGCCGCGGCGCGGGTATCATTCCAGAGGATGCAGGGCCTGAGCACCTTGTCGGCGGCATCGAGAAGGGTCGCGCCATGCATCTGGCCCGAGAGGCCAAGCGCGCGCACTGCCGACAGGTCATGGCCCTCTGCCAGCGCCGCCATGGCAGTTTCGCAGGCGGCGATCCAATCTGCGGGGTCCTGTTCGGACCAGCCGTCATGCGGGCGTGCGACCGTCAGCGGCGCCGTCGCCTCTGCCAGGGGCTGCTGACCGGCATCAAAGAGAACCGCCTTCAGCCCCGACGTGCCCAGATCCAGCCCGATATACACTAGGCGGCCTGGTCCCTGGGGTTCTTGCCCAGAATGATCATCGACAGGATGTCATCCTCGGTCACGTCCTCGACGCGTTCGGTGCCGATCATGCGGCCGTTTTTCATGACCGAGACACGGTCGCAAAGCTCCATCATCTCGCGCGTGTCATGGCTGATCAGGAAAATGCCGAGCCCCTGCTTTTTCAGCTCGCCGATCAGATCGGCCACCATCTGGGTCTCGTGCACGCCAAGGGCGGCGGTGGGTTCGTCCATGATCACGATCTTCGCGTCGAAATAGACCGCGCGGGCGATGGCGACCGACTGGCGCTGACCACCCGAAAGCGCCGATACCGGGTCCTTCAGTTTCTTGAAGTTCGGATTGAGGCGCGCCATGATCTTACGCGTTTCGGCCTCCATCCTTGCGTCATCGACCATGCCATAGGCATTGGTGATCTCGCGCCCGAGAAAGAGGTTGCTGGCCGCGTCGAGATTATCGGCCAGCGCGAGCGTCTGGTAGATCGTCTCGATATTGTAGTCGCGGGCGTCGCGCGGGCTGTTGATCTCGGCCTTTTCACCGTTGATCCAGATCTCGCCACTATCGGCCTGATAGGCCCCGGCGAGGATCTTGATCAGCGTCGATTTGCCGGCGCCGTTATGGCCCAGAAGGCCCACAACTTCACCAGGGTAAAGATCAATCGAGGCATTGTCGACCGCCTTGATTCCGCCAAAAGAGATCGAGAGGTTGCGTATATCGACAAGCGGGGTTCCGTTTTCTGCGCGGCTCATTTCGTGGCTCCCCTGTATTTGTTGTCAAGATAGACGGCCAGAACCAGAACGGTGCCGACAACCACCTGCTGCATGGCGGCGTCAAAGCCGATCAGGACCATGCCGGTCTGTAGCGACTGCATCACCAGCGCACCCAGTATCGCACCGTAGATCGTGCCGATCCCGCCCGAGAGCGAGGTGCCACCGATCACCGCCGCGGCGATTACGTAAAGCTCGTCAAGCGTGCCCAGCGCGTTGGTCGCCGAGCCGAGCCGGGCCGAAGCCACTACCGCCGACAGACCGGCTAGACCGCCCATCAGCGCAAAGATCTTGACCGTCATCCATTCGGTATTGATCCCGGCCAGCTTGGCCGCTTCGGGATTGCCGCCGATGGCAAAGACATAGCGGCCAAAGCGGGTGCGGGTCATCAGGATGGTCATCAGGACACCGACCGCCAGCAGGATCAGAACCGGGATCGCAAAGCCGTGGCTGATAAAGAGGCCACCTTCGGGGACGGTGATGTCATTGGCGGCGGCATAGCGGCGCACGATGCCCTTGGGCCATGGATAGGAATTGACCAGCAGCGTCGCACCGATGGCGACGGCGCAGGCCAGACCCGTCATGAAATATTCCGCCCACATCGGGCGCAGTTTGAAGCCGTGCAGCCTGCGGTTGGCGCGGCCGCGCCAGGCCAGGAAGATGATGATCGCGCAGGCACCCAGCCCGACGATCCAGCTGCCCACCGCGCCGATGGCCCCGTAAGGTCCGCCGCCCAGCAGCGCAAAGGTAGAATCGACCGGCGAGATGGTTTCGCCCCGTGCGATAAGGAAGGCCATCCCGCGCCAGACCAGCAAACCACCCAGCGTGACGATAAAGGCCGGTATGCCGCCATAGGCGATCAGAAATCCATGCAGCGAGCCGACCAGCGCGCCAACCAGAATGCCCGCGATCACCGCGATGATCCAGATCAGCGGATGCCCGAGGCCCAGATATTCAGGCAGGATATTAACCTGCAACACCCCCATGACAATGGCGCTGAAGCCCAGAACCGAACCGACCGACAGGTCGATATGGCGGGTGACGATCACAAGGACCATGCCCGTGGCCATGATCCCGATCGATGAGGTTTGCACCGACAGGTTCCAGAGGTTTCGCGGCGTCAGAAAGGCGGCGAAGCCGTTCTTGAAATATCCGAAAAAGTGAAATCCGACCCAGATCAGCAGCAGCGCGGCGACCATGCCCAGAAGGCGAGTGTCCAGTTCGGTGGCGCGCATGAAGCGCATGATGGCGCCTTCTTCGGCCTGTGCGGGGTCTTGTTCGTCTGTATTCGTGGTGTCGGTCATGTCGTGGTCCACCCATTGGATTGAATACATGTCATGCGGGCGCTGACGCACCGGATGATCGGTCAGCGTGGCGGAGATGAGGCACCGACCACAGGAGCGTTTGGGAAAGTATCAGGGGTGCGGCACCGACCGGGGCCGGTGCCGCATAATCAGACTGCTTAGCAGCCGACGACGCCGTCCATGGCGCCTTCGCAGACTTTATCCTTGGCGATGTGACCGGCATCGATCACAACGTTGATATTGTCCTTGGTGATCGGGGTTGGGTCCAGGAAGATGGCGTTCATTTCAACACCATTCGCACCGCCCGACCATTTGACCGAACCTTCGATATCCGAGAGCATTGCACCACCGGCCAGCGCGGCCGCGATTTCGGCGGCTGCCTTGCCCAGCTGACGCGCGTCTTTCCAGACGGAAACGGTCTGGGTGCCGCGCGCGACGCGGTTCAGCGCCGCGTGGTCGCCATCCTGACCACCAACCGGAATGTTCATGCCCTGCGCAGCCAGCGCAGCGATGACGCCACCGGCCATGCCGTCGTTTTCGGCCAGAACGGCGTCAACATTGTTGTTGTTTGCCGTCAGGATCTGCTCCATGTTTTTCTGGGCATTGTCGGGCTTCCAGCCGTCGGTGAAGGTCTCGCCGACGATGGTGATCTCGCCTTTGTCAACCATTCCGCCGATCATTTCCATCATGCCTTCCAGAAGGAAGAGCGCGTTGGGGTCACCTTTGTCACCTTTGATGATGGCATAGTTGCCCTTGGGCTGTGCGGTCATGACCGCATGCGCGATAATCCGGCCAACGCCTTTGTTGTCGAAGGTCAGATAGAAGGCACGCTCGTCTTCGATCAGACGGTCATAGCCAACCACAGGGATGCCTTCGGCATCGGCTGCGTCCACCGCGGGGCCAACCGCATCCTTGTCCACCGACAGGATCACCAGCGCGTCGGCGCCCTGGGCGATCAGTGCCTCGACATCAGTCAGCTGCTTGGCGGCAGAGTTTTGCGCATCGGCAGAAATATAGGTGTTTCCGGCCGCTTCGATGGCGGCAACCATTGCCGCTTCGTCAGTCTTCCAGCGCTCTTCCTGAAAGTTTGACCAGCTCACGCCGATGGTCAGCCCCTGCGCAAAGGCCGAGGTGGCCATCGCCGCGCTGACGGCAACGCTCATTAAAATGATCTTCTTCATGCTTTCCTCCCAGATAAGCGTATAAATCCATGCGGATCAGATTCTCGCATGACGATAAGCTGGTTTAATTTATTTCAGTTGTCAAATTAAAAAGTGACGAAATTCACCAGAAAAACGTAGATTCGTAAAAGATTCGGCAAAATTCTTGACAATCCGCTCCGAAATGGCTCCTTATTATTTCAGGAGGAGAAATAAATGAAAATGAAGTCGGTGGATCTGTCCCGTGCGGGATGCGGCCCTTTGCTGGCGATGCGCGAAGCGCAGCCCAAGCCGCCCAAGCATCAGGTCCTCGAGCATATACGGGCAAAGGGTGCCGTGCCAAGGGTCGAAATCGCCAAGGCGCTGGATATCAGCCCCGGCTCGGTGACGGCCTTCACATCAGAGCTTATTCAGGCGGGGCTGTTGCAGGAGGTCGAAGGGCGGCAAAAGGAAACCGGGCGCGGCCGCCCGCGCGTTTCGCTGGCCATTTCGCGCGAGGCCGAGCGGGTGATCGGGATCAAGCTGTCCGACCGGACGCATACGGCGGCGCTGATGGATTTCGCCGGCAATCAGATCCACCAGGCCAGTATATCAAGCGACGGTCGCGAGGTGGGGACCGACGCCCTGATCGATCGAATCGGCGGGCTGGTCGACGGGCTGCTGGCGGAAACCGGGCTGGAACGCCGCGACATCGCCGCCATCGGCATCGGCATGCCGGGCCTGATCGACCACGACAACGGCATGGTGGTCTGGTCGCCCCTTCTCGACAGCAGGCAGGTGCCGCTTGCCGCCTTGATCAAATCGCGCCTGTCGTTTCACACGCTGATCGAGAATGACACCAATGTGCTGGCGCTGGCCGAATTGTGGTTCGGCAAGGGGCGCGCGATGCAGAGCTTTGCGCTGGTGACGATCGAGAACGGGATCGGCATGGCCTTTGTGCTGAATAACCGCCTGTTTCGCGGCGTGCGCGGGCTGGGGATGGAACTGGGCCATACCAAGGTGCATCTGGACGGTGCGCTGTGTCGCTGCGGCAAACGGGGGTGCCTTGAAGCCTATCTTGCCGATTACGCGCTGGTGCGCGAGGCCGCGACGGCGCTTCATGTTCAGGCGGTCGATCTCAAAAACCCCGAGGCGACGATGCAGATCCTGCTGGACGAGGCGCGCGCCGGTAACGAGGCGGCGCATTCGATTTTCCTGCGCGCCGGGCGGTATCTGGCGCTGGGCCTGTCCAATATCATGCAGGTCTTTGATCCCGAACGGATCATCATCTCGGGTGAGCGGCTGACATTTGAGTATTTCTATTCCAAAGGCGTGCTGGACGAGGCGCTGGCGATGACGCTGGAGGCGTCGCGATTTCGCGATCAGGTCGAGGTGCACGCATGGGAAGACCCGATCTGGGCGCGGGGTGCGGGGGCGCTCGCGCTGGGCTATGCGACCGACAAGGCGATGGAGGCCGCGTGATGGGGCAGGGCCTGCACCGGGCGCGCTCGTGCCTTTTGTCAGCGCTGGCCATGTTTGCCGCGGGCGTTGCCATGGCGGTGGCGGGCGGGCATCTGCCCCGGGCAGACGCAGAGTTTGCCGAGGTTGATATCGCGCTTGCCGAATTGGGGCAGAAGCTCTTTTTCGATCCGATCCTCAGCGGCAATCGCAACGTGGCCTGCGCGACCTGTCACAACCCCAGATTTGCGTCGGCTGACGGGCTGTCGCTGGGTCTGGGTGACGGTGCGTTTGGTCTGGGCCCTGAGCGCCGGGTCGATCCGGCAAACCTGCCCGAACAGCGGGTGCCGCGCAATTCACCGGCGCTTTTCAATCTGGGCGCCTCGGAATTCACCGCCCTTTTCCATGACGGCAGGCTTGAGGTGGACCCGGATCAGCCGGGGGGTATCCGCACACCGCTTGGCGCGGAAATGGTATCGGGATTTGCCTCGCTCTTGTCGGCGCAATCGATGTTTCCGGTCCTCTCGCCCGATGAAATGGCCGGGCATTACAGCGAAAACGAGATCGCCCAGGCCGTGCGGCAGGGTTTCCTGACCGGAGAGGGTGGCGCCTGGGCGCGGATCTCGGCGCGGGTCGCGGCGATCCCCGACTATCAGGCCGCTTTTGATGCGCTTTACGGTGCCGGCCATCCGATCCGGTTTACGGATATCTCGAACGCGATTGCCGCCTTTGTCGCCTTTGAGTTTCGCGCCGATGACAGCCCGTTCGACCGTTTTCTCAGGGGGCAGGGCGAGCTGACGGATGCGGCCATGGCCGGCATGGAATTGTTCTACGGCAAGGCCGGATGCAGCGCCTGCCATGCGGGCCAGTTCCAGAGCGATCAGCAGTTTCATGCCATCGCCTTGCCGCAGGTCGGCCCGGGCAAGGCGGCGCGGTTTGAAACCCATGCCCGCGACACGGGCCGGATGCGCGTCACCGGCGATCCTGCGGATGCCTACCGGTTCCGCACCCCGTCGCTTCGCAATGTCACGCGGACCGCGCCTTATGGGCATAACGGGGCCTATGCGACGCTCGAGGCGGTGGTGCGTCATCACCTTGATCCGGTGGCAAGTCTGCGCGCATTTGATCCGTCGCAGCTGATCCTGCCCGTGTTTGCGGGCGCCGATGACCTGCGCGCCTTTTCCGATCCGGCGGAGACCGCGGCGATCGCGGAGGCCAATGAACTGGCGCCGGTGTCGCTAAGCGATGATGAAGTCGATCAGATACTGGCCTTTCTGGACAGTCTGACCGACGAGGCCAGCCTTGCCGGGCGGCTGGGCATACCCGAAACCGTCCCCAGCGGCCTGCCGGTCGATCAGTAATCGCTCAGGATCAGGTCATCGCCCGTGCGCGTGGCCAGCACGATACGGCCCGCCCTGATCTCGGCCCAGTCTGACACCGTCTGATCAGGCCAGATCACGCGGAAACGGGCGTCGGGCACATCGCCGATGCCAAAATGCTCGAGCCCCAGCTTGCCGCCCGCATGACCGCCACCCACGGTCAGTTCGCGCACCTGAACCGTGTCGCCCGCGCGCAGTTCTATCCATGCCCCGATGGCGTCGCGGTTCACGCCGGGCTGGGCCAGCCGTATCTGTACCGCGTTACCGGCATCGGCGGTGACGTTCTGAAACATTTCCAGCATGTCGCGGCGGTTGACCACCGCGATATCCAGAAGGCCGTCCAGATTGAAATCGACAAAGGCACCGCCGCGCCCCCGCGCCATCGAGGCGATACCGGCCAACTCTCCCATTTCGGCGAAACGGCCCGACGGGCCCTGTACAAGCAGGTTGTTGGGATCGTTCATCGCGCTGCCCGGCATCTGCTGGACATTGCCCTTGGTCACAAAAATATCGTCCAGCCCGTCATTCTGGGCATCGCCAAACTCGACATGCCAGCCGGTCGAGGGACGGCCATCATCGCCGGTATAGGGGCGGTGGGCGGTAGTGCCCATGTCATAAGGCGCATCGCGAAAGGCCGGGCCGGGTTTATCGGTATCGCGGATCTGCAACCGCTGATCACCCATCGAGGTCAGATAGACATCGGGCATGCCGTCACCGGTCATATCGCGCGAGGCGATGCCCATCCCCCAGAGTTTGAAGGCCGTCCAGCCATCTTCGGGCTGATACAATCGCGGCTCTTCGCCCATCAGCCACATCTGTTCCTGCCCGTCATTCAGATAGTAATGCCGGTCATTGCTGAGCCGCAGATCGGCGCGGCCCGTGCGCGACCAATCCGAAAACAGCATCGATAACGGGCAGAATCCCGGCCCCAGCGGCAGGGGCTGATCATAGGCCGCGCCCTTGGGGCGGTAAAGGAAACTCGTGTCACATGTGCCAAAGGGGCCCTCGGGGTTCTGGCGGTCGACATAGTTGCCAAAGGCCAGCGTCGGCAGGGTTTTGGCGCCCTCCCAGGTGGCCGAAAAGGCCGTTGTCCAGCCGTTTTTGTAATCATCGGCAAACCCGTCATAGGGGGCAAAGCTGCAGGCCGGCCCGCCGCGCAGGATCAGGTTTGTGCCGACGCGCAGAATGGCGAGGTCACTGAAGCCGTCGCTGTCGACATCCAGCGGATAGGCCCCGATCAGCCCTGTCAGCTTTAGTGCCTCGGGCGTCTCGCCGACAAAGCGGATATCGCCCCGCACCTGCGAGCGGTTGACCAAGAGCGCTGCGGGCCGTTCGCCGCCTGCGGCAAAAATGTCGGGCAGCCCGTCCTGATTGCAGTCAAAAACGGCCATGCCACCGCCCACGAAATGCTCCCACCCGCCATCATAGACATGTTCGGGCATGTCGACCGGCTGATATGCCGGCAAGACGCCCTGTTGCGCGACCGCCGCGCCGGTCGGGGCAATTGCCGCCATCGCCGTCGCGGCGCCAAGGGCAACCCATGACCGGAAGCGGTGGAAGAATGAGATGCCGGGGCAGGTGTGACAGGGGTGGGGCATGGTATCCTCATCGATGGAATGCCGTCGCGAATGTGCGCATTGCCCACCCTGTCAGGGGGTGCTGGCCGTGTGCATGTCACCGCGAAAAACGGATCATTGATCTGCGTGTAATCATATCCGTATTATCGTTTTCAAGCAATGCTTTATCGGCTGTTTCTCATCACAAATTGCCGCACCCGCGGCGGTCATTTGCCACGCGGAACAGGCTGTTTGATACCGGATATCGTGCCTAGAGCGCCGTTCGTACGCGCCAGAGTTCGGGAAACAGCTCGACCGCCAGCATGCGGCGCAGATAGGCCGCACCGCTGGTGCCGCCCGTGCCCGTTTTGACACCGATCACCCGCTCGACCGTGGTAACATGGTTAAAGCGCCAGCGGCGGAAATAATCCTCGAAATCGACCAGCTTTTCGCCCAGTTCGTAAAAGGTCCAGTGGGTTTCGGGCTGCTGATAGACGGCTTTCCATGCGGCCTCGACGCTTGGGTCGTGCACATGTGGCTGACGCAGATCGCGGTTGGCCAGCGCCGGATCGATGGCAAAGCCCGCCCGGTTCAGCGCGGCGATCACCACGTCATACAGGCTGGGGCGCAACAGTTCGGCCTCCAGCCGGGCGCTGATATCAGGGCGATGCGCATGGGGTGCCAGCATGGCCGTATTCCGGTTGCCGGTGATGAACTCGATCAGCCGGTATTGCCATGACTGAAAGCCCGAAGACTGGCCAAGCGCCGTGCGAAAGGCCGTATAATCGCTGGGTGTCATCGTGCGCAGCACGTCCCAGGCGCTGTTGAGCTGCTCAAATATCTTGGCCACCCGGCTCAGCATCTTGAAAGCTGGCGGGAAGCTGTCGGTGCTGATGGCCTGCCGGGCCGCGTTCAGTTCGTGCAAGGCCAGCCGCATCCACAATTCGGATGTCTGATGCTGGATGATAAAGAGCATCTCGTCATGCGTGTCGGTCCGGGGGTGTTGGGCATCCAGCAACCGGTCGAGCGAGAGATAATCGCCATAGCTCATCCGGGCGGCGAAATCCATCTCGGCCCCTTCGGCGGCGGGATCATATGGCCCGCTCATGTGACCGCTTTGCGGGCCATGTATTCCGGCCTGTCCCAGAGCCTGTCATTCATCACCGCTGCCATGATCCCGACCGCCTTCATCACGTCGTCGCGGTCGATATAGAGCGGGGCGAAACCGAACCGCATGATATCGGGTTCGCGAAAATCGCCGATAACGCCGCGCGCGATCAGGGCCTGCATCGCTGCGTAACCATCTGAAAATGAGAACGAAACCTGAGAGCCGCGCCGGGCAGGATCGCGCGGGCTGGCCAGCGTGAGCATGGGGCAACGGGCCTCGACCTCGTGGATGAAAAGCTCGCTCAGTTCAACCGACGCGGCCCGGATATCCTGCATTGACACGCCGTCCCAGATATCGAGCGCGGCTGAAAGCGCGGCCATCTGCAGAACCGGCGGCGTGCCCACGCGCATGCGCTGCACCGCCGCAGCCGGCCGGTAGGCGGGATCAAAGGCAAAGGGTTCGACATGGCCGAGCCAGCCCGAAAGCGCCGGATCGACATCCGCCGCAATATCGGGCCGGACATAGATGAAGGCAGGCGCGCCCGGCCCGGCATTGAGGTATTTATATGTGCAGCCCACCGCAAACTCTGCCCCGAGCGCCGTCAGATCGACCGGCATTGCGCCTGCGGTATGGGCAAGGTCCCACTGGGCAACGGCGCCGACGGCATGCGCGCGTTTCGTCAGCGCCTCTATGTCGTGCATCTGCCCCGTGCGGTAATTGACATGGGTCAGCATCATCACGGCGACACTGTCATCGAGGTGATCTGCCACCGCATCCGGGGCCACCACCCTGAGTTCCAGATCGCGGCCCATCGTTTTGATCAGCCCTTCGGCCATGTAAAGATCGGTGGGGAAATTGCCGCTGTCGGAGAGGATGACGCGCCGGTCGGGGCGCATGTTCAGCCCGGCTGCCAGCGCCTGATAGACCTTGATCGAGAGCGTATCGCCCACGACAACCGAGTTTTCGGCCGCCCCGATCAGTGCCCCGATACGGTTGCCAAGCACGGCGGGCTGCTGAAACCATCCGGCGGCGTTCCACCCCCGGATCAGCAATTCGCCCCATTCGCCGACGGTTGTCTGTTCGATCTCAGAAACCGCCGCCCGGGGCAGGGGACCCAGCGAATTGCCGTCCAGATAGACGATGCCCTCGGGCAGGTGAAAGAGATGCTTTTTCACGTTCTACCTCATCCTTGCTCATCCTTGCGCGCGGATGCGCCGCGTGCGCATCTGCGAGTTCCGGGTCAGAGCGGGAATGACATTCATCCGAAACGCATGCGCCCATGCCCATGCCGCGAACAAGCGATCTGATCGCTTTCGGTTGCGCCGCACCCATCGGATGGACGGGCGCAAATGTCAATGGTTGCTGCCGGGGCAATATATCGTTGACTCTCGGCGTGAATTTCGCCTCATTGCAGGTTTTATGGCCCTTGGGGCACGAATATGACGGGTTATCGGCAGCAAATGCCGGTCCGGCAGAAAAAACGCTCGGGGAGGGCTGGGATTGACGGGTGCAACGTCACTCTTGCGGGTCGAGGAACTCGCGAAAAATTACGGGGGTCTTCAGGCGGTTCGCGGTGTCAGCTTTGACGTGCGCCCCGGCGGCATCACCGGCCTGATCGGCCCGAACGGGGCCGGAAAAACCACATGTTTCAACATGATCGCGGGGGCAGAGACGCCTTCGGCGGGGAAGGTATTTCTGGACGATGAAGATGTGACGGGTGTGCCCACCAACAGGCTCTATCACAAGGGGCTGATGCGCACGTTTCAGCTGAGCCATGAATATGCCCGCATGACCAGTCTGGAAAACCTGATGGTTGCGGGCGCGCACCAGACGGGTGAGAACCTTTTCAAGAGCTGGTTTCGCCCCGCCGAGGTGGCGGCGCGCGAGGGCGAGATTCTGGAACGTGCGCGGGATGCGCTGGATTTTCTGGGCCTGACGCATGTCACGGACGAACTGGCGGGCAATCTGTCGGGCGGGCAGAAAAAGCTGCTGGAGCTGGGGCGCACGATGATGCATGACGCCAAGCTGGTGCTGCTGGACGAGCCCGGCGCGGGCGTCAACCCGACGCTGATGCTGGAGGTGATCCGGATGATCCGGCGGCTGAACGAAGAGCGCGGCTATACGTTCTGCATCATCGAACATGACATGGACCTGATTGCGGATCTCTGTGAAAAGACCATCGTTCTGGCCGAAGGACGCATTCTGATGCAGGGCACGATGGCCGAAGTGCGCAATGATGAACGCGTGATCGACGCCTATTTCGGGGGAGATGTCGTATGAGTGGCCCGATCCTGGAAATCGATGGCATTCACGCCGGTTACGGCGAGACCGAAATTCTGCACGATATCAATATCCATGTTGATCCGAACGAGATCGTCGCCGTGATCGGCCCGAACGGTGCGGGCAAGTCGACGGCGATCAAATCGGTTCTAGGGCTCTTGAATATCCGTTCGGGCGCGATCCGGCTGAACGGCGAAGAGATCACCAACACCCCGCCCGATCAGGTTGTGACGCGCGGGATCAGCTATGTGCCGCAGACGCAGAATGTCTTTGTCAATCTCAGCGTGCAGGAAAATCTGGAAATGGGGGCGTGGACACGGCCGGATGGGATGGCCGAGCGGCTGGAGGAGATGTACGCGCTCTTTCCCGATCTGAGGGCCAAGTCGCGTCAGGCGGCGGGTTCTCTCTCGGGGGGGCAGCGCCAGATGGTGGCCATGGCCAAGGCGCTGATGGTGGATGCCAAGGTCCTGTTGCTGGACGAGCCCACGGCGGGGCTGTCGCCCAAGTATCGCGGCGAGATTTTTCAGACGATCCGTAACATCAAGAACAGCGGCGTACCCATTCTGATCGTTGAACAAAATGCCAAACAGGCACTGGGCACCGCCGACCGGGGCTATGTGCTGGTCGACGGGGCCAACCGCCATACCGGTACGGGTGAGGAACTGCTGGCGGATCGCGATATTGCCCGGATGTTTCTGGGCGGCAGGGAGTAGACGGCATGTGGATGGATTTCGGGTTCGAATTCGTCAATTTCTATCTGGTGCCGGGTCTGGTGCTGGGGTGCATTTACGCACTGGGCGCGGTGGGCATCACGCTGACATTCGGCATCCTGCGCTTTGCCAATTTCGCCCATGGCGAATTGATGATGACCGGCACATATCTGGCGTGGACTTTCGGGGCCGTGGTGCTGGCGACGACGGGCGTCGTGCTGCATCCGCTGATCACCGCCATTCCGGCCATGGCCGGTGCGGTGGTGCTGGCGCTGCTGATCGACCGGTATTTTTACAAGCCCTTCCGCGACGCACCAACGATCATGGTCGTGATCGCGAGTTTCGGCATGATGCTGATCGTGCGCAGCGCGGTGCAGGTGATCTGGGGGCCGAACCAGATCGCCTTTGTCCGTGGCATCGACAAGCCCAACGCAGCCGTGCGTGAATTCACGCAATCCATCGACATGATGCTGCTGATCCCGAACAAGCATTTCTGGATCATCGGCGGCACGATCGTCATCGTCTTGCTGTTGCACTACCTGCTGGAACACACCCGTATCGGAAAGGCGATGCGCGCCGTATCCGACAGCCCCGATCTGGCGCGGGTAACCGGCATCAATGTCGAGGTTGTCGTGCGGGCTACATGGATCGTGGGCGGGATGAGCGCGGTCATGGCCGGTGTGTTCCTGGCGATGGATACGCAGACGCTGGAAACGACGATGGGCTTCCGAATGCTGCTGCCGATGTTTGCCGCCGCCATTCTGGGCGGGATCGGCAGGCCCTTTGGCGCGGTCTTTGGCGGGCTGGTGATCGGGTTGGCCGAAGAACTTGTCGCCTATCCGTGGATCGGGACCGAGCCGTTGATTTCACCGGGTTACAAGACCGGCGTTGCCTTTGCCATCATGGTCGTCATGCTGATCGTGCGGCCCAGCGGCATCTTCAAGGGACGGACATTCTGATGGAATCTTTGCTTGGATATATGCTCTATGTGATGTCCCTGCTGACGGCGGGTGGCATCTATGCGCTGCTGGCGCTGGGTCTGAACGCGCAATGGGGTTTTGCCGGTCTCTTCAACGTCGGGATCGCGGGTTTCGTGGCCATCGGGGCCTATACCTATGCGCTGCTGACCACAGCGGTCAGCCCCCTGCATCTGGGCGGGTTCGAACTGCCGCTGATCGCGGGGATGATTGCGGCGATGATCACCTCGGGCCTCGTGGCGGCAATCATCGGCGTGATCTGTATCCGGCTCAGGTCCGATTATCTGGCCATCGCCACGATCGGCATTGCCGAGATCATCAAGCTGGTGCTGAAAAACGAAACCGAGATCACCAACGGCCCGCGCGGCATCAACAAGATCCCGCGCGTCTGGGAACATTTCTCGGAAGAGCGGTTTTATTCGTCATGGCCGCTGTCGTGGATTTCGGATGTGCCGGGCTGGGAGGCGTTTTTCGCCGCGCTGCCGCGCTGGTGGTGGCAGCCGTTTTTCGCGCTGACCATCCTGTTGTGTGTCTATGTCGTCTATCTGCTGTTGGAGCGGGCGCGCAAATCGCCCTGGGGGCGGATGATGACGGCAATCCGCGAAAACGAGCATGCCGCGCGCGCCGCAGGCAAGGACGTGACCGGGCGCCGGATCGAGGCCTTCATCCTCGGCGCCGTGATCATGGGCTTTGCCGGTGCGCTTTTGTCGATGCATCTCAGGCTGATCGATCCGACCAACACGTTCGATCCGGCCAAGATGACCTTTCTGGTCTGGGTGATGCTGATCGTCGGCGGCTCGGGCAACAACAAGGGCGCGATCCTGGGCGGCTTTCTGATCTGGACGCTCTGGTCGGCGAGCGAGCTGCTGATCAACGGCACGATCAATCTGATTACAACCTATATCGAAACGGCAGATGTCGGGATCCTGCGCACGCGGGCTGGATTCTTGCGCATGCTGCTCATAGGATTGGTGTTGCAGGTAATCTTGCAGCGCAATCCGCAAGGCATATTGCCTGAGTCGCGACCCGCCGCGACGGGCAATACATCACACAAAGCGGGTGTTAAGGGAGACTGATACTCATGAGAAACACACTTCTGGCAACAGCGGCAAGCCTGGCCTTTGCCTCGACCGCATATGCGCAGGTTTCCGTTGGTAACCCCATGGCCATGACCGGCCCCATTCCTGATCTTGTGGCGCCGATGGCAGCTGCCGTCGACCTCGCCGCGC
Organism: Paracoccaceae bacterium; assembly: GCA_030148225.1. Lineage (GTDB taxonomy): Bacteria > Pseudomonadota > Alphaproteobacteria > Rhodobacterales > Rhodobacteraceae > JASBTX01. The sequence goes on from JASBTX010000038.1 coordinate 81,489, forward strand.
AGCACGTGAACGAACAGGGCGGCCTGTTTGCCGATGGCCAGGCCTATGAAATCATCCGTGCCGACTCGGCCTGCGATCCCGTCGCGGCGGTCGACGCGGTGACCAAGCTGATCAATGTCAACGGCGTCTCGGCGCTGATCGGTCCGGTCTGTTCCGGCGCAACCATCGCGCAGGCGGAATCGGTGTCGATCCCCGCCGGTGTGGTAACGCTCTCGGTTTCGGCCTCGTCGCCGGCCATCTCGACGATGGAAGACGGCACCGATCTGGTGTTCCGTACTGCGGCCTCTGACGCCTATCAGGGTGTTGCCCTGGCCGAACTGACCATGGCCAAGGGCATCAAGGATATCGCGGTATCCTATGCCAATGACGACTATAACGCAGCGCTGGCCGCAACCTTTGCCAAGGAATTCGAGGCGATGGGCGGCACGATCACGGCCAACGAGGCGCATGAGCCGAACAAGGCATCCTATCGCGCCGAAGTGGCGACGCTGGGGTCGACCTCGGACAATCTCGCGCTTTTCGCCTATTACGGTTCGGGCGGGATCACCATCATGCGCAACGCGCTCGAGACCGCAGCCTTCGAGACCTATATCGGTGCTGACGGCATGCTCTCGGATGAGGTGATCGATCAGCTGGGTGCCGAGAACCTTGGCGGTGCTACCTTCACCACATCGGCATCCGATGACACGACGGCCTCGTTCGCCGCGTGGAAAGCGGCGGCTGATGCGGCAGGCGTTCCGGCATCCGATCCGTTTGTGCCCAATGCCTATGACGCCGCCTTCATGATGGCGCTGGCCATCGAAAAGGCCGGTTCGGGCGACCGTGACGGCATTGCCGCGGCGCTGCGCTCGATCGCCAATGAACCCGGCGAGCATATCCTGCCGGGTGAATGGGCCAAGGCCAAGGAGATCCTCGCCGGTGGCGGTGACATCCACTACATGGGTGCTGCCGGGCCTCAGGATTTTGACGCGAACGGCGATGTCGCCGGCTTCTTCTCGAAATCCGAGGTTGTCGACGGCGCATGGATGGCCGAAATCATCAAGTAAATCCCGACGCTGTCAGGATGGAACCGGTGCCCCATGGGGCGCCGGTTTTTTTGTGCCTCAGCCGTCCGAAATGCCGGCGGCATGAAACGGCCCGCCGCGCCAGCGCGGAAAGCCGAAACCGTTGACCATGACCACATCGATATCGGCGGCGCTGCGCGCAATCCCCTCGGCCAGAACGGCCCGGCCCGCCTCGATCATCGCGCCAAGGCATCTTTCCATGATCTCCTCTGCCCCGATCCGGCGCCGGGTAATCCCTGCTCTGGCGGAAGAGGCCGTTATGATCGCGCTGACCTCGGGGTCGGGCACGGCATGCCCGTCGTCATAGCGATACCAGCCCGCGCCGCTCTTGCGTCCGAACCGCCCCGCTTCGCAGAGCCGGTCGGCGATATCGACATAGCGTTCGGGCGTTTCCTGACCGGCTGAGCCCGCCGCCTGCGCCCGGCGCATGGCCCATGCGATATCCAGCCCGGCCATGTCCTGCATCTCGAACATGCCCATCGCATAGCCGTAATCGCGCATCGCGGCGTCAATCTCGGCGGGCAGGGCGCCGTCCTGCAGCATCGCTTCGCACGCCCGCCGATAGGCCGACATGATACGGTTGCCGATGAACCCGTGCCCGACCCGGGCCGGAACCACGATCTTGCCCAGCAGGCGGCCAAGGGCGCGCCCGGTGGCCACGACATCATCGCGCGCCCGCGCCGTGATCACCAGTTCCAACAGTTTCATGACATGCGCGGGCGAAAAGAAATGCAGCCCGATCACACGGCCCGGATCGGCAAGCCCGTCGGACATCTGATCGATATCCAGATAGGAGGTGTTGCTGGCCAGCACCGTGTCCGGGCCGACAACCGCCTCCAGCCGCGACAGCAGCGCCGCCTTTTCCTCCATATCCTCGACAATCGCTTCGATCACCAGATCGGATGGTGCCAGCGCCGTCAGGTCATCCCCGGCCGCGAACCCGGCCAGCGCCCGGTCATGCGCCGACCGGTCGATCACGCCGCGCCCGAGGCTGCCATCGAGGAGTGTGCGCAGATTTTTCGCCCCGCGTCGGGCAAGCGCGCCATCGCGCTCGACCATCGTCACAGGAAGGCCGGCCATCAGGCAGGCCGCGGCAATCCCGGCCCCCATCGTCCCACCCCCGACAATCCCGATCCGCTGCAGCGGGCGCGGCCTGACATCGGCGAGTTCCGGCATCTTGCCTGCTGCCCTTTCAGCGAAAAAGACATGGCGCAGTGCCGCCGATTGCGGGCTGTCCTTCAGCGCCATGAACCGCTGGCGTTCTGCCGCCAGCGCCGCCCCGGCGGGCAGCCGGAGCGCGTCTGCAACCGCCGCCGCCGCCTCGACCGGTGCGATCTGTCCCCGGGCCTTGGCGGCAACCCGCGCCAATGCCTTGTCCCAGACCCCTGCATCGTCAATTTCCGGCGCGGCGCGCGCGATCAGGCCCTTGGGCGGTGCCGCACCGGCCAGTGCCAGCGCCCTGGCGCGTGCCTCGGCCATCGGATCACCCGTCGTGATGGCATCGATCAGCCCGGTCTCCTGCGCCTGTTCCGCGTTTACCGGGCGCCCGCCGGTGATCATCTCCAGCGCCGGCAGCGCCCCGATCAGCCGGGGCAGGCGGACCGTGCCGCCCGCGCCCGGGATCAGCCCCAGCCGCACCTCGGGCAGGCCCAGTGCAGTGCCGGGCCGGGCCAGGCGGGCATGACAGCCGAGCGCAAGCTCCAGCCCGCCGCCCAGAACCGTCCCGTGCAAAAGCGCAACCCATGGCTTGCCCGTCTCTTCGATTGCCGCCACCAGTTCAGGCAGCAGGGGCGGGCTGGGCGGCGCGTTAAATTCCCGGATATCGGCCCCGGCCACGAATGTCCGCCCTGCCGCCGCCAGAACGACCGCCCGCACCTGACGCGCGGCCACGGCCTGTTCGCGCGCGGCCATCAGCCCCGCCCGCACTGCGGCCGACAATGCATTGACCGGCGGATTGTCGATCGTCACGCTCAGGATACCGTCGCTGATCTCTGTCGAAACCGGGTGTTTCATTGTTCCAAAAATACCTTTTTATCCGCAGCCGTTCAGCGACGCGACGGATGATCAGCCGACAGGCCCGCACCACCGCGACCCTCTGAACGCTTCCTTTTGCCATCGGTCGCGATTACCACTAAACCACCAGGCAAACAGGAATCCAAACCCATGTCATGTGTATTTGTCCAGATCCGCTGCAAACCCGGCACGACCTACAAGGTCGCCGACGAGATCGTGCTGCGCGAGATCCATTCCGAGCTGTATTCAACCAGCGGTGATTTCGACCTGATGGTCAAGCTCTACCCGCCCGACGGGGCCGATATCGGCCTCTATATCAACGATAATCTGCTGAATATCCCGAATATCGAGCGGACTCTGACCACGCTCACCTTCAAGGCATTCTGACCCATGTCGCAGGACCCGTCGGGCCGGGCGGCATTCGTCTGCGACTATATCCGCACGCCGATCGGGCGCTATGGCGGGGCGCTGGCGGCGGTGCGTCCCGATGATCTGGCCGCGCGGGCCATCCGCGCGTTGATGGACCGGGCACCGGGGCTGGAAGGTGGCGAAATTGACGAGGTGATCCTCGGCTGCGCCAATCAGGCGGGCGAGGATAACCGCAACGTCGCGCGCATGGCCACGCTTCTGGCCGGCCTGCCGGAAACGGTGCCGGGGCTGACGCTGAACCGGCTTTGCGCCTCGGGTATGGATGCGGTGGCGGTGGCGGGCCGGGCGATCCGCGCCGGAGAGGCCGATCTGATCATCGCCGGCGGTGTCGAGAGCATGTCGCGCGCCCCGCTGGTCATGCCCAAGGCCGAGAGCGCCTATTCCCGCCGCGCCGAGATTCACGACACCACCATCGGGTGGCGCTTTGTCAATGCGGCGCTCGAGCGTCAATACGGCATCGACAGCATGCCCGAGACGGCTGAAAACGTGGCCAGCGACCATGGCGTGGCGCGGCAGGAGCAGGACGATTTCGCCCTGCAAAGCCAGATGCGCGCCCGCGCGGCGCAGGAAAACGGCCGCCTCGCGCGCGAGATCTGCGCCGTCACGCTGACCCCGCGCCGGGGCCCGGCGCAAAGCATTGACACCGACGAGCATCCGCGCGCGACCACGGCCGAAAAACTGGCCGCGCTGCCCACGCCGTTTCGCGCGGGCGGCAGCGTGACGGCGGGCAATGCCTCGGGCGTCAATGACGGCGCGGCGGCACTTCTGATCGCCTCTGAACGGGCCATAGAGGCCCATGGCCTGACCCCGCTGGCCCGTATTTCAGGGGCCGCCAGCGCCGGTGTTGCGCCGCGGATCATGGGTATCGGCCCGGTGCCCGCGACGCGGAAACTTTGCACCATGCTGGGCATCACGCCCGCGGATTTCGACATTGTCGAACTGAACGAGGCTTTTGCTGCCCAGGCCATCGCGGTGCTCAGGGAACTTGGCATCGCCCCGGACGCCCCGCATGTGAACCCGAATGGCGGCGCGATCGCACTTGGCCATCCGCTGGGAATGAGTGGCGCGCGGCTTGTGGGGACAGCGGCGCTGGAACTTGCCGGGACGCAGGCCCGGTTCGCGCTCTGTACGATGTGCGTGGGCGTCGGGCAGGGGGTTAGCATGGCGCTGGCCCATCCCGGCTGACGGCCCCGTGCCCGCGATCTGCCTTTTGTCGCCATTTGCGGGCCTCGGTCGGGGGGGGCGGGCGATGCGCCGCCTATGTGCTCTAGTCCTTCTTCTGATCTGGCCCACGCTGGCCCTGTCGGGTCAGGTGACGGTGGCAGTGGCCACCAATATCCTCGAGCCCGCGCGCCGGATTGCCGATGCGTTCGAGGCCGCGACCGAGCACGAGGTCAGGCTGATTTCGGGATCGACCGGCAATCTCTTTGCCCAGATCCGGTTCGGCGCGCCCTATGACATCTTTCTCGCCGCCGACCAGCTGCGCCCCGAACTGCTCTTTGCTGAGGGCCGCCTGGCCGAGCCACCGCGCACATATGCGCGCGGGCGGCTGGTCTTCTGGACGGGTGAGGCTGGCGTGACGCAGGCCGATCTGGCCCGCCCGCCGCTCAGACGGCTGGCCATGGCCGATCCTGCCGTCGCGCCCTATGGTCTGGCCGCGCGCCAGACGCTCGACGCATTGGGCCTTGGCCCGGCCTTCGCGGATGGGATCGTGCTGGGTGAGAATGTTGGGCAGGCTTTTGCCTTTGTCGCGACGGGTAATGCCGATGGCGGTTTGCTGGCGCATTCACTGATCCTGTCGGCAAATAATCGTCAAAGCCGCGATGTCTGGCTGGTGCCGCAGGAACTGCACGATCCGATCCTGCAGGACGGGGCGCTGATGCAGCGCGCCGCAACCTCCCCGGCGGCACGCGCATTCTGGCGCTATCTCTGGGATGAAGAGGCCATCGCCATCATCCGCAGCTTTGGCTATGAGAGCGCCTATGATTGATCTGACATCCGTCTGGCTGACCCTTGCGCTGGCCCTGATCACCGCGGCGCTCTTGATGGTCGTGTCGGTGCCGCTGGCGTGGTGGCTGTCGCAGACACGGCGCGGGATCAAGCCGGTGATCGAGGCCGTGACCGCGCTGCCCCTTGTGCTGCCGCCGACTGTGCTGGGTTTTTATCTGCTGATCCTGTTCAGCCCCGATGCGCCGATTGGCGGGGCGTGGCTGGCGGTGACGGGCGAGACGCTGAGTTTTTCCTTCGCGGGGCTTGTGATCGCCTCGATGATCTATTCGCTGCCATTCGCCGTGCAGCCGCTTCAGACGGCATTCGAGGCGCTGCCCCGGGGTGCGCTGGATAGCGCGCTGACGCTGGGCGCGCGACCGCTTGACCGGTTTCGCACCGTGATCCTGCCGCTGGCACGGCGCGGTGTCCTGACGGCCTTTGTGCTGAGTTTTGCCCATACGATCGGCGAATTCGGCGTAGTGCTGATGGTGGGGGGCAATATTCCGGGGCGCACCCGCGTCATCTCGATCGAGGTGTTTTCGGCGGTGGAAACCATCGACTACCGCACCGCGCATATTCTGAGCGGCGGACTTTTGATCTTTAGCCTGCTGATCCTGACGGCGATCTACGTACTCAACCGGACGAGGCCGCATCGTGTCGGATAAGGGGCTGATCGTCAGGGGTGGCGTGGATTTTGACGGGTTTTCCCTGAAGATCGACCATGCCTTTGCGGAGACGGGGGTTACCGGGATCGTGGGCAAGAGCGGTGCGGGAAAGACGACGCTTTTGCGGGCGATTGCCGGTCTGGAACCGGGCTGGTCGGGGGAGATCAGGCTGGCGGGTGTGGCCCTCTCGGAACTGGCGATCTGGCAACGCGGCATCGGCTTTGTCGCGCAGGATGCGGCACTGTTTGATCATCTGAGCGTTGAGGGCAACCTTGCCTATGGCCGCGACCGGCGCGGCAACGGGGCCGATCATGCGGCGCTTGTCGCGGCACTGGACCTGACGGCGCTTTTGCCGCGCAAACCGGCAAATCTTTCGGGCGGCGAGCGCCAGCGCGTCGCGCTGGGCCGCGCGCTGATGTCGGCGCCGCGGCTTCTCTTGCTGGATGAACCTCTGGGTGCGGTCGACACCGACCATCGCGCCACGGTTCTGGACGCGCTGGCGGGCTGGGTTCATCAGACGGGCTGTCCGACGCTTTATGTCAGCCACAACCCCGCCGAACTGGCCGAGATTGCCGAGATCGAAGCTGTTCTGGCCGGGGGCCGCATGCGCGAGACCCGGCCGGCGGGTGGCGGGGCCTATTACCGGCTGCACCTGACAAGTGCACCGGGCGACGCATCTGCATCCGCATCAGCGCCCGGAAACGGCACAACGCTTGTCCATATCTCGAATATCGTCCTGTCACCGCATCCCGACGTGGTGGCCGATCACGGGTTTGTGGCGCGCGTGGCCGGGGTGGCATCGGGGCAGATCACGCTTGAGGGGGCATTCGGATCACTGACGCTGCGCCTTGCGGACCTGCCGCCCCGGGCGGCATCGCTCAGCGCCGGGCAGGATATCCATCTTTTTGTCACGAATGCCCCAGATCACGGCTAAATTCGAAATGTCCGACATTTTTTGTTGACCCGGTGCCGGGCTTTTTCCATTCAAGGTCCGGGTGAGGGATCAGGAAAAGACGGATGGCGGTTCCGGGCTATGCGCCGTGGCATCTCAAGGTGATGGCAGTTTTCTGCTTTCTTTGGTACGGCATGGGTGTGCTCGACTTTCTGGTGGTGAGCTTCAACTTTGCGCCTGCAATGCGCCAGATCACGCCCGATCAGGCGGCCTATCTGATGATGCTGCCGCTCTGGACCAAGTTCCTGTGGGGTGGGTCAGTCTGGTTCGGACTTTGGGGTGCGTTCCTGATCTATGCGCGTGACGCCAAGGCGCCTGCCATACTGGGCATCGCGTTTCTGGGGCTTCTGGTGCTGGTGCTCTATCTGCTTTTGTTTCGCGGGTATCACGCGGTGGGCGGCCCCTGGGCGGGTGAATTGCTGGCCGGGATCGTGTTCATCTCATTCCTGAAATATCTCTATGCGCGTCGCATGCATATCTGGGATTATCTGTTCTGATCAGCCCGCCACGCGACCCAGTCATCGGGCGTGTCCAGATCGGTCAGCGCCCGGTTTCCGGGCAGGGGCAACAGGATCACCTGATCGGATTTGCGCGAGAGGATCTGCTGCGCGCCGCTGTCACCCGTCAGCTCCGCAAGCGCGGCGAATGCGGTGCGCGGAAAGATGACGGGATGGCCGGGTTTGCCGTTTTCCGAGGCAGCGCGCACGATCCGCTGACCCCCATGCTGGCCAAATGTTGCCGCCAGTGCTGTCAGGTCTTCGCCGGTCAGGTCGGGCATATCGGCCAAGAGGATCATCACCCCCGGCGCATCACCCGGCAGTACAGCGATCCCGGCCCGGATCGATGCCGCCATTTCCAGTGCCCCGGCATCAACCGGCAGTGCGGTGGCGCCGGCCCGGTCAACGATGGCGCGCCGCGCCTTGTCATCGGCAGGCAGCGCCACATAGCACGGAAAGGCCCGCGCGGTGTCCAGCACATGCGCCAGAAGCGACTGGTTCCCGACCGGCTCGAGCAGCTTGTCGCGGCCCCGCATCCGCGTGGAAGCGCCCGCCGCCAGGATCAGCGCGGGCAGGGCGCTCATCCGCGCATCCGTGCCGCATCCGGGTCAAAGAGCGGCGTGGATATCTGCCGCGCCCGGCGCATCTGGCCGAGTATCTCGATCTCGACCTCCAGCCCGTCACGGGCGGTATCCGACGGGATCAGCCCCAGCGCGATGGATTTGTCAGCGGTGTGGCTATACCCGCCCGAGGTGCAGAAACCCTGAACCTTTCCGTCGATCCAGATCGGCTCATAGGCGACGACATCGGCATCATCGGCCTCGACCTCAAAGGCGACCAGACGCCGCGCGGCGCCAGCGGATTTTTCGGCAGCAGCGGCCGCCTTGCCCACAAAATCCGCGGGTTTGTTGAAGCGGATGAACCTGTCCATGCCGGTTTCGCCCGGCGTGTAATCGGGCGAGAACTCGCTGAGCCACGAGCCGAAGAAACGATCAAGCCTGAGCGACATCATCGCGCGCATGCCAAAGGGGCGGATGCCGAATGCCTGACCCGCATCCCAAAGCGTCTGCCAGAGCGCGCGCAGATCCATGAAGGGAACATAGATTTCATAGCCCAGATCGCCGGTATAGCTGACCCGCTGGACGATGGCATCACACATGCCGATCGAGAGGCGTTTGACATCCATGAAACGAAAGGCGTCGTTGCTGACATCGGCGCGGGTCACACGCGCCAGTAGATCGCGCGCCCGAGGCCCCGCGATCTGAAAACCGGTCAGCACCTCGGAGATGTTTTCCACCCGCGCGCCGGGTTCGGCCACCTGCTCGAACCAGCGCATGTGATAATCCTGCGCACCGTAGCTTGCGGTCAGCTGGAAATGTTCTGCGTTGAGGCAGGAGATGGTGAAATCGCCGATCAGGCGGCCCTTGGGGCTGAGCATGGGGGTCAGCGACATGCGCCCCGGCTGCGGGATATGTCCGGCCATGATCCGGTCGAGCCAGGCGCGTGCGTCCGGCCCGGTCACGCGGTATTTGCCGAAATTATGCACCTCGTTGATGCCGACATTCTCGCGCACCGCCTTGACCTCGGCGCGGGTGGCCTCCCACGCGTTGGAGCGGCGGAATGACGGCGTTTCATAAAGCGGCTCGCCCTCGGGCGCGAAGTAATTCGGCACCTCCAGTCCGTATTGCTGGCCAAAGACGGCGCGATGCGCCTTCCAGATGTCATACATGGGCGTGGTGCGAAACGGGCGCGCGGCGGGCAGTTCCTCGTTCGGGTAGACCACCGAAAACCGGTTCTGATAGTTCTCGATCACCTTGGGCAGGGTGTAGCCCGGCGTGATCACCCGGCCGAACCGGGCGATATCCATGGCAAAGACATCGCGCTCGGGCTCGCCCTCGATCATCCATTGCGCCAGCGTCAGGCCGACGCCGCCGCCCTGACTGAAGCCCGCCATCACCCCGCAGGCCGACCAGTAATTGCGCAGCCCCGGCACCGGGCCGACCAGCGGGTTGCCATCGGGCGCAAAGGTAAAGGGGCCGTGAATGACGGATTTGATCCCGGCGCGTTCCAGCACAGGAAAACGCCTGTAAGCGAACTCGACGGATTCGGCGATCTTGTCGAGATCGTCGGGCAAGAGTTCATGCCCGAAATCCCACGATGTGCCATCCACCGCCCATGGTCGGCAGTTCTGTTCGTAAAACCCGATGCAGAGCCCGCGCCCCTCTTGCCGGAGATAGCTTTCCCCGCCGGGATCCATGACATGAGGATGCTCGGTATCGCGCTCGTAGATCTCGGGCGTTTCTTCGGTGACCAGATACTGGTGTTCCATAGGATGGAGCGGCAGATAGACGCCAGCCATCGCCCCCACTTCGCGCGCCCAGAGCCCGCCGGCATTGACCAGATGTTCGGCGTGGATCGTGCCCTTGTCGGTGACAATGTCCCAACTGCCGTCGGGGCGGGGATTGGTTTCGCGCACCATGCAATGAGTTTCGATCACGGCCCCGGCCATGCGCGCCGCGCGGGCATAGGCATGGGTGGTGCCCGAAGGATCAAGATGGCCGTCCAGCGGATCGTAAAGCCCGCCGATGATCCCGTCGACATTGGTGACCGGCGCGACTTTGGCGATTTCGTCAGGCCCGAGGATCTCGGTCTCGAGCCCCATGTAGCGATGCTTGGCCCGCTCGGCCATCAGCATGTCCATGCGTTCGGGAGTGTCGGCCAGCGTGACGCCGCCCACGTGATGCAGCCCGCAGGACATGCCGGTGATTTCCTCAAGCTCGCGGTAAAGCCGGATCGTATATCCCTGAAGCGCGGCCATATTCGTGTCGCCGTTCAGCGTATGAAACCCGCCCGCAGCATGCCATGTGGAGCCGCTGGTCAGTTCCGAGCGTTCGACCAGCATCACGTCGTTCCAGCCAAGCTTGGTCAGGTGATAGAGGACCGAACATCCTACGACGCCACCGCCGATGATGCAGACACGTGCCGAGTTTTTCATGAGTATCTCCTTGAAATCATGTCTTGCGCGTTTGATCCCGGGGCATCAAGATCAAAACGCGACAATTTCTGCCGCTATCAGCACCCTGATCTGCCACCGGATGGCCAGGGGTGAGGAGCGCGGGCGGCAACGCGGTGTGGGCGCAGGGAGGCAGGATGCAGGACATACCCGTCATCGACATCTCGGCCTTGCGCGCGGGCGGCGAGGACCCGGACAGGCAGGAATGCGTCAGCCGGATCATGACGGCCTGTACGGAAATCGGGTTTCTGTCGATTGCCGGCCATGGGGTTCTGCCTGAAACGACAGATCGTATGCGCGATCTGGTCCGGCGGATATTCGACGTGGATGAAGCGCAGAAATGGGCCGGGGCGATCACGCGCGAGAACTATCGCGGCTATATCCCGCTTGGGTTCTTTACCCCAAATGACGGCAGCGGCGCGCCCGACCTTTACGAGGGATACAAGCTGCACCACGAGGTTGACGCCGACGATCCCATTCGGCTGGATTGCGCGCTTTATGGCCCCAATCGCTGGCCCGACGGAATTGCCGATGCCCGCCGGATCACGCTGGATTACTGGCGGGCGCTGGACGGGGTGGCGCGTGACCTTCTTTCGGCGCTGGAGCAGGCGCTGGATATCGCGCCGGGGGCGTTGTGCGGATGCTTTGAGACCCCCATGACCAATATGACACTGCTGCATTACCCGCCGCAGCCGCCCCGGCGCGCCGGGTACGGCATTCATCCGCACAAGGATACCGATGCGCTGACCATCATCGCCCATGATCCGGTGGGCGGGCTCGAGGTGCAGATGCCTGACGGGCGCTGGATCGCCGCCGCCTGTCCGCCCGGCGATTTCATCGTCAATATCGGTGACATGCTCGAGCTTTGGAGCGGCGGGCGGCTGGTTTCGACCCCGCATCGGGTGATCAATACCAGCGGGAAGGAGCGCTACTCCTTTCCTTATTTCGCGGTGCCGCGCCATGACGTGGTTGTGGCGCCCCTGATGGCGCCGGTCGCCGGGTTTGACCGGCCCCCGGTGCATACCGGCCACTGGTCGCGGGAAATCTGGCGGACCAACTGGCCCGACGAGGCGGCCGATGCCAACACGCCCGAACTGGGTACACTGCATGACCGGGCTGAAGGACAGGGCGCATGAGGCTGACGCGCCGACAGATGGGCGCGGGCCTTTTGGCCATGCCAGCGGTGCTGCGTGCCGCCGATCATCCTGACGTGATCGTCATCGGTGCGGGGATGGCCGGGCTGAAAGCCGCCGCCGATCTGGCAGGCGATGGCCTGCGAGTGCGCGTGCTGGAGGCGCGCAACCGCATCGGTGGGCGCATCCTGACCGACCGCAGCCTTGGTGTGGCGATGGACATGGGCGCAAGCTGGATACACGGGCCTGTTGGCAACCCGGTCACCGCGCTGGCCCGGCGCGCCGATGCAGAGATGTTGCGACTGGATGACGACGATCTGGCGCTGTTTCGGCGTGACGGGTCGCGCCTGCCTGATGATGCAATCGACCGGCCATGGCAGCGGCTGGAGCGCGCGGGCCGCCGGATAGACGGGCGCGACCGCGAAGAGCACTCGCTGGCGGCAGAGCTGGAAAGCGTCGCGCCGGATGATCTGAACGATCCGGTCTTTCGCTGGATGCTGGCGGCCTGGGTTGATTTCGACAATGGCGCAGCGGCGGCGCATGTTTCGGCCGCGCAATATGACGAGGGCAAAGAATATGACGGTGCCGACGTGATCCTGCCCGGCGGCTATGATCAGGTTCTGGGACCGCTGGCGCAGGGGATCGACATCCGCCTGGCGCAGCCCGTGCGGGCGATCACCCAGCGGGACGGCGTTTTCGAGGTGGCGACCCTGTCAGGGGCCGAACAGGCGCGCGGCATCATACTGGCCGTGCCGCTCGGCGTGCTGAAATCGGGTGCGATCCGCTTGGACCCGCCGCTGCCCCGCGGGATTACACGCGCCATTTCGCGGATCGGCATGGGGGCCGTGTCCAAATCCGTTCTGAGCTTCCGGCGTGCCTTCTGGCCCGAAGATGCCGATTTCCTCGGGTTTCTGGGGCGCGAACAGGGGCGATGGCCGCTTTTTCTGAATTTCATGCCGGTGCTGGGTCAGCCGGTTCTGATGGGGGTCAGCACGGGCCGTTATGCCGAACGGGTCGAGCGCATGGCACCCGATGCGGTTCGCACAGATATGCTGCGCGCCCTGACCGAGATGTTCGGGGATGCGGTCGGCCCGTCCGAAAGCCATCTGCTGTCACGCTGGAGCAGCGATCCTTACAGCGGCGGGGCCTATTCCTATCCTGCCGTCGGCGTCGGCCCGGGGGACTACGCGGCCTTTGGCCAGACCGGCATTCCCGGTCTTGTCATGGCCGGAGAGCACACCAACTGGGATTACCGGGCAACCGTACACGGCGCACATCAAAGCGGTCGGGACGCGGCGGCGCGTCTGCGCGGCATGCTCTGACATGGCATATTGGGGCCGCGACGCGCATCATCACCGGGTTTTGACTTGTCCAGCCAACCAGCGGCACCACCTTTCCCCCATCGCTTGGCCCGGTGTTGCGCCCGATACGAGCCGGGCCAATGTTCGGATACCGGAAGACCACAGATGAAAGGCCAGTCATGACACCCGACCTGTTACGCCGCACCCTGATGATCGGCCTGCTGACGCTGCCGCTGACCGGACAGCAGGCAGGGGCAGAGCCGGTTTTCCCGGCGCTGCCGGATGCGCAAATTGAGCTGGTAGCGGATGATCTGGATGAACCATGGGCGGTGGCATTCCTGCCCGGGGGCGGGTTTCTGGTGACCGAGCGGGACGGGCTGTTGTGGCATTTCGATGCTGACGGCGCCCGAAACCGCGTCCGGGGCCTGCCGCGCATTGCGGCAACCGGGCAGGGGGGATTGCTGGATGTGCTTGTCCCACGGGATTTTGAGAGTAGCCGCGAGATTTTGCTGAGTTTCGTTACCCGGCAGGGTCTCGGCAGCGGCACGGCGCTGGGCGTGGGGCGACTGTCAGACGATGGCATGCGTCTGACCGGATTTCGCACCCTCTTCGAGATGGCGCCGGGCGCGCGCGGCGGGCGGCATTACGGTTCGCGCATTGCCGAGCATCCCGATGGCACGCTTTTCCTGACGATTGGCGACCGTGGGGATCCGCCATCGGCGCAGGATCTGAGCGTTGAAAACGGCTCTGTCATTCGCATTAACCGCGATGGCAGCCTGCCCGATGACAATCCGTTCCGCGATCAGATGTCGGCGCGCCCGGGTATCTGGAGCATGGGCCATCGCAATCCGCAGGGCCTGACGATCGATGCCGACGGGCGGGTCTGGGCGGTTGAGCATGGCGCGCAGGGTGGTGATGAGGTCAATCTGGTGGAGCCGGGTGTCAATTATGGCTGGCCCGTCATCTCGTACGGGGTGCACTATAATGGCGATCCCATCGGCGAGGGCTTTGCCAAGCCCGGCATGGCACAGCCTGCGTTTTACTGGGATCCCTCCATCGCGCCCTCGGGCATGGCGATATATGCCGGCAAGATGTTTCCCGAATGGGAGGGGGATTTCCTGATCGGGTCGCTGAAATTCGACTATATTGCCCGGCTGCGCCGCATTGACGGACAACTGCGCGAGGTCGAGGGACTGCGCGCCGATCAGACCGGGCGCGTGCGCGATGTGCGCGTGGCCCCCGATGGCAGCATCTGGTTTCTGTCGGTGATCGAGGGCGCACTGTTCCGCATCTATCGCTAGTGGCTTTCACCGGGACCGTGTAGCGGGATCATATCGTGTTTTGTGCTGCGCTCAGCGTCACGGTCGCAGGCGCGCTTTCGGCGCCATAGGTGTCGATGACGGTATAGGTGAAACTGTCGGCGTTGACGCCCGGACCGGGCTGATAGGTCACCTGTCCGGTGCCGTTCGGTATCGCCCCGATATTCAGGACAGAACCGCTTGGCAGATTGACATGGCCGCTCTGGATCGTGGCGTCGTTGATCGTGAAGAGGACGAAATCATCCCCCTCGGCGTCGCTGTCGGCCACACCCGAGGACACGGGGTTGGCAGCAAAGAGGTTGAATGACGTGTCGCCGTCAAAACTGATGGTGTCATTTTGTGCATCCGGCGCGGTGTTGTCGGCAAGGCCGGTATTGGCGGTTGTCAGGTCACCCGGGTCCAGCCCCGGCACGTCGACATCGATCTTGGAGAGCCTGCCGGTATCGCGCAGATCGGCCTGCGCCTCTTGCAGGTGTTTGTAATAGGGGGTTAGGTCGACAAAATCCTCGTCGCCCGCACGGGTGCCGAAATCGGTCAGCGTCTCACCACCATCAACCTGAAAAATGTCGTCGCCGGGACCGCCCGTCAGGCTGTCATCGCCGGTGCCGCCGTTCAGCACATCCTCGCCCGAGCCGCCATAGATCCGGTCATCGCCGGAAGCGCCGAAGATCAGATCGTCGCCCGACCCGCCATAGAGGTCATCGTTAAGGCCCCAGCCATCCAGCGTATCATTGCCCGCGCCGCCATAGATCAGGTCGCTGCCCGGCGCGTAGGGGCCTTCGCCCTCGCCGTCGCCATCGATCACGTCATCGCCCGACTGCCCCGCGATACTGTCATCGCCGGCCTCACCGGCCAGATAATCGCCGCCGGTTCCGCCCGCGACAACGTCATCGCCGCTGCCGGCCAGAACATCATCATCCCCGGCCCCGGCAAAGATCGTGTCATCACCGCTGAAGCCGAGGATAAAGTCATCGGGCGTCGTGGTATCGCCCTCGGCTCCGGCAGGACCATTGGCAGCGATGCCGCCAAAGATCACATCGTCAGATGAGGTGCCGGCGACTTCCCCGTCATCGCTGCCGTCCGTGTCGTCATAGATGAAATCATCTTCGGCGACATCAGCCAGACCGTCATCCATGTCGTCATCATCATCATCGCCCACCCCAAGGCCGCCAAGACCAAAGGGAAACAGCAATAACAGAAGCAAAAGGCCGGTTGGATCGTCCACCAGTGACACCCCAGTCTGGTCCGGGCAGCCGGAGAAACAGTTCGCCCCAGTCTCGCTTTGCGGCGCTCGGAAGGCAAATTTTTGTTAAAAAACAGTTACTAAAGGGTGGTTTTGGAGATCAATGCCGCCCGGCATGGGTGATTGACCTCGCCCGGGAAACAATGGCGAGGGGGACATGCGCCGCCCGGTGGATGGATTCGCAGGGTGTGGCGCGCCAGTTTGTGCTGGTAATGGCGGCACTGGGGCGTGGATCGCCAGGACGATTAAACCGCATTATTCAGGCGAGAAACCCAAGGATTCCATATGTTAATGTCGCGAGGTTCATGTCCTGTCAGTCGCGCCCTCAGACCGAGAGGCGCGCCGCCTGAACGCCACGTTCGCGGTAGGGCGTGGTCTGGTAATGCGAGCGGTAGCATTTCGAGAAATGTGACGGTGAGGCAAAGCCGCAGGCCAGCGCGACGTTGATCACGCTCATATCCGTCTGCATCAGCAGATTGCGGGCCTTTTGCAGACGGATTTCCATGTAATAACGTTTCGGGCTGCGGTTGAGATAACGGCGGAACAGGCGTTCGAGCTGGCGGGTCGACATGCCCACATCCTTGGCCAGGATCGAGGGGCTGATCGGTTCCTCGATATTGTTCTCCATGATCTGGATCACGGCGCTGAGCTTGGGGTGGCGCACGCCGATGCGCGTCGGGATCGACAGGCGCTGCGCGTCCTGATCTGTGCGGATCGAGGTATAGATCAGCTGATCGGCGACATCATTGGCCAGTTCCTCGCCATGGTCTTCAGCGATGAGTTTCAGCATCAGGTCGATCGACGAGGTGCCACCGGCGGTGGTCAGACGGTTGCCATCGACGATGAACACCGATTTCGTCAGTTCTACATTCGGAAATTCCTCGACGAAACTGTCCTGATTTTCCCAGTGGATCGTGGCCTTCTTGCCGTCCAGCAGCCCGGCCTTGGCCAGCGTGTAGCCCGCCGTGCAAAGCCCGCCAATCGTGACGCCGCGCCGGGCTTCGCGGCGGAGCCATGACAGCACTTTCTTGGTGCTGGAGGCCTGAATATCCAGCCCGCCGCAAACAAGGACCAGATCGTCGCGCCCGATCTCTTCCAGCCCCATCTGCAGTTTGAACTCGGTTCCCGCAGAGCAGCCGATCATGTCGCCGCCTTCGCCCGCAATCACCCATTCATAGAGATCGCGCCCGGACATGCGGTTGGCCGCGCGCAGCGCCTCGACAGCGCAGGAAAAGCTGAGCAGCGTGAAGTTTTCCAGCAGGACAAAGATCACACGCTTCGGCTTTGCCTCGGCGGTTGCTCGTTTTGCTGGAGTCGCGGACAGGGCCATTTCGCGCAAACCTAACGGGTGTTTCTCGGGTAAAGGGTTTCATATCCTGCTTGGCCGGGCAAGAGAAGACGGCTCCGGCACAAAGTTATTTGCGTGGGCCGGATGAATTCGTCATTGGCATCCCGCGTGGTTTTTCCTTATAAGGCGGCTTCTGATACCGCTAACCCGAGCAAATGGAGCATTGACGATGACACGGGCCTGGAACAAGTCGGACTGGCGCAGCAAACCACGCGTACAGATGCCGGACTATACTGACGCCACAGCGCTGAACGCGGTTGAGGCGCAGCTGGCCAAGTATCCGCCGCTTGTTTTTGCCGGTGAGGCGCGCAAGCTCAAGGCGTCGCTGGGCGATGTGGCGGCGGGCCGGGGGTTCCTGTTGCAAGGGGGCGACTGCGCCGAGAGCTTCTCGGAATTCAGCGCCGACAATATCCGCGACACGTTCAAGGTGATGCTGCAGATGGCGATGGTGCTGACCTATGGCGCCAAAATGCCGGTGATCAAGGTCGGCCGCATGGCGGGCCAGTTTGCCAAGCCACGCTCGGCGCCGACAGAGACGGTAAACGGTATCGAATTGCCATCTTACCGTGGTGATATCATCAATGAACTGGATTTCACGCCCGAGGCGCGCATCCCCGACCCGGCCAAGATGCTGCAGGCCTATACTCAGGCGGCGGCAACGCTGAACCTGCTCAGGGCGTTTAGCCATGGCGGTTACGCCGATGTGCATCAGGTTCATGCATGGACGCTGGGCTTTACCGAGGGCGATAAGGCCACAAAATACCGCGATATGGCCAACCGTATCTCGGACACGCTGGATTTCATGACGGCGGCAGGGGTGAACCAGCAAACCGCGCATACGTTGCAGTCGGTGGATTTCTACACCAGCCACGAGGCGCTGCTGCTGGAATATGAAGAGGCGCTCTGCCGGGTTGATTCGACGACCGGACAGCATATTGCCGGATCGGGCCACATGATTTGGATCGGGGACCGGACCCGCCAGCCCGACGGGGCGCATGTGGAATTTGCCCGTGGCGTCAGCAATCCGATCGGGTTGAAATGCGGCCCGTCGACCACGACCGATGATCTCAAGCTGTTGATGGAGCGGCTCAACCCGGAAAACGAGGCCGGTCGTCTGACGCTGATCGCGCGTTTCGGTGCCGGTCAGGTGGGCGATCATCTGCCGCGGCTTATCCGGGCGGTCGAGGAAGAGGGCGCGCGCGTCGTCTGGTCCTGCGATCCGATGCATGGCAACACGATCAAGTCGTCCTCGGGCTACAAGACGCGGCCCTTCGACAGCGTTCTGCGCGAGGTGCAGGAGTTTTTTGCCATTCACAAATCCGAAGGCACCATCCCCGGCGGCGTCCATTTCGAGATGACGGGTCAGGATGTGACCGAATGCACCGGCGGCGTGCGCGCCGTCTCGGACGAGGACCTTTCGGACCGGTATCACACTGCCTGCGACCCGCGGCTCAATGCCAGCCAGGCGCTCGAGCTTGCCTTCCTCGTTGCCGAGGAGTTGCAGGCGCGTCAGGTCGACCTCGCCGCCGCGATGTAACTGTCATATTTGGTTAAGTATCGTGAGCAATAGTCTCATTAATAACCAAAAATAGCCGAATTGGGCCCGGTGCGCGGATTCCCTGCGCGCCGGGCTGGATTTTTTGCCAAACAGGTTTTATGCGCGGGTCATCCACTGAACCGAGACCCCGCATATGGAAACAATCGCCCTGACCCCGGAAATGATCGCCGTTCTGGGCTTTCTCGGGTTTACGGTGTTTCTGTTCGTCTCCGAGATCGTGCGCGTCGATCTGGCGGCGATTCTGGTCATGGTGATGCTGGGTGCTGCCAGCTATGCCCCCGGTTTTGAAAATCTTGCCGATATCAACCGCCTGTTCGAAGGGTTCGGCTCGAACGCCGTCATCTCGATCATCGCGGTGATGATCATCGGCGCGGGTCTGGACAAGACCGGGCTGATGAGCACGGTCGCGTCTAAAATCCTCAAGATCGGCGGCACCCGCGAGGCAAGGATCGTCCCGATCATATCCTCCAGCGTCGGGTTCATTTCGTCATTCATGCAGAATGTCGGCGCGGCAGCACTGTTTCTGCCCGTGGTCAGCCGGATTTCGGCGCGCACCGAGATCCCGCTAAGTCGCCTGCTGATGCCGATGGGATTCTGTGCGATCCTGGGCGGTACGATGACGATGGTCGGCTCATCGCCGCTGATCCTTCTGAACGATCTGATCCTGTCGACAAATCGTGATCTTGCCCCGGATCAGCAAATGCAGACCTTTGGTCTTTTCGACGTGACCCCCGTGGGCATCACACTCGTGGTCACAGGTATCCTGTATTTTGTGTTCTTTGGGCGGTTTGTACTGCCCAAGGCGGCGACGCCTGCCGAGGGTGTGACCGGGCAGTCGATGAAGGACTATCTCAAGCGTCTCTACGGGCTGAAGGCCGATCTGGTCGAGGTCGAGGTGCCCGAGGGATCGATCCTGGTCGGTCACACGCTCAACGATATTGCCGAGGCCAACCACCTTTATGTGATCGGGACAAATTTCCGGGGCAAGACCGCACTCGCTCCGCCAAATGATATCCAGATCGAGGCACCCTGCCGTCTGGCCATACTGGGCAGGCGCAAGGTGATTGCGGAATTTGCCGAAATCTTCGGCCTGCGCGTGCTGCCGCAGCTGGACGTTTTTGCCGAGGAAGTGGCCGCGACCAAATCCGGCGTCGCCGAGATTCTGATCCCGCCCCATTCCGAACTGGTCGGAAAATCGGCCCGCGACATGCGCATGCGCATCGTCTATGAACTGAGCCTTCTGGCGATCCGGCGCGGTGAAAACACGCTGAGCCATGTCGAGACCGAGGAACATCACGCCTCGCGGATCGGGCGCGAGCCGATGCAGGCCGGCGACACGATGGTTGTGCACACCACATGGGAGGCGCTGACCCGCGTCAACAAGGACCGCAATTTCGTCGTCGTGACCACCGATTTTCCGCAGGAAGAGCTGCGCCCGACCAAGGTGGGCTGGGCGCTGTTGTTCTTCCTGATTGCGCTGGGGCTGATCCTGTTTTCCGATCTGCGCCTGTCGCTTTGTCTGCTGATCGGTGCCATCGGCATGATCGTGACGCGCGTTCTGTCGATCGACGAGGCCTACGAGGCGGTGGGGTGGAACACCGTCTTTCTGTTGGCCAGTCTGATCCCGCTGGGTCAGGCGGTGCAGTCAACGGGCACGGCGGAATGGATCGCGCTGCAGATCCTCTCGCTGCTGGACGGCTGGCCGATCTGGGCATTGCAGGCGGGCGTGGCGGTGCTGGCCACGATCTTTACGCTGGTTATGTCGAATGTGGGGGCGACTGTTCTGCTGGTGCCGCTGGCGGTGTCAATTGCCATCGCTGCCGGGGGTGATCCGGCGATATTCGCGCTGACGGTGGCGATTTCCACCTCGAACTCGTTCCTGATCCCCACCCATCAGGTCAATGCGCTGATCATGGTGCCGGGGCGCTACAAGGTGGCTGATTTCGTGCGCGCTGGCGGGATCATGACGCTGCTATTCCTCGTCGTCTCGATGATCATGCTCGAGCTTGTCTTTGGATGACACGAGCCTGAGATAGGGCACCGGACCCTCGGCAAACCCTGCGCCTGCTGCCCCGCTGCCCCGGGTGCGGGGCATAATTTTCCCGCCGCGACGGGGATTGTCCTGACCGGTCAACGCCACGATATCGGGCCGCCCCCTGATCCGACGGGCCGCGCGATCCTGCGCCCCCCGCCCGGGCACATAGCTGCCCAATGCCCGCGACGGCGCCCCCTGCTGATCAAGAAGCGGTAAAAGCGTCAGGTAGCCCGAGACCGGCGCGCCGGGCAGCCCCGTTTCAAGCCGGAGCCATGCCGGGCGGCTGAATACCCGGCCCAGAAGCGCAGCGATCCGCACCGCATCCCCGGGCGCAAAAAACCCGGCAAAGCCCAGCCCGCGCGCGTCCCGCCCATAGAGCGCATTGACCGAACGCCCGGCCACGCGGAACGCGGCCGCATTATCCCCCTGACATTCAAGGATGAAGGCGTGGTCCAGCACATCCTCGAGTGCGCGCGGATCGATATCGGCGCGCGCGGGAATGTCGCCACCATCACGCAAACTGTCCCAATACCGAAAAATGGCCTCTCCTACCTGTTCTGGCGTCATTGCATTCCCGTGCAGACGGCAATCGCTCGCTGTGTCCCTGTCCTGCATGCGCGGCCTTTCCCCTGGCGAAAAGGGTTGGTTTCGCGCGATGAGTTGTTCCGCCTCCCGGCGTCTGTTAACCCTGCGCTCAGAAACATTACCCAAATCTTAACCGGGCAGGGGTATCGCACAGGTTTTCGAAAATTGGCGCGAGAAGAGTGTTAAATGGTTAACTCGATGACCGGATTTGCCGCCGGGACCGGCGCGGCAGAAGGGTTCGACTGGAGTTGGGATCTGCGCAGCGTCAATGCGCGCGGGCTGGATCTGCGCCTGAGGGTGCCGGACTGGATCAGCGGGCTGGAGCCCGAATTGCGCAAAGCGCTGTCGGCTGCATTGGGGCGCGGGTCTGTCGCGCTGAGCCTGAGGCTGACGCGCGCGGCGGGCGCGGCGGGGCTGCAGATTGATCCGGGCGGGCTGGCGCAGGCGCTGGACGGAATCGCGCGCGTTCAGGCGGCAGCTGCGGATGCCGGTATCGCACTTTCAGAAACGCGTGCAGCCGACATTCTGGCCATGCGCGGCGTGAGCGAGGCCCCCCAGACCGACACCGGCGAGGCCGCGCGGCTGAAGACGGCACTGGTGGCGGATTTCCGCGGGCTGCTGGATCAGCTGCTGGCCATGCGCCGCGACGAGGGGGCGGCGCTGAAGGCGGTCATCTCCGCGCAGCTGGACGAGATCGCGACACTGACGGTCGCGGCGCAGGAGGCCGCCGGTGCACGCCAGCCGCGCATGCGCGAGACGCTGAAGGCCGCGCTGGAAGAGATCATGGCAACCACCGCAGAGGGCCTGGATGAGGCGCGGGTGCTGCAGGAACTCGCGGTTCTGGCGCTTAAATCCGACGTCACCGAAGAGCTGGACCGCCTGTCCGCCCATGTTGATGCCGCCCGTGAATTGCTGGATGCCGGTCAGCCAGTGGGGCGGCGGCTGGATTTCCTTTGTCAGGAATTCAACCGCGAGGCCAACACGCTCTGCGCCAAATCCGGCGCGGTCGCGCTGACGCGGATCGGGCTTGACCTGAAAGCCGCCATCGATCAGATGCGCGAGCAGATCCAGAACGTGGAGTGAGACATGGCCGGTCGCCGGGGGCTTTTGATCATCCTGTCGTCGCCTTCGGGCGCGGGCAAGAGCACGCTGGCCCGCCGCATGATGGCCTGGGACCCGACGCTCAAGTTTTCCGTCTCGGCCACGACCCGGGCACCGCGCCCGGGGGAGACGGACGGGGTTGAGTATTTTTTCAAAGAAGAAGATGAGTTTCGCGCCATGATCGCGGCGGGTGACATGCTCGAGCATGCGCAGGTCTTCGGCCATTTCTACGGATCACCGCGCGCACCGGTCGAGGCGGCCATCGGTGCGGGGCAGGACGTGCTTTTTGACATTGACTGGCAGGGCGGGCAGCAGATCCGGAACTCGGTGCTGGGCAAGCATACATTGTCGGTTTTCATCCTGCCGCCCTCGATCCGCGAACTGGAGCGGCGGCTGTGTACGCGCGGGCAGGACAGCGGTGACGTGATCGCGCGGCGCATGCAGAAGAGCCGCGACGAGATCAGCCACTGGCCCGAATATGATTACGTGCTGATCAATGACGATCTGGAGGAGACGGCGGAAAGGCTGAAGACCATCATCACCGCCGAGCGGATGCGCATTTCACAGCAGCCTGATCTGGTGGAGATCGTGCGGGGGCTGAACGCGGAATTCGAGGACAGGACATGACGATTTATGCGCTGGGCGATGCGCGGCCCGAGATCGCCGAAGACAGCTGGATTGCCCCGAATGCGACGGTGCTGGGCCGGGTGGTACTGGCGCGGGGTGCTTCGGTCTGGTTCGGGGCGGTGCTGCGCGGCGACAATGAGCCGATCAGGGTTGGCGAGGGCAGCAATATTCAGGAGAATGCGGTTCTGCACACGGATATGGGCTTTCCGCTGGAAATCGGGCGCGACTGCACGATCGGGCACCGGGCCATGCTGCATGGCTGCACCATTGGTGACGGGTCGCTGATCGGCATGGGTGCTACCGTGCTGAACGGTGCGGTGATCGGGCGGAACTGTCTGATCGGTGCCGGGGCGCTGATTACCGAGGGCAAGGTGATCGAGGACGGGTCGATGGTGCTGGGGGCGCCGGGGCGCGTTGTCAGAATGCTGGACGCGGCCGAGATCGCGGGCCTCGGCGCCTCGGCCGCCGGTTACCGCGACAACATGCGCCGCTTTCGCGAGACGCTGGCGCCGCTGGACGAGGGTTAGGAGATGGCACGCAAACCACCCAACATGGTGCGCCGGGTCGCCTTTCCCGAGAGCCTGAGCCGGCCCGTGGCGACGCCATTGCAGCCATCGATCGTCTATGCTTCGCGCACGCCCGATGAGCTGGATGATCAGTATGAGGGGCGCGAGAAGGGGTTCACCTATTCGCGCGAGGGTCATCCCAATGCCGAATTGCTGGCCGGTAAGATCGATCAGCTGGAAGGGGTGACGGGTGGCATCGTTGTCTCGTCGGGTATGGCGGCGGTGTCGGTCATGTTTCTGGGGCTGTTGCGCGCGGGCGATCACGTGATCGGCGGCAACCAGCTTTATGGCCGGTCGCTGAGGCTCATGAACGAGGAATTGCCGCGCCAGGGGATCGAGACAAGCCTTGCCGATCCGACCGACATTTCAGCCATCGCCGCCGCGATCCGGCCCAATACGCGGCTGATCCTGATCGAGACAGTGTCGAACCCGACGATTAGGGTTGCCGATGTGGAAGGGATCATTGCGCTGGCGCGGGACCGCGGCATCCTGATCGCGGTCGACAATACCTTTACCACGCCGCTGGCGGTGCAGCCGCTGCGTCTGGGCGCCGATATTGTTATCCATTCGATATCCAAACTGATGGGCGGGCATTCCGACGTGATGCTGGGCTATGTCGCGGCGCGGGAGGCGGCGCTGAATACCCGCATGGAGAGCGTGGCGGTGACCTATGGTTTTACCGGCAGCCCGTTTGACTGCTGGCTGGCCGAGCGCGGGCTTTTCACCTTTGCGCTGCGCTATCAGCAGGCCGAGGCCAATGCGGCGGCGCTGGCCGATCACATCGCCGGATTGCCGGGGGTGGAGCGGGTGCTCTATCCCGGTCGGGGTGATCATCCCGATCACAACCGGGCGGTGGCGCTGTTGGCGGGGCGCTATGCCAATATGCTGAGCTTTGTCGTCAGTGGCGGTCGCGCGGCGGCCAACCGTCTGGCTTCGGCTGTGCCGGGGCTCGCCTTTGCGCCGACTTTGGGTGATGTCGGCACGACGCTGTCGCATCCGATGTCATCGTCGCATCGCGCCCTTTCGCCCGAGGAGCAGGCGCGCATCGGCATCAGCGAGGGATTTTTCAGGGTATCGGTCGGTATCGAGGATATCGATCTTCTGCGCGCGGATTTCGAAACCGCCATCGGGGCGGCGCGCGGATAATCCATGCAGTTCGATCCGATCCGCGCCGTGACCCGCAACCTGCCTTTGCCGGTCATCGTTCTGGATGCGGCCGAGCGGGTGCAGGTGGTCAATGACGCGGCGCGCGATCTGATCGGTGCCGGGCTGGAAGGGCGTCATTATGTGACCGTGCTGCGCCAGCCCTCGGTATCGGGCGCCATTGACGCGGCCTATCGCACCAGCGCGCCGCAGCGGGGACGCCACGTGGTCAGCGCGGCGGAAGGCGAGATCAGTTTTGACGTCAGGGTTCAGCCCTTTTACCTGCAGGAAGAGGGGGCGCTGGTGTTGAGTTTCGAGGACACGACCCCCATCGAGACGGCGCGGGCCATGCGGCGGGATTTCGTGGCCAATGTCAGCCACGAGTTGCGCTCGCCCCTGACGGCGGTGCTGGGTTTCATTGAAACGCTGAAGGGGTCGGCACGCGATGACCCGTCTGCCCGGGCACGTTTTCTGGATGTGATGGAGCATGAGGCGCGGCGGATGAACCGGCTGATCCGCGATCTCTTGTCACTGTCACGTGTCGAGGGTGACGCGCGCCAACGCCCCCGTGGCAAGGTCGAGTTGCAGGATATCCTGCGCCTGACCCTGTCGGCGCAGGAGCCGTTGGCGCAGGAGCATGATGTCACCTTTCAGATCGACGCGCCCGACGGGCCGCTGACGGTGATGGGCGACAGCGATCAGCTGACGCAGGTGTTTCAGAACCTCGTTGAAAACGCGATCAAATATGGCGGCGACGGGGCGACGGTGACGCTGCGCGTTGCCCCTGTGGAGCGCGACCGGATTTTGCGGCGGCGCGTTCTGCAGGTGGATGTGATCGATCAGGGTGCGGGGATCGAGGCCGTGCATCTGCCGCGCCTGACCGAGCGCTTCTACCGGATCGACGATCACCGGTCGCGGGAAAAGGGCGGAACCGGGCTGGGGCTGGCCATCGTCAAACATATCATAAGCCGCCACCGCGGGCGGCTGAAGATCGACAGTGAACTGGGCAGGGGGACGGTGTTTTCCGTCTTTCTGCCGGTGGAGTGACATGGAACGCCGTTTCGCCTTTATCACCAACGGGGCCTATCTGAACTGCACCCTGATTTCGATCTATTCGCTCTTGTCGACGGCGGGCGAACCGGTGGTGATCGATCTGACGCTTGATGCGCCGGATGCGCAGGCGCTGAAGCTGGCCCGGCGCATCGAAACCCTGTCCCATATCACGCGGCTGGAATTGTCGGTGCTGGATGGCGCGTCGCTGCCGGACAACGACGGATCGCGATTTCCGCGCACGATCTGGGCGCGGCTGAACCTGCCCTTCACCCGGACGGGGCGGGTTGTCTATGCCGATGGTGATACGATTTTCCGCAAGGACGCGACCCGTCTTTTGCGGATGGATATGCACGGGCTGCCGATCTGGGCCGCGCCCTGCGCTGATCACGTGCGTCTGCACGAGGCCAACCAAAACCCGTTGCGCCGCCTGATCAGCCCCGCAGACCGCCGCGCCGCCGCAAGCCGGATGCATGATCTGGATCGGGATGATCTTGCGGGTTGCGTCAATGCGGGGCTGATCGTGTTTGATTGCGACCGATGCGCAGAAATGCCGGATATGCGCCGCCGGCTGGATCCGGCCATCGCCGCCGGGCTGCCGAATTTCGACAATGATGTGCTGAACAAGGGCTGTGGCGATGTGACGGGGCTGCTGGACCCGGAATGGAACAGCCTTTGGGGTAATGCCAAGATGCGGTCTTGGTACGTCTCGCGTGCGGTGCAGGGACAGTTCAGACGCTCGATCGAGGATCCGGCGATGGTGCATTTCGCCGGTGGCCGCAAACCATGGCGCGAACCGGCAGGATCGGGCAGGGGCGGGTTGCGCCGCCGCCAGAGGGCGCGTTTTACGGCCGAATTTCGTCAGGTCTGGGCGGATGCAGAGCGCGCGCTGGGTGTTTCTCTGCCGCTATGAGACCGGGAAAGATACCCAGGTCGGCAACGATCCGGGCGACGGCGCCTGAAACTGTCATATTCCTGTTACATCCCTGTCACAAAAGCTTTGCCGGGTGCGCTTAATCCGGCCGCCGAGGGTTCGGGACGCGCCCGAACCTCGGCCACTTTTGATGGAGCTAGACGAATGAACGTCGTAAAACTCACCGCGTCTGCAATTGCCGTTGCAGCCATATCAGCAACAACCGCGATGGCGCGCGAACAGATTCGCATCGTCGGATCGTCCACGGTCTTTCCGTTTTCGACCGCGGTAGCCGAGCAGTTCGGCAGATCGACCGGATTTGCCACCCCGGTTGTCGAATCGACCGGTTCCGGCGGCGGCATGAAACTCTTCTGCGCGGGTGTGGGGGTTGAGCACCCTGATATCACCAATTCATCGCGCCGCATGAAGGCCAAGGAATTCGCGCTTTGCCAGGAAAACGGTGTGACCGATATCACCGAGGTGATCGTGGGATTTGACGGCATCGTCGTGGCCAACGCGACCGACGCACCCGAATTTGCCCTGACACGCGCACAGCTGGTCATCGCGCTGGCGGCAAACGGGCCCTTGCCCGCGAAATGGTCTGATGTCGATCCCTCGCTGCCCGATATCGCGATCGAGGTTCTGGGCCCCCCGCCATCATCGGGAACGCGCGATGCGTTTGAAGAACTGGTGATGCATGAAGGCTGCGCCGAGACGGCGCTGGTTGACTGCGATGGTGTCACGGTGCGCGAAGACGGTGCCTATGTCGAAGCCGGTGAAAACGACAATCTGATTGTGTCCAAGCTGGAGGCCAATCCGAATGCGCTGGGCGTTTTCGGGTTTTCCTTCCTCGATCAGAATGCCGATGCGCTGAAAGGGGCGATCATCGACGATGTTGAGCCGACATTTGAAAATATCGCCGATGGTGAATACCCGGTGTCGCGCTCGCTCTATTTCTACATCAAGCAGGCCCATGTCGGCGTTGTACCCGGTATCGCCGAATTCGCCGCCGAGTTCACGTCCGAGGCCGCATCGGGCGAAGAGGGCTATCTGGTGGACAAAGGGCTGATCCCGCTGCCCGAGGAAGAGCACGACATGTTCGCCGATGCTGTTGCGAACATGAAGAAACTGACCAGCGACGCTTGGAACTGAACCGCTAAGATACGGGTGGCCGGTAACCTTCCGGCCGCCTGAACCGCAACGCAAAGCCCCGGACGGGGTGAATGAAAGAACGCCGCGATGTATGGCCTTGCGTTTCTGATTGTCCTCGGACTTTCCCTCGTGTTTTACGGATTGGGCCGGGCGCGCGCGGTGCAGGTCGCCGGTGGCGATCTTTCGTCATTGCATTCGCGTCCCACGTTCCACGGGATGCTGGCCCTGATCCTCGTCTTGATGGTGGGCTGGTCGGTTCTGCTGATCATCGGTATCGGCTGGAACGTGCTGAACACCGCATCGCTGATGCGCGATATCCGCGCGGCGCTGCCCGAGGCACCGACCATCGAACATCAGCTTGTCCTGTCGGATGCCAAAGCGCTGGCCGAAGGGCGGCTAGCCTCGAGAACCGATCTGGTGCGCGAAGAGATCGCGCAGCGCTTTGCCGGGATGGATCAGCTGCGCCTCTGGGGCAGCGTCATTCTGGGCCTTGGTGCGGCAACAGCCGCCGGTCTCTTCAGCCTGTCGCGCGTGGCGCCTGATTTCCGCGCGCGCAACCGGGCCGAGAAGATCATTCAGATGATCCTCTGGGCGATGGCGGCAATCGCGGTTCTGACGACTATCGGCATCGTCTTTTCCCTGATCTTCGAAACAATCGGCTTTTTCCAGAATATCGGCTGGCGCATCGACAAATTCGTGCTGGGCACGACATGGTCGCCCCTGTCGGGCGTGCAGTCCGGTGCGATCAGCGCCGACAAGGTGGGCGCGGTGCCGCTTTTTTTGGGGACGTTCCTGATCACGCTGAT
The DNA here is from genome assembly GCA_030148225.1 of Paracoccaceae bacterium. Taxonomy (GTDB): domain Bacteria; phylum Pseudomonadota; class Alphaproteobacteria; order Rhodobacterales; family Rhodobacteraceae; genus JASBTX01. The sequence goes on from JASBTX010000038.1 coordinate 109,991, forward strand.
TGCGATGCTGGTGGCGGTGCCCATCGGGCTTTTCGCGGCGATCTACCTGTCGGATTTCGCCTCGCGCCGGGTGCGCAGCATCGTCAAGCCGATGCTGGAGGTGCTGGCCGGTATTCCCACCGTGGTCTACGGGTTTTTTGCCGCGATCACCATGGCGCCGTTTTTTCGCAATACGGGCGAGGCGCTGGGCATTTCCATCGCGTCAGAATCGGCGCTGGCCGCCGGGGTCGTCATGGGGATCATGATCATCCCCTTCATTTCGTCGCTGTCCGATGACGTGATCAACGCGGTGCCGCAATCGCTGCGCGATGGCTCATATGGCCTGGGCGCGACCAAGGCCGAAACCATCCGTCAGGTGGTGCTGCCCGCCGCGCTGCCGGGTATCGTTTCGGCGGTGCTCCTTGGGGTCAGCCGCGCAGTGGGCGAGACGATGATCGTGGTGATGGCCGCCGGACAAGGGGCGAACCTGACGCTGAACCCGTTCGAGGCGGTGACCACGGTTACCGTGCAGATCGTCATGCTGATCACCGGCGATACCGAGGCCGCTGTCGCCGCCGGCCCGGCCTTTACACTGGGTTTCACGCTGTTTTGCGTGACGCTTCTGATGAACGTGATCGCGCAGCGCATCGTGCGCAAATACCGCGAAGCCTATGACTAGGACATGCAGATGACCGAGACGACGACACACGGCTCGGCAAGCGGTCCGCATACCACCCCGGCGGCAGCGCTGCGGGCGCAGAAGCGCCGACGCGCAGAGTGGCGCCTCAGGGCCTATGGCATTCTGGCCATTGCGCTGGCGGGGCTGGCGCTGATCTCGCTTCTGTGGACGGTGGTCGGCAATGCGCGCGGTGCGCTGACGGAAACCTATATCACGCTGCCGGTCACCATTGACGCAGCGGAACTTGACCTTGAGGGGACACCGGATGCCGAGGCCATACTCAGGGCCAATTTCGCAGGATTGACGAAATCCGTCCTGCGCGAAGTCTTCCCGAATGCGAAGGACCGGAAGGTCAAGCGCCAGCTTTATGATGTTGTCTCCGGCGGGGCGAGTTTTGAACTGGCGGAATTGGTGTCGGGCGATCCGTCGCTGCTGGGGCAGAGCATCGACTATGATTTCCTCGCCTCGGATGTGACGGACCTTTATCTCAAGGGGGAATTCGGGCGTTTGCAGCCCCAGCCGGTGCAGGGCCTTCTGACCATCGATGGCAGCGGCAAGAGCGTTGACGTGAACCTGACGGCGAATGACATGCAAATGGCGCTGGGTGAACTTAAAACCGCGCTCAGGCGCGATGCTGCCCGGCTGGACCGGCAGGCCGCGCTGCAGGATAACGGTGCGCGTGAATTCGCCCGCCGCGCCAGTGCCTCCACCACGGATGCCGCGCGCGCGGAAAACCAGGCCCAGGCCGAGAGCCGCGCGGCCAAGCGTGACGAACTGATCGCCGAGGCTGCCGCGCTGCGCAGCCGCGCCGACGCGCCGGGCGGTCGCGAAAAGCTGAGCCGCGACACGGTTTCGGTGCTGATCCGCGCCGGTGGCGGCTGGTTCAGGATGACCGAGCTTTCGGAAAACGGCGGGAAGGCGCGCCCGGTCATCGCACCGACGCAGCCGATCAGCCAGAGCGCTGACTGGAAGCTTTACATGACGGAACTGCCCGAGATCTCGCGCAAGGTCAGCGATAACCAGATCATCTGGATCGAGGCGCTGCGCGATCAGGGCCGGATCGACACAGTGTTCAACACAAGGTTCTTTACCGCATCGGATTCGCGCGAGCCGGAACTGGCCGGTATCCGCGGTGCCACCATGGGCTCGATCCTGACCATGCTTGTGACATTTGTGCTGGCCTTCCCGGTCGGTGTGCTGGCGGCGATCTATCTCGAGGAATTTGCCCCGCGCAACCGGCTGACCGATTTCATCGAGGTCAATATTAATAACCTTGCCGCCGTGCCATCGATTGTCTTCGGCCTCTTGGGGCTGGCGATTTTCCTTGGTGTTTTTGGTGTGCCGCGCTCGGCCCCGCTGGCCGGTGGCATCGTGCTGGCGCTGATGACGCTGCCCACGATCATCATCGCCTCGCGCGCATCGATCCGCGCGGTGCCGCCATCGATCCGCGATGCGGCGCTGGGCCTTGGTGCGTCGCGGCTGCAGACATCGTTTCACCATGTCCTGCCGCTGGCCATGCCGGGTATTCTGACCGGTACGATCATCGGTATGGCGCAGGCGCTGGGCGAAACCGCACCACTCATCCTGATCGGCATGGTGGCCTTTATCGTCGATGTGCCGACCTCGATCACTGACAGCGCGACGGTGCTGCCGGTGCAGGTGTTTCGCTGGTCGGATTTCCCCGAACGGGCATTCGAGGCCCGCACCGCAGCGGCCATCTGTGTCCTGCTGATTTTTCTGATAGTGATGAATGCGCTGGCCGTTTACGTGCGTCGGCGGTTCGAACGGCGCTGGTAGGGATCATTGCCATGAACGATATGCGAATTTCAGAAAGCACCGCCGAGGCGGACAGCGCCAAGATTTCCGCCAAGGGGGTGCAGGTCTATTATGCCGACAACCACGCCATCAAGGATGTGGATGTCGACATTCTGGACAAGACCGTCACCGCCTTTATCGGCCCCTCGGGATGTGGCAAATCCACGTTTCTGCGCTGTATCAACCGGATGAATGACACGATTGATATCTGCCGCGTCGAGGGCAGGATCACGATTGACGGCGATGATATCTATGACCGGCGTGTCGACCCCGTGCAGTTGCGTGCGCGGGTGGGCATGGTGTTTCAGAAGCCAAACCCGTTTCCGAAATCGATCTACGACAATATCGCCTATGGTCCGCGCATTCACGGCCTGGCGGCATCGCGGGCGGATCTGGACGTGATCGTCGAGAAATCGCTGCGCCGGGGTGCGATCTGGGACGAGGTCAAGGACCGGCTGCATGAACCGGGCACTGGGTTGTCCGGCGGTCAGCAACAGCGCCTTTGCATTGCGCGCGCAGTTGCCACCGAGCCCGAGGTGCTCTTGATGGATGAGCCCTGTTCGGCGCTGGACCCGATCGCCACGGCCCAGGTTGAAGAGCTGATCGATGAGCTGAAGTCGAACTACTCGGTCGTCATCGTCACCCATTCGATGCAGCAGGCCGCCCGCGTCAGCCAGAAAACCGCGTTTTTCCATCTGGGTCATCTGGTGGAATATGGTGATACGGGCGACATATTTACCAACCCGCAGGACAGCAGAACCGAAAGCTATATCACAGGACGGATCGGATGATGGAAAACGAGATGCCGGAAACGGCGCATATCGCATCGGCTTTTGACCGTGACCTCGAAGCGATTCAGGCGCTGGTGATGAAGATGGGCGGCATGGTCGAGGCCGCGATTGAAAACGGTGCGCGGGCATTTCATGACCGCGACGAGGAACTGGCCCAGCAGGTGCGCAAGAACGACAAGGATATCGACGCGCTGGAAGAGCAGATCAACCGCGAGGCCGCCCGCGTCATCGCGCTGCGCGCCCCGACGGCAAGCGATCTGCGCATCGTGCTGAGCGTGATCAAGATCAGTTCCAACCTCGAGCGGGTGGGCGATTATGCCAAGAACATGGGCAAGCGCACAACCGCCATCATCGGCATGGAGCCGGGCGAGGAGATGTCGGGCAGCATCCGGCGCATGGCCCGCGAGGTCAGGCTGATGCTAAACGATGTGCTGGATGCCTTTCTCAAGCGCGATCCGGAACTGGCCGATGCGGTGCGTCTGCGCGATGCCGATGTCGATGACCTGTACAACACCTGTTTTCGCGAGCTGATCACCTTTATGCTGCAGGATACGCGCAATATCTCGCCCTGCATGCATATGCATTTCATTGCCAAGAATATCGAGCGCATGGGCGATCACGTCACCAATATCGCCGAGCAGATCATCTATATGTCGACCGGCGAGATGCCCGAGGACGGGCGGCCCAAGGGTGACAAGACGAGCTATGAGGTGATCGGGATCGACTGACATGGCAACCAGCAGTCAACCACAGGTTCTGATCGTCGAGGACGAGCATGCCCAGCGTGAGGTGCTGGCCTACAATCTGGAGGCCGAAGGCTGCCATGTGCTGCAGGCCGAAAACGGCGATGAGGCGCTGCTGGCGGTCGCGGAACACGCGCCCGATCTGATCATACTGGACTGGATGCTGCCGCATGTCTCGGGCATCGAGATTTGTCGGCGTCTGAAATCGCGGGCGCAGACACGCGCCATCCCGATCATCATGCTGAGCGCGCGCTCGGAAGAGGTTGACCGCGTGCGCGGGCTGGAAACCGGGGCGGATGACTATGTCGTCAAACCCTATTCAGTGGTCGAGCTGATGGCGCGGGTGCGTACACAGCTGCGCCGCGTCCGGCCCTCGAGTGTCGGCGAAAAACTGCACTATCAGGATATCGTGCTGGACGCAGAGACGCATAAGGTCTTTCGCGGTGAACAGCCGATCCGCCTTGGCCCGACCGAATTCAGGCTGCTGGCCACATTTCTGGAAAAACCGGGCCGGGTCTGGGCGCGCGATCAGCTGCTTGACCGGGTCTGGGGACGCGACATCTTTGTCGATACGCGCACGGTCGATGTCCATGTCGGACGTCTGCGCAAAGCACTTTGTCAGTATGGCGGCGACGATCCGCTGCGTACCGTGCGCGGTGCGGGCTATGCGTTGGGGTGAGGGCGGTCGCACTCAGCCGTCGTCGAAAACCGGCTCAGGATATCCGACCCCGTCCAGATAGAGCCCCTGCGGCGGCGCGACGGGCCCGCAGGCGGCGCGATCCCTTGCCGCCAGCGCTTCTGCTACCTGTTCCGGTGGCCAGCTGCCCGCACCCACCCGTTCGAGCGTCCCGACAAAACTGCGCACCTGATTGTGCAGGAAACTGCGCGCGCGGACGTGAAAGCGATATTCGCAGCCATGCGGGACGGGATGGGTTGTGATTTCCAGCGCGTCCAGCGTTTTGACCGGGCTGGCGGCCTGGCACATGGTTGAGCGAAAGGTGGTAAAGTCGTGATGGCCCACCAGATACCCCGCCGCCCGCGCCATCGCGTCACGATCCAGCGCGTGACCGATCTGCCAGACCAGCCCGGCCTCATGCGTTGCCGGTGCCCGGCGAAAAAGCACGCGAAAGAGGTATCGCCGCTCTGTAGCTGAAAACCGTGCGTGAAAATCCCCGGCCACACGCGCCGCCGACAGGATGGCCACGGGATGCGGGCGCAGGTGATAATTCAGCGCCTCGGACAGGCGAAACGGATCCCAGTCCCTGGACAGATCGCAATGGGCCACCTGGGCGCGGGCATGCACACCCGCATCCGTGCGCCCGGCAGCGGCGATCGAGGGTAAATCGGGTTCCAGCCGGGCCAGCGCGGCCTCGACCGCGGCCTGAACCGACGGGCGGTCCTTTTGCCGCTGCCAGCCCGAAAATGGCCCCCCGTGATACTCGATCTTCAATGCATAGCGCGCCATGACGTGGCAGTTACTGCGCAAAAGCCCCCCGCGCAACGCCGTTTGCGCATTGACCCTACAAACCCCCGGGGCAAACCCCTAGATTGGGGCCAACAGAAGGATCGCATGTGGTACTGCCGCAACTTGCAGACACGGTAACCCGCGCCGCCGAAGGTGTTGGGCAGGCCGTTTCGGAAACATTGTTCGAGCCGGTGATCCGGCTTGGTGTGACGGGCCTTTCGCGCGCGGGCAAGACGGTATTCATCACCTCGCTGGTCACCAACCTCCTCGAACGGGGGCGGATGCACGGCGTCGCCGGGATTGCCCAGGGCCGGGTCGAGGCGGCCTATCTTCAACCACAGCCCGACGATACCGTGCCGCGCTTTGCCTACGAGGCGCATCTGGCCCGGCTGACGGGTGAACCCCCGGCATGGCCATCCTCGACCCGCTCGATCTCGGAACTCAGGTTATCGCTCAGGATACGGCCCTCTGGCCTGTTGGGGGCGATGACCGGGCCACAGAAACTGCATCTGGATATCGTCGATTACCCGGGTGAGTGGCTTTTGGATCTGGCCTTGATGGACATGTCCTATGCCGCGTGGTCCCGCGCCGCCATCACGACGGCAAAGGCACGCACAGACGGCGCGGCCTTTCTGGCGGCGATTGACGACATCACCTACACCACCCCGATGGACGAGGCGCGGGCAGGCGATCTGGCGGCGCTTTATACCCGTTATCTGCTGGCGGCGCGGGCGGCAGGCTATTCCGACTGTTCACCCGGGCGTTTCCTGATGCCGGGTGATCTGGAGGGCTCTCCGGCGCTGACATTCATCCCGCTTGAAGCGGGGCAAGACGGGCGCGCGGCGCGTGGCACCCTCCTGCGCGAGATGGAGCGGCGCTTTGCGGCCTACAAGGCACAGGTCGTCAAACCGTTTTTCCGCGATCATTTTGCCCGGCTGGATCGCCAGATCGTGCTGGTCGATGTCCTGGGTGCGATCAGCAGCGGTCCGCCCGCCATTGCCGATATGCGCGGGGCGATGGCCGGGATACTCTCGGCCTTCCGGCACGGGCGCAACAGCTGGCTGTCGCGGATCGCAGGCCGCCGGGTTGAGCGTATCCTCTTTGCCGCGACCAAGGCAGATCATCTGCATCACAGCCAGCACCCCGAACTAACCGCGATTACCGATGCGCTTTTGTCGGATGCGCGGGCGCGCGCCGATTTCGCCGGGGCCAGGACACGCGCGATCAGCCTCGCCGCTATCAGGGCCACGGTCGAGACGCGCCTCAGCCATCAGGGGCGCGATCTGGACTGCGTCAAGGGCGTGCTGAACGACACCGGCAAGGCGGCGGCCTTCTATCCCGGTGCATTGCCCGACGATCCCGGGCGTATCCTGCGCCCGGCAGCCGATGGTGCAGAGCGCTGGCTGGACGAAGATTACCAGATCATGCGTTTTGCCCCGCCGGCGGGCGCGCATAAACCCGGCGGCGGGCTGGCCCATATCCGCATGGATCAGGCGGTGGAATTTCTGATCGGAGACAAACTGATATGAGCGGCCCGGTACTGATCGATCTGGACAAGGAGGACGCGGCGACTGCCGCGATGAACCCGGCAGAGGCCCCGACCGTACCCGATCTGGATGAGCGGAATCCACATGGCACCGGCTTTCAGCGCGCCGCGACGCTTGGTTCGGGGCGCCGTTCGCGCCTCATCTTGTGGTTTCTGGGTGTTCTGGGTGCCTTTCTGGGCTTTGCCCTGTCGCTGGCGGCGTGGGATTTCGTCACCGGTCTTCTGGCGCGCAACCCTGTGCTGGGGGCGGTGGCGACGGCGCTTCTGGCGCTGCTGGGGCTGATCGCGCTGTTGATCGCATTCCGGGAACTGGCCTCAATCGCCCGCCTGCGCCGGGTCGACGGGCTGAGGGCGGGGGTTGAACAGGCACTGGCGCAGGATGATGTCGCCATGGCCGCGGCGGCGGCGGACAGGATCATGCGCCACTATCGCGGGCGACAGGAAACCCGCTGGGGCCGCGACCGGTTTCAGGACCTGAGGGGTGATATATTCGATGCCGGTGCCCTGATGACGCTGGCCGAGCAAGAGGTGATCGTCCCGCTGGATCAGGCCGCCATTGCCGAGGTCGAGACGGCATCGCGGCAGGTGGCGACGGTTACGGCGCTGGTGCCCCTGGCGCTGGCCGATCTGATCACCGCGCTCAGCGCCAATCTGCGGATGATCCGCCGGATCGCCGAGATCTATGGCGGGCGCGCCGGTACGCTCGGCTCGCTCAGGCTGATCCGTGGCGTATTGGCACATCTGGTGGCCACCGGCGCGCTGGCCATCGGCGATGACCTGATCGGATCGGTTGCGGGCGGCAGCGTGCTGTCGAAACTGTCGCGCCGCTTTGGCGAGGGCATCATCAACGGCGCCCTGACCGCGCGCGTCGGCATCGCCGCGATCGAGGTCTGCCGCCCCATGCCCTTCCGCGCCGCCCAAAGACCCTCGGCCACCGCGCTGGTCGGACGGGCACTGAAAGGCCTCTTTGGCGCGTGAGCGCGGGGTGATTTCTGTGAAATCGTTTTGGTTGTGCTACGCTCTGCGGATTGAAACCAGAGGAGTATTGCAATGGGGTTATACCAAATTTCCGTAAAAGAACCGTCCGGCCATCATATCTGTGGATTTGAGTATTGGGTGATCGCCAATGGAAGCGAGATTGCCAAAGGCAATTTGAAACCGGGCGGACCGACCGATGTCAACCTCAAGGGTCACGGTTCCGGCGATCTTTATATCAGGGGACCTGCGCTGAAAGGATATTGGGACCCTGCCAACCCCAAGGCGGGTCGTAATTTCGCGCATAGGGAGACGATTGAACTGACGGGGCAGGGTGAAATAGAGTTTTTGCTGGAACCGAGTCCCGATGCGCTTGGCATACTGCCCAAGAAACCATGCAGCGGCGCCCAGACGTTCTGTAGCCCGGAAGGGTGCAGCATTGAGATACCACCGGTTCCGGTGCAGTTTCGCGCGCTGAACGACCCGCAAAACCCAAACCATCCCGGCTATGTCTTTCGCTGTGAGTTTCACGATGCGATGCCACTGACGCGCTGGATTGCCGTGGCCAGCGGGGGAAACGGCGAAAGGTTATGGCTGCCGTCCGGGGCCGTCACGCTGAATATCTACTTCGCGCTGAATGATGGCAATAATCAGCCGGTTCCGGGAACAGAGCAACGACAGACAGCAACGCTTCGCAAGGGGGATCAGGCAATGGGGGCAACCGTGATAATTATGCCGAAGGCAAGCAATGCGCATCGTGAATTGATCGACGCACCAGAAAACTTCTTTAATAACCAGAAAAGCCATTCGCTGGAGTTCACATCTCCTACAGAAGCAAATCAAACCGCTGGTCAATTTCTGATCGACATGCGCGACTCGCTTGAAGGCTATGCCAGGCAATATTGCTTGGCGCTCTCAGGCGGTGTGCGTGGAGGATCGTTAGTCGCCCTTTACTCAGACATCTACGGATTTTTCGGCTTGACGGGCACTTAAATTATGCCTGGGCCGCATTTCGCTGGTACGAAGAGGGCGGAAAGACCGAGCTTGTTAACGCAACGCCTGTAACTATTCGCGTCGACAAACTGCTGATCGAATGGGAGGCTCAGGCCTAGATCAAATACGCGTTCAATACGGCGCGATCAGGTCACCGCAGACGAGGCGGCTGAGCAGGTAGGGCATGCCGGGCAGGCGGGAGACGGGCATCAGCACGTGGTCACGCAGCACAGGCAGCACACGGCTGTCGGACTGGTATTGCGGCGTGAAGGCCCAGCTCATCACCTGATAGATCCGCACATGCCAGCGCCGCGCCCTTGCATAGGCCGGGCCGGCACCGGCGATCCCACCCTGTTCGATGGCCCGGGCCAGCGCATAGGCATCCAGAAGCGCCATATTCGCCCCCTGACCCAGCTGCGGGCTGGCCTGATGCGCGGCGTCGCCGATGGTGACGATCCCCGGCCCATGGGGGCGCGGCAGGGTACCATGCGCATAGCGGGCCAGCGTCATGTCATCGACGCTGCCGATACCCGCGAGAAACGGGGCGAATGCGGGCCAGAGCGCCACGGCCTCATCCCGCCAGCGCTCTAGCCCGCCAGCGCGCCAGTCGGCGTATCGATCCTGCGGCAATGACCAGAATATCGCGGCCAGATCGCGGTCCCCGCCGGGCAGGCGGCCAATGGGCAGCACGCCCATCATCCGGTCGGCGCGGCGATAGCGTTGCGTCAGCGCGTTGCGGGGCAGGGCGGTGTCGGGCCATGCCACGTTGCCCCAAATGGCCCCATAACGCAGTTCGTGCCGCCGGATGGGCGACAGGACCGAACCCGCGCCCGAAGCATCGATGATCAGATCAAAGGGCCCGTCGCGCCCTGTCGCAAACCGCAGATACTGCCCGTCCCGCGACACGACGCGGTGGCCCGGGCGAAACGCGACCCCCGCCGCCAGCGCCGCGCGGTAGAGCAGATCAAAGAGTGCCGCCCGGTGAATGCCGAGGCCGAAACGCGCCGCACCCGCCCGGTCATAGGCCACATCCAGCACCACCCGCCCGCTTTGCGCCTCGATCCCCTGCATGTGCCGGATCGGCGCCCCAAGCGCGCAGGCATCGGTCAAGAGATCAAGCGCGGCCAGCACATCCTGACCCACCGGCTGAATGACCAGCCCCGAACCGACAGGGGCAGGCGCGTCGAACTGATCAAAGAGCACGGGCTGATACGCCTGCCGCGACAAGAGCCCGGCCATGGCCAGCCCGCCGATCCCGGCCCCGACGATGGCGATACTGCCTCTGTCCTGCACCTCTCCTCCGCCGTGTTCCCGTGCCCGCCCGGCGTCTTTGCCGGTCATCGTCTCCAGCCTAGGCGAGGGCGCATATATTGGCCAGCGGCAGCCATGGACGGGGGGATTTTTGCCGCCTTCGCCCTTGTCCACCATCACCCGCGCACCTATAAGCCTGCCCAAATGTTCGCGACAGCATTCCTGATACGAATTATTTCCCCGGCACTCACGCGCTGAGTTGCCGGGTTTCAGGCGTAAGGATCGCCGCGCCGCACATACTGCCAGAACACTGAATGATTAGGGACCACGCGACATGTGTGCCGACAAGACTGACTACAAAGATACGCTGAACCTGCCGGAAACCGATTTTCCTATGCGGGCAGGGCTGCCGAAACGCGAACCCGAATGGCTGGAACGCTGGGAAAAGATCGGGGTCTATGACCGGCTGCGCAAAACGGCCGACGGGCGCAAACCGTTCATCCTGCATGACGGCCCGCCCTATGCCAACGGGCATCTGCATATCGGGCACGCGCTGAACAAGATCCTCAAGGATATGGTTGTGCGGTCCCAGCAGATGATGGGCCGCGACGCACGCTATATCCCCGGCTGGGACTGCCACGGCCTGCCTATCGAATGGAAGATCGAGGAACAGTACCGCAAGAAGGGCCGCAACAAGGACGAGGTGGATGTCGTTGATTTCCGTAAGGAATGCCGGAACTTTGCCGAGGGCTGGATCGATGTGCAGCGCAGCGAGTTCAAGCGCCTTGGCGTGACGGGCAACTGGGACGCGCCCTATCTGACGATGGATTTCCACGCCGAACGAGTGATCGCCGAGGAGTTTCAGAAATTCCTGATGAACGGCACGCTGTATCAGGGCTCAAAGCCCGTGATGTGGTCGCCGATGGAAAAAACCGCGCTGGCCGAGGCCGAGGTCGAATATCACGACAAGGACAGCTTTACCGTCTGGGTGAAGTTCAGGGTAGTGCCCGGGGCCGACGCAGAGGCTGCCGCTGACCTCAATGGCGCGCATGTCGTCATCTGGACCACGACGCCATGGACCATCCCATCAAACAAGGCCGTCGTCTTTGGCCGGGATATCGCCTATGGCCTTTACGAGGTGATCGGACGCCCCGAGGAATGTTGGGCGCGGATCGGTGATCGCTATATCCTGGCCGACGCCATGGCGGGCGAGGTGTTTTCGCGCGCCCGGCTTGGGGACGACATGTATCGCCGCCTGCGTGATGTCGGCACCGATGAGCTTGCGGCGCTGTCGGTCACCCACCCACTTGCCGGTGCCGAAGGCGCGAACGGCGAATGGGATGATATCCGTGATTTCCGCGCCGCCGATTTCGTGACCGACGAGGAGGGGACCGGCTTCGTCCATTGCGCCCCGTCCCACGGGATGGAGGAGTATGAGCTTTACCGTGATCTGGGCATGCTGGATCAAGTCATCACCTATAACGTGATGGATGACGGATCGTTCCGCGCCGATCTGCCGTTTTTCGGCGGCACCTATATCCTCAGCCGCAAGGGCGGCGAGGGTGACGCCAACAAATCCGTGATCGACAAACTGGCCGAGGTTGGTGGCCTGCTGGCGCGGGGCAAGATCTCGCATAGCTATCCCCATTCATGGCGCTCCAAGGCGCCGGTGATCTATCGCAACACGCCGCAATGGTTCGCTGCCATCGACAGGCCGGTGGGCGACGATCAGGATCAGCATGGCACAACCATCCGCGCCCGCGCATTGACCGAGATCGACAATGTCCGCTGGACACCGCAATCGGGCCGCAACCGGCTTTATTCGATGATGGAGGCACGCCCCGACTGGGTGCTGTCACGTCAGCGCGCATGGGGTGTGCCGCTGACCTGCTTTACCCGTAAGGATGCGCTGCCCACCGATCCCGATTTCCTCTTGAGGGACGCGGATGTGAACGCACGCATCACCGCCGCGTTTGAGGCCGAAGGCGCCGACGCGTGGTACAAGGATGGCGCCAAAGAGCGGTTTCTGGGCGAAGAGTATGATCCCGCCGAATGGGTCAAGGTCGATGACATCCTCGATGTCTGGTTCGACAGCGGCTCGACCCATGCCTTTGTCCTGCGCGACCGCGAAGACGGCAGCGATGACGGTATCGCCGATCTTTACCTCGAAGGGACCGATCAGCATCGCGGCTGGTTTCACTCATCGCTTCTGCAATCCTGCGGCACGCGCGGCCACGCACCCTATCGCGGTGTGCTGACCCACGGCTTCACGCTGGATGAAAAGGGCATGAAAATGTCCAAATCGCTGGGCAATACCATCGTGCCCGACGAGGTGGTGCGCCAGTACGGGGCGGATATTCTGCGCCTCTGGGTGGCGCAGACCGATTACACCGCCGATCAGCGCATCGGGCCGGAAATACTCAAAGGGGTTGCCGACAGCTATCGCCGCCTCAGAAACACGATGCGCTTCATGCTGGGTGCGCTGGGTGATTTTGCCGATGATCAGCGGGTGGAACCGGCAGAGATGCCGGAACTCGAGCAATGGGTGCTGCACCGTCTGGGCGAACTGGATGCGCAGGTCCGCGCGGGCTATGCGAAATATGATTTCCAGGGCGTATTCCAGGCGCTCTTTACCTTTGCCACGGTCGATCTGTCGGCCTTCTATTTCGATATCCGCAAGGATGCGCTCTATTGCGACGGCGATGACAGCCTGACGCGCCGCGCCGCGCTCAGCGTGCTCGACCTTCTTTTCTACCGGCTCACCACATGGCTGGCGCCCATTCTGGTCTTCACCACCGAAGAGGTCTGGCTGTCGCGTCACGCGGGCGACGATGCCTCGGTCCATCTGACCGATATGCCCGAAACGCCTGCGGGGTGGGTCAATCCGGCGCTGGCGGAAAAATGGGCCACTATCCGCCGTGTGCGCCGCGTCGTGACCGGCGCGCTCGAGGTTGCGCGCCGTGACAAGATCATCGGCGCCTCGCTCGAGGCCGCACCGGTGGTGCATGTCGCACCGGAAACAGCCGAAATCCTGGCCTCGGTGCCCTTTGCCGATATCTGCATCACCTCGGCAATCACGCTGGCCACCGATGCGGCGACCGATGCGGCCTTCCGCCTCGAGGGGGAAGACGGGATCGCCGTCACCTTCGCGCATGCTGCGGGTGGCAAATGCCAGCGCTGCTGGAAAATCCTGCCCGATGTCGGCAGCCACGCGCATAGCGATCTCTGCGGGCGCTGCGACGCCGCGCTTGGCTGAGAACGGGGCAGGCGGGCATGAGCGATGGGTCTGACAAGCATCTCTCGCTCGCCTCGCCCCTGGGCGACCTGACGATCTGGGGCGGGCCCGACGGGCTGACCCGGCTCGACTGGCGGCGGCAGGATGACAGCGCCGATGCCCATGCCCATCTGCATGCGGCACGCGCGGAACTCATCGACTATTTCGCGGGCCGGCGAGAGGTCTTCACCGCCCCCATCGCGCCGATGCCGGGCAGCTTCCGCACCCGGTTCAGCGCGGCGCTGATGGCCATCCCCTTTGGCCAAACGCTGACCTATGGCGATCTTGCCCGTGATCTCGGCGTGTCAGCCCAGGCCATCGGTCAGGCCTGCGGCGCCAACCCCATTCCCATCATCATTCCCTGCCACCGGGTGCTGGCGGCAGATGGTCTTGGCGGGTTTTCCGGTCGCGGCGGGATCGAGGCCAAGGTCACGCTTCTGCGCCACGAAGGCGCGGCATCGCTTCTGATCTGAAGGGCCCACCCCCAACTGTCATTGTTCTTCAAATACCTTGGGGGGAATTCGGCACTGGCAGGGCCAGGGCCGAAGGGGGCAACGCCCCCGCCGCCCCGATGCCTCAGCGCGTCAGGATCAGCCGGTTGCCCCGGATCTCGATCGCGGCAAACCGGTTCAGATAGCCCATCCCGAGCAACGATCCCTGCATGTCGCCATCATTGACCCATGCCTCGACATGGCGGTCGGCGATCGGGCCAAGGCGCACATCATCCAGTACGACACGTGCGGTCTGCACCTCGCCATTGGCGGTTTTGGCCCGGCCCCAGAAATCCAGCCCTGCTGTGACGATCCCCACCTTTTCGGCATCCGATTTCGACAGCACCATTTCCGAGGCGCCGGTATCGACCACGAACTCGATATCCTCGCCATTGATCTGCAGCGTCAGGTAATAATGCCCGTCCAGACGGCGGCGGGTTTCGATCTGCGAGCCGTTGGAAATCACCGACTGGCGCTGCGGAAAGCTGTAGCGCAGGTTCTCCCACAGCGCGAAACCGGAGGCCACGCCGACAAAGAGTAGCCCCCAGAGGATCAGCTGCTGAAAGATGCGGCCGAGGTTGCGCCGCTGCGCGATCAGGAAATAGCCAAGTATGACCGCGCCCAAGAGCGTCAGATAGGCCAGCTGTGCGATGTCATCATTGCTCATGTCTGACTACCTAAGTGACTTGTGTTCAGCCACAACCCGGCGCGCGATCGCGGGGATGCAACCCTTGGTGATCGCAGTGTGATCAGAATGGCAGATCGCGCCAAAGCTGCCGCTGCCCTGCCGCGCGGCGGCGATGCCTTCTGACCCATGAATGCCGGAATTTCTTAGCTTCACCACACATCACCCTGATCTGACACCGGAAACTTATCCACATGCGATGCGGTGCTTCGGGTTTCGGACAGAAAACACCAATCAGTGGCCGCTGGCAATCCCGATGGGGCTCAACCGGGTGTTTCGGCGGTTTCCAGACGCTCCAGCGCGGACATCCACAGGGTCTCGGCCCGCTCCAGCGCTTCCATGACCTCACCATATTTGCGCTGCCAGACCTCGACCTCGCCCCGGCGGCTGTCATCATAAAGATCGGGGTTGGCCAGCTTGGCGGCAAGCTTGTCGCGCATGTCATTGAGCTTGGTTACACGCGCCTCGCCCTTGCGCACCTCGGCGCGTAGCGCGATCAGGGTTTCGCGGTCGGCGCGGCGTGGCCGCGCGGGCTTGGGTTTTGGTTTCTTTTCCCGGTCCTCGCGCGACAGGAGCAGGCGGCGATAGGCCTCCAGATCTTCATCAAAGACGCGCACGCGCCCGTCCCTGACCAGCCACAGCCGGTCGGCCACCAGCGACAGTAGATGCATGTCATGGCTGACAAGGATCACGGCGCCGGTATAGGCGGTCAGCGCCTCAACCAGCGCTTCGCGGCTTTCCATGTCCAGATGGTTGGTCGGCTCGTCAAGGATCAGGAGATGCGGCGCATCCAGCGTCGCGAGCAACAGCGAAAGCCGCGCCTTCTGCCCGCCCGAAAGCCGCGCCGCCACGGTTTCGGCCTGATCGGCGCCGATGCCGAACCCGCCAAGGCGCGTACGGATTTTGCCCGGCAATTCCTTGGGGCGCAAACGCTGGAGATGCTGTATGGGCGTTTCATCGGCGTTCAGTTCGTCCAGCTGGTGCTGCGCGAAATAGCCGATCCGCAGCTTGGCCGCCGAGGTCATGCTGCCGCCCATCTTCGCCAGCCGACCCGAGAGCAGCTTGGAAAGCGTTGATTTGCCCTCGCCATTCTTGCCCAAGAGGGCGATCCGGTCATCCTGATCGATCCGAAGATCAAGCTGCGACAGCACCGCCTGACCATCATAACCAACCGACACGCCTTCCATGGCGATGATGGGTGGCGACAGTTCTTCGGGTGCGGGAAAGCTGAAGGCCTTCAGCGCCGCCTCTTGCGGTGTGGTGATCGGGGTCATCCGCTCGATCATTTTCAGGCGTGACTGCGCCTGCACGGCCTTGGATGCCTTGTAGCGGAAGCGGTCGACGAAACTTTGCAGATGCGCCTTGCGCGCGGCCTGTTTTCGTGCCTCGGCCTCGGCCACGGCGATCCGCGCGGCACGCGTGGCGGCGAATGTGTCGTAATTGCCCTGATAGAGCGTCAGCTTGCGGTCCTCGAGATGCAGGATGGAACCGACCGCCCGGTTCAGAAGGCCCCGGTCATGCGAGATCAGCAAGACCGAATGCGGATACCGCGCCAGATAGGCCTCGAGCCAGAGCGCCCCTTCGAGGTCAAGATAGTTGGTCGGTTCGTCCAGCAGCAAAAGATCGGGCGCGGCAAAGAGGACCGCCGCCAGCGCGACCCGCATCCGCCAGCCACCGGAAAAATCGGCGCAGGGGCGTGTCTGGTCGGGATCGTCAAAGCCCAGCCCTTTGAGGATGGTGGCGGCGCGTGCCTCGGCTGACCACGCATCGATATCGCCAAGACGGGTCTGAATATCGGCGATCCGGGTCGGATCGGTGGCGGTTTCGGCCTCGGACAAGAGCGCCAGCCGCTCGGTATCGGCGGCAAGTACCGTATCGATCAGCGATGTCGCCGAAGCCGGAACCTCTTGCGCGACGCCACCGATGCGGGCCTTCTTGGGCAGGGTGATCGTCCCGGTTTCCAGCGTCAGTTCGCCCCGGATCAGGCGGAAAAGCGTGGTCTTGCCGGTGCCGTTGCGCCCGACCATACCCACCTTGTGCCCCGCCGGGATCGTGACCGAGGCGTTCTCGATCAGCGGGCGGCCATCGACCGCGTAGGATATGTCGGAAATGCGCAGCATTTGCGGTCGTCTGAAAGTTTTCCGGCACAAAGTCAATCGCGCGGGCTGTACTGGCGGATCGGCGGTCAGGGCCGGGCGGGCCGGTGTGATGCCATCCGGCTCAAAGACCGCTTTTCAAACCGGGTTCTGCATGTTAGGCGGCGCGGGAATTCCGACGGGCAAGCCGCCCCAGAAAAGAGGTCCGACATGGCACTGGAACGCACATTCTCTATCGTCAAACCCGATGCAACGAAACGTAACCTGACCGGCGCGATTGTTGCCAAGCTCGAGGCTGCGGGCCTGCGCGTGATCGCACAGAAACGCATTCACCTGACCAAGGCGCAGGCGGGTGTTTTCTATGGCGTGCACAAGGAACGCCCCTTCTATGATGAGCTTTGCGAATTCATGTCCTCTGAGCCGATCGTCGTTCAGGTGCTCGAGGGTGAAAACGCCATCGCCCGCAATCGCGAGGTTATGGGCGCGACCAACCCTGCCGAAGCGGATGAGGGGACAATCCGCAAGGAATACGCGCTTTCCATCGGTGAAAACTCGGTTCATGGCTCTGACGGTCCGGATACGGCCAAGGAAGAGATCGCCTATTTCTTTTCCGGCCTCGAACTGGTGGGCTAAAAGACCGACAGCGCAGGATCAGAGCCGCCCGCGAGGGCGGCTTTTTTTATCAGGGGGTGTCTGATGGAAACGTGGAAAACGCTGTCACGGGAAACGGTGTTCGAGGCGGCACCTTATGTCCGGGTCGAGAAGGAAACAGTCGAGATTGCGCCCGGGCGGATCGTGCCCGATTTCTATCAGGTGCGGCTTGGGGTCTTTGCGCTGGTGGTGCCGGTGCTGGATGACAGGCGCATTCTGACGATCCGGCAATACAAGCACGGCGTGGGCCGCGTCACAAGGACATTTCCGGCGGGATTTCAGGACAGGGGCGAAGCACCCGAGGCGGCGGCGGCGCGGGAATTGCGGGAAGAGACGGGGTATCGGGCGGGGCGGCTGATCCCGCTTGGCCGTTTTGTCGATCATGGCAATCAGATCGGGGCGACCGGCCACTATTTCCTTGGTTTTGACTGCGCCCGGATTGCCGCGCCCGATTCCGGCGATCTGGAAGAGATGACCGAAGAGGTGGTGACGCCGGACAGGTTGAACAATGAACTCTGGTCGGGGCAGATCGATCTGGCGCATCATGCCATGGCATGGTCTCTGGCCCGGGCATGGATGGCCGATCACGACAGCGCGGCCATCCCGTGCGGCTGATCCGCATCGCCGCCGCGCGTTCGGGGCAGCGGGTGTTGGGCGCGCGTCAGATCGCGGCCCAGTCGGTAAAGATGACGTTTTCCTTGTCGGTCGCCCGCGTTTTCGTGGGGTCTGATGGGGCCGGTTCCTGACGCGGTGATCTGATCATCTCATGCGCATCCTGATCCGGCGATTGCGCCGTATTGGGGTGGTAGTCCATGTCTCTGCTCCGTTTCCGTCCCATGGGACCTCTGCCTGTCTGATGCCCGGTTCCGGGTCGTTCTGTGGTCAGCTAGGCATGTGAATGGGGTGAAATCGGGGCCGTGACCTGCCGGTGGCAAGGTCATTTCGTGCCGGAAAACCTGACGATTGGTAAATAGCGCAGCCCGTACTGGGCCTGCGCGTCAGCAAAATGACGCCGGAAAAGACAGCCCGCACGGTCAGGATATTACCCGGCACGACCGGTTGTCACCAGACAGCATCCAGGGCGGGGCAGGGGCAGGCTGCGCCGGGAATTGGCCTTAGCTTGCCATCCGTTCTTCGAAGCTTTTGGCGATAAAGGTGGGCAGGTGATCACCCATGCCCAGAACCTTGTTGCCGCCGCTGCGCGATTTGCCGCGTTCGGCGGATTTGTCCGATTTGTCCGGCTTGCCCGCGGCAGCGCGGCCTTCGGCTGTTGCAGCCTTGCCGCCTTTGTCTGCCGTCTTGCCGCCCGCATCGGATTTGTCGGTTTTGTCGGCCTTGGTGCGGCCCGCTGGCGGTGTCCAGGGATTGTCGACGCGCGGGATCGTCAGTTTGACCAGATCCTCGACCGCCTTGATCTGCCGGTCGTCCAGCGGGGTGGCGATGGTAAAGGCCTTGCCCTCGCGCCCGGCACGGCCGGTGCGGCCGATCCGGTGGACGTAATCCTCGGCATGGCCCGGCACGTCGAAATTGAACACATGGCTCACATTCGGAATATCAAGGCCGCGCGCCGCCACATCCGAGGCACAGAGGAACCGGATCTCGCCCTCGCGAAACCCGCCCAGCACCCGCATGCGGTGGGATTGCTCCAGATCACCATGAATCGGTTCCGCGTTCAGCCCGTGCTTTTTCAGCGATTTTGCAACGATATCGACCTCGGTCTTGCGGTTGCAGAAGATGATCGCGTTGGTGCAGGCCTCACCTTCCTGTTCAATGATCGACCGCAGGATCGCGCGCTTGTCCTTGGCGGTGTAATCCTTGCGCCGGGGCGTGTGATAGACCAGTGCCTGCGTGATCGTCTCGGAAGTCGTCGCGGCGCGCGCCACCTCGATCTTGGCAGGGTTCGACAGAAACGTATTGGTGATCCGCTCGATCTCGGGGGCCATGGTGGCCGAAAAGAACAGCGTCTGGCGGGTGAAGGGGGTCAGTTGAAAAATACGCTCGATATCAGGGATGAAACCCATGTCGAGCATGCGGTCGGCTTCGTCCACCACCATGATCTGAACGCCCGTCAGCAAGAGTTTGCCGCGCTCGAAATGATCCAGAAGCCGCCCCGGCGTGGCGATCAGCACATCGACACCCCGGTCGATCAGCGCGTCCTGCTCTTTGAAGCTCACGCCACCGATCAGAAGCGCCTTGGTCAGCTTGGTGTTTTTTGAATAAATGTCAAAGTTCTCGGCGACCTGCGCAGCCAGTTCCCGTGTCGGAGCCAACACCAGCGAACGCGGCATGCGTGCGCGGGCGCGACCTTTGCTCAGCATGGTGATCATTGGCAGCGTGAAGCTGGCGGTTTTGCCCGTGCCCGTCTGGGCAATCCCCAGAACATCGCGCCCTTCCAGCGCCGGGGGGATCGCACCTTCCTGAATGGGGGTCGGGGTTTCATATCCGGCCGCTTCGACGGCCTTCAGCACCTTGGGATCAAGGTTCAACTCGGAAAATTTTGTCATTCGTGTCCAGTATCCGCAGGTTTGCCCCGCTCGATTTTTCGGACGCGAATTTTTGCGCCCGCCTCATGCCACCGCATTGTGGCTGCCGATCCCCTAGACCAAAGCCCGCCCATGGTCAACAAACGCATCGGTTATCTGAATGTGAACGCGCCACTGGTGCAGATTTACCCGAATGCCGCGCCAATTGTTTCCAATCGGGAAACAATTTCAGGCGACACATGCCCAATTTGCGGGCATTCAGACCATCATCTCCTTGGTCGATGACAGCGTGAGGTCGGGATGATCCCGCGCGATCCGGTCGATATCCCATTGCAGCCGGGTCATGTAGACCACGTCACCGTCATTATCGTGGCTGATATGGCCCTTGTTGGCGGCCAGAAACGGCTCGAGCTTGTCTTTCGGCCCGCTGACCCAGCGCGCCGAGGAAAACTGCGACGGCTCAAACCGGACCGGCAACCCGTATTCCTGCTCGATCCGGCTGGCCAGCACTTCGAATTGCAGCGCGCCGACCACACCCACAACGAAACCCGAACCGATGGCGGGCTTGAATACCTTGGCCGCGCCTTCCTCGGCAAACTGCATCAGGGCTTTTTCCAGATGCTTGGCCTTCATCGGATCGCCGGCCCGCACATTCTGCAGGAGTTCCGGCGCAAAAGAGGGGATGCCGGTCACTTTCAGCATCTCGCCCTCGCTCAGCGCATCCCCGATCCTGAGTTGCCCGTGGTTCGGGATGCCGATGATATCGCCCGCCCATGCCTCTTCGGCCAGTTCGCGGTCACTGGCCAGAAACAAAACGGGGTTCGAGATCGCCATCGGCTTTTTCGTGCGCACATGCATTAGCTTCATGCCGCGCCGGAAATGCCCGGAACAGAGCCGGACAAAGGCGACGCGGTCCCGGTGCTTGGGGTCCATATTGGCCTGCACCTTGAAGACGAAACCGGTCACCTTGCCCTCTTCGGGTGCGATCTGGCGCGGTTCGGCCGATTGCACCTGCGGTTCGGGGCCGTAATCCGCAATCCCCTGCATCAGCTCCTGCACACCAAAGGAATTGATTGCCGAGCCGAACCAGATCGGCGTCATCGTGCCGTCGCGCAGCGCCTGAATATCCAGCGGCGGCAGCAATTCGCGCACCATCTCGATCTCTTCATGCAGCTGCGCCAGCAGATCGGCGGGCACATGTTCGGCCAGTTTCGGATCATCCAGCCCCGAGATCGCGATCGAGGCCGCCACCTTGTTGCGGTCGGCCCGGTCCATCAGCTCCAGCCGGTCGTTGAGCAGGTCATAACAGCCGATGAAATCGCGCCCCATGCCGATGGGCCAGCTGGCCGGGGTGACGTCGATCGCGAGGTTTTCCTGTATCTCGTCGATGATCTCGAACGTGTCGCGGCTTTCGCGGTCCATTTTGTTGCAGAAGGTCAGGATCGGCAGATCGCGCAGCCGACACACTTCAAAGAGCTTGCGTGTCTGGCTCTCCACCCCCTTGGCCCCGTCAATCACCATCACCGCCGCATCAACGGCGGTCAGCGTGCGATATGTATCCTCGGAAAAATCCGAGTGGCCGGGCGTGTCGACAAGGTTGAAACGGAAATCATGGAAATCAAACGACATGGCCGAGGCCGATACCGAGATGCCGCGATCCTGCTCCATCTTCATGTAGTCCGACCGCGTGCGCCGCGCCTCACCCTTGGCGCGCACCTGCCCGGCCATCTGGATCGCACCGCCATACAAGAGGAACTTTTCCGTCAGCGTCGTCTTGCCCGCATCCGGGTGCGAAATGATGGCAAAGCTGCGCCGGCGCGCGATCTCGGCCGGCAGTTCGGGTCGATTCTGGGTTCTGTCCAACATGCAGGCGGATGTAGGCGAGGCCCGCCCCGCGCGCAAGCCGCCGCCAACGCCGTCCGCTACCTTACCGCTTCATTGTTCGGCAAAATACCTCGGGGGTGAATTTGGCCCCGGCATCGGGGCCAAAGAGGGGGCAGCGCCCCCGCAAACCGCCTCACTCTCCTCCCGGGTCCTCTTTGCGTTCGCGGAAATCCTGCAGCCGCTTGCCCGGCTCGTCGACGAAAAGCCCCTGCAATACCCTGAGCCGCTGAATACGGTCGATCCGGAACTCGGCGAAATCACCTGTCAGTTCGCACCAGACCACGCAGGTCCAGACTCGCCCCCAGTAATCCAGCTGCAGGGGCCGGATCGTGCGCTGTGTGCGGCTGCCGTCGCCATCGGCATAGGTGATGCGCAGTTTCTGCCGGGCCCGGATCGCGGCACGGATCGGTGGCATATGGGCAAAGCCTGCCGCGGCATCGGCAAAGGGATAGATCGCAAATCCCCAGCCGGGGGGTGCCCCGGCCCGGTCCTCGGGCAGTACCGCATCGATCTTGGCCGACAGGCTGGCCGCAGCTTTGGCCAGTTCCGCATCCGCGGCCTGGCCCACGGCGCTCAGGCCGAGATGCAGCGCGCCAAGTTCGGTTGTGGTCAGGTTCAGGGGCGGCAGTGTGATGGCCGCCGTCAGACGATAACCGGTGCCGCGCTCGCCCGCGACCGGTACGCCCGACCGGGCCAGCGTATCCATGTCGCGATAGACGGTGCGCAACGACACATTCATGCGCCGTGCCAGTGATTGTGCCCGGTGGACCTGCCCATCACGCAGGATCTGGATCAGATCGATCAACCTGTCGGCGCGCTTCATGTCTATTCCTTCGTCCGGTTTCCGGCCCGCATGCCCGCAGAGTGGGTGGATGAAACCGCCAAATATTCCGCGAAGTGATTCGCCCGATTCCGGCCCTCAACTGCCATTTTTCTGACAACTGACAGATTAGTGACAAAAGAAACGAAAAAAACAAGTCAAATTCGGCGCGCCAGCGCGGTTTGGCGCTTTCCCCGGTGGCCATTGGGGCATAGAGATCGGGTTCGAACACATGCGCCGGTCACGCACCGGTTTTGACAGGAGATCGACATGTATACACCCATGATCCTGACCAACGTCCCCCCCGTCGGCTGGCTGCTGATCGCGGTTGTGGTGCTGGTGCTCTTTGGCCGCGGCAAGATTTCGTCGCTGATGGGCGAAGTGGGCAAGGGCATCACCTCGTTCAAGAAGGGCGTCAAGGAAGGCACCCGCGAGCTGGAAGAAGCCGAGGCCGAAGCCGCCAAGGACATCACGCCCGAAGACGAGAAAGACAAATCCTGAAGGTGAAGGGATCGCTTCCGCATGGGTTGGAGTGAGCTTATTCTGGTTGGCGTTGTAGCGCTGATCGTCGTCGGGCCCAAGGATCTGCCGGTGCTGTTCCAGTCGCTGGGCAAGATGACGGCCAAGGTGCGCCGTATGGCGCGCGAGTTTCAGACCGCGATGCGCGACGCCGCCGAAAGCACCGGCGCCAACGATATCGCCGGCGATCTCAAGGGCCTGACATCGGGGCGCAGCCTTGGCATCGATGCGCTGAAGGACGCTGCCGAGAGTTTCGACAAATGGGAACCGACACAGCCCCGCGTCATGGGATCGGAAACCGCGAAACTGACACAGGAACGGGCCGAAGCCGCGCGCAAGATCCGTGAGGCCGCGGCCAAAAAGGCGCAGGCGCGGCTCGATCGCGAAGCGGCAGAGGCCGAAGGCGTCGCCGCGCCAGCGGCCAAACCCGCCGGCAAGCCAGCGGCCCCGAAGAAGCCAGCCGCGAAAAAGACCACCGCTAAAAATTCGACAGCCGCCAAAAATACCGGCGCAAAGAAGACCAGTGGTTCGCCATCGGCAAAGCCAACAAAGCAAGCGGCGAAGAAGCCCGCTACCAAGGCCACGCCTGTCAAGGAAGCGTCGGCCAAACCATCTGCGCGCAGGACGCCGAAGAAATCCGCATCTGACGTCGCGACGGCTGCACCTGCCAAACGCGCAACCCGCAAAAGCGCCAAGGATACGTCATGAGCCACGCCGATGATATCGACGATACCGGCGCGCCGCTGATCGAGCATCTGGCCGAGCTTCGCACACGCCTCATCCGTTCGGCCATTGCCTTTGTGATCGGGATTTTCGTCAGTTTCGCGTTCTGGAACCCGATCTTCAACTTTCTGACCACACCGATCTGCGCTGCGCTGATCGAACGGGGACAGGATTGTGGGTTGATCCTGATCAAGCTGCAGGAAGGCTTCTTTGTCGCGATCAAGATCTCGATCCTCGGCGGATTTGCCCTGGCCTTTCCGATTATCTCCTACCAGCTCTGGCGCTTTGTCGCCCCCGGTCTCTACCGGTCCGAGAAAAACGCGTTTCTGCCGTTTCTGGTCGCCTCGCCCTTCATGTTTTTTCTGGGTGCGTCATTCGCGTTTTTCATCGTCATTCCGCTGGCCTTCGACTTTTTCCTGAATTTTCAGCAGATCGGCACGAGCGGTGATGCGACCGGCGCCGAGGTCGAGATCGGCAATGCCGGTATTTCCTTTCAGGGCTCTGTCGCCGAATATCTGTCGCTGACCATCACCTTCATCATGGCCTTCGGGCTTTGTTTTCAGCTCCCCGTACTGCTCAGCCTGCTGGGCAAGGCCGGTTTGGTCAGTGCTGACGGGCTGGGCGCAGTGCGCAAATACGCAGTGGTGGCGATCCTGGTGCTGGCGGGGCTGGTCACACCGCCCGACATCATCACGCAGGTCATTCTGTTTGTAGCGGTCTACGGCCTCTACGAGGTATCGATCCAGCTGGTCCGCCGTATCGAGCGCCAGCGCGAGAAACGCATGCGCGAGGAAGGCATCTGGTTCGACGATGATGACGATATCGTCGCTGACGACGATGACGGGGCCGATGAAAGTGCCGGGGCCGCCGGCGACACCAGGGGTGCCGGCTGATGACGGCATCGCGCGCAGGCGCAGGTGGCTCCGATGATCTGGGACGTATTGCCGATGCGCTGGAACGGATGAGCCCGCCCCCGGCCACGCGTCCCGATTTCGACTGCGCCGAAGCTTTCGTCTGGAGCCCCTCACCCGAAGGGCTGATCCCGGTGGCGGAGGTCAGCCGGGTGGCACTGGACCTTCTGGTCGGGATCGACCGGGCGCGCGATGAATTGCTGGCCAATACCCGACGCTTTGCCCAAGGTTACGCCGCCAATAACGCGCTTTTGTGGGGGGCGCGGGGCATGGGAAAATCCTCGCTTGTCAAAGCGGTACATGCGGCGGTTCAGGCCGAGGGGCTGAAGCTGAAAATCGTCGAATTGCACCGCGAGGATCTGCCATCGGTTGGCCGTTTGCTGGCGCTTTTGAAAGAAAGTGCTGCACGTTTCCTGATCTTTTGCGATGATCTTTCGTTTTCGCATGATGACCAGCATTACAAATCGCTCAAGGCGGTGCTGGATGGCGGGATCGAAGGGCGGCCCGAAAATGTCGTGCTCTATGCCACGTCAAACCGGCGTCACCTGATGCCGCGCGACATGATCGAGAACGAACGCTCATCGGCGATCAACCCCTCGGAAGCGGTCGAGGAAAAAGTGTCGCTCTCGGACCGGTTCGGGCTTTGGCTCGGTTTTCATCCCTGTCAGCAGGATCAGTATCTGGACATGATCCGCGGCTATTGCGCGGCCTATGATATCCGGATCGACGAGGCCGAGATGCGGGCGGAGGCGATTGAATGGCAGGCCACGCGCGGCAGCCGGTCGGGCCGGGTGGCCTGGCAGTATTTCACCGATCTTGCCGGGCGGCGGGGCGTCGCGCTCTGACGCGCAAGGGGCCTTGCCCCTCTTTGGCCCGTACCGTGCCAAATTCACCCCAAGGTACTGAACGAACAATGAAGCGGTGCTGGCGCCTGCGCGTCAGTTGATGAAGGGCACGGGGTCGACGCTTTCAAAACCCTGACGAATTTCGAAATGCAGAAAGCTCGGATCGCCGGCGCGGACCTTGGCGATCACCTGTCCGCGGGCGATGCTGTCGCCCTTCCTGACCGAGATGTCATCGATATTGGCATAGACCGTCAGCAGGTTGTCGGCATGGCGGATCACGAGGATCGGGATCTGATCGGTATCCCGGGTGATCGCGGCGACCGTGCCGGCTTCGGCCGCCCTGACCTGGGTGCCCACGGCGGCGGCGATGTCGATCCCCTCATTCTCGCCCTTCTTGTAGGGGCGGATGATGGCGCCATCGACCGGCTTGGCGTAGCGCGCGCGCTGCGTGGCCTGGGTGCCCAGTTCGGGCGAAGGCGGCTCTTCGGCCTCGACAATGGCCGCATCCTCTTCGGGCAGGGCGGTGGTGGCGCTGGGTGGTTCGGGAGTTTCCGAGCCTTCGCCCGGGGCCTCGACGATGGCGGCCTCTTCGCGCAGGCGCGGATCGGTCAGCGGGATCAGCAGGTATTGTCCGGTGCGTACCCTGAGACCGGGGCCAAGGCTGTTCCAGTCGCCGAGCGCACGCACGGAGACATCGTAGAGCCGGGCGATGGAATAGGCGGTTTCACCCGACTGGACCTTGTGGCGCACCGGCTCGGGCCCGGCGATCACGGCATTGGTGCCGCCGGGGGTGGCCACCGGCGTATCCTCTGCCCGGTCGATGGCGTCCGAAGCGAGCGCCGTGATGTCAATCGCGTCATTGACGACGGCGACGCGCGTGGGCAGGGCGAGGATTTCGCCGCGTCTTAGCCGTGTGTCGGCATCAAGCCCGTTAAAGCGCGCCAGTTCGGCCGGGCCGAGGCCGATCCGCGTGGCCACATCCGTGACCGTGTCGCCGCGATTGGCGACGGCGACCTGGTAGCTGGGATAGGAAATCACGCCGCGCGCATCGGGCTGCGGCCGATCGGCGGTAACTTGCCGAGCGGCAGTGGCGGTGCTGAATCCATCGGTAAGCCCGCGCATGTCGATGTCAAAGCCGGTCTCGCAGGCCGATAGCGCAAGGCCAAGCCCCGCAAGGATGATGCCAAGGCGCAGGCGCCGGGGGGCGGAATGATCTGAAATCTGTGTGTACTGCACGCTGCTGCCCACGTTAAACCCAATAAATACAGGCGGTTAAATCCGCGTTTCGCCGGGTGTCAGTCTGCTGCGATCCCCTCGATCAAGGGTACGAATCTGACGGCGCGCAGCTCATCATAGTCGAACCCGTCCGGGGTACGGGTGACCTTGATCAGGCTTTGCACGGCATCGGACTGCCCCACCGGCACGATCATGATACCGCCCATGCGAAGCTGCGCCAAGAGGGGGCCGGGCGGGTCTTCGGCGGCGGCGGTCACAAGGATTTTGTCAAAGGGTGCCTGATCGGGCAGGCCAAAGGAGCCGTCACCGGTGATCACGGTGATATTGCCCAGATCATGTGCCTCGAAGATGCGCCGCGCTTCGCGCGCCAGGCGGCGGTGTCGGTCGACCGTATAGATGCGCCGCCCGAGATGCGACAGGATCGCCGCCTGATAGCCCGATCCGGTGCCGACCTCGAGCACCTTGTCACGCGGCTGCACGTCCAGTGCCTGCGTCATGATCCCCACGACCGAAGGCTGGCTGATGGTCTGCCCGCAGGAAATGGGCAGCGGCATATCCTCGTAGGTGCGGTCGGAAAAGAGGCCACCCCTGACGAAATCGCCGCGATCAACCTTTTCCATCGCGCTGAGCACGCGCGGGTCGGTCACGCCGCGCGAACGCAGCGTGTAGAGGAATTGCATCTGGCCAGTGGCATCCAGTGTCATTCCAGCGCCTTTGCCAAAGGGACCAGCTGATCATGCGCGGTCAGATCGGCGCGCATCGGCGTGACGGAGATATAGCCGTCGAGATTGGCCGCAACATCCGTATCCGGCGCGGTTTTGATGTGCTGCGGCCCGCCCTTGATCCAGAGGAAGCGTTTGCCGCTGGGCGAATGGGCGGGTTCGGCCGAAAAGCATGTGTCGCGGCGAAATCCCTGGCCCACAACGCGCATGCCCCTGACGGCTACGGCGGGGACGGGCGGGAAATTGACGTTGTAAAACAGCCGGTAATCGGTGTTCCCCCCGGGATGCGCCGACAGGATGGCACGCACGGTCGAAGCGCCATGTTGGGCCGCGGCGTCAAAAGTGTTTTCAAGATCACGGTTCTCGGGCCCGTAATATTGCGAGAGCGCGATAGCGGTATAGCCCTGAAGTGCGGCCTCGATCGTGGCACCGACCGTCCCGGAATAAAGCGTGTTCTCGCCGGCATTGTTGCCGCGATTGACGCCGGAGAGGATCAGGTCGGGCCTCAGATCACCCATGACATCGTGCAGCCCGGCCAGCACACAATCGGCGGGTGAGCCTTCGAGGGCAAAGCGACGCGGTCCAAGCTGCGCCATCTTGACCGGATGGGTGTACGAGATGCAGTGCCCGACGCCGGATTGCTCAAACGCCGGGGCGACGGTCCAGACCTCGCCATCCTTGTCCGCGATATCGGTCGCGATGGCGTCAAGGACCGCCAGCCCCGGCGCGTCGATGCCGTCGTCATTGGTGATCAATATGCGCATGGTCCACCCCGCAGCGTTCTGAACCGTCTCTAGTTCAGCCGCGCGGACAGGACAAGCGCCTGAGGGGGGCTATTCAGGACCGGAGTTCAGACAAGAGCCGGGCGGCCACATCGGCCGAAGGCGTCAGCCCGGCGCGATCCTCGCCCGGATGAAAGCGCGCCCGCGTCGCCGTGGGCATGGCATCGGGTGTCAGGATGCTGACCTTGGGGCCGGTCGAAACGGTTTCGGCCTGCCAGCTTTGGGCCAATGCGATCTGTGCGGCCTTGGTGGCGCCGTAGCTGCCAAAGAACTTGCGCCCGGCCACGCCGGCATCATCAAGAAACACCGCCCGCGACTGCGCTGACAGGAGCGGCGCAACCATCGCGATCAGTGTCGCGGTGGCGGTGACATTGGTTGCCACGCTCTTGTCCCAGTCCTTGGTGTCGATATGGGCCGCTGGGGTCAGCGGCGCGGCATGGATGGCGGTGTGCACCCACAGATCCAGCCCGCCCCAGCGGTCATAGATCGACCGGCAGAGCTGGGCCATCGCGTCGGGGTTGGTCACATCCATCGGTGCCAGCGTGGCCTGACCGCCCGCCGCCTGAATGTGGTCATCCAGATCCTCGAGCCCGCCCACGGTGCGGGCGACGGCGATGATATGGTGGTCGGTGGCAAGGGCTTTGGCCATCGAGGCGCCAAGCCCGCGCGAGGCGCCGGTGATCAGTGCAGTTTTTGTCATGGGCGGGGTGTGCGTCTCTCGCGGGGCGAGGTCAAGAGGGCAGGCAGCCACAGTTCGCCGCAGGCAGGAATACCACAATTTAACATTTACATTAAATAAAGTCTTTGTTAATCGTAGCCTCATGAGTGACATACCTAAAATTTTCAGCGCGCTCAGCGATCCGACGCGCTTTGCGATTGTCGAGCGTCTGATGAACGAGGGCGAGTTGCCGGCAGGTGCGTTGCAGGCGGGCTTTGATATTTCGGCCCCGGCCATTTCGCGGCATCTGAGCGTTCTGAACGGCGCGGGTGTCGTCAACCGCCGGGTCAACCGCCAGCAGCGGCTCTATTCCGTCCGGCCCGAGATCATGCAGGATATCTGTTCCTGGACCATGACGCATCGCGAATTCTGGGAATCGAGTCTGATGCGCCTTGAAGCCGCGCTAGTTGAGGAGATGAACAAGAAATGAATCCCCTTGTGATCGAGCGGGTCTTTCCCGCGCCGCCCGAAACCGTCTTTGATTTCATCACAGAGCGCGACAACCTGATGAAATGGTGGGGTCCCGAAGGGGTCACCATCAGCGACGAGACGCTGGATTTCACCCGCAAGGGCGCGTGGCAGTCAGTGATGGTCAATTCCAATGGTCAGAGGTTCAAGGTCAGCGGTCAGGTCACGACCGTGCGCAAGCCCGATCTGCTGGCCTTCACATGGGGCTGGCATGATGACAACGACACCCGGGGCCATGAAAGCCAGGTAGTGATCGAGCTGAGCGAAGCCGAGCGTGGCCAGACCCGTTTCCAGCTGACCCACCATGATCTTGCCGATGCCGAAAGCGCCGCAAATCACGAAATGGGCTGGACATCATCTCTCAGGAAACTGGAGCGCATGTGCGCCTGAGCCATCGCAAGTCCGATTTTTCAACCAAAGGAGAGAAGAATGCCAAAATATATTTTCGCCTATCACGGCGGCAAGATGCCTGAAACGCCCGAAGAGGGGCAGAAAGTCATGGCCGCGTGGGGGGCATGGTTCGAAAGCCTTGGCAGCGCGGTTGTCGATCCGGGCAATCCGGCAGGCATGTCCAAAACCGTGTCCGGGTCGGGCGTGGCCGATAATGGCGGGTCGAACCCGATTTCCGGCTATTCGCTGGTCAGCGCCGACAATCTGGATGCGGCTGTCGAGATGGCCAAGGGCTGTCCGATGCTGGATCACGGTACGGTCGAGGTTGCCGAAGCGATCGAGATGTAACCTGACCGGTCAGGAATAGGAAAACCAGGGCGGCCGGGTGATCTACTCGGCCGCTTTCAGTTCAAACCCGGCGGCGATCCGGTCGGATGGCGCCACCGGATATTCGCCCGAGAAACAGGCATCGCAATAGGCCGGGGCGGCGGGATCACGGCCCTTGGCCTCGCCAACGGCGCGGTAAAGCCCGTCCAGGGTTATGAACCTGAGCGAGTCGACCCCGAGATGGGTGCGCATCTCTTCCTCGGACATGGTCGCGGCCAGCAGCTTCTCTCGCTGAGGCGTATCGACACCATAAAAACAAGGCCATGCAGTGGGCGGAGAGGCGATGCGGAAATGCACCTCGGCCGCACCGGCATCAAGGATCATTTCCTTGATCTTGCGGCTGGTGGTGCCACGCACGACGCTGTCATCGACAAGGATCACGCGCTTGCCCCTGATCAGGGCACGGTTGACGTTCAGCTTGAGCCGGACACCCATGTTCCGGATCTGCTCGCTCGGTTCGATAAAGGTCCGGCCCATATACTGGTTGCGGATGATGCCCATCGCATAGGGAATTCCCGATTGCTGCGAATACCCGATGGCCGCCGGTGTGCCGCTGTCGGGGACGGGGCAGACAAGATCGGCCTCGACCGGGGCCTCGCGGGCCAGTTCCACGCCGATCTGACGTCGCGTGGTATAGACCGACTGACCGCCCAGAATGCTGTCGGGGCGCGAGAAATAGACATGCTCGAAAATGCAGAATCTCGGCGCCTTGCGTTCAAAGGGGCTGTGGCTCTCGATACCGGCCTCGGTGATGACCACCATTTCGCCCGGTGCGACCTCGCGCAGGAAATCGGCCCCGATAATATCAAGCGCGCAGGTTTCGGAGGCCAGAACATAGCCATCGCCGACCTGACCGATCACCAGCGGGCGCACACCCAGCGGATCGCGCACGCCAATCAGCTTGGTCCGCGTCATCGCGACAACCGAAAACGCGCCTTCGACCCGGCGCAGCGCATCCTTGAGCCGCTCGATATGATTGTTCTGCAGGCTGCGGGCCATCAGGTGAATAATGCATTCGCTGTCCGATGAGGACTGAAAGATCGACCCCCGGTCGATCAGTTCGCGCCGCAGCGCCTCGGCATTGGTGATGTTGCCATTATGGGCAATCGCCGCGCCACCCATCGAAAACTCGCCGAAAAACGGCTGCACGTCACGGATGGCGGTATTGCCCTTGGAGCCCGCGGTGGAATAGCGCACATGGCCGATTCCGATGGGGCCGGGCAGTGTTTCCATCAGCTTCTGGCTGGTGAAATTGTCGCGCACATAGCCAAAGCGGCGGGCCGAGTTGAAACCCTGATCGGGATCATGCACCACGATGCCCCCGGCCTCTTGTCCCCGATGCTGCAGCGCATGCAGGCCGAGGGCCACGAAATTGGCGGCATTGCTGACGCCGACGGCACCAAACACGCCGCATTCCTCTTTCAGCTTGTCATCGTCGAACGGGTGGCTGAAAAATCGAGCGTCCAGATCAGACATGGCTAGGGCAGGCCCCCCGAATCCTGTGGCATGGGATTGTGCCCCTCTTAGTGGCTTGGCCATGCCCTGTCACCTGTCCTTCATCCACCCCGGAATTTTCGTGGCGGATCATTGCGCGTTCAGGTGTCGTTGGCGCCGGTATTGGCGTCGCCGGGTTCCGTCACAATGCCGCAATCGCCGACAAGCTGTTCATAGCGCAAGAGGATCCATCCCGGCGCGTCCTCGGGGATCTGCTGTTCGATTGACCCCTGAAGGCGGGCGAAAATCTGGGCCGAGCGGCTGTCGTCGACGATGGGCACCGCCTGGTTCACCGTGATGCGGTCATACACGACAAAGGCCACCGCCACGAGAAGCATGCCCCGAAGCGCGCCAAAGAGAAATCCCAGCCCCTGGTCCAGCCCGCCAAGTGCAGAGCGCTGGATCATGCCTGAAAAAATCGGTGTAAAGAGTGACACCAGCACCAGCGCCACCGCAAACACGGCGGCAAAGGCGGCGATGATCGACAATTCGCAGCTATCGGTCAGGAAATCGCCGACAACCGGAATTTCCTTGATCAGCGGTTCTGCCTGATTGGCAAAAAGAAAGGCCAGCACGGCAGCACCGATCCAACCCAGGATCGACATGCCCTCGCGCACAAAGCCCCGTGAATAGGCCAACAGGGCCGAGACGACGATCACCACCGCGACGATCCCGTCGATTACCGTAAAGCCATCCATGCCCGACCCCGTTCCTGTCCTGCGCGTTACGCCGCGCCGAAATACGCACCCACAAATCCCGCGAGATCGCGCATTTCCGCCACGTCCATCCCGCGCACCTGGCTGAATTTCGATCCGCCCGGCGCAATTGCGGAGGTGAAACCAAGTTTTTGCGCCTCTTTCAACCTATTTTCGGTCTGTCCCACCGGTCTGAGCGCCCCGGAGAGCGAAAGTTCACCGAAAACCACGATATCGGGGGGCAGCGCGATGTCTTCGCGCGCCGAGAGAAGCGCCGCCGCCACCGCCAGATCGGCCGACGGTTCGGTAATCCGCATGCCGCCCGCGACATTGAGATAGACGTCGAGCCCGGCAAAAGAGATGCCGCAGCGCGCCTCGAGCACCGCAAGAGTCATCGACAGCCGCCCGCCATCCCAGCCAATGACCGAGCGGCGGGGCTGCGAGAGCGACGAGGGCGCCACCAGCGCCTGCAATTCGAGCAGGACGGGTCGCGTGCCCTCGATCCCGGCAAAGACGACCGAACCGGGGGCGGGGCGGTCACGCTCGGCCAGAAAGAGCGCCGAAGGGTTGGCCACCTCGGCAAGGCCGGTGCCCGTCATCTCGAAGACGCCGATCTCATCTGCCGGGCCAAAACGGTTCTTGACCGCGCGCAGAATGCGGAACTGATGCCCGCGCTCGCCCTCGAAATAGAGCACGGTATCGACCATGTGCTCGACCACGCGGGGCCCGGCGATCTGGCCGTCCTTGGTGACGTGTCCTACAAGGATCACCGCCGCGCCCCGGCGCTTGGCAAAACCGGTCAGTTCGTGCACGGCGGCGCGCACCTGACCGACCGAGCCGGGCGCGCTGGCCACGTTGTCGGCCCACATGGTCTGGATGGAATCGATGATCACCAGATCGGGCTTTTCCGCGTCCAGCGTCGTCAGGATATCCCTGAGCGCGGTTTCCGCACCCAGCCGCACATTGGCATCCGCGAGGCCAAGGCGCTGCGCACGCATCCGCACCTGCGCGCGCGCTTCCTCGCCCGAGATATAGAGACAGTCGAGACCGCCCCGGGCAAAGCTTGCCGCTGCCTGCAAGAGCAGGGTCGACTTGCCGATCCCCGGATCACCGCCCACCAGTACCGCCGAGGCCGGCACCAGCCCGCCGCCCAACACCCGGTCAAGCTCGTCAATGCCCGAGCGGTTGCGCGGGGGGGCCGTCTCTTTGCTTGCCAACGCACTCAGCTCGATGGTCCGGCCGCGCGCCGCGCCAAGGGCCGTCTTGGCCGGCCCGGCTGAAAGCGGCGCCTCTTCTGCGATGGTATTCCACGCGCCGCAGTCGTCACAACGCCCCGCCCATTTGGTATAGCGCGCGCCGCAATTGGTACAGGTAAAGGAAGTTGTCTTTGCCAATTCAACCCCCGTCGCCGGTGCCGCGCGGCCCGTCCTTTTGCGCGCCCAGACGCGCCGTCAGATGCGAGATTGTCAGCGATGCCAGGATGCAAAAGGTAAAAAGATAAAGGCCCCACGCGGTCTCAACCCGCCCAAACCCAACGCCTTTGACGATAACAATATACAATGAAATCAGAAATATATCAGCCATAGCTAATTTTCCCAACACATGCAGCGCCGGCATGATCCGGGGCGAGGCAAGGTCATAGTGAACCAGCCCCAGGCCGATGGTTTTCAGCGCCGGTGCGAAGATGGCAAAGAAGGTCACCAGAAGCGCGAGAAAGACATCGCTTTGCCATAGCGCCTGCAGCCCGGAGATCACCGAAATCTCGGACAAACCAAAGAGTGGCAGCAGCCCGGCCCGCAAGAGCGGCGCGAACCATGCAATCGGGAAAAGTACGATCAGGACAAGATTCATGACCCCAAGCACCCTCATCCCGCCCATCCCGGGTTCGATCTGTCTCTGCCGTTTTTTCCCGCAATCATCTGAGCGCCTCGATCGGGCCTTCGGCGCGGCCATGCACGAATTGTTCGAGATAGGGATCACCGGCGTCGTCCATCGCCCCGATCGGCCCCGTCCACCGGATTTTTCCGGCATGCAGCATGGCGACATCGTCGGCAATCGCGCGCACCGAGCTCATGTCATGGGTGATGGTCACTGCTGTGACACCCAGCTCGGTCACGATCTCGCGGATGAGCGTGTTGATCACCCCCGCCATGATGGGATCGAGTCCCGTCGTCGGCTCATCGAAAAAGATGATCTCCGGGTCAGCGGCGATGGCCCGGGCAAGGCCAACCCGTTTTTGCATGCCGCCCGAGAGTTCCGCCGGATAGCGGTCGGCCACATCCGCGCCCAGCCCGACGCGCCTGAGCTTGGCCAGTGCCACCGCGCGTGCGTCATCGCGAGAGCGCCTGAGCCGCCCGCTGAGCAGGCGAAAGGCCACGTTCTGCCATACAGGCATGGAATCGAACAAAGCCCCGCCCTGAAAGAGCATGCCAAAGCGCGACAGCATAACATCGCGGTCGCCCGTGGTGATGTCCTGGCCATCGATGGTGATCCGGCCCGCATCCGGTGTCACAAGGCCAAGGATGCATTTCAGCAAAACCGATTTGCCCGTGCCCGACCCCCCGATGATCACCATGCTGCGCCCGGTTGCAATCTCGAGCTCTACGCCGCGCAGCACCTGATTGGTGCCAAAGGTTTTGCTGATTTCTTCGAGGGCGATCATGCGGAGAAGAATATACTTGTTAACAGATAGTTGCTGGCCAGTATTAATGCAGAGGATGACACGACGGCATTGATGGTGGCGCGCCCGACACCCTGTGCGCCGCGGGCCGAACTCATGCCGTGGTAGCAACCCATCGTCGCCACGACAAAGCCGAATACCCCACCCTTGATCAGGCCCGAGAGCACATCCCATTGCTCAAGGAAATCGACGGTGTTTTGCAAATATGCAGCGGCATTGAACCCCAGCGTCGTCACACCCACCAGATACCCGCCCAGAATGCCAATGGAATCGCCGATAGCAACAAGAATGGGAACTGTAAGAACGGCGGCTAATACCCTTGGAACAACAAGGTATTTCATTGGATGTGTCGACAGCGTCAACAGCGCGTCGATCTGCTCGGTCACCTTCATCGTGCCGATCTCTGCCGCGACTGATGCGCCGACGCGCCCGGCGATCATCAGCCCCACCAGCACCGGGCCCAGTTCGCGCACCATGCCGATGGCCACGATCGAGGGCACCACGGCCTCGGCATTAAAGCGCGATCCGCCGGCAAATATCTGAAGCGCCAGCGCCGCACCGGTGAAAAGCGCAGTCAGCCCCACAACGGGTAGGCTGAAATACCCGATGCGCAGCACGGCCTTCAGCAGTTCCTCGGGGTAGAATGGCGGTGTGACCATGTGGCGGAGGATCTGCACCACATAAAGGCTGACGCGCCCGATCGAGGCCAGAAACTGGAGCGTGGATCGACCGACAGAGGCCAGGGGCGCGGTCAGCCCTGTCATGCGTCAGGGGCCACGTACCGGCGCGTGTAGCGCTGGCTAAGCTGTGTCAGGATCTCGTAACCGATGGTGCCCGCGCGTTCCGCGAGTTGATCGACCGTCTGGTGCGGGCAGAGAATATCCAGCGCATCGGGCACCTCACCCAGGTGAGAGACATCGACCGTCAGCAGGTCCATCGATACGCGCCCGGCCAGCGGGCAGGCAACATCGCCCGCAAAAAGCCGTGCATTGTTGCTCATGCGGCGGATGAGCCCATCGGCATAACCACCGGAAACAGTTGCGATTTGCACGGTTTCATCCGCCGTCCATGAGGCGCCATAGCCTACCGTTTCGCCCGGGCTTAACTCACGTGTCTGGATCACCGGCAACGAGACGCGCACAACGGGTTCGGCTGCCTCGAACGGCAGCCCGCCATACATTCCGACACCGGGCCGCGTCATGTCGAAGTGAAACTGCGGCCCCAGCAATATCCCGCCTGTCGCCGATAGCGAGCGGGGGCAATCCATGCCCTCCGTCATGGCGGTAAACTCCTCGAGCTGCGCGGTATTCTGGCCATGCAGCGGCTCATCAGCACAGGCCAGGTGGCTCATGACCAAAACCGGCGCATCCGGCGCGATCGTTGCCCGCATCTCACCCCAGTCGCCCGGCTCGATCCCGAGGCGGTTCATGCCGGTGTCCAGCTGGATCCCGTATGGGTGACCGGGCAGCGCGTTTTGGTGGCGGTGAAACTGCGCTGCCGAATTCAGCATCGGAGTCAGGCCGTGGTCGCGGATGAGGGCGGTATCACCTTCCATATGACCTGCTAAAACCCGGATGTCGGGCCCCGCTCCAAGTGCATGGCGCAGCGCCGCGCCTTCCTCGGCGGTGGCTACGAAGAAAACGCGCGCACCGGCATTGGCCAGCGCATTCGCGACCTCGCCAGCGCCCAGCCCATAGCCATTTGCCTTGACCACGGCAGCGGTTTCGACATGTGCCCCGGATATCGCGTCCAGCGCCTGCCAGTTGCGCACAAGCGCGCCCAGATCAATTGTCAGCATTCCGGTGCCCATATGTCGGGTTTTGACAGGTCTGCGGCCCCGGTCAAGCCGTTTTGCCCGAATTCCTGTCGGAAAATGAAGCGTGGATTTCAGCCTTTGGCGGGCTTGTGCGCATCATATCCGGCCTCAAGTTCGGCTTTCAGGAAGTCCGAGAAAAGAATTGGTTCGAAACCGGCACTTTTATGCCCCTCAATCGGTTCAACCAATGTTGAGACATGCGGGTCAAAGAAGAACGGGCACGAGAAGCGCTCGCGCCCCGACCGGTTGATGACGCGATGCGGGGTCGAGCGTAGCCTGCCGCCCGAAATCCGGTGCAGCATGTCGCCCACATTGACGACGAATGCACCGGGCAGGCGCGGGGCGTCGCGCCAGTTGCCGTCAGGGTCCATCACCTGCAACCCGCCGACATCATCCTGCGCCAAGAGGGTCAGGCACCCGAAATCGGTATGCGGCGCTGCGCCGTAAAGATCGTCGGGGCTGGCAGGGGGAACCGGCGGGTAGTGCAGCAATCTGAGCCAGATCGTCGGGCACTCGAAAGCCGCGAGAATCGGATGTTCGGCCTGTCCCAACCCCTCGAGCACAAGCGCCATAAGATCACGCCCCAGCCTGCTCATCGCGCTGGCATAGGCCTCGAGAGCGGGTCTGAAACCGGGCAGATCGGGCCACTGGTTCGGGCCCGAGAGATAGATATCGGGATCGGCCTCGGCATCCTCGCGCATCATCATGAACGACGCCGACTGGTTCGGTTTCGTCACCTCTGCCAGTTGTGAATTCACATCCGTCGAACTGTTGATTGGGATATAGCCGCGATGCGCCGGGTTCAGCCGAAGCTGCATTTTCGCCGCCAGCGGCAGGGCGTGAAACCGGCGCGAAGCCTCGAAAACCGCCTCAATCTGCGCCTCGGGCACACCGTGGTTGATGACATAGGCAAAGCCCATGTCGCGATAGGCATTGTGGAAATCGCGCGCCAGCCCCGCGCGGTCGCCCTGCCTGCGCGCGAGGTCCAGCACGGGGATCGGCGGATCTTTGGGCGCGCCCTTCATCAGGTGGCCGGCATCTGCTGGGTGGCACAATGAATGCCGCCGCCCACCTCGCCCAGGGCATCGGCATTCAGCGTCACGATTTCGCGCCCGGGATAGTGGCGTTTCAGCGCCCGCGTGGCCTCTTGATCGGCGGCTTTGTCGCCGAACTGGGCCGCGATCACCGCGCCGTTGCAGACATAGTAATTGGCGTAAGCGGCGACAAAATCATAAGAATCTACCCGCAAATCAACAGGATCGGGGATCACATCCACCGAAAGGCCCGCCGCCTGCAGATCATCATATGTGCGAAGTGCTGCCTGGTGAAACGGATCGGCGGGGTCGGGCCTGTCGGGCAGCTGGATCAGGACGCGGCCCGGCCCGGTCAGCCGCGCGAGGCTGTCAATGTGGTAATCGGTGATATCCTGCCCGGCCAGACCGGGGGACCAGACGATGCGTTCCGCGCCGAAAGCTGCCAGAAGGCGCTTGGAAATCTCGGCTTTCGGGATCGTGTTGCGGTTGCGGTTCACCCACGAGCTCTCATGCGCGATCAGCAGCCCGTGACCATCCTGATCCAGCCCGCCCGGTTCGCCGATCAGGGCGCTGTCATAGTTTTCAAGGCCAAGCCGGTCTGCAACACGCTGCGAAATCGCCCCGTCGCGGGTATGAACCTGCCGGTTGCCCCAGCCGTTGAAGTTCAGATTGCTGATCGCCAGCCTGCCATCTGCGGATGTAACGAAGAGCGGACCCGAATCGCGGGCCCAGAGATCCTCGGTCGGGATGTCCCAAAGCGTCACCGCCTGCGAAAGCTGCCGTGCCGCGGCCCTGTGATCAGCCCGGTCGGCGAGCATGAAAACAGGCTCGAAGGCGCTGATCGTATTAGCAATACGGGCAATGGTTGCCTGTACTTCCTCAAGGAAATAGCGGTCCCGGTAGACACGGCGGCTGACCGGCCATTGCATGAAGGTCGCCTGATGCGGTGCTTCCTCGGCAGGGACAAAGAAGCCGGGCGGAAGTGCGCTAAGCGGGGCCGGCATCAGCGCCGCCCCGAGCGAACCGGCGAGAACTGCGCGGCGAGAGGGGTGAGATGGTGCAATCAATCGGTTCCTCCTCTTTTCCGGCTGCTATCACAGCGCTGACCCCTGTGCATAACCCCGTGAATTTATTTCCGGCAAAGGCCGGTACCGGTGAAATTCTGGGTCGAAATTGCCTGCAAATATACCCGGTATCGACCCTTTTGCGCAATGTTCGAATATGTATACTTGGATCGGTTTGTTGGTCGGATTGCGTTTGATGCCGAGGTTGATGCCCGCAAATGTAAAGAGCGGGGGAATCGTCTGATATAGAGATCAAGATTCCATCTAAATATCGGATGATATATGACCTGCAATAGCTTGTAAATAGCAACTTATATCTCAAAGGTGTTGATGTGCATAACAATGCGCTCCACACCGAGTTATTCACATGCCGCTCAAGGGGAATATTATCATGGTATTGGCGCCTGGTGGTGCAAATGCCAAATGGCAGCTGAATTGCCGCAACCCCTAAGATGTTCGATATGTGCAAGTTAGCCGCCTTTGAAAAGCGGATTTCCGAGTCCCCCCTCGGGAACGCGCCCAGATATCCACCAGATTGACCTTCGGCTTTGGATAAGTTTCGCCCGTCTGGCGGGCTTTGCCTGCATTAATGATCGGCGATCCGGCCCTGACGCGGCCTGATCACCCGTCAGAATCCGGCATCATCCCGGGTGTTCTGCCAGGGTTTGACCAGATTGCCAAAGCGGGTAAACCGCCCCTCAAAGCTCAGCTCTACCGTACCGATCGGACCGTGGCGCTGTTTGCCGATGATCACCTCGGCACGGCCATGCAGCCGTTCCATCTCGTCCTGCCATTGGGCCATCTTGTCCAGTTCGTGATCACCGGGTTTTTCGCGCTCTTTGTAATATTCCTCGCGAAAGACGAACATCACGACATCCGCGTCCTGCTCGATCGAGCCGGATTCGCGCAGATCAGAAAGCTGCGGTCGCTTGTCTTCGCGCGATTCCACCTGACGCGACAACTGCGAAAGCGCGATCACCGGGATATCCAGTTCTTTCGCAATGGCCTTCAAACCCTGAGTGATTTCAGAGACTTCGTTGACCCGGCTGTCCTTGGCCGAGGCCGGACGAACAAGCTGAAGATAGTCGACGATCAGCACATCCAGCCCATGCGTCCGCTTGAGCCGCCGTGCCCGGGCGGCCAGCTGGCTGATCGGCAGCGCAGCGGTATCGTCGATATAAAGCGGGCAGGATTCAAGCGCCTTGGCGGCCTCGACAAAGCGCCGGAACTCACCCTCGTTCATGTCACCCTTGCGGATCTGTTCCGAAGGAACCTCGGCCGCTTCGGAGAGAATCCGCGCCGCCAGCTGTTCGGCCGACATTTCGAGCGAGAAAAACCCGACCACGCCGCCATCCACCGTGCCCTCAACCCCGTCCTGGGTCATGCCGCGCTTATGCGCACGGGCGATATTAAAGGCGATATTCGTCGCCAGAGAGGTTTTGCCCATTGACGGGCGCCCGGCCAGAATCAAGAGGTCCGAACGGTGCAGGCCGCCCAGTTTCTTGTCCAGATCGACAAGGCCGGTGCTGGCACCGGCCAGCCCGCCTTCGCGCTGATAGGCGGCATTGGCGACGTTGACGGCGTCGGTCACCGCCTTGAGAAATGACTGAAAGCCGCTTTCGGCCTTGCCCTGTTCGCCAAGGGCATAAAGCGCCTGTTCGGCCTCAACGATCTGGTCCTTGGGCTCGGACGCGACCTCGACACTCGCGGCCTTGGCCGAAATATCGCGCCCCAGCCCGATCAGCTCGCGCCGGATCGCCAGATCATAGATCATCTGTGCGTAATCGCGTGCGGCAAAGGCGCTGATCGCCGAACCGGCAAGACGCGCCAGATAGGCCGGTCCGCCCAGCTCGGCCAGCCCTGCATCTTCCTCGAGAAACGGCTTCAGCGTGACGGGCGAGGCCAGCGCATTCTTGGAAATCCGGGCCGAGGCGATCTCGAAGATGCGGGCATGCACGGGCTCGTGAAAATGCTCGGGCCCGACCAGCGACGAGACACGGTCAAAGATGTCGTTGTTGGTAAGGATCGCCCCCAAAAGCTGCTGTTCAGCCTCGATATTGTGCGGCAGGGCCTCGCTCTCTGCGGGGATGATGGCCGTTGCCTTGACGGGCGCTATTTCGTTCATTTGATCCTCTGCTCTTGGGTCCGGAGTAGTAAGAGATCACGGATTCAAAGGCAAAATGTATGTTCCTGTGGATAGCTTGTGCATAGCGGATCGTTGGAAAATATGCCAGATCAATCGCGCAAAACCACTATATCTGGGGGTGCAGCGCCGCCCGGGGGCGTTAATTTTTTGTTAGGATAAATTGACGCGCCCTGCCGGGCATTTCCGGGTTCAGGCTTTGTGCGCCTCTTGCCATTCGCGCGGCGCATTCAGGAATTTCTCGACCTCGGCAAGGGTTGCGGCATCGAAATTCTGCCCCTCCCTGGCGGCGGCCAGAACATCCCACCAGGTGCAAAGGTGATGCAGCCTGACGCCGTGATCACCCAGTATCTTTTCGGTCTCGGGGAATATCCCGTAATAAAACAGCACGGCGGTGTCGCCGCATTCTGCGCCGGTCTCGCGGATGGCGTCGACAAAGGATATTTTCGAGCCGCCATCGGTTGTCAGATCCTCGACCAGCAGCACCCGGTCACCTTTGCCCATCAACCCCTCGATACGGGCATTGCGGCCATAGCCCTTGGGTTTCTTGCGCACATAGCTCATCGGCAGGCCCATGCGTTCGGCCACCAGCGCGGCAAAGGGGATACCGGCGGTTTCGCCGCCCGCGATATTGTCAAACGCCTCGAAACCGGCATTGCGCATCACCGTGCAGGCCAGAAAGTCCATCAGCGTGCTGCGGATACGCGGAAAGGAGATGAGCTTGCGGCAATCGATATACGTGGGCGAGGGCAGGCCGGACGCCAGAACAAAGGGTTCGGCAGCGTTGAAATGTACCGCCCCGGTTTCCAGAAACATGCGCGCGCTCAGCCGGGCGATTTCGGTCTGGTCGGGAAAGCTCGTGGGGATCATGCGGTTTCTCCGTGGTGGTGAGTTCCGTCTGTGACGGACCAGAACAGATCAAAGCCCGGATCGAACAGGGTAATCGGTCCGTCTTTGCTGTCGATCTTGGCCGGATAGGCCACCGGGGTTTCCTGCCGGGTCAGGGTGATGGAACCCGCATTCGGGGCCAGCCCGTAATGGGCGGGGCCGTGCAGCGACGCGAACCCCTCAATCCGCTCCAGCGCGCCCGCGGCCTCGAACACCTGCGCAAGGCAGGACAGTGTGTTGGTGGCGGTAAAGCAGCCTGCGCAGCCGCAACCGCTCTCTTTCAATGCATCCACATGCGGCGCGCTGTCTGTGCCCAGGAAAAACCTTGGATTACCGGATGTTGCCGCATCAACAAGGGCGCGGCGATGCGTGTCGCGCTTGGCCACGGGCAGGCAATAATAATGCGGGCGGATACCCCCGGCCAGAATATGATTGCGGTTGATGATCAGGTGATGGGTCGTGATCGTGCCCGCGACCCGCCCCGGTGCGTCGCGCACGTAATCAACACCCTCGCGCGTCGTCACATGCTCAAGCGTGATCGGCAATTCGGGATTGCGCTGCCGAAGCGGTTCGAGAACGCGGTCCAGAAACACGGCCTCGCGGTCGAATATATCGACCTCGGTATCCGTGACCTCGCCATGCACGCAAAGTGTCAGGCCAATCTTGGCCATGGTTTCGAGCACGGGCTGTATCCGGTCGAAATCGCGCACGCCTGATGCCGAATTGGTGGTTGCACCGGCAGGATAGAGCTTGACCGCATGCACGATCCCCTCGGCATGAGCGCGCGCCACATCCGCCGGATCAGTATCCTCGGTCAGGTAGAGCGTCATCAGCGGGGTGAATGCCGCGCCAGCGGGCAGGGCGGCAAGAATCCGGTCGCGATAGGCGCTGGCATCGGCGGCAGTTCTGACCGGCGGCACAAGGTTCGGCATGATGATGGCACGGTCGAAATGTCGGGCCGTTTCGCCGGCGACAGCCTGCAAAATTGCCCCGTCGCGCAGGTGAAGGTGCCAGTCATCCGGCCGCCGGATTGTCAGTTTCATCATGGTCATCCCCGATTGGCGATCAGCTACACTGTTCGGGCGCGGGATTCCAGTGCCGACAAAAGGGTGCATTTGCATTGTCCGCATCGTTTGGTCACGGCCAATTTCACCGTGGACCGGGGTGAGAATTCTGGTATTGATCGGGCCGTGAGTGCCCGAGCGAGACCGGTGCCAACCCGATGAGGATTATGGGACTATCATGAATTCAGCCGCGATACAGTGCTCAATTGCTCCCGCCTGCCTGACCCGCAGTGTTGGGCGTGGCATGGCGGGTCGGTGAAGGGCGGCATAAGATGTTGGCCAGCCTGATCATCGGTGCGATATTTGGCGGTCTCACCCGTCTGGGAGAACCCCATCTGAAAGAGCTTTTGTCGCGGGTTCTGCCCGAGGATTTCGAGTTATCGAAAACCGAATGGCGCGTGGCGAGTTTCGCTGCGGCGCTTTTTCTGGCGGCGCTCATCATGCTGCTTTTGGGCGGACGGATAGCGGCCCCGGCGCTGATCCTGGGTGGCGCGCTTGGCTTTTTCGCGGGCCGCATCGGCGAGTTGATCAGCCAGCGCCGCTAGGGTTTCGCGGTCCTGGATCGGGCCGTTCAGCATTGCAGCCATTGCATATCGGCAATTCGGTTTCGGCGCTAGCTGACGCATGGCCCGCATGTTAGCAGCGCGCATCCTGAAAACCCGCTCATGAAAAAGGTGTAGCATCATGGCTCAGATCTTCGCATCCTTCCTGCACGCTGCAACGCTGTCCGTTGCAAAGAAACCCGCACGGTCATTTTATAATGAGCGTCTTTTCGACAAGACCGACGAACAGCTGCGCCGCATGGGCCTGAACCGCGAGCAGCTTGTCTATTCGGCTGTTTCGGGCAACCAGTTTTCCTGAGGCGCCAGCCCTCAATCGTTAAATGTGCATAAGGGGCGTCGATCGTGTGATCGGCGCCTTTTTTCGTGTTTGTGGCTGGTGGAGGCCCAACAAAATCCGGTCTTGACTCATCTGTAAGCGTACACTTACAGTAAGTCATGGCTTACGAAAAAATCCTGACCGCACTTGCTGACACGACCCGGCGCGAAATCTTTGAGGATCTGCGCCGGGGGCCGCAAT
This sequence comes from Paracoccaceae bacterium, assembly GCA_030148225.1. Classification (GTDB taxonomy): domain Bacteria; phylum Pseudomonadota; class Alphaproteobacteria; order Rhodobacterales; family Rhodobacteraceae; genus JASBTX01. Next base: position 154,271 of record JASBTX010000038.1, read on the forward strand.
CGGTTTCCGAACTGGCCAAGGGCAGGGCGGTGTCGCGCCCGGCGGTATCCCAGCACCTCAAGGTGCTCGATCAGGCCGGTCTGGTGTCTGCCGAGGCGCGCGGAACGGCGCGTATCTACAGGCTGAACCACGCGGGCCTCGCGCCGCTGCGCGCCTATGTCGATACGTTCTGGACTGGTGTTCTGGACGCTTTCGCTGCTGAAATTTCAACGCAAATGGAGAATTCGGATGCTTCCACCCGTGATCAAGACGATTGAGGTGCCCTGCACCCCGGAAAAGGCTTTTACCGTTTTTGCGGAAGACCTTGCCAAGTGGTGGCCCCGGGACAAACACTCGGTCTCGGCCATGCAGGGCAAGGTCGCGCGCGCCGTGACACTCGAGCCGCGTGCGGGCGGCCAGCTGAGCGAATTGACGGCCGACGGGGAAGAGGTGATCTGGGGGTCGGTCGCGGCCTATGACCCCTTTGCGCGGCTGGCATTCAACTGGCATATCGCCCGCCCAGCGGACGAAGCGACCACCGTCGATATCAGTTTCGAGGCCAGTGGCACGGGCACACGCGTGACCCTGACCCATAGCGGATGGGAGGTTTTCGGAGAAGAGGCCAAAGCCATGCATGACGGATATGCCAGTGGCTGGGTCTTCGTGTTCGAGACCTGCTATCGCGCGGCCTGCGGAACCGTGACAGCCTGAGGGAAAGGATATCGGGAAACATCAGTGATGCGGTGACGACATAGCTAGCGTTGCGCCCTGCGCAACGCCGCAATGCAGCATTGTCGGTTGTTCCGGGGTCTGCCTGCACCCACATTCGGGTCAAGTGATACAGGAACCCGTTTGAAAGGAGCCGCGTCATGGCATCGGTAGATTTCTCTCATCAATCCCTTTGGGCCCAGATCAGGCACGCTCTGGCCGTACCCTTCATCGCCATCGGCAATTTCATGGTTCAGGCCATGAACGCCAATGGCCGCCTCGACCAGATCGAGCGTCTGCAGGCGATGAGTGACGAAGATCTGGCAAAGATCGGCATCCGCCGCACCGAGATCGTCACTTATGTATTCCGTGACCGCTTCTCGGTCTGAGATCAGCCCTCATGCAAAACGAAACGCCACGCAAACCGCGTGGCGTTTTGTCGTTCTGATGCTGTGTCCCGGGCCAAGGCCCGCGCTGCCCGGTGATCAGGCGGCCTTTTTCAAGAGCGGTTCGGGCAGCGTCCGGCCCTGAACCGTCAGTTGCTTCATCGCATCCTGCAGGGCCCGGCGGAAAAAGCGGCCTGTGGTCTGCTGCAACACCTTGCGCGTCGCCATGGCCGTCAGATAGGGCCGCTTCATCTTGCGGCTTTGCTCGACGAGACGGCGCAGATAGAAGGCGTCATTCTTGCGGTTGCGGATGAGGTTATAGAACACCAGCGGTGTCAGCGTGCCGTTGGAGGCACCGTCGATCAGGTTCAGCAGCACCCCGCAGGATTGCAGCCCCTGTTCGGTATCCGACCCCATGAAACGGCAGCGCATATGGCTGACATGGTCGCCGCGGAACAGCATCGCGTGCATCGTGTCGAGCTTCTGATAGGGATCAAAGAAGATATAGACCCGCTCGGCCCCGTCGGACATGTAGGGCGCATAGCCATAGCGCGACACGAAATCGAGGCGGCGCGCCTCGGGAAAGCGCGTGTCCCAGACCGCGTCATCGGCATTCAGCGTCGCCTGCGGATTGAAGGCGAGCACGATCGATCCGGGCGCGGCAACAGAAAACGCAGCAGCGGCATAACCGCCGGCACCTGCGCCATAGAATATGATCTGATCAAACCCTTCAAAGAATTCCTCGTCGACCATCTGATCGAACAGGGCATAGATCGCGTCGTCGCGGAACCATGTGCGCCCCTCGGACACAAAGCAAAGCTGCGCATAGCCCGAATTCTTGTGCAATTCACACCCGACAGGGCAGACATCGGCGAAACTCAGGTCATCCTCGCCCGCTTCGGCGAAGCTGACAAAGAGGGTCGAGGCCTCGGTATCGAAGATATTGCTGTCATTTTCCAGAAACAGCACCGCATGCGCATCGCCCAGCCGGTGGTAAAACCCGCCGCGCTCGCCCGCGTCTTCCAGGGCATTATCCAGTTCCCCGCCGATCAGGCGAAAATCTTGCGCAGTATCCATCACACTCGTCATCCTACTCTGGCCCCGCAATAATCAGTTGATCTGATTTGCCGGGAATTTGAGCGTTCATGCGGGCATCAATATGAAAATACAGGGGAAATCAGGCCGCCAACTGCCTTAATTCGTGTCAAATCCATGCAATTTGCCACAGTCGCGCCATAATTGGCGCCTGCGAATCGGATGCGCGTCGCCGCGGGCGGGCCGACAGGGATGTGGCCGGGCGGCACGGTTGCGTTAGAAAAACGCCTGAATACCTGTCTGTGCGCGGCCGAGGATCAGCGCGTGGATGTCATGCGTGCCTTCGTAGGTGTTGACCGTTTCAAGGTTCATCATGTGCCGGATGACCTGGAATTCCTGACTGATCCCGTTGCCGCCATGCATGTCACGGGCGTTGCGCGCAATCTCGAGTGCCTTGCCGCAATTGTTGCGCTTCATCAGCGATATCATCTCGGGCGCGGCGCGGCCCTGATCCATCAGCTGGCCCAGCCTCAGTGCGCCTTGCAGGCCCAGCGTGATTTCCGTCTGCATATCGGCCAGCTTTTTCTGGAAGAGCTGGGTCGCCGCCAGCGGTTTGCCGAATTGCCGGCGGTCCAGCCCGTATTGGCGCGCGGCGTGCCAGCAGGCCTCGGCGGCGCCCATCACACCCCAGGCGATGCCATAGCGCGCCCGGTTCAGACAACCAAACGGCCCCTTGAGGCCGCTCACCCCGGGCAAGAGCGCATCTTCGCCCACCTCGACACCGTCCAACACGATCTCGCCGGTGACCGATGCCCTGAGGCTGAGCTTGCCGTGGATCTTGGGGGCCGTCAGACCCGGCATGCCTTTTTCCAGCACAAATCCCTTGATCTTGCCGTCGTGATGTTCGGATTTGGCCCAGATGACAAAGACATCGGCGATGGGGCTGTTGGAAATCCACATCTTCGATCCGGTCAGCCGGTAGCCGCCATCGGTTTTCTCGGCCCTTGTCTTCATGCCTGCCGGGTCCGATCCGGCATCGGCCTCGGTCAGTCCGAAACAACCGATCAGCGCCCCGGCGGCCAGCCCGGGCAGGTATTTCACGCGCTGCTCTTCCGTTCCGTAGGCATAGATCGGATACATCACCAGCGACGACTGAACCGACATCATCGAGCGATAGCCGCTGTCGACCCGCTCGATCTCGCGCGCGGCCAGCCCATAGGTGACATAGGATGCCCCCAACCCGCCATAGGCCTCGGGCATGGTGATCCCCAAAAGTCCGGCTTCGCCCATATCGCGCAGCACATCCGGATCGACAACCTCTTTGGCAAAGGATTCGGTTACTTTCTCGGTCAGCTTGGCCTTTGCGAAATCTCCAGCCGCATCGCGCAGCATACGTTCATCCTCGGTAAGCTGATCGTCGAGCAGAAACGGGTCGTTCCAGTCAAACGCCCCCAGCTCGGGCGCGTCCTTGGGGTTGATTTTCGTCTCGACATTCATGGCGGGCCTCGCTTCATCCATCACAAGGATTGGTCTACCTGTGACCGGGGACAAGTTCAATTGCGCGCGCCGGTGTTGACACGGCAGCCGAACGGGTAAAACTGCGCGACGCAATGATCACAGGCCGGGGGATGAGGTGAGCAACAGGTTCGATGACGCGCCCGAAACGGCACTGGCATGGCACCGCGCGGGCCGGGGGGCGGCGCTGGCCACGGTCACGCATACTTGGGGCTCCGCCCCGCGCCGGGCGGGGGCGCAGCTTGTCATCAGCGGGCGGGGGGAATTTTCCGGCTCGGTCTCGGGGGGGTGCGTCGAACATGCGGTGGTGGCAGAAGCGGTTGACCTGATCGCACGGGGCGAAATGCGGCACCTGACATTCGGCGTTTCCGACGACGATGCCTTTTCGGCCGGGCTGGCCTGCGGCGGCGAGATCGGCGTGCTGGTCGAACCGGTGGGCAGCATCCTGACGCCCGACATGCTGGACAGGATGTGCGCCTATCGCGCGGCGCGCCATGCCTTTGCCTATGTCGTTGATATTGCAGCAGGCACCCGGCATTTTCAGGTGATCGGGAACAGCCCCTATGGCGACCGGTTTCTGGCCGATCAGTCGGGGATGGAAGCGGGCAAATTCGTCTGGATCAGCAATCCCCCGCTCAGGCTGATCATCGTGGGTGCGGTGCATATCGCGCAGCCCCTTGCCGAGATGGCGTCGATGGCGGGCTATGATGTTACGCTGATCGACCCCAGAGAGGCCTTTGCCACCGAGGCGCGCTTTCCCGGGCAGACGCTGATCCATGACTGGCCGGATGAGGCGCTGGAAACGCTTGCCCCCGATGCGCGTACCGCCATCGTGCTCTTGTCGCATGATCCGAAGTTTGACGATCCGGCGCTGGCTGTGGCACTGCCTTCGGCGGCATTTTACGTGGGCGCGCTTGGCTCGCGGCGCACACAGGCCAAACGGCAAGAGCGTCTTTTGGCCGGGGGGATGTCGCCGGATGCGCTGGCACGGCTCTCGGCCCCTGTGGGGCTTGATATCGGGGCCGCGACACCGGCGGAAATCGCGATATCGGTGCTGGCCGAGATGACCGGGGCCCTGCGCCGCCCGGCATAGCCCGGCAAGTCACCCGTCCCGCACGATCCGGTGAGGCGGGTTTGACGGGCCGCCCGACCAGCCTATCATGCTGACCAGCAAGGGGGATCAGGGCCATATCCGAGATCGTGAACAGTTTTCAGAGCCCGGCGGGCCGGGTACGGGCATGGGCGCTGCTGATGCAGGTGCCGGTCAATCTGGCGAGCCTTGCCTTCGTCGCCGAGTTTCTGGGTGAGGTGATCGCACTGCTGGCGGTGGGCGGGCTGCTGGCGGGTGGTGTCATCGTACTTTGGCAGCGCGGCCTGTCGCGGGCCGTGGCCTTTGGGGTGCTGATCTTCTGGTTGCCGCTGGTGGCGTTGATCTGGTTCTATCTCGGCAATTTTCGCGCGCCCGAGGTATTTCTGATCTATCTGCGGGTGCTGATGTGGATCAACGCGGCATCGCTGCTGTTTGCGCTGCGGGATGCGTGGAAATGGTGGCGGGGCGACAGGGCGGTGTTCGGGCGCATATAGGGCGGGCGCAAATGCAAACGCCCCCGGCCTGACGGATCGGGGGCGCAATTCGTCGGGTATCCCGTTCTTACTTGGGCAGCGGTCCGATCATCATGACCATCTGGCGGCCTTCAAGCTTGGGCATATTCTCAACCTTGCCCGAACCTTCGACATCCGCCGCCACACGCTCGAGCAACTGGCGCCCAAGCTCCAGATGCGCCATCTCGCGGCCACGGAAACGCATGGTGATCTTTACCTTGTCGCCATTTTCGAGGAACTTGAAGACGTTGCGCATCTTGACGTCATAGTCATGCGTATCGGTATTGGGACGAAACTTGATCTCTTTGACCTCGATCGTCTTCTGCTTCTTGCGCGCCTCGGATTCCCGCTTTTGCTGTTCGTATTTATACTTGCCGAAATCCATGATCTTGCACACGGGCGGCTGGGCATTGGGGGAAATTTCAACGAGATCCAGACCGGCCTGATCGGCAAGATCCATCCCCCTTTCGGGGGAGACGACGCCGACATTTTCGCCTTCGGCACCTATCAGTCTGATTTCGGGGGCACGGATGCGGTCATTCACTCTGGGGCCGGTTTCACGCACCGGCGGGGCGTTGTGGGGTCTGCGGGCTATAGCCGTTATCCTCTTTGTAAATTTAGGTGGGACGAAAATAGAATGCCAATGCGCACTCTTCAATAGCTATTGCTTGCACTGGTCGTGAAATCCCGGGGATGCGGCAATTCAATCGCATCATCCCGGGACGGCCTGATCAGCCTTTTTGATCCGTTAGCCCACGAAGGCCTTTTCCACCACGTATTCGGCAGGGTCCGAATTTGCCCCCTCGCGCAGGCCGAATCCTTCGAGGATTTCTTTCATGGCCATGTTCAGCCCCATCGAGCCGCAGACCATGGCGCGATCCTCGGCCGGGGTGATGCCGTCAATGCCCAGATGCGCAAAGAGGGTGCCGTCCGTCAGATGCGTTGTGACCCTGCCCGTGCGCGCGCTGTCCTCCTGCGTGGTGGTGGCGTAATAGGTCAGCTTATCGCCGACAAACTCGCCGATCAGCGGATCATCGGCCAGGCCCTCGACCAGCTGGCGGCCATATTCCAGTTCGGCCTTTTCGCGGCATGTATGGGTGATGATCACCTGTTCATAGCGCTCATAGGTTTCCGGATCGCGCAGGAGAGAGGCAAAGGGTGCAAACCCCGTGCCGGTGGCAAAAAACCAGATGCGTTTGCCCGGCAAAAGCGCGTCATGCACCAGCGTGCCCACCGGCTTTGGCCGCAGGATGATCTGATCACCCGGCTGAATGTGCTGAAGGCGCGATGTCAGCGGCCCGTCCTGCACCTTGATCGAATAAAACTCCAGCTCGTCATCCCATGAAGGCGAAGCGATGGAATAGGCGCGCAATAGCGGGCGGCCGTCATCCTTGAGAAGGCCGATCATCACAAATTCACCGGAACGGAAGCGCAGCGATTTCGGGCGCGTCACCCGAAAGGAAAACAGCCGGTCCGTCCAGTGGGTCACCGAGGTGACGGTCTGGGCATCGGGCATTGCGGGCTTGGCGACGGGTTTGGCCGCCTCGGGGGTCATCACGGGTGTCTGGTCATTCATCATGGTGCGCGAAGCGGGGCTTCATCCTCTGGTGATATTGTTCGTATACGAATGTTCTGGTCTTGGCCAGACCCTAGCCGGTTCTCAGGCGGGTCTGGTAATCATGCTGTTGCCAGTCAGCCCGAAAGAGCCATTCTTCGACCGGCTGGCGCGCGGCAACGGTGTCATGTGTCTCGACCTCATCAAATCCCGATCGCCGCGCCATAGCATACTGATCCGAGATCACGAAACCCCTTGCGCGCAGACGCCCCTGATATCCCATCAGCCTGAGCTGGCGGGCGATGGTAAATCCGCGCCCGTCGGCGGCGCTGGGAAAGGAGATACAGATCATCCCCGCCGTATCCAGATAGGGGCGCAGCTGTTCGGGCGCGACCGTGTTGGGCAGGTCCAGCCCATAGCCTGCTTCGGGTTCAAACCCGCTGGACGAAAGGACATCCCAGTCCAGAATCTCCCGCTTCCAGTCATCGGCGATAATGCCGGTGTCGTTGATAAGAACGCTCATATTTCCGCTCCGTCTGGCGCGGCCGCACGCGTGGCCCGGCCGTTGATGAAATGAATGCCGCATTCGGTTTTGGCCTGTCCTCGCCAGCGCCCGGCGCGATCATCCTCGCCTTCTGCCACGGGCGAGGTGCAGGGACGGCAGCCAATGGACCGGAAACCCTGCGACACCAGCGGGTGGCGCGGCAGCCGGTTGTTCAGGATATACTCGGCGATGTCATCCCGGCTCCAATGCGCGAGGGGGTTGATCTTGATCCTGTCATCATCCTCGTTTTCAAAAAACTCCAGCGCCGCGCGGCTGTTGCCCTGATAGCGTTTGCGCCCGGTGATCCAGCTGTCAAACCCGTGCAGCGCCGCGCCCAGCGGTATCACCTTGCGCAGCGCACAGCATTGATCTGGATCAGACAGATGCAAGCGCCCGTCTGCATCACCAGCGCTGATCGCGGTGCGGCTGGCATGAACCACGCGAATATCGGTCAGGCCCAGTCGGTCGACCACATCCATCTGATATTGCAGCGTTTCTGCGAACAACATCCGCGTATCGACGAACAAAACCGGTGTCGTCCGATCCATGACCGAGAGCATGTGCAAAAGAACGATACTCTCTGCCCCGAAGGAAGAAACCATCGCGATCCGGCCCAGTTCGGGGTCATAAAGCGCGTGTGCCAGAACCGCATGTGCCGAGTGATGGCGATAGGTGCGGTTCAGTTCGGCCACACGCTCGGCGACCGGGGCAAGGGGTGCCTCAAGCGGCATGGGCCTCGGCCTCCTCGGGGTAAAGCGCGGCGCGGAACGGGCCTGCACCCAACCGGCGATAGGTCGCGAGAAAGGTCTCGGCAGGCCCTTCGCGCAGGTCGAGATAGGCATAGACCAGCCGTTCGACCGCCGGGACGATTTCGTCATAGGCGAAACCGGGACCGGCGCGTTCGCCGATGGCCGCCGTTTCCGTCGCGTCGCCACCCAGCGTGATCTGGTAATTTTCCACCCCGGCGCGATCCAGCCCCAGAATGCCGATATGACCAACATGATGATGGCCGCAGGCATTGATGCAGCCCGAGATCTTGATCTGCAGATGCCCGATATCATGCTCGAGCTTGAGTTCGTCGAACCGCGTGGCAATCTGCTGCGCCACGGGAATGGAACGCGCCGTCGCCAGCGCGCAGTAGTCCATGCCGGGGCAGGCGATGATATCCGAAATCAGCCCGATATTCGCCGTACCCAGACCAGCGGCCTTGAGGCGGGCATGAACCTCCGGCAGGTGCGATTTGTGGACATGGGGCAGAATCACGTTCTGTTCGTGGCTGATCCTGAGTTCGTCATGCGCAAAATCGCGCGCGATATCAGCCATGACCCGCATCTGGGCCGAGGTCGCATCACCCGGCGTCTGGCCATGCGCCTTGATCGAGACCGTGACAATCGCATAATCGGGATGGCGATGGGCGCTCAGGTTCGTATCGGTCCAGGACCGGAACACCGGGTCGGACTGTACTGCCTGCGCATAGCCATCAGTGGGCGCATTCAGGAACGCGGGTGGCTGGAAATGCTGCTCGATTTCCTTCAGCAGCGCCGCATCGGCACCGGCAAAGCTGGGCTTGATGGTCTGGAAACGCGCTTCGACACGGCGGCGTATATCCTCAAGCCCGTTTTCATGGACCGTAATCTTGATACGCGCCTTGTATTTGTTGTCGCGCCGCCCCAGCAGGTTATAGACGCTCAGCACTGCCTCGATATAGGGCAGCAGATCGGCCTGAGGGACAAAATCACTCAGCACTTTGCCGATCATCGGCGTCCGGCCCAGCCCGCCACCGACAAAGATGCGATAGCCGATCTCGCCCGTCTCTGATCTGACGATCTGAACCGCCAGATCATGGGCGCGCAGCACGGCGCGGTCATTTTCGGCACCGCTGACGGCAATCTTGAACTTGCGGCCCAGGAACTGGAATTCAGGGTGATCGGTCGACCATTGGCGGAGCAATTCGGCAATCGGACGGGGATCGGCAATCTCGTCGGCAGCCGCCCCGGCAAAGTGATCCGAGGTCACGTTGCGGATCGTGTTTCCCGAGGTCTGGATCGCATGCATCCCCACCTCGGCCAGCGCATCCAGCATGTCCGGCACATCGCGCAGTTTCGGCCAGTTGTACTGGATATTCTGGCGGGTGGTGAAATGGCCATAGCCCTTGTCCCAGCGATCCGCGATATCGGCCAGCTTGTGCATCTTGGCGCTGTCGAGCGTGCCATAGGGGATGGCAACGCGCAGCATATAGGCGTGCAGTTGCAGATACAGACCGTTCATCAGCCGCAGGGGTTTGAACTCATCCTCGGTCAGCGAACCGTCGATCCGGCGCTCGACCTGAGCGCGGAACTGGGCGTTGCGGGCGGCGATGAAATCCGTGTCAAAATCGTTATATGCGTACATTCCGTTTCTCCTGACGGGTCGGGGCCGCGTCGCAGTGCCGGGTTTACCCTAGGCCTGATTTTCAGTGATCTCGCGTTTTCCATGCGGATAGTTCGAGGGTCCGATACTTCTGAATTCTTCACGAAAATGAATGGGTTCCGGGCCGTTCTTTCCGCGAACAGCGTCGGCCAGATAGACGCCAGCCACCTCGTGCAGGCGCCGGGCAGCCAGGCGCAGTTTGTCATGGGCGCGCTTTTCATCTTCGAACAATTCCGCATCGGCCAGATTTCGGGTCCAGCCCTCGTTGGCATCCAGATAGATTACATCGCCATCCAGCAGGTGATTGGCGGTGACGACTTTGGGGTGGAACGGGCGGGCCATCAGGCAAACTCCTGCGCGATTGTCTCGGAAATGGTTGCCGCTGCCCGGCGCGGGGCAAGACCCAGAAAGATCAGCGCCGGTCCGGACAGCCCGGCATCGGCGATATCGCCAGCCAGCGCCGAGAGCGTGGTCGCGATCACGCGCTGGTCGGGGCGCGAGGCGTTTTCGACGATACTGATATCCGTCTCGGGGCGGGCGCCATGCATCAAAAGACGCCCCTGCACGAACCGTGCAGCGCGCTTGCCCATATATATCGCGGCCACCGCGCCTGGACGGGCCAGTGCGGCCCAGTCCTGTTCGGCAAGCCCTTTCATGTCGTGGCCTGTCAGAATGCGCAGCGATGAATTGCGTCCCCGGCGTGTCAGCGACTGGCCGATACCGGCAACTGCTGCCGATGCCGCTGTAATGCCCGGCACGATGCTCCAGTCCAGCCCGGCGGCGTCGCAGGCCGCAATCTCTTCGTCCAGTCGGCCGAAAAGGGTCGGGTCGCCGGACTTCAGGCGCACAACTTCGCCGCCCCTGGCGGCCTCGTTCACGATGATGCGGTTGATGTCGGATTGCGCCATGGCCGGCCCGAACCCCTCTTTGCCGACATAGATCATGCGGGCTTCGCGGCGGGCCAGTTCCAGAATGCCCGGCGCGACCAGCCGGTCGTAGATGACCACATCGGCACGATCCAGCGCCTTGCGCGCCTTCAGCGTCAGCAATTCCGGATCACCCGGGCCCGCGCCGACAAAGGCGACGTGGCCGGGCTGATCGTCCAGCCCCAGATGCGTATTCAGCAGATCATCAAGCGCGGTCTCGACCTGATCGGTGCCGCCCTGTGACAGGGCGCGCGGCCCGGTGCGAAAGTAGTATTCCGCCCAGAAATCGCGCCGTGCGCGTCCGGGCGACAGCGCCTCGGCGGCGCGGCGAAACGCCTTGCCGATGCGCGCCAGAACACCCAGATCTGCGGGCAGCCGCGCCTCGAGATCGGCTTTGATGGCGCGTGCCAGCACCGGTGCCGCACCTTCCGTACCGATGGCGATGGTGACCGGGTCGCGGTCGACGATGGCGGGCGTGATAAAGGCGCTGTCCTGCAGATTGTCGACGATGTTGACCAGCGTACCCTGCGCCGCCGCGATCCGGGCCACGCGCTGATCTTCGTCCGCGTCCTCGGTCGCGGCATAGAAAAGCCGCGCATCCGGCGCATCGCCCCGGACAAAGGCACGGGGTACAAGCGTCAACCGGCCTTCGGCGGCCCAGTCACGTATTTCGCGGGCGGGGCGGGCACTGAAAACGGTGATCCTGGCCTCGGTTTTCAGCAACAGCCGCAGCTTGGCCAGCGCAGCCTCGCCGCCACCGGCCACGGCAACGGCCTGTCCCTCAAGGGCCAGAAAGATGGGAAAATGTTTCATCATCGCCTCGTCAGAATTGACTTGAATATAGAACATTGTTCTGGATATTGCGCCCCATATGGATGATTAAGGGAAAAATGTTCCGATATAGACTGCGAACGGGACATGGTTTCGAATTGGAAAGGAATATCGGGATGACGGTCCGGCTGGATGATACAGACAGGAAAATCCTTGGCGAGCTGCAGCGCGATGCGGGCCAGTCACTGGATGAAATTGCCCGCAAGGTGAACTCGTCCAAGACGCCTGTCTGGAATCGTATCCGCAAGATGCGCGAAGGCGGCGTGATCGGGCAGACAACCGTGATACTCGACCCGGAAAAGCTGGGATTTGAGGCCTGTTTCTTTGTCCTGATCCGGACCTCGGAACACGAGGCGGAATGGCAGAACAGCTTTCTGACCGCGCTGCGCGACCGCCCCGAAGTGCAGGAGGCGCATCGCCTGGCCGGTGAGATCGACTATATCCTCAAGGTGCGGGTGGCCAATGCGCGCGCCTATGATGCGTTCTATCAGGCGCTGATTTCGGATGTGCGCATCTATAATGTCACCGCGCTCTTGTCGATGGAAGAGATCAAATCCACCACCAGCCTGCCGATCTGATCCGCAGGATTGGGGCAGGCTAGCCGGCCCGGACCATCAGCGATTTTAACCCGTGAAAGTGGTAGACATCTGCGTATCGGGGCGTTTCTGCCAGTGCAAGGCCCGGCATTCGTTGAAAAAGGATGGGCAGCGCGATCTGCAGTTCCAGCCTTGCCAGCGGCGCGCCGACACAGAAATGCGGACCGGCCCCAAAGCTCAGATTTTGCCCGGCGGCGCGGTCCGGGCGGAACATGGCGGGCGCATCAAACCGGTCCGGGTCGCGATTGGCCGCCGCCAGCAGCGCCGCGACCTGATCACCCCGCCGGAACCGGTGACCGGCAATCTCGACATCCGCGTAGACCCAGCGGGTAAACATATGCAGCGGCGGGTCAAAGCGCAGTATTTCCTCGACCGTGTTCACCGGATCAGCGATCAGCGCGTCAACCGCGTGCTGCCCGATCAGCGTGGCAACGCCATTTCCCATCGTGTGCACCGTCGCCTCGTGCCCCGCGTTCAACAGCAGGATGCAGGTCGTGATCAGCTCATCCTCGCTCAGCCGGTCGCCATCCATTTCGGCGGCGATGAGTTCGGATATCAGATCATCGCCCGGGTGCGCGCGCCGCGTGTCGACATAGCCGCGCATGAAGGCCACGAATGCCTCGGTTGCGCTGACGGCGCGATCCTCATCGGCGCGGGTGCGCCCGGCCTGATACATGCCGACCATTGCGTTTGACCATGCCAGCAGGTCTTCGGCCATCTCTTCGGGGACGCCCAGCAGGCGGGCAATGACGATGACGGGGATTTTCTGCGCATAATGCGGCAACAGATCAAATTCACCGGCCGGGAAGCGGTCGATCAGGTCGTGGCAGAGCGCGTCGATCTCGGCACCCATCCCCGCGATCCGGCGCGAGGTGAAGGCGCGCAAGACAAGGCCGCGCAGCCGCGTGTGGCGCGGCGCCTCCAGTTCCAGCATCGAATGCGCCTCGACCGCGTAAAAGGGCGCCAGATGCGCCGGAATTTGAGGGGCAAACTCGGGCGGCGCCTCGCGCCCCAGCGCCCTGTTCTTCAGAATATCCGACGTGGCTGCATAGCCCACGGCCACGGGCATGTCATAGTCCTCCCACCTCAGGACCGGCCCGAGGCTGCGCATCGCCTCGTAGGCGGGATAAGGATCCTGAACAAATGCCGGAGCGGTGGGGTTTTGGCGAAAGGATTGCAATTCCGTCTCCTGCGGCTTTGCGGGTTTTGCCAACTGGCCAGACAAAGCTCAAGCCCGCAGAGGGGGCCTTGACCTTGGCGGGCGGTGTTGCCATCGGTGAAGCAGATCATGACGGAGGGTGCGATGCGGCGGAAACTGGCAGCGGGAAACTGGAAGATGTTCGGCACAGAGGCCGCGATTGCCGAGGTCGAGGCCTTGGCCGCGATGTTTCCCGAACCGGCCTGCGATATCCTGATCTGTCCGCCGGCGACCCTGATCTCGCGCATGTCTTTGCGCATGGGCGGCGGGGCCGTCGCCATTGGCGGGCAGGATTGCCACCCGGCACCCGAGGGGGCGCATACCGGGGATATTTCCGCCGCGATGCTGGCCGATGCCGGTGCCACGCACGTTATTCTGGGCCATTCCGAGCGGCGCGCAGATCATGGCGAAACCGATGCGCTGGTTGCCGACAAGGCGCGCGCGGCGCTGTCGGCGGGGCTGGTACCCGTGATCTGCGTTGGCGAAACCCTGGCCGAGCGTGAGGCCGGTTCGACCCTGTCCGTTGTCACCGCCCAGCTGCAGGGTTCGGTGCCTGACGGGCTGGATATCGGTGCGCTGATCATCGCCTATGAACCGGTTTGGGCCATCGGTACCGGAAAGGTTCCCGGCCTTGCTGAAATTGCGGAAGTGCATGATTTCATGCGCGAAAACCTGACAACCCGCTTCGGACCGGGGGCGGATGACACGCGGCTTCTCTATGGAGGCTCGGTCAAGCCCGGCAACGCGTCGGACATATTTTCGGTCAGCAATGTCGATGGTGCGCTGGTGGGTGGCGCATCGCTGGCGGCGGCGGATTTCGGGGCAATCATCGCGGCGCTTGCGGCCTCGTGACCCCCACGCAAAGGTTCGATGCGGTCATCCTCGGGGCAGGGGCGGCGGGCCTCTTTTGTGCGGCCGAAGCCGCCGCGACCGGCGGACGTGTGTTGCTGATCGATCATGCCCGCGCCCCCGGCGAAAAAATCCGTATTTCGGGCGGCGGGCGCTGCAATTTTACCAATATGGGCTGCGGGCCGCATGCCTTTATCTCTGAAAACCCCCATTTCGCGAAATCCGCGCTCAGCCGCTATACGCAATGGGATTTCATCGATCTGGTGGCTGGTGCGGGCATCGCCTATCACGAAAAAACGCTGGGGCAGCTTTTCTGCGACGGCTCGGCCCGGGAAATCATCCGGCTGCTGACCGATCGTCTGGCGGCGGCGGGTGGCACGCTCTGGCTGTCGGCAGAGGTCGGATCGGTCGACAAGGTGCCGGATGGATTTCGCCTGCAGATAACGCGCGACGGGCGCGAATGCCTGATTGAGACCACCCAACTGGTGATCGCCACCGGCGGCAAATCGATACCCAAGATGGGGGCGAGCGATTTTGGCTATCGTATCGCGCGCCAGTTCGGCCATGAGATTGTCGAGACGCGCCCAGCGCTGGTGCCGCTGACATTTGGCGACGGCACGATCGAGCCGCTGCGCGACATGGCGGGAATATCGGCGGATGTCAGCGTCAGCGCCAATGGCCAGTCGTTTCGCGAGGCGCTGTTGTTTACCCATCGCGGATTGTCGGGGCCGGCCATTTTGCAGATCTCATCCTACTGGCGTCCGGGGCAGGCGATCACCGTCGATCTGATGCCGGGGGGCGGGGCGCGCGAACAGTTGCGCGATCTCAGGCAATCGTCGGGGGCGCGCTCGGTCGGCAGGTCGCTCGCATCAATCCTGCCACAAAAACTGGCCCGGCACCTTGTAGGCCGCGCCGGACTGACGGGTAACCTTGCAGACCAGTCAGATGCAGATTTGCAACATCTCGTGACTGCAGCCACTGCGTGGAAACTCTGGCCGACGGGCACCGAGGGCTACCGCACGGCCGAGGTCACGGCGGGTGGTGTCGACACGGGCGGGGTTTCGTCAAGGACGATGCAATCGACCACCATTCAGGGACTTTACTTCATAGGTGAGGTTCTGGATGTAACCGGCTGGCTGGGCGGGTATAATTTCCAGTGGGCATGGTCGTCCGGCTGGGCGGCCGGCCAGGCGGTTGCCGAAAGGATCACATCCCTTCGAACTTGATGGATTCTCCGCAGCCACAGGCCTCGGTCACGTTGGGGTTGTTAAAGCGGAAACCGGATTCGAGCAGCGTGACCTCGTAATCGATCTCGGTACCAAAAAGGAACATCTGCGCCATGGGTGCGATCATGACCCGCGCGCCGTCCTGTTCGATCACCTCGTCATGCGGATCGACCGTATCGACATATTCCATCGTGTATTCCATGCCCGCGCAGCCGCCCTTCTTGACGCCAATGCGCAGCCCCTCTCGCCCGTCGCGGGACATGAGCTTGGTGATCTGAGTCACCGCTGCCGGGGTCATCGTCACGGCGGCCTTGCCGGGAATGGCGAACATGAAACCTCTCTTTCTGAACCAGAGCTAGGCCCTGGCGATCATCGGATCAAGCCCCTCATCAAGGACCGTCGCAGACGCCTGTCACATAAAGCCCAGTTCGAGCCGCGCCTCGTCGGACATCATGTCCATGCCCCAGGGCGGCTCCCAGACCAGTTCGACATTGACGGTTTTGACACCGGGCAGCGGCTCGACCGCGTCGGCGATCCAACCCGGCATTTCACCCGCGACAGGGCAGCCCGGCGCGGTCAGCGTCATGATGATCGACACGTCGCTTTCGTCCGAGATGTTGATCGTGTATATCAGCCCCAGATCAAAGATATTGACAGGTATTTCAGGGTCATAGACGCTCCGGCAGGCCTCGACCACCGTGTCGTATAACGGATGTTCGGTGCTCGATTCCCGGATCAGGGCTTCACCTTCGATACGTGCGTCCATTGCCGAATTTCCGTCTTTGCGCCATTTACCTGAGCGAAGATATAAGGATTGCACCGCCAGGGGTCCAGAGGCGGCAGTTGCGAAATCTTGCTAGGGCGCGCAGAGCGGCTGTGCACCCGCGCGTGACCGACAGCGGCCGATTTGGCCATATGCAACAAAATCGACCGGCAATCTGGACAAATTCGGGCGCTGGCCGCAATCTGATTTCAGAAATCCAACACAAGATACGGGGAACATCATGGTCAGATCACGAATTCTTGGCGCTACCGGCATTGCACTGGTGCTGGCGTTTTCGGCAGGCGGGGCGTATGCGGCGGGCGATTGCGCGGCGGGCAAGACGATCACGGACGGAGTGCTGACCATCGCGACCGGCAATCCGGCCTATTTCCCTTGGGTCATCGACGACGCGCCTGAAACGGGCAAGGGTTTCGAGGCCGCCGTCGCCTATGAGGTGGCGATGCGCATGGGCTTTGACGCCGATCAGGTCGCATGGACGCGGACATCCTTTGACCAGGCCATCCAGCCCGGAGCCAAGGATTTCGATTTCAACATGCAGCAATATTCGATCACGGCCGACCGCGAGAAGGTCGTCGATTTCTCGGTTCCATATTACCACGCGCCGATGGCGGTGCTGACCACGCAATCGGTGGTGGATGGCG
Source organism: Paracoccaceae bacterium (assembly GCA_030148225.1). Lineage (GTDB taxonomy): Bacteria > Pseudomonadota > Alphaproteobacteria > Rhodobacterales > Rhodobacteraceae > JASBTX01. The sequence continues at coordinate 171,055 of JASBTX010000038.1, forward strand.
GTGCCGCCCCCACGCTTTCGTCGCTTGCCGGGCTGGTCTGGGGGGCCGACAGCAACACCACCGCCGTGCCGATGCTGAACGAACTGATCGCACCGGCCAAATCGCCGCTTCTTTATAACGACAATACCGATGTCGTTGAGGCGATGAAGGCCAACCAGATCGATGCGGCGCTTTTCGATCTGCCAACCGCGCTCTATCTTGGGGCGGTGGTGCTGGACGGCGGCGTGATCCTGGGGCAGTTTCCGGCTGACCGCAGCGAAAATCCCGACCGGTTCGGCCTGCTGATGGAAAAGGGCAATCCGCTCAAGGCCTGCGTTGACGACGCGCTGAACGCGATGACCGAGGACGGAACGCTGGCCGGGATCGAGGCGACGTGGCTCAGCCAGAATACCGGCGTGCCGGTAATCGAGTAATCCATGGCCAATAGCGGCGTTGGCGGCGGTCTGACCCGCCGCCAGCTTTTTGAGCGCAGGGCGCGCCGGCGCGCGCTGATCATTGCCAGCACAAGCAGCCTGGCCGTGGTGCTGGCGATTGTCCTTCTTGTGCCGCTGGCGCCGGGTTGGGAGGCGGTCAAGAACAGCTTTTTCAACGGCGAGGTTTTTCTGCGCACCTTTCCGACGCTGCTCAGGGCCTTCCTGCTGGATATGCTGATCTTTGCGTGGTGCGCGCCGCTGATCGCCATCTGGGCGCTGGTGATCGCGATTTGCCGCGACGTGCAGTCGCCCGCGCTCTATCCGCTGCGGATATTCGCCACGATCTACACCGATGTGTTTCGCGGTGTGCCGGTGATCCTGGTGGTGTATCTGATCGGGTTCGGTGTGCCGGGCCTTGGCCTGCCGCGTCCGTGGAACAGCCCCTATATCTGGGGGTCGCTGGCGCTGATCCTGACCTATTCGGCCTATGTCGCTGAAATCTATCGCTCGGGCATCGAATCGATCCATGCCTCGCAGCGGGCCGCCGCGCATTCGCTGGGCCTCTCGGGGGCGGATGTCATGCGTTTCGTCATCCTGCCACAGGCCGTGCGCCGGGTGGTGCCGGCCAATATGAACATGCTGATCGCACTGCAAAAGGATGTGGCGCTTTTGTCCTTTATCGGGCCGGTCGAGATATTCCGCCAGGCCGGTGTCTATAAATCACTTCTGGCCAACTTCACCCCCTATGTGGTGGCCGCCGTGATCTTTCTGGCGATCACCGTGCCGGCGACGCGGTTTGCCGATGCCCTTTTGGCGCGCCAGAACAGGGCACGCAGCTGAGATGGCCAGACTGGAACTCAGGAATGTGGCCAAGGGCTTTGGCGGTGTCCCGGTCTGCCGTGATATTTCACTGACCGTAGAGAGCGGTGACATGGTCTGCCTGATCGGGGCCTCGGGCTCGGGCAAATCAACGCTTTTGCGTTGCATGAACCTGCTCGAGCCCATCGATGACGGCGCGATCTATCTGGATGGACAGGATATTTCCGAGCCAGAGCTTGATCCCCAGCCGATCCGGCGCCGCATCGGTATCGTATTTCAGAGCTTCAACCTCTTCCCGCATATGAGCGCGGCGGAAAACGTGATGCTGGCCCCCCGCCGCGTCCATCACCGCGACCGCGCATCACTCTTGCCGGAAATTCAGGCGCTTTTCGATCGTTTCGGTCTGGCGGACCGTATGCAGCATTATCCCGATCAGCTCTCGGGGGGGCAGCAACAGCGCGTGGCCATCATCCGCGCGCTGGCCATGCAGCCCGAGATCATGCTTTTTGACGAGATAACCTCGGCCCTTGACCCGCAGCTGGTGGGTGAGGTTCTGGACGTGTTGCGACAGCTGAAGTCGCAGGGCATGACAATGGTACTGGCGACGCATGAAATGGGTTTTGCGCGCGAGGCAGCGGACAAGGTCTGTTTCCTGCATCAGGGTGTGATCGTCGAGGAGGGGCCGCCGGAACAGATCTTTGACGCGCCCGAGGCGCCTGAAACCCGGGCCTTTCTGCAGGCGGTCGTCAAATGATTTCCGCCCTCTTGCGCGCCGCCCGCACCCCCGATATGGCGCATTCCGGATCGGAGGATGCGCGTGCGCAAACGCTTTTCATTTGAACTTGGCGCCACGGACGGGCGCGCGCGGACCGGGGTCATCAAAACGCCCCGGGGTGATATCCGCACGCCCGCCTTCATGCCCGTGGGTACCGCCGCGACGGTCAAGGCCATGCGGCCCGAAGCGGTGCGCGAGACCGGTGCCGATATCCTGTTGGGCAATACCTATCACCTGATGCTGCGCCCGACGGCGGAACGGATTGACCGGCTGGGCGGGCTGCATGATTTCATGAACTGGCAGCGCCCTATCCTGACCGATAGCGGCGGTTTTCAGGTCATGAGCCTGGCCGGGCTCAGAAAACTGACCGAAGATGGCGTGACATTCAAATCCCACATTGACGGCGCGTCGTATATGCTCTCGCCCGAAAGGTCGATGGAGATTCAGCGCCTGCTTGGCTCGGATATCGTGATGTGTTTCGACGAATGCCCGGCACTGCCCGCCGACCGTGACCACATCGCCGAGAGCATGCGCCTGTCGATGCGGTGGGCGCAGCGCAGCCGCGACGCCTTTGGCGACCGCCCGGGCCATGCGCTTTTCGGCATTCAGCAGGGCGGGCTGGAGGAGGATCTGCGCGCCGAAAGCGCCGAGGCGCTGCGCGAGATCGGCTTTGACGGCTATGCCATTGGCGGCCTTGCCGTGGGCGAGGGGCAGGCGGCGATGTTCGCGACGCTGGATTATGCGCCTGCGCAGCTGCCCGCCGATGCGCCGCGCTATCTGATGGGCGTGGGCAAGCCCGATGATATCGTCGGTGCGGTGGCGCGCGGCGTGGACATGATGGATTGCGTGCTGCCGTCGCGTTCGGGTCGGACGGGGCAGGTCTTTACCCGGCGGGGGGTGCTGAATATCAAGAATGCCCGCCATCAGGATGACCCCCGGCCGCTGGATGCGGCCTGCCGCTGCCCTGCCTGCACGGGATACAGCCGCGCCTATCTGCACCATGTTTTCCGGTCGCAGGAAATCATCTCGTCGATGCTGCTGACATGGCACAACCTGACCTATTATCAGGATCTGATGGCCGGCATGCGCGACGCCATCGCCGCAGGTGAATTTGCCCGGTTCACGCGTGAATTCGACGAAGCCCGCGCCGAGGGTGATATCGAACCGCTTTGAAGTGCTCTGCTGCACCTTTCGTTGCGCGATGCCGCACAATCTGCGGCCACCCGAAGGCGTTGTTGCGTAGCCGGAATTCCCGTGGCCAAAGCTGCTATTCGGTGGCGGCATTAACCACAATCTTTGCTTGCCCCCGCCCCTGAATAGCGTCATTCTTGCGGCCAATAACAAGAGCCGAGGTTGACACGCATCGACAGGGGCCCCACCTGAAGTATCCGAATGGAGGGAGCCGGATTTCGCCGTTTCGACGGGAAAAGCGTTCCCTTGCTGAACAAGGACAACACATGAACGAGCAAATCAACGCCACCTATCCGGTGCTTCCGCTGCGCGACATCGTCGTCTTTCCCCATATGATCGTGCCGCTTTTTGTTGGTCGGGAAAAATCCGTCCGCGCCCTCGAAGAGGTGATGCAGGATGACAAGCAGATCCTGCTGTCAAGCCAGACCGACCCGTCGGTCGATGATCCCGATCACGATGGCATCTACGAGATGGGTGTGCTGGCCAACGTGCTGCAATTGCTGAAACTGCCTGATGGCACCGTCAAGGTTCTGGTCGAAGGCCGCCAGCGTGCGCGCATCGACGCCTATATCGAAAACGAAAGCTTCTTTGAGGCCCGCGCCACGCTGCTGGAAGAGGACCCCGGCGATCCCGCCACCATCGAGGCGCTGGTGCGTTCGGTCTCGACCGATTTCGAGCGCTACGCCAAGGTCAAGAAAAACGTCCCCGAAGAGGCGCTGGCCTCGATCGCGGAAACCCGCGAACCGGCCAAGCTGGCCGATCTGGTCTCTGGCCATCTGGGCATCGAGGTGATGCACAAGCAGGAATTGCTTGAAACACTCTCTGTAACCGACCGTCTTGAAAAGGTTTTTGGCCTGATGCAGGGCGAGATGAGCGTGCTCAAGGTCGAAAAGAAGATCAAGACGCGCGTCAAATCGCAGATGGAGCGGACGCAGCGCGAGTATTACCTGAATGAGCAGATGAAGGCCATTCAGAAAGAGCTGGGCGATGGCGAGGAAGGCCAGAATGAAGTCGCCGAGTTGGAAGAAAAGATCGCCGAGACCAAACTGTCCAAGGAGGCCCGCGAAAAGGCCGAGGCAGAGGTCAAGAAGCTGAAAAACATGTCGCCCATGTCGGCCGAGGCGACCGTGGTGCGCAATTATCTTGACTGGATGCTTTCGATCCCGTGGGGCAAGAAATCCCGCGTCAAGAAAAACCTCGATAACGCCCAGAAGGTGCTGGATGACGATCATTACGGCCTTGAAAAGGTCAAGGAACGGATCGTCGAATATCTGGCTGTTCAGCAGCGCTCGGCCAAGCTGAAAGGGCCGATCATGTGCCTCGTCGGACCGCCCGGCGTGGGCAAGACGTCGCTGGGCAAATCCGTGGCGCGGGCCACGGGGCGCGAGTTTATCCGGATTTCGCTGGGCGGCGTGCGTGACGAGAGCGAAATTCGCGGCCACCGCCGGACCTATATCGGCTCTATGCCCGGCAAGATCATTCAGGCGCTGAAAAAGGCCAAGACAACCAATCCGCTGATCCTTCTGGACGAGATCGACAAGATGGGACAAGATTTCCGGGGCGATCCGGCCTCGGCCATGCTCGAGGTGCTGGACCCCGAGCAGAACTCGACCTTTATCGATCACTATCTCGAGGTCGAATATGACCTCTCGAACGTGATGTTCCTGACCACGGCAAACTCATACAACATGCCCAGTCCGCTTCTGGACCGGATGGAGATCATCCCGCTTGCCGGTTACACCGAGCAGGAGAAAAAGGAGATCGCCAAACAGCATCTGATCGCCAAGCAGGTCAAGAACCACGGGCTGCGCAAGGGTGAATTCGCCATCTCGGACGAAGCGCTGACCGAGGTGATCCGCACCTACACACGCGAGGCCGGTGTGCGGAACCTCGAACGGGAAATCGCCAAGCTGGCGCGCAAATCCGTAACCCGCATCATCCGCAAGGAAGTCAGCGAAATCAACATTCAACCGGACGACCTTGAAGCATATCTCGGGGTCAAGCGGTTCCGTTATGGCCTGGCCGAGAAAGAGGATCAGGTCGGGGTTGTCACGGGGCTGGCTTATACCAGCGTCGGGGGTGATCTGCTCTCGATCGAGGCGCTGAAACTGCCTGGCAAGGGCCGGATGAAGACCACGGGCAAGCTGGGTGATGTGATGAAGGAATCCATCGACGCCGCCGCATCCTATGTCAGGTCGATCTCGCCGCAGATCGGTGTGAAGCCGCCCAAGTTCGAATCCATTGACATCCACGTCCACGTTCCCGAGGGTGCGACGCCCAAGGACGGGCCGTCGGCGGGTCTGGCGATGGTCACGTCGATCGTTTCGGTGCTGACGGGCATTCCCGTGCGCAAGGATATCGCCATGACCGGCGAGGTGACGCTGCGGGGCAATGCGCTGGCGATCGGCGGGCTCAAGGAAAAACTGCTTGCGGCACTGCGTGGCGGTGTCACGACCGTGCTCATCCCCGAAGAGAATGAAAAGGACCTTTCCGAGATACCTGATGTGGTCAAGGACGGGTTGACGATCATTCCGGTCGGGCATGTGATGGATGTGCTTAAGCACGCGCTGGTTTCTGCGCCGGAACCCATCGAATGGGATGAAGAAGCCGAAGAGGCCGCGCGCGCGCAGTCAGCACTGGCCGCAGATGACGGCGGCGCTGGCGCGACCGCGCATTAGGCGCACGAGACCGCAAAGAGGTTAAAACAGACCGCTCCGGCCATCGGAGCGGTCATTTCTTTGCGAATTGCAATGGTTTTTCGACGGGAATTTGAGGATTTTGTTGGTAAATCTGGGTATATTCTGACAAGATACCACTAAATATATGAAAAAGAGCGGGGCAGTCATGGCAACTCCTACCGGGAAACCAACCAAGAAGAAGACCACGGCGCGCAAGACGCCGGTGCGTGCAACGGCGCGGACGGCGAAGAAAAAGAAAGCCTCTGCCGTGCAGGAGGCGGTGGTCAAGGCGATCACCAAACCCGACGCGGTTGCGCCGGTGCGGCTGGATGAAAAGATGGTCGCGATCCGCAAGGGCGAGCTGGCCGAACGGATCGCGGTGAAATCGGGCCTGAAAAAGCGCGACGCCCGGCTGGCAGCCGAGGCGGCGATTTCGGTGATCACCGCTGCACTCGAAGCCGGCGAAACCATCGTGATCCCACAGGTGGCCAAGCTGATGCCGATCAAGCGCCGCGCGCTCGCGCAGGGCGCGGTCGTCACCGCCAAGATCCGGATCAAGGGTGCCGCCGATGCCGCGCCGGAGGCAGCGGAATAAAGCGCCCCGCCGTGATTGAAGGGGGTGTGTGTCCGGGCGGCATGGTTCAATCGGATGCCATGCAAAAAAACCTGAAATAATTGCGCCCGCACCCTTGCAGTGGCGCGGCGGTTTGGGCTAATTCACCGCTGGCGGGTCGTTAGCTCAGTTGGTAGAGCGCTTCGTTTACACCGAAGATGTCGGGAGTTCGAGCCTCTCACGACCCACCATTCCCCCAGTTTCTTAGGCCAAGGCATGAAATTCCGCCCGCTTGGGTTGACGCCGTTGGCCTGACACCAGTGGGCTACCTCCGCATCGTCACGTGGACACCATTCAATGCGCCGTCGGATTCCTAGTTTCCTGCGCTGCGCACCGCTCGGGTTGCGCAGCATAGGTTGTTCGCCGGAGGATGCCAAATGGGGCCATTCTCTGCCGGTTCCCGAGCTGGCTGGTGGCCATTACGTATCGTTCACGCGCGGCAGCGCGGCCGTGACGAATGGCCGGGGCAGGGCGCGGCGCAATCTGTCGCCAAGCGCCTCGTCCAGCCGCTGGCGCTGGCCTTCGATCCTGAGTTCGGCACCCGCCCCCACCGAACGCAGCGCCTTGAATTCATGCCGGTTTATCAGATCGCTCTGGCTCTCTTGGGTGAGGGTGACATTGATCAGGAAGTTTCCGTCACCTGTCGGGCGCGGCGGTGTTTCGGTATCCAGCCGACCCGAGAGCGGACGTGTCTCCGCCCCCAGCCCCACGATCCGGATCAGAACGCGCCTTTCGGTGTCGAGTGCGGTCAGAAGATCGCCCGGCACCATCGCGGTAACGGCGTAGGGTCCCTCATGCGAGGCCGATAATTCGATCACCGGCGCATCCTGTTCAAACACCGCGTTGCCGGTCTGGCGGATGCGATAAATCTCTCCGGTGCTTGGCGCGCGAATCTCGGGGTTGTCCATGAGCACCTGCAATTGCGAGAGCGCCAGCGAGAGCGCGTCAATGTCACTGCTGAGCGCATGTGCTGCCTGCAGATTTTCCGATTGCCGGGTGCTTTCGGCGTCGCGCGCGGCTTTTTCGAGGCGTGCGATATCGCCTTCCAGCAGTGATTTGGTCAGTTTCAGGCTCAACCCGGCGGTAACATGGCCCAGCCGCGTCTGCAGGGGGCTATCTCCGTCGCGCGCGCGCCGGGCCAGCAAATTGATGCGGCGTTCAATGATGCGAACCTGCCCACCCATCCGGTCGATATCGGTCTGACGTTGGGCCGCGTCATCGGCAATTCGGGCCGTCATCAGCGCGCAGGATTTGCGCGCGGCCAGAAAGGCAAACCGCAGATCCGGCCCCGGGTGCGGCTCGGCCATCATGTCCCACGCGGGAATTGCGCTGTCCGCCGTTTCGGTCCGGGCCGGATTATCCGAGAATTCAGCGGATGTGTCATTGCCGGCCCGGCTGCCGATTAAACTTTCGCCGGTTTCCATATCCTCGGACGCGGCGGTGATCTGCTCGACGCTAATATTGCCTGTCGGCACGTCTCCGACCAAAAGGCATTCCCGTCTCAGGCGCAGCGCCACGCGCTGTCGGTTGAGAGCAGCGAATTTCTGCCTCAGCGTCGCCTCGTCCAGCAGAAACAGGATATCGCCCGCATCCACCCTGTCGCCTTCGTGCACCAGCATCGTGCTGATGCGGGCATATTTGGGCAGGATGACCTGCTGGCGCGCATCCGCGGCCCGGATTTCACCGTTCAGCGAAAACCGGGACGGCACGGTGGCCTTGCGGATCAACAGCGCAGCCGAACCCAGCAGAACAAGCGCTGCCATGATGCCGAGGATAACCATCGCCGCCATGCGCGGGGTGATCCGGGCGCTGCCATGCGCCTGGACGGCGACAGCTTCTGATGGGTTACCGTGCATCCTGCACCGCGTTGCGCGGTGCCAGCCGCGGATCATATGTGGCGATCTTGACGGTGATCACGCGTTCACCGTTCTGCAGATCGTGGTCGAAATGCTGGCTGCCCCTGATGATCTGCGCCAGCGCCGAGCGCGGGCGGCCGAGCGCGAGGTTTTCGGCATCCTGACGCGCCCTTGCCATTTGCGTGCTGCCGATGGCGGCGCCCCGGTCGCGCATGCGCAATACGCAATGACCCTTTTGGTTCTTGAAATCGAAGGTCAGCGTCTGTGCCTCACTTCCCGTTATGTCCTGACAGGACAATGCCAGCATTTCACCGGCGATATTGATGACGTTGCGCCGGTTCTTTTCATCACCTGAGCGGCGGAAATGCGATCTGATCCAGGATTGGAGCGCGTCTTCGGCCTCGAGGGTGCGCTCGGACACGAGGCGCGACCAGCCCGACAACCTGCGGGCGCGAATGTCATCCGCTGGCCCCGAATCGATCAGCCGCCCCTCCTCGAGGACGATCAGCGTGTCGCACATTTCCAGTAGCGCGCGATTGTCGGTGGCAACAACAAAGCTGCGCCCGGCGCGGCGTTCGATCTGGATGCGCTGGCAAAGCGCGGCGATCATCGCTTCGTTGGCGCCATCCTCGGGCCGGTCAAAGAGATAGAGCGCGGGGTTCATCAGAAACGCGCGCGCCAGTCCCAGGGCCTTTTGCCAGGATGTCGGCAAATCGCGCATATCCGGCGCGGCCAGAATCATCTCGGCGGTTTCGCGGGAAAAGAGCATCTGTTCGAGGATGCGCACCGCCCGGTCGGCCTGGCCCACGCGCTGAAAACAGGTGATGTTGTTCATGCCGCTGGCGGCGAAACCGAGCGGGCGTGGGGGGACATGTGCCACCGGCAGCGCCGCTGGTGCGGAAGATCGCCGCCAGAGCGAGCGGCCATCAAAGCGGACCCCGCCCTCAACCGACATGCCCGTCAGGTCATGCGGTGCGACAATGGCGTCCAAAAGCAGGCTCTTGCCGGCGCCAGCGCCGCCAATGATGCCGGTCATCGTGCCCGGCTCGAGCGAGAGGTTTATCGGCCCCAGAATGGTCTGTCCGCCGCGCCGCATGACATTGAGATCGCTGATCTCCAATCCCCGTTCATCCGCATCAACAAGGCCCGATTCGCGAACGCGCGCATCGGGCCGCGCGCCGTCGCGCCGGTCCAGTGTATCCTGCAGGAACCGGCCAATCATCTCGGACGACGAGAGCACGAGGAGCAGGCTTGCCGTCATCGCGACGGGTTCCATCACGCCCCGCATGGCCAGAACCCCCGAGATCAGAAGCGTGGCCAGAAATCCGACAGCATTGGTCAGATTGCCCAGCGCAGCCTGCCCGGAAACAGGGAGTGCCGGAGTGGCCTGCGCCAGTTCAAATCCGCGCCGGTCACGGCCTGCCAGAATTGATACCGCCTCGGCCGGGTTGAAATCCCAGCGGGCACTGGCAATTGTGGCCCGGAACACGGCCAGTATCAGCCCCGCGCGCAGTGCGACCGCGCCCAAAAGGCCAAGCCCCAGCAGGGGATGGACGAATTCAAGCGTCAGGAATACAAGGACGCCCATGGCGGCGCGCACGGTGTTCTGCACGCGCGTCGTCCCGCCCAGAAACCCCGCCATTGCCCGGTCTTGCGTTAGCTCGAGTATCGTCGCGGCAAGTGCCGGCACAAGACCGGCCAGCGCCAGTATCGGCAAAAGCGATGCATCCTGCATATCCAGTACAAAGGATTGAAAAAGCAGTGCAACCAGCGCCAGCGAGAGCCAGAGCACCGACGCCAGCGTTCCCAGGACCCAGCTGAAAATCTGCACCCATCCCGGCAATGCGCGGTCCTGACAGGGCAGGGGGATTGCGGTATCCTCTTCAGGTGTCGCTTCTGCCATGAATCCTCCGATTTGGCCCGAAAATCCCCAAACGGGACCAGCCGACTTTCACCGATAGGGGCAGAGCGTAAATTTTTGGTTTCGCGGGTCTCGCCGGTCAAAAGGCGTGGGCAAAGGGACGCAATCGTTTCAAATTTATCGGTTAGAGGGATTTTAACCCCACCCCGCCTAGATCGGCGCAGGTCTGGGACGGGGAGCATGGAAAAAAACCAAATTGAAACCGAAAGGCCGGCACGGCGTACGGCGGGCTCTGCCGGGTTTTTGGCATTGGGGGCTTTGGCGCTGATAATTGCACTGGCTGCCGGGATCGGACAGATCGCGCGCGGCATGTTGCTGGCCACGGAAGAGGATATCGATCCGATCATTGCCGGCAGTTCCGAGGATGACATCCCGGCGCTGATGCGCGGCAACCGCCAGAAAGTGACCACCAGCATGGTCTATCGCGACGAGGAACCGGTACAGAAACCGCCACGCATGTGCGAAATGCCACCGGATTATTTCAATGCCATCAATAGCGCGGAACGCCCCGAGATTGGCTATACACGGCGCAATGGTTACGTGCGCCCCTATACCCCCCGGCGGGGCTTTCTGACCGAGCGCGAGATGCGCGCCGCCAAGGTCGCCTGGCATTATTTCGAGAAATTCACCCAACCCGATACGGGCCTGGCCAATTCGGTTGGTAATTTCCCCTCGACCACGCTCTGGGACACGGCCTCGTATATTTCCGGGATGGTCGCGGCATATGAGCTCTGCCTGATCGAAAAAACCGAGTTTGATGATCGCATCTTTCGCCTGTTAACGACCGTCAAAGGGCTGAAACTCTTCAGAAAAGAACTGCCAAACAAGGTTTATCACACCAAGACCGGTGCGCAGGTCGACTATACCAACAAGCCCGGTGAAATCGGGTTTTCGGCGCTGGATATCGGGCGGTTCCTTGTCTGGATGCGTATCCTCAAGAACCGCTATCCCTATCTGGGCAACACGATCGATTCCGTGCTGCTGAAATGGGATTATTCCAATGTGATCGACCCTCAGGGCCTGCTTGTCGGCGCCTATGTCGACAGCGAAACGAATGAGACGAAATACGCGCAAGAGGGGCGGCTGGGATACGAGGAATATGCCGCCAAGGGCTTTGCGCTCTGGGGTTTCCGACCGCTTCTCGCGCATCGGGCCGAACCTTTTCTGACAGCCAGTATCTTTGGCGTACAGGTCCCCTATGACGGGCGCGATCCGCGTATTTTCCATTCGCAGAACTACGTTGTCACCGAATCCTATCTGCTCGACGGGCTCGAGCTGGATTTCGATCTGCCCCATGATGACAGTTCGGGGGATCAGGTCCATTCGGATGGCTGGCGCGCCGAGTTTGCCGATCGCATCTACCGTGTCCAGGAGGCGCGCTATCGCAATACCGGCTTTCTGACCGCGCGCTCTGAACACAACGTCAAAGGGCCGCCATATTTCACCTATGACACCATCTTTTCAGATGGTTATCCGTGGAACACGGTCACACCCCGGGGCGATTACTCTCCCGATCATGCGGCCATTGCCTCCAAGGCGGCAATGGGGCTCTGGTCGCTTTGGGATACGCCATATACGCAGCAGCTCTTTGATGCGGTGATCGAGCTTTATAACCCTGAAAACGGCATCTACGAGGGGCTCTACGAGCGCGGGCAGGGCAAGATCGAAATCTATACCGCCAATAATAACGGCATCATTCTGGCGGCACTCTTGCACAAGGTCCAGGGCAAGATCCTGACGCCGCATACCGGCGGGCTCGAGGTCTGGTACACGGCCTTTCGCGATCAGGACGCACGCGAGCGCAAGAACCTGCCCGATCCGCCATTGCGAGAAGACTGGCTTCCCGCACTCAGACACACGGTCCAAACAGAGGCAGATTTCTGATGAAACAATTCCTGATCACCACCGCCATCGCGACCTTGCCCCTGCTTGGTCTGGCACCGTTCACCGCCACGGCCCAGTCGACAACCACCGATTTCAGCCCCGAAAACGCCATCCTCGATACATCGATCCTCTTTGCTGTCGGCGCGCGCGAGGCGCGTCAGGCATTGCGCAGCGCCTTTGGCTGGGAGATGTTTCAGGAAGGCCTTGTCGAAGGTGTGTATTTTCGTTTTGATCCAGATGGTTACGCGCGTTTCGCACCGACGCCGCGGCTTGATAGCGACGTCTTCGAGGTTATCTGCCGCCCCCGCACGCGTGTCTGCGAGGCCCGCAAAGAGGGGCTTGGCGTCTTTCTCGACAGCCGGGGCCGGGTTCAGCTCAGGCTCGAACAATATGTGCCGGGTGACCGCGTCTTCATATCCGAGGGGGTGAGCGATCTGGAATTGCCCGAGCGCGTGCTTCAGCCGCTGGATGCGCGCTTCGAGGCGCTCTTGTCGACTGGCGGGGAACTGGCGGTGCGGCGCGAGAATGCGCCCGTCACATCCGCGTCGCTGGTTGGGTTCGCGGCTGTCGTCGCCTATCTGCGCTGGATCAATGCCGGGCAGGACTATACCGTGCTGCCGCGCGACTGGCCGGTGCCGAACAGCATCGCCGGGGAAACGATCACGCGCACGCCGGAATGGACGTCTTTTACCGGCCGCGACCCCAACCCGGACGGGCGGCAGGTTGCGCTCGAAGGTGCGCAGGAACTGACCACCGAGATCGAGTTTCTGCGCAAGACGCTCGAGGCGCAGCGCAACGATCAGGAACCCCTGGCTGAGCAGGGGGCCATCGCCTTTGATCGCCCATCCGAGCAGATCAGAGAGGGCTTTGTCACCGACAATTCGGCCATGGTCGACCTTGCCTCGCGGGTGACGCGCCTTGAATATGGGCTGGCTGATCTGCGCACCGAGATCGAGCGCAAGCTGCAATCACTGGAACTGCAGTTGCGGCTGGACGGTCAGGCGGGTGACACCCCTGCCATACCCTCTGACGTCCCGATCCCCGATAATACGGATAAGGCGGTTCCCGCGCTCTCCGCCGCCGAAACCGTGCTTGGCTCGGCACCCGCCGAATTGTCACAGCTGGCGGCACTTATGGAGATGTTGCAGCAGAACAATGACGTGAGCGACAGCATCATCCCGGTATCGCCCGCGAAGGACGCGATGAACGACCGGATATCGGAACGCTTGCTCTCGATCATCCTCGAAGAACTGGATCAGCCGCTGGGTGCTGCCCCGGCTGAGGCGCAACCCGCGCAGAATATTGTACCGCGCAACAGCGACTACCAGAAACTTTCCGACTATCTGAGCGGCCTGACCCAAGGGCAATGAGGCCCGGTTTTTTGCAATTCCCCACCCCGGCATGAAGGCAGGCTTTGCACACGGGCCGGACCGTCGGCACCTCAGTTCTCGGTTTGGTTGCTATTCCGGGTTCTGCGCTTCAGAAACGGACCGAACTGGCGATAATGCAGCGCCTCGAGGATGACGGCGTTTGTATTCAGGCTGAGCGCCGCGTTGATCTGCCCGTCAGCCTCGTAGATACCGCCCGCCCAGCCACGCGCCGGGTTCTCCAGCGGCGCGATTTCGGCCATCAACCGGGTGGTATAGGCGGTCGACAGTAGCGCATGCCAGGCAAATACCGATTTCGTGCTCAATGTCCTGAGCCCGGGATAAAGGGTGCCGACCTCATCGATCACGGCCCAGTCCTGCCCGTTGGCAAAGACCGAACTATAGAGGAAATAGGGTGCCCGGTCGATGTGGTCTTCCGACACCATCAGGGCGCGCCCTGTCCTCTCTCCCTCTGCCGCCTGTGCCTCGTAAATTCGCATGGCGGGCAGGCTCATCTCGGTCCCGGCGCCGAATTCCAGCAGCGACAGCACATATGGCTCGCTCAATATGGGTGTGATCGCGCCGAAATCGGCGTAACGACGCCGATCCGTGGCGACCTCGCGCCCCGAAATGCGGCGCCACCGGATCTTGTCTGCTGCCCGGATCGCCTGGCTGGTATCGATCCCGTAAAGCGACAGCGCGCGCGCGGCATATTGCTCATAGCCGAGCCGCCCTTCCTGCAGGCGGCGCCACGTGCCGTCCTCGCGCGCGGCACCCATCAGATCGCCGTCGCGGACAAGATCATCCAGCACCCATGCATCTGTGACGGCGGCGATCTCGGCGGCCAGTTCCGGTGCCTGCCGCCCAAGCGCCGACAGTGCGGCCAGAAACCGTCCGATATCCAGCACCGACCAGCCGATCCCGTCCGCGGCCGCGTTGTTCAGATAGTCCGTCTGGGTAAGGGTCAGCGTGTTATAGGCCTTGTTCGGCAGCCGCCCTTCAAAAAGCGGCAATGCCGCCGTGCTGCGCAGGAATTGCCGCGCCCTGTCCAGAAACGCCGCGTCGCCGATCAGGTCCAGTCTGCGCGCGGCGATGAGCGCAAAGACATAGGCCCCCTGATCCCAGAGTGTCGAGGATGGAAACCCGTCCACCGCGTTTACCCAGCCGGTTTCGGGCTGGGTGTTGCGCTCGATATACCGCCAGGCCGTTCTGGCGGCGCGCAATTCGTTGGCGGTCAGCGGGCGCTGCACCAGAGCGGCGAAATCGCGGGTCGCCTCGGCGTAGCCATCCAGTTCAGAGATGCGCGAGAGCGGCCGGGACACGGCGGTATCCAACCCCAGAGCAAGGCCCGCCGCGCCGACGAGACCCGCCAAAAATATCAGGTTTGACACGTATTTCGGGCGCATGGCGTTATCCCTCTGTCGCATGAGCAGTGCAGGCACCCACCCCGTGCGGCGGGCGCCAGAATCCGGCAAGGATCGGGGCGGCCAGCGCATAGCTGTTCCAACCGATCCAGAATGTATTGACCAAGACCAGCGTCGCATCCAGCGTGCCGGGCCAGAGCCAGAGACGAAGCAACGCCCAGATCACGGCGGCAAATCCGGCGCCGATCAGGGCCAGATGCAGCCGGCAATAGCGGAGCGACGCGGCCCCGCCGGGGGTTTTCGGTGTCGGTGCAAAACGGATCTCGCGCCCCCGCAGAACCAGCCAGAGCGCGCGCAGATTGATCTGAAGTGCAGCCAGGTTCTGGCGGGTACCATAGGTCGGATCATGGCCCCAGCAGCCGACGATCAGCGCCAGCTCATTGACCACCAGCAGCGGAATGAGCCGCATAAAAAACTCGGTCGAATAGGCGGAAACCGGGGCGATACCCGTCACCAGCGTCAAGATCGGCGCAAGAAGGAGCACCAGCACCCAGACAATCGAGAGATATGAGGAGAACGTGGCCAGATAATGCAGCTTGATCCGCCAAGGCATGGTGCGGCACATCAGCAGGTTGTGGCGCAGCATGATATCGAATGTGCCACCGGCATATTTAAGCTTTTGCCCGGCCCAGGCACGCAGGCTCCATGGTGAGAGCATCCTGCACTCGATCCGGGGGTGATAGACCGACCGCCAGTGCCGCGACGATGCGCCATGCAGCCGGATCGAGGTCAGGATATCCTCGGATACATGATAGCAAAACGGGCGGAGATCCGCGGCCTGCGAAGCTGAACTGCCGGCATATTTGCGTGTGGCAAGCGCGGCCTCGAAAAGCGCCTCCGTTCGGTGCAGAGAGCCCGCGCCGCAGCAAAACGAGGCACCGTTGCGGTTGCGCCGTCGCTGGATGATGTCGAAAAACAACCCGGGATCGGCCTGAAACGGATCGGCCCGGCCAGACAGCCATTGGCGAAACGATGTCCGCCGCCCGGGTTCGGGAATGTCGTAAAACCAGTGCGGCGTCTGAACCCATGCCACGCGCGCATCGCGGAAATAGCCCAATGTATTTTGCAGGAAAGCCGGGAAAAGCCGGGTGTCAGCATCGCAGATCACCGCGAAATCGGCGTCCGAGTGAAAGAGACCATTCTTGAGATTCCCGGCCTTGAAACCGGTATTCTGCCGCCGCGCGACATAGCCTGCGCCCTCCTGTCGGGCGATCTCGGCCATCGCGGGGCGGGCGCCATCATCGAGCACTGTGATGCGCAGGGCCGTGCCCGCAGGCGGGCGGACAGCCGCCGCATCCCGGATACTGAGGCGCACGAGTTCCGGGCTCTCGTCAAAGGTGGCGATGAAAATCTCCACCCGGACAGGCCCATCGCCTGCCAGATGCAGATCGGCGCGCTGCGCGGGCGGGGCTGGCGCGGGCGTGTCCGCGCTTGCCCAGATGTCGTGAAAAAAGAGCAGCGTTGCCAGATAGGCCATGGTCTCGGCGCTGAGCACGATCACCGAAAAGATCGGTGCCTCGGGGTTGATCGAGGCCGTCCAGCGCCAGCCAAGATACCACGCGCCAAGCCCGATGGTCAGCGCGGCCAGGAACTGCCAGAGCGCCTCGCGCAGGGGGCTTTCTGCCACCGGTTCGGGGGGGCAGCGATCCTCGTAAGCGTCAAAGTAGAATGCGGGCATGCGGGCCTGACTATCCGGCACGCAAGAGGGCAGGGGTGACAGCGATATCTTGCGGTGCGGGCGCGGTGCGTGGGCCTTGGGCGGTGGTCAGCGCCGTCTCTTCGGTTGCGGGTACGGCGGGGTAGATGCCCGAAATGCTCCAGTCATTGCTGATGATCTGATCACAGTGTATCGCGCCCGTCTCGATTGCCGTGCCGGGCAGGATCACGCTTGCCCTGATCGAGCTGCGGGCGGGAATGGTTGTATTCGCTCCGATCACCACGGGCCCGGTGATGTGGGCGCCGGGTGCGATATCGACACCTTCGCCCACCCAGATCGGCCCGTGAAAATTGCGCCGTTTCCCGATCAGGGTCAGCCGCGCCGCGCCGGGGCCGACAAATGCCGTCTGGCCGGGCGGCACCGCGCGCAGTGCGGCGATGTTTTCACGAAAGAAATCAAGGGGAGTGCCGATATCCCGCCAGTCGAAACCGGCGCTCCAGACGCAGATTTTGCCGCCTTGGGCCATCACCGCCGGAATGAGGTCACGGGCGATATCCTGCCCGGCGGCGGGGCCGATCGCGTTCAGCACCCCAGGCGACATCACATAGACCCCGATATTGGCCAGCCGCGAGCGGGCCTCTGCCGGGTCCGGCTTTTCCTGAAATCCCGTGACGGTGCCGCAAGGCGTGGCGGCGATGATCCCGTATTTCGACACGTCGCATTCCGCCACCTCCCGCGCGGCGATGGTGATCTCTGCCCCGCTTGCCTGATGTGCATCCATGAGGGCGGCAAGGTCAGGATCGACCAGCGCATCGCCGCAAAAGACGAAGAACGGCGCGTCGAAACAGCTGAGCGCGGATTGCATCCGGCGAAGTGTCGAGGCCGAGCCCAGCGGTTCGTCAATCCATTCCCCGTCCCGATAGGCACCCTCGTTGAGATATGTCATGCGGATGTTCTGCCCGCGCCCGCTGCCGAAATAGTCGTGGATCTGCGGGCCCAGATAGCCCGGATTGGTCAGGATATCGCGCACACCGAACCGGGCCAGATGATCCAGCTGGTGATGCAGGATCGGGCGGCCAAGGATGGGCAGCATCGGTTTGGGATAACGAAGCGTCAGGGGGCGGCACCGCGTTCCCTTGCCCGCCGCCAACAGCACCGCCCGCCGCCCCGCCAGCCGGTGACGACGGCCCCAAGGTGAGGTCAGCGCAGCCGATTTGGTGGCAAAATACCGAAGGCTCTCTATCAGCTCTGACCGTCTGAGCCGGTCTGCCACGCCGTCGCGGGCACCGAAAAAACCGGTCTGGGGGCGGCTGGCATGCAACTCAGCCAGCGCCGCCAGCCCGCCAAAGTTTATTGTGCGCACGCCCGACAGATCCAGAAGCGCCGCGCGCTGCCCGACATCGTACTCCGAAAGCGCGTTCTGCAATTCGCTCAGGGCATTGGCGCGCAGCATACGGGCGCTGACGCGGAATACGGCCAGATCGCCATATCGTTCGATTTGGGTCATCATGGTTTGGGGCTCCGGATTGTTGGACGGCGATAGGGGATCAGGCGACCGGGATCGAACCGGGGGCGGGGGCCCAGACCGATGGTCCATGCCATCGTCGGCCAGCGCCCGATCAACCAGACAAATCCCGATGTCGCCAGCAGCACGAAAACGATCTTGGTCAGTACGAATGGCCCGGGGTGCAGCGCCAGCCCGGCCAGTCCGATTTCGGCCAGATCCATGAAAACCGGATGCGTGAGGTAGATGCCGAAACTGTAGGGCGCGAGCCGCGACAGCAGCACAGGCCATTTCCTGTCCGCCAGCAAAAGGCAGATCAGGAACAGGATCACCGGCATGATGAAATCGGCCCAGTAGGCGGGCGTGTAGTTATATTGCCAGTCACCCGCCAGTGCGACGCGGTAGGTATAGATGAGCTTGATCAGAAAGAGGCCAAGGCCAAGATAGATCACGACGCTGACCCATTGTCTGGCAACCGCGCCGGTGGGCCGCATCCGGTAAAGCCCCAGACAGGCACCCGCCGCCATGCCATAGCCCAGATAGGTAAAAAGTTTGATCCCTCGTACGAGGTAGTCAAAGCCGTCAAGCCACTGAAGTTCCGACCAGATAAACAGATCGGCCTCGCGCTTGATCAGCAGGCTGGGGATCAGGATCAGCCCCAGCCATGGATTGGCTACCGCCAGCCGGAAGAGCGGATAGGCCAGCACCAGAGCAAAGAGGGTCGGGATGAAGTGCATGTGATATTTCACGGCCCCCAGCAGCAGATATTCCGCCCACGCGGCGGGGCTGCGCATCTCGGCGATGGCCGAGGGCAGATAGCCAAAGCTCGTTGCCTTGATCAGGTTCCAGAACGCAAAGAACAGAGTCCAGAAGAGAAACGGCACCAAAAGCCGCGCCGCCTGTTCGCGAATGATTTCACCATAGCTGCGCGGACGCCGGTCGAGCGCCATCAGCAACAGAAAGAGCGATATGATGATGAAAAGCTCGGTCCGCGCGGTATAGACCACGACCCGGATCAGCAGGGGGACCAGACGCTCGGACGGGGTGGCATCGGGGAAGGGCTGGCCGGTCGGGTCGGCGGTGGCATGCAGCCCCACCATCGACACGCCCGCAATCAGGCGCAGGGCATCCAGCCAGATCAATCTCGAATGTTCGCGCACCGCCGCCTCCGTCGTTGTCACGACTAGGGACGGCAAAGTCAAAAAATTGGTTAACCGGGGCGGCGTTTTGCACAAGAAAATTTTTATCCACCGGCGCGGGCTGCTTTTACGAATTCTTATCGCCTTCCGGCGCAGTCTTGCCGCAGATCAAAGGAGGTGGTGATGCGGGCGGTGTTGATGGCGGTAGGATTATTCTGGGCAACGGCCCTGGGGGCGCAGGTCAGTGATGATACCTGCCGCGTGGTGGCGCTGCAGCTCGATATCGATCCGTCAAAATGTGATGCGCCCGCGTCGGAAACTCCGGCAACATCCACCCCCGCCGAACGCGATTATCGCATCCATTTCCCAGAAGGATCGATTATTCTGGTCGATGAGTACCGGCGTCATCTGGATATGCTGGTCGGGCTTCTGCGCACGGAATTGCTGCATGACACCTGCCTCAGACTGGTGGGTCATAGCGATGCCACGGGCAAGGCCGCGGCAAATCAGAAACTCTCGGTCGCGCGTGCAGATGCGGTCAAGGCCTATATTGTTGAGCAATATCCCGAAGTCGCACCGCGTGTCGAAACCGCCGGGTTGGGCGATACCCTGCCGCTGGCGGGTTTTTCGGCGCGTGATCCCTTTAACAGGCGGGTCGAGATTTTTGCCCGCCGCTGCCTTTGATCGCCGCACGGGTTTGGTGGCAGAACCGATCAGATCACAGGGCTGAGACGCCGGGTGCTAGTCGCGCGCGCGCAGAACCCGAGCCGGTCGCGCCGCAAGCGGCCTGAGCGCAAAGAACAGCCCGGCCAGCACCGTGGCCGCGCCGCCGCCAAAAACGATCAGAAACGCAGATAGCCAGTTCATCTCGAACGCACTTTCCATCACGAACCGCATCACCGCCCATGCCGCAACGGTCCCGGCGATCAGGGCGATGATCCCGGCCACCATACCCAAGAGCGCCGAACGGAGCGCAAAGCTGAAAAGAATGCGCGCGCGCGTGGCCCCCAATGTCCTGAGGATCGCTGCCTCGTACCGGCGCGCGGTTTCGCCCGCCGCCGAGGCCCCGATCAGCACGACAAGCCCCGTGGCCAGCGTCACACCCGCCCCGTAGGAAATCGCCGACGCCACACCGCGCAGGATATCGCTGACCCGGGCAATCGCGTCTCGCACGCGAATCGCCGTGATGTTGGGATATTGCCCGGCCAGATCGCGCAGGATCGCCGCCTCGGCATCCTCGCTGGCATAGACGGTCGAAATAAAGGTATGCGGTGCACCAGCCAGCGCCGAGGGGTTCATCGACAGGATAAAGCCGATCCCCACGGTCGAGAAATCAACCTCGCGCAGGCTCGTCAGACGCGCTTCGATATCACGGCCCAGTATGTTGATCGTCAGCGTATCGCCCAGCTTCAGCCCCATCTCTGCGGCTTCGTCGGCGGCAAAACTGACCTGCGGCGGCCCGTCGTATTCGGGCGGCCACCATTCTCCGGCGGTCAGCTTGGTGCCGTCGGGCGGTAATGGCGAATAGGTCACGCCGCGATCGCCTTCGATCACCCAGTGATCACCCACAACCTCGCGCGCGGGGCGTCCGTTGATCCGAGTGATCAGCCCGCGCAGCATCGGCGCGGTATCAACCCGCGTCACCGCCGCATCACCCGATAGTCGTTCCATGAACCCGTCGATCTGGTCATTCTGGATGTCGACAAAGAAATACGACGGTGCCACCTCGGGCAGATCGCGGGAAATCGCGGCGCGCAGGTTGAAATCGACCTGTCCGATTGTGGCCAGCACCGTCAGCCCCAACCCCAGCGACAAGAGGACCGAGGTAGACTGTTCACGCGGGCTGGCGATTGCCGCCAGCGCCAGACGGACCGCCGGTGCCCCGTGCAATGTACGGCGTCGCGCCAGCCATGCCGCCGCCAAACGCGTCAGGCCCGCCAGGAGGATCAGCACAAGGAATACCGCCATGATCCCGCCCGCCGTCCACAGCGCGAGGTCGGGATCGGTAGAGAAAAGCGTGATCGTGGCCAGAAGCAGCAGAATCAGCGACAGCGTCCAGACCAGATAGCGCCGCCGGGGCAGGGCGGGTGCTGCATCCAGCGCGTCCCGGAAAAGCGTTGCGGCACGGATATCCTCGGTCCGGGCCAGCGGCCAGAGCGTAAAAAGCGCTGCTGTCAGCGCACCGTAGAGCGCCGCCAGCAAAAGCGGGCCGGGATAAAGCGCCAGATCAAGCGGCACCGGCAGGCGCGCCGTGATCACCGGGGAAACCAGCCAGGGCAGTACCAGCCCAAGGATCAGGCCCAGTACGATGCCCGCAATCGTCAGCACCGCGATCTGCAGCCCATAGCTCAGGAACACGACCTGCCGTTCGGCCCCGACGGAACGCAGGGTAGCGATCGTGTCGGTCTTGCGGCCCAGATAGACGCGGACGGCGGCGGATATGCCGACCCCGCCCACTGCCAGCCCGGCCAGCCCCACCAGCACCAGAAAGGCCCCCAGATGCTCGATTACGTCTTCGATACCGGGTGCTGCATTCCGGGAATCCCGCCATCCCATGCCGGTGTCGCGAAACATCGTTTCAGCATCCTGCTGAATTGCGGGCAGTGCCGCGCCATCCTCCAGCAGCAGGCGGTATTTGGTTGAAAAGAGCGTCCCCGGTGTGATCAGCCCGGTACCATCCAGCGCCCGGCTCTGTACCAATGTGCGCGGTCCGAGTTCGAATCCACCGCCTGCGTTGTCCGGCTCGCTCAGGATCAGGGCGCGCAGTTCGAAATTGCCGGTGCCCATCGCAAACCGGTCGCCGGGTGACAGCCCCAGCCGGTCTGCCAGAATGGGTGCGATCACGGCCCCCGCCAATCCGTCGCGTTCTGACAGGGCCTCGGCCAGCGGCATCGCGGGCGAAAGCGTAACCTCACCGATCAGCGGATAGGCATCATCCACCGCCTTGACCTGGGTCAGCCCACGCTCGGCCTGCCCGTCGCGTTCAACCACCACCATCGAGCGGAAATCGACGATCTCGGATACTGCACGGGCATTGTCTGTCATCCATGCCTGCTCGTCCTCGGCGGCAAAGCGATAGGTAAACTCCATCTGCGCATCACCACCCAAAAGCGTTGCGCCCTCGCGCGCCAGCCCCGACAGGATCGCCTCGCGCACGGTGCCCACGGCGGCGATGGCCCCGACACCCAAGGCCAGACAGATCAGAAAGATGCGGAAACCGGCAATGCCGCCGCGCAGTTCGCGCCGGGCGATGCGCGCCGACTGGCCGAGCTTCATGCCGCTGCCCCTTGTGCAACTTCCAGCCTGCCGTCGCGCAAACCGACCGTGCGCGACGTGCGCGCGGCAAGGCTGCGGGAATGGGTGACCAGAACCAGCGTCGCGCCATGCCGTTCCGTCAGCGAAAACAAAAGATCGACAATCATGTCGCCAGTGGCACTGTCTAGGTTGCCCGTCGGCTCATCAGCCAGCAGGATTGCGGGCCGGGGGGCGGCGGCGCGGGCCAGCGCGACTCGCTGTTGTTCCCCGCCGGACATCTGCGCCGGGTAATGATCGGCGCGCGCCTCCAGCCCGACGGCGCTCAGCGCCTCATGCGCGCGGTCAAACGCATCGCCAACGCCTGCGAGTTCCAGCGGCGTGGCCACGTTTTCCAGCGCCGTCATCGTCGGGATCAGGTGAAAGGATTGGAAAACGATGCCCATATTGTCGCGCCGGAACCGCGCCAGCGCGTCTTCGTCCATATGGGTCAGATCATGGCCCAGCGCCCGCACCTCGCCACCCGTGGCGGCCTCCAGCCCCCCCATCAGCATCAGGAGTGATGATTTGCCCGAACCGGACGGGCCGACAAGGCTGACGGTTTCACCGGCCTGAACCTCGAGCGTGATTCCATGCAGAATTTCGACCATTCCGGCATTGCCTTTCAGGGTCAGGCTTGCATCTTTGAGGGATAGGACAGGAGATTGCATGATCATGACCACTCGAAAACCGGATTGTTCATGGGGATATGGTGCTCTGTCGTGGCTCCGCAAGGGGGTTTTCTGCGCGATCCTGCTTTGGGCGGTGCCGTTGCATGCGCAACCGGTCACCATTGCCGCGCTTGGCGACAGCCTGACACAAGGCTATGGCCTGCCCGATGGCGATGGTCTGGTGCCGCAATTGCAGCGCTATCTGGACGCCGCCGGAGAGGAGGTAACGCTGATCAATGCCGGTGTCTCGGGCGATACCACGGCGGGCGGGCTGGCCCGGATTGGCTGGACGCTTGGTGATGATATCGATGCGCTGATCGTGACGCTTGGCGGCAATGACGTTCTGCGCGGGATCGCCCCCGAAGTGGCGCGCGCCAATCTCGACGGGATACTCGGTGCCGCAGGTGCGCTGCCGGTCCTTTTGATCGGGATCGAGGCGCCGGGGAATTACGGCCCGGATTACAAACGCGATTTTGAGGCGATATATCCCGACTTATCAGATAAATACGGCACGCTTCTGATCCAAAATTTCTTTGATGCCCTTCAGGATGATAGCGGCGCCATCGGTAATGCGCGCGACTTCATGCAAAGCGACGGCATCCACCCCAACGCCAATGGCGTGGCCCGCATCGTCAACCGGATGGGCCCTGTGGTTCAGGAGTTGATTGCAAAGGCGCGCAGCAGGCAAGATTAGGGGCTGAGCCCAGACCGCTGCGCGCCGAAAAGGGGCCGTCCGTCAGGAGGCCCGGCGCCTGCGCCGTCCGCCCGCGCGGCCGCCGCCGCCCGCCGCATCGGCAGGTTTGTTAAAGGCAATCCATGCCCCGCCATGCGGATCGTTATCGGTCAGGAAATTCGCTGCGCGGATTGCCGCCATCTCGCTGCCCGGGCGCGATTTGGTCGAGCCGAGGCCCGTCAGCCCCGCCAGCACCTCAGGATCGATATCCTCGGGCACGATGATGCCCGCCGCCGCCAGCTCCTGCTTTTTGGCTTCGAGTTTGGCGGCGCCGACGGGCAGGGCGACCGGGTTCATGATCGCCGAGGTCATGCCCGCCCCCATCGCCATCGGCAGAAAGGCATTGTTGATCCCGTGCCGGTTTGGCAGGCCGAACGAGATATTCGAGGCCCCGCAGGTCGTGTTCACGCCAAGTTCCTCGCGCAGACGTCTGACCAGCGCAAAAACCTGAAGCCCTGCCGTTGCCATCGCGCCCACCGGCATGACCAGCGGATCGACCACGATATCATGGGCGGGAATGCCGAAATCGGCGGCACGCTCGACGATTTTCCGCGCGACGGCAAAGCGGACATCGGGGTCCTCGGAAATGCCGGTATCGTCATTCGAAATCGCCACGACGGGCACGTTGTATTTCTTGACCAAGGGCAGGATCGCTTCCAGCCGCTCTTCCTCGCCCGTGACCGAGTTCAGAAGCGGGCGGCCCTCGCAGACCTCAAGCCCTTTTTCCAGCGCGCCCGGCACCGAACTGTCGATGCAAAGCGGCACATCCACCAGCCCCTGTACCAGTTCGATCATCCGGCCCATCAGTGGCGGCTCTGTCTGGTTGGGATCGGGGTTGGAGTTGTAAACAACGCCCGCATTCACATCCAGAATATTGGCCCCGGCGGCAACCTGTGCCAGCGCGTCCTTTTCGACGGTCGAAAAATCGCCCGCCTCCAGTTCAGCAGCCAGTTTCTTACGCCCGGTCGGATTGATCCGTTCACCGATCACGCAAAAAGGCTGATCAAAGCCGATGACGGCGGTTTTCGTTTTGGATTCGACGACGGTCTTGGTCATCCTCGGGCCTTTCAGGCTTGGGCCGCGGGAACGCCCGATGCGCCCCCATGCTCGATCGCCCAGTTTGCGTTGGTCTTGATGCCGCCCAGCGGAAAGAAATGCACCCGTTCGATGTTGAAATCCGGGTTGGCAGCCTTGTGCCGGGCAAGATCGGCAATGAATTCGTCCGGCTCGAAGGGCAGCAACAGCTTGGTCACGTCCTTTGCCCGCCGCTGCAGCACCCGCAGGGACGCGCCGACGCCGCAGGCGATTGAAAACTTGATCAAAGTCTGAAGCTTGGCCGGTCCGGCCACGCCGATATGAACCGGAATGTCGATCCCGTTTTCACGCAGCATATCGGCCCATTCGATGACGGGTCCGGCCTCGAAACAGAACTGGGTCGCCAGCGCCATTTCGGCATCCGTCCGCTGGGAAAATGCCTGTTTCCAGCCCAGCGCATCCATCACATTGCGGGTCGAGCCGTCGGGATCGATATCCTTGTTGCCCTCGGGATGGCCGGCGACATGCAGACGTTTAAAACCCGCCTTGTCAAAAAGCCCGGTTTCCAGAAGCTGCATGGACGAGTGGAAATCGCCATAGGGTTTATCGACACCACCGGCCAGCAACAATGCCTGCGAAACACCGGCCTCACCCTGATAGCGCGCGATCCAGTCCCCCAGCATTGCCGCGTCCTGAATGATGCGGGCGGGAAAATGCGGCATGACCACATAGCCTTCACCGGCCAGCCGACTGGCGGTTTTGACCATGTCCTCGATCGGTGTGCCTTCGATATGGGCGATATAGACCCGCGTCCCCGCGGGCAGCAGCGCGCGGAAATCCTCGATCTTTTCGGCTGTGCGCGGCATCACCTCGATGGAATAGCCGTCCAGAAATGCCTCGACCTCGGGTGTTACCGCCGCGGGGGTCTCTTCCTTGCGTTTGAACTGCAAAAGCGACATCAGCCAATCCTTCATTGCACGCGGGGGCGGGGCCTCATGCCCAGCCGTCATTATCGATCAGCGCCCTGATCCGGTCAGCGGTGTAATCCGCCTCCAGCCGTGCCGCTTCGCTTTGGGCGATATCGGTGGCCTCACCCTCGATCTGAACCGGCGGCGCCTTGCGCCATTCCGCCAGATAGGAATCGGTATCCTTGGCGTCAATCTTCATCGCACAGCGGTCAATCGCCTGCTCGAAACGCTCGGCAAGCTGCACCTTCGCGCCTCGCCGTCCCTTGCCCACGATCACCTGGGCCGGAATATCGCGCCAGTACACAATTGTCACATCAGGCATGTTGATTCCCCGCTATACGGATCGCTTGTAGGCGAGGTGCCGCCCCACACCCGGTCTTTTTTCGACATCACACGAAACGCCAGCGACGCCCGGCACACCCGCTCATAGCCCAGCGGCGCGTATCGCAACAGCCCGCAAAGGCCGCTGACGCCATGAAATCTCTGCATCACCATTATGAGAGATACGCGCCCACCCCGGAACGACCGGCTCAGAAATCGTGGGCCACCGCCCCTGATATCGCCAGAAAATAGCAGATCGTGCCCGCCAGCACAAAGATATGCCAGATCGCGATGGAAAACCTGAGCCGCTCCCAGAGAAAGAAAATCAGCCCCGACGTATAGATCACGCCCCCCAGCACCATCAGCAGCGCGACCTCCGGCGCCTCGGTATAGATCGGGCGAAACAGCGTCAGCCCGAACCAGGCCAGCGGCACATATATCGCCAGGTCCAGCATCACCGGCAACCGCGAAAACCAGAGCTTCTGCGCCGCCGCCATCAGCGCCACCACCCAGACCAGCGCCAGAACCACATGCGCATAGCCTGTGCCCAGCATCAGCGCCAGCGGCGTATAGGTGCCCGCGATCTTGATGAAAATCGCGGCCTGATCGAAGCGGCGCAGCATCGGGCGGCTCCGCTCGTACGGGGTCATGTGATAGGCGCAGGAAAAGGCCAGCATCAGGATCAGCGTAACCGCATAAATGCCCAGCCCGACAGCTTCGGTCAGCGTGACACGGTCCGAGAACAGGATCGCGGCAAAAATGATCCCCAACACCGCCGTCGAGAGACCAAAGGCGTGCACCACGCCATCGGCCATCTTTTCTCGCATTACGGTTTCCGGATTCATCTCGCTCGGCCCCGGTTTGATTTCATTCTTGTTCTTTCAGGCGTTCCGCCCGGTCCGAATGCAAAAATCGGCGGCGCGAAAGCCCCATTCCCGGACATGGAATCACAAAAATCGGGCGCCAATAGGGCAATCTCGGGGCTTGCGGGATTTGCGGCGGCTGATTACGCTCAACCCAACAAGTGAAAGGCCAGTCAGATGGCGCCCCGCAAAATCCAAGGCGCGGGGCCGTTCCCGAAACCGGTTGAGCGCGCCGCGCCTCAGATCATTTCGCAACCGCCCGATCCGGCGGACCTTTACGCTGCGCTCGATCTCGGCACCAATTCCTGCCGTATGCTGATCGCCCAGCCCAAGGGTACGCAGTTGCATGTCGTCGACAGCTTTTCCAAATCCGTGCAGCTTGGCAGCGGGCTCGAGGCCTATGGCCGCCTGTCGCGGGCATCGATGGCGCGTGCCATCGGGGCGCTGAAAATCTGCCAGAAGAAACTTTCGCGCCACAAGGTGCGCCGCATGCGCCTCGTGGCGACCGAGGCCTGCCGCCGCGCCTCGAACGCGCGCGAATTCATCCGCCTCGTCAAACGCGAAACCGGGCTTGAGCTGTCCATCATCGAACCCGAGGAAGAGGCCCGCCTCGCGGTCGTGTCCTGCGCGCCGCTGGTCTCAACCAAGACCGAGCAGCTTCTCGTGATGGATATCGGCGGCGGCTCGACCGAGCTTGTCTGGATCGATATCAGCCGCGTGCCCAAACATGACCGCCCGCGCGCCATCATGCGCCTGCATTCGGGCTTCGAGGCCGGGGCCAGTGAATTGCCCGGCGCCAAGGTCGTGGACTGGATATCCGTCCCTCTCGGCGTCGCCACGCTCAAGGATCAGTTCGACGATGTCGATGACGATGCCGGTCGCTTTGCGCTGATGAGCTGGTTTTTCGAGGAAAACCTCGCCGATTTTTCCCCTTACAAGGATGCCGAGGGCGTGCGCGAGGGTTTTCAGATCATCGGCACCAGCGGCACGGTCACCACCGTCGCCGCCAGCCATCTCGGCCTCAAGCGCTATGACCGCAACAAGGTCGACGGTCTGCGCATGACATCCGACCAGATCGATTCCGTCATTCAGGGCTACCTGGCCATGGGCCCCGCCGGGCGCCGCGCCGATGCCCGGATCGGGCGCGACCGTCACACCCTGATCATGAGCGGCGCCGCCATCCTGCAGGCGCTCCTGCGTGTCTGGCCGACCGACCGGCTGTCGGTGGCCGACCGTGGCCTGCGCGAAGGGCTGCTTTATGCTCAGATGAGCGAGGATGGCGTGCTCGATGACGGCCCGTTCTGAACCGTCTTTCATTGTTCTGACAATACCTTGGGGGTGAATGCGGTCCGGCGGCACGCCGGATCGGAGAGGGGGCAACGCCCCTTGTTCTTGCCCCGTCGGACCTGCCGTCAGATTTCCGCAGGCTTGCAACACCCCGCCCGAGGCGCTATCGCCCGCCCATGCCCAGGAAATCATCCGGCCGCGGGCGGCGCGACCTCACGGTCAAGGTCAAATCGGCGCGCGGTCGCAAACTCAGCTCCACGCTCTGGCTTCAGCGCCAGCTCAACGATCCTTACGTCCGCCGCGCCCAGGCCGAGGGCTATCGCGGTCGTGCGGCCTACAAGATCCTCGAACTGGATGACAAGTACCGCTTTCTGGTGCCCGGTGCCCGCGTGGTCGATCTTGGCTGCGCGCCGGGGGGCTGGTGTCAGGTGGCGGTGGCGCGGGTCAACGCACTGGGGCAGCGCCCCGACAAAAAGACGGGCAGGGTCCTTGGCATCGACCTGCAGGAGGTGGAGCCGATTGCCGGGGCCGAGATCCACCAGCTCGATTTCATGTCCGATGATGCCGACCAGCAGGTGAAAACCTGGCTGGGTGGGCGGGCGGATGTCGTCATGAGCGATATGGCCGCAGCCTCTTCGGGCCATAAACAGACCGATCACCTCCGGATCATCGCGCTTTGCGAGGCGGCCGCCTATCTCGCCTTTGACGTGCTCGAAGAGGGGGGCACGTTTGTCTCCAAGGTGCTGGCGGGCGGGGCCGAGGGCGATCTGCAGAAACTGCTCAAGCAGAAATTTGCCAGGGTGGCCAATGTCAAACCACCCGCCAGCCGCGCCGACAGTTCGGAAAAATTCGTGGTCGCGACAGGCTTCAGGGCCTAGCGGCGGACGCTGCGCCGGTTGTTGGCGCCGATCACCTCGATCCGGTGAACATCCTTCAGCGCGATATTGGACAGGACCGTCGCCACGACAACCTCTCGCGTCCGCTTGGTGCCCACGCCCTCATTACCCGGGGGCGGCGCGATGCGGAATTCATAGC
The DNA here is from genome assembly GCA_030148225.1 of Paracoccaceae bacterium. Lineage (GTDB taxonomy): Bacteria > Pseudomonadota > Alphaproteobacteria > Rhodobacterales > Rhodobacteraceae > JASBTX01. The sequence goes on from JASBTX010000038.1 coordinate 200,500, forward strand.
TCAGTACACCCTTGACCGGCTCGCCGTCATTCTGCGCCAATAGTTCCCCCTGCCAGAAGCCCTGGGTCGGCGGTACGCCCGTGGCCCGGATGATCGCTCCGCTGGAGGTGCGCTCGACCCTCAGCGTAGCGACTTCGGCCACCAGCGGGCGCGGATCGGCATCGGCGACCTCTTCGCTGGCCTCAACCTCGACATTCTTGTCGCCACCGAACCAGTTCAGCGGGTTCAGACGGCTTTCGCGCACTCCGCCGCAGGCCGACAGGAACAGCATAAATCCCAAAAGAACAGCGATACGTGCCATGGCCAAGACCTCCCATTCTGCCGGATGAACATCTACAGGACCGCGCAGGACTTGAAAAGCGTCGGGGCACTGGACCTTTTGCCCCGGCAAGCCTAATTCAGCCGGGACAGAGGAAGGTTGGTTATGGCGCAGGCAGAATTCGAAGAGATCGTGGATACGTTTGCATTCCTCGATGACTGGGAAGACCGCTATCGCCACATCATCGACATGGGCAAGGCAATGCCACCGCTGGCCGAGGGGGAGCGGACCGCGTCTACCCGGGTCGAGGGTTGCGCCAGTCAGGTCTGGCTGATGCCCGATATAACCGGCAGGGGCGGCGACGCCGTCATGACATTTCGCGGCGACAGCGACGCCATGATCGTGCGCGGACTGATCGCGACGCTGATCGCGCTTTATTCCGGCCTGAGCGCGTCCGAGGTGCTTGACGTGGACGCGGCGGAAGAAATGCGGCGGCTGGAACTGGACGGGCATCTGTCCGCGCAGCGCTCGAACGGGTTGCGCGCCATGGTCGAGCGTGTGCGCGCGCTGGCCGTTGCGGCCCAGGACAGCACTGCCTAATCTGGTTTAGCTTCGCGTCGTAAACTCCGTTAATCGCAGAAATATTGCCATCGAGAATATGGTGAATGCGATCCGCAGGATGTGATGCAGGACGACGATGGCGGAATTTCCGGAAAGCGCCAGCGCCATCAGCCCCATCTCGGTCAGCCCGCCCGGCGCAAAGGTCAGGATCAGCATCTCGGGTGATTGGCCGTCAAACCGGGTGACAACGCTGGCAATCGCCATGCCGATGCCGATCATGGCGCTGACGGTCAGCAGGTTCATCACCATCGCCTGGCGCACGATCCGTCCGCTCATGCCGAAAAACCGCGCCCCGAGCGCCGATCCGACGACGCATTGCGCCACCCAGATCACCCATGTCGGCATCGCCATGTCGACCCCTGTGAGCCCCGAGAGAATCGCGGTCAGAAACAAGGGGCCGGTCAGGTGCTTGGCAGGCAGGCGCAAGAGCCGCCCCAGCCCATAGCCAGCCGCCGCGGCCAGCGGCACCATGAGCACGAGCACGGGCGACAACCCCAGGTCAAATCCACCCCCGGTGCGGTCGACCCCGATCACCTCGCCCAGATAAATCGACAGCCCCGCGGGCACTGCCACAACGACCAGCACGATGCGGATGAAATGCTGCAAGGCCACAACGCGGATATCGGCGCCGGCCTCTTCGGCCATGGCCGTACTTTCGATCAGGCCACCCGGTGCGCCGGCATAGTAGGCCTCGGCCCGGGCAAATCCGCCGACGCGCCGCAAAATCTGATAGCTGGTGACATGCGCAAGCGGCACAAAGATCAGGACACCGGTCAGGCTGGGAATGAATTCGGGCAGCCGCGCCAGCAGGTCCGGCGTGATCTGGCCGCCGATGGCAACGCCCACCAGCGCGAGGAAACTGATGCGCAACCGCCCGGGAAACAGATAATCCACCGGAAACCGGCCCGGTGCAATTGTTGCGAAAAGCGCGTTGGCAACCAGCGCGCCCACCATGAACGGCATCGGTACGCTCAGCCGATAAGCCAGCGCACCGCCGGCCGCCCCGATGCCAAGAAGCAGAGTGGTAAATGCAATCCGGGCCATGCCCCTGCCTTAGGCGGAACCGGCCCGGCTGTCGAGCCGATCAGGCCCAGTCGCGCAGCCGCGTCTCCAGATCACCATAGCCCGTGTGGCGATGTTCGAATTCCAGCCCCAGCCGACCGGCGCATTCGCGCGCCTTGTCCACAAGCGCCGGGTCGCGGGTTTGGGACTGATAGACAAGTTTGGTGTAATTGCCGAAAATCATATCCCTCAGCTCTGGATGCCGGTCCAGCCCCATGGGCCGCCAGACGAACGCATCGAACTGCTTGACCAGAAAATCGGTCAGGTAAAAGGCCGAAATCTCGGTTTCACACCGTGCCGCAAATTTCTGATTTCCCTCGAAAAATGAATAGCAATGCGGGCCTTCGATCATCTCGACCCCCAGTGCGTTGCATTTCGCGGCAAGCAGGCCACCGGTGCCGCAATCTGCATAGACCACGTAGATCGCGTCATAGTCACCCTGGTGGCGCCCGACGGCTGCCTCGACCTCGTCAACGATCTGGTCGGGATAAAGATGCAGTTTGGCGGGCAGGCATTTCAGATCGAAATGGGTCCAGCCGTTCATGTCGCAGATAGCTAGAATCTCGCGCGCAAGTGCGCCGCAGGCCAAAAGCAGGTAGCGTCCGCCGCGCCCTTCACCTGCCAGCCCGTGCTCGGTTAGCTCCCCGTCACTGGGGGCGGTGATATCCGGGCCCTTGCCCGTCATGGGCGGCCCGGCTGGTGCAGGTTGGTGACATAGGCCGCGTCGGAATAAGTGATGCCGAGGGAAAAGGCGCAGGCCACCGGGATCATCGCCTTGATCGCCTGCTCCAGCGCGTCGCGCAGGGCAGCGGTGAACTCCGCATCGCGATAGGGGCGCGACAACATCGAAACGGCGATCAGGATGTGGCTGTGCTGATAGACCTCTGCCGGATAGGCCCGACCCTTACAATCACCCGCCTTCGGGTCGTGTTCGGCGATCACCTGTTCGATCCGCCGCAGGATATCCGCCGCGTCAATCGGCAGGTCAGTGCTGTATTTCAGCTCTGCATGCGGCAATGGAACCTCCTGAAATCAAAGGCCCCGGATCAGTCTGCGCTGAACCGGGGCCGTCAGAGCGAATTGCGGTCCGTGGATCAGCCGGCGGCGAGTTGATTGTGTTTGCGCGCCATGAAATCCTTGGCGGTTTCAACGGCCACGGCGGCATCGCGGCAATAGGCATCGGCGCCGATGGCCTTGCCAAATTCCTCGTTCAGCGGCGCGCCGCCCACCAGCACCGTGTAATCGTCACGGATACCCTTTTCGACCATCGTGTCGATCACAACCTTCATGTACGGCATGGTCGTGGTCAGCAGCGCAGACATGCCCAGAATGTCGGGCTCTTCTGTTTCCAGCGCTTCCAGATAGCTTTCGACCGGGTTGTTGATACCCAGATCGACAACCTCGAAACCCGCGCCTTCCATCATCATGGACACAAGGTTCTTGCCGATATCGTGGATATCGCCCTTGACGGTGCCGATCACCATCTTGCCGACGCGCGGCGCGCCGGTTTCGGCCAGAAGGGGCTTGAGGATGGCCATGCCACCCTTCATCGCGTTGGCTGCCAAGAGCACCTCGGGCACAAAGAGGATACCATCGCGGAAATCATTGCCGACGATGGTCATGCCCCCCACCAGCGCCTCGGTCAGGATGCGGTAAGGCTCCCACTTGCGCTCGAGCAGGATGTTAACGCCTTCCTCGATCTCTTCCTTGAGCCCGTCGTAAAGGTCGTCAAACATCTGCGCGACGAGTTCCTCGTCGTTCAGTTCGGACAGGATGATGTCGTCTTCTTCTTCGTCCATTGAAAACCCCTATGTCTGAGCCGCGATAGGGACAAATGGCGGAAATCACGGCGGATCATCTGCGCATTTTGCGACACTGCCGGGGTCACAACCGACGATTTCACCGCGTTTTTGGCTACCCGATCGAACAAGCCTCTTTCGGGGCGCAGTTTTTTGCGATATGTTCACGTAATGTTCTTGTTCATGCCACATGCCCCGAAATCAGAGTGATACGCTTGATCCCGCGCGGCTCAGGGGGCGGGGTGCAACCTATAATCCCCCGATCCGGTTCGAGGATCAGTCGCGCCAGCGGGTTGGTGATGGCTGGGCGGGGGATGAAGACCTGCCGCCCCTGCGCACCGAGGTCAACATCGAAGCGCCGAGAACCATCATCGCGCGCAACAGCTCGCCCGATCTGGGCTTCAGCCAGTCGATCAATCCCTATCGCGGCTGCGAACATGGCTGCATCTATTGCTTTGCCCGGCCCAGCCACGCCTTTCTGGGCCTGTCGCCTGGTGTCGATTTCGAAACCCGGCTGATTGCCCGCCCGACAGCACCCGATCTGTTGCGCAAGGCCCTGTCTTCGCGACGCTACACGCCGTCTGTCATTGCCATCGGAACCAACACAGACCCCTATCAACCGATTGAAAAAAAGCATGAAATTATGCGATCTTTGCTGGCGGTGCTTTTGGAGTTCCGCCATCCGGTCGTGATCGTGACCAAGGGCACATTGATCGAACGCGACGTCGATGTTCTGCAGGCGCTGAACGCGCTAGATCTGGTGCGTGTCGGGCTGAGCGTGACCACGCTCGATAACACCCTGTCGCGTCGGATGGAGCCGCGGGTGCCACCCCCGGCGCGGCGGCTGAAAACCATGGAGCGGCTGGCGGCGGCGGGCATCCCGGTCAAGGTCATGGCATCGCCCATGATTCCCGCGCTGAATGACAGCGAGATGGAGGCAATCCTGAAATCCGGCGCTGACGCGGGCGCCCGGGCGGCATCCTGGATATTGCTGCGCCTGCCGCATGAGGTCAGCCCGCTCTTTCGTGACTGGCTGGCGGCGCATTATCCGGCGCGGGCGGCGCGGGTGATGGGGCTGTTGCGGGACATCCGGGGCGGGGCGGATTACGATGCGAATTTCGGCACGCGCATGCGCGGGCAGGGTACATATGCCCGGCTGATGGCGCAGCGTTTCGAGATCGCGCGCCGACGCGCGGGCCTTGCCGACAGCCTGCCGCCCATGCCGCTCAATCTCTTTCGCGTGCCGGCGGCGGGCGGGCGTCAGCCCGATCTTTTTGATTGATTGCTCAACCCGGCTCAGCCGGCGCGGCGACGGCGGCGATTGGTGCGGGCAGGGCGCGCGGCGTTTTCAGCCGTACCGTCATCCTCTGACGAAAACGCACCCAGCGCCTCGGCAATCCGGGCGAGCGCCGGGCTTTCACCCTTGGGTCGGGTCTCCAGCGCCTCGCGCATGTGGCGCAGATGCTCGGGCGTGGTGCCGCAGCAGCCGCCGATGATGCGCACACCGATATCGCGCGCCAGCGCGGCATAATCTGCCATCAGTTCCGGCGTGCCGTTATAGATGATCTCGCCATCCTGATAGCGCGGAATCCCGGCATTGCCCTTGGCGATGACCGGAATTTCGGTGCCGGCATCGAAAAACCCGCGCACCGTGCGCAAGAGATCGGACGCACCGACGCCGCAATTGGCGCCGAATGCCGCGGGTGGGCTGGGCAGGCGCGCCACCATTCCCGCCATTTCGCGCGAGGTGACGCCCATCATCGTTCGCCCCGCCGTATCGAAACTCATCGTGCCGACCCATGGCAGACCGGTGCGCGCCGCCGCCTCTCCGGCGGCCTTGTATTCTTCGGGCGCCGAGATCGTCTCGATCCAGAGCACATCGGCGCCGCCCGCCTTCAGCCCTTCGGCCTGTTCGTGAAATATCTCGACCGCATCGCTATATGTCAGCGGGCCCAGCGGTTCCATGATATCGCCCGTCGGCCCCATCGATCCGGCGACGATGACCGGGCGACCGGCCTGATCGGCGATCTCGCGCCCCAGTTCGGTGGCGATCCGCGACAATTCAAACGCCCGATCACCCGCGCCATGCAGTTTCAGCCGCGACCGGTTGGCACCAAAGGTGTTGGTCAGGAACAGGTCACTACCCGCCTCGACAGCGCCCCGATAGAGCGCCCGTATCTTGTCGGGCTGGTCAATATTCCAGAGTTCGGGTGAATCCCCCGATTGCAGCCCCATATTGAACAGATTTGTGCCCGTGGCCCCATCAGCCAGCAGCCACGTGCGTTCCGCAAGCATTTCCAGAAATTTCGACATCAGCGCCCGCCTTGTTTTCTGGCGCTGTGGCACGGCAAATCTGTTTATACAAACTCATAATCCTCAAGAAGATTATGAGTTTGATTTATATGCCTCAGATCTCTTCCATCAGCTGTGCCTTGGCCTCGGTCATGAGGCTGGCCATCTGCGCGCGGATCGTCGCCTCGTCAGCCCGGTCACCCAGATCGCCGGCGACCTTGCGATAGACATCCTCGTCGCCCGCTTCCTCGAAATCGGATTTGACCACGTCCTTGGCATAAGCCTCGGCATCATCGCCGGATTTGCCCATCAGACCGGCCGCCCACAACCCCAAGAGCTTGTTGCGCCGTGCTTCCGCCTTGAACTGCATCTCAGCGTCATGGGCGTATTTAGTTTCAAAGGCATTCTCGCGATCTTCAAACGTGCTCATATGGTCCTCGGCGCTACGGGGTTTGTGTTCCCTCTTTATATGGCGATCCTTGCGCATGGTTGCAAGCAATCCGACCCGCCTTGCGACACCAACGACCATGGCCTATAGGGGGCGCGAAGGGCCACCCGGCCCGGCGAGGAAAGGCTCCCCATGTCGCGGCGCAAGAAGGTTTACGAAGGCAAGGCCAAGATCCTGTACGAAGGGCCCGAGCCGGGAACCTATGTTCAGTATTTCAAGGATGACGCCACCGCGTTCAACGCCGAGAAAAAGGACGTGATCGAGGGCAAGGGCGCGCTGAACAACCGCCTGTCGGAATTTTTCATGACCGGCCTCAGCAATATCGGCGTACCCAACCATTTTTTGCGGCGGCTGAACATGCGCGAACAGCTCATCCGCCAGGTCGAGATCATCCCGCTCGAGGTGATCGTGCGCAATTTCGCTGCCGGTTCGCTGTCCAAGCGGCTGGGGATCGAAGAGGGCACGGCACTGCCGCGCCCGATCGTCGAATTCAGCTACAAGGATGACAGTCTTGGCGATCCGCTGGTGGCTGAAGAGCATATCATCGCCTTTGGCTGGGCCAGCCAGCAGGATCTGGATGACATCATCGCGCTGGCGCTGCGCGTCAACGATTTCCTTTCGGGCACTTTGTATGGCGTCGGCATCAAGCTGGTGGATTTCAAGATCGAGATCGGCCGCATCTGGGACAATGATTTCCATCGCCTGATCGTAGCCGACGAAATCAGCCCCGACAGTTGCAGGCTCTGGGATATGAAAACCGGTCAGAAACTGGACAAGGACGTGTTTCGCCGCGATCTCGGCAATCTGGCCGACGCCTATACCGAGGTCGCGCGGCGTCTGGGCGTTCTGCCTGCCAATGCGCAGCCCGTCACCAAACCCACATTGATCAACTAAGAGGTCCCGATGCACGCCAGAATTCACATCACGCTGAAAAACGGGGTGCTGGACCCGCAGGGCGAGGCCGTGCACCACGCGCTGGGATCGCTGGGTTTCGAGGGGCTGAGCAATGTGCGTCAGGGCAAGGTGATCGACATGGATATCGCCGGTGACGATCCCGACGCTGCCCGCGCCAGTGTCGAGGCGATGTGCCAGCAGCTTCTGGCCAATACAGTGATCGAGAGCTACCAGATCGAGCTGACGGAATGAAAGCCGCCGTCGTCGTCTTTCCCGGCTCCAACTGCGACAGAGACCTTGCCGTCGCGCTGAAAAATGCCGGGGCCGATGTCACGATGATCTGGCACAAAGATACCGATCTGCCCGCGGGTCTGGATTTCGTGGGCATTCCCGGCGGGTTTTCCTTTGGCGACTATCTGCGTTGCGGTGCCATCGCGGCCCGCTCGCCGATCTGCCGATCGATCATCGATTTTGCCGGTCGGGGCGGTTATGTGCTGGGCATCTGCAACGGCTTTCAGATCCTGACGGAAACCGGGCTGTTGCCCGGGGCGCTGTTGCGCAACGCGGCGCTGAAATATATCTGCAAACCCGTCGAACTTGAGGTGCGCAGCACGCAGAGCGTCTATACCGAGGGTTATCGCGCCGGGCAGACCATCACCGTGCCCATCGCCCATCACGACGGCAACTATACCGCCGCGCCAGAGACGCGCATCGCGCTGGCCGATCAGGACCGCATTGCCTTTGCCTATGCCGACAACCCCAACGGCTCGGATGATGACATCGCCGGCATCCTGTCGGAAAACCGGCGTGTGCTGGGGATGATGCCACATCCCGAGCGGATGGCCGAACTGGCGCATGGTGGCGAGGATGGCGCGGTACTGTTTCGTACGCTGATGAATGCGCTGATCCCCGCCTAGGGGGTGCCGCCTGCTTGAGCGTCCGGTGACGCAGGGCTAAAACACCCTTATGAATGCTGCTCGCAGTGCCGCGCGAAAGACCCGGGCCCTGCGTCCCGTTTGGGGCGCGCGCCTGGCATTTCTGCTGATCGTCGCCACGGCGGCGGTCACCGTCTGGCTGACCAATATCTGGATGACCGACCGCTTTACCGCCGATACGCGCGCGCGCGCCGAGGTCCGCTCGACGCTTTATGCCGGTAATATCATCAGCGAGTTGCAGCGCACATCCGTCGTGCCGCTGTTGCTGTCGCGTGACCCGGCCATCATCAGTTCGCTCGCCACGGGCGATTTCGCGGCCACTTCGCAACGCCTGATTTCCTATCAGGACGAGATCGAGGCCGCATCGCTGATCCTGCTGGATTCGGGCGGTCGGACCGTTGCCGCGACCGACCGCAGCCAGTTGGGCACCATCCACCGCAACCACCATTATTTTATCGAGGCGATCCGCTCCAATGGCACCGTTTTCGTCGCCAACGAGCTGGAGACGGGCGCGTTTTCGTTCACCTATTCGCGCCGCATCGAGTTTGAAAAAGAGGGGCTGGGCGTCATCGTTGTCGAGGCCGATCTCAACCAGTTCGAAGATCGCTGGTCGGCGATTTCAAACGCGGTCCTGATCTCGAATTCCGAGGGCCGCGTCATGCTCTCGACCGAAGGGCGCTGGGTGGGCAGGACGCTGGAAGAGGCGCTTGACGATACCAGCCCGCCTTCGGCGCTGGCGCGGGCACTGAATGCGGCGGGCGAATGGAGCAGCCTGAACCCGGACGCCTATTTTCGCGGTCAGGCCATCATGCAGACCGATATCCGCATCCCCTTTCAGGGCTGGAACCTGACAACATTCACCTCCTACGCCTCGGTGCGCGATCAGGTGAACGGGATATTGGCGCTCGAAATCATGGCCTTTGCCATCATCCTCGCGCTGGCTTTCTATTTCCTCAGTCGGCGCGCGCAGTCGAAGTCGCTGTTCTTTCAGCGTGAATCGGCGGACCTTCGCCAATTGAACGATGCACTACAGCGGGAAATCGCCGAACGCAAAAGGGTGGAAAAGACGCTGGAAGTGGCCGAACAGACACTGGCGCAATCCTCGAAACTGGCCGCTCTGGGCGAGATGTCGGCAGCCGTCAGCCACGAGCTGAACCAGCCGCTGGCGGCGATGAAAACCTACCTTGCCGGGGCCAAGCTTTTGTTGCAGCGCCGCCGCCCGTCCGAGGCGCTGTCATCCTTTCAGCGCATCGATGATCTGATCGAACGCATGGGCGCGATCACCCGGCAACTGAAATCCTATGCGCGCAAGGGCGATGAAGCGTTTGAGCCAATAGATATGAGGGTTTCGGTGTCATCGGCATTGGCGATGATGGAGCCGCAGCTCAAGCAGATCAAGGTCACAATCACCAACCAGTCACCCTCGGAACCGGTGATGGTCGAGGCTGATCCGCTGCGGCTTGAACAGGTGATTGTCAACCTCTTGCGCAACGCGCTTGATGCGGTCGGCGGGGTGACGGACCCGCGCGTCGATCTGATCCTTTCCGCGGGCGAGGTGGCGACACTGACGGTGCGCGACAACGGGGTCGGCATCGACGATCTGGACGCGCTTTTCGAACCCTTCTACACGACCAAGCGCCCGGGTGATGGCGTGGGTCTGGGGCTTGCCATTTCCTCCGGCATTGTCAACGATCTGGGGGGGCGGCTGAGGGCGCGAAACAGTTCCACGCACGGGGCTGTATTCGAGGTCGAACTCCCCATATTGAGCAGGCAGACCGAGGCAGCGGAGTAAGACATGCCGGAATCCATGAAGATCGCGATTGTCGATGACGAGCAGGATATGCGCCAGTCGATCAGCCAGTGGCTGGCCCTGTCGGGGTTCGAGACCGAGACCTATCCGAGTGCCGAAGAGGCGCTGAAATCCATCGGTCAGGGCTATCCCGGCATCGTCGTCAGCGACATCAAGATGCCCGGCATGGACGGGATGAGTTTTCTCAAACGGCTGATGAGCATGGACAGCGCCCTGCCGGTGATCATGATCACCGGTCACGGTGACGTGCCTGTCGCGGTCGAGGCGATGCGCATCGGCGCCTATGATTTCATGGAAAAGCCGTTCAATCCCGACCGCATGACCGATCTGGCGCGCCGTGCTACCCAGACCCGCCGCCTGACGCTGGACAACCGCGCGCTGCGCAAGGAGCTCAGCGATGGCACGGTCCTGATGCGCAAGCTGATCGGATCGTCGCCGGTCATGGAACGGCTGCGCGAGGACATACTCGATCTGGGTCAGGCCGACGGGCATGTGTTCATCGAGGGCGAGACCGGCACCGGAAAAACACTGGTGGCGCATGCGCTGCACGCTGTCGGCCCGCGCGCCGGGCGCAGCTTTGTCGTGCTCAGCTGCGCGGCCTATGACGAGGACCGGCTGGTTGAACTGCTTTTCAAGGGTGCCGATGACCGCCTACCGCTGGTCGAAGAGGCACGCGGCGGGACGCTGGTGCTCGAGGATATCGAGGCGTTGCCGCAGGCGCTGCAGGCGCGGCTTCTGACCTTCATCAACGATCAGGGCGCGGCAGCCGAGACGCGCATCATCGCCATCTGCAACCTGCAAGAGGCCGACACGAATTCAGAGGACATGATCCGCCCCGATCTCTTTTACCGGCTCGCGGCCATGCGCATCACCATGCCGCCCCTGCGCCAGCGGGGCGAGGATGTGCTGACATTGTTCAACCGCTTTACCCAGCAATTCGCCGAGGAATACGGCTGTGACGCGCCCGAGGTTACCGCGCAGGAGGCCGCGCAATTGTTGCAGTCGGCATGGCCCGGCAATGTGCGCCAGCTGATCAACATTGCCGAACGCGCCGTATTACAAAGCCGCCGCGGCTCGGGCTCGATCTCTTCGCTCTTGATGTCGGATACGACCGAAATTCAGCCCACCATCACCACCGAGGGCAAACCGCTCAAGGAATATGTCGAGGCGTTCGAGCGGATGCTGATTGATAATACGATGCGCCGCCACAAGGGCTCGATCGCCGGTGTGATGGAAGAGCTTTGCCTGCCACGCCGGACGCTGAACGAGAAAATGGCCAAATATTCACTCAGCCGGTCAGATTATCTCTGATGCAGAATGCCGGGCCCGACGCCGCGCTCGACTGGAGTAGCGACGATATCCGGCGGCTCAGAATACACTATGATTCAGAATGCAGGGTCTTTCGTAACGACGCGCCAAAAGACGTTGAATTCAAAAAGTTTTCGGTGCTTGGCCTTTCGGGAATTCACTTTACGCCGCCCGAGGTGACCTCGGCGGTGCCGATCCTCTATTTTCACGGCGGTGGCTGGTGCGTGGGGTCGCCCGAAACGCATTTCGCCCTGTGTGCCACGCTCGCCGCTGTCACCTGCCGTGAAGTGTTGTCCGTGCGCTACCGGCTGACGCCCGAGCATGCCTTTCCGGCGCAGGCGGTTGATGCGGTCACGGCGCTCAATGCCTTTCTTCAGGGGCGGTTGGTGCCCTTTGACCCGCCGCTCAGGGTAGCGCTTGCCGGGGACAGCGCCGGAGCGGCCATGGCGCTCTGGGCCGAGGCGGGGCTCTCGGCAGATCAATTGCCGATGATCGAACAGATCGTGGGGTTTTACGGTGCGTTCGGGCTGCGCGACAGCGGCTCGATCCGCCGGAACGATCCCGAACAAAGCGGCATTTCAAAGCGCGACATGCAGGCCTTTTACGACCGGCTTGGCCCGGCGCTGCCTGTGGATATGCGCCAGAGCTTTCGCGCAAACGGGGCGCCGGTGACGTTGTTGGCCTGCGAAAATGACCCTTATCGGGACGATTCCGCGATGCTGGCCAACTGGTTTACCTCGGAAGGGCGGGATGCCCGGCTCCTGATGGTGCCGGGTGGGCTGCACGGGTTTCTCAAACAGGCCGGACGGTCGCGCGACGCGGCGCTTTGGATGAAGCGCGCCTTTGCCGGCAGGCCCAGCTTTTACGCCCGCGCGCGGCCGGCAGCGGCATTGGGCCAGCAGGGCGAGACGCTCTAGCGGTGTATAAAAGATCGGAACAGGTGATCGCGCCCGATCGCGTCAGCCGCCCGTCGGCAATGAATCGGGCAGGTGGATGCTGGCCACCTGTTCGGCAATCGGATCCGCCGAAAGGGGATGGGTATCCGTGCGGAACGCCGCCGCATCCTTCATCGGTGTCCAGGCCCCGCGATAATAGATATCCAGCGCCGAGAACTTGGACTTGTAATCCATTTTCTCGCTGCCCGGCACCCAATAGCCTAGATAGACATAGGGCAGCCCCGCCTCTTGCGCGATGCGGATATGGTCCAGAATGACATATGTGCCGAAAGACCGACGCGGCTGGTCGGACTGGTAGAAGGAATAGACCATCGACAAGCCGTCATCGAGCACATCCGTCAGGCAGACCGCCGCCAGATCGCGCTGACCCTGATCCTCGATCGCATATTCCACCAGACGCGAGCGCACAGGTGTCTCTTCGATCATCGCGGCGAATTCGAAAATATCCATATCCGCCATGCCGCCATCGGCATGTCGCGTATCCAGATAGCTGCGGAACAGGTCATATTGCTCTTCCGTGGCCCAGGGCGACGTGGCGTCGCGCACGATATCGCTGTTGCGGTTGAGCACACGGCGCTGACTGCGCGACATTTTGAAATCATCCACCCGGATCCGGGCCGAAAGACAGGCAGCGCATTCCGCACAGGATGGGCGGTAGAGCACGTTCTGAGATCGGCGAAACCCTTGTTTCGACAGCGAATCATTCAGCTTTCCGGCATGGTCCCCCTGCAGCGCAGTAAAAAGCTTGCGCTCGGTCCGGCCCTCAAGATATGGGCATGGCTGCGGCGCCGTCACATAGAACTGGGGCGCAATAGGGAGGGTATGGCGCATGGGTATTCAGCCGGGGTCAGATTTTTCCCAGCCTAGCAACTCGGTCGCGAAGCGCAAACAGAGAATGGGTTAACGGCTACGATTGATCGCGGCTGTGCCCAAAACGACATCAGTCAGTCCCTGTTTGCGCACGCTCATTAGCATCATAGCAATCGATACGATCTGGGGAAAGACCATGGCGCTCGAGAGGGCGAAACCGGCCGTGTGCATCACCGCCATCAGCGTATCGAAACGCCGTCCACGGTGATCGCGAAATTCGAGCGCAACCAGCGACATGCCCGGCGTGGCCGAATTGCGCGCGATGAACACCACCCGGTAGAGAAAGAAGATGAGCGGCACGAACAGCATCACAAGACCCAGCGTCAGGGGTATGGTGATCATGACGATCAGGCCGATCAGGATCGTATCGACAATCCATGCCACCAGCCGCTTTGTCGGTACATCCTGATAGAAATCAGGCTGGCGGTCGGGGTCGGGCAGGCCGGGATAATCGTCGGTTTGGCGCATGGCGTGTTCTATCATGTCAGCATGTCCTGCGAAACGGGCCGGCGAACCGGCCCGTTCGGGATGATCAGGCATCATCGTCTGTCTTGTTGGCGGATTTCGCGGCCTTGGCACGCTCGTCCATAAACTGGTCGAACTCGGATTTGTCCTTGGCATCGCGCAGGCGCTGCAGGAAATCCTCGAATGCGCGCTGCTCGCTTTCGAGCCGGGCCAGCGTTTCGGATTTATAGCTGTCAAAGGCCGAGTTGCCGGTAGAACGGAACTGGCCGGAACGGCTGCGATGGGCGCGGCCTGCGCCACAGGAATTGAACATGCGTTTGCTCCAGATCATGTAAAACAGAAGGGCGAGGCCCACAGGCCAGAAGAAGATGAAGCCAAGGACCATGGCCGCAATCCACGCGGGCTTTCCACGTTCATCCAGCCAGTTTTCAGCGGTTGATGGCCAGGTTGCGACAGTGCTCATTTCGGGTCTCCGTAGGGTTTGAGGTTAAGTGAATGTTATTCACATTAACATAGATGGCACCTGTCATGCGTGCCTGCAAGAGGGGAAGCGAAAAAATGTTAATCTGATTTACAATATTCGGTTTATCGTATTGTTATAATGCAATTATATTTCCGTAAATTCTCCAACGACACCCCCGGTCAACCCGGGCAGAAGGCGCGGATCAATGGCAAAAAGGTGATGCGGCGTGCCGGCGGCCGCATAGACCAGATCAAAATCCAGCAGCCTTTTGTCGATAAAGCTGGGCGTTGGATGGATATGGCCCACCGGCGACACGCCGCCTATGGCAAACCCCGTACGCGCACGGATCAGCGCCGCATCCGCCTTGGCCAGCGTTTGACCTGCCAGATTACCCGCCAGCCCCGGATCAACCTGCCTGCCACCTGCCGTGACAAAAAGGACAACCCCGGCCCCATCATCGGTGGCAAAGATGATCGATTTGGCAATCTGATCGATGCCGCAGCCCACCGCATTCGCCGCAGCCTCTGCGGTTTTTGTCCCCGCCTGCAACTCCACCACCTCGGCCGCGATATCCGCTGCCGCCAGCGCCGCCCTGACCCGTTTCAGACTTTTGCTCATGATCCTTCCTTTTCCGCTGCACTGTCAGTGCTAAGGCGGCAAAGTGGCGTTGACCATAGGCAGGGGGCGGGTCACTCTGGCGCTATGGAATTTCTGTCACGGATCACCGCGCTGCCGCTGGCATTTGACCCCGAAATCGGCGCGGATACCGCAAAGCTGTGTCCGGGCCTGACATCCCCGGGGCGCGACCTCTTGGCAGGGGCGGCAGGTTCCAGCCCCTATCTGGCCGGGCTGATCCGCAAAGAGGCCAACTGGCTGAGCGACGCGCTGATCCGCCCGCCCGAGGATTGCCTGAGCGAAATCCTGGATGAAGACGCGTCGCCTGATCCAGGGCGCGCCCTCAGGCAGGCCAAGCGGCGGGTGGCCCTTTTGACGGCTTTGGCCGATCTTGGTGGGGTCTGGTCGCTGGCCGAGGTGACCGGCGCGCTGACGCGATTTGCCGATCACGCGCTGGGTGTCGCCGCGCGCCACCATCTGGCGCCCGAGATCGCGCGGGGCCGGTTGCCGGGGCAGGGGGAAGAAGCGCTGGATGATCTGGGCGGGCTGGTCTTTTTCGCCATGGGCAAGATGGGCGCGCATGAGCTGAACTATTCCTCGGATATCGACCTCGTCGCGTTTTTCGACGAAAGCCGCTACGCGCCGGACATGGTCATGGACGCGCGGCGCGTCTTTGTCCGCGTCACGCGCGCCGCCGCCGCCACGCTGTCGGACCTGACGGGCGAAGGCTATGTCTTTCGCACCGATCTCAGGCTGCGTCCCGACCCGTCGGTTACGCCCGTCTGCATCGCCATGGACCCGGCAGAGAGCTATTATGAAACTCAGGGGCGTACATGGGAACGCGCCGCCTGGATCAAGGCGCGTCCTGCCGCCGGAGATTTCGCGGCGGGCGATCGGTTTCTGGAACGACTGCGCCCCTTTGTCTGGCGCAGGCATCTTGATTTCGCGGCCATCGAGGATGCCCATGACATCCGCCTCAGGATACGCGCGCATAAGGGGCTTTTCCGTCAGATCCGGCTGGAGGACCACAATATCAAGCTGGGCACCGGCGGCATCCGCGATATCGAGTTCTTTACCCAGACACGCCAGCTGATTTCGGGTGGCCGCGATCCGTCATTGCGCTGCCGGGCGACGCAGGACGGGCTGGCGGCGCTGGCGCGCGCGGGCTGGGTGCCGCCAGAGGTGGCAACCGAGTTAAGCGCGATCTACACCGAACATCGCCGGATCGAGCACCGGCTGCAAATGGTCAATGACGCGCAGACCCACAGCCTGCCCCAGACGGAAGAGGGGTTTCGCCGTCTGGCCTGTCTGAGCGGTGAGGGTGACGTGACGGCGCTGCGCGGGGCGCTGCGTGCGCGTCTTGCACGCGTGGCGGAACTGACCGAAGATTTTTTCGAAACCCGCGCCGCTGCCCCCCGCGAGGTTTCGCTGGCGCATGAGCAGATCACCGAACACTGGCCCAGCTATCCGGCGCTGCGCAGTCAGCGCGCGCAGGCCATATTCGACCGGCTGCGCCCCGATATCCTGTCGCGGCTCGAGCGCGCCTCCAAACCGCAAGAGGCGCTGGTCCAGTTCGACCGGTTCCTCTCTGGCCTGCCGGCGGGGGTGCAGCTCTTCTCGCTTTTCGAGGCCAATCCCCAGATCCTTGACCTGCTGGTCGATATCTGCGCCGCCGCGCCGGGGCTGGCACGGTATCTTTCCCGCCATTCGGGTGTGCTTGATGCGGTTCTGGGCGGTGATTTCTTCAGCGACTGGCCGGGGCGGGCGGGTCTGGACCGACTGGTCAGCGATGCGCTGGCCCCGCTGGACGACTATGAGGCCCGGCTGGAAGAGATTCGCCGCTGGCGCAAGGACTGGCATTTCCGGATCGGCGTGCATCATCTGAGGGGGCTGGCGGATGCCGAAACGGCGGCGCTGCAGTATTCCGATCTGGCCGAGGTAAGTCTGAACGCGGTCTGGACGCCGGTGGTAGAGGCGTTCTCGGCCCGCCATGGCCCGCTGCCGGGGCGCGGGGCGGCGGTGCTGGGGATGGGATCGCTTGGCGCGCGGGCGCTGAATGCGGGTTCCGATCTTGATCTGGTCATCATCTATGACGCGGCGGGCGAAGAGATGTCTTCGGGGCGCCGGCCGCTGGCGGTAAGGCTTTATTACGCGCGGCTGACCCAGGCGCTGGTGACCGCGCTCTCGGCGCAGATGTCCGAGGGGCGGCTCTACGAGGTCGATATGCGGCTGCGCCCGTCGGGCACGCAGGGCCCGGTGGCGGCCTCGATCACCAGTTTCCGGTCTTATCAGCAAAACGAGGCATGGACATGGGAGCATCTGGCGCTGACGCGGGCGCGGCCCGTGGCCGGCAGCCCTGCATTGATGGCGGAACTGGAGGATTTCCGGGGGCAGGTGCTGGATATGGAGCGCGATCCGGCGCGCATCCGCCACGATGTCGCCGAGATGCGCGCCAAACTGGCCGCCGCCAAACCCGGCGACGGCGCATGGGAGGCGAAATCGGGTGCGGGCCGGATGACCGATATCGCGCTGGTGGCGCAGATGCTGGCGCTTCTGACGCAAAGCAGGGGACGGCGGATTTTCACCCAGCTGGAGGCCGGGGTCGCAGGCGGATGGATTTCGGATGACGAGCGCGACGCGCTGCATATGGCCTATGGGCTTTTTGCCACGGTATCGCAGGCGGTGCGCCTGATGACGCAAAACACCGCCGATATCGGGGAACTGGGCGCGGCGGGGCATGATTTTTTGCTGCGGGAGACTGATTTTACGTCGCTTTCCGACCTTTCCGGCGCCATGGATCGTGCCACATCACGGACCATGAACATGATCGATGATATCCTTGCACGATGAACAGAACGCGCGATCCCGATGACCCAAGGGGGCTGATCCGCGAAGCCTATCGCATCGCGGGTATCACGGCGGGTGAATGCCGCTCGATCTTTCTGGACTGGGCGCTGGGGCTGCCGGCCGGGGCGGAGACGGCACCGGTGGTCGGGCGGCTATTGGCACAATATGGCGACGATGCGCCGGATCATCCGATGACGGCGGTCCTGCGGGCGGCGCTGGCCCCGCCGGCGGTGGCGCGGCGGCGCGGCGGACGCGCGGCGCGGCAGGCTGACAGGGCTCGGGGCGGGGATTGATCAGGGTTCAGGGGGCGCTGCCCCCTCGGACCGGTTCCCGGCCCATACCCCCGAGGTATTTTTCGAACAATGAAGCCGGGTCAGCTGTCGGGTTCGATCAGGCCGAGGCCGCGCAGGTAGATGCCGATGGCACTTTCGAGCAGGTCCTCGGGCGGGAAGGGCGCGCGTGATCCGACGCCGCCCCGGGTATAAAGCTCGACCACGCCATGGCTGAGCGCCCAGATATGGGCGCTGAACATCGCCGGTGGCGGGCGTTTTTCGGGCGGGATATGTTTGGATAGCTCAACGGCGGCGTTGGTCAGCACGTCCTGGGCGCGCGAGGCGAGGTGGTTGAGATCGGGATCGGCGGCGATCGGGATCCCGCTTTCGAACATGGCGACGTAGTGGCCGGGATATTTGCGCGCAAAGGCCAGATAGGCCCGACCGGTGGTCTCGAAGGCCGCCAGCGCACCCTGATTGCCCGAGGTATAGGCATATTCCATCAGGTCGGCGAAGATTGCGTAACCCTGTTTGGCGATCTCGATGATCAGTTCTTCGCGGCCCGAGAAATGGCGGTAGACGGCGGCGGGGGTGACACCGGCGCGCTTGGCGGCTTCGGCAAGGGTAAAGCCGGTAGGGCCCTTTTCCTCGATCAGTTTCAGCGCGCTGTCGACCAGCGCCTGTCTGAGGTTGCCGTGGTGATAGCCGCGCTTACGCATTCCAGATTTCGGGGCCTCCGCAAATCTGCCGGTCGCAACTGCCGATGGCTGCGTCGTCACGCCCGGCATAGTCGATGCTGCCCAGCACGTGGCGGATCGCCGCCAGCCTTGCGCGCCGCTTGTCATCGCTGCGCACGATCGACCATGGTGCCGCGCGGGTATGGCTGCGCTCCAGCGTCTCGCGGATGGCGTCGGTATAGGCATCCCAGCGGTTCAGCCCCTCGACATCGATCCAGCTCAGTTTCCACTGTTTGAGCGGGTCACGCTCGCGTTTGAGAAACCGGTTGAGCTGTTCAGCCTGACCGACATTCAGCCAGAACTTGGTCAGGTATATCCCCTCGTCGATCAGCAGCTTTTCGAAATCGGGCACCTGACGGAAAAAGGTCTGGCGCTGGTCGGGCGTGCAGAAATCGAACACCTGCTCGACCACGCCGCGATTGTACCAGCTGCGGTCGAAAAGCGTGATTTCACCGGCGCCGGGCAACTGGCGGATATAGCGCTGGAAATACCATTCGCCCTGTTCGCGTTCGGTCGGCTTGGCCAGCGCGACCACCCGGGCGATACGGGGGTTCAGGTTCTCGCGGAAGCGCTTGATCGTGCCGCCCTTGCCCGCCGCGTCCCGGCCTTCGAAGATGATGCAGACGCGGGCGCCCGTTTCCTTGACCCAATGCTGAAGCTTGACCAGTTCGATATGAAGAAGGGCGATATCGCGTTCGTAACTTTTGCGCGGCATTTTCTCGTCATAGGGATAGCTCTGATCGAGGATGCGGTTCCTGGTGGCATTGCGGATCGCTTCCTTGACCTCGGGCGGGGCGGCGGTGTCGTAAAAGGTGCTGATCGCACCGTCAAAGGGCAGGCTCATCGGTCGGGTCCTTCTTTTGTGCCTTCAGCCTAGCGCCCGGGTGCGTTGCTGCGCAATCCGGCGCGGGCCGCGGCGCGGTCGATGGCAGCGAGTGTGGCCCCAGGGTCAGCATGATGGGGCATGTGACCGACACCGGGCAGCCGCGTCAGCCGGGCATCCGGTATCTGCCCCGCCAGCAGGGCCGAGTGTATGTCGGGGCCGACGGTAATATCGGCGTCGCCGTGCAGCAGTTCCACCGCAGCCTTGATATCGCCATAGCGCTCAACCATTTCAACCACCTGCGGCAGCAACGTCTGCACCTGACGCGCATTGGCCAGCAGCGCCCCCCGCCTGAGCGTGAGGGGTACGCCGAAATGCGCGCCATACCCGTCCGGCACGGCCTGCGGTGCAAAGACCCCGGCGAGGCTGGCATCGATGACGCGCTCGGGTGTCAGTGTCGTGACGAAACCGGCCAGAAGCGACCCCAGCACCGGATGGCCCATGATCGGGTAATAGGGTGAGAGGCCGCCCTCCCAGGGGTTGGAGACCGCGCCAAGCCCGACCAGACCGACCACCTGATCGGGCGCGTCAATGGCCCATCTGAGCGCCACGGCCCCGCCAAAGGAATGGCCCACCAGAATTGCCCGCTCGACCCCCAGCATCCGCGCCGCGCGTGACAGGATAAGGGCCTGTTCGGTCAGGCTCTCTGCCCTGGCCTGAAAGAACCGGCGATAGCCGGGCAGGCGGTCGGAATAGCCCAGCCCCGGTCGGTCAAAGGCGATCACGCGATAGGTGTCGGCCAGGCGATCCATCAGGTCAAAGGTGAAATCCCGGCTGCTGCCACCAGCCCCATGCAACAGGATCACCACCGGGCCTGCGCCGCGCTCTACATAGTGGATGCGCGTGCCGTCCACGCTCAGGAACCGGCCCTCGGGCGGAAATTCGGCGCGGGCGCGTTTCTCGACGCTGCCGGCCCACAGGTTGACGCCGCCGATCAGCACCAGAAGGATCAGCGCCGGCAGCACAAGGGCCATGAAAATCAGCCGCCTAGGTCCCGATTTTCGCGATGTCATATGGCGTGGACTGATAGATCATGTTGATCCAGTTGCCGTAAAGCAGATGGGCGTGGCTGCGCCACCGGTTCTGGGGCGGCTGCGACGGATCATCGCCGGGATAGTAATTCGTGGGCACGTTGATCGGTGTGCCGTTTTCAATATCGCGGTCATATTCCTGTTTCAGCGTCTCGTCGTCATATTCGAAATGATTGAATATATATATGGCCCGGTGATCGGGATCTTCCACAAGGCAGGGACCTGTATCGTCCGAGCCCAGCAGCGTTTTCAGTCCGCCCGCAGCGTCGATCTCGGGCTGGCGCATTTCCGTCCAGCGGCTGACCGGGATCACGCAATCATCCGAAAACCCCCTGAGATAGACCGAGGATTTCGCGAGGTTGCGGTGGCGGAAACAGCCAAAGGCCTTGGCGGGCAGCATGTGTTTGGGGATGTCGTGAAAATAATACATCATCGCCATGCCGCCCCAGCAGACACCGAATGTCGAATGCACGTGGCTCTGGGTCCAGTCCATCACCTCTTTCAGCTCATCCCAATAGGTGACCTCTTCGAAGGGCAGATGTTCGATGGGTGCACCGGTGATGATCAGCCCGTCGAATTTCTCGTCCCGGACCTCGCGGAAGGGGCGATAAAACTCCTCCATATGCGCGGCGGCGGTGTTTCGGGAATAATGCTCGCTCATGCGGATGAGGCTTAGTTCGATCTGCAGCGGTGTTGCGCCGATCAGACGGGCGAACTGGGTCTCGGTCTGAATTTTCTTGGGCATCAGGTTCAAAAGCCCGATCCTGAGCGGCCGGATATCCTGACGCGCCGCATCCGAACGCGACATGACCATGACGCCCTCGTCATTGAGCACGTCAAAGGCAGGCAGCGTCGCGGGCAGTGTTATCGGCATTCTCGGGCTCCTTCGGCTGTCAGGACCTAGGCAGGTTGGGGTGCATTGCCAAGGGTGCGGGCGATCAGATCGACAAAACCGGGCGCGTCGCGCACACCGGCGATATCGGCCGCATCGACCGCCACACCCCAGTTTTCCGCGATCCGGCGATAGAGCGGCTGACGGTGCGAAAGCGCGTTGCGATAGGTCCAGCGCACAAAGGCATCCGGGTCGACCTCGTCGGCTTCAAGCCCTTTGAGTTCCAGATATTCGCGCCATGACCGGTTGAGGAAATCCGGGTGGTAATACATGGGCTTGGGCGCCTTGTCGAAGCGGCGCGACAACTCGTCGGCATGCGCGTCAGAGCCGCGTATCCAGATCAGCAGCGCCACTTCCGACAGCGCGCGCAGCACCGGATCATCCGGATCATCGGGATCGACCACCTCGCAGATCGATCCGCTGGTGTCGCAGACGAAATGCGGATAGCTGTAAATATCCTGACTGCGGCGGATGAAATGTGCCGTATCCATCAGCGCGGCGATTTCGGCGGCGCGGTGCTGATCCTGACGGCGCGCGTATTCATCGAAGGCCAGCCCGCCCTTTTCCGGATTGCCCGGTTTTCCCAGATAGGTCGACAGGGGTGCCAGATTTTCAAAGCTGATATTGGAGCCGATAAAGATGGAATCAGTGCGCAGCAACTCGGCCAGAAAGGGCGATTTCATCGCTTCTTTCTTGGCGTTGTCGGCAATCGCCTCGCCCAGATAACGGGTGCCAATGCGGTAATCGACCGAATAGTGATACCAGCCGCCGCTGTCGCGCAGCATCTGCGAGATATAGGTCTTGCCCAGCCCTGACATACCCAAAAGAACGATGCGCCGGTTCCCGGCACCCAGCCATTCCTCTGCGGTCTGATAAATCATCTTCTGCCCTTCCTGATGGCCGATTGCCTACAGGCAAGGCGCGCACCGTTCAAACAGAAATGCGTCGCCGGATCGTCCGCACTGCGCGCCCGTCGATGACGATCAGCCCTGCAGCCAGCAGCAGAAAGCCCAGATAGGCGGCACCGGGCAGCGTCTCATCGCGAAACCAGACCCCCAGCACGATGGCCACCGGCGGGATCAGCAGCGTGCACAGCATCAGATTGCCGCTGCCGGCCATGGCAAGGACGCGGTAATAGAGCAGATAGGCCAGCGCCGTCCCCAGAACCGAGAAATAGGCAATCGCCCCCCATGTTGCAGGTGCGAGCGTCAGCGACGGCACGCCCTCGATCAGCAGTGTCGCGGGCAGGATGATCAGGCAGGAGCCGCTCAGCATGCCCGCTGCCGCCAGTTCCGGCGCCAGACCGCCCAGCATCCTGCGCGCCCAGACCGATGCCGCCGCGTATGAAAGCGCGCCGCCCAATATGGCGATCTGCGCCAGAGAGGCGGGATCAAAGGACCAGAGCGCCTCGATCCCGATGGCGGTGACAACACCCAGAAAACCCAGCAGAACACCGGTCAGCCTGCGCCCGGTCAGCCGCTCGTCGGCAAAAAACAGCGTCGCCAGCAAGACCCCGAATATCGCCGTCGCGGCATTGAAGATCGAGGTCAGCCCCGACGCGACATAAAGCTGGCCCCAGGCCATCAGCGAAAACGGCAGGACATTGTTCAAAAGCCCCATTACCAGAAAGGCCAGCCACGGCCCGGCCCCGCGCGGCAGGGCAATGCCGCGCAGCCAGACCACGAGCCAGAGGACCAGCGTCGCCCAGAATACGCGATGCGCGACCGAGGTCAGGAACCCGATCTCGTCCAGCGCGATGCGGATCGACAGGAATGACCCGCCCCAGATCAGGGCCAAAAGGATCAGTTCGGCCCATGCGCGGGGCGTGAGAATCTTCTGTGCGTTCATGGCATCTTGCTAGCGTGGGATCAGGCCCGTGGCGATCCGGAACCTGCGCTATCCGACAGGCCGTCGCCCCCGCTGTTCCTGCCAGATATTGAGGTAATTGGCCGCGAATATCACGACCGCCCCCAGCAAGATCCACATGTCCAGCGCCTCGTTATAAACAAGCGCGCCGATGATGGCGATCACCGGCAGGCGCATGAAATCCATCGGCGTAACGATCGAGGCCGGCGCAAGCCTGAGCGCCATCGTCAGGCAAAGATGGGCAAACAACCCCGCAAGCCCCACCAGCACCACCCAGGGCCAGAGCGCCAGCGCGGGCCATGCGCCATCACCGTCCCGGAACACCATGATCGTGCCAAAAAGCGCCTGCAGAACCGTGAGCCAGAAAAGGATCGAGGTGACGTTTTCGCTCCGTGTCAGCATCTTGGTAAATATCGCCGCCCCGGCAAAGCCGATGGCCGCCAGCGCCGCCGCAATCACACCGATACCGATTGTCACCGCGCCGGGCTGTGTGACGATCAGGACACCCCCAAACCCCAGCAGCACCGACAGCACCCGCACCCGCGTCAATGCTTCGCCCAGCAAAAGCGGTGCCGCCAGCGCCACCCAGATCGGCACGGTGAATTCCAGCGCAAAAAGCTGCGCCAGCGGGATCAGGGGCAGGGCAAAGAACCACAGGTTCTGACCGGCGAAATGGCTGATATTGCGGATGAAATGCAGGCCCATCCGGCGCGCGCGTATCTCGCCCAGCCGCCCGGTGCCCCATGCCACACCGACCACGACCGCAATCCCGATATAGGACCGGTACATCATGATCTCGAACGTATCGAGAGCCGGCGCCAATACCCGCCCGGCAATCGCCATGGACGAAAACGACACCATCGCCCCCAACATCCAGATTGCCGCCCGCCCGGGACGGGAAGCGGTCATGGGGTGTCCGATTTCACCGCCTTGTCTGCTTTTTGATTTTTCAGCGGCGACATTAGCCATAGGTAAGTTCCTGAACCTCTTGGCGTCGGCGTCTGATCCTTAAGGTGCAAATCTGTCTTGCCGATACTTTATCGACGACCCGAGGCCAAAAATTGCGAGCCATGCTCGTGGATCTTCCACCCATGAAGTTGCTCCTTTGTTCTTGGTAGTAAACTGATTAATGATAGCAAATAGGCGTTTATAGAAATTTTCTGATCTCTGGTTTGTCGTTTTGATCTGATCGAACTGAAATCGAAATTTGGTAGGCGTACTACCATCAAACGAGCGGTCGTATTAAATCTCAGCGGAACACTAGAATAATCAACTGATGGTAGTAAAGCCAAAGTAGAATAGAATTATTGAGACTGATTATCTCTCATCTTTGACCATCAAAATTGAGAAGCCTGCTTTGGTTTTTTGCAATGCCTCTATTGGTTAATTCTGATAGAAGATAGAGTAGAAGCCAACGAGCGGTCAGCGGCATAGTGACATCTATTGTCCGCGCAAATATTATACATGTGGTTGGTGTGCGCACATGCATATACAAGGCGAGGAACAAAGCTAAAATTGGCGAAAAGTATATTGGTAGTCGTTGCTCACTCTGATGATGAAGCAATCGCAATGGGCGGCACGATAAGGAAACATGCCAACCTCGGCGACAAAGTCGCAGTCGTAAGCATGACCAACGGAGTTGGTGCGCGGGTGGGAACGACCAACAATCAAATCCAAAACAGAAAACTTGCCGCTGAATTGTCTAGTAGAGTTCTAGGATTCAACTGGTGCAATTGGTATGACTTTGCTGACAACGCAATGGACTCATACCCGCTATTGGACGTCGTCAGATGCATCGAAGAAGTGAAGGCAACTTGTCAGCCGGAAATCGTCTACACACACAGCAGCGCCGATCTCAATATTGATCACAGAGTTGTCGCGAACGCGACACTCACGGCATTTCGGCCTCATCCTCGAGAATTGTGTCAAGAAATTCGTTTGTTTGAAGTCGCGTCCGCTACTGACTTCGGACACCCAGCCCTGACGGGCAGATTTACTCCAAATTTGTTTGTTTCTGTTGAAAATGAATGGAATGCAAAAAAAATGGCGCTGAATGGCTACGACGATGAAATGCGTGACTATCCACACAGCCGGTCAATCGAGAGCATTAAGAACCTTGCTAAAGTCCGGGGCAATCAGGTTGGGATGAGACTTGCCGAGGCCTTTGAAGTAGTACGCAAGATTGAGCGCTAAGATGAGATTGGTAATTTGTAACTCAAAAAAATGGTTTAAGCTGGACCAAAAAATTTTAAAGCAGCATGAAATATTGCCGGTTCGGGACACAGACGAATTGACAGTAGAAATGCTCAGAGAGTTCGATCCCGACCTTGTATTTTTTCCACATTGGAACTGGGTCGTATCGGAGGAAATTTTTAACTGTTACAGGTGTATTGTATTTCACACAGCGCCATTACCCTTTGGTCGTGGAGGTAGCCCTATTCAAAATTTGATCCTGAATGGACACTCAAGTACACCTGTGTGTGCAATTGAAATGAAGCAAAAAGTTGATTCTGGAGCAATTTACTTGAAAGAAGAAATCAGCCTCGCCGGTCCATTGTGGCAAATATTTGAAAGATTGAACCGGGCAGTAAACAACCTCATCATTACCCTTACCGAAAATTTGCTAGAACCAGTTCCTCAGGAAGGAAATGTTGTCGAGTTCAAGCGACTTTCGATTGAGGACAACGAACTCTTACCATTACTAACACTCGATGAAATCTACGACAGAATAAGAATGGTCGACGCACCATCATATCCTTCGGCATTCATTAATTTTGGTGATCATGTAATTGAGTTTTCTGATGTAACAAGAGACGACGACGCCATTGTAGGAAAGATGCGGATCAAAAGTAGGAACTAATATCGGTTTGTATCAATTCTGCAATCTTTTTTTGTCGCCAATTTTTCGCGGTATGACTTTGATCGTTTGGAAAATCTGATATTTTTAAACAGATAACTTAGTTGAGTTTGTAATAATCGATATTCCCGAGACGTTGAAATTGTGTAAATCCTGCTTTCTCAAAAGCGTTTCTACTCGCATGATTATTTGGTAGAATTTCGGCTATAATGGACAGATTGCAGTTGGACAGTTTTCGAAATTTTGTCACCGCCATGATCAGGCAGCTAGCCCCCAATCCTCTTCCCCGGAAACTTGGAGACAAGTTTATGGAGATCAGAACGTGGCCTTCTTCAATTTCAAAACGCACAACCCCTACGCTTAACAATTTGTCAACGGATTCGCAGATAAACAGGTATTTGTTCCGGTCACGCATGGCTTTGGAAAACCAATTCTGGTGCGTGCCCCATTCTATCGCATCTGAATTATGAAATGACCGCCTAGCCATAGGATCATTTCGCCATTCAAATATATCGCGGCAGTCGCTATCATTCGCCAACCGCACCTGAGTACTAAGGGTTTTATACCAACCGTCAGTTGGCATTCTTATATTGCTCTAATTCAGTCATTTATGAGGCAGCCCTCAAGGATTAAACGCCATTAAATCCAAATTTGTCAAAGTATATTCCAAAGTTATTGCACTCGCACCCAGCAAATGCACTGATCCGATGTTACCGCACTGGCGTAGAACGCGTAACGGTTGTCATGGCACCTTGGCGACCGCGACCAATGTATCGGTTGCGTCCATTCGCGCCAACGATCCCTGATAAGCATCAAAAAGCGCTGCGGAATCCATCACCGAAAGAGGCGTCTTATGACCCCCGGGTCGGCCCTCGGACATCCAGTAGAGATGGTTTGACAGCGGGTATCTCTGAACGCCAATGACCTCAATATCGCTAAGCCCGACATAGCTCAGGGTACGCTTTAGCGACTCCTTGGTGTGCAGCACAAGGTGCTGGCTCCAGAGTGTGAACTTCTTGAACGCTTCGCACCCCAGCGTCGTTAGAAGAAAATCGCGGGCATGGGGAACCTCGATCAGGATCGTTCCACCGCTTCTGACTTTGCTCTTCATTTCATCCAGCGTCTCTAACGGGTTAGGAAGATGTTCGATAACATGAAACGAGACCATGACATCAAGCGATGCAGGGGCAATGTCAGAAAGGTTCTGCGTGCAATCGATACCGGCGTCAATCAACTAACTGGTCGACATAATCTCTCTGGAGTTCAATACCGGTAATGTTTTTGCAATAAGGTTGCGCGAGCTTCAGGAAATCTCCGCTGCCGCATCCGAAATCTGCCAAGTCTTTGCCGGCGACGAACTTCAGATTGGAAGCGAAACGTCTTTCGGCATCAACCACTCTCTCGAGGTCGGGTTTGCCCGCGCCCAGAGTTCGCGACTTTTCGTCCCTGTAGTTTCCGTCAATATAGGCGCTATCTCCGGTATAGAACTCGTCGATGTAAATCACTTCCGAGACCCTATCACGCCACACCTGCAGCCCTTCTACATCGCGGGTTCCGTCGCTGAAGAGCGTGCGGCTTTCCTTTGAGGTCAACTTCAGTTTTTCAAGCGTTTCAAAAATGCTGCCCGACATTGGAACGTCCTTTAAGTTCGTCCATCCAAACCCTACGCATTTCCGGCGATTGGGCAATTCGCACGTAAACCACGCTCACTCCCATTCGATCGTTCCCGGTGGTTTCGATGTGATGTCGTAGGTCACACGGTTGATGCCCTGGACCTCGTTGATGATCCGTGTGGCGGTTTCGCCAAGGAATGTATGGCTGAACGGGTAATAATCTGCGGTCATGCCGTCGACACTGGTGACCGCGCGCAGCGCGCAGGCATAATCATAGGTCCGCCCGTCGCCCATCACGCCCACGGTGCGCACCGGCAGGATGGCGACATAGGCCTGCCAGATCTCGTCATACAGCCCATGTTTGCGGATCTGGTCGATATAGACGGCGTCCGCCTCGCGCAGGATGTTCAGCTTCTCGCGGGTAATCTCGCCGGGGCAGCGGATCGCCAATCCGGGGCCGGGAAAAGGGTGGCGGCCGATAAAGCCGGCGGGCAGGCCCAGCTCGCGCCCCAATGCGCGCACCTCGTCCTTGAAAAGCTCACGCAGGGGTTCGACCAGTTTCAGGCCCATCTTCTCGGGCAGACCGCCGACATTGTGATGGCTCTTGATCGTCACCGAAGGCCCGCCCGAAAACGAGACGCTTTCGATCACATCCGGATAAAGCGTGCCCTGGGCCAGAAACTCGGCTCCGCCGACGGCGCCCGCATGTTTCTGAAACACATCGATAAAAAGCTTGCCAATGATCTTGCGTTTGGTTTCCGGATCGCTTTGCCCGTCGAGCGCCGACAGGAACAGCTCCTGCTCATCGGCATGAATCAGCGGCATGTTGTAATGGTCGCGGAACATGGTCACGACCTCTTCGGCCTCACCCTTGCGCAACAGGCCATGATCGACAAAGACGCAGGTCAGCTGATCGCCGATTGCCTCGTGGATCAGCACCGCCGCGACCGAACTGTCGACCCCACCCGAAAGGCCGCAGATTACCTTCTTGTCGCCGACCTGATCACGGATCGCCTGAATGGCCTGTTCTCGGTAGGCACCCATGGTCCAGTCACCGGAGAACCCGGCGATGCGGACAAAGTTTTCATAAAGCCGCGCACCGCGCGGCGTGTGATGCACCTCGGGGTGGAACTGAACGGCATAGAATTTGCGCGTCAGATCGGCGGTGATGGCAAAAGGTGCGTTGGGCGAGGTGCCGAACACTTCAAAGCCCGGCGCGATCCGGCTGACATGATCGCCATGGCTCATCCAGACCTGCTCATCCCCGTCCTCGAACCAGCCGCTCAGCATGGGCAGCGATCCGCGCGCCGACACGAATGCGCGCCCGAATTCCGCCGTGCCGTGCCCGCGCTCGACCTTGCCGCCCAGCATCTGCATCATGACCTGCTGGCCATAGCAGATGCCCAGAATCGGCACGCCAAGGTCGAACACAGCCTTGGGCGGGCGGGGTGAGCCCGCGTCGATCACGCTGGCAGGCCCGCCGGAAAAGATCACCGCCTTGGGATCGAAAGCCGTCAGTAAGGCATCATCGACATTCTGATAGGGGTGAATCTCGCAATAGACATTCAGTTCGCGCAGCCGACGGGCGATCAGCTGGGTCACCTGGCTGCCGAAATCGATGATCAAAAGGCGGTCGTGAGAGGCTGTCATGCGCGCGGGTTTATGTGCGGTGCGCGCCGATGTCGAGAGGCATGATCAAACCCGCCCCTTGCCCCGCCGCTGCCGGGGCGCAATGATGTGCAGATGCCGGTCCGCGTCACATTCTGGTTCAATGTCTCCCTAGTATGGTTGCTGGCGGTGTTTGCCTTGCCGGTCTGGGCCCAGACACAGGCCTGTGCGTTGCCCGAGCGGTTATTTGCCGGGGCCGCCGGGGGCGAGGCTGCCGAAGGTGCCGCGCCCTGGGCCGCGGCGCTCAGCCCCGGCAGGGCACCCGCATCCTGCACTACTGATCGGGGCGGGCCATTCTGCCGCTGGGAATTCGACCTCGGGCAGGGCGGTTCACGAACGCTATTCGACACGCTCTCGGCGCGGATGGAGGCCTGCATCGCCTCGGGCAGCATCGCCCGCGACCCAGGCGTCAACCATCCCGACAGCTACCGTGTGCTGATCCTGACCCGATCAGGCCATGTGCTGACGCTTGTGCTCAAGGACAAATCGGCGCTGGGTCAGAGCTTTGTGACATTGCGCGTTGCGACCGAACCATAGGCCAATTCCGGCGGGCAATGTCGCTTTCGCCCTAGAACCGACGCAATTTGAAACCGGAACGCGCCCGTGCCGGGCTATGACGCCTCTAACCTATCTGGAGGGTCAGGACATGGCAGAGGCAAGAACACGCAGACGCGGCGGCGGCGGTGCCGCGCGCCGGGCCGAACGGTCAGCCACCCGCATCGAAACGGCGCGTTTCATCGAGCGCAACATTCCCAATCTGGACATTCTCAACGACGAGGCACTCGAGATCATCGAGGCCAATGCCGAAATCGTTCTCGAAGAGATCGGCGTGAATTTTGTCGACAACCCCGAAGCGCTGAAGCGCTGGCGCGACGCCGGTGCCGAGGTCGATGGCGAGCGGGTCCATATCCCGCGTGGACTGGCGCGCGAATTGTGCAAGACCGCGCCATCCACCTTTACCCAGGTTGCGCGCGACCGCAGCAAAGATGTGGTTATTGGCGGGAATAATCTTGTCTTTGCACCGGTTTACGGCCCACCTTTCGTGCGTGATATCGAAGATGGCCGACGCTATGCCACGATCGAGGATTTCCGCAATTTCGTCAAACTGGGCTATATGTCGAAATGGCTGCACCATTCCGGCGGCACGGTATGCGAGCCGACAGATGTGCCGGTTAACAAGCGTCATCTCGACATGCTCCTGGCGCACATGACGCTGTCGGATAAACCCTTCATGGGTTCGGTCACCGAACCCTCGCGTGCCCAGGACAGCGTGGATATGTGTAACATCCTCTGGGGCGAGGATTTCGTGCAGCAAAACACCTGCATGACGTCGCTGATCAACATCAATTCACCCCTGACATTCGACAATGTCATGATGGGTGCGCTCGAGGTTTTTGCCCGGAACAACCAGGGCTCGATCATTTCACCCTTCATCGTCGGGGGCGCGATGGCCCCGGTCAGCGTGGCAGGCACGCTCACGCAGGTTCTGGCCGAGGTTTCCGCCGGTGTCGCCTATTCCCAGCTTATCCGGCCTGGCGCGCCGGTGATCTTCGGCACATTCGTGACGTCGATCGACATGAATTCCGGCGCCCCCACATTCGGCACCCCCGAAGCATCGCAGATCACCTATGGCGCCGGTCAGCTTGCGCGCCGTATGGGGCTGCCCTACCGCTCGGGCGGGTCATTCTGCGGCTCCAAATTGCCGGATGCACAGGCGGCCTACGAAACGGCGAACACGCTGAACAATGCGCTGCTGTCAGGCGTGAACTTCATGCTGCATTCCTGCGGCTGGCTCGAAGGCGGGCTGGTCTCGTCCTACGAGAAATTTGTCATGGATGCCGATCAGCTGGGCATCTATCACCACATGGCGCGCGGCGTAGACATGTCGCCAGATGCGCAGGCGATGGACGCCATCCGCGAGGTCGGCCCGGGTGGCCACTATCTGGGCTGCGCCCACACCCAGGCCAATTTCAAAACCGCCTTCTGGCGCTCGGACCTGCTGGATTACAAACCGTTCGAGACCTGGGCGGATGAAGGCAGCCGCGATACGCAGGCCCTGGCGAGTGCTCGTGTGCACAAGCTCCTGTCGGAATACCAGACCCCGCAGATGGATCCGTCAACACATGAAGCGCTGAATGACTATGTGCGCCGGAAAAAGGATTCCATGCCAGACGCTTTCGTCTGATCTCAGCCCCCCGGCACCCGCCCGCGCGACAAGAGACGCGCCTCGGCCACCATGGCCACCAGCACCTCGATATGCCGCCCGGCACGATAGGCAGCATCGCCTTCCTTGCGGGCGTCGTTCAGCATTTCTTCTTCGTGGCAAAGCCGGTCAAAGGCCGCGCTGGGGCGTAGGGGCCGGTCCCGGCCCAAAATCCGTCTGAGGTCACGCTCGCGGTGATAACCCGCGAGGCCTGCGCGTACCGCCGCGATCAGCAATCCCGGCCTTTTCAGGTTTTTGATGATGTCGGTCGCAGATGTCATACGCAGCTCCTGTGGATAAGTCCTACAGTAGGTTAAACAACCATAACGGGTGTTGCGCGTTGCGTTTTTCCGCCGCACGGGCCGGTAAGGATTGTTTATCTTTTGGAAACAATTGGCCAAAATTTAACAAATCCGTAACCAAATAACCTGAGTTTTCCACAGGATCTGCGCGCTCACCCGGGGAAATGCAACGGTGTCCACCATCAGAAATACAACTATAACGTGTTTACCTGACTGGCTGCCAGCGCCCGCACGGCACTATCTGGCCCATGTCGATCAGGGCATTTCCCTGCGGTCGCTGGCCCGATCGGGCCGCGTGGCACCTTCCACCATCCTGCGCCAGGTCCGCCGGTACGAGGCCCGCCGCGACGATCCGCTGATCGATGGCGCGCTCAACCGGCTTTCGCACCGCTTTGCCCAGACTTACCAACCCAAGGACCCGACATCCATGAACAAACCCCTCTCTGCCAACAGGTTCGCGTCCCCGTCCGACGAGATCGAGCGCGAGGCGCGTCGCATCCTGCGCCGCCTCTGCGAGAGTGACGCCACGCTCATCGTCTCGCCCAGCCTTGAAAAGGCGGTCGTCCTCAGGGGCGCCGCATCCGAGAACCCGGTCAAAACGGCGGTGACGACACGCGAAATGGCCGAAATCTTCGCGCTGCGCGACTGGATTTACCGGGTCCGTCAGGGACGTGTGGCGCGGTACGAGATCACCAGTGCCGGACGTGCGGCACTCAGGCGGCTCATCGCTGCCGCCCCTTCCGGCGGCGCACGCGGCATGGCCGAGGCCGCGACACCCTTTGGCGAGCAGCATCGCGACTGGGGTGCGCGACGTGTGCCGGGCGAAGATGGCCGGCGCAAGACGGTGCGCTACAATCTCGCCGAATCGCCCGTTTCGCTGCTGGCGCGGCGCAAGGACAAGGACGGTCAGCCCTTCCTGTCGCCCGCGCTCGTGCGCGCCGCCGAACGCCTGCGCGAGGATTTCGAAGTCGCTGCAATGGGCCCGCGCGTCGGACAGAACTGGGACAGGTTCCTCACTGGTGGCACACAGGGCGGCCCGGCAACCGCGCGCGGCCCCGCCGAAGGCCCGGCAGATGCCCGCGCCCGCGTCGGCGAGGCGTTGGCGGCGGTGGGTGCTGGGCTTGGCGATATCCTGTTGCGCTGCTGCTGCTTTCTCGATGGGCTCGAGACCGCGGAAAAACGTCTCGGATGGTCGGCGCGTTCGGGCAAGATCGTGCTGCGGATCGCGCTGACACAGCTTTGCCGCCACTATGACAGCCTCGGCACTGATCCGCAGGGCGGCGCGGACAAGGCCCCCATCAGCCAACCGGATGGCGCATAGGTGCCATGCAGCGGGTACCGGCGGGGCCATCGGGGCTGGTCAATCACCCCTCGGGGTGCCATTTATGGCCAAACCAGCCACGAGCCCTGTCCGATGAAATCCCGCGATCTGAAAATCCCCGCTCAGCGTCACCCCGAAAAGGCACGCCGCCCCGACAATGACCAGCCGCGCAAACC
Source organism: Paracoccaceae bacterium (assembly GCA_030148225.1). Classification (GTDB taxonomy): domain Bacteria; phylum Pseudomonadota; class Alphaproteobacteria; order Rhodobacterales; family Rhodobacteraceae; genus JASBTX01. Next base: position 233,965 of record JASBTX010000038.1, read on the forward strand.
CGACTGGATCCGTGTCAAGGCCCCGACCTCCGAAGGCTACCGCCAAACCCGCGACATCCTGCGCAACAACAGCCTCGTGACCGTCTGCGAAGAGGCCGGCTGCCCCAATGTCGGCGAATGCTGGAGCCAGGGCCACGCGACCATGATGATCATGGGCGAGGTCTGCACGCGCGCCTGCACCTTCTGCAATATCGCCACCGGCAAACCACCCGAGGCGCTGGACGTGTTCGAGCCGGGCCGCGTGGCCGATGCGGTGCGCAAGCTGGGCTTGAAACACGTGGTCATCACCTCGGTCGACCGTGATGATATCGCCGATGGCGGTGCTGCGCATTTCGCCCAGACCATCCGCGCCGTCCGCCGCCAAAGCCCCGATACCACCATCGAAATCCTCACCCCGGATTTCCTGAAATGCGACCCGTCCGTCCTTGAAACCGTGGTCGCGGCGCGGCCTGACGTCTTCAACCACAATCTTGAAACCGTGCCCGGCCTCTATCCCGAGGTCCGCCCCGGCGCCCGCTATTTCCACTCGCTCCGCCTGCTGCAGCGGGTCAAGGAGCTGGACCCGTCCATGTTCACCAAATCGGGCATCATGGTCGGCCTGGGCGAGGATCGTCAGGCCGTGCACGCGGTCATGGATGATATGCGCGCCGCCGATATCGATTTCCTGACCATCGGCCAGTATCTCCAGCCCACGCCCAAACATCACCGTGTCGACCGCTTTGTGACACCCGATGAATTTGCCGCCTATGAAAAGGCCGCTTATGGCAAGGGGTTTCACATGGTCTCGGCCACACCGCTGACGCGCTCATCCTATCATGCCGGCGATGATTTCGCCCGGCTGCGCGCCGCGCGCCTGAAATCCCTGGGCAAATAGCCCCGCTTCATTGTTCGCCAAATACCTCGGGGGAAGGGCCGGGAACCGGCCCGTGGGGGCAGCGCCCCCTGACCCCGTATCCGCCACCGCGCCCCGACGCCCGGGCAGCGCAGGGCTCAGGTGAACCTTACCTTGCCGATATAGGGCAGGTTGCGGTTGCGCTGTGCGTAATCGATGCCGTAGCCCACCACGAATTCGTCAGGGATCTCGAAACCGGTCCATGTCGCGCGTATATCGACCTCGCGCCGCGACGGCTTGTCCAAAAGCGCGATCGTCTCGATGCGCGCCGGGCCGCGTGACTTCAACAGGTTCATCACATGCGACAGCGTAAAGCCGGTATCGACGATATCTTCCACCACCAGCACGTCGCGCCCCGATATTTCGCCGCGCAGGTCCTTCAGGATCCGCACCTCGCGCGAGCTTTCCATGCCGTCGCCATAGGATGAGGCCTCCAGAAAATCGACTTCGACCGGCAGATCCAGTTCGCGCACCACATCCGAGATGAACACGAATGACCCCCGCAGCAGCCCGACCACGATCAGCTTGTCCGTGCCCTTGAAATGCGCCTGGATTTCCCGCGCCAGTTCCTCGACCCGCGCCGCGATGGATTTGGCCGAGATCATCTCGTCGATCACATAAGGACGGTCCGTCATTTTGCCTCACTTGATTTTTCCGCCGCATCCTACGACATGGGGCGCGGGTGTCCATCCGATATCCCTCACCATGGCCGAAGAGATGACAATCCACCGCGAAACCCGGATATTGCCCTACAGCGCCGCGCAAATCTATGCGCTGGTCGCCGACGTGGCGGCCTATCCGGAATTCCTGCCATGGTGCGCGGGTGCACGCCTGCGCGGCAGCCGCGAAGCAGACGATCACACCGTGCTTGATGCCGATCTGGTGATCAGCTTCAAGGTCTTTCGCGAAAAATTCACGAGCCGGGTCATCCTCTGGCCAAAGCAGAACCGGATCGACACGGAATATCTCGACGGGCCTTTTCGCTATCTCCGCGCCAACTGGCATTTCACCCCCGTCGCGGGCGGCACCGAGGTTAGCTTCTTTGTCGAGTTCGAGTTTCGCAGCATTGTCCTGCAAAAGCTGATCGGCGTGGTCTTCAACGAGGCGATGCACCGGATCGTCGCCGCCTTCGAAGCGCGGGCGCATCAGCTTTACGGTGCCGGGAATCGCGCGGTCTGAGGCCGGGTCAGGCACCCGCCAATCGTAAAGGGGCGGCCCAAAGACCGCCCCCCCAGGTTTCAATTCACCAAACTTTACGAGGTCATGTCATAGGCACGCTCACCATGCGCCGTCAGGTCCAGACCGGTGATCTCGTCCTCGCGGTCGGCCCGGATCGGCAGGACCGCGCGCACCACCAGCACGATGATCGTGGTCACGACCACCGTCCATGTGCCGACAACGATCAGCCCGCCCACCTGCGCCGTCCAGCTGGCGTGGCCAAAGACCGCCAGCATCAGGATGCCGAACATGCCGCCGATACCGTGCACGGCAAAGACATCCAGCGTATCGTCCAGGTTCATCCGGTTTTTCACCACGCCGCACATCTCCTGGCAGAGAATACCGGCCACCGCCCCGATAAAGAGCGCCTCGACAGGCCCGACCGATCCCGATGCGGGCGTGATCGAGGCCAGGCCGGCAATCGTACCCGTGACCATCCCCACCAGCGAGGCCTTGCCATAGCGGAAACGTTCCCATGCCGCCCAGGTCAACGATGCTGTCGCCGCCGAGATATGGGTGACGGTCAGCGCCATCGCCGCCGTGCCATCCGCTGCAAGCTGCGAGCCGCCGTTGAACCCGAACCAGCCGACCCATAGCATCGCCGCCCCGATCATGACCATGCCGGGATTATGCGGCGGCTTGGACTTGTCCGAGCGCGGGCCAAGGAAATAGGCAATCACCAATGCCGCCAGACCGGCGGTCTGGTGCACGACGATCCCGCCGGCAAAATCATTGACCCCGTCGGCGAATAGTGACCATTCCGCGCCCGCCAGCAGGCCACCGCCCCAGATCCAGTGCGCCACCGGCGCATAGACGATCAGCATCCAGAGGCCCGAAAAGGCCAGCACGAACCCATATCCGATCCGCTCGACATAGGCGCCCACGATCAGCGCGGGTGTGATGATGGCAAAGGTCATCTGGAAGGCAAAGAACAGCACCTCAGGGATCGAGCCCGAGACGGTTTCGCTGTCGATCCCATTCAGAAAGGATTTGCCCAGACCACCCCAAAAGGCGTTGCCGTCGCCAAAGGCGATGGAATAGCCGACCGCCAGCCAAAGCACGCTCATCAGACAGGCGACCGAGAAACACTGCATGAATACGCTCAGCACGTTTCGCGCCCGTACCAGCCCGCCGTAAAACAGCGCCAGTCCGGGTAATGTCATAAACAGGACCAAGGCTGTCGCTACGATGATCCAGGCTGTATCCGCGCCGTTCATGGCACTCCCTCCATGTTATTGTTGCCGTGTATTCACTCGGCGCGTCATTGCGAAACCGGATCGCCCGATAAAGAGGCAATGCCCCGGACAGACGCCCAAATTTCACTCAAACTTCAAATTGCCTAATAATTAGGCAAGATACGGCCCTAGGGATGCAGATTTGTGCAGATCAGGAAATATCGCGGAGCGCCCGGGCACAAAGCATCAGCGCGTGCCCGACCGCGGCGCGGCGGACCGCTGATCGCCCCAGCGCACCAAATTCGACCGTGTCCACATCGGTCGCCATGCCCCGTCGGGCAAGGCCGAAACAGACGCGCCCCTCCGGCTTTGGCCCGGACGCGCCGGGTCCGGCCACGCCCGTCACCGACACCGCGATATCGGCCCCGGATGCGTTTAGTGCGCCCTCGGCCATTTCACGTGCCACGGGTTCGGACACCGCACCGAATTGCCGCAGGCTTTCGTCGCTGACCTGCAACAGGTCCTGTTTCGCCGCGTTTGAATAGGTGACAAATCCACATCCGAATACCGATGACGCCCCCGCCACTTCGGTCAGGGTCGCCGCCACCAGACCACCCGTGCAGCTTTCGGCGGTACTCAGCCAAAGACCGCGCCGCGTCGCACCCTCGACGATCTCGGCGGCCAGTTTCAGGTGATCCATATCAATCCCGCCATGATCAGCCCGGCGGCCAGCCCGGCCAGCAGATCATCCAGCATCACCCCCAGCGCGTCGCCACGCCGGTCAGCCCAACCGATCGGGCCGGGCTTCAGCACGTCAAACAGACGAAAGAGCAGAAAGGCCAGACCCACCTGCCAGAGCGGCGGCCAGCCCGCATAGGCAAATGCCAGCGGCCAGAGCGCGATCCACTGCCCGGCAAGCTCGTCAATCACGATCTCGGAAGGGTCATGATCGGAAGCGCCCCGGATCATTTCAGCCGTCGCCCAGACCCCGGCAGCCGCCGCCAGAATGGTCAGCAGCACCAGCCAGACAGGCCCGAGCAACCACCAGACCAGCCCCCCCAGCAGAACGGCGGCCAGCGACCCCCATGTGCCCGAAGCGGGGCGCATGTAGCCGACATAAGCGACGGTGGCGATAAAACGGATCATGCCTGCACCAATGTTGCTGTTGCCATCGCCGCGATACCTTCGCCCCGGCCGGTAAAACCCAGCCGTTCGGAGGTGGTGGCCTTGACGCTGACACGGGCCGGGTCGATCCCGGCAATCCCGGCCACCGCAGCGCGCATGGCCCCCTGATGCGGACCAATTTTCGGCAATTCGCAGATCAGCGTGCAATCGATATGGGTCAGCGTGAAACCCCGTTCGCGGGCCATGCCGACGGCATGTGCCAGAAACCGGTCCGATGACGCCCCGCGCCATTCGGGATCAGAGGGCGGAAAATGCTGGCCGATATCACCCTCGGCAAGCGCGCCGTAAATGGCATCCGTGATGGCATGCAGACCGACATCGGCATCCGAATGGCCCTGCAGACCCCGCCCGAAGGGCAGGCTGACCCCGCAAAGCATGACGTGATCGCCCGGTCCGAACCGGTGCACGTCGAATCCATTTCCTGTTCGCACATCCATCAGGCGCGAACCTACCACCCGTTCGGCGCGGGTGAAATCCTCGGGCGTGGTCACCTTGAAATTATCCGCTGACCCGGCGGTGATCCTGACCGCGATCCCCTGCGCGCGCGCAGCGCCAACATCATCGGGCAGCGTGTCGTCGGCATGCGCATGTGCGGCGCGAATGGCCTCGGTCAGGAAACCCTGCGGTGTCTGCGCGTGATAAAGCCCGTCGCGCGCCACACCACCCGCCACCATCCCCGCGTCACCGGACCAGAGCGCATCGGTTACCGGCAGTGCGGGCGCGGCGGCGTCCGCAGTATCAAGCGCGGCAATCACGTCATCGATGATCCGGCGCGACACAAAAGGGCGCGCGCCATCATGGATCAGAACATGTTGGCCCGTGACCTCTGCCAGCCCCGCGCGGACGGAAAGCGCCCGCGTCGCGCCACCTTCGACCAGCCGGATGCGCACGTCACCGATGATTTCGCCCGCCTGGGCCGTGTCGCCCGCCGGGATGACCGCGATGACCTCATCAATATCGGAATGGGTGGTAAATGGCGCGACCGCGCGTTTCAGCATCGCGACGCCGCCGATCTCCCGATATTGCTTTGCCGGGCCGCCGCCAGCGCGCGTGCCGCGCCCCGCCGCGACGATCAGCGCCGAGATTTTCCTGTTCTGCCCCATGACCGGTTCCTTATCTGGGTGTGTGTTTAATTGGCGCGTTCGTGGTGGGCAATGACCGGAATGCACCGAGGTATTTGCCTAAAAATTAGGCAATGCACTATTTTTCACCGAATATTTCGGGCTAAATGTTGAAACCGACACGGCATTCAGCCTAGCTCGGGCTGTCAAACCGGATCGAGACGTGTTTCTGAAAATCGCCCATATCACCCGGACCCCACCTGTCTTTCTCGCGCCGCTTGCGGGAATTACCGATCTGCCGTTCCGGCGGCTGGTCAGCCGCTTTGGTGCCGGGCTGGTCGTGTCGGAAATGGTCGCCAGCAAGGAAATGGTAGAGGCCAAGGCCTCGGTGCGGGCGCGGGCCGAGCTGGGTTTCGACATGGAAAACACCGCCATCCAGATCGCAGGGCGCGAGGCATACTGGATGGCCGAAGCGGCCCGGCTGGCCGAAGCCGGGGGTGCCTCGAGCATCGATATCAACATGGGTTGCCCGGCCAAGAAGGTGACGAGCGGCTATTCCGGCTCGGCGCTGATGAAGGATCTGGATCATGCGACCGAGCTGATCCGGGCGGTGGTAGCCGCGGTATCGGTGCCCGTGACGCTCAAGACGCGGCTGGGCTGGGATGACGATCTGCGCAACGCGCCCGAACTCGCGCGCCGCGCTGCCGCCGAAGGCGTGGCCATGATCACGATCCACGGGCGCACCCGCTGCCAGTTCTACAAGGGCCGTGCCGACTGGCACGCCATCCGCGATGTGACCGAGGCTGTCAAGATACCGGTCATCGCCAATGGCGATATCGTCGATGCCGGAACTGCGCGCCGGGCACTTGATGCCTCGGGCGCGGCAGGCGTCATGGTCGGGCGGGGCGCGCAGGGGCGGCCATGGATACTGGCCGCGATCGCGCATCGCCTTTTTGGCACGGCGGCACCCGATATCCCCCGGGGGGCGGCGCTGGTCGACATGATCAGCGCGCATTACGAGGATATGCTGGGCTTTTATGGCACCCAGCTGGGCAACCGGGCCGCACGCAAGCATCTGGGCTGGTACATGGATGATGCTCAAATTGACCCGTCTGCGCGGCGCGAGATCCTGACCGCGACCGATCCGGCGCATGTCCTGCACCGCATTGCGGCAGTATTCGGTGCCGGGGTCGGGCCGGAAAAGGGGCAGGCGGCATGAGGGACATTTCCGAAACGATCTGGATTTCCCTGCCCATCCCCGGGCTGATCCTTGACCGCGATGATCTGATCCGCGAGATCAATCCCGCCGCCGAGCAGTTTCTGAACACCTCGGCGCGTTCGCTGAAAGGTCAGCCGGTCTGGGACAAGCTTTTTGTCGATGCGCCGCTTGAACACAGCTTTGAGCGGGTGCGCGCCCAGCAGGCCCCGCTATTCGTCAATGATGTCGATGTCGGCGGTGGCGAAAAGGCCCCGGTCCAGTGCAGCGTCCAGATCGCGCCCCTGGCCGATAACAGTGATGAAGTGCTCCTGCTGCTTGAGCCACGCGAGATTGCCGACAGGCTGGGGCGGGCGCGCTCGACCCAATCGGCGGCGCGGTCGGCCATCGGCATGGCCGAGATGCTGGCCCATGAAATCAAGAACCCGCTGGCGGGGATCACCGGTGCGGCGCAGCTCTTGTCGATGAACCTTGGCGCCGAGGATCAGGAGATGACCGACCTGATCGTGGCCGAGACCCGGCGCATCCTGAAACTGATCGAACAGGTCGAACAGTTTGGCAATGTCCGCCCGCCCGAACGGCGCGCGGTCAACCTGCATGATGCGCTGGATCGCGCACGCAAGACATCGCTAGTGGGCTTCGCGGCACATATGAAGATCGTCGAGGAATACGACCCCTCGCTGCCCGCCACATTTGCCGATAGCGACCAGTTACAGCAGGTGTTTCTGAATCTTCTGAAAAACGCGAGCGAGGCCAATCCCGCCGGTGGCACGATCCGCATCCGCACCTTCTACGAGCAGATGCTGCGCGTGAAGGACAAGGATGGCAGCGGGCGGGCGGTGCCACTGCATGTCGAGATCATCGATGACGGCCCAGGTCTGCCGCCCGAGATTGCCGCCGAGATATTCGAACCCTTCGTCTCGGGCCGCGAGAACGGCACCGGGCTTGGCCTTGCGCTGGTCTCCAAGATCATTGCCGAGCATTCGGGCTGGATATCGCTGTCCTCGGTGCCCGGGCGCACCGTGTTTCGCATTTCCCTGCCCGTGGCCCCAGCAGACAAGGATGAAAGCTGATGGATGGAACCGTACTTGTTGCCGATGATGACCGCACAATCCGCACCGTGCTGACCCAGGCACTGACGCGGGCGGGCTGCCGGGTGCACGCAACGTCATCGCTGATGACGCTGATGCGCTGGGTGGATGAGGGCAAGGGCGATCTGGTCATTTCCGATGTAATCATGCCCGACGGCAACGGTCTGGAAACATTGCCGGAAATCACACATCGCCGCCCCGGCATGCCGGTGATCATCATCTCGGCGCAGAACACGATCATGACGGCGATACAGGCCGCCGAGGCCGAGGCCTATGACTATCTGCCGAAACCGTTTGACCTGCCTGATCTGATGAAACGGGCGGCGCGGGCGCTTGAGACCAAGCGCCGCGCCACCCCGACGCCCGAGCCGCGCGGCAGCGAGGGTGAAGGTGATGACCTGCCGCTGGTCGGGCGTACACCCCAGATGCAGGGGCTCTACCGTCTGGTCGCGCGCGTGATGAATACCGAACTGCCGGTGCTGATCACCGGCGAAAGCGGCACCGGCAAATCGCTGATCGGGCGCGCCATCCATGATTTCAGCGACCGGCGCACATTGCCCTTTGTCACCGTGTCAGCCGCCGATCTGGTCAGCGTCGACAGCCCGTCGATCATCCTGTCCAAGGCGCGGGGCGGATCGATCATGCTGGACGAAGTTGGCGATCTGGATGCCGAAGCACAGGCCCGTGTGGTGCGCATGATGGATGGTCTGGCCGAGAATGCGCCGCGTATCCTCGCCACGAGCCAGCAGGAACTGGGCGAAAAGCTCGAGGCGGGCGTCTTTCGTCAGGATCTCTTTTACCGGCTGGGCGGCGTGACGATCCATGTGCCGGCCCTGCGCGAGCGGGTCGAGGATATTCCGCTCCTTGCAGATCATTTTCTCGCCCGGATCGAGCGCGAGGGCGGCCCGCCCCGCAAGCTGAGCCGCGAGGCGGCGGAACTGATCCGCGTCTACAGCTGGCCCGGCAATGTCCGTCAGCTGGAAAACAGCATGCGCAGGCTGGTGGTGACCGCGCTTGAAGAGGAAATCTCGAAATCCGAGGTCGAGGCCGTGCTGGGCAATCAGCCCGCGATCGAGCCCCTGATGGGCGGGGGCAGCACCGACAAGCTCTCGGCGTCGGTACATGCGCATCTGCGGCGCTATTTCGATCTGCATGGCGGCGCGCTGCCCGCGCCGGGGCTCTATCAGCGCATCCTGCGCGAGGTCGAGGCGCCGCTGATCGACATCGCGCTTGAGGCGACGGGCGGCAATCAGGCCAAATGCGCCGCCCTTCTGGGGATCAACCGGAATACGCTCAGAAAGAAGATCACCGAGCTGGATATTCGCGTGACACGCCGCCGCAAATTGATGTAAAAGCGCAACAGGTGCGTTGCCGAATTAGCGCAGCGTGGCCGAAGGCAAGGATTTGCGGCAGGCAGGACGAGGGGAATCGTGCTCGACACAGCGCGACATGGTGTCTTTACCGAACTGAACAGGCGCCGCAAGGATCGGCGCGTGCAGACGATGCTGACATTCGGCCTCGTCGTGCTGGGGCCAGTGCTGGCGCTTTTGACATTTCTGGTGCTGGGGCCGGTTCAGCAGGGTGCGTCCTCGGATGTGCTCCGCGCGGTGATTCTGGCCGATCTGGTCTATATTCTCGTGGTCGCGGCGATGGTGATGATGCGGGTCGCGCGCATGATCACCGACCGGCGCAATGCCGAAGCCGGTTCGCGTCTGCACCTGCGGCTGGTGGGTGTCTTTACCTTTGTCGCGCTGGTGCCCACCGTTGTTGTCGCCATTTTCGCCACGCTCAGCCTGAATATCGGGCTCGAGGGGTGGTTTTCCGACCGGGTGCGCAACGTGGTCGGCAATTCGCTGGACGCGGCGCAGGCCTACGAGTTCGAGCATCGCAATGACCTGACCGAGGATGCGCTGGCGCTGGCCGGGTTCCTCAACCAGCAGAAACAGGCAACATTTTTCCTGACCGATGGCGATCTGCGCAGTCTGCTGACGCGTGGACAGCTCGGCATTCAGCGCGGCCTGCGCGAGGCCTATGTCATCGATAGCGCGGGTACGATCCGGGCGCGGGGCGAACGTTCGTATCTCTTTGACTTTGACGCGCCGGCCCCTGACCTGATCGAACGGGCACAAAGCGAGGGGCCGCAACTGATCGAGGACTGGCCAAATAACGAGTTTCGGGCGCTGATCTTTCTCGATGCCTATGTCGACCGTTTTCTCTATGTCTCGCGCGAGGTTGACGGGCAGATCCTGAACCTTCTCGACGACACGCAGGAAACCGTGCGACTCTACGAACAGCTCGAAAGTCAGCGCGGCCGCCTGCTGTTCGAATTTGCTATGCTCTATACCGGCTTTGCCGTGATCATGATCCTTGCGGCCATCTGGTTTGGCCTCTGGTTCGCAGAAAGACTCTCTCGGCCGGTGGGGCGGCTGGCCAGCGCCGCGCAGCAGGTGGGCAAAGGTAATCTGGACGTGCAGGTGCCAGAGGCGGACGGCAAGGATGAAATTACGACTTTGGGTCGTATTTTCAACCAGATGACGGACCAACTTAAAGGACAACGTGATAGCCTGATCGAAAGCAACCGCCAATCCGAGCGTCGTCGGAGGCTGTTTGATTCCGTGCTCAGCAACGTGACCTCGGGCGTCGTCGGACTGGATGCAAGAGGGCAGGTCGATTTCATGAACCGTTCGGCACAGAACCTGCTGGGTGTTGAGCAGATGTCCGATATTCACAAGGATCTGAGTCTGATCGTCCCTGAATTCGCCCCCCTTTTTGGTGAGTTGACATCGGGCCGGCGCGAGGCGGCGCAGCAGGAAATCAAGCTGACGCGCCGCGGCAAACAGGAAAGCCTGCTCGTGCGCATGAACAAGCGCTACAATTCCCGCAACGAGCTTGAGGGTTATGTGGTTGCCTTTGACGATGTGACCGATCTGGTCAGTGCCCAGCGCATGGCCGCATGGGGCGATGTGGCGCGGCGTATCGCGCATGAAATCAAGAACCCGCTGACACCGATCCAGTTATCGGCAGAACGGCTCAAGCGGAAATTCACACCGCTTCTGGCCGATGAGGCCGAAAATCTGCATCAGATGACCGATGTCATCATCCGCCAAACAAATGATCTGCGCCGTATCGTCGACGAGTTTTCGAAATTCGCCCGCATGCCCGAGCCCGAACGCAGATCCGAGGATCTGCTGACATTGGTGCGCGACGCGACCGTGCTGCAGCGCAACGCCCTGTCTGATGTCGATCTGCGCGATGATCTGCCCGCCGAACCCGTTTGGGCTGAGGTGGACGCAACGATGATCTCGCAGGCGCTGATCAACCTGATCAAGAACGCGGGCGAAGCCATCGAAAGCCTGCGCCACAAGGATGCCGATCTGAAATTCCGGCCCGAGATCCTGGTGGAACTGAAACAGGCAGATACGCGCGCGGTCATCACCATTGCCGATAACGGCATCGGCCTGCCCGAAGACCGCGCCAAGCTTTTTGAACCATATGTGACCACGCGCGCCGAGGGCACGGGCCTTGGTCTGCCCATCGTCAAGAAGATCATCGAGGAACATGGTGGCACGCTCTCGCTCGAGGACGCGCCGCCCTTTGACGAAACCGGTCGTGTGGGTGCGATGGCGGTGATTGAGCTGCCGCTAGATCTGTCGGGAAAACACGCCGCGAAAAACGTGGCCTAGAGGAAGAGCCAGGGGGAAGAGAATGAGCGATATTCTGATCGTCGATGATGAGCGGGACATCCGCGAGCTGATCTCGGATATCTTGAAGGACGAGGGCTACAGCACGCGCCTTGCGTCAAACTCTACCGAATGCATGCGCGAGGTCGAGGACGATATCCCGGGGCTGATGATCCTTGATATCTGGCTTAAGGATAGCGACATGGACGGGATCGATATCCTGAAAAAGGTCAAGCGCGATCATCCCGAAGTGCCGATCGTGATCATCTCGGGTCATGGTAATATCGAAATCGCCGTCGCCGCCATCAAGCAGGGGGCCTATGACTTTATCGAAAAGCCGTTCAATATCGATCAGTTGATGGTTGTCATCGCCCGCGCGATGGAGACGTCGCGGCTCAGGCGCGAAAATACCGAACTCAAGAAGTCGGACGCCGAAAATATCGAGATGATCGGATCAAGTACGACGTTGAAGTCATTGAAATCGCAGTTGGACAAGCTGACGCGCTCAAACGGTCGGGTGATGCTCACCGGGCCTGCCGGGGTCGGCAAAGAGGTCGCCGCGCGCTATATCCACGCCAATTCGGACCGTGCCGATGCCCCGTTTGTCACCGTGGGCTGCGCCAGTATCGAGCCCGATCAGATGGAAGAACTGCTCTTTGGCCGCGAGACCGGGCGCCGGGGCGATGGCAAAGGGCTGCTGGAGCAGGCCAATGGCGGCGTGATCTTTTTCGACGAGATCGCGGATATGCCGCTTGGCACGCAATCCAAAATCCTGCGCGTGCTGGTCGATCAGCAGTTTCTGCGCGTCGGCGGTGCCGACAAGGTCAGCGTTGATTTCCGGGTAATCTCGGCCACCAACCGCGATCTGAACGCGGCCATCGCCGAGGGGCAGTTCCGCGAAGAACTGTATCACCGGCTGAATGTCGTGCCGATATCGGTGCCGCCGCTGGACGAGCGGCGCGAAGATATTCCGGAACTGGCAGAGCATTTCATCAGCAATTTCAACAAGTCGCAGGGCCTTCCGCAGCGGGCGCTGGGGTCGGATGCGCAGGCGCTGTTGCAGACGATGGTCTGGCCGGGCAATGTGCGGCAGCTCAAGAACGTGATCGAACGGGTGCTGATCCTTGGCCCTGAAAGCGGCGAGATCGAGATCAAAGAGCTTCTGGACAATGAGCCCGAAGGTGCGGGTGATGGCGGGGCAGGCATATCGGCCAGCATGGCAGCGCTGCCGCTGCGCGAGGCGCGCGAGCTTTTCGAGCGGGAATATCTGATGACCCAGATCAACCGTTTCGGCGGCAATATCAGCCGCACCGCGACATTTGTCGGCATGGAACGCTCGGCGCTGCACCGCAAGCTCAAGTCGCTCAACGTTGTCACCTCGCAGAAAAGCGGGGCGCGCGTGGCCAGCAACGACGAAAGCGACAGCGCACCGGCAGCGTGATTGACGCCAATCGGGCAACCTGTCAAAGGTTCCCCTGAACACCGTCAAAGGCCAAAGGCGAAAAGATGAAAGTCATCATTTGCGGCGCGGGGCAGGTCGGCTGGCAAATTGCGCGGCAATTGTCCGGCGAAGACAATGACGTGACAGTGGTCGACAATAATCCCAACCTCGTGGCGCGGGCGACCGATACGCTGGATGTGCAGGGGATCACCGGTTTCGCATCCTATCCCGACGTGCTGGAAATGGCGGGTGCGCGCGATGCGGATATGGTTATCGCCGCCACCTTTTCGGACGAGGTGAACATGGTCGTCTGTCAGGTGGCGCATTCGGCCTTCAGCGTCCCACGCAAAATCGCACGGCTGCGGGCCCAAAGCTATCTGACGGCGATCTATTCCGATCTTTACCGCCGCGATCACATGCCGATCGATGTCGTGATCAGCCCCGAGCGCGAGGTCGCGGCGGCGGCGCTGAACCGGCTCCAATCGCCGGCCTCGTTCGACAAGGAAAGCTTTCTGGACGGCGATGCGCAGATGGTGGGGATCGACATCCCCGAGGATTGCCCGGTGCTGAACACGCCGTTGCGCCAGTTATCCGAACTTTTCTCGACATTGCGCGCCATCGTCGTTGGTATCCGGCGCGACGGAAACCTGTTCGCGCCCCAGCCCGACGATCAGGTCTATGCCGGTGATCAGGCCTATATCTTCACCCATACCGAGGATGAAGCGCGCCTGCTGGAAATCTTTGGCAAACACCCCAAAAAACAAGAGCGCGTGGTCATCCTTGGCGGCGGCAATGTCGGGCTGGCGGTCGCCAAAAAGCTGGAAAAACACGCCTGGCGCATCCGCGCCAAAGTGATCGAGAAAAACCGGGTCTGTGCCGAACGCGCGGCTGACGCGCTCGAGCGGACGGTGGTGCTGCATGGTGACGGGCTGGACCAGGAATTGCTGAACGAGGCCAATGTCGCCCGCGCCGACGCCATTCTGGCGGTCACGGATGACGACAAGACCAACATCCTTGCCGCCGTGCGCGCGAAATCTGCCGGTTGCGCCATGGCGATCTGTCTGATCAACGATCCGTCGCTTGTCCCGCTTCTGAGTACCCTGGATATCGATGCTTATATCAATCCGCGTGCGACGACGGTGTCCTCAATCCTCAAGCATATCCGTCAGGGGCGGGTGCGCGGCATCTATGCGGTGGGCGATTCCGAAGCCGAGGTGATCGAGGCCGAGGTGCTTTCGACCTCACCCATCGCGGGCGAGCATATCCGCGATATCGACTGGCCCGAAGGCGCGATTGTGGGTGCAGTGAAAAGCGACGGCAAGGTGATCCGGCCCTCGGGTTCTACGCGCATACACGAGGGCGATATTCTGGCCATCTTCACGCTCAGCGCCGATGTCTCGGAAGTGCAGCGCCTGCTGCAGGTCAGCGTCGACTTTTTCTGAGTGATGCGCTGGTTCCTTCGCCTGCCGCTTTTCGTCGTGCTGATGGGGCTGGGCGCCGGTGCGATGATCCTGCCCGCGCTCTTTGGCCTCGCCGTACGTGATTACGCAACAGCACGGATATTTCTTTATACCGCGCTTCTTCTGATCGGGCTGACCGGTCTGGTCGGGCTGGCCACACAGCGCCCGCCGGGCCCGACACGGCCTCACAATCAGCTCATGGCGCTGGTGGCGGCATTTGTGTTCCTGCCGGTGATGCTGGCAGCGCCTGTGGTGCAGGCGGTTCCCGACACAACCCTGCTGAATGCCTATTTCGAGATGCTCTCGAGCCTGACCACGACAGGTGCGACCGTGTTCGAGACGCAGGACAGGCTGCCCGACGCGGTGCATCTCTGGCGGGTGCTGGTGGGCTGGCTGGGCGGTGCGCTGATGTGGATTGCCGCCATCGCCGTGCTGGCACCGGTTGATCTGGGCGGGTACGAGGTGACAGCGCGGCTGAGCGGTGCGCGTTCATTGCAGAACCAGCAGATCCAGCGCATCGCCGACCCGGCCGAGCGTCTGATCAGCTTTGCCCTGGCCTTTGCCCCGATCTACGGCTTTCTGACCATGCTTCTCTGGGTGATACTGATCCTGACCGGTCAGCCGCCGTTTCTGGCGATCTCCTATGCGATGTCGACGCTCGCGACTTCGGGCATCCTGCCGGTGACGCATACGCTTGATCTGGGATTTCCGTCCGAGGTCGCGATATTCCTGTTTTTCTATTTCGCGCTGTCGCGGCGGACCTTCAGTACCGACCAGCGCCGCGACAACCTGCCGATTTTTCAGGATCCCGAAATCAGGCTGGCTGGAATCATTTTGCTGGTGTTGCCGGTGCTGTTGTTCCTGCGCCACTGGATCGGCGCCAGCGAGGTCGCCGAGGGCGAAGACCTGCGCTCGGCCGCGCGGGCGCTTTGGGGCAGCCTGTTTTCCGTGGCCTCATTCCTGACCACAACCGGGTTCGAATCTGCCGACTGGCAACTGGCGCGCAACTGGTCGGGCCTCAGAACGCCGGGGCTCATACTGATGGGGCTGGCCATATTGGGCGGCGGTG
The DNA here is from genome assembly GCA_030148225.1 of Paracoccaceae bacterium. Classification (GTDB taxonomy): domain Bacteria; phylum Pseudomonadota; class Alphaproteobacteria; order Rhodobacterales; family Rhodobacteraceae; genus JASBTX01. The sequence continues at coordinate 249,453 of JASBTX010000038.1, forward strand.
TGGCGACGACGGCAGGCGGGATCAAACTCTTGCGGGTCTTTGCGCTCTATAAACACGGGATGCGCGAGATTGAGCGGCTGGTTCATCCATCCTCGGTCGGCGGGTCGGGGCTGGCTGCGCGCCAGATACGCCGCCAGGGCGCGCAGATTGCGTGGATATTCTTCATGCTCTTTGCCATGTCGCTGGCCGCCATCACCACCGCGCTGGCCCTGAGCGGCCTGACCTTCGAGGCCGCGATCAGCCTGTCGATTGCCGGGCTGACAAATACCGGCCCGATCGCGCAGATCGCGCTGGACAGCCCCATCAGCTATGCGGTGCTGCCCGATATGGCCAAGATCGTCCTGATGGTCGCGATGGTGATGGGACGTTTGGAAATGCTGGCGATTATCGCGCTTTTGAACCCGAATCTGTGGCGAAGGTGACGCGCTGGCGGCATTTTCGGCGCAGAACCGGTCCTTTTGGGCTGGAAGTTTCCAGAAAGCATCGCCATAGTTTACCAAGATTGCGGCTAAAAACCCGGCTTTGAGAAGAATAAGAGGCAAAAATGGCTTCAGACAAACAGAATTTGCAGGACGCATTCCTTAACCATGTCCGCAAGACCAAGGTTCCCGTCACCATATTCCTGATCAACGGTGTCAAGCTGCAGGGGGTCATCACCTGGTTTGACAATTTCTGCGTGCTGTTGCGCCGTGATGGTCAGTCGCAACTGGTCTACAAGCATGCGATTTCGACGATCATGCCGTCGCAGCCGATCAGCCTCTATGAGGGTGAAGAGTAATCACCACCATCCCGACCGGCGATGAGAAGACCCGCGCATGGGTACTTTATCCCGATATTCAGAACACCGGCGGGCGGCGTCTGCCTGAACACGCGCTGGCCGAGGCGGCATCGCTGGCGCGGGCTTTGCCCTTTCTTGATCTGGTGGGCGAGAGCATCGTGCCCCTGCCCAAGGTGCGGCCCGGAGAATTGTTCGGTTCGGGCAAGATTGCCGAGCTGAAAGATCTCTTTGGTGCGCAGGAGGTCGAGCTTGTCGTGATCGACGGGCCGCTGACACCGGTGCAGCAACGCAATCTGGAGCGGCGCTGGAAGGTCAAGATCCTGGACCGCACCGGGCTGATCCTCGAGATTTTTTCCGATCGCGCCCGTACGCGCGAAGGGGTGTTGCAGGTGGAGATGGCGGCACTCAGCTATCAGCGGACGCGGCTGGTGCGGGCATGGACCCATCTGGAACGCCAGCGCGGCGGGCTGGGTTTCGTGGGCGGCCCCGGCGAGACCCAGATCGAGGCTGACCGGCGTGCCATCGATGAGGCGCTGAACCGGCTGCGCCGACAACTGGACAAGGTCGTCAGGACCCGTGATCTGCACCGCAAATCGCGCAAGAAAGTGCCGTTTCCGGTGGTGGCGCTGGTGGGCTATACCAATGCGGGCAAATCAACCCTCTTTAACCGGCTGACCGGCGCGGATGTGATGGCGCGTGATATGCTTTTCGCCACGCTGGACCCGACGATGCGGGCGGTCGAACTGGAAAATGGTCTCAAGGTCATCCTGTCGGATACGGTCGGCTTTATCTCGGACCTGCCGACGCATCTGGTCGCGGCGTTCCGGGCCACGCTCGAGGATGTGCTGGATGCCGATCTGATCCTGCATGTGCGCGATATCGCGCATCCCGAAAGCGCCGCGCAGGCCGCGGACGTGATGCAGATTCTGACCGGGATGGGCATCGGTGAAGAGCGGGCGCTGATCGAGGTCTGGAACAAGCTTGACCTTTTGACGCCCGAGGATCGGGACAGCATGGCCGATCTGGCGCGCAGTGCTGCGGATGTGGTCGGGGTCTCGGCATTGACGGGCGAGGGGTTTGACACGCTTCTGGCGATGATCCGCGCCCGGCTGGATGCGCCGCGCCTGCGCGAAGAGATCACGCTTGGCTATGACGAGGGCCGCAGGCGGGCCTGGCTCTATGCGCGCGATCTGGTCGAGGCGGAGCGCGCGCAAGAGGACGGATTTGCGCTGGTGGTCAACTGGACGGCGCGCGAAAAGGCGCGGTTTGCCGGGCTGTGATGCGCGGATAGCTGTCGGGCAGGGGGAAGGGGGCGCTGCCCCCTCTCTGCCGCGCGGGCGCGGCATATTCACCCCCGCGGTATTTCGCGAACAATGATGTTTCGGGGTTTTGTCAGAATTCCTCGGGGATGAGGAGGGTGACGCCGACGGCACCGGCGCGCGCGAGTTCCTGATCAAGCGACATCGGGATATATTCGCCCCGACGCCAGAGCACGCCGAGATCATCGTAGAAGCGTGACAGGAAATGGCCGGACTGGCCGGTCGACATGATGAAGACCGAACTGTCGGGATTGGCGAAATCATAAACGGCGCGGAAGAGCCCGGCATTGACATTTTGGTAGGGCGCATCGGGGTCGCCGCCGGTCTGGCCACGGTTCAGCGTATAATCGCCGCCGCTGGTGGACTGTCGGATATTCACAAGCCACGAGATGAAGGGCATGTCGCCCAGCACGGGGTGTTTGTGGATCGCCTCATGCGCGTCACCCCAGCGCCAGCTTTCGATATTGCGGCCATATTTCGTATCGAGTTCTAGGAGAGCGGCGGTCAGCGCCTTTTGCGCGGCGGTCGTGCAATCCTCGGTCGCCGTGGACTGGATGATATCGCACCAGGCCGAGGCGCCACCGATATCGCGGTAGACCCGTTCGATGAAGACGGGATCGGGCCGGGTGAATTCATCGGCCAAAGGGCCGAGTTCATCGCGAATGAGCACCTGTTGCAGATTGCGCATCCATGCGGCGTAGATCAGGGGTTCGGGCAGGTGTTCGTTCATCTCGCCGTTCCAGTCGGCCAGAAGCGCCAGTGCGCGCTTGCGCTGATCCTCGATCGTGCCCTCTTCGGTCGGGGCTTCCTTGAACCAGAGGTCACGGGCCACGAGCGGCAGGAGCGTGCGCGCGGCGACGCTGACCTCGTCAAGCTGCGCCTCGATAAAGCTTTCGCGGGTATGCACCTGACGGTCCTGCATCAGCTTCTGCCAGCGCTGGACGCGCTGGGTGCCGCCCCAGTTATAGCTGACATGTTCGGGGAAGGGGCGGTCGATGATCTTGTTGTTCATATTGCCGAGGATGCCGCCCTCGGGATTTTCAAAGACCGGATTGGTGGTGAAGGGAAAAAGCCCGCGCCAGCGGTTGGCGTCGATCCAGCCCGGCGCGGGCAGGCGGCCCTGCGTCTGGCTGTCGGGGTCGCGGTTGGGAATGCGCCCGATCAGCTGTAGCGCGATATTGTCGCGATCGGCCACGACAAGGTTCAGCCCCGGCGCCACGACATAGCTGCCGGCGCGGCGGGCGGCCTCGGTTGTCTGGGCGCGCATCAGCGCGACAAATCCGGTCATGGTTGTGTCGGCGGCGACTGAGCCTGTCCAGCTGAGCGCGGCGACGTGCCCGGGCGGGGTGATGGTACCGATATCAAAGAGCGAGGGCGGCAGGATCGGGCCGTTATCGCTCCAGCGCAGGGTGGTGGTCACAGGGGCGGCATCCTTGACCCCGATGATCGACTGGCGGGTCCTGAATTTCTTGAAACCGGCAGGGGTGCGGTATTCCTCGGGATTTTCGGGGTTCAGCTGTTCGATCAGCAGGTCCTGATCATCGGTATAGCTGGCCGTCAGCCCCCAGCCGATTTTGGTATTGCGCCCGATCAGCACGGTGGGGCCGCCGGGGATCGTGGCCCCGATCACACCGCCGGTCGACAGTTCCAGCCGCGCGAGATACCAGGGCGAGGGGGCCTCGGTCGCGAGATGCGGATCGGTCGCCAGAAGTGCGCCGCCGGCGGCGCTGCGTTCGGGCATGGCCGCCCAGGCATTGGAGGCCCCGGCGCTGCCGCGCGGCGGAAAGGGCGAGAGCGGATCGCGTGGTGTGAAAGCCGCATATCGCGGTGTCGGATCGAGCGTCGGGAAAAGTGCCGCGAAATCGGGGGTGACGGTGGCGGTCAGATCGGGGGCGTCGGGCAGGATATCGCTGAGCCGCGCACCAGGCAGGATGAGCGACAGCCGCGCGCGCAGCACGTCGGTTTCGAGCTGGCTGGTCTGGCGCAGGGCCATGAGTTTGCCGATGGCGATGGAATCGGCAGGCTGCCAGGGGGCGAGCGCATTGGAAAACAGGAAAAACTCTGGCGCGCCGCGCCCGAGCGCCTGTTCGTTCACCGTTTTGAGCCATGCATTGACCCCGGCGGCATAGGCGCTGAGTGCCTCCATCGTGTTGGCGTCCTGCACCTCAACCGCTTGAAGAGACAGGTTATAGAGATCGAGCCGGCGCATATAGTCATCGATCTGAAGCGTACGCTCGCCAAAGAGTTCCGACAGGCGGCCCTGGGCCGTCCGCCTGAGCATGGTCATCTGCCAGAGCCTGTCCTGGGCATGGGCAAAGCCGAGGCCGAAATAGACATCCGCGTCATTGCCGGCAAAGATATGCGGCACATTGGCGTTATTGCGTACGATCTCGACCGGGCCGAACACGCCATCGACGCTGAACTCGGCGTCATAATCGGGCAGTGAACGCGAGGCGAACATGTAGGCAATCAGCAGCGCGCCGAGGATCAGGAGCAAGCTGGCGGTCAACAGCCTGACGGCCCATGTGAATATTATGGCCAAGCCATCCTCGCTGCGATTGACGTTCCGGGTGCGGTCGTTAGTTACTGAGCCATACGCATAAGCGCAAACATTCGGAGGGGCAAATGGCGCGGATAACATTTTTGGGATTGGGCGTCATGGGATATCCGATGGCCGGGCATCTGGCCGCCGCCGGGCATGACGTGACCGTTTACAACCGTACCACCGCCAAGGCCGAGGCCTGGGTGGCAGAGCATGGGGGCGCGTTGGGCAAGACGCCGCGCGCGGCGGCAGAGGGGGCCGAGTTTGTCATGGCCTGTGTCGGCAATGACGATGATCTGCGCGCGGTCTGCCTGGGTGATGACGGGGCCTTTGCGGCGATGGCATCCGGGGCGGTATTCGTCGATCACACGACCGTGTCGGTGAAGGTGACGCGCGAGCTATATGCTGCTGCCGCCGCGATTGGCGTGGGGTTTGTTGATGCGCCGGTATCGGGTGGTCAGGCCGGGGCGGAAAACGGCCAGCTGGGCGTGATGTGCGGCGGGGATCAGGCCACATATGACGCGGTCGAGCCGATCATCGATGTCTATGCCAAGGCCTGTCGGCGGCTGGGTGACAGCGGCGCCGGTCAACTGACCAAGATGGTCAACCAGATCTGTATTGCCGGACTGGTTCAGGGCCTGTCCGAAGGCCTGCATTTCGCCGAGAAGGCCGGGCTGGATATCCGCGAGGTGGTGCAGGTGATCAGCCAGGGCGCGGCAGGGTCTTGGCAGATGTCGAACCGGTATCAAACCATGGCCGATGATGCGTTTGATTTCGGTTTCGCGGTTGACTGGATGCGCAAGGATCTGGGGATCTGTCTGGATACGGCGGATGAAAACGGCGCATCGCTGCCCGTGACGGCGCTGGTCGATCAGTTTTACAAGGATGTGCAGAAACTGGGCGGCGGGCGGTGGGATACCTCCTCGCTGATCAGGCGGCTGCGCGCACTGGGATAGCGGGCCGGGACCGGTTTGCCGCCGCCCCGGTGCACGGGCAAAACGCGGGCGACAGACTGGTCAGCGGCCAAAATCCGATAAGCTGGCTCCGAAGGTGAAGGTGCTGATCTAAAGAGGCCGCTCATTCCGCCGGATTGCCCGTGACCCCGGGATATCGAAAAAAACCGCGGCCGATAGTGTTAGACGGTAAAGGCAGGCTGCGTGCTGTACGCGCCTATTCCCGTGCCTGATCAGAAATGGCCGTATGTGCAGCGAATGGTGGAAGAGGAAAGAGGGGCCAGAATAACCGATGCCGCACAAACGATGAATGACAGCTTTCAGGGAGAGATCAGACTTCAGTCTTCTGTAATACAATACGACGGCGGAGAGTCCGAGTTGCATATCTCTGGGTCTGTTTCATTCAAACCGCCAGGTCCACGAACGTAGATTAAGCTGCCCAATACGTTATACAGTAGGTTGGCACGTCCGCCTTGCCAAAGGTCGCTGCCGATTTGCCAGATAGCAAAAGCTTCGCTTACTTCTTTTCCAGAAACCGGATCAAGTGCAGTCAACTGACAGAAGGTTGCTATGTCTGAAACTGGCTGAAGAGATATCAAGCCGTCTTTGCCGATAATATGGTAGACAGGTATCTTTGAAGCGCGGCTAGCCCCAAACCAGGTGTGCCTTAGCGTCAATCCAGGCGAATAAATCCGCTTTATGTCGCTCACTCTTTCATCTTCCGGAGGCAAGAAGACAGCCCTGTTGTCGAGCCAACCACCCTCCCAATCCTGAGGGATGGCAAAGGTCGCGACCTCACTTCCGCCAAACTCTGCAACAGTTATTGGCCTGTCCGATTGGTCTTCAACTGTTGTGGACCAAACTCGAAAAGGCTCTTCATAGTCGACAATCTTTTCGTCAATTCTGCTGGCCGCAACGCACTTCAAAACTGGATCAATGATCAGCCGCCGTTCGCCTAGGTTTGAGACATCGAAGGTAACGCTGCGTTCAGATACCGCCCTAAGGTGCGCGCTAAATTTGGGAGGTGACGGAAACCACGCCGACTTGATCTGCGGAGAAATCGAAAAAACAAAAGCCAGAAACGCTAGGAGAAATCCGAGAAGCGGTGTCCACACTTTGATATGCCGACGCCAATCTTGATGAGACCCGCACTCGACGCAGAGTTTCGCGGCCGTCTCAATTTCTCTTTGGCATTCGATGCACTTTTTCAACTCTGCCATTCTTGAATTGCTTTACTGCGAAACTTGAGCTTTTACCCTCACCGAGAGTGCCACGTGCCGTCTCGAACGACAAGCAAAGCAGACATTTTACATTGGGATTAGAACGTCCGCTTCGTCCGCACAGCGGTCATTCACGTTGGATGGCGTGAACGTCCTCATTTCCTCATGATACGTTTCTGCCCCCGCCCGTAATCGACCCCCCTGTTGTGCCGGAGCCATCCACCACGCCACGTTCCGGCACTACCCGTCATCGCTCAGGCTGAAGGTGATCTCGAACGCATGCTGGCCCATGGGAAACTGCATGGTCTGCGACTGGCCCGACTCCATGATCGGCAGTGCCATGGTGCGCGCACCCGGTCCGGGAAAGGCCTGCACCAGCCGCCCCAGCGCCACGGCAAAGAGGTTGGGAAAGCTCTGCGTGCTGGGCCGCCCCTGCACGACGAAATTCATCACCGAATTCGGAAAGGGCCCGGCGGTTGGTGACAGATCGATCAAGAGCTGGTCGCCATTGCGGCTGAAATTCGCGGCAAGCTGCGGCGTGACGGTCGCGACGCTGACCAGTTCGCCCGAGGGTGTGTTTTCAAGCTCCGACGAGGTCAGCGCACCGGTGACGGCGCCGCCGGGCTGTTCATCGGCCACAATGCCGATCTGGCCGATATGGCTCCAGCCGGTGGTGGCGTCAAAGACCGAGGTCGGGTTGAACTTGAAGGTAATGGTGATCGTGCCGGTGATGGACTGATCGACCCGGCAGATATTGAGCTGCACGGATGAGTAGCCATTGACGGGTATGTCGCGGCTGTCCTCGGTCCGGTAGGCGAAATCAAACCCCACGCCGTCGGGCAGGGGGATGTCGGAAATCAGCGGGCGCACCATGATCGTCTGGGGCGGGATCAGCACGGTGGTATCGACCGGGCCGCCGAAATCGGCGGTGTTTGAACGGCATTCACCCTCTTCCTCGGGCAGGGGGCCGGTCAATGTGGCCGCGATCGAGGGTATTTCGGCGATCTGGTTATCGACCGTGTTGCTGACCATGACGGCATTGGCGTTTTGCGAATTGCCCCAGATGATGGGAAAGAGCAGCTGATGCGCGGGCAGGGTGATGGAATCGCCCGGGATCATGGTCTGGAATACCGGGATATTGGGGATACCGTCGCTCAGGTTGACGGCCTCGGCGCTCATCGGGCCGAAGACAAGCCCGCCATGGGGAAAGCTCGTCTGCGCGAAATCGAAGCGGTGGCCCTCCTCCATCTCGCCGCGCGTGCCCTCGGCATGTACGGTATAGATGGGCTGGGCCATGGCCGGAACGGCCAGCAATATCAGCAGAAACAGCGCCCGGATTAACCGCAACATCAGACCCTCCCGTCGGTGGCTCCAGCCTAGCCCTGATGTGTGGACCTGTCCAGAAAACCGCCAGCGGGCGGAATCGTGGTGTGCCTCAGGGAATGATCCGCGAGTATTTGGTGCCTTCGAGCGTTGCGCCGACGATCAGGCCGGCCTGGCCGAAGATGATCGCGATGATCGGCTCGGTCACGGTGTTGGTGTCGATGCCAAGGCTCGCACCTTCGGCCTTGAGCGCGTATTTGACATCCGCCCCGGCGGCCCAGCCGCGTGACTGTCGAAAACCCGCGAGCGACTCTTCGGTCATGAAAAAGAGCGCATGCGCATATTGTTGCGCCCCGATCTGAAATCCGAACGTGCCCTGAAGTGCCGAGTAGTAATCGACAGGCACATCATTGACCAGCAGCGCCCCCCGGCCATAGGAGGCACCCAGTCCAAAACCCGCCTCGGTCACCAGTGGCATGATCAGCGAGCCCGATGCTTTCCAGTGCAGATCCTCGCTGCCGGGGATATTCTCGAACATGAAGGTCTTGGCCGCGTCAACGCGCTGGTCCAGCCGTTGCTGCCCGGCGCTGCCGATGCCATTGCCGCAGGCCGCCGTTGTCGCCAGCGCGCCCGCGCCCAATACAAAATTCCGCCGTGAGGTACCGCTCATATCCATTTCCTCAATATCGCTGCCGATCTTGTGTCGGTCATTCTGCGGGGTTTCTACAGGAAAGGGGGCGGCCTGTCACCACCCCTGATCAGGCCCGCCCGTTCAAAAGTCGCGCCGCATCGGGGGCGAAATAGGTCAGGATGCCGTCGCAGCCCGCGCGTTTGAAGGCCAGCAGGCTTTCCATCATCACTTTTTCCCCGTCGATCCAGCCGTTTTGCGCCGCCGCCCGGATCATCGCGTATTCGCCCGAGACCTGATAGGCGAATGTCGGCACGCCGAACCGGTCTTTGACCCGGCGGCAGATATCAAGATAGGCCAGCCCGGGTTTGACCATGACCATATCGGCACCCTCTGCCAGATCGCGGGCAATCATCCTGAGCGCTTCATCGCCATTGCCGGGGTCGATCTGATAGGTGGCCTTGTCGCCCTTGAGCGCGCCCGACGCGCCGACCGCGTCGCGAAACGGGCCGTAAAAGGCCGAAGCATATTTGGCCGAGTAGCTCATGATCGTCACATGCTGATGGCCCTTGGCCTCGAGCGCGTCGCGCATCGCACCGATGCGGTGGTCCATCATGTCCGACGGGCCCAGAATATCGGCCCCGCTATCGGCCTGGGCCAGCGCCATCCGGACCAGCGCCTCGACCGTTTCGTCATTGACGATCTCGCCGTCACGCACGATGCCGTCATGCCCGTTGGCATTATAGGGATCAAGCGCGATATCGGTCATCACCGCGATGTCGGGCACGGCGGATTTGATGGCGCGAATGGCGCGGTTGGTCAGGTTGTCGGGGTTCCAGGCCTCTTCACAAAGCTCGGTTTTGACCGCCGGGTCCGTATAGGGAAAGAGACAGATCGCCGGGATGCCCAGATCGACGGCGCGCTTGGCGGCCAGCACCACACGGTCGACCGAGAGGCGATTGACACCGGGCATGGAGGCGATGGGTTCTGACATGTCGGTGCCGTCGCGCAGAAAGACGGGCCAGATCAGATCGCTGGTGCCAAGCCGGGTTTCGCCGACCAGCGCCCTTATCGAAGGGGTGCGGCGCAATCTGCGGGGGCGTGCGCGCGGAAAGCCGGCCTGGGGGGATGTCATGGGAACCTCTTTTCTGATCCGCCATTCCTATCCTGCCGCCGGTCGCATCTCAAGCCTTGGCGGATACGCGGCCCGGTGGTTGACCGGCTAGATCGGGATCTCACTCGAGAGCTTGATGCGCTGCATCGGCACTTCGGTTTTGACGCTTTGGACGCCCGGCAGGACGTTCAGATGTTCGATCTGAAAACGGCGGTAATCCTCGATATCACGGGCGAGGATGCGCAGCAGAAAATCGCAATCCCCGGCCATGAGATGGCATTCGACGATATTGGGCAGGCGGCTGAGTTCGGTCGTGAACCGGTCAACGGTCGCGCCATCCTGCCCGGTCAGCCAGACCCGCGTGAAAAAGGTCATGCCGTATCCCAGAACCGTCGGATCAAGGATCGCAACATAGCGGTCTATGGCGCCGGCCTTTTCAAGAAGGCGGATGCGCCGCTGGCAGGGTGTCGGCGACAGGCCGACCTGATCGGCAATCTCGGCAATGGTCTGTCTGCAATTGCGCTGAAGGCTGCGCAGTATCTTCAGATCGATGGCATCAAACCGGTATTCCATATGGCGGCCCCTTGGTGAATTAGTTTAGTATATCGGATATTACTGGTAATAATATCTAACACACTCTCATATCTTGATGAAGTTTGGTGATAATTGCCCGTCCTTTGATGTCATTCTTGCCCCCGGATGCAACACAGGAGATGGCAAGATGCAGAAGATCGGATTTATCGGGCTTGGCGTGATGGGCCTGCCCATGGCGGCAAATCTGGCGCGGGCGGGATACCCGCTCGTGGTCTGGAACCGAAGCCAAAAGGACCTGCAATCACTGGGCGATGCGGCGCGCATCACGCAGGCCGGGTCACCCGATGCGGTCATCAGTGCCTGCGAAATCACCATTCTGATGCTAGTCGATCAACAGGCGATCGATGCCGTGCTGAACCGCGGGGCCGCGGATTTTGCCGACAGGGTCCGGGGACGCATGATCATCTGCACGAGTTCGGTCACACCGCAATATTCCGAGGCGCTGGCCCGCGAGATCACGCGCGCGGGCGGTCAATATATCGAGGCGCCGGTATCCGGCTCGCGCGGGCCGGCAGAGGCGGGTGAACTGGTCTGCCTGATCGGGGCGGATGCGGCGCTTGTGGCAGACGCATCTCCGATCCTTTCGGCCATGTGCTCATCATTGATCCATTGCGGCGGGGCAGGTCAGGGGCTGCGGATGAAGCTTGCGATTAACCATTATCTCACAGCGATGTTGGCCGCGCTGGCCGAGGCGGCAAATTTTGCGAGGCTGGCGGGCGTTTCGGGGCAGGGGTTTCTGGATGCGCTCTCTGCCGGGCCGATGAACAGCGCCTTTGCCACGCTCAAACTCTCCAGAATGATTGCACGTGACTTCTCGCTTCAGGCGGCGGTGTCGGATGCCTATGCCAGCACAAGGCTGATTGCCGGGGAAGCGCGCCGCGTCGGGGCGGCGACGCCGCTTCTTGATGTCAGCTCTGCGCTCTATGGGGAGGCCGCGGCGGCAGGGGACCCGCGCGCCGACATGGCCAGCGTGCTGATCGCGCTGGAACGGGCCGGCAGCCGGCCCGCCGGATCGGACGCCGCCTGAGCGTGGCGGATGCGCGAACGGGCTGGGCAATCCGGCAATCAGGGATTATAGGGGGCGGCGAACAAAACGACCGAGGCTGGTCTTGGATATTTTCGGACCGATTTTCCTGCTGATCGACCTGAGATCATTCGATAATCTCTGGTTCTGGATCGCGCTTGCCGTGATGTGGTCCAGCGCGTCGCACTGGGTGCTGGGCGTACCCTATGACAGCGTCATGCGGGCGCGGCGCAATGGCGGCATCGCCCAGAGCGATCTGGAAGCGCTGGTCAATATCAACAGCCGCCGGGTACGCTATATCGCCGACACGGCGGGGCTGATCGTGGTGGCGGTCGTCTGTTTCCTGCTGTCGCTTCTGGCGATACTGGGATTTTCCTACAATGTCGAATTCGCGCAGGCTGTTTTCCTGCTGGCCTTTCCGATGATGATCGTCTGGTGGATGTCGACGCGGACCGCCGACAAGATACTCAGCCATGAATTGCAGGGGGCGGCCATATTCGTCGTGATGCGCAATCTCAGGCTGCGGATACAGATCATTGGCCTGATCTCGATCCTTGTGACCTCGGTCTGGGGGATGTACCAGAACGTTCAGGGCGGGCCGCTGACGGGCTGATCGCCAGGGCGGCACGGGGTTCATGTCAGTAAAATCAGAGCATATCCGGCTGGGCGGTGCGCCCGAGGGGTTTGACGCCCGCCTGCTGAGCGAGGAGGTCCGCCGCCGTGACGGGCCGGTCTGCCACGTGGCGCGCGATGACAAGCGTCTGGCCGCGATGCAGGATGCGCTGTCGCTTTTCGCACCCGACCTGCCCGTGCTGACCTTTCCGGCATGGGACTGCCTGCCGTATGACCGCGTCTCGCCCAATGCCGATGTGTCAGCCGCGCGCATGGCCTGCCTTGCCGCCCTTGCGCAGGGGATCGGGGCGGGGGTTGTCATCCTGACCACGCTGAACGCGCTGACGCAGCGGGTGCCGGCGCGCGCGCTTCTGACCTCGGCATCATTTGCCGCCGCCGTGGGCGAGCGCATCAACGCCGATGACCTGCGCGGATTTCTGGTGCGGATGGGTTTCGTTCAGGCCCCCACCGTGACCGAGGCGGGCGATTACGCCATTCGGGGCGGTCTGATCGATGTATTCCCACCCGGCGATACCGGCCCGGTGCGACTGGATCTTTTTGGTGACGTGCTGGACGGGATCCGGCGGTTCGACCCGGCAACCCAGCGCACGACCGACACGCTGAACCGGATCGAGCTGGCGCCGGTATCCGAGGTGGTGCTGGATGAGGCGGCGATCACCCGCTTTCGCCAGAATTACCGCATCGCCTTTGGTGCCGCCGGAACCGATGATCCGCTCTATGAAGCTGTCAGCGCCGGGCGCAAGCATCAGGGGGCGGAACACTGGCTGCCGCTTTTTCAGGACGATCTGGAGACACTGTTCGATTACCTGCCCGACGCCGCGTTCATGCTTGATGACCAGATTGCGCCCATGCAGGTAGCGCGCTGGGAACAGGTCGTGGATCAGTATGCCGCCCGGCATGAGGCGCTCGAGGCGCGCGCCCGTCTTGATACGGTCTATAAACCCTGCCCGCCCGAAAGGCTCTATCTGGACGAGGCGGCGTTTCAGGCCCATCTGGCGCGGTTTCGGGTGCTGAACCTTTCGCCGCTGCCGCAGGGCGTGGGGCCGGGCGTGGTGGATGCAGGCGGGCGGATCGGGCGCAATTTCGCCCCCGAACGCCAGCAGGAAAACGTGGGTCTCTTTGATGCGCTGGCCACCCATATCCGGGCGCGTCAGCAGGAGGGCGCGGTTGTCATCGCGTCCTATTCGGGCGGCGCGCGCGAGCGTTTGCAGGGGCTTCTGGAAGATCAGAACATCGCCGATACCACCCCGATCCGGACGGTGCAGGATATTCCGGCGGGCGCGCATGGCGTCTATCTGATCGTCTGGGCGCTGGAAGAGGGGTTCACCGCCCCCGGCCTGACGGTGATTTCCGAACAGGACGTGCTGGGTGACCGCCTGATCCGCCAGCCCAAGAAACGCCGCCGGGCGGAAAACTTCCTGACCGAGACCCAGTCGCTGAGCGTTGGTGACCTGATCGTGCATGTCGATCACGGCGTCGGCATCTACCAGGGTCTGGAAACCGTGACGGCGGCGGGTGCGCCGCATGAATGTATTGCGCTGGAATATGCCGGTGGCGACCGGCTGTTCCTGCCGGTGGAAAATATCGAACTCCTCAGCCGCTATGGCCATGACGAGGGGCTGCTCGACCGGCTGGGCGGCGGGGCGTGGCAGGCCAAGAAGGCCCGGCTCAAGCAGCGCATCCGCGACATGGCCGACCGGCTGATCCGTGTGGCGGCCGAGCGTGCGCTCAGATCTGCGCCGATACTGGAACCACCCGCCGATATCTGGGATGCGTTCTCGGCCCGGTTTCCCTATCAGGAAACCGATGATCAGCTCAGCGCGATCGAGGATGTGATCGCCGATCTGGCGCGCGGTCTGCCGATGGACCGGCTGATTTGCGGCGATGTCGGTTTCGGCAAGACCGAGGTGGCCATCCGCGCCGCCTTTGTCGCGGCGATGTGCGGAATGCAGGTGGCGGTGATCGCCCCGACCACGCTGCTGGCGCGCCAGCACTACAAGAGCTTTGCCGAGCGGTTCCGCGGCTTTCCGGTCGAGGTGCGGCAATTGTCGCGTTTTGTCGGCACCAAAGAGGCCAACGCCACGCGCGAGGCCATGTCGCGGGGCGTTGTTGATATCGTGGTGGGGACGCATGCGCTCTTGGCCAAGCAGGTCCGGTTTCAGAAGCTGGGGCTGCTGATTATTGACGAGGAACAGAAATTCGGTGTCCAGCACAAGGAGCGGCTTAAGCAGATGCGCTCGGACATTCATGTGCTGACGCTAAGCGCCACGCCGATCCCGCGTACATTGCAGCTGTCGCTGTCAGGGGTGCGGGAATTGTCGGTAATCGGCACACCACCGGTTGATCGCCTGTCGATCCGGACATTCGTCAGCGAGTTCGACGCGGTGACGCTGCGCGAGGCGCTTTTGCGTGAACATTATCGCGGCGGTCAGAGCTTCTTTGTCGTCCCCCGCATCAAGGACCTGCCGGAGATCGAAGAGTTTCTGCGCGAGCAGGTGCCCGAGGTCAGTTTCGTCGTCGCCCATGGCCAGATGTCGCCCGGCCAGCTTGATGACCGGATGAACGCTTTTTACGATGGCAAATTCGATGTGCTGCTGGCCACGACCATCGTGGAATCGGGGCTGGATATCCCGACCGCCAACACCATGATCGTGCACCGGGCCGATATGTTCGGGCTGGCGCAGCTTTACCAGATCAGGGGCCGCGTGGGACGGTCCAAGACGCGGGCCTATGCCTATCTGACCACGCGCGCGCGCACCCGCCTGACGCCCACAGCAGAAAAACGCCTGCGCGTGCTCGGCTCGCTCGACACGCTGGGGGCCGGGTTCACGCTGGCCTCGCAGGATCTGGATATCCGGGGGGCGGGCAACCTTTTGGGTGAAGAGCAGTCCGGCCATGTGCGCGATGTGGGGTTTGAACTGTACCAGTCGATGCTGGAAGAGGCGATTGCCAAGATCAAATCGGGTGAAATGGAGGGGCTGTCGGATGCCGATGACCAGTGGGCGCCGCAGATCAATCTGGGTGTGCCGGTTCTGATCCCCGAGGCCTATGTGCCCGATCTGGATGTGCGGCTGGGGCTTTATCGGCGGCTTTCGTCGCTTTCGGGGAAGGTCGAACTGGAGGGATTTGCCGCCGAACTGATCGACCGGTTCGGCAAATTGCCCAAGGAGGTCAACACGTTGCTACTGGTCGTGCGTATCAAGGCCATGTGCAAGCGTGCCGGTATCTCCAAGCTGGATGGCGGCCCCAAGGGCGCGACGATCCAGTTTCACAACGACAAGTTCGCGGCCCCCGCGGGGCTGGTCGAGTTCATTCAGGATCAGCGCGGTCTGGCCAAGGTGCGTGACAACAAGATCATCATCCGCCGCGACTGGAAAAAGGACAGCGACAAGATCAAGGGTGCCTTTGCCATTGCCCGTGACCTCGCCGAAAAGCTGAATATCAACAGGCCTGCCCGCGCCGCCGCCAAACGCTGAAACCGGCCTGCCCGCGACGCGTGGATGTCGTGAATGGCACAGACGCCGCGCCCGGGCCGCGTCAGCCTGACGGGATGCGCTCTCAAGCCGATATCACCCATCGACGGGGCATGATTCTGGTCTTTCTGGCCGGGGTTTTATGGTCGACCGTGGGGCTGGGCGTGCGGCTGATCGACGAGGCCGTGGTCTGGCAGATCCTGCTCTATCGCTCGGTCAGCCTGTCGCTGTTTCTCTTTCTCGTGATCCGCCTGCGCTCGGGCATCAGCCCGTTCACGATGGCGCGCAGGACAGGACGGGCCGGGCTGGTCGGGGCGGTTGGCCTCGTCATGGCCTATTCCGGTGGTATATTCGCGCTGCAGCACACAAGCGTCGCCAATGCGATGCTGCTTTTTGCCGTCGCCCCCTTTGCCACGGCGGTGCTGGGCTGGGTTCTTTTGGGGGAACGTGTGCGGGTGGCGACATGGATTGCCATCGGTTTCGGCCTGCTGGGCATTCTGGTCATGGTGGTCGACGAGTTTGGCACGGGATCTATGGCCGGCAATATTGCGGCGTTTCTGTCGGCGATGGGCTTTGCCTTTTTCACCATCGCGCTGCGCTGGGGGCGGGCAGGGGATATGCTGCCGGCGGTGTTTCTGTCGGGGCTGATCGGGTTTGGCGCGATGCTGATCATATGTCTGGTGCTGGGCCTGCCCCTGATCCTGACACCACGCGACGGCGGGATCGCGATGATCATGGGTGTGGCGCAGGTGGGGGCGGGGCTTCTTCTTTATACCATCGGGTCGCGCGCGCTGCCGGCGGTGGAACTGACGCTTCTGTCACTGGCCGAGGTGGTGCTGGGCCCGGTCTGGGTCTGGCTCTTGTTGGGTGAGCGGATTGCGCTGAACACGGTTCTGGGGGGCGCGATCCTGTTGGCCGCGATTGTCGGCAATGCCGCCAGCGGGGCAAGGCGCAAACCGCCCGTGACGCTGGCCTAGTGACACCGCCCTGGTGACGCTGCCTTAGCCGCCTATCTATGCCGGGCCGGTATCGGTCAGCGGTCTGGCGGGGCGTTCCATACCGGCAGCGTTCAGCGCCATCAGCAAAAAGGCCACGATCCCGAATACAGCCGCCGCCGACAAGAGGGGCAGCGCCGATCCGTCAAAGGCCAGCCCGATGGGTACGGCAAAGACCAGCGAACTGATCGTGACCGTCCCGGTCGCGACCGAGGCCGCCATGCCCGCGATATGGCCCATCGGTGCCAGCGCCAGCGCGTTCAGATTGTTGATGATAAAGGCAATTGACAGGAAAACCGTGGCCTTCCAGAGGATATAGCCCGGAAAGAGCAGCGGTTCGGGCAAAAGACGGAAACCCACCAGCAGAACGGCGGCAACGGATACCGCGCTTTGGACAAAGAGCGCCCGCAAGATCAGTGCCCGCATGCCAAGCCGCCCCACAAGTGCGGCATTGGCCAGTGCCGCACCGCCCCCTGCAAGCGAGATCGCCCCCATGTAATAGGCGAAATCCGCCGGGCGGCCAAAGACATGCTCGAATATCGGCTGCGATGTCGTCAGCGTTGAAAAAAGCACGCCGTAAACCAGCGTCTGGGCAGCGATGCAGGTCAGGACCTGACGATGCGTCAGGACCTCGACCAGCGCCGCCCGTAGCGCGCCCGCGTTCAGCGGTCGGCGGTTTTCGGGCGCCAAAGTTTCGCCTTGACGCAGGCCGAACCAGAGCGAGGCGATGATCGCAAAGGCAAAGAAGGAAAAGAACACTGCGCGCCAGCCGAAACCAAGCGCGATCCATTCGCCGATCACAGGTGCGACGCCGGGGACAAGCGTGAAGATCATCAGGCTCAGCGACAGGATGCGCGCCATCTGGCGGCCCGCGAAACGGTCGCGCACGATGGCGATGGCCGCGACGCGGGGACCAGCCGCGCCCAGCCCCTGCAGGATACGGCCAACGATCATCACCTCGAGAGAGGGTGCCTGCCATGCAACAAACGCACCGAATGTATAGAGCGCCAGACCTCCCAGCACGATCCGCCGCCGCCCAAACGCATCCGACAGCGGCCCGGCAAGAAATGTCCCGAGCCCCATGCCGAGGATGAAAGCGGTGATGACGAATTGCGCCCGATTGGCCATCGCGGGGCTGAGATCGGCGGCGATACGTGGCAGCGATGGCAGCATCGCATCCATCGAATAGGCAAGCACCGCATACATGCAGGCGATCAGCGCGGCAAATTCGGCGGTGCCGAGGGGGGATTTCCGGATCATGCAGCGATCACGCGGCGGGCTGGCTGGGCTCTGCCGTGGCAAGTTCGTCGAGCACCTGTGCCCAGAGTTCGGGCGGTTGTGCCCCCGGCAGCACGTGCTGATTGCCCAGAACGAATGTCGGCACGCCCGTCACACCGCGCTCGCGGGCATGGGCATCGCGTGCGCGGATATCCTCGGCATCTGCATCGCCCGAGAGAAGCTGGGCGATCATCGCCCGGTCCAGCCCGGCCTCTTCCGCGATATCGAGCAGGGTGTCGGTATCGCCGATATCGCGACCCTGCTGGAAATAGGCGCGGAACAGCGCATCGACGACCGGCGTCTGGCGACGCTCGATCCCGGCCCAGTGGATCAGGCGATGCGCGTTCAGCGTGTTGGGCGTGCGCCGGATGGCATCGAAATCGATCTCGATCCCGGCGGCACGCGCCGTATCGGCGATCCGGCCATAGACCTGATCGGCACCGCTCTTGCCGCCAAATTTCCCCTCCAGATAGGCCCGCCTGTCCATGCCCCCGGCAGGCATGTCGGGGTTGAGCTGAAAGGGATGCCATTCGAGCACAAAGGGATGGTCGGGATGGTCGGCCAGCGCCCGGTCAAGATGGGTCTTGCCGATCAGGCACCAGGGGCAGATCGGATCGGACAGGATATCAAGCTTGATCATGGTCTGCCTCATAGCTCTCGCGCAACACGCGACGGTTGATTTTGCCATTGGCACTATGTGGCAGTTGCGGCAGGGGAATGTAAAGGCGGGGCTGTTTATAGCGGGCCAGCCTATCGGTGGCCCTTGCCCTGAGCGTGGCCTCATCCGGTGCGCCCGCACTTCTGTAGAACAGGGCGATTAGGCTGGTATCTGCACGCGGCCGGACCTCGGCTGCGGCGCATTCCAGCCCGTCAAAGACGGCAAAGCAGCGCTCAACCTCAACTGGTGAGACGCGGAAACCACCGGCATTCATCATGTCGTCATCGCGTCCGAGATAGGTAATCTCGTCATCCGCGCCCATGGTGACCGTGTCGCCGGTCAGAAACCAGCCATCCCGCCTGCGTTCGGCGGGGATGACGGGTTTGCCCCCGTCCAGATAGCCCAGCATCAGCCCCGGATCATCCAGTGCCACGGCAAGGGTGCCGGGCTGCCCCCGGTCGACGGGACCCGCCGCGTCTATGACCGCGACGCGCCGTCCTGTCTGGGGCCGACCCAGCGCGGGGGGCAGGACATCCCGTCCCGGCCCGGATGAGATAAAGGTCGAGCATTCCGACATGCCAAGCGCCTCGTAAATCGGGCAGCCGGTTGCATCAGTCCAGGCCGTGGCGATGTCGGGGGGCAGCTTTTCGCCCGCCGACAGCCCGTGGCGCAGATGGGTGAGGGCCATACGGGGATGGGCGCGCAGCATCTGGCGGTAGACACCCGGCGCAGCGGCAAAGATCGTCGCCGCATGCTGCTGCATCAGAGCGGGCAGATCGGCAGGTACGGCGTGTGGCGCTGGCACCAGCGCGGTGGCGCCGATGCTCCACGGGTCCATCAGCCCCGTGCCGAGCGTGTAGGTCCAGTTGAATGCGCCTGCATGCATCAGCCGGTCATCTGATTTCAACCCGTACCAGTCGCGCCACATCATCCGGCGCGCCCAGATCGCCCGGTGGGCATGTATCACGGCACGGGGCCGCCCGCCTGTGCCCGAGGTATAGATGATATAGGCGGGCCTGTCCGGATCGCCCATGGCCGGCTGGCGGGGGGCTTCGTGCTGCATGACCCCCAGCGCATCGATGCTCACCACCGGGCAGGTGGTGTCGGGCAGCGGCAAGGACGGGTCATGGCAGATTGCAGATGGCGCAAGTTCCCGCAGGATCGGCGCGATTTCAGCTGTGGTCAGCTGCGATGACAGGGGAACCGGGATGATATCTGCGGCGATGGCCGCCAGAAAGGCCAGCGGAAATTCCACGCTGTTACCCAGCCTGAGCACCAGTCGGTCGCCCGGCCCGAGACTGGCAGCACCGAGCGCTGCGGATAGCCCCATGACGCGGCGGTGGAGATCGCGGTAGGTGAGGCGCGCGCCGCCCTGGGCACCCGCGATGATCAGCGCCGTCTGATCGGGCTGATCCATCGCATGGCCCAGCACATAGGCGGCCATGTTGAACGGCGCAGGGCAGGGCGGCGGTGGCCCTGCATCAAAAATCGCGGGATTTTCGGTCATAACCCCGGCTATTGATCCGGTAAGAAAGTTGCAAGCCCATTGGGGCTGACATATGAAGCGTGTCCATGACAAATGAACCTGCCATACTGACGCTGGGGCGCGGTGATGACGAGCCTTCGGTTGTTGAACCGCTCAATCTCGCGCAGCGCGTGCGCAGCCTGCGCAAGGAACGCAACTGGACGCTGGAACAGGCCGCGCGCCGGGCCGGGCTGGCGCGGTCGACCCTCTCCAAGATCGAGAATGGCCAGATGTCGCCCACTTATGAGGCGCTCAAAAAGCTGGCCGAGGGGCTGAACATTTCCATCCCGCAGCTATTTTCGCCCCCGGCAGAGCCGCGCGTGAACGGGCGCATGGCGGTAACGCGGGCGGGCGAGGGTCAGGCGCTGATCACCACGACCTACGAGCATGAGTTGCTGGCCAACACCATGAAAAAGAAGGCGATGCTGCCCTATCGTACACGGGTGCGCGCCCGGTCGATGGAGGATTTCGGGGATTGGGTCCGCCATGGTGGCGAAGAATTTCTGCTGGTGCTGACCGGGGTGATCCGGCTGTTTACCGAGTTTTACGAACCCGTTGACCTCAGACGCGGCGAAAGCGCCTATTATGACGCTTCGATGGGCCATAACGTGATTTCCGTCAGCGATGACGACGCGACGATCCTCTGGATCACCTCTCTGAAGTGAATATCAGCGGCAGGATCAGTGCCGCGACACCGACGCCGATCACCTGCATCAGGATGATCATCGGCACATGGGCGGGATCGATGCCCGCGAATGTATCCGACAGGCCGCGCGCGATGGTCACGGCGGGATTGGCAAAGCTCGTTGATGAGGTGAACCAGTAGGCCCCGGTGATATAGAGCCCCACCAGCGCGGGAATGGCATCGGGCCGGTTCTTCAGCCCGCCGAAAATTACGAAAAGCAGCCCGAACGTGGCAAGGATTTCCGACACCCAAAGATTGGCACCGGTGCGGCTGGTGGCAGAGAATTGCAGAACCGGCAGGTCAAACATGACATGGGTCAGCCAGACCCCGGCGATACCACCTGCGATCTGCACCCCGACATAGGCCAGCGCGAGGCCCGGCAGGATGTCGCGGCGCAGGGCAAAGGCCAGCGTCACCGCCGGGTTAAAATGCGCGCCCGAGACGGGGCCAAGCGTGGTGATGATCGCATAAAGCATGCATCCTGTGGCAATCGCATTGGCCAGAAGCGCGAGCGCCACATTGCCGCCCGAGAGCGCGTCGCCCATGATGCCCGATCCGACCACGCCGATCAGCAGAAAGGCCGTGCCGATGAATTCAGCGAGGAGTTTTGATGTCATGTCAGACGTCCGATGTCATTGAGCGCACCCAGTAGATTTTCGGGTGTCATATCCTCAAATTCCAGCGCCAGAAATGCCTTGGCACGGTTGGCCAGCAAATCATATGCGGCCCTGAACCCGGCGGCCTGTTCATCGGCGGGCAGGGCGGCGGGGTCATCGACGCCCCAGTGCACCCGCAGCGGTGCACCATGCCAGATCGGACAGGTTTCACTGTCAGCATTGCCGCAGACGGTAATCACCAGATCCAGTACCGGCGCGCTGGTGGCGGCAAAGACGTCCCACGATTTGGAGCGCAGCCCGGAGGTGTCATAACCCCGGGCGTCAAGGAGTTGCAGCGACATCGGGTGCACCCGGCCCACGGGCTGCGATCCGGCCGACCATGCCGAGATCCGGCCCGCGCCATGGCGGTTCAGGATCGCCTCGAGCAGGATCGAGCGGGCGGAATTGCCGGTGCAGAGCACAAGGATATTCATGACCCCGCGTTAGTCGCCGGATGTAACAGTTTCGCGACAGATGCCGCGTCCGCCTGCGTCAGAGACGCGGCTCAGCCCTCTTCGTACCACCAGACATCGGGCTGGAAACCCAGCCAGTCCCCATACATCGGCAGCCTGTCGGGGTATTTCAGCTCTTTGACATGGGCGATGGTCGAGATGTCGCGAAACCAGAAGGGGATCACATAGCGCCCCGAGGTCAGGACACGGTCCAGCGCCTTGGTCGCGGCCAGAAAATCCGAGCGCTCGGTCGAGGTCAGCAAAGTGTCGATCATTGCTTCTGCCGCCGGTGAATTCATCCCCATCCAGTTGCGTGTTCCCGGTGCCTCGATCCCGTCCGATCCCCAATAGAGCTTTTGTTCATTGCCGGGCGACAGCGACAGGCCGCGCCAGTAATAGGCCATCTCGAAATCATAGACATTCGTGCGCTCTTTGTACTGGGCGCTGTCGATCATGGTGATGGTGACTTCGACGCCCAGCCGTTTGAGCGCCTCGGTATAGATCGACGATATCGTGCGGTTCTCATCGGCACCCTGTTTCAGCAGGATTTCAAAGGCAAAGGGCGCGCCATCAGGGCCGGTCATCACCCCATCCTCTACCGTGTATCCGGCATCTTCGAACAATTTCAGTGCCTTGCGGATATTGGCGCGGTTGCCTTCGCTGCCGTCGGATACCGGCAGAACATAGCCCTCTAGCGCGCCGGGCATCAGCGTATCGCGGAACGGCTCAAGCAGTTCCCTGACCCGTCCTTCGGCAGGCCCGGGGGCCATGCCAAGCACGGAATTCGAGAAATAGGAGGTGATGCGCGGCTTTTTCCCGCCATTGACCGTCTGGTTGATGAATTCGAAATTGAACGCCGTGATCAGCGCCTCGCGCACCCGCCAGTCGGCAAATTTCGGGTTGCGGGTATTCATGACGAAACCGGCAATTCCCGAAGGCCGTTTGTGCGGGAATGTCGATTTCACCACTGCGCCGGAGCTGACCAGCGGAAAATCATAGGCGGTTTCCCACTTGGCCTCGTTGAATTCGCGATAGGTCGTGATTTCCCCGGCCTTGAACGCCTCGAAGACGACGCCGCTATCGCCGAAATAATCATAACGGATCTCATCCAGATTGGCCTGCCCGCGCATGAAGGGCACGTCATTACCCCAGTAGTCCGGATTGCGTTTGAAAATGATGAAACGACCCGCTTCAAAACGGTCAACGACATAGGCGCCGGTGCCGATGGGCACATCCAGCGAGCTTTCTTTGAAATCGCGGCCTTCCCATTGGGACTTCTTGAGGATGGGGCGCAACCCCATCAGAAGCGCCAGTTCCCTGTCCTCGACCGCAAAGGTGATGCGCAGGCTGCGCGGGCCGGTCTGTTCGATCGTGTCGATATTGCCCCATGAACGGGTGTAGCGGGGTGAACCTTCGGTGCCGAGTGTCCGGTAGCTCCAGATCACATCCTCGACGGTGACGGGGGAACCATCCGAGAATCGCGCCTCTTCGCGCAGGGTGAATTCAACCCAAGACCTGTCCTCGGGTGTCTCAACCGATTCGGCCAGCAACCCGTAAAGAGTGAAAGGTTCATCCCAATTACGGCCCATAAGGCTTTCATAAACATGAACTCTCACGCCCCAGGGTGCGCGGCCTTTGAGGATGTAGGGGTTGAGCGAATCATAGCTGCCACCCTCACCGATCACGATTCGTCCGCCCCTGGGCGCATCGGGGTTCACATGCGCCAGAGACACAAAATCGGGTGGTAGGGCGGGCTCTCCGTACATAGCTATGCCATGTTTCGGCTGCGCGATTGCCGCGCCACCCAGCGAAATCATCGCAAAAATTGCGCCTGCGCTGGCGAATTTGCGTAAAAATTCAGTTCTCATTTCAGCAACAATCCCCGATCTGCCTTGTTTTCTTAATGATCAGCCTACGGGGCGTTTACAAACAATTCAAACTTTTAGCTTGGACCTTTCAGGGCAAAGCTTTATAAGGGGGTCACTGCTCGATAGGTTTCTTGCCTGTATGAAACCTGCCTCAATAACTTAACGCCGGCTTCGTGCCGGCGTTTTTTTTGGGGGTCGGCGGGTCGCCCGGGCACCGCAATGCGCCGCCCGGTTTTCCATCAGATTGTGCAACCCGTATTTCGCAGCTGCAAAATTACTGCTATGCAGCCGCAGAAACATCCGCTGATCAACGCACAGGAAAATCCCATGTCATTCGAAGGAAAAACCGCTGTTGTCACAGGCTCCAATTCCGGCATCGGTCTGGCCGCTGCCCGTGTGCTGGCCGAGAACGGCGCATCGGTCGTGCTGAATTCGTTCACCAACTCCGACGAAGATCACGCGCTCGCCGCGTCGCTGGCGAAAGAAACGGGCAGGGCAGTGCGCTATATTCAGGCCGACATGTCGCGGCCCGAAGAATGCCGCCGCCTGATTTCCGAGGCGGGGCAATGCGATATCCTTGTCAACAATGCCGGGATCCAGTTCGTGTCTCCGGTCGAGGAATTTCCGGTGGATAAATGGGATGCGATCATCGCCATCAACATGAGCGCGGCCTTTCACACGACGGCTGTTGCGCTGCCGATGATGCGCGCGGCGGGCTGGGGCCGGGTGATCAATATCGCCTCGGCACACGGGCTGCGTGCCTCGCCCTATAAATCGGCCTATGTCGCGGCCAAGCACGGCGTGATCGGCCTGACCAAGACCGTCGCGCTGGAAACTGCCGCTGAGCCCATCACCTGCAACGCGATCTGCCCGGGCTATGTCCTGACACCGATCATCGAAAAGCAGATCCCCGATCAGATGAAGACCCACAACATGGATCGCGAAACGGTGCTGCGCGATGTCATTCTGGTCAAGCACCCTTCGCGGCAATTCGTGACGATGGAGGCGGTGACGCAGACGGTACTTTACCTGTGCTCGCCCGCGGCGGACGAGATTCGCGGCACCTCGATCAGCCTTGATGGTGGCTGGACCGCGTCCTGAGAACAGGGCGCGCGGTCAGACCGAGCCGAGCAGCCGCGCGGCGATTGCCCACATGATCACGCCGATGCCGATATCGAGCCGCCGCCAGACACGGGCGCTTTGGAAATAGGGGGCAAGGCGGCGCGCGCCATAGCCAAGGCCAAAGAAAAAGACGAATGAGGCCGCCGCCGCCGCGATGCCAAAGGCCCATTTCTCGGCCACCGGTTCGAACTGGGTCGAGACCGCACCGATCAGGACAAGCGTGTCCAGATAGACATGCGGGTTGAGCCATGTCAGTGCCAGACCGACCATCAACGCCTTGCCGAGCGATCCCGGCCGGGCCGCCGCCGCGCCCACATAGTCACCGCGCCACGCGGCGGCGAACCGCAGAAGGCCATAGTAAAACAGGAATATCGCCCCGCCGATGGCCATGATCACGGGCAGCATCGGCACCAGCGTCACGACCGTACCGAAACCGGCCACGCCAAGCGCGATCAGCGTGGCGTCAGAGACGGAAAAGAGCAGGCAGAGCCAGAAGATATGCGCGTTCAAAAGCCCCTGACGGATGACAAAGGCATTCTGCGCGCCAATCGCGAGGATCAGGGAAAAACCGGTGAAAAAGCCGGTCAATGCGGCTTCGGTCATGTGGGTTCGGCGACAGCGCTTTCAGGGGCCTCGGGTGGCGTGCTTGGGTCCTTGGCATTGGGATAGACAAGCCCGGCTGAAATCACGAGCTTGGCCGCATCCTCGACCGTCATATCCAGTTCGATCACATCGCTTGCCGGGACAAAAAGCAGAAAACCCGAGGTCGGGTTGGGCGTCGTGGGCAGGAAGACACTCAGCACATTCTGATGGGGAAGCTTTTCCTGCACCTCGCCCTTGGCCGGGGTCGAGACAAAGGCGATGGCCCAGATGCCCCGGCGCGGATATTGCACGAGAACCGCCTTGTCAAAGCTCTTGGAGCTTTGCGAAAGCGCGGTTTCGACCAGTTGTTTGGCACCGTTATAGATCGACCGGACAATCGGCATGCGGTCGACCAGATGTTCGAGATAACGCACAAAGACCCGGCCCAGAAACCCCTTGGCGATCCAGCCGATGATAACGGTAAATATCAGGAATACGATCACACCCAGCCCGCGGATGTTGATCGTCATCTCGGGGGCGATATCGATGCCGATCGCCCGCAGGGCCTGTGACAAAAGGCTGGACGGCTCCAGCCGGGCCGGCACCAGCGGCAGCACCCACCCGTCTATGACCCCTGTGACCGCCCAGATCAGCCAGATCGTCAGGGCGACGGGGATGACAACGATAAGACCGGCAAGGAAATTACTTCTCAATCTGGAAAACAATCCTGGTTTGCGCGCGACGTGCGGCTTGGTGGGATCTTCGGATGACATGTCAATCCTCTAGCGCCTTCGTGCTTGTGTCGCAATTCCAAAGCTTGGCAGCACATCGCGATAGGGGGTTAATTGCCGAGCCGGGCCATAGAGATTGCAATGTCCGCCGCCAGACGGGCATTGTTCAGAACAAGGCCGATATTGGCGGCAAGCGAACGGCCCTCGGTCAGTTCAAATATCCGCTGCAACAAAAACGGCGTGACCGATTTGCCGGTGATCCCTGCTGTCTCGGCTTCGGCCTGGGCACGGGCGATGATGGGGGCCAGCGTTTCGGTTGGGATTTCTTCTGCCTCGGGAATGGGATTGGCGATAAGCTGTCCGCCCGGCAGGCCCAGCTCCGCGCGGGCCAGTGCGGCGGCGGCGATGTCATCAGGCCGGTCCAGCCGCAGGGGTGCAGGCAGGCCGGAGCGTCGCGACCAGAAGGCGGGAAATTCGTCGCTTTGATAGGTGATGACCGGCACACCCAGCGTTTCCAGCACCTCAAGCGTTTTGGGCAGGTCTAGTATCGCCTTGGCCCCGGCGGCGACCACCGTCACCGGTGTCCGGGCCAG
The DNA here is from genome assembly GCA_030148225.1 of Paracoccaceae bacterium. GTDB lineage: Bacteria > Pseudomonadota > Alphaproteobacteria > Rhodobacterales > Rhodobacteraceae > JASBTX01. Next base: position 276,199 of record JASBTX010000038.1, read on the forward strand.
TTCGTTCAGATCGGCCGATATGTCAAAACTCTGATCCGCGCCCTGATGCACGCCGCCGATGCCGCCGGTGGCGAACACCGCGATACCGGCGCGGTGGGCGGCGATCATGGTTGCCGAAACAGTCGTGGCCCCGGTGCGCCCCGTGGCCATGGCAACCGCCAGATCGGCGCGCGACAGCTTCCATGCATCGGCTCGCTGTGCCAGCGCATCCAGCGCCGGGGCATCCAGCCCGATATGCAGCGTCCCGTCCAGCACCGCGATGGTGGCCGGGACCGCCCCGGCGTCGCGAATCGCGGCCTCGACCGCGCGGGCCGTTTCCAGATTCTGCGGATAGGGCATGCCGTGGGTGATGATGGTGCTTTCAAGCGCGACAACGGGCCGTCGTGCGGCCAGCGCATCGCTGATTTCCGCTGTGATGGCCATGGTCATGCGGTTTCACTCCCACCCGCGACATATTCTGCCGCCGCGTCCAGCGCAAAGCGCAGCGCATCCTTGGGCGTGGCGTCGGCCTCTTCGGCGGCGATATGGGCGGCCATGAAGGTGTCACCGGCGCCGGTCACACGGGTGACAAGCACCGCGCGCGGCTCCTGCGTGATCAGGTGATCCGGTGTCGCCTCGCTTGCCGGGTCGGCGCCATGTGTAACAATCACGCGGCGCGCGCCACGTCCGATCAGCGCCTTGGCCGCATCCGGGCTGGTGGTGAATTTCTGCTGACAGAGCAATCCGGCCTCTTCGAGGTTGACATAAAGCGTGGCGTTTTTGAGCGGCAGGAGGGGCAGAAGCCGAAGCGCCTTGCCCGGTGAGGCGGGCGCGATACGCAGATCAGCGGCAGCAAAAAGCGGACCTTGGGCGATGTCGGCCAGAAGCGCCTCGGTCAGGTTGCCGTCGAGTGCGATCGGCCCTGAATAAGGGTTCTCAGCAGTGCCTAGCCGCCCGTCGGAAAGCGGCGCCAGTATCTTGGCCCCCGCCGCCTCGAGCGAATGTGCATCGGCGATGGCCGCAATCAGGCCATTGGCACCCTCGATCGCCATATAGCGGTCGGTCGGCAGATCGTCGGAGCGATAGACATATGATGTATCGAGACGATGGCGTGTGCAGGCGGCCAGCAATTCGTCGCCTTCCTCGTCCCGGCCGATGGCGGTCAGGATGGCCGGTCTGAGGCCGAAACGACCCATCGTCATGGCGATATTCAGCGCCACACCACCGGGAATGCGGGTGATCCGGCCCGGCACGTCATTGCCGGCGCGCATGTGAATAGGCGCGCGGCCGATAATGTCCCAGAGGACCGAGCCGATGCAGAGGATATCCGATTTGTCAGACATGAGGCGCCTTTCTGAACCAGCCCCCGCCAAACGGCAAGGGCGGGTAGATGGCAAAGCGCGGAAATCATACGCAGGGGGCTTGCAAATGCGGGCAGGGGGGGATAATGCGCCCACACTTCACAGGCAAAGCTTGGGCCAAGCGGGGAGACATCCCGCAAGGTCCGCCGGTTGGGCATCTGCCCTGATGGCTTTGCCGAGGCGCAAACCGGAAAGGAATTTGGACATGGCGCTCCCTGAATTTACGTTGCGTCAGCTTTTGGAAGCTGGCGTTCACTTTGGTCACCAGACACAGCGCTGGAACCCGAAGATGCAAGAGTTCATCTACGGCGACCGCAACGGCATCCACATCTTTGACCTGACGCAGACGCTGCCCATGCTGGATGCGGCGCTGAACGCCGTGCAGCAGACCGTTGCCAAGGGCGGGCGTATCCTGTTTGTCGGCACCAAGCGTCAGGCGCAGCGGCCCATCGCCGAAGCCGCCGAACGCTGCGCACAGTATTACATGAACCACCGCTGGCTGGGCGGTACGCTGACCAACTGGAAAACCGTGTCGAACTCGATCAACCGGCTGAAGGCGATTGACGAACAGATGGCCGAGGGTGCCGACGGGCTGACCAAGAAGGAACGCCTTGGCATGGAGCGCGAACAGGCCAAGCTGCAGGCATCGCTGGGCGGTATCCGCGACATGGGCGGTGTGCCTGATCTGCTTTTCGTGGTTGATGTGGCCAAGGAAGACCTTGCCATCGCGGAAGCGCGCAAGCTGGGCATTCCGGTTGTCGGCATCGTCGACACGAACTGTTCGCCCGACGGCGTCGATTATATCGTGCCGGGCAATGACGACGCGAGCCGGGCCATTGCGCTTTATTGCGATCTGGTCGCACGCGCGGCGCTGGACGGCATGTCGGCGCAGCTGGGCGCGGCGGGCATCGATCTGGGGGCATCGGACGAAGCACCGGCCGAAGACGTGCTGAGCGAAGAGGCCCCTGCCGAAGCCGCAGCGGCCGAAACCGCGGAAGCCGCGGCCGAAAGCTGAGCCGGGACTGATCCCGAAGGGGCAGGCGGGACCTGCCCCACATCACCAGATAAGAATGAGGAGAGCCACGTAATGGCAATCACAGCTCAACTTGTGAAAGCGCTGCGCGAAAAATCGGGCGCAGGCATGATGGATGCCAAAAAGGCACTGACCGAAACCGACGGCGATATGGAAGCGGCCATGGACTGGCTGCGCACCAAGGGCCTGGCCAAAGCGGCAAAGAAATCGGGGCGTACTGCCGCCGAGGGGCTGGTTGCGGTCGCGATTGACGGTGGCACGGGTGTTGCCGTCGAAGTGAACTCGGAAACCGATTTCGTCGCCAAGAATGCCGAGTTTCAGGGCATGGTTTCAGCCATTGCCGCTGCCGCAGTCGGCGCGCCGGATATCGATGCGCTGAACGGCGCCCAGATCGGGGGTAAATCGGTTGCCGATACGCTGACCGACAAGATTGCGACCATCGGCGAGAACATGACGCTGCGCCGCATGGCCAAGCTGGAGGCGGAAACGGTTGTGGCTTATGTCCATAACGCTGCGGCTGACGGCATGGGCAAGATCGGCGTGCTGGTCGGACTGAACGGTGCCGATAATGGCATTGGCCGTCAGATCGCGATGCATGTCGCCGCAGCAAGCCCGGCATCGCTGAGCGAGGCGGATCTGGACCCGGCCGTTGTCGAAAAGGAAAAGTCGATCCTGACCGAGCAGGCCCGCGAATCCGGCAAGCCCGAGCAGGTGATCGAAAAGATGATCGAAGGCCGGATGAAGAAATTCCTGGCCGAGGTGACGCTGCTGGGTCAGGCCTTTGTTGTTGATCCTGACAATTCGGTCGGGACGGCTGCCAAGAACGCCGGGGTCGAGATCACCGGTTTCGTGCGCATGGAAGTCGGCGAAGGCATCGAGAAGAAGGAAGAAAACTTTGCCGAGGAAGTGGCAAAGATGAACACCTGATCAATCTTTGGTCAGCATCAGGCGGCGTGGTGGGTACACTGCGCCGCTTTTTTAGTGGATGTAAGGGAGCGGTCCTGCAGTTGCCGGCGCTGGTGTGGAAATACACAGCCGCCGCCGACGCCCGGAAAAACCGGATGACCCGCCGTCGACCCTGAATACTGAACCCCCGACAGATCATTTCAGTTCCATGGCCTAATGCCACCACTCACGGAACGTCACGATATTGCCGTGAAACGCTTTGTTTGAGAAGTCTTCAACCCACTGAATAGTGGTAGAAAACCGCGATTTCATGCGAAAATATTGCCGATTCCGGGGTTGACTTTGGTCTTCCGCGCTATAGGAGCGGCGAAATCGCGTCCAGTGCCAGCTGATACCCGTTAGCGCCGAATCCCGCAATCACGCCCACAACCACAGGGGCAATCATGGATCTGTGGCGGAATTCTTCGCGCGCATGAACATTCGAGAGATGCAGTTCGATACAGGGCCGTTCCATCGCGATGATGGCATCATGCAGCGCGATCGAGGTATGCGTATACGCCCCGGCATTCAGGATGACGCCATGATGCTCGGTGCGTGCCGCGTGCAAGAGATCGATCATCCGGCCTTCGTGATTGCTCTGTTCAAAGGCGAGTGCGATGTTCAGCGCCTTGGCCTTGGCTGCGCAGGCCGCGTGGATATCCTCCATCGTCGTGCTGCCATAGATTTCAGGCTGTCGCGTACCCAGCATGTTCAGGTTCGGGCCGTTCAGGATCAAAACAGATTTCATCATTCACCTCGTTCCTGTCGCGGTGTTTAACGGCGAGCGCGGTGATTTGAAAGACATGGGGCGGATGCCCGGCGCGTATTGTTGCATTATCCGAAAAGAGGCCCAAAGTCGGCATCAACGGCGCATTCTAATGTATTATTAGTAATGGGAATATATAATATATAAACATAATACTGATTATGCGAATATTGTTACTGTAGCCGCAAAGCTAAAATGTCACCCGTGAGCAATTCAGGAATGTCACTCTGCCCTCAAAAATCATTGAGGGTGAGCAGACATGGGATGGGTGGTTATGAGCGAGCGCGAGTTGAACCGCGTAGAGGTACTGGCGCAGGTCGATGATGGTCGGTTGAGCGTTGATAATGCGGCGAACATGCTGGACCTGACGCGTCGGCAGATATTCCGGCTGTTAAAGCGGTATCGACAGGATGGCGCATCCTCGATCCGACACAAGGCGCGCGGCAAACCTCCGAACAATCGCATCCATCATGCCAAGCGCGATTATGCTCTGTCTATGATCAAAGACAGCTACGCAGACTTTGGCCCGACATTGGCGGCTGAGATGCTGGCCGAACATCACGGGTTGAAGGTGTCGCGTGAGACCGTCCGCAAATGGATGCAGGAAGATGGGATTTGGCTTTCTCGTAAACAACGCCGCAAGTTCCATCAGCCGCGCTTGCGCCGAGAATGCTTCGGGGAGCTGATCCAGATCGACGGCTCCGATCATCGTTGGTTTGAGGATCGGGGTGATCCCTGCACCCTGCTCGTCTTCATCGACGACGCCACCAGCACGCTGATGGAGCTGCATTTTGTGACGTCTGAGAGCACGTTCAGTTACTTCGAGGCCTTGGAAAGTTATCTGTTGAAGCATGGTCGCCCGGTCGCGTTCTACAGCGACAAGCACACCGTCTTCCGCGTTCCAAAACCGAACGAACACATGACCGGCATGACCCAATTCGGACGCGCCTTGGCCGAGCTGAACATCGAGATCATCTGTGCCAACAGTTCTCAGGCCAAAGGCCGTGTCGAGCGTGCGAACCGGACGCTGCAAGACCGGCTGGTCAAAGAACTGCGGATCGCGGGCGTCAACAACATGGAAGATGGCAACGCGTTCCTCGCGGGCTTCGTTGAACGCTACAATGCCAAGTTTGCAAAGGCTCCGGCCAAACCGGACAACCTGCACCGTGCTTTAAACATCGAACCAGATCGCCTCGCCGAAGTGTTCTGCCTGCGCGACAAACGTTATGTCACAAAGGATTTGACGCTGAAGTATGACCGCAAGCGCATCAGGCTGGAAGTTAACGACCTGACGCGTGGTCTCGTCGGCAAATATGTGGATGTCTATGAGATGCCGGACGGGCGCATCCAGGTGCGCGCCAAAGGTGTCGCCCTGCCCTGTAGCATCTTCGATCCACATCAGCAGCGCGTGACCCATGCAGCGATCACAGAGAACAAGCACTTAAGCGCCGTCCTCGCCCATATCAAAGAGGAACAAGAGAAGGCTGCGCCGCCGCCCAAAGTCAAACCGGTCAGCGCCAAGAATGGCTACAAAAAGACCGGACGCCGCCCGCCAGGACGACCATCGAAGATGGAAGCGTATTATGAACGTAGACGGGCGGAACGGGCTGCCAACGCGTCAACCGAAGCATGAGCTTTTCAAAACAAATGCGGAGCAATACCCGCCAGTTTCGCCAATTGGGCTTCCCCGTCAAAACCTTCTGGAAGTAGTTGTCGTCGTCCTTGCCATTGTTTTGTGGTCGACCATCCGGCGCGATAGGCAATGACGGATTGAAGGATCGTATCTTTGGCTCTCGCAGATGCCAAAGGATTGTCATCAAAGCCTGGCTCCCACACGCAACACGGACAAATAGTCGTTCCGATTTCACCACCATGCTCTGAATAAGCTGGCTGATGAGAATAGTCTGGAAACCCGCAAATGGGGCAAAGCAAACGCCCATCTGGCGCGGTAACGTTAAAGGACAAATTCGACATCATGGCCAGCAGGCTAACTGTTCATGATGTTCCCGCAAGGCTTTTCAGCCCTGCGATATTTGAGGTCTCCGGGCTGCTAAGCCTTGCTGCCGTCGCGCTCTGTGGTGACACTTCTGCTTTGCAAACCGGGTGACATTTCTACTTGGTTGCAACA
>JASBTX010000003.1 GCA_030148225.1 Paracoccaceae bacterium
CAATGAGGTCGAACGCCTATTCCGGAGGCTCAAGGGCTATCGTCGCATCTTCTCGCGCTTCGAAAAGCTCGATGTCATGTACCGCGCATTCCTGAACTTCGCTCTCATCGTCGATATGATTAAGTGTTAACAGGCCCTAATATGAAAAAAAGGACAGCAATTTAATGCTGTCCTTCATATCACCGTGAAACATCATTAAAAAATATTGTTTAACAACCCTTCGAGTCCATGACGTCTTGAATTGCCAAAACTCTACCCTTTGCTTCACCATATTCTTTTTGTTCTTCTGAATTACCATCCATCATCAGGAGAGCAGGTGCGAATAGGAACCATGCCACTACCTCTGCTGTCTTATCATCTCGATATGATTTTTCGATCGCAGCAGTCATATCTGCTAGTTCACGTTCTGCTTCTCTATTCTCAGAACGTAATGACTTACATGACATCCGTTCATATTTACCTGTTGGAACGTAAGCAGCATTTACTTCATTTGCTGTCTTAGCATTAGAGCAAGCACTAAGTCCAAGTGCTGAAACAATTAAAACAACAACTGATTTTTTCATCATATCTTTAACTCCGAGTCTAATACTGAGACAAGATAAACATTTTCTATTATGGATTACAATCTTAACTTTACTGTGTGAAAGAACACATACAATCTATCAAAAATTGTATATATTTTTGATATACGATTTATATATCTACTCACCAAATGATTGGATATTTTCTGCCAATTCACCACTCAGTGGGAGATGTTTAGCATAGAACCTTTCAATCTGTTCAACACTGGTTCCAGCATTCTTCGCAAGATTGTAGATATTCACCTTGCCCTTACTGTTGATGATCCGCATACAAATTGCTGTATGCCTCAATGAATACATTGTGTGGTTTTGATCTGTATAAACATCATCTCTTAACTTCAACTTATCCAAGGTTGCCTTGAACAATCTTTGAATAGCACCTGATACAGTTTGACGATTTGTATGTTCTGGATAGAAGATGTAATCCTCTTTATCATGTATTGGATATCTTTTTAATATCCTTTCATAAACAGTCACAGCAGCAGGCATTGTATTTGCTTGCCTGTATCCGGTCTTACCATCTCTTATTGTAAGTATTAATCTTCTTGGATCATTAGCAACTGTTACATCACTATGTTTAATACTGTATAATTCAGTCACTGTTGGTCTTACAAAACTATGTGTAAGGAACAAACATAGATCATAAAATTCTTCATCTACATTCCACCATTTATGTGAAAATCTACCATCCAGTTCTTTGATACCCTCCATCAACTTTTGATAGGCATCATCATCCTTACTCACTAATGGATGGAACCTGAAGAATGGTCTTGGGTTATCTTTTTGTTTTGTTCTTGGTGTTGCTGGAATGAGATCGATTACACCATCTTCTCTGGCAGTTTTTAATACATTCCTGAATGCTGCCATTAAGGTGTTCTTTGTTGAACCTGATAAGTTCTTCTTCTTACTCAACCAGTTTAGATAACTCTCATAGTGACGAGTTTTAAGATGCCTAACATCCTCATCACCAAAGTAATCCAATAATCCCCAATCTCTGTTTTGGATACTGAAATTCATAGAATGCTCATAACCCTTTGATAAATCCCCTCTCATCACTTTCTTACGAAGTGAGTTGAGATAACGAAGGGCAAAGTGTTTAAATGTATATTCTGTTTCGACTAAAGGTTGGTTTCTTAAGATACTATTGGAGAGATCAATTGCTGCTTCTCTTGCCTGTATCACATTATCAAATCCAGTAGATTTAACTAAGTATTTCTTCTTCTTACTATCCCACAATCTAACATACCAAAAGTTAGATCCATTCACTTTGTAGATGGATAACCCTTTGTAGATTTTTACTGCTGATGGTAACTTTGAATTAACCATAAAAACCCTTTAAAAACAGATAGATGCTCCAACAAAAGTTATAAAGTTTTGTTATAAATTACCTTATAACATATTGTAAGTAAATAGAAACATTATAACTGTTAATCAATTGGTCGTAGGTTCGATCCCTACCGCCGGAGCCATAAAAATCAAGCACTTAGACGAATTTCATGGTGCCCCTCCCGGGCCAAGTACAGTATAAGTACAGTAATCTCAGGTTCAGAAATTCGGCCTGGGCTCTTTGTGAAGCTGAAAGCACTCGACCGACTCGCTAGTTTGAGGTGGCCTCTTGGTCAAACGCCAATGCTTTCCAGCCATGATTGCCAAAGCACTTGCTCCGAACACTTCACACGTTCACCATCAGTACGATGCTGTGAAAGCGACTTCAAAACCCTTTGTTCCATGGCGTGAGCGCTTACCTCGCTTTCCCAACGCTGCTGAAACTTGGCGTTCCACTGCTCGTGAACAACCTCGACCGGAATGTGACAGTTCACCTGCTTGAGTCTTTCATTGACATCTATCGTGTGTCCGATTTTCCAGATGTCGGACGATCCAAACCTAAAGGCGTAGGTGAATGAAGGCCGGTCAACGTCCCTGCTGGATTCTGCGCTCCATGATTTGGGTTTCGGACCGGTTGTCGGGCCCTTCGCACCCAAAGCCTGATCGAGGAGCTTGGCATTTTTCAGAAACTGGATTTCAGGCAGTTCGACCCCGGCATTTTTCAACTTAAGAACGGCGTTCGCATCGACTTCAGAAAGGGCAACTGCTTGCGAAGTCGCGTGGTAGGGCAATTGCTCTTGCAGTACGTCAAGAAGCAAGGGCTGAGGAGTGAATTGCCACGCTTCAACCATTGGGATCGCTTTTGGCCAACGGAACTGGCCGGACTCGTCATAATCTTGTGGGCCACGGGCATCATCCCCGATGACGTCCAATGTCTCTACTGGAATGCGGCCAATCTCGGCCATGCCCAAGAGTCGACCACGCATGGGTTCAGGGGTGGGTTCACGAAGTGTCCCAACAATCACGATACGGTCGCCTGGCGAGGACTCTCTAAGGAGTCGATCCCTGTTTCCTTCTAGGTTGAATGTGATGATTGGCCACCGCTTCGGGTCGAAGCCCCAAACACGGGTGATGAAAATCTTCATGGTGCCCAGATGACCTCATACGCTAGATACTCGCTTAGGACACCCCGCACCAAGACGCTCCCGGCGCCGACTGCCATGAACCTGTATCGACCACTTTGGACGTCCAACCAACCACCAGAAAACGGCGGCTCCCCTGCAACCATTCGCTGCATCGCTCGACTACCCACCTCTGGCCAAACTTCTGTATCAGGCACATCTTCAAAATGGTCCCGCTGCTCCTTCGCTAAGCTTTCCAAAGGCATCACCATGAAGTGGTCAGGCTCTTTGAGCTGAGGTTCATTCAACTCAAAGGCGGCGTGGCATCTGGCGAGCTTCAAGACTACATTTCGGACCCGGTCTTCTTCTGATTCCCAAACCAATACCTCGCCACCGCCGATGGTCTTTGATTGCTTCTTGGCACGTTCAATACGGTTCTTGAGAGCCGCGCCACCCGCGAGAATCCGCTTCACCTTTTCACGTGCCAACCTGCTCGGGTCGGTCGATCCGTGGATTACGCATTCGACGAAGCAGGCCAAATACTCCTCGTCCGCGGAAAAGCCCTCATTGCAGATTGCACAAGCTGGAAGAACCGGCAAATTCGTTGGGTATGGTTCGTCTAGGAGTATTTTGGATGGTGCATGATCTCGAGTTTCGGTGGAGCCACCACAATGGACGCAGAAGCCCTCCTGCCTTTGATCTCCATAGTTCTTGAGTTGGTCCATAACTATTCCTTTCGCCGAAATTCCTGTTCTTGAACAATTTGGCGAAGGGCGTCACCGAGGCCTTCCGTCGTCTTCAGTTCGCACTCCCAAAATACCATCACTTTCCAGCCAAACGCGCGAAGGGTTTCATCTTTTTCTGCGTCACGCCGCACATTTTTTTCAAGCTTCGGCCTCCAATACTTCAGGTTGGACGCCGGCAATCGCCCGGCTTTGCATCCGCTGTGCTGGTGCCAAAAGCACCCGCGGACCTGAATGGCCAACTTTTGCCGCGGGAACACGATATCCGGTCGACCAGGGAGGTCATTTCGGCAAACGCGGAAGCGCAGACCTTCCCGATGCAATGCCGAACGGAGCCGCATTTCTGGTTTTGTGTCCCGACCCCTTATGCGGGACATGTTGCGCGACCTCTGTTCCTTTGTGATCCTGTCTGGCATTTTCAATCCTAGGGAATCCGGTTGGACCTGAGAAGGCCACACATTTCATCTTGCGACAGTTGAGAAACGGCGTCTCCGGCACCTTCATCCCCAAGCAGGCTGCGTGCGAGCGCCGATTTCCGCTCCAGGGCCGTCAAGATTGCTTCTTCTATGGTGTCGGCCGCGACAAGACGGAGATAGGTCACGGGCTCAGTCTGTCCGATCCGGTGATTGCGGTCCTGGCTTTGGGCGTAGTGATCGTAGCGCCAGGATAAAGACTCATAGATTGTGTAACTTGCGGCCGTGAGCGTGAAACCTGTCCCCGCCGCTGCCGGGTTGGCGATCAAAACGCGGACATTGGGGTCGCACTGGAAACTGGCTGCAATCTCTTGGCGCTCGTCAGTTGGGGTTCCGCCATAGATCGCGACCGAACCCGGAATCCTCTCCAACAGGGTCTCAATCGTTCGAATGTAATTCGACCACAGGATGACCTTTCGGGTCGGAACTGAAAGAATGTCCTCGATGATCCCATCGAGAGCATCGAACTTGGCGGGCGCTCCTTTTGCCTCCGGAAAAATCAGCGCTGGGTTGCTCGCCAATTGGATTAGGCGGGTCAGCTTTGCCAACGCTGTCGTCGCGTATGCACGGTACTGCTCGCCGTTCATGGCCTCAATCTCACAGACCATTTCGTCGCGCATCTCATCGTACAATCGGCGCTGCCACGATGGGAGTTCAACACGTACGTCAACAAAAGACTTTTCAGGCAAGTCCAAGCATTGTTCTTTGGTGCGGCGAAGGACCACCCTGTCTATCGTATCCTTTGCGAAGTTCGCCTGCGGGTCATCGTCAAGGCGTGCCTTGAATGACTCCAGCGACCCCAGGGAGCCCTTTCCTGGTTCGATGATTTCCACCTGAGTGAAAAGGTCGGTCGCTGTGTTGGTGACCGGCGTTCCTGATAGCAGCCAACGGAAGATGCAATGTGGGGCCACCGTCCGCGCGGCCGCCGAGGTTTGAGATTTCCAATTCTTCGCTGCGTGGGACTCATCCAGAACCAGTGCCGTTCGTTGGCGCTGTGCAAGTGCCAGAAGTGATGTCGTCTCTGCGCGAGCCGTTTCGTAGCTTGTAACAACAACCGCCGCCTTGGACTCCCGAAAAGTAGCGCGACGCTTCTTGGGTGCCCCCTCCGCAACGTCTACTGTTAGTTCCGGTGCAAATTTTGCGAACTCGGCTACCCAGTTGCGTTTAAGCGAGTTGGGACAAACAACAAGCAACTTGTCAGCACGACCTTTGTCTAAAAGCCGGTTAAATGCCTCAATTGCGACGAATGTCTTTCCTAGTCCCTGCTCGAAGGCAAGAAGGCCCGCACCGCGCTGAGTAAGGAACTCGACTCCCTCAATTTGATGGTTAAGAAGCTCGAATCCCAAATCAATTCCCGCCGTGGTCTGTGTGCTGGCCTACTAGTCCGTCAAAGTATGAATAAGCGTCACGGAACTCCTCAATTTCCGAAGGCTCCAAGTCCAACACGTCAGCCCTACTGGCTTTGTTGAGGGTCCTGGTAGCCTTTTTGAGCGCAAGGCGATACGGATGGACTCCGTCGTGAACCTTGTCTTCGATCAAGTCGATCGTCTGTTGAAGGCTTGCAATGTCATCATCGTCAAATCCATCTTCGCCACGATCGATTGCACGCCGGACAAGTTGCGGCATCGCTGATATTTTCGCTTTGGGATGACTGCTTTTGTCTTGGGTCTGTTGCGCCAGTTTGTTGGCGATATGCTTCTCGCCTGATTTTAGTTGCGCCCACGCATCCGGATCGTCGTGAAATTCCTTTAGGAATCGGGCATCGCGATATTCTTTGAATACGTCATTCCGTACCATGTCGAAGACTTCTTCGCGCAACTCATCGTAGGCCCCATTTTCAAAGTCGCGCAATTGCGATCCGATGACGCGCGCCTTGCTCAGCTCCTCCAGTGTACTGAATTTTTCCGCAGCCAATTTCCGCGGGTTCGGCTCGCTGTCGACATGCTCGATAAACTTCAGGGCAAATTCGTAGGCACCTTTAAGCCTTGAAACCCACGAGCCGGTCTTTCCCATATTTTCCGCCAGAGTGGCCTGGTTCATTAAGGGAGGGTGCCCAGGCCGGCCTTCGACGGTCTCGTAGATAAATTTGGCTTCAATGTAACGGCCCCAGGCCCGCACGCCGGTGCCGCGTACGTGGATACCGGCCAAAAGCACCGCCACGTCCCGTTCGGAAAAGTTTTGCGGAAGGACTTTTGCCTGTACTTGCTTAAATTCGCCCTCCTTTTTTCCGCTAGTAAATTTTCGGTCCAGTTCGCGAAGGATCGTGACTCGGGTCGCACCTTCGAGGACCAAGTATTTCCCTGTGCTTGTACGCTGCACATATATCGCCTGCATTTGGCCAATATCTTGAATTGATTTCCTTAGACCATCGTAGCCAGGAGAAATCCGAAGCGCCTCCTCCAGATCCACCTCTGATGAGAAGCCTTCCATGAGTGATGTTTGGAGTCGCGGGTTGTCCGCCCAGAGTGCAACATCATCATGGACGTCGAGTGGCATTTCCCGAAGCTCCCACTCCTTGTTACCAATTTTCTCATAGAGAATCCTCCCGTCCGCCGTCGGAAGACCCTCCAGTAGTTCGCCTTGTTTTGCCATGTGACATTCCTTGCGTTTCTTGCCTGAGCAAGACTTAGCAACTTCAGGAACGAAAATCAAGCTTGATCTCGGTAGGCGTTTTGGGTAGTGGTCAGGTGGGCCCGAATTAGGGTTCGGAATGGAGGATTCATGCAGAGACTTGTGTAGCCCCGCGCCAAGCCACGAGGTTTGCGGGGAGACTAACGGACAAGGCCGACCTGCGATAAACGCGGTCGGCCCCCGAAGTGGCAAGCAACCGGATGTATCAGTTGCAGCCCTTGTGCACTAGGATATATGTCACTGAGACATCCGGACTTCAACCTTAAACCCCTGAAAGTGGGCGGCTTCTTGTCGCCCACTTTTTTGTTTCAATAAATTCAAAGCCGAGATATTGTGGCCGCGCGCGCCTGCGCCAAAAGATATTGACAAACAAAAAGAACGAGCATGCCAGGTGTCACGCTGCACAAACGGACAACGCGACTTGCCGACGGACTTCGGTGCGTTGACCTGTTTGCGGGTGCTGGCGGTCTCGCCGTAGGTTTCCGCGCGGCTGGTTGGAGTATCGCCTGCGGCAACGACATGGATGCGGGTGCATCGGCGACTTTTCGGTTGAATTTCCCCGAGGCATCGTTCTTCGAAGGCCCGATCTCGGGCGTCCGCGGCGTGGACATGCTCACCGAAGCGGCGGTTTCTGTGGGTGGGTTGGACTGCCTGATCGGCGGCCCACCCTGCCAGTCATTCAGCCACAACAATCACAAGAGGAACGCGGTTGATGACCGCGCCAGGCTCTTTGAACGGTATCTTTCGATCGTCGGCACTATGCGACCCAAGACGATTGTGATGGAGAATGTGCCAGGAATTCTCTCGATTGACGGTGGATCGGTGGTTGACGAAATCACAGACGGACTAAAGGGCCTGGGCTACAACACGCCTTTCGTAAAGGTACTTTCCGCGGAGGAATTTGGGACGCCGCAGGTGCGACGACGAGCTTTCATAGTCGCCAGCCGATTTGGTCCCTCCGAGGAACTCTTGCCAGCCGCCACCCACTGGTCACCTCGTTTTTCCCATGTAGGCTATCCGAAATCGCGACCGGCCGGGGCAACCAAACAACCTGTCACTGTTTGGCAGGCTATAGGCGATTTGCCCGGTTTGAATGGCGAACATGGGTCGCCAGAAGTGACTAGAGACTGGAAACGCGCGACGACGGCATATCAAAGAAATGCCCAAGCAGGTGCCCCACTTATCTACAATCACCTGGGCCATAGGTTGACCGAAGTTAATTTGGCCCGTGTCGTCCATATTCCACCCGGCGGCAATTGGAGGGATGTCCCACGTGAATTGCTGCCTGCGGGAATGCGTCGAGCCAAGCTGACCGACCACACTAAGAGATACGGTCGTCTTTGCAAGGATGGCTTTGCTTCCACAATTCTTACGAAGTGTGATCCGCATTGGGGTGCCTATATTCACCCGGTCGAAGACAGAACGATCACGATTAGGGAGGCCGCCAGGCTGCAAGGATTTCCGGACAGATTCCGCTTTGCCGGAAGCAGCATTGGGCCTCTATACGAACAGGTGGGAAACGCCGTACCTGTCCAACTTGCTCAAGCAATTGGCGTTGCAGTGCACGATCACCTACATCGGCACGACCTGGGCATTTCCGAAGCCGCGTAAGTACGTAAGTTTGAGCGCTGCATTGCAGGTTGAGGCCGACGCAACGGCCGGCCCCTTCCTGATTTAACCGTCCTGAGAGATAATTTTGGCGCGAAAACCCGCCGCGTGTGCCACCAAGGTCGCATGTCTGCACAATGCCCCGGGAATGCATCTGCGCGCTTTGTAAAGCACGTCAGAAACCAGCAGGAAAACTTTGAACCCGTTGTAACGATTCCGACTAAGGTTTGGATCGTCAGCGATCAATTGCACCAATTCGAACGCAGCACGGACGTGCGGCCGTCGGTGTCCTAGCTCTGGCTCTATTTCTTCGATGACCTTCCTGAGCTTTTCGGCGGGCGCCACAAATTTCGCACCATCGGACAGGTTTTTTACTTCGCTCGAATCCATTGACAGGTTCCTTTTGCTACATGAAAATTCAGCCCACGCGAATTGCGTGAACGGACCATTCAATAGGAAACTGTCAAGCCCCGGCATATCCTTATTTGGATTCCGAACGGCGTGGTAAGGAATTGGCAAGAAATCTCAACGTCACCCGGCACACTCCAGTTCAATCAACTGGAGATGATATAGAGCGTGTTCACATCCTTGGCTGAGATTGCGTCGTACTGAGCCTGGGTCACCGAAACGATGTTCTGGATCACCGTTCCGCTTGGCGCGTTGGCCTGTTCCAAAGAGGAATAAATCGCGGGTGCTTTGTCGTCACCGACGAACACAGGACCGGCGAAGAATGTGGATTGGCGGACTTTGCGTGACATGGGTCAGTGCCCTTTCATGGTTTTGGAGCTGTTCGACTTCACGTCGCGGCCCAGACGTCGGAAACTGTGCTTCCCGCGGACAGCACGGTCACAAACTCGCCAGGCAGAAAGCCAGACAAGACCGGCATTGATACCACGGTCCCGCCCTTCATGACTGCGCTGAGGTCGCCGTCCGAGCCGATCAGAAGCCCTCTGGTGTCAGACGGGCAATCAGCGTCGCTGCCAATTGACCCGCCGCCATCGAGTTCGGTGTAAAGGCGCGGCGGACGCTGGGCCTTTTGGTGCGGGGCGGTCACGTCAGGTTCCCGCCAATTTGGCGCGCGCCTCGGTCAAATCCATCGAGGTCACGCCGTCGCGTTCGAGTTCCTGGGCATCGTCGCGGGTCTGCATGAGCGACCGGCCCATGTCGGTGTCGAGGGCACGCGTATAGGCCTTCTCGAAGGTCTCGCCGTCCCGCTGCATTGACTTGGCCAGCTTGTCCAGCTCGGCCTCTGCGGCCTCGCGATTGGTCGCGGCTGCCTTCTTCACATCGGTTGTCTTGATCATTGTCGTATCCTTTTCCGTTTCGCGGTATTCTGGGTTTTCATTGGGTCGGCTCCATTTTTTCCAATTCGGCCTTGGCCTCGCGGGCAAGGTTGGTTTGCGGACTCTCCGCCTTCACCCTGAGTACCGTCGCGCGCAGGCTGGCTGCGACCCGTTCCTCAGCATCGGCAAGAGACAAGCAATGACGCTCGCGGATCGGAGTGTCGATGCCGAGCGACCTGGCCAGACCTTGGCCACCGGCTTGGATGACCGCTTTGACCAGTGGTTCGGCCTGTCGGTTCGTCGTCAAAGAGCGCTCGACGGATGTCACGTCGCCGCCGGCACCGGAAACTTGGCCGACCTCTTTTCGGAGGGCTGCAGCATAGGCGGTCCAGGATGTCGCCAGTGCGGTTATTGCGTCATCCACGGCAACGGCCAGCTTTGTGCGATTGGCCGTGGCTTCCAACGCGGCTTCGGCCCGCCGTTTTCGCGCGGCTCTTTCCAGCGCATGTGCGGCATTGTCGGAACGGGCTGCCAATTCCGCGATGGCTTCGTCCAGGATCGCCGATTGTTCCACCAGTGCGGCCAGCGATGCGGACGGCTTCTCGCCGTTGATGACCGCCTCTTTCGCCTCAACCCGCGCTGACTCAATCGCATTCGCGATCTGTTCGCGCTCAGCGCGAAGCTCCGCAAGGCGAGTTTCAATATCCTCTTTCTTGTTCACCAGTAAACCGCTCCTCTTCGATGTCAGGGCGGGCGCGGCGGTAGACCCAACCGCCGTGCCCGAGTGCCGGCCGACCGGAAAGGAGACCGGCGGTCGGACACGTCGGAACTTTGCCGTGATCGACAGCGGCGGGGGACCAGCGTTTTCAGTATTGGGTCAAACGCTGGCTCAGGCTACCGCCAACACCTCGTTCTCCATCTGAAGAAGCAGTTCTGTGGGTACGCCTGGCGTTGGAAGGAACTGGCCGGGATTGTCTTGCACATTGGATCGGTAGGACCGCCAGCATCGGGCATTGGGGCAATCGATGTCTCGATCGATGAATGCCTGCATGGCAGACCGAACCCACCCACGAGGGAAATCCGTCGAGCCCTGACAATACCACATGGCAGCAAGCAACCTGACAGCATTGGCCCGCATGGAGAGGTCCGGCTTCGGCGGAAACTCATCTAGCGCTTCTGCCACGAGCGCGTCGGCCTGGGCCTGTGTCCTGTGATAGCGAAAGCCGGGAAGCTCCGGCTGTTCACGCGTGCTCATTCCACGGGATGCCCGAGCTCGGCGAGCAAAGCGCGCTTGCGTTCGATCAGGTCGAAAAGCTCATCCTGCTTCAGTTCTCGTTCGTTGAAACGGGCTTCCATCTTGGCAAGCGCCTGCTTCTCACGGGTAATAACCCGCATCGGTGTTTCTCGACTCATCTTGGCGTCTCCCGAAAGCTGGTGAGGTCGCCGCATTCTGCCGTACCGTCATAACTACGTAAGCCAGCGAGCCGGCCCCTGGGATTTCCAGAGCAGGGTGGCAGAAATTTCCAGATGTCATCCGGAAACTGCGGTTCCGATTTCAGAAAGCCAATATTTCGGCGAGACACACCGAAACCGGATTGCCGAAATTCGGAGGGCGCGAAAAGCTACCCTCCCAGCCCCGAACGGCATAGCCCCTCCGGTAAAAAGGGCACCTCGCCCTACTCGAACCACGGCGTCCGTCTGACGTGATCCAGAAGCAGTTGCCGCATGGCGTCGTCAAGATCGCGGCGACTTTCGATCGACGCAAGCGCCTCGTCCCTGCGGTCCGCGCTGCGCCACGGCGTCGGTTCGGTGCCTGCTTCCATCTCGGCAATCAGCCCGGTCTCTGGCGTGTCCAGATGACCCACCGAGGATCGGCAGGTCAACGTGCCATCCTCAAAGGGCAGCGTGACGGTGCCGCAAGGAAGGATGAAGCACAGGTTCATCTCCGCCCATTGGTCCACCTGGCTCATCCCTCGTCCTCCTCGGCGATGACCTCGGCGTCGATCACGTCTTCGGCGACCGTGGGCCTCACGAGCTTCGGCATTGATCCTGTGGTCGATTTGGGGGCCGAGGTGTTGTTTATCTGGACATTCGTCTGTGCCGGACCATCGGCCGACTGCATCCTGAGGGACAGAAGCTTGTTCAGGATGCGGGGTTCGACCAGGGTCGTCACAAACTTCTGGACCACCTCGAAATCGTCATCCAGTTCCGGTTCGCCCGTTTTCGGGTCGATGACAGGCACCCACTTTCCGGTCCCCATCTCTAGCGCCGTCTGAACCACGCGATGCGTCAGTTCTTCTTCGAAGCCGGCAAGGGCCTCATCCCAAGCTTCGGCAAATTCGGGGTTCCGGTCGCGTCGATCGTAGAAGGTGCGCCTGGTGATACCAGTCATGTTCGCCGCATAGGTCACATGGCCGAACTGCCGCAGATGGTGAAGGAACTCATCGCCCTTCTCGCCGTAGATTGAGCGGATGATCGGGGCCAGTTCCGACTTCTTGTGCGGGTCGGGTGCAGGCTTGATCCTGTTCATCTGCAAGATGCCCATGTCTTTGTCCTACTGCCGTTAAGGGGCTGGAAATGCCCGTTTCTCGGATCGTCTACTGTACCCGGAACTGTACTTGGCTGATCCGGGCACCTTTAACCCCTTGATCCACAACCCCTTCACACGTGTCGGTCCACTGATCGTCGATCAGAGGGACAGCATAGACGGGGTGCAGATTTCGGTGCGTTTTTCCGGGCGAGCTTTCCTCACTCGTACTCGCTGACAAATTAGCACGTTGGAGGGATTTCGTACGCCAGCAAATTCGACAACCTCACAACGCTGCGCAGTCCCAGTGAACTTCCCATCCTCCAGGGAGAGGGCTTCAAAGCCTTTTCGGTGCTCTTTGCCGAATTCGGCGCTTCGCCAAACTGGAGAACGCAATAAGGGCGGACGAATGGACAAGGGCGGACGCGTTTCTGTTTTATACGCGAAAGTTTATTCAGTAGTTTCTTATCAGTGTTTGTTTTGTTTTCCCTATGACTTTGAAATGCTGTCCGCCCTTGTCCATTCGTCCGCCCTCGAACCGAAGTTCCAGATGCTCGATCCGGTCAAGTAGTGCCACCCGTCCAACTTTTCCTCGCCGCCAGGATGATCTGCTTCATCTCCGCCGGCTTTTCGCGCTTCACCCGAAGGGCATCCCATTTGCCCCTCCGGGCAATGACGACGTAGTCCTTTTCGTTCCCCCCGGACCCAGGTTGGTTGAAGCGCCGTTGTGTCACCACCCCACCGGCTTCATCCACCAGAAATTTGAGGTTTGAAGGATAGGCGTTGCACGTCTTGTCCAGATGCTCGCGAACATCAGAAAGGCCGATGAGGTCGGCTGGCCAATCCCGAAACAGCGCTTTGAGCTCCCGGTGTTCTTCGGTTTCCATGAATTCAACCACAGACCTCTTGGCATCCGTCATAGGCGCTGGAAGACCTGGATTGAACGCCGTCAGGTCACGCTCCTGAAGGAGGCGCGCCACCGACGCGATGAATTTCGGGTCCCGCCGGGTCTGGTACAGGTCACTGTAGTAGGACGGATCACGGACCTGCTCCGGGTTGTAGGCCACTCGAATGCGCCGGTCCCGATCGTCAATCGGCAGTGCATCCATGAAGTTTGAGAACATCAGAAATCGGCAGCAGTTGTACTGGACGGACTTGAGGCCGAACTTCGGGTTTATCTCCCGGTGTTCCTCCGTGATGACCTTTTGCAGCTTGTTCGCCTTGCGATAGCGGTCGGCACCGGAGCCTTCCCTGGTCTCGTCCACAACAAGCAGCAGCTTTTCGGAAAGCCGTTCGTTGAAACTGCTGCCCAGAACGTCACCGAGGTCAACGCCAAGCGCCGCATGACCAGCCAAGACGCGAGCAAGAACAGACGCCACCCAATTTCGTCCGACGCCACGTTTGGAGGTTATCATCAACCAGGCAGTGTGCGGCAGAACACCCGGTTCCTGAACGATGTGCGCCACCCAATCCAGGAAGTCGTCCGCGTCGTCGCCATTCGGCAATAGCCATCGAACGTGGTCTTCGAATTTTCCGGCCCGTTCAGCCCAATCAGCGGGAGCATCCCCGAACTGTAGATTGCCCCAAACGTTTACCGCCTCGCCACGCCCTTCTGGCGGGGGACAAATAGTCCCTCGCCCCGGCGCCCAGGTCATGACATCGACGGTCTTTCGGCTGCCGCCTTTGTCCCCGACCCAGACGTTGACGACCCTCATCTCTTTTGGCTGTGCTGGCCGGCCGCGTTTCGGCGCGTCCCCCTCATCCTTGGTTTTCTCGGGCTCCAGGATCATCCTGCTTCCTGCGAAGTGCGTGGCTGCCAGTTCGACCGTGCGCCAAGCCCGTCCGCTTTTCAGATCAACGACGCCACCAGCGAGGCTGACGTATACAAGATCGCGCTTCGCTGACTTCAGGTCGATCCTGCGGACACTCAGTCTTTCGCGAAGGCTTGTTTCTCCGATTGCCCGGTCTTCTCTGCGTTCCCGTTCGACCAGCGCGGCAATCTCATCTTCATCGACGTTATCGAAGTCGTCTTCTGCACTTGGTCGCGGCACTTCTTCGCCCGCCCCGTGGTCGCGCATGATTTTATGGAGCGTTCGATACGTCACCCGCGACCCTGAATTGTCGGCGCTTAGGCTGTCCCAACGTGCGCCGATCTGCGCGCCCTGATCTGCGTAGGCTAGATCACCTGTCGACCAATCGATGAATTCCTGACGCCCACAACCGGCTGTGGCATGGTGGCAAGCCTGCATAAGCCCCAGCCAGCTATCGTGATCCTGAAAACTCTCAGGGTCCAGATGGGATAACATGTCAGCCAGTTCGCCAGGGTCATGTTCACCGCCACCCATGGAAGCCGTGGCCGCTCCGGTCTTACGTTTAACTTTCTCCAGGAACGCCTCGGGCACTTTCGGCGCACCAAGCCAGCCAAGATCCTTTTCGGCGTCACCGTCGCGCCATGCATAGGTTCTGAGCGTGTCAGGATGAATTGACCCCGGGGCCACAACCTGGCGACCGATGCTCTTGAATTCGACACCGGGGAAATCGGCAAGGCTATCGACCACCGCGGTTTCGGCGTCCTTGACCATGTAGATGTGCAGGCCGCCCGAGCCCGTCACGACTGTGGGAAATTCGTCGGGGTCCAACCCGGTTCGCAGCACGAGCTCGACAAACGGGTCGACAGCCTGCCAAACCTGCTGGAAATTTCTTGGGTCAACATCCACCACCAGATCAGTGGCCTTGAGCCGGACACCAACATTGTCGCCAGCCTCCATGTGGTCGATCTGCTCAGTCGGCTTGTACGGTCGTTTTGTCCAGTTCCGATGGAGAGGGCTCTTGCCCCGCTTCCTGCTCTTACCGCCTAGTTGGTCCTCAGCGGCATGATTATGCAGTGGGATCAGTTTATAGCCTGCGTTGATCAGAGGTTCGAGCTGCGCCGCGTCGGTATTGGGCTTCATTTCAGGCCCTCCGATCGAGGTATGCCTGCACCGACTGCCTGGTGTAGAAAACCGAGCGCCCAAGCCTAGTGAACTCGGGTCCCGCATCGGGATAACGCCCGGTTGTACGCCAGCTACGATATTGTGAGAGCGTGGCTACAGTGTGGCCAGTAAGTGCGGCCACCTCCGCTGTGTTCATCAACTCATTCAATGGTGTTTCAGGGGGCGCTGACGCGCTACCTTTGGGATCAATCACGTCCACAGGGACTTGGTCATTGGTGGTATCAGGCATGTGATTTCTGCTCGTTGTCTGGTGTTGCAAAAGGGATGGGTCGCCTGATGGCGGAGGCGGCCCATCCAACTGATGCGAATATGCCGTGTGTGAGCGCGCCTGTAATCCAACGTTTCGGACCCACGCAACGAACGCTGGCCGCTCTATTAGGGGCCCATCAACTATCACTATTAGACGTTGGCTTAGAAGTGCCGGAACGGCGCAAGTCCCGGGCGTCCTATGCGTCGTCGAATTCCTGGTAGCTTTGCGCGCCTAGTCGCAAGTCCGACGAGATCGGCATCATTCCAGAAGAAATCGAGCTTCGAATGCTTCAACGCAAACTGGGGCTCGGTGAACATAATCGGCCACTCATACTCCAAAATGTCCGTGGGTGTGTAAATCCAAGGAAATACGTTCGCGTAAGCGCCCACCACCCAAAGCGTCATCGGATGGAACCAATCCCAGCCGATATGCCCGCACCCCATAATGAGGTCATGGCAGAAAATGTCGGACTCAGTGAACTCACAAGCGACATGGATCGCCACATGTATCAGCTCTTGCTGATCTTCCGTGATTGGGACCGTTCTGCGTGTCCATTCGTCACCGCAGCTGCGTTGTCTCATGCCGCGCCTGCCAACAAGAACGCGTCCAGGTCGTCGCGATGGTAGCGGACGATGCGCCCAACAGTTCGGTAACGTGGCCCATTGCCCGAAGAAAGCCAATTCGCCAGCGTGCCGCCGGACACACTCAGGTACCTGGCGGCTTCCACAGGTGTCAGCCACGGGGTCGTCGTTATCTGCTCATTCTCCAATTCTTGGTCCTCATCCTAAATGCGCCCTGCCGGACGAAAGTGATCGATGATGAAGAACTTGCCTCCCGGAAGATACCAAATTGCATAAGATGAGAACTCAACTGGTAACTACTCGGTAACGCATTTCGCCGTCGTCCCAGACTGGACCAAGACCAAATCTTCCAATGCCTGTGCATGTGGTCGGAGCGCTTCGACAAGGTGGGTCTGATGGACGTAGCCACCTGACGCACCTGGAAGGCGCTGTCCCAAAAGAAGGGCGCCCTCAGCATAGGGTACGCCAGCCGCGATCATCATGGTTCTGGAGTGGTGTCGCAAAGCGTGCGGCGATGGCACGCCTCCCCGCTTCGGTTCGATTATGTGACCAGTCGCAGAACCAGGAGAGGGCCATAACCAGGTCGAGTTCAGGGGCTCGTCTTCCTCCATGCGTGTCTTCAAAACTTCTGTCAGCCAACGGCCTGTCGGGAATGACCACGCCCCGCCTGTCTTCATGTGAGTGAAGGTCAGGATACCCGCTTCAGGATCAAAGTCCGCACGCCGAACACCGAGAAGCGAGGTTCGTCGGGCGCCCGTCAAAAGGAATGTCCGTTGCAGGTCCCGCATCAGAGGCGACATCGCTTCTGTGGCCGACCAAAAGTTGGCCACGTCCAACTCGCCGACTTCTCGCTTGGGTGTAGCTGGAACACGAATGGCGTCCACGGGGTTCGCGCCAATCGTCTCGTCGTGCCTTCTGGCCGTATTCACAAGCGCTCGGACGGTTCGCATCACCGAAGCGCCTGTGGTCTTGCCGTGGCGCTTGGTGACCCGATCCATGAGGTCTCGGCAATCCTGGCGCGTGATGTCAGCCACAGCCCGACGCCGAAGACGGCCAAGGTAGTGGTCCATGTGATACTGATAATTCCGGGTTGTGGCGTGGGATAGGTCCCGTTCAGCCAGATGCTCGGTCAGCGCTTCCTCCAAGGTGATGCCCGTCGACTCTGGCCCTGCTGTGGGGTCTATGCCTGATTGGATGGTGGCCATGAGCCTTCTTGCTTCGATCCTGGCTTCCGACAAACGAACGAGATCGGTACGGCCGATCTTGACGCGAACCGTTCGGACAAGTCGCTTGTCCCGGCGCACGTCTCCCTGACAAGCAAATGTCTTTGTCGTCTTGTGGCAGATGCAAAGAAGGCCTTTGACGTCTGTGTCACGATGGATGCCCGAGCCAAGCGGAAGGTCCCGGACACGGGCCTCGGTGAATTTGAAGATGGTCATGAAAAGTACAGTCCCAAGTACAGTATTTGAGGTTGATCCGGATGAAGCCGGATGGTGCTACCGGGAAAATATTGCTATGTTTTCAAGGGACCGTACGCCCCGAATGATCGAAAATAATCCACGATTGACTTACAACTTGAGACTGTTAATCAATTGGTCGTAGGTTCGATCCCTACCGCCGGAGCCAAAAGATACTCTTGGTTGTAAGGCAAAAAAGCGAACTCGAAATTTCGCTTTTTGTATTGTTCGCAACAAATGTGCCTTTAGCTATGTGCCTGCGCGTATAATGCCCACGCGCCCGGGATGTTGGGCTTTCTCGTTATCTCGCCACTGAAATTCGACCTCGACCGGGATTCGGTGTTTGTCAGCCAAGCGGTTGATCTCTTTCCAAGCATCTTGAGCAGATTGCCCTTGGATCGAAATCCCGAGTCTTGGATAGAACCTGTAACCTTCTTCCTCATAGCTATCATGCTTCGTAGGGATTTGTAGTTCCTTGACGAGTTGATCTTGGGTAAATCCCTTTGCCTTAACACGCTTGGCCATTTCGATCAGCAAACCCACCCAATTCGGTCTATCGAGCGACTGCCCTTCCAAATTGGCAGCGAGGATTCGTGTAAAGGTCAGACCTGGTGTCCTCTCAAAAAAGAAAGGTTCCCCTTCGCTCGCGGCAGCTTCGATCATTTCCTCCCCCGCGTCACGCTCGAGATCGAGAGCATCCATTTTTTCTCGAACCAACCGTTCTATGGTCTTCGACGGCGTGTCCGCCCCCAGCCATGTCGCGATGGATTTGAGATCAACAAAAGTTGCGTCGCTAATTCTGACTACTGGCATCATGACAGTCTCCACATCTAGAATCTATGCAATATGTAACATATACATTTGATCTGATCAAGCAAATATGTAACATATCGTGTAGCGACTTGATACCAAGCACTCGGCGGCGCTGATCAACATTTAGGTCGGTTCGCAAATCCGTATGCGTATTCCATCGGTTACACGTGCGGATGAGATTTCAGTATTCTACCAATATTATCAGGAACGGTCTCTACGACTTCATTTGACGACTGAGTTGAATTCAATTCTTCCTCACCCCCGATGCAGGTTGCGGATGTGGCGGAGTGTGTCGGTGAGCATGGCGGTCATCAGGCCGAACATGAGAAAGCCGTTGGCGCCGGTGATGCCGCCGAGAAGCCGCCGCTCGACCGGCACAACCACGTCGCCAAGGCCGAGCGTCGTATAGGCGACGAGAGAGTAATAGGCGGCCTCCTCGAAGGTGGAAAACACCCTCAGGTCGTGAAAGACCAGCGCCCAGAGCGCCACGCCCAGCGTCATGATCACCATGGCCGAGACGACCACCATCCAGATTACGAGGAGTGATTTGAAGGCATGGGGAGGCCGGCAGAGCCAGTCCTCCATCCGCTCGAGCAGCGCGTTCAGCCCCCACCAGAAGCCCGCGCCGACGGCAAGCGAGAAGAAGGTGATCAGAAAGCCCACGAGCAGCTGTGTCAGCATCCCGCCTCCTTGTCCGCGTCCGGTGCCCCGTCGGCATGTTTCAAGACCGATGCTGAACCCGTTGATGTCGCTTGTCAAATCGCGGGATCCTGCACGGGCAATGCAGGCCTAGAGGATCATCTCTTCGACCGTCTTGGGGTGATGGGTGATCTGCTCGTAGCCATCCTCGGTAATGATGAAGCTGTCGCCGACCTGAGCGCGGAAATCGGCGACCGTGACCGAGCCATCGACGGCAAATACCATGCCGGGCCTGAGCACGGTGGTATCGCCGGTGACAAGCTGCGGCGTTTCAAGAAAGCTGAAACCCGTCGCCCGGCCACAGCGAAACGGATAGTCGTAGCCCGCGCTTTTGATCACCTCGGCATAGGCGGCATGCACGGTTTCCGCCGTGACGCCCGGGCCCAGCACCGAGAGCGCGGCGGCCTGACTGGCCAGCGCCACCTCGTAGACGGGTATCTGCGCAGGATCGCCAACCTCTCCGATCCAGAAGGTACGGTCGAAACCCAGTTTGAAGCGGTGGAAATTCGTCATGCCGCAGAAACAGAGGAACACCGGCTCGCCCCGCTGCATCACCCGCGTCGAGGCGCGGTGATGGGTTTTAGTGATCTCGCGGCCCGAGGCCATGATCTGCAGGAAATGCGTGTTGGGGGACATATCCCCGTCATCGTGATGCGCCGCCAGCAATTCCGCTGCCTTGCGCGTGCCGGCCTGCGATGTGGCGATGGCCACCTCGTACTCCGCGACGCCCGCACCGATGGCCGCGCGCCCGGCCTCCATCATTGCCATGCCCACCTGCCCGGCATGGCGGGCAAGGGTCAGTTCGGCCTCGGACTTGATCATGCGCATCTCGGACAGGATGGGCGTGGCCGACACCGCACGCCCGGCGCCCAGCAGTTCATCGACGTAGCGCCGCACGAGGGGCGGCATGTAATCGGGCTCAATCGCCACGCGGGCCCCGCCCGCCACCGCGCCCGGCAATGCCGCGCGCCATTCATCGCCGTCCCCGTCATTCCATGCCGCGATCCGGTCAACCCGCGCCGTTGCCTCGGCCGCGTTCAGATCGATCACCGGGGTGATCAGCAGGACGCCGCCGTCGCGGGCGATCACGAGGATGGTCGGGCGGCCAAACTCCATATGCAGATAGTCGTAATAGCCCGACAGGTAATAGACATTATCCTCATCCGTGATCAGCGCGACATCGATATCCGCCGCTGCCATCCGGGTGCAGAATTCCTGCTGTCTTTGTCTGAACATCCCTCAGTTCCCCTTTTTGGCCGCCCCGGCGGGCAGGCGATCACGCACCAGCGCGGCCCAGAAATTGGCCCCGATGGGCAGAAGATCATCGTTGAAATCATAATCCGCCGCATGCAGCGGCTGTCCATGCGGGCCGGTCTCTCCGTTGCCCATCAAGAGGAAACAGCCCGGCACGGCGGCGGCGAAATGCGCGAAATCTTCGGAAAAGCTCATCGGTTCGCGGTCGGGCAGCGTCGCGCACCCAATGGCATCGGCCACGCGCAGCACGGCGGCGGCCGGCTCGGGCGCATTCACGGTTTCGATGAATTCCGTGTTGAATTCGAAGGAGATTTCAACGCCATGCGCTTCGGCCATGCCCCGGCCCATCTGCGCCATCAGGTCACGGATCGAGGCCCGGTCGCTGGCGCTGCGGGCGCGGACATCACCCCTGAGTTCGGCATGTCCCGGCAGCACGTTGCGCTGACCGTCACTGGTGAATTCGGTGACCGAAACAACCGCGCCCGCCCCGGGTGCCAGTTTGCGCGAGACAATGGTCTGCAGTGACTGGACCAGATCGGCGCCGATGGTGATGGCGTCGCGCCCCGTCTGGGGCATGGAGGCATGCCCGCCCCGGCCCGCGATCCGGTAGGAAAAAAGGCTCTCGCTCGAGCAGATCAGGCCCGGCCGGGTCGAGACCTGGCCAAGCGGCGCGCCGGGCAGGTTGTGAATGGCATAGACTTCATCGACGGGAAACCGTTCCAGTACGCCTTCGTCGATCATAGCCTGTGCGCCCAGACCATGCTCTTCGTTGGGCTGGAAGAGGAACACGACCGTCCCGTCGAAATCCGGGTTACGCGCCAGTTCGTGCACCGCCCCCAGAAGCATTGTCATATGCCCGTCATGGCCACAGGCATGCATGACGCCGGGATTGCGGGAAACATGGTCATGGGTGGATGTTTCAGCAATGGGCAGGGCGTCCATATCGGCGCGCAGCCCGATGGCCCGGTTGCCCCCGCCCGCCCGCAGGATGCCCGTGACGCCCACGCCTTCGTGCACCTCGAGCCCGAGATCGCGCAAGAGACCGGCGATGCGCGCACGCGTGCGATCCTCGGCAAAACCCAGTTCGGGATGCATGTGAAATTCCTGGCGCAGGGTGGTGAGGTCGGGAAGCATGGGGCGCGGGTCCGGTCATTGTGTCTGGTATCAGTCTAACCCTGACGGCTGTGGCAGGCGGGGTCAAATGCGACATGACCGGCATTAGTCCGGCCTGAACCAATGCTTTGTCAGATCATGGTTTTGGCCATGGCACTGCTGGCCTATGCTCGCGCGGAACAGACGCGAACCAAACGGGACGAGAGAGACGGCATGCAGGTGGAAAAGACCGATACCCTGATCGTGGGGGGCGGACAGGCCGGTCTGGCCATGAGCGCGCATCTGAAACAGGCAGGCATCGCGCATCTGATCCTCGAGCGGGACCGGATCGCCGAACGCTGGCGCAAGGATCGCTGGGACAGTCTGGTGGCCAACGGGCCCGCGTGGCACGACCGGTTCCCGGCCAAGACCTTTGCCGATTGCGGCCCTGACGGGTTTCCCGGAAAGGACAGCGTGGTGCGCTATTTCGAGGAATTCGCAGACGAGATCGCGGCACCGATCCGTTGTGGCGTCGAGGTGACCGAGGTCACCGCCCTGCCCGGCGGCGGGTTTCGGGCCCGCACATCCGACGGGGTGGTCGAGGCGCGAAACGTGGTGGCGGCAACCGGCCCGTTTCAAAAACCGGTGATCCCGCCACTGGTGCCCGAATTGCCGGATGTCACGCAGATGCATTCAACCGCCTACAGATCGCCCGGCGCGCTGGCGGATGGTGCGGTGCTGGTGGTGGGTGCCGGATCATCGGGGGCGCAGATCGCGGATGAGCTGTTGTCGGCAGGGCGCGTGGTTTACCTGTCGGTCGGGCCGCATGACCGTCCGCCCCGGCGCTATCGCGGCAAGGATTTTGTCTGGTGGCTGGGCGTGCTGGGCAAATGGGAGATGAAGACACCGCCTGCCGGGCGCGAGCATGTCACCATCGCCGTCAGCGGTGCAAATGGCGGGCATACCGTCGATTTCCGACGTTTCGCACATCGCGGCATGCAACTGTTGGGCATGGCCGAAGGCTTTGCCGATGGCAGGCTGACCATCGCACCCGATCTGGGCACCAACATACGCGAGGGCGACGCGAATTACCTGTCGCTTCTGGATGAGGCGGATGCCTATGTCGTCCGCGAAGGGCTGGATTTACCCGCCGAGCCGGAGGCGCGGCATATCCCCGACGATCCGGCCTGCCTGACCACGCCGATCCGTACGGTCGATCTGCAGAGTGGTGATATCCGCACGATCATCTGGGCCACGGGTTTCGTGCAGGAATTCGGCTGGCTCAGGGTCGATGCCTTTGACGATCGTGGCAGGCCCGCGCATCAGAACGGCGTTTCGATCGTGCCGGGCATCTATTTCCTGGGGTTGCCATGGCTCTCGATGCGGGGATCCTCGTTTATCTGGGGTGTCTGGGCCGATGCGGAACGCCTTGCCGGGCATATCGCGGCGCGGCGGGAATGACGCGCAGCCAAGAGATTCTGGAGGCGCTGATTGCCTTTCCCACCGTCTCTGCCGATCCGAACCGGGCGCTGATCGACTATGCCGCCGGGTTGCTGGAGCCGCTTGGGGCCGGGATATCGCTGATCCCGGATGCCAGCGGGGGCAAGGCCAACCTCTTTGCCACGATCGGACCGGCAGACCGGCCCGGTGTTATGCTGTCGGGCCATACCGACGTTGTGCCGGTGGCCGATCAGGACTGGCACTATCCGCCATTTGCCCTGACCGAGCGCGACGGGCGGCTTTATGGCCGGGGGACGGCGGATATGAAGGGATTTGTCGCCGCCGCACTGGCCGCGGCGGAACGCGCGGCGGCGCGTCCCCTGACAACACCGCTGCACATTGCGCTCTCTTATGACGAAGAGGTCGGCTGTCTGGGCGTGCGGTCGCTGATCGACATGCTGGCCGATGCACCCTTTCGCCCGGCCTTCTGCATCGTGGGCGAGCCTACGGAAATGGCGGTGGGCACGGGCCACAAGGGCAAGACGGCGGCGCGGGTGCGTACCACAGGGCGTACAGGCCATTCGGCGATGGCGCCCACGGCGCTGAACGCCATCCATCTGGCCTGCGACATGATCGCGGCGCTGCGTGGCATTCAGGATGAACTGGCGCGTAAAACAGGCGCTGATGCCGGTTTCGATATCGCCTATTCCACGCTGCATGTTGGTGAATTATCGGGGGGAACGGCACTGAATGTCGTACCCGGATCAGCGGAATTCACGTTTGAATTCAGGAACATGCCAGACGATGATCCGCACGCGATCATTGACCGCCTGCGCGCAGAGGCGCAGCGTATCCTTACCCCGCTTTCCCCGCAATTTCCCGAGGCCGCCATCGATATCGAGATCACCAATGCCTATCCGGCGCTGGAGACCGATCAGGGCAGCGAGGTCGTGGCCTTTGTCAGGTCGCTGACCGGATCGAACCGAAGCTGCAAGCTCGCCTTCGGGACCGAGGGCGGGCTGTTTTCCGGTCAGCTGGCCATTCCCACCGTGATTTGCGGGCCGGGTTCGATGGCAGAGGGGCACCGACCGGATGAATTCATCACCATCGATCAGATGAACCGCTGCGATGCGATGCTGGATCGGCTGATCCAGCGGCTGGAGGACGGTATCTAGGGGGCCCGTGCTAGGCCGTGCCGGGCAGGTCCCCGGCGGCAGCGCGTGCGTGGAGATGGGCGAAAAAGGCCGACACGATGCGCGATCTGTGCACGGACTGCTTGGTTGCCAGCCCCATCGTGACCGGACGCAGCCCCCCCGCCAGCGGCACGATGGCCAGTCTTTCACCGTCGGGCGCAAGATCGGACTGCGCCCTGATATTGGCAATGCTGTAGCCAAACCCGTTGGCCACAAGGCTGCGCACGACCGACAGGCTTTGCGTGCGTTCGGTGATGTTGGGGCGCAGCCCGGCCTCGTGAAACAGCGACAGGAAATAGTCGCGGCTGAGCGGCATATCCAGAAGCACCAGCGCCTCGGCGGCGATCTCGCTCAGATCAATCTCGTGCCGCGTGGCCAGCGGGTGGTCAGATGGCAGCATCACCGATGGCGACAGCGAGATCAGCCGTTCGAACAGGATATCCTTGGGTATTTCAATGTCATAAGTGATGGCCACATCGATTTCAGCCCGCCCGAGCATCCGCAGGAGATCGGCCTGATTCCCCTCGGCCAGGGTGACATCGGCATCGGGGTTTTCGGCCTGAAACGAGCGGCGCACCGAGGCGCTGATCAGGGGTGCCAAGGTGGTCAGCGCCCCCACCGCCAGCGGCCCGCGCGCGCGCTGGGTGATATCGCTGGCCAGATCGTTCAGCGCCGCCGCGCTGTCGAGTATCTGCCGCGCCGCGTTAAAGAGCCGCCGCCCCCCCGGTGTCAGCGAAAGACCCTGCGCATGATGGCGCACGAATATCTGGATGCCGAAATGCGCCTCGAGCTGGCTGATCGCCGACGAGATCGAGGGCGAGGAAACGTTCAGCCGGTCCGCCGCAAGTGCGATGGTTCCCGCATCACCGACGGCGACGAGATATTCAAGCTGGCGAAAGGTAAAACGCAGGGGCATTCGGCTAGATTGCGTGCGCCGCCGGGCAAATCAAGCCCGCAATCGGATTGAGCGTGACGAAGCGGCCTAGATTTGGCCGGCAAGCCAGGTCTGGAAATCGCGGACCGTGCCTTCGTAATCGTCACCGGCCAGCGGCCCGCCCGTGGCGTGGACCGAATTCAGCGCCTGTTGCATGGCCTCCAGTTTTTCGCGGTCCTCGCGGTTGACCTCTTCCCAGAGGGCAATGCGCGCGGCGATCGTTTCATCGTCCAGATCATCGCCATGAACCGACATCGTCCAGCGCACCCGCACCGCGCCCGGCCCCTGCGGAAAAAGCGAAAGCGAGACAAGCAGCGAGGCAGCGATGCTGGCGACCTGCGCCGGAAAGACGGCAAAGAGCGTCGAGCGGTGTCGCGCGTCATCATCGAGCCCCGGCGCGCCCATCCCGCGCGACGGGATATCGCGCGGATAGTTGGCAAAATAGCTGGTAAAGCCGGGGCCGTTCGGGCCCTTGCGGCTTAGCCCGGTGGGGGTATAGCCATGCAGCGTTTCGGGATGCACCACCGAGAGGTGATACCCCTCCATGAAATTTTCGACGAGACATTTCCAGTTGGTCTGCCAGACCTCGGTCGCGGCATGCACGATGCGATAGGCCTCGGGCGCGTAAGGCGAGATCAGGTCGCCAAGCCCGGTAAGTGCGGCGTCCAGATCGGGCGGGTTCGCGGCAAGGCTGACATAGACAAACCCGAAGCGTTCGGCGGTTTCGAATTCCGGCAGACGGCAGGAGGCGGCGTCGAAATCCGCGTTCTTCATGCGCGCCGCGCGCATCAGCGCCCCGTCAGTGCCATAGGTCCATGCATGATAGGGGCAGACAAAGCGGCTCGAGTTGCCCTGCCCCTGCACGAGCGGCATGCCCCGATGGCGGCAGACATTAGAGAGCGCCCTGATCCGGGTATCATCGCGCACCAGGATCAACGGCTCTCCCATCAGCTCCAGCGTCAGGAAATCGCCCGCATGCGGCAACTCGTCGGCGCGGGCAAGGCAATACCAGCCATCGGCGAGCGGGCCGTTGCACTCTTCTTCGAAAAAGGCCGGATCGGTGTAGAACCTGCCTGCAAGGCCCCAGGGCGCGTCCTCCGGCCTGCCCGCGAGGGCCTGCAATTCGGCGCGCATGGCCTGAACGTCAGTGCCCGACATCATGACTTTTGACTGAGCCTTACTCATCACCCGGTACCCCGTATGACGGCGCACCGCCCGGATCGAGTGCGCGTTGAACATAGGCCGCGCATTGCGGCTTGTAGACATCCCATGCGCGGGCCACGGCCTCAACCGGGCAATCTTCGCTCCAGTCGCATCTGAGATCGACCAAGGGCCAACTTAGCCGGTCGGCGACCTGCATGCCCGCCGAGTGGACCGGGCCGGCCTCACCCCCTGCTGCCAGCCCCGCGCGCAGCGCGGCGATCAGCCGGTCACCCAGATGGCCAGTGGACGCGCCAAAGGCCTTGACAATCGCCGTCGGCACCCCGTCATGCGCCAGAAGGTTGCCCGCCGCTGCCACATCCGGCCCGCTGGCATCGGCCCAGATCCCCAGCGCCTCGGGCCCGGAATGGATGGCGGTGCGGCCGGCACTGTCCACTGCGAGGATCTGGCGATAGGCCATGTGGGAACCGGTATCGCGTATCCGCGCCACTGCCCCGGCGGCGTCAAGACCGTCCTGCAGGCAATCCAGTGTTGCCGGTCCGAGCGACGGGTCGGTGACATTCTGACTGGCCACAGCGCCGATGCCAGCGCGGGTGTATGAACAACGCGCAGCAACCGCCGGAGAAGACGAGGAAATTGCCACCCCGAACATACCGGTCTCGGCGCAGCGGGCCACAAGCGAGAACGTCATTCGGGGATCACGGCGGTGGCGTCGATTTCAACCAGCCACTCGGGCCGCGCCAGCGCCTGCACGACCAGCCCGGTCGAGACAGGGTGCACGCCGCGAATATATTCGCCCATGGTCCGGTAGACGGCCTCGCGGTGGCGGATATCGGTGATATAGACCACCACCTTGACCAGATGCTCCATGCGGCCGCCGGCCTCTTCGATCAGCTGACGGATATTCTGCATGACCTTGTGAGTCTGCTCCACCGGGTCGTTGCTGTCGATATTGGCCGCATCGTCAAGGTTCTGCGGACATTGTCCGCGCATCCAGACCGTGCTGCCACCGCGCGTGACCACCGCCTGACACAGATCATTGTCGAGATTCTGTTCGGGATAGGTGTCCTGCGTATTGAACTTGCGGATACGTCTGTGGGCCATCTGTCGGTTCCTTGCGCCTTGGGATTCAGCCGGGCTGAACGCGGGCGTTAATGTACTGGGCAAAATCGTAATTCGGCCGTTCAAGATGCGAGAGGTGCCCCGGTGCCGCCACTTGCGAACAGAGGCCGCGGTAAACCTTTTCGGTGCAGCCCTTATCCTCGACATTCACCTCGTCCAGCAGGGTCTTGAGCTGGGCGAAATGTTTCTGCGCCCCGGGGTCGTTGACGTAATCGGGCGACATGCCGCCGCCAAAGCCGATACGCACCTGACCGACGCCATGGGGATGCAATGTCAGATACCAGAAATAGCCGGGTGTCAGCGTGATCAGCAGGCTGGGATAAAGCGCCAGCAGATAGGTCATGCGCCGACGCTCGCCCTTCAGCCGTGTGTTTTCGGGATGGGCCAGCGCGATCTGCAGCTGATCATCCTTGAGAATGGTGTGATAATTGAACGCCTCTTCACCCGGTGGGCAGATCATTTCCTCGAGCTTGGAGAGACCGCCAATCGTACCCGCGTGGCAGACCGGCAGGTGATAGCTCTCCATGAAATTCTCGGCCAGCACCTTCCAGTTCGTGTCCCAGATATGGGTTTCAAAGAAGGTCTCGGTATAGGCGCCCATGTCGTAATCGCCGACCAGTTCCTCGACCCGGCCCAGCCGGTTGGCCACCGTGTCGGCATCCGGGTTCAGCGTCACGAACACCCAGCCCAGCCATTCCTCGCACCTGACGGATGGCAGTTTGTAGTCATCCTTGCAGAAGCCGCTGTTCAGCGTCATTGCCGGTGCCCCGCGCAACCGGCCATCCAGATTATAGGTCCAGGCGTGATAGGGGCAGACGATGGCGCGGGTCGTCCCCCGCCCCTCGAGCAGCGTTGACATCCGGTGCAGGCAGACATTCGACATCGCCCTGAGCGTACCGTCATTGTCGCGCAGCACCACAATCGGCTGCCCGGCAAGGTCCATGGTGACATAGTCACCGGCACCCGACAGCGCCGAGGCACGGCCCACGCAGAACCAGTCCTGCGCGAATATCCCCTCAAGCTCGCGCTTAAGAAACGCCTCGGACGTATAGACCGACGGCGGCATGGCGCGCGCGCGTTCAAAAGGAACGGCGACGTTTTCCTGAAGCTCTTCCAGCGCGTCTTTCATATCATGCTCCGCTGCGGCCAATGGCTGAATGTTATCGAGAAAGCGCCCGCAGGCAACTCCTGTTACGTCTGACGAAAGCATGGGGCCGGTAAAGCACATCCTGTCACAGACCTGATTTGGACAAGGCTAAGCAGCGCAACGCCGCGCCCCATGGGTGCTGATCTAATGCGCCAGTTCGCGGCGGCAGCGATGGATCGCAGCGGCCAGATTTTCGCGAATGCGGTCAAAGCGGGTGCTGGGCACCGGGACCGAGATGGCAAAGACATCGCCGCCCTGGTCGCGGATGGCAAAACCCAGCGCCGAAATCCCCTCGGTATGCTCATTCTCGTCCTTGGCGAGTGCGCCGTTGCGGATGCTTTCGACATCGGCCAGAATCTCTGAAAGCGCCCGGCCCTGCCCGTCGCCACGCTCATGTTCGGCAGCGATCAGCGCAACCGCCTCGGTCGGGTCCAGACAGGCCAGCGCGGCCTTGCCATTGGCGGTCGTCGTCAGCGGAAAGGCCTCGCCGATGCTGGAAACCGTCCTCAGGCGCTGGCTGCCGACGATCTGGTCGATAAAGAGCATCTTGCCGCCCTCCATCATCGCGAGATCAACGGTTTCGCCGGTCTGTTCGGACAGGGATTTCATGATCGGGCGCAGCCTGTCGCGGGTATCGGCGACGGTGGCCTGTGCCAGCGACTGGATCTCGGGCCCGAGCCTGATTCCCCCATAGCCCTTGTCAGAGGAGATAAACCCCTCGACCGTCAGGGCGGCGACGATGCGCTGTACCGTAGAGCGGGGCAAATCCACGCGGCGTGCGATCTGACCCAGACTCAGCCCGCCGCTGTCTTCACCCAGCAGGCGCAGAATGTCGGCAGCCCGTGAAATCACCTGAATGCGTTGATTTTTATGACTTTCCTGTCCGTCCACCTGACCTTTTCCGACCATCTGCGCCGCTGTTTTCCGTGGCTTTACGGTAATTCAACGCCGAGTTCAAATCAACTATTGACCGTATTATGATACATATGCACCATGATGTGAGACACCATCACGCCGTTGGGGAGGACCGCATGACCGTCACCATTCGAGGGATCGAATTTCAGGAAAACGACAACAATGATATGGGGCTGGAGTTTGTGAACCTGAGCCATCGCTATGGCTTTCAGTGTCCGAACTGGCCCTATTTCAAGGATGTCCAGATCGACCGCAAGCACTACATGGCGAAATCCGGTGTGCTGAGCCAGACGATCACCACCACCATGCATGTCACGACCCATATCGACGCGCCCGCGCATGTGGTGCAGGGCACGCCCTTTATCGACGAGGTACCGCTGCCGCATTTCTTTGGCTCGGGCCTAGTTGTGAACGTGCCCAAGGAGAAATGGGAACAGATTACCGCGGACGATCTGGAAAAGGCCTGCGGCCATGCCATCCGCCCAAATGACGTGCTGATCATCAATACCGGCTGGCACAAGCGGTACGAGGATGGCGATTATTTTGCTTATTGTCCGGGTCTGGTGCCGTCGGCTGCCGACTGGATGGTCGACAAGCAGATCAAGGTCGTGGGTCACGACACGCAGGCCAATGATCATCCGCTGGCCACTGCCATCGGCCCCCAGCGCAACGGCCCCATCCTGCCGCATCTTGAGCAGGAATATCTGGAATGGTCCGGCGGCACCCCGTGGGAGGTTGACTTCCCCGAATGGGAGCCGGTGCACAATACGCTGTTTTCGAACGGTATTCTGGGCATTGAAAACGTGGGCGGCGATCTGGACCGCGTCACCGGCAAGCGCGTAACCTTCGCGTTTTTCCCGTGGAACTGGGACCGGGGCGATGGCTGCATCATCCGGCTGGTGGCGATGATGGACCCGAACCAAGGCTACCGGATCGAGGCAGGAGCGGCATTCTGATGCTGATCAAGCGCTTTGGCGAGGCCACGCCTTATGAGGCGCCCAATCATTGGGGGGTTGTGGGGCTGAGATTGCAGGGGTTCGAGGATGGCGGGCCGGAGAACCAGTGGATCGGCTATTCCCAGTTCCTGCCCGGCGGCGGCGCCGGGCCGGATTCGACCCCGTTCGAAAAGGTCTATGTCGTGCTCGACGGCGAAATGACCATCGAATGGGATGGCCGGACCGAGGTTCTGGGACCCATGGACAGTTGCACCATCCCCCCCGGTCAGGAACGCCGGATCGAGAACCGATCCAACCATGTCTGCAAAATGCTGGTCGTGATCCCCTACCCGCCCGGAGGACGCCCCCAATGAGCCTGTCCAACCCACATGCGATGTTTGATGTGACCGGCAAGGTCGCGCTGATCACCGGGGCCTCGGGCGCCTTTGGGGCGGTCGCGGCGGAATGCCTGTCGAGCGCGGGCTGCAAGGTCGTGCTGGCGGCGGGAAACAGCGATGCCATGGCCGACGTCGCGGCGCGCTGTCCGGGTGAGACGCACCAGATCAACGCCCGCCCCGACAGCGAGGCCGCCTGTCAGGCGCTGGTTGACGAAACTGTCGCGACATTTGGCAGGCTCGACATTCTGGTGGTGGCATCGGGCATGAACAAGGTCGCCAAGATCACAGAGATGGCGCCGGATACCTTTGCCGATGTCATGGACGCCAATGTGACCCAAAGCTGGCTGATGGCCCGCGCCGTGACCGCGCAGATGACCGCACAGGGCGACGGCGGGAAAATCGTGCTCATGTCATCGGCGCGGGGTCTTCTGGGCCATCCGGCAGGCTATACCGCCTATTGCGCGTCAAAGGCGGCGGTTGACGGCATTACCAAGGCGCTGGGCTGCGAGTTGGGGCCGACGGGGATTACCGTCAATGCCATCGCGCCGACGGTCTTTCGCTCTCCGCTCACAGCGTGGATGTTCGAGGATAGCGAGAATGCCAAGGCCGTACGCACAGGGTTTCTGTCGCGCGTTCCCAAGGGTCGTCTGGGCGAGCCCGAGGATCTGGCCGGGCCGCTCCTTTTTCTGGCTTCGCGCGCTTCGGACTTCTACACCGGGCATATCCTTTATGCCGACGGCGGATACACGGCGGGCTGAGGATGCGCAAAAACCAGCAGATCGCGGTGATCGGTTCGGGGCTGATGGGCCATGGTATCGCGCTGACATTCGCGCGTGCGGGTCAGTATGTCACCTTGTTCGATCCCGACGCCGTGATGCTGGCCTCGGCGCCGGAGCGTATTTCACGCAGCCTCGCCCTGCTTGGCGCGAACGCGCGGGAGATCGCGGCGGCGCTCAAGCGGATCGAACTCTGTGCCGCGCTGCCCGTGGCGGTGCGCGATGCGCATTTCGTGATCGAGGCCGCACCGGAAAAGCTGGACCTGAAGCAATCGATCTTTGCCGAGATCGAGGCCCATGCGGCGCGCGACGCTGTGCTGGCCTCCAACACTTCGGTCATTCCGATCACGCGGATCATGCAGGGGCTGGCGCATCGTGACCGGGCGCTGGGGACGCATTGGTGGAACCCGCCGCACATGATCCCGCTGGTCGAAGTGGTCAAGACCGAATGGACAGCGCCCGGGCATGCGTCGGCGATGGCCGAACTGCTGACCTCGGCGGGCAAGACCGCCGTGATGGTTGAAAAGGATGTGCCGGGTTTCATCGGCAACCGGTTGCAGCATGCGCTCTGGCGCGAGGCGATCTCGCTTGTTGAAAACGGCATTTGCACCGCCGAGGCGGTGGACGATGTGGTCAAGGCCAGCTTTGGCCGCAGGCTGGCCGTGCTGGGCCCGCTCGAAAATGCCGATCTGGTCGGGATCGAACTGACGCGGGATATTCATGCGCAGGTGCTCTTTGATCTTGAAAGCAGTGGCGCGCCGTCACCCTATCTGGATAAGCTGATGCAAGAGGGGCGCACGGGAATGTCGGCGGGAAAGGGATTCCGGGATTGGGGCGATGGTGATCTGGAGGCGACCAAAACCCGGATTGCCCGGCATCTGGCCGAACTGGAGGTTCTTTTGAACGCGGCGGCATAGACGCGGCGTATTTGCACGATTTTACATGACGAAAGGAAAACGTGAGGTCGGTAAGCAGAAAAAATCAGCCCCCAGAAGACGGGCAGAAACCACAGACCGGACCGAACGGGGCAAATGCGCCCAATAACTCAGATCTCAGGGAGGAGAGACATGAAACTGAAATCAACCAGAAGACAGCTGCTGGGTGGCATGGCGGCATCGGTCGCGGCACCCGCGATCCTCAGATCAACGCGGGCCTATGCGCAGACGCCATCGATCAAGGTGGGCTATGTGTCGCCCTCAACCGGGCCGCTGGCCGGATTTGCCGAGGCGGATGATTATATCATCGACGGTCTCAGGGCGCATTTCGCCGGTGGCGTGATGAACAATGGCAAATCCTACAATATCGAGATCATCAAGAAGGACAGCCAGTCCAACCCCAACCGCGCCGCCGAGGTTGCCGCCAGCCTGATCCTGGATGACGAGGTTGATATCCTGACGGGAGCGGGAACACCGGACACGACGAACCCCGTGGCCGATCAGGCCGAGATAAATGAGGTGCCCTGCATCACCACCGATGCGCCATGGCAGCCCTATTTCTTTGGCCGCGGCGGCAACCCGGCGGAAGGGTTCGACTATACCTATCACTTCTTCTGGGGTCTGGAGGATGTGATCGCCAATTTCACCAATCTCTGGAATGACGCGGGCGTCGCCAAGACGGTTGGCGGGCTGTTTCCCAATGATGCTGACGGCAATGCATGGGGCCATCCCGAGTTGGGCTTTCCCAAACCGCTGGCTGATATGGGCTTTGCGCTGACCGATCCGGGCCGCTACCAGCCGCTGAACGACGATTTCTCGAACTTTATCTCGGCCTTCAAGGATGCGGGCTGCGAGATCATTACCGGCGTGATGATCCCGCCGGATTTCGGCACCTTCTGGGCGCAGGCCGCACAGCAGGGGTTCCAGCCCAAGATCGCCACCATCGGCAAGGCGCTGTTGTTCCCGTCGGTGATCGAGTCGCTGGGCGAACGGGGCATCGGGCTGACATCGGAAATCTGGTGGTCGCCCAATCATCCGTTCTCCTCTTCGCTGACAGGAGCGTCTGCGGGTGATCTGGCGGGTGGTTACACGGCAGCGACGGGGCGTCCGTGGACCCAGCCGATCGGGTTCCGTCATGCGCTCTTTGAGGTCGTGGCCAATGTGATCGAGCGTACCGAGGATCTGGACGATGTCGATGCTGTCACTGCCGCCATCGCCTCGACGCAGATGTCGACCATCGTCGGGGATATCAACTGGGGCGCCGGCCCTGTGCCCAACGTCTCAAAGACACCGCTTGTCGCCGGTCAGTGGCAGGACAATGGCAGCGGGCTGGAACTGGTGATCACCAACAACAAGCATGCGCCGCAGATCCCGGTTGGCGGCGAAACAATGCTGTTGGGCTAGGGCATTTTCTTGTCGGCGCTGCTGTCAGTATCGGATCTGAGCAAGTCATTTGGCGCGGTTGTCGTTGCCGATCAGACAAGCTTTGAGGTGGCCCCCGGTGCTGCCATCGGCATTCTCGGGCCGAATGGCGCCGGCAAGACATCGCTCTTTAACCTGATCACCGGTGCGCTCCGCCCAGATGCGGGGCGCATCGAATTCCAGGGCACCGATATCACCGCGATATCCGCAGCAGGCCGCTGCAAGCTGGGCATCGCCCGGTCCTTTCAGGTGCCCCACCCGTTCGAGGGGATGACCGTTTTCGAAAATGCGCTGGTGGGCGCGACCGAAGGCGCGGGCCTGCGCGGTCACGCCGCCGAAGCGCATGTGCTGGACGTGCTCGAGGATACCGGCCTCATGCCCAAGGCCAATCAGCGGGCCGGCGGCCTGACACTGCTCGAGCGCAAGCGGCTCGAGATGGCGCGTGCGCTGGCCGCGAAGCCCCGGCTCTTGTTGCTGGACGAAATCGCGGGTGGCCTGACCGAGGCCGAATGCAGCGCCCTGATCGCCACGATCCGCCGGGTGCATGCCGGGGGCACCACGATCGTCTGGATCGAACATGTCGTGCATGCCCTGCTGGCGGTGGTCGAAAAGCTGATCGTGATCGATTTCGGCCGCAAGATCGCCGAGGGCGAGCCGCGCGCGATCATGGACAGTGCCGAGGTCAAGGAAATCTATCTGGGTGTCGATCCCGATGTCTGATGAACTGCTCTCGATCCGGGAACTGGATGCGCATTACGGTGACTTTCAGGCGCTTTACGGGCTGGATATGTCGGTCAATCCGGGCGAGGTGATTGCCATCATCGGCGCCAACGGGGCCGGCAAATCGCCCCTGATGCGCTCGATTTCCGGGCTGCTTGCCAACCGGGCCGAACAGATCGTCTATCGCGGTGCGCCCATCGGCGGGCTGCGCGCCGATCAGGTTGCGCATCTGGGCATCGCACTGGTGCCTGAGGGCCGCCAGCTCTTTCCGTCGCTCACGGTCGAGGAAAACCTTGTCCTTGGTGCCAAGGTCGGGCGCACCGGACCATGGTCGCTGGACAAGGTTTACGACCTTTTTCCCATATTGCGCGAACGGCGCGGGCAGGCCTCGACCTCGCTCTCGGGCGGGCAGCAGCAGATGGTCGCCATAGGCCGCGCGCTGATGGCCAATCCCGAGCTGGTGCTGTTTGACGAGATCAGCCTTGGCCTCGCGCCCGTGGTGATCAAGACAATCTATGACGCGCTGCCGGGCATCGTCGGCGCGGGCCTGACGGCGATGATCGTCGAACAGGACATATCCAAGGCGCTGTCGGTCGCCAGCCGTGTCTATTGCCTGCAAGAGGGGCGCGTTTCACTGCAGGGCAGAACAGATGCCATCACGCGCGAAGAGATCACAGCCGCCTATTTCGGAGTGGACGCATGACAGAATGGATCAACGCCGTCGTGCAAGGCATTCTTCTGGGCGGGCTTTATGCGCTTTTTGCTGCCGGTCTGTCGCTGATTTTCGGGGTGATGCGGCTGGTCAATATCGCCCATGGCGACCTGATCATCCTCGCGGCCTATATGGGCCTCTCCACCACCGTGATGCTGGGAGTACACCCGTTTCTGGCACTTCTGATCGTCATGCCGCTGATGGCGGGGCTGGGCTATGTGCTGCAGCGCGGGCTGCTGAACCAGACGCTGGGCCCCGACATCCTGCCGCCGCTATTGGTCACCTTCGGCCTGTCGGTCATCATTCAGAACGCACTTTTGGAAATCTATACCGCCGATCCGCAGAAACTGTCGGGCGGCGCAATCGAGACGGCCAGCATACCCGTGGGCGGGCTGGCCATCGGCGTGCTGCCCCTTTTGACCTTTGCCATCGCGGTGGGCGTGATCGCCGGATTGCAATGGATTTTCTATTCAACGGGGCTGGGGCGCGGTTTCCGCGCGGTGTCGGACAATCAGGATATCGCCCAGCTGATGGGGCTGAACAAGGCGCATGTCTTTGGGCTGGCGATGGCGCTGGCGCTGGCGGTGGTGGCGATTGCCGGTATCCTGCTGGGCATGCGCACCAGCTTTGACCCGGCCATTGGCGGCGGTCGGCTGATCTTTGGTTTCGAGGCGGTGATCATCGGCGGGCTGGGCAACCTTTGGGGAACGCTGGCGGGCGGTGTGATCCTTGGCGTGGCCCAGACCATCGGCGGCAAGATCGATCCGGGCTGGCAGCTTTTGGCGGGGCATATCGCCTTTCTAATCGTGCTGGCCATCCGCCCCAACGGTCTTTTCCCGAGGATTGAGCATTGACCGGGCCGCGCGTCACCCGTGCCACCCGCGCATCGCGGATCGCGATGGTGTTGGGGGCGGTCACGCTGATTGTGCTGGCCGCCGCACCGTGGTGGGCGGGACGCGCCGATCTGCGCCTGATGGGGGAAATCTTCCTCTATCTCTCGCTGGCCTGTCTCTGGAACCTGATGGCGGGCTATGCGGGGCTGGTATCGGTGGGGCAGCAGGCCTTTGTGGGCTTTGGCGGCTATATGCTCTTTGCACTAACGATATTCGGCGGGCTGCACCCGGTTGTGGCCATCGCCGGTGGCGGGGTGCTGGCGGCGCTGATCTCTGTCCCGATTGCGACGCTGATCTTTCGGCTCAAAGGGGCCTATTTCGCCATTGGCACATGGGTCATGGCCGAGGTGTTCCGGCTGGCATTTGCCCAGATACAGGCGCTTGGCGGCGGCTCGGGCACGTCCCTGCCCGTTGCCATTGTCAAGGAGATCGGGCGCAAGAAGGCAATGCGCGAAAGCGTCAGCTACTGGCTGGCGCTCGGGGCGGTGCTGTGCGTTCTTCTGGCGGTCTATGTCTTTCTGCGCTCGCGCCGGGGTCTTGCACTGACGGCGATCCGCGACAGCGAGGTCGCGGCCAGCGGGCTTGGTATTGATATCTGGCGCACCAAGCTCGAGGTTTACGTCGTCACCTCGGCCCTGACGGCGGTGATCGGCGGGCT
Organism: Paracoccaceae bacterium; assembly: GCA_030148225.1. Classification (GTDB taxonomy): domain Bacteria; phylum Pseudomonadota; class Alphaproteobacteria; order Rhodobacterales; family Rhodobacteraceae; genus JASBTX01. The sequence continues at coordinate 36,794 of JASBTX010000003.1, forward strand.
GATCTTTCTGCAAAAACTGCGTATCTCACCCGATGCGGCCTTTTCCGTCAATGACTGGACCGCGTTCGTGATCTTTATCGTGGTGATCGGCGGCATCGGCACGCTGGAAGGGCCGATCATCGGCACGCTGATCTTTTTCGCGCTGCGCGAAACACTGGCCGATTTCGGTACGATCTACCTGATGGTGCTGGGCCTTGTCGCGATTGTGGTGATGCTGAAGGCCCCCAAAGGGGTCTGGGGCCTGATCCGCGACCGTTTCGATATCGAGCTCTTCCCGCTCAGCTACCGCGTTCACCACCCCAAGGATTGAGGTAACCCCATGGCCGCCCGGCAAAAGACGATCATCACCTGCGCCGTGACCGGTGCCATCCACACGCCGACCATGTCGGACGCGCTGCCCTATACCTATGACCAGATCGCCGAACAGGCTGTGGCCGCCGCCGAGGCGGGCGCATCGATCCTGCATCTGCATGCGCGCGACAATGCAACAGGCGCGCCCTCGGTCGATCCGGATGATTTCCGCCCCTTCCTGCCCCGGATCAAGCAGGCGACCGATGCGGTCGTCAATATCTCGACAGGCGGATCGCTGACCCTGTCCATTCAGGACCGGATCAGACCGGCGGCGACATTTTCCGCCGAGATGTGTTCGATGAACATGGGCAGCATGAATTTCTCGTTCCATCCGCTGGCCAAACGCTATGAAAGCTGGAAATTCGATTGGGAAGAGGATTATGTCGCCAATTCGAACGGCAATATCTTTCGCAACACGTTCAAGGATATCGAAGAGGCCGCGACCACGCTGGCCCCGCATGACATCAAGTTCGAGCATGAATGCTATGATGTCGGCCATTTGTATAATCTGAAATTCTGCATGGATACGGGGCTGTTCAAAGCGCCGATATTCATTCAGTTCGTCATGGGTATTCTGGGCGGGATCGGGGCCGATATCGACAATCTGGTCTTCATGAAGAAAACCGCAGACAAGCTCTTTGGGGATGATTACCGCTGGTCGGTGCTGGCGGCGGGGGCAGCACAGATCCCCATGGCCACCACCGCCAGCCAGATGGGTGGCAATGTGCGCGTCGGGCTGGAGGACAGCCTGTTCATTCAGCGTGGCAAGCTGGCGGAATCGAATGCCGAGCAGGTTGCCAAGATCAGGCGCATCGTCGAAGAGCTGGGCAATACGGTCGCGACACCCGACGAGGCGCGCGAGATTCTGGACCTCAAGGGCGGTGACCGGGTGAATTTCTGAGATCCCGCCGGTTGATGCCCCTGCCTGATGCACGGCCCGTCCAAGGGCGAAAGGCGCAAATGCGACCCGTCGGCGTCGTTGGTGGCTAGATTTCCCGTGGCCCGCGTGGATGCTGGGATCAGCAGATGCGGGGTGATGTCATCACACTTACGACGCTTTTTGCCGAATTGGCGGATGTTTTCGACGGGCCGGAATCCATCGAAGCGGTCGCGCGCCAGGCGCTGCGCGAGGCCGACACAGAGTGGACGCCGCCTGACGACGCCGCGCCCCTCGCGCAACCTTTTCTGGATGTGCTGGCGCAGGCGGATGCGCATCCGGTTTCGGCGCTGATCGCGGCCATGCCCTTTGTCTGGGCACCGCCGCAGACATCCGCCGATCCGCTTTATGTCGAACACAGCAAATCCAAGGCGCATGTCGAGATTCTGGGGCCCGGCGGGCTGATCAGATCGGATCAGGTGCGTATCGGTCTTTACGGTATGCTGCCAGAAGCCGAATATGGCATGCGCACCCATCCGGCCGAGGAGATCTACGTGATGCTGGCCGGGCGGTCCTACTGGCGGCGCGGCACGGCACCTTATGCGCCGCTCTTGCCCGGCGAACGGTCGCATCACCCCTCGATGATGCCGCATGCATCGCGGACCGGCGATCTGGCCTTCATGTCGATCTATGCATGGCGGGGCGATATCTCGACCGACGATTACCAGTATCTGGGCCTGCCGGACGACGCGCGCCCCTGAGCGGGGTCGTATCCGCGCGCCTGCGTCAATGCAGCAAGGCGTCAGCGGGCGAGCACGGTGTTCAGCACCCGCATCAGTTCGGCTTCGGGGTCCGCGGTCATTTCGGCCGCGCGCCAGGCGACGTGATGGTCGGGGCGCACCAAAATGCAGCCGGTATCCGATATCTCGGACGCGCGCGCCCAGTCGCCCACGTGATCGACATAGGGCTGGCGGGGTCCGATGATGTGGGTTGTGATATCGATGCCAAGCGCGTGCCCCGCCTGCGTGGCCGCACTGGCCCATGCTTCGCCACCGATCCCGGTCAAGAGCGTGAACCGCCCCCGCCCGCAAAGATCGAGCGTCGATATTTTCTCGCCGGTGTCATGGTCGAACACCCAGACATGCGGCAGGCGCGCACCGGGCCATGTTGTCGGCTGGTAGTGCAGTTCCGGATCGCGGTCAAATCCGGGCGCGGGCTGATCATCATGCACCACCGCACCGGATGAATAGCGCTGGTTCATCTCGACGCCATGGGCGTCAAATTCGTATTTCTTGAACGCGATGGCGTCGCGGATCGCGCTGCGCTGCGCCTCGCCTTCGGGACCGGGATGGCAGCGCGCCTCCATGCTGGCGCGGATACGCTCGATATCGGTGCCGCCGGTCATACCCAGCGCCTCGAAAATGGGTCCGAACTCACCGATGGACTGGTTGGCGCGGGTGACGATCTGGCGCGCGACCGGCGCGCGCTCGGCGTTGTAGCTCTCCAGCAGCTTTGCCCCCGCCTGCCCCTTGAGCACGCTTGCCAGTTTCCAGCAGAGGTTGAACGCATCCTGGATCGAGGTGTTCGATCCCAGCCCGTTCGAGGGCGGGTGGCGATGGGCGGCATCGCCCATGATGAAGACCCGGCCGTTGCTGAGCTGCGTGGCATAGGCGTCATTCACCGTCCAGGTATTGGCCGACAGAAGCTCGATCTCGAGCGCGGGATCGCCGACCAACTGGCGCGCGACACCGGTGGCGAATTCGGCATCGACCACCGGCGCGGGCGCGTTGATGTCATAGCCCCAGACGATCAGCCATTCGTTCCAGGGCCGGATCATGCGCACCAGCCCCATGCCGATACCACCGACATCCGCGCCGGGCTGCATCACCCAGTAGAGAACGGATGGCCGGTGCGCGACATATTTCGAGAGATCGGCCCGGAAGAGGATATTCATCGACCCGCCGACACCCATCTTGCCCTCGATCGGCGTATCGATATGTTCCGCCACCAGTGAATTGCCGCCATCGGCGCCGATCAGGTATTTCGACCGGACCTGATATTCGCGCCCCGACAGACGATCCAGAAGCGTCGTGGTCACCCCGTCATCATCCTGCTCGTGGCTCAGATATTCTGTCGACATGCGTGACTGGCTGCCGCGCTTGCAGGCGGTCGAATATAGGATCGGTTCCATGAATGTCTGGGGCAGATCGTTCATGAAACAGGGGCTGGCCAGTTGATGGGCGGCGCGCGACAGCGGGTGTTTGCCCCAGCTTTTCATCCGGCCGATCTCTTCGCCTGCAAGGCTCTCGCAGAAGACGTTTTCGCCCATCAGGTCCTGCTCGGTCGCGTGCAGATAGGCCTCGGCCTCGACCTCGTACCCGAGATCGCGCAACACCTCCATCGTGCGCTGGTTGGTGATATGGGCGCGCGGCGTGTTGGCCAGCCAGCGATAGCGGTTGACCACCATGTTCTCGACACCGTAGCTCGAGAGGAGTGCCGCCGCCGACGCGCCGGCCGGCCCGGTCCCGATGATCAGCACATCCGTCGTAATTTCCGCCATATCTGCCCCCTGTTCCGCGCTCACAGCGCCTGCAGCCGCATCCCGTTGATGCCTTGGACAAATCTAATGGTAGGTGCCCCGGCAAAACAACAAAAACCCTGAAAATCCCGTATCCCGATTTGCAGATGTGCCCCACCCGCACGATGCGGGGATTTTTGTCCGCAGCCGCCTGAGAATTTGCGCTAGATCAAGGCGGTTTTGCCCGAAGCGCCTATGATCTGTCCGCAACAAGAAAGGAGCGCAGAAATGGTTGAAAAACGTGAAGCACATGGCATGTGGCCATCCATTTATGACCCGTTCCGGGCCTTTGGAAACCGCCTTGCCGACTGGCTGAACCCCGCCACCGAGGCCTCGGGCAGCGGCAAATCCTACGAGATCAGCATGGAATTGCCCGGGGTGGCCGAAAAGGATGTCGAACTGACCGTCGACAAGGGCGTTCTGGCGATCAGCGGCGAAAAACGCGCGCATGAGGAGAAGAAAGGCGACACGTGGTATTTCAGCGAGCGTCAGTACGGCGCATTCCGCCGTTCGTTCCGGCTGCCGGAAGATGCCGATGGTGCCAAGGCCAGCGCCACGATGAAGGATGGGGTTCTGCATATCTCGGTGCCCAAGCTTGACCCCGGCAAATCAGCCGACGTCAGGAAGATCGCCATATCCTGAACCGGAGCGGCGGACCTGGCTGGAGGGTTAAACGGGCGGGTTGAACCGGCGGGCTGGGCGGGCTTGCGCAGGGTGTCTGTGCGCGGATGTGGGTTGCAACCCCGCCGCGCCCGACTATCTCTGGCGTCCTTTCAGCAACATTGCGTCGTCCCGCCCGGAACATGAGAGGTGAACCACAAGGGGCGCGGCGGCGCGGAGCGATCCGATGACAAATGATCCCAGACACACCGCCACCCCAAACGCTTTCGACATCCGGACCAATGCCATGCCCGCCGAGATGCAGCTTCTCTTGCGCGACTATCCGCGCGACAGCTGGCAGGCGCATCCCGGTTTTTCGCGCATGACGCAAAACTGGCTGGGGGCGCATCTGATGTTTCGGCGTCTGGCCAATGTGCTGGAGGATGACACGGCTGCCTTTCTGGACCGCAACCTTGACGACATGGAGTTTGCCGGCAGGCTGGGCCGCTACGGCAACGCGCTGGTGCAGAACCTGCACGGTCACCACCATTTCGAAGATCACGATTACTTTCCCGAACTCAGCGCCGCTGACCCGCGCTTTGACCGGGGGATCGAGATTCTTGAGGCCGATCATCTGGCGCTGAACACTGTGCTGGATGCGCTGACCGAAACGGGCAACCGCACGATCAAGCTGATCCAGCTTGATCCTCAGCAGGCCCGCGACGAGGCCGGGCGTCTGCATGAGGTCACCGGTGCCATCGGCAAATTTCTCGAGCGGCATCTCGGCGACGAGGAAGAGCTTGCCGTGCCGATCATTCTGCACCACCGTCTGAGAGGCTGAGCACCACCGGAAGGAACCGCCATGAGCGACAAGCGTGACGATACCGCCGACAAATCGGTCGAGGAATCGCAGAGGGACGCGGCCCTACGCCGCGCGCGGGGCGAATTCGTGCGCGGCGTCAGCGGGTTTCGCGCCCGTCTGGGCGATACCGAATTTCCGGCAGAACCCGGGCGCTATCACCTTTTTGTTGCGCTGAACTGCCCGTGGTGTCATCGCGTTTCGCTGGCGCGCAATGTTCTGGGACTGCAGAAGAGCATCACCATGGACGTGGCCTTTCCGGGGCGGACGGATGATGACGATCCTGCCGGCCCGAACCTGTGGGAGTTTTCGCCGGACCGCCGGGCCAGCCTGACTGGGGCGCCCCTGCCCGAATGCACGCGCGAAACGGCGACGGGCCGGGGCCTGAGACTGGCGCGCGATATCTACGCCGCCGAAGGGTCCGCAGAACGCTCGCTGCCCATCCTTTTCGACAAGCAGAGCCAGCGCATCGTCTCGAACGAAAGCGCCGAGATCATCCGGATGCTGAACGCGAACGCCGCCGATCTGGGCGCGCGCGCGGGCAATGACACACCCGACCTTTATCCGGCGGGTGAGGCTGACGCACCGCTCAGGACGGAAATCGACCGGCTGAACGATCTGATCTATGTCACCATCAATAACGGGGCCTACAAGGCGGGCTTTTCTGCGGACCAGCAGGTCTATGCCAAGGCCTTTGCGGCCTATTTCGACACGCTGGGCCAGCTTGACGCTTTGCTGGCGTCTGACGGGCGGGCATATCTGACGGGTGAGCGGTTTACCGAGGCGGATCTGCGTCTTTTCCCGACGCTCTATCGCCATGACCCGGTCTATTTCCTGCGCATGAAGCTGAACGGTGCGCGCATCCTCGACTATCCCCATCTCTGGCGCTGGCTCTGCCGTGTGTATGCGCTGCCCGGCGTGGCCAGCAGCAATTCGCTGATCCATTGTCGGCAGGGGTATTTCGGACGGAGCTGGAACCGCACGATCCCGCTGGGCCCGACGCGCCCCATGCCCTATCCCGAGGCCTATCTGCACCCCGAACTTGCCGATATGACCCGCCGATCGTCGGCATAGACCGGGGCCTTCGCCCCCGGATCAGATTTGAATTGATTTCATCGCCAAGCTTGGAAAGAGTGCGGGAATTCGTGGCCCTGACCGGCGCGGAAAACCTGTGTCCCATGCGAGGAGCCGCCCCATGCATGATCCCGCCTTTTCCGCGCCCGGCCGTTTCTGGCGCGGCAATCTGCACACCCATTCCACCCGCTCGGACGGGGTGCTCGACCCGGGTGAGGTGTGCCGCCGCTACCGGGCAGAGGGCTATGACTTTATCTCGATGACCGATCATCTGGTGGGCAGGTTCGGCTATCCGATCACCGATACCGAAGCCTTCAGAGATACGGATTTCACCACGATCCCGGGTGCCGAGCTGCATTCCGGGCCGATGGAAAACGGGGATATCTGGCATATCCTTGCCGTGGGTCTGCCACCGGATTTCACCCCGCCTGATGCCCCGGATTTCACGGCGAACACCGATCAGGAAACCGGACCGGCGCTGGCGCGGCGCGCCCGGCAGGCCGGTGCCTATGTGGCGGTCGCGCATCCCGAATGGGGCGGGCTGAGCCTTGCGGATGCGCGCAGCATCGACGCGGCCCATTCGATCGAGGTTTACAATCACGGCTGCCTTGTGGCTGCTGATCGCGCGCAGGGTTTCTGGCATCTGGACCGCCTGCTGGAAGAGGGGCGTCGCCTGACCCTGTGTGCCACGGATGACGCGCATTTCTATGAGCCGGACCATTTCGGCGGCTGGACCATGGTCAGGGCCACCGAAAATACGCCCCAAGCGCTGGTCGCGGCGCTGAAGGCGGGGCAGATGTATGCCTCGACCGGGCCGGAATTTCATGACGTCCGCTGGGAGGCGGCGCAGGTGACGCTGGAGATCAGCGCCTGCACGACCGCCATCGTGCAGGGTGCGGGCAAGGCCGCTGTTGCCGTGCATGGCGACGAGATGCGCCGCGTGAGCCTGCCGCTTGGCCAGCTGGACGCATCACCATGGATGCGGCTGACGATCATCGACGCAAAGGGGCGGCGCGCCTGGACCAACCCGGTCTGGAAACCGGAAGGGGAACTCTAGGCGCGGCCCTTCTGCGCAGCGTCCTGCATCAGCGCCGCCATCCGGTAAAACCCGTGCGCCATCTTGGAATATGGTATCAGCAGGAAGAAGGTGAGCACCGTGGCCAGATGCAGCGGCAAGAGAACCCTGACATCCGACGAACCGGTCGCCGCATAGAGCAGCAATCCGGTGAAGCTGACGCTGAAGAGCAGCACCACAAAGGCCATTTCCCCACCCCAGAGCCGGGCCACACCCAGATCAGCGCGCGCGCCCATCTTGAGCCATGCCAGCCCTGCCGTGCCCGCACACAGCAGGATACCCCCCGTAACGCCCAGCAGCTTGGGCAGGCTGAAAAACGCATATGGCGCCTTGAGCGCGAAACCGTAATGCATGATCGTGCCCGCCGTCGTCGCCGCAAAACACAGGAGGAACCCATAAAGCGTCGCCTGATGCAGATAGCGGCGCAGGTTGGAATAGCGGTCTTCATCCTCGAAATTGCAGCCCTCGCCATGTCCGCCGGCAAGGTTTGTCATGGCCCCCGCCGCACGCGTGGCCTGCCATAACGCGCTGATGGCGGGCCTGCCGCCCCCGACAAAGCGCCAGTAGCGACGCACCGACACCGCCATCGCCGCCAGCGGCAAGAGGAAGGCCGGGGCGAAGATCGCCACCATCAGCCCGTGGGACATGACGGCATAAAACCCCTCGCCGCTGGCTGGGCGCAGCGCCGCTGCCAGCCAGAACAGCAGCGCAAAGCCCACTACCAGCCCCGCCGCAATGGCCAGACCCGCCCGCTCAAAAACCGGGGCAAAGGCGCGGGGCCATGCAAATTCCTGCCAGCTGGCCTGCCGCGTTTCCGCCAGCGCCTGCGGCAGGTTCAGCGCAAATTCATGCGGTTCGGTATATTGGCAGGCATAGTAGCACCCCCGGCAGTTATGGCAGAGATTGGCCAGCTGGGTCAGATCCGCATCGTCAAAGCTGCGATGTTCGAACATGGCGGGAAAGACCGCGCAATAGCCTTCGCAATAGCGGCAGGCATTGCAGATCTCGGCCTGTCGGCGGGCCTCTTGCAGCGTTTCATCGAACATAATCTGCGGCCCCCTCACCCGCGAGACGGCCAAACACCGTGCCTATCGCCATGCCGAACCCGGCCAGATACCCCTGCCCCAGGATCGAGCCTGCCATGATCTCTCCGGCGGCCCAGAGGTTTACGACCGGGCCATCCGGCCCCTGAACCTGGGCAGTGTCGTCAACCTTGAGCCCGAGATAGGTAAAGGTCACGCCGGGGCGCAGTTCATAGCCGAAAAAGGGCGGCTCGGTAATTGGCCGCGCCCAGTTGGTCTTGGGCGGGTTGAGGCCTTTCGTACTGAGCCCGTCCAGCTCGGTCGGCTGAAACGGGCCGTCCTGACAGGCGGCGTTGAACTCGCTGACCGTCTTGGCCAGCGTTTCGGCGGGCAGACCCATTTTCCCGGCAAGCCCCTCGATCGTGTCAGCCGTGACCGGCGGGAAGACCGAGGGCATGAAGAGTTCGCGTGATTTCGCATCGATGATCGCATAGCCGACCTGATCGGGCTGGGCTGCCACCAGACGGCCCCAGATCGCATAGCGTTTGGGCCAGACATCCTCGCCCTCGTCATAAAACCGGCGGGCCGCGTTGTTGACGACAATCGAAAACGGCACACAGTCCAGCCGTGTGACGATACCGCCATCATATTTCGGTGCGCGCCCGTCAATGGCCACCGCATGGCACTGGGTGGGATCACCAACACTCTCGATGCCCTGACCCAGCAGGTCCTTCAGCACTTCACCCCGGTTATAGGGTGTGCCCCGGATCAGAAAGTTGCGCGCGGCCTCGCCCCAGGCCGAGGCGAGCCAGTCGATATCGGCCTGAAAACCACCCGAGGCCACGATGACGGCGCGTGGGCAAAGCGTGATCTGCTGTTCGTCCACCGTGGCCATCACGCGCCGGACGCGGCCGTCAAATTCCAGATGATCGACCCGCGCATCATACACGATCTCGACCCCCAGCGCCGCTGCCGTGCGGTAATAGGCATTGACCAGCGCCTTGCCGCCGCCGAGAAAAAAGGCGTTGGTGCGGCTGAGGCTGAGCGTGCCGGACAGGCTGGGCTGAAAGCGCACGCCATTGTCCTGCATCCATGAATAACAGCTTTCAGAGCGGCGTATCGTCAGGCGCGCCAGCGCCTCGTCCGTCTTGCCGCCGGTGACCTTGATCAGATCGTCGAAAAATTCGCCTTCGTCATAAATATCGGTCAGCTGGCCCAGCGGGCCGGCATGCATGCAGCGGAAATTGCGGGTATGGCGCGAATTGCCGCCGCGATAGGGTTTCGGCGCACGCTCGAGTATCAGGACCGAGGCACCGGCGCGCCTTGCGCTGATGGCGGCACAGAGCGCGGCGTTTCCACCGCCCACTACAAGGATATCGGGTGCCGCATTCACCGCCCTGTCTGCCATCGCCCCTGCCCATCACGTTTTGCACCGGTTGCAGGTAGCTATACAGCATGCCCGCGCCAACAGGTCCAGACCGATCAGGCCGGCATGATCGAAGACTGTGCCGGGCAGACGGGGCGGCAGTCAGAAAATCGTGGGCCATCCCGTCCAGACGGCGATCCCGGCCTTGCGCGCAATCGCATCGATCCAGACCGCCATGAAGTGGAAAAACAGGTAATAGAGCGAGAGGCGGAAATACACGCGTTCCCGGTGATAGCGGTCGGCCTCGGCCTCGGCCTCGGTTCGCCTGCCGATGGCGATGGCACCGCTGAGGAACAGGGCGTTCATCGCCAGCGCCGTCAGCAGGTACACCGGCCCGCCGACCCCGCTGAAGGCAAGCATCACCGCCACGGGCGCCAGGCACCAGGTATAGGCCACGATGTGGCGTCTGGTGCTCGGCTTTCCGTGAGTGACAGTCAGCATAGGCACGCCCGCGCGGGTGAAATCATCGTTCATATACAGCGACAGCGCCCAGAAATGCGGCGGCGTCCAGAGAAAGATCAGGGCAAAAAGCGCAACACTTTCAAAGCTGACGGCGCCCGTGGCCACCGCCCAGCCGATCATCGGCGGAAAGGCCCCTGCCGCGCCACCGATCACGATATTCTGCGGCGTGCTGCGTTTGAGGATCATCGAATAGATGACGACGTAGAAGAAAATGGTAAAGGCCAGAAGCGCCGCTGACAGCGGATTGGCCACGATGGCCAGTGCCGTCACGGAAAAGACCGAGAGCGTCAGGCCAAAAACCAGCGCCGCCTGCGGTGATATCCTGCCGTCGGGAATGGGGCGGTTGCGGGTGCGCCGCATCACCGCGTCGATATCGGCATCCCACCACATGTTCAGCGCGCCCGATGCCCCCGCGCCGATGGCGATGAGCAGGATCGAGACCAGCGCCGTCCAGACACCCGGCTGGCCCGGGGCCGCAAAAAGGCCCGCCGCCGCGGTAAAGACGACAAGTGACATCACCCGGGGTTTGAGCAGGGTGAAATATGTCCGCAACGCTGGCCTTCTGCGCTGTTGCGCAGCAATGATGCTGGTATCGGTCATCAGGAAATTCCGTAGCAGATATGTGGTAGTTCCGGCCCGCCCTGAGGCGGGCCGGTGCAGTCATGCGCGGTCGCGCATCACATCTCCATCTCCATGGCCATGCCTTCGGTGGCCAACTGCCCCATCATGCCCATCTGCATGTGATATGGCAGCATGCACATGAACATCCAGGCACCTGGCCGGACGACTTCGGCGACAAAAGAGACTTCCTGACCGGGCAGCAGAAGCGATTTTTCATAGAGCGCTTCGTGTTCCAGCAGGTTCCAGTCGGCCCGTTTGGCGCGGTAGTTGACAGCCTGCATCGCGGCCATGCTCATGAACATAAACTCGTGCAGGATCTTGCCGTCATTGCGCAGGGTAAACCGGATGCGTTCACCGGCCTTGGCGTCGATTTCGAGATCCGAGAAAGTCCATTCCGACATGGAAAGTGTGACCTCGCGGTCGAAATCGCCCTCGTTCTGGATGATCAGACCGGCCATCCTGCCGGCCATCAGCCGTTCTTCTTCCTCTTCCTCTTCAGCGCCATGTGGATCGGCCTCGGCCTCGGCGGCATGATCGCCGTCTTCTTCGCCGGCCCCTGCATCTTCGGCGTGATCGGCATCACCATCTTCGGCCATCGCCATGGTCTCACCATCGGTATCCATGTTCATCGTGCCGTCTTCGGCCATGTTCATGGTGCCGTCCATGTTCATGCTTTCGCCGTCGTTCATGTCCATATCCATGTCCATATCCATGTCCATGTTCATGTCCATATTGGCCATGGCGGCGGCGAGTTGTGCCTCATCCTCTTCGGGAACGCCAAAGACCGAATGCTCGACCTCCTCATTTTCCGCGATGTCGCCGGTCGGGAACACGCCCTCGGCCTGCAGAATGGTCACTTCTCCGGTCATCGGTGCCGCCTGATAGGTCGGCGGCTGTTGCCCGACGACGAAATAGGCCGTTCCTCCAAGGAGGATCAGACCGGTTACAAGAAAGAATCTCATTATCATGGTTGTCTCTCCTCTTACTCGGCGGGCGTGGCGGCCGCGCCGGTGTTGCCTTCGTGCTCGATCGCCCAGGGATCACCCGAGAATTCACGACCACGATTGGCGCTCAGCATGATGTTGATCACAAAGATGATGAAACCAAGACCAATCAGATAGGCACCACCGGTCAGCGTCAGCTGGGCGGTCGACCATTGTGGCAGGTCCAGATAATCCACGACCCAGCGCGGGAAGTAGACGTAACCCAGATAGTACATCATCATCACCTTGGTGAAGATACCGATCTGCCAGCACCAGAAATGTAGGTTGCCCATTGTCTGATTGTACATCCGCCCCGTGAAATACGGATAGAGATAGTACACGCCCGCCATCGCCATATTGGCCATGAAGCCCACGAACATCGCGTGGAAATGCGCCGGGACGAAATAGGTGTTGTGCACGAAATCGCTGTCTGTCGCGATCTGCGCGTTCACATAGGCCGTCACGCCGCCAAGCATCAGAAAGAAGATCGAGGCGATGATGAACTTGAACGGCACCGCCCGTTTCGCGGAAACCGGGATGACATCATACCAGAGCGACGCGATCCAGTTGAACACGTGCAGCGTTGACGGGATGAAGATCATCAGCGTCAGGATCTGCGTGGCGCGCTCAAGTGGGCCGCTGACCGTCTCGGCCGGCTGGAAGTGGTGCGGATAGACGATAAAGGCCAGTACCGTGAGGATCGAAAAGGCCGTGACCGCGGACCAGTAGCTCCAGATCGGGCGGCCAAGGAACCGGGGCATCAGCGTATAGAGGATCGCGATAGCCGGCATCAGCGGCAGGTAAACAGCCGGATGGCCATAGAACCAGAACATGAACATGAAGGTCATCACATCCCCGCCCCGCGCAGGGTCGAACATCGCCGTAACCTCGAGCCAGTCGGTGAACATGTAGATACCCACCAGGCCCAGAATAGGTGTGGAACCGACAAGCAGGATGCCTTCGGATATCGCACCCCAACCCATCAGGGGCAGCTTGCTCCAGCCGGTTTTCTTGGCTGCTGCCCAGCCGTTGCGAAAGAGGACCGCGCCGGCGATGAATTCCGAAATTGCCACCAACGTTACCGCCAGATAGCCCATCCAGACCAGTTCACCGCCCACCCTGAGGGACATGGGCGGGTAGAAGGTCCAGGTAAAGTCGGGCCGCGAGATGACCAGCAGCACCGCAGCGAGGATCAGCGTCCAGTAGCTCCATTGCGCGCCGCGCGCCCAGAGGAGTTCCTCGGTCCCCAGCACCTTGGGTATCATGTAATACATGATCGAGATGACCAGCGGGATGACAAAGCCGAAAACCATCAGCATCCCGTGCAGCGTCATCAGCGACATATAGGGCCGCGCATCGAAGAACTGGATATCCGGCACCGCCAGTTCGGTGCGGAACAGCATCGCCATCAGGCCACCAAGGCCCAGCATGACGACCGAGGTCAGCATGCCCTTGATCGCGATATGGCGATAGTGGTTGGAAAACAGCAGCGTCGACAGGGTCATCTTGCCGATGACATCCTCGCGCTCCCAGTGGGGCGTGCCGCCCATTCTTACTGCATCATGTGGACTTGCCATCATGCATCTCCCTTAATTCTTGTGCTTGGGGCGCTCATGCCTCGGCCCCTTCCACGACCAGCCACGCCTTCATCTGTGCATGGCCGACGCCGCAATAATTCAGACATTGGATCAGGTATTTGCCGGGTTTTTCCGGCGCCCGGATCCAGAGCGCGCGCTCGCGGCCCGGCTCGAACTCGGCCGTGATCCCGGCAACAGGAATGTTGAACCCGTGGATCACGTCATTGGCAAAGATGCGGAACAGCACCTTTTCGCCGGGCTTGACCACGGCAGCGTTGCGGCTGATCGCGTCTTCGTCGTTGAAAAAGGCAAAGCCCCACTGAAAGGCGAGAACGCGTATCTCGCGGTCGAATGCGCCTTCGGTTTCGGCGGAAGTGGTTTCCAGTACCTCACCTTCGGCATTTGCCAGCGGTTCCTGATAGGCGGTGAAGATCTCGGTACTGCGTTTGTCGCCATACCAGACCAGAACAATCAGAAGCCCGACAAATACGAACTCCATCGAATAGGGCAGTTTCCAACGTGCCGGCAGGAAGAGCGCGGCAAAGAGCGCGGCAATCCCAAGCCCGAGGACGAAGAAAACCAATATCATCATAGTTGCCTGATATCCGCTCAGGCCGAGTGCGGTTTCCATGACAGAATAACCTCCCGATAATTGAAACTCATGGACGCAAACCCGCCGCAACGCGCAGACGGGCAGGAAAACGGAGTATCAGAGGATCGGAGGCCGGAAGTGGAACGTGGATATCTGTGCCGGATGCAGCGGTGCCTCGGTCACGCTGACGGCAACCGTGTAGGACACGGCACGTTCGCAGACGGGAACATCGCTGATCAGGACCGTCGGTGCACAATGGCCAACCGACGACATCATGTTGCAGCCGAACATCATCGGACAGAATTGCCCCATGCCGCCCATATCCGAACCGGACATGCCACCGGTCTCCATCATCATGGCATCGCCGGTCTGTTCGGTGATGGCAGTGTTGCGATACTGGGACTGCATGGCGCTCATCCCCGCCACGGCCACAGCCGGGATGCTTGCGATCACGATCACAAGCAGCGTTGCAATCAGCAAACCGGTAACAATCCGGTTTTGATGATGTGCGACCCTTTGGCTCATGCAGGCAGGTTAGCACTCAGATTTTTCGGCGTCCAGAAACTTATAATCGATATAAATACAGCATAAGCATATTGTTTTATGGTTTAAATACAATGTTATACAAAGAGATGTCATACCAGATGATCTTCGCTGAATTTAGGTCAATACTATTGTCTAGTTGAGTCGCTGACGCCGCTGATCCCGGATCGTGATGCCAACGTAAGCATCCTGACGACACCACAGCGCCTACTGGTTTGAAGCCCATGATCCATGGGCAAAGCCTTGACCCGTTTCATCCCGGTCACCTACCAATGATGGCGCGAAGCGGGGGAATGCAAAAAATGACGGATACGGCAGTTATCGGCCTTGGCGCCATGGGTACAGCACTTGCGCGGGCGCTTCTTGATGCGGGTTTCACGACGACGGTGTGGAACCGGACCCCGGGAAAAGCCGGGGGCCTTGTCGATGCGGGGGCAAAGCAGGCGGCGTCATTCGGGGAAGCTCTGGCCGCCAGCAAAAAGATCATATTTTGTCTGCCCGGCTATGATGCGACAGCGGCACTTTTCGCCGGTGAAGAGACACAGAAAAATCTGGCAGGCAGAACCATCATCCAGCTGAGTACCGCCTCGCCGCTTGAGGCGGCGAACGCCGCGCAGTGGTTTGACGGGTTGCAGGCATCGTTCCTCGCCGGTGCAATATTGTGCTGGCCAACCCATATCGGAACGGATGAAGGACGTATCGTCGTGGCCGGTTCGCAGGCGGCCTATGATGACTGCCATGGCGAACTGGCGGCGATGGCTGGCGGGCTGCGGTACCTGGGCACGAATATCAGGGCCCCTTCGACCGT
Organism: Paracoccaceae bacterium; assembly: GCA_030148225.1. GTDB lineage: Bacteria > Pseudomonadota > Alphaproteobacteria > Rhodobacterales > Rhodobacteraceae > JASBTX01. The sequence continues at coordinate 52,242 of JASBTX010000003.1, forward strand.
TGATCTGGCATTCCTGTCCCGGACGCTCGGGATCGTATTCGGATCGATTCACGGCGCATTGGTATGCGAGGTCGAGGGCGTGCCGGTATCGGAGTTCACGGCAATTCTTCCGCCCGGTGACCGCGCTGTCCCCCTGACCGAGACCATAAATGCCGGCTCGTTTGATGATATCAGCGATGCGGGCGCGTCGGTTGATATTGCCTGGGCGGCTGTGCGGCAACTGGCAGAGCAGGCCCGAGATGCCGGGATCAACAGCGATCTGCCGGACCTCATGAGCAGTTGGGTCAGGAAAGCACAGGCAGCGGGCTTTGGCGCAGAGGAAACCGCCGCGGTGATCAAGGTGCTGCGCAAGGGTTAGCCAACCGCAAAGGCGGCTGAGACCACAGGTCTGTCGGGCACGCCTGATCCCGACCGGTCTATACCGCCCCCCAACCCCGGCCATTGCGACCTCACGTTCCCGTCACGCCGACGTCACGGCGTTGTAACCCGGCTTGAGCCCTTCGTGACACCCCGGCTGGCGGTGGCGGCGTTAGCATTGCGGCGGCGGTTCGGGGCTGTCCCGAACCGGGAAGAGGGGAAGAGTGAAATGTCCTTTGATCAACTGAAACACGGTGTGGCGCTTGCGGCGGTCGCGGCAGCGCTGACAACAACGGCTGCTCTGGCCGAACAAAGCGGCGACTGGGCGGGGCCGGGTGCCATGGCCGCGAGTGCGGATGGCCAGGCGATCTGGCAGTTCCCGGACAAGCGCGCACTGGACCCGGCGCTGTTCGGCACGCCGGAAATGCCGCTGAATGTCGAGCTGCTGCCGCTTGAAAACCGGGCGACCACCGACGATGGCAGCGCCTATACCACGATCAAGAACCCGGCGATGTTTTCCAACAAGATCGCGATGACCGAGGGCACATTTGCCATGCAGGTCCGCGATCTGACGGCCAAGGACGGGCCGGGTTCGCGCGACGAGATCGCGATGGAGGCAGAATTCGCGGCGCCCGACGGGCGCATGATCCGCGTGGTGATGAACAAGGTCATCCCCAAAGGGCCGGATCATCCGTTCTTTGGCGGCGTGGGCACGAATGTGCTGATGCATGGCGGCACCGGGATCGGCACACCGCTGGTGGCCGAGGAATTCAGCTATATCACTGCCTGGGGGATCGGGGACATGTATGTTGACGGTGAATTGGTCGATCAGGGCCGGGTCGTGCATATCATGGTCTCCGAGCGTACGCGCGACGATGATTTCAAGGTGGGCTTTGGCGTGGCCAAGCCGGATGAACTGGAAATCCACCTCGCCATGCCGCCGCTCAAAGCCTCGCCCGATGGCCCCAAACCCAGCCCGGTTCCCACGGGCGTGATGCTGCCCAACGGCAAGGAACAGCCTTTTATCCACGTCAATTTCTACGGAAACGCCGAGGTACGCGGCAATCGCTTTGTCGCAGCTGACAGCTAGAACCCAGGCGCAGTCATAATCAGGCGTAGCCCCGTACCCCCGGGGTTGCGTCTGACAAGAACGAACCGGTCGGCACCGCCCGGCACCTCTCGGAAAGGGCTTGAGCTTCCAGTGGGGGAAGCCTCAGCATGGTCCCGACCGATGAGGGAGCGGTTTTCGTGGGTGAGATGTCCTTGCTGCTGGCGCTGGGTCTCGGGCTTTTGGGGTTTGTCGAGCCCTGCACGATAGGGGCGCATATGCTGTTTCTGTCGGCGCAAAAGTCGCGCGCAATGGCGGCGCGGCTCAGGGCCGTCGTGATCTTCATTCTGGCACGCGTCGTGGTAATGGCGGGGTTTGGCGGGCTGATCGTGGTGCTGGGCCAGCGCCTGATCGGGCTTCAGACCGGCGCATGGCTGGGTTTCGGCCTGCTTTATCTGGCCATTGGCATCTTCATTTATCTGGGTGCGGACGGGGTTTTGCGCCAGCGTATCGCTCTGGCGCCCGCGCGCTGGAAAGGCGCAGAATCGCCACTGATCCAGGGGCTGGGTTTCGGGCTGAATATTCCGGCCTGCGCGGCGCCCATCCTTTTTGCCCTGATCGGGTCGGCAACGCTGGGGGGCACGGTCGCCACCGGCTTTCTGATGATGGCGATATTCGCGCTGGCCCTGTCACTGCCGCTGGTCCCGCTGTCGGTGATGCCGGGTCTGGCGCGACCGCTGGACCGGCTGGGCGACTGGCTGCGCCCGCGCCGCCGGTTTCTGGGGCTGATATTCCTGTTGCTGGGCGTCTGGTCGGTCTATTTCGGACTGTTTGTCGATCCGGCTGACTGGAGTAGCCTGTGACGCCCCGCCGCCGTTTCTGGCATGTTGCCGGTGCGGGCACGGTGTTTCAGGCCGGTTCGGCGGCGGTCGACAGCGCAACGGTGATGTCGGCGCTTGTCTTTCAACTGACCGGCAGCGCGCTTGCGGTCGGGGCGGTGCCCGCGATTTTACGGTTTGGTTGGCTTTTGCCGCAGATATTCGTGGGCTATCTGGCCGGCAAGGGCGGCTCTTCGATGCCTTATTATGTCATCGGGGCCTTTGGCAGGACCGGCGCGATGGCACTGCTTTGCCTGTTGCTCTGGCTGGGCGGCATATCCGGCTGGCAACCCGGTGTCATCGGCGCGCTGACACTGGGCCTCTGGGCGGTTTATGCCGGGCTCAGCGGCATTGTCGGGGTGCCTTATAATGATATCGTCGCCCGGTCGGTGCCCTCGGGGCAGCGCAGCCGGCTCTTGTCGATCCGCTTTCTGGGCGGCGGATTGTTGGCCCTGATTGTTGCGATCCTGGCCGACCAGATGATTGCGCGCTTTGCATTTCCACTCTCATATGCCGCGATCACGGGCGTTGCGGCAGTTCTGATGCTGATCTCGTCCCTGCTCTTTGTGATGATGGGCGAGCCGTCTGCGCCCCCTGCCCGCCGGGCTGCCGGCCGCTTTGGTGACTATCTGAAAGAGGGGCGTGTCACCTTTCGCGACGATCCCGCATTTCGCCGCTTTGTTCAGGCGCAATGGTGCGGCGGTGCCGTTTTGATGGCGGCACCGTTTTACATTCTGGCCGCCGACCGGCTGGGATTGACGCTGGAGGATGTCGCGCTTTTGCTTGGGGTGCAGACGCTGGGTGCGCTGGTGCTGAACCCGCTTTGGGGCTGGTGGGGGGATCGGCGGGGCAAAAAAAGCCTGATGCGCGCCATTGCCCTGGCGCGGATCCTGCCGCCCCTTGTCATTCTGGCGCTGATCTGGCTGTCACCACCGCCCGGGATCAGCAAATTGCTCCTCTTCCTGACGTTTTTCGGGCTGGGGGCGCTGGCCAACGGGCTGACAATCGCGGTGATCGGGTTGCTGATGGAAATATCGCCCGATGACCGCCGCCCGGCCTATAGCGGCTATTTCAACGCGCTGACCGCACCGGCCTTTTTGCTGCCACTGGCAGGGGGCGCATTGGCGGGGCTGGTCGGGCTGTGGCTCGTCTTTCTGCTGGCGGCACTTGCCGCCACGGCGCAGGTTTTTCTGCTGGGCCGGATAGGGCGGCGCTGACGGGCGCTGACCGCGCGAAATCTACCAGATCCCGCGGTAGAGCGTCACGATCTGTCCGGCATCGGGTACGCGCGGATTGTTCTGCGGCGAGCCCGAGGCCAGTGCCTGCCCCGCCATGAGCATCAGCATGTCATCATCGGCCTGATGCCCCAGATCGCGCGGGCGCGGCACCCTGAGATCCGCGTTAAGTTGGCGCAGCCCCGCGATCAGTTTTTCGCATGCCGGATCGTCGCCATCATCCGCCTTCGCCCAACCCATGACGCGCGCGCAGGTGGCATAGCGCGCGGGCGCGGCAGAGACCGAAAACGCCGTGACCGCAGGCAGGAGCATCGCGTTCGACAGCCCGTGCGCCACGTGGAAATGCGCGCCGATGGGGCGGCTCATCCCGTGGACAAGCGCCACGGAGGCGTTGGAAAAGGCCATGCCTGCCTGCGATGCCGCCAGCATCAGCGCCGCGCGGGCCGGCCCATTATCGGGCGCGGCGCAGGCCGTGCGCACATGCGCCGCAATCGCCGGCATCGCCGCCAGTGCAAATGCATCCGTATAGGCGAAGGCCCGGCGGGAGACATAAGCCTCGATCGCGTGGGTCAGGCTGTCAACAGCCGTGTCGGCGGTGATGCGCCAGGGCTTGGTGACGGTGAATGTCCAGTCGATCAGCGCCGCGGTCGCCACGCAGGCGAGACCCGAGAGGTTATATTTCTCGGTCACTTCGGTGTCGGTGATCACGCACCAGCGCGTCAGTTCGGACCCGGTACCGCCCGTTGTCGGGATCAGGATGACCGGCGGGCCACAGCGATCGATCTGGGCCGGGGCCTTGTAATCGCGCACATGGCCGGGATTGACACTCATGAAGCTGATGGCCTTGGCCGTGTCCATCGGGCTGCCGCCACCCAGCCCGATGACGCAATCGAAATCGCCCCCGGCACCGCCGGCCCTGAACGCTGCCAGCCCCTGGTCGACGCAGGTATCGGTCGGGTCCTCGACCACCCCGTCAAAGACCCGCCAGGCGATACCGGCATGATCCAGCACATCCGTCACCCTGCCGACATGACCCAGTTCGACAAGGTTGCGGTCGGTCACGATCAGCGGGCGCGACAGGCCAAGCTGTGCCAGCACCTCGGCCAGTTCATCGGCCACACCGCCCCCGATCCGGATGATCCGGGGTGACTGAACCCTGCCGATTATCTGCGTCTCCATGGCGTCCTCCGTTCACCTGCCCGATCCCCCGCAGCCCTGCGCGGGATTGCCGATACGTACATCCTACGCCCCATTCGCGATTGCCCGCCACCCCCGGCGGGCCGGGGATGCGCGCAAGTTTGACCTCAATCAAATCCAATTCCCTATGTCTGGTGTATCAGGTCTCATGGAACCGACATCGGACAGGGGCGATGTGCCTGCCTTTCGCGCCAGCGGCGTGACCAAGATCTATGGCGAGGGACGCTCGGCCGTGCATGCGTTGCGCGGCGTTGATCTGGAAATCCGGAACGGGGAAATCGTGGTGCTGCTGGGGGCGTCGGGCAGCGGCAAGTCGACATTGCTGAACATTCTGGGCGGGCTTGACCGGGCGACGGACGGCGATGTGTGGTTTCGCGATGCGCATCTGACCGCGATGAATGACAGGGCGCTGACACGCTATCGGCGCGATCACGTCGGCTTTGTCTTTCAGTTCTACAACCTGATGCCCAGCCTGACCGCGCGTGAGAATGTCGAGCTGGTCACCGAGATTGCCGATCATCCGATGTCGGCGGCGGAAGCACTGGAACTTGTTGGTCTGGGCGCGCGCGTCGATCACTTTCCCGCCCAGTTGTCGGGGGGTGAGCAGCAGCGCGTCGCCATTGCGCGCGCCGTCGCCCGCCAGCCCGATGTGCTGTTTTGTGACGAGCCGACCGGCGCGCTTGACAGTCGCACGGGCCGCGCGGTGCTGAGGGTGCTGCAGGATGTCAACGCCAAGCTGGGTACCACGGTGCTGATCATCACCCATGCCGCCGCCACGGCGGCCATGGCGCACAGGGTCATCCATTTTGCCGATGGCGCCATCCGCAAGGTCGAGGTGAACGCCAGCCCCGCCCATGCCGAGGAGATCATCTGGTGAGCCCGCTTCACGCCAAATTGCTGCGCGATCTCTGGCGCATCAAGGGTCAGGCGCTGGCGATTATCGTGGTGATTGGCATCGGTGTGGCGTTGCAGGTGATGATGTCGGGGGTGATCGCGTCGCTGACGCAGACCCGCGACGCCTATTACCAGCGCCACCAGTTTGCCGAGGTTTTTGCCGGGCTCAGCCGTGCGCCGGAACATGTGGCGTCGCGGCTGCGGGCGATTGATGGCGTCGCGGTTGCCCAGACCCGGCTGCGGGGGCTGGCGCTGATCGATATCACCACGCGCGACCTGCCGATCAATGCCCTCATCCTGTCGCTGCCCGGGGGCGCGGCGCGCCCGCTGAACGAGATCATGCTGACCAGCGGGCGCATGCCCGAGGCGGGCCGTCTGGACGAAATCCTGTTGCTGGACAGTTTTGCCAAAGCGCATGGGCTGGGCCCGGGCGACAATTTGCGCGTGACCCTGAACGGGGCCCGGCGCCAATTCGAGATCGTGGGCACCGCCCTGTCGCCCGAGTTTATCTATTTCGCCGCGCCCGGCGAACTGGTGCCCCATGACGCGCGTTTCGGTGTGATCTGGATCAGCAGGCCTGCGCTGGCGGCGGCGCTGGATCTGGAGGGCGCGTTCAATGAAGTGTTGATCACGCTGGTGCGCGGCGCGCGATCCGAGGCCGTACTGGACCGGGTTGACCGCATTCTGGACCCTTACGGCGCGCCCGGTTCCTATGATCGCGACGAGCATCCGTCGAACCGTTTCCTGAATGAAGAGTTCAAGGGGCTGACCGCCTCGGCGCGCAATGTGCCGCCGGTCTTCATGCTGGTGGCGGCATTCTTGCTGTATATCGTCACCAGCCGCATGCTGCAGTCCGAGCGCGAGGAAATCGGGCTGATGAAGGCCTTTGGCTATACCGATGCCGAGGTCGGTGGCCACTATCTGCAGATGGTGGTGTTGATTGCGCTGGCCGGTGCCCTTTTTGGCAGCGTTTTGGGCGTGGCCATGGGGCGGCTCATCATACCGCTTTATGCGGGTTTCTATAAACTGCCTTTCCTTCTGTTCCGGCTTGATCTGGCGGCTTTCCTGTCGGGGCTGATCATCAGTGTCGGTGTCGCCTCGCTGGGCGGTGTGGTGGTGTTGCGGCGAATATTCCGGCTGACCCCGGCCGAGGCGATGCGCCCGCCCGCGCCGCCCGACTATTCCCGCGCCGGTCATGTTGCGCAGGCCTTGCTGGAGCGGTTTGATCAGCCGACGCGCATGGTCTTTCGCCGGATTTTCCGCCAGCCATGGCGAATGCTGGGCGCGGTTGCGGGCATTGCGGCGGGCATGGCGCTGAGCCTGTCGATGCTGATCATCTATGACGGTTTCGACGAGGCGCTGACGCGCACATTCGAGGTGATCGACCGGTCGGATGCCAGCGTCAGCTTTACCGCCCCCGAACCCTATCGCGTTATCTATGACCTGCGCCGCCTGCCGGGTGTCATGCGCGTCGAGCCGGTGCGCAACGTGCCGGTGATCCTGCGCAAGGGCCGACGCGAGTTTTCCGGCGCGATCACGGGGCTCTCAACCGATGCAGAGCTTTTCCGCGCGCTGGATGCGGACGGTGCACCGATCCCCCTGCCCGCGCGCGGAATTGTGCTCTCGTCAACATTGGCGCGCATACTGGATGCCGCGCCCGGCGATGTCCTGAACGTCGATATCCGCGAGGGACGCCAGCCAGAGGTGCAGATCGTCGTCGCCGCGATATCCGAGAGCCTGCTGGGATCGCCTGCATTCATGGAAATCGACGCGCTGAACCGCGCATTGGACGAGCCCGGCCGTGTGTCGGGGGCCTATCTCTCGGTCAGTGATGGCGATGAGGCGGCGGTTCATGCGGCGCTGAGGGACATGCCAAGGGTCGTCGGCGTCAGCCTGCGGCGTGAGGCGCGGGCGGCCTTTGAGGTGATCATGGATCAGGGCGCGGGTTCGGCCCGGTTCATCATGGGGCTGATGGCCTTTGCCATCACATTCGGCATCATCTACAACGCTGCCCGTGTAGCGCGGGATGAACGCGCCCGCGATCTGGCCAGCCTGCGCGTGCTGGGATTTCATCGCGGCGAAACCGCCTTTGTCCTGTTGGGCGAACTGGCGGTCGTGACGCTCGCTGCCTTGCCGATCGGCCTTTTGGTCGGCAGGTTCATGTCCCACATGATCGCCGCCGGTTTCTCGACCGATCTCTACCAGATACCGGTTGTATTTGCCCCGCGTGCGCAAGGGATGGCGATTGCCATTGTCGTCGGCGCGGCGCTGGCATCGGGCTGGCTGGTCAAGCGCGATATCGACCGGACAGACATCATCACGAGCCTCAAGACGAGGGAGTAGACGGACATGGCCAGAAAGACAAAAATTTCACGGACATTCATGATCGCACTCGCTGCCGGCGCGGTGGTGCTGACACTGGTGCTGGCGTTCCTGCCCAAGCCTGTCGAGGTTGATCTGGCGCCCGTGACGCGCGGTGATCTGGTCAAGAGCATCGATGCCGAGGGGCGCACCCGGGTCGCCGAAACCTATGTCGTCTCGACACCCGTGGCGGGACGGTTGCTGCGGGTCAGGGTGAACCCCGGCGATATCGCATTGCGCGGCGAAACCGTGGTGGCGCAGATGCGTCCGACAAATCCGTCTGTTCTGGACAGCCGCACCCGCGAACAGGCCAGCGCCGCCGTTGATGCGGCAACGGCTGCGCTGCGTCTGGCGCGCGCCAACCTGAACGCCGCCGCCGCCGCCGAGGACCTTGCCAGCGCCGATTTCGCGCGCACCCAATCGCTCTTTGACAGCGGGATCGTCAGCCAGGCCGCACTGGACCGCGCCCAGAGCACCCTGCGGGCGGGCCGTGCCAGCCGCGATACCGCCGAGGCGGCCATCGCCATGCGCGAGGCCGAACTGGCCAATGCCCGCGCCAATCTGATCGGGTTCGATGATGTCGGGCTGGCCAATGCCATCGGAAGCGCCGGGGGTCAGGAAATCCCCCTTTATGCCCCGATTGACGGGCGCATTCTACGGCTGATGCAGGAAAGCGAAACCACCCTGCCCGCGGGTGCGCCAATCATGGAAATTGGCGATATCGCCTCGGATCTGGAGGTTGTTGTCGATCTCTTGTCCTCGGACGCTGTGCAGGTCTCGGTTGGTGACAGGGTGATCCTGCGCGACTGGGGCGGGCCGAATGACCTGACCGGCGAGGTGACGCGCATCGATCCCTTTGGCGTGACGAAATATTCTGCCCTTGGTGTCGAGGAACAGCGCGTCAATGTCGAGATCGCGCTGCAAAGCCCGCTGGATGAGCGGCCCGGTCTGGGGCATGGCTATCGTCTGGAGGCGGCCATCATCATCTGGCAGGCCGAGGATATCCTGACCGTGCCGGCGAGCGCGCTTTTTCGCGACCGGGACGGATGGGCGGTGTTCGTGGCGCGCGACGGGATCGCGCGGCTAACCCCGGTGGAAACAGGTCAAAGCGATGGTCTGATGACCGAACTCAAAAGAGGGCTGGCGGCGGGCGAGATGGTCATCCTTTATCCCTCTGCCGCGATAACCGATGGCGTCCGGATCCGGCAGAGAGACGCGGAATGACCGCCCGGATCCGGACCCGAGGTTCCGGCGCGCCCCTATTCCGCCAGAACCCATCGACCCGTCGGCCCGCAATCTGTTGCTAGCGCTTGGCCGCGTAATAGGACACGCGCCGCTCGAGATAGGCCAGAAATTCGGAAATGGTGAAGGCCATGGCAAAGAGCACGATCAGCACCGCCCAGAAATGCGACATCAGGAAATTCGCGGAATAAAGTTCAAATAGCGCCCCAAAGCCCACGATCGATATCAGAAGCTGACCGATGATCACGCCTTTGACGGCGCGGATGATGCCAATGCGCACACCGCCCAGAATCTCGGGCAGTGCCGCCCAGAAATATATCTTGGTAAAGCTTTCCCAGGGCGAGGCGCCGAAACTGTTGGCCATGTCAATCAGTGACCGGTTGATCTGCATCACCCCGGCGCGCGCGTTCAGGATGATGATCCAGATCGCAAACAGCGTGGTGGTGATGATGATGGATTTCATTCCAAAGCCAAAGAGCACCATCAGGACCGGCACCAGCGCCGTCAGTGGCGCGCTGAGAAAAATGTTGACCCAGGGCAGCAGCAATTCGTCTATCAGGCGGTTCTTGCCCATGAAAATGCCGGTGGGAATGCCGATGACGACGGCAAAGAACACCCCGGCCAGAAAGGCATATCCCGTTTCATAAAGCGCCTTCTGAAATGCCGGTGACGGCAGAACCTGAATGAGGGTCGACACCACGTCAGAGAGCGGCGGGACAAAAAAGGAATAGCCCGACCTGCCCACGATTTCCCACAAAAGCGCCCAGATCAGAAGTGACGACATCCCCGGCAGCCGGTATCCCCAGATAGTCATGCGTTACTCCACATAGTTTCTGAGCGAGGCCCAGATCCGGTCGACGATATCGAGATATTCGGAATCGCGGCGGATATTGTCGACATCCTTGTCGCGCAGCCCCGCGGGGCGGATGATTTCGCTTACCCGGCTGGGACGCGGCAGGAGGATGGCGATCTGATCAGAGACATAGACCGCCTCTTCGATGGAATGGGTGACAAAGATGAATGTCTTGTTCTCGACGGCGACCAGTTCCAGCAGATCCTCCTGAAACTTGCGGCGTGTCTGTTCATCCACGGCCGAGAACGGCTCGTCCATCAGCAGCACCTGACTGTCGACCGAGAGCGCGCGCGCCAGACCGACCCGCTGGCGCATGCCACCCGACAATTCATGCGGAAAGGCGTTTTCGAACCCGCCAAGCCCGACATCGTTGATGTATTTCGCCGCCCGCGCTTCGCGTTCGCTTTTGGCGACGCCGCGCAGTTCCAGCCCGAAGGCAACATTGCGCAGAACGCTGGCCCAGGGCAGCAGCGCGAAATCCTGAAAGACAAAGGCGCGATCCTCGCCCGGGCCGGTCACGGCCTTGCCGTCAACCTCGACCTCGCCGCTTGTCGGCTCGAGCAGCCCGGCAATGATCTTGAGCAGCGTGGTCTTGCCGCAACCCGACGGCCCGAGAAGCGATGTCAGCTGACCACGCGGAAACTCGAGCGAGAGATCCTTGAGCGCTTCGACATCGCCGTAATTCTTGGAAATATTGCGCGTGGAGACGGCGATATCCGGTTCAGCGGGTGCTACCGCTTCTTTAATCTGAGGCATAGCCACGGACGTTCCCCTCGAAGAGATAGATTTCTAGTTTTTCCAGCAGGTTCAGAAAGATGACGGCCAGAACGATGATCGAGAATATGGCGGCATACATGGATGCATAATCGGCGATGGAGCGGCTGAAGGTGATGATATCGCCCACGCCGGTCGGTGTGATCTTTAGCTCGGCAAGGATGGCGCCGATAAACCCGGCAGAAACACCCAGCCTGAGACCGGAAAATATGACCGGCGAGGCCGAAGGCACGATGATGCGGGTGATCACCTCGAAGCGGGTGGCCAGAAAGGCCGTGCCCATCTCGATCAGGTTTGTGGGGGTGTTGCGCACTGCACCGGCCGTGTTGAGAACGATCACCGGCATGGCCATGATGCAGACCACGAAAACCTTGGACGTCAGACCGATACCATAGACCATGACCAAAAGCGGGATCAGCGCCGCGAGGGGCGCGGATTGCATCACGATGAAGATCGGCGAAAAGAGCCAGTCAAACCAGTTCGACAGCCCGATCCATATCCCGATGGCGATGCCGATGGTGCCCGATATGGCAATCCCGACGATCAGCGGCTTCAGCGTTTCAGCATAGGCCACGAACAGGCTGCCATCCAGTGCCATGCGGATCAGCGCCGACATCGATTCCAGAAAGGTCGGAAAGGCATAGCTGACCGGCACCCAGCCGGCGATTTCCCAGGCGCCAAACAGAACAAGCGCCGAGATGAGTTTCAATGCCATGGATCGGCTGATCGTCATGTCCGTCCCTCATGTATCAAACGGGAGGCCGGCCCCTGCCCATGTGGCGGGGCCGACCGGATTGCGCATCAGTTCATGGTCGCCTTGTCCAGCGGTGCCATGTACCAGAAGTCGTCGATATTCAGCGTGGAGGGATCCCCCTCGAGCTGACCGGCCTGCGTGTACCATTCCAGATCGGCCTGAGCCGCCTTGAGGCCGCCACCGACCGGGTCATAGAGACCGCCTTCGGCTGCTTCAGTATAGAAATTGTCCAGCTCGGCCAGGATCTCGGCAGGCAACTGGCCGATCGGGCCGTCCGGATCGGTTTCGCGGCTGATGATTGTCGGATCCTCGGCCATGTCGGCCCAGACCGATGCCAGCGCGGCGACGAATGTATTGACGTCATCCTCGTTGGCCTTGATCCAGTCCAGATTGGCAAACAGGGCCTCATCCGATGCCTCGACATCGAACATCGGCAGCACGTTGAACTTGTCGCCGTGCTGGCGCATCACCTTGTTCTTGTTGGACAGGTCGATGATCGTGGCGTCTGCCTGACCTGAGACCAGCGCAACCACCCTGTTGGCCGATCCCGGCACATAGGAACGTTCACCGAACTTGATACCCATCTTGTCCTCGATCACGTTTGCAATCGAATCCGTGCCGCCGCCGCGCGAGTGCAGCAGGATGGGCTCACCGTCCAAATCCTCGAGCGTTGCGTATTTCTTGGTGGTGACGGGGAAGAATTTCAGCTTGGAGAGCTGAAAGATGATGCGGATCGGTGCCTTGGAGCGCTGCATGGCGGCATATGGTGTGCCAAAGCCGATATCCATCTGGCCTGACAACACCGCCTGAATGGCCAGTTCCTCGTCCGAAAAGGCGGTCCATTCATAGTCCAGCCCGTTGGCCTTGGCCCTGTCGAGCGCAACAAAGAACGCCGCCAGTTCGTCTGACGGTGTTTCAGCCAGCGCGATCTTGATCTTGTCGGCGCTGGCCGTTGTCGCAGCCACCGCCAACACGGCCGTGGCCGCCAGCGTCTTGATAAAATGTTTCATGACATCCTCCCTTGGTGATTGTTGCGGCCCGTTTTCGGGCTCTGATCCTTGATTACCTGTCGTTCCTCAAAATCCTCCGAACAGTCGTTTTTCGACCGAACCCAGATGGGTCCGCATTTCGGCATGGGCGCGGTCGGCGTCCCGGGCCTCGATCGCCTCGAGAATGGCGCGGTGCTGGACGAAACTGTTGTGATCGTGTGGCGGCCGGTCGGTCGCGCGTTCGACCGTTTTCCACGCGATTGCCCGCCGAACCTGGTTGAGCTGATCAAACAGCGCCAGGAGCAATTCGTTTTGGGTGGCCAGCGCAATGCCACGGTGAAAGGCATCATCCTGCGCCTCGTATTCGTCCCATGTGGCGGCATCTTCCGAGCGGTCGATGCAAATTCTGAGCGGAATGATCCGATCATGCGATGCGTGAATCGCGGCCTCTCGTGTGATCGCGGGTTCCAGCGACAGGCGCGCGCGCATCATATGGACGGGCGAGACGCGCCGCGACAGGGCCGAAAGCGAACCGGCTGCGCTGTCCTTGGCGATGAACGTGCCTTTGCCGACATGCCGCCAGATCACGCCTTCCATCTCCAGCGCCTCAAGCGCCCGGCGCAGCTGCGTGCGCCCCATGCCAAGCTGGACCATCAGTTCCCGCTCGGGTGGCAGTCGATCACCCGGGGCGTATTGCCCATCGCGAATGAACGCCTCGAGTGCTTCGATCGCCTGTTCGCGGCCAGAAAGGATTGGTTGCTCAAGCACCCTGTTCATCCCCATATTGGTCGACCAATATATCCGATTGATCGTGATATTGGTCGGATAAATGGGTTTTGCAAGCGTTTTTTTCAGTTGCGCCTCGTATTGGTTGCGATTGATCTTGTCGATTTTTATGCTAAATGATCAAGGCAGCCTACACAGGGAGAGCCACGTAAATGAACAAATTCGCCATTCCATCGCCACCCGTTGTCGGCCTGCCAATTGCCGGATCGGACGAGATTTTCCCGGTGCGCCGGGTGTATTGCATCGGCAGGAACTATGCTGCCCATGCCATCGAGATGGGGCACGACCCTGACCGCGAACCACCCTTCTTTTTTCAGAAAAACCCCAACAACCTCGATCCGTCGGGTGAGTTTCCCTATCCGCCGCACAGTTCGGATGTGCATCACGAAATGGAAATGGCGGTGATGCTGAAATCGGGCGGTACGAACATCCCGCTGGATCAGGCCGAAAGCCATATATTCGGTTATGCGCTGTCGCTGGACATGACGCGCCGCGACCTGCAGGGGGCGCAAAAGAAGATGGGCCGCCCGTGGGAAATCGGCAAGGCATTCGAGCGTTCGGCCCCGGTGGGTCCGATCCATCGGCTGTCGGAAACCGGGCTGCTGAACGAAGGCGCGGTATCGCTCAAGGTTAATGGCGAGACACGGCAGGAGGGGAACCTGAACCAGATGATCTGGAAAGTGCCCGAGATGATTTCCTATCTCTCGGAATATTTCGAGCTTGCCGCGGGCGATGTGATCCAGTCGGGCACACCGGCGGGCGTTGGCCCGGTCGAGCGTGGCGACAGCATGGAAATGTTTGTCGAAGGGTTGGGGTCGGCCACGGTGCGCGTAACCTGACCCCCCGCCCGGGGGCGATCCCGGGTTGGCGCCACCTATCGCGGTGGAATGAGGCCGCGGGCGGGCGCAATCGCCGGGCCTATGGTCACGTCTTATCCATCAAAGGGTGACGGACAGATCCGGATATTCCGCTTGCAGCGCCTCGACCACCCCGTCCAGGCGGATGGCCTGCTCGCTGTGAAAGACGCCCGGCGGCACGTTTTCCGAGAGGATCTGGCGCGCTGTTTCCACGGTGATAATAGCTGTCATCAGCGCCTCTTGCCGCCCGATAATGCCGATGATCAGTTCATCCGATCCGTCCCGGGTTTCACCCCGGGCCCTGACGGCAACCGCGCAGACATCTGAACCGAGATGGACGTTCAGAAATGCCCAGACGGCGATCCTGCGCCAGAACGGGCGGCGCAATAGCCGGCCAAGCCCGGCCCTGGCAGACACGGCAAACAGCCATGTCGTGAACCGGTCATCGAAACGCACCCAGGTCGAGACCGACGGGATATCAAGCGTGCGTGCAAGGACGTGCTGATCGGAAAAGTTGAAGCGATATGCAGGCCGCTTTTTCGACTGTCCGGGCAGCGACAGGAGAAGGCTTTCACCGAAACTGCGGACGGTCCTCTGCCCCTCCCCGTCACGGATCTGATATTCCGCGTCCAGATTATCCAGCATCCACTCCACGGCGGCCAGACCATGCTGATCGCCAAGGCCGGTCTCAAGCAGAATGTCGATCCGGTCCAGACGTTTCATCCGGTCGCGGGCGTGGGCTGCCAGCATGTTGGTCAGCCCCGGGGCCGTCCCCACACTCAGCATGGCTGTGGCGCGCGATGCCTTTGCGCGGTCATCCAGTTTTTCGACCGCCGTCAGAAACCCGATATCGGCGCTGATATCAACGTAATGCACCCCTTGCGACAGGCAGGCTTCGGCGAATTTGGTGTCGGTCTGATCCAGACAGACAACCACCAGCGCGACATCCGCGAGGGCTGAGCCTGCGTCGCCCGAAACGATGTCGATACGCCGTGCGGTTGCCCCATATCCGATTTTGGCGGCGGCCGCGGTGGCCTTGTCCTGATTGCGCCCGCCAACCAGAACCCTGCCGGGAAACAGGCGGGCCACTCGTTCAGATATTGACAGGCCCACCTGCCCGTAGCCGCCGACAATCAGGATTTTCCCGACCGATGTCACGGCACCGGATGTTTTTTTCGCCATGATGTATTCACCAATACCCTATAGTCGCGTGTTCCCGCCAACGGACGGAAGGCTAGATCCCGTAGCCCCATGCGGGCAGACGGCCCATGTGGACATCGACCTCTTGAACGCCGGTCACGTTTTCGGCGGCAACCTTGAGCGCATTCTCGACGAAATCGCTGTCGGCCACTCCCCAGAGAGAGACCTTACCGTCCTCGACCGTCAGGTTGATCAGGTTCACCGCTGCCCCCGGCACATTGGCCAGAGCCGCGCGGACCTGCCCGCGCAGTTCTTCGTCCGAGCTTGTGCTCTCTCTCAGATCAGCTGCGCCAATCTGAGCCAGTGCGTGCAGCAGGTTGGCGCGCGAGACGATGCCCACAACGCGACCATCGCGCAGGACGGGCACCCGTTTGATCCGGCGCTTTTCCAGCAAGCGGGCAATCTCGCCCACGCCCGCGTCCTCGCTCACGCTCTCGACATCGGTGGTCATCACGTCAGACACGTGCTGGCTGCGGGTCTTGATGAAATCCTCGGCGGTGTTGCCCGTGCCGGAAATCGCCTCGAGCCACCAGCTGCGGCGCGGGGCATCCTTGTCGCGCAGGCGGCGCATCAGATCGCCCTCGCTGATCAGCCCGATAAGCCGGTCATCGTCATCCACGACCGGCAAGGCGCTGATACTATGCTCCAGCATCAGGCCGACGGCATCGTTGACGCGGGCGTCCCGTTTGACCGTGATCACGGCATTGGTCATGATATCCTTGGCTCGCATGATCTTTCCTCACTTTCGCTGATGGTTGCGGGCCCGCAGGGGTGCGGGCAGAATTTCAGGGGTGGCGGCCCGGCCCGCCCTGAATGCGGCAAAGCTCGCCAGACCGAACAGAAGCTTGGACGCGAAGCTGACGGGCATCGGCACGATATTCACGAATTCCGGGCTGAGAACCGGCAGGAAGACGAGAAAGTTGACGGCCCAGACTGCGGCCAGCGCGATGAGGGCAACCGAGACCTCGCTTTGCCAGTTGCGCCACCTGACCGGCAGCGACATCAGCGTGGCGATCACCGCGATCCCAAGAAGCGCCGCAAGCGCCATGTGCAGGACCACCCCGAGCGTGGCCGCACCCGGTGCCCCGCCCAGCCCCACGGCCTCGGCCACACCGCGCGCCACGGAGACGGCCCCGCCACCCGCGCCTGCGGAATAGACGGAAATCCAGAGGATTTCGGCCAGGCCCCCGGCAATCCCCGCGCCCAGCCCAAGCCCGAGCAGCGCAAGAGGCGGGATACTTTCTGACGTTATTGCGGCTCTGTTCCGCATCCGGGCTACCTTTTTATCTCGTTTCGTTGCGCAACGATCCCGCCACGTCACCGACCGATCACCAGCCGCAGATCCGGGTCCAGCGTATAGGGCGGGATGTCCAGATTGCGCGGTGCCGGCCCTTTGCGGATGCGTCCCGACGTGTCGTAATGCGATCCGTGGCAGGCACAGAACCAGCCGCCAAAGTCGCCCACGGCACCACCGTTCTGGCCCAGCGGCACACAGCCCAGATGGGTGCAGATACCGATCACGATCAGCCATTCCCCGGCCGCATCCGCGACACGATTTTCATCCAGCGCGGGCAGGCTGACTGAATTCATGGGGTTTTCAGTTTCAGAATCGCTGGGATCGACAAGATCGGCCAGCGGCACGGCCCGCGCGGCGGCAATCGCGGCGGCGCTGCGACGCCAGACAAAAACGGGCTTGCCCTGCCATTTGACCGTGATGCGCTGGCCCGGGATCATACCGCTCAGATCAACCTCGACCTTGCTGGCGCTCCGGACATCGGCGGAGGGGTTCATCTGGTTGATCAGCGGCCAGACCGCCGCACCCATTGCCACCGCACCCGTTCCGGCGGTGGCGTAGTACAGGAAATCGCGACGCCCGCCACCCGACGGCGCGCCGGACCGGGCCGGTTGCGCATCCGCGCCAGCCCGCGCAGCAGCGTTTTTGCGATCAGCTGCCATCAGCGGCGCCCCCGCTGCTGTTTTCCGCCTTCTGGTTGCCTCCGCAGCCACAGCCGCACCCCCGCCCGCCCGGTCGGGATGCGTCGGTTGCGCCACTTTTCGCCGGGTCGGGGCGGGACGGCGCGGTTGATTGGCGCGGAATCGTAGTGGGTCTGGTATCCTGTTTCATCACCCTCTCCTGCCCCGTGGCGGACGGCACCGGTACGGGGCGATCAATTTGCTGACATGGGTAAGACGCCGCCCGGCGGGTTTCATTACAGAGTGCGGGCGATTTTTGCGGACGGGGGCGTGAAACAGCCGGCGTTCACATTCACCGTCCGAACATTGTTGCCCGGTCCGCTGATCAGAACAGGCGGACGATATGCCGCGATCCCGACATCCGGCGGGCCAGCGCCCCCTAGGGTTCAGCCATGACTATCGTGGGCCGATGACAACCGGCTGTCCAGCAGATCACCCGAACGCTGGGCGATGGGCTGTGCAATCGTGGCGAAAAAGGCGTTGATTTCCTTGAGGCTGCGCAACGTGTCCTGATGTATACGGCTGGTTTCCAGGCTTTCGGGGCGCCCCTCGCGCAGCCGGTCCAGATGCCGGTCCTGCAGGTCACGTTCGACGCGGCGGACCTTTTCCTTTTCGGCAACCACCTGCCGGGCGGCATCCGGTGCCCGCGTCATCAATACGCCCAGGGCAAGCTGCGTATTCGCCAGCACCCGGTCGTGAAAATCTTCGATCTCCTTGCGGCCATCCTCGGACATGACGAGACCGCGCTCTTTCAGTGTTCTGGCATGGGCAAGCAGATCCCGTGATACGCTGGTTGCCGCGGCCTCGATGTTGCGGGCGTTGCTGGCCAGTTCCTCGGTTGTCGGCGTGTCCGAATGTTGAGCCACGCTCTCATCCAGCCGCGCGATGTATAGCTTGATCCCCTCATGCATGTCCTGCACCGATCTCGCGTGATCGCTCAGGAGTTTTGCCGTCGGTTCATCCCATTGCCTGAAAAGATCAATCACCGAACGCAGCACGGTTTCGGCGTGTTCGCCCATCTGCATGATTTCGCGCGCAACACAGTTCAGCGCGCGATCGGGTTCCGATAGCGCCGCCGGATCCAGCGCCGATTTGCGCCGGAGATGGGTCAGCCCGTCGGAATCATCGGGGATAATGATCTCGGACATCCGGCCAATCGCGCTGAGCATCGGGAAACCGACAATCAGAATGACCACGTTGAAGATCAGATGCAGATTGATGGTCTGGCGTGCAGCCGACCCGCCCAGCCAGCCAAGATGTTGCGCCAATAGCGGCAGCGCCATGGCTATCAGGATGGCCCCACCACCGCGCAAAATGAGATTTGCCATGACGATGCGGCGCGCGCCCGCGGCGGCGGACATGGTCAGCGTGAAGGCAATGACCGCGCCGCCCGCATTGGCGCCCAGCACCATGGCGGCCGCCCCGGTAACGGGCAGCAGGCCCTGCGCCGCGAGTGTCACGAAAAACAGAACCGCCGCGACGGATGAATGCACGAGCCACGCAAAAACCGCGCCGATGACAAAGGACGTCATGACGTCGCTACCCAGAAACTGGACGGCAGATATTGTTCCCGTGCTTTGAACCAGTGGCGCGGTTGCCGCCCGGATCATACCAAGCGAGACGAAGATCAGCGCAATACCGATAAGGATCCGGCCCGATTGCCGGGTCACCGGCCTGCCGCCCCTCAGGAAAAACGACACACCAAGCAGGAGGAAAACCGGGGTCAGAATGTCGACGCGCAGGAACATAATCTGCGTGACGATGGCCGAACCGATATCTGCCCCCAGCAGGATGGCAAGACCGGTCGCGACACCGATGCCGCCCCGGGCCGAGAAATTCGACACCAGCACGGCGACGGCGGTCGCACTTTGCAGGCAGATCGCGGTGGCAATCCCGCTGAGACCGGCTTGCCAGCGGTTTTCGACGGAACGGCGCAGAAAGGTACGCAGCTGAACTGCAAAGGCGCGCTCAACGCCGGTCCGCACCAGCCTCACAGCCCATATCAACAGCGCCGCAGAGCCGGCGACTTCGATCACGAAGATCAACAGAGCTGAACCCGATCCGGCCTCCATGTCAGCCTATTGTTGTGCTGCTAACGGCATTTTTTTCTGATCTTTCTCCTTTGCCCCGGGGCGGGATGCATCGCCTGCATCCAGCCAGTACAGTCCGCGGTCTGACAGGATGCGCTGAACCCGGCCGGGATAGTCGGACACGATGGCGTCAACCCCGAAATCGATCATCCGGTTGATATCCGCAGATGTATTGACCGTCCAGACCGCGACGCAAAGTCCGAGTTCCCGTGCCCGCTGAACCGACTGTTTGCTCACATCATTGACATGCGGGCACCAAAGCCTGCCGCCTGCCTCGGATACCAGATCGGGGATCCGGGATTCCTGGCCTGTGAAATCGGGCGAGATGGCCTTGGACGACGCTTCGCCGACATCGTCCGCGTTTTCGGGTAACTGCGTGAGATACGAGGCCGGTATATCCGGCGCCTGCCGTTGACATTCGGCCAGCAGGTTCCAGTCGAAACTGTGGAGCAGCACGCGGTTGGTCAACCCGGTAGTGCGCACCTCCTGGATGATGATATCGACCAGCCGCTGCCGATGCGCCGCGTCACCTGCCAGATCAGGATCGGATTTCAGCTCGAGCATCAGGTAGGCGGCTGAGTGTTGCGGTTGCGAAACAAGGTTCAGCAGTTCCGCAAGACGCGGCACGGTCACGCCATCAAGCTGCGCCTGATCGGGGAACCGTTGGCCATAGGCTGACGCACCGTCGAGACGACCGATTTCATAGCGCTGAATCTCAGCACAGGTCAGCGTTCTGATCCGTGGTTCCGAGGTCAGAAACTGCCCGTCAGCGCCGCGGAATGTCGGGGCATGCAGGTGGTGGTTATGCGTAATGACGGGTATTTCATCGCCGGTCAGCACAACATCGAATTCCAGAAGATGCGCGCCGGTCTCAAGCGCGAATTCAAACCCGATCATCGAGTTTTCCGGCAGGATACCGCGTGCGCCCCGATGGCCGACTACGCGGATGAGGTTTTCCGCGCCGCGGAACGCCTCGACTGCCGCAAATGACCTCACCCCGCCAATCTCCGGCCGGTGGCAGGATCGAAGAGATGGATAAGCGCGGGATCAACTCCAAATCGCATCGGCTGCGACCTGTCACCGACCGGATGAACACCCGCGAGGCTGATGGTGATGGCATCGCCGGTCGCGCCGAGCCGTCCATGCAGGAGGGTATTGGCACCCAGCGGTTCGGACATCTGGACCATGGTTTCCAGCGCACCATTGTCGTCGCGCTGCATATGTTCGGGCCTGATCCCGAGCTTGACCGCACCGTCCGGGCCGGTCGCCGGCCCGATCTCTGCCTCACCCAGTTTCACCCTGCCCTGCGCGATCCGCGCGTCAAACACATTCATGGCCGGGCTGCCGATGAACTGCGCGGCAAAGAGCGTTTGCGGGGTTTCGTAAACCTCAAGCGGTGTGCCGATCTGCTCGGCCACGCCGCCATTCATCACGATCATCCGGTCGGCCATCGTCATCGCCTCGACCTGATCATGCGTGACATAGAGCGCCGTGATCCCGAGCTTTTCCTGCAATTCGCGAATTTCAAGGCGCATCTGAACCCGCAGCTTGGCATCGAGGTTCGAGAGGGGTTCGTCAAAGAGGAAGACCGCCGGTTCGCGCACGATCGCCCGCCCCATAGCCACGCGCTGGCGCTGTCCGCCCGAGAGCTGCCGGGGCTTGCGATCCAGAAGCGCCTCAAGCTGCAGGAGTTTCGCGGCCTCCTGAACTTTGGCATCAATATCGGATTTCGCCAGCCCGGCAATTCTGAGCCCATAGCCCATGTTCTGGCGCACCGACATATGCGGATAAAGCGCGTAGTTCTGGAAGACCATCGCGATGTCACGGTCCATCGGTTCCTTGTCATTGGCGCGTTCGCCGCCGATCAGCACGTCCCCTGCCGTCACCGTCTCCAGACCCGCGACCATCCGCAAAAGCGTGGATTTACCACAGCCCGACGGCCCGACAATGACGATGAATTCGCCATCGGCAATGTCCATGTCGATGCCGTGGATCACCTCGGTCGCGCCAAAGCTTTTCCTGACATTCTGAAGCGTAACGGTCGCCATTTGCTATTTCTCGCTGTCAACCAGGCCCCGCACAAAGAGCCTTTGCATGGAAATAACCACGATCACCGGCGGGATCATGGCAAGGATCGACGTGGCCATGATGGTCGGCCAATGAGCGAAATCATCGCCGCTCGGGAACATCTGCTTGATGCCCATGACGATCGTGTTCATCTCGGGATCGGTGGTGATCAGAAGCGGCCAGAGATACTGGTTCCAGCCGTAGATGAAGAGGATCACGAAAAGCGCGGCAATGTTTGTCCGGCTCATCGGGACCACGATATCGATGAAAAACCGCATCGGGCGCGCACCGTCGACCCGCGCAGCCTCGGCCAGTTCATCGGGAATGGTCAGAAAGAACTGGCGAAAGAGGAAGGTCGCGGTGGCCGAGGCAATCAGCGGCAGGATCAGGCCCGAATAACTGTTGAGCATGCCAAAGCCCGCGACCACCTCGAAGGTGGGCACGATGCGCACCTCGACCGGCAGCATCAGCGTCAGGAATATCATCCAGAAAAATGTCGAGCGACCGGGGAAGCGGAAATACACGATGGCAAATGCGCTGAGAAGCGAAATGGCGATTTTGCCGACGGCAATGCCAACCGCCATAATCAGGCTGTTTAGCAGCATGGTCCCGACAGGGACATTGACGCCTGAGAACAGCGCGTTCTTGTAGTTGATCAGGAACTGGTTGCCGGGCCAGACCGGCATCGGCGGGCGGATGATGTCAGCCTGCGTGACGGTCGAGGCCACAAAGGCCAGCCAGATCGGGAAAAAGATCACCAGCACGCCAAAGATCATCAGCGCATGCGAGAGCCATATCCCGGCACCGCGCTTTTCAACCATGCCACTGCCTGCTGCCATCAGTAATGCACCCGCTTTTCAACATATTTGAACTGAATGACCGTCAGCAGACCGACGACCAGCAGCAGAATGACCGACTGGGCCGAGGATGATCCGAGGTCCTGCCCGACAAAGCCATCGGAAAACACCTTGTAGACAAGGATGGTCGTTGACTGCTGCGGCCCGCCGGATGTGATCGTGTGGATGACGCCGAAGGTTTCGAAAAACGCATAGACCACGTTCACGACCAAGAGGAAAAACGCTGTCGGCGTGATCAGCGGCAGCACGATGGTAAAGAAACGCCGCCAGAAATGTGCACCGTCGATGGCCGCGGCCTCGATGACCGAGCGGGGCACCGACTGAAGCGCGGCAAAGAAGAAGAGGAAATTATAGCTGATCCGCCCCCAGGCCGAGGCGATTACCACCAGCCCCATCGCCTCACCCCCGTTCAGGACGTGGTTCCAGTCATATCCCAGCTGCCCCAGATACCACGACACCACCCCGACGCGGGTGTTGAACATAAAGAGCCACAGAACCCCGGCCACGGCGGGTGCGACCGCATAAGGCCATATCAGCATGGTGCGATAGACGCCCGAGCCCTTGATCAGCCGGTCGGCGATGACCGCAAGAAAAAGCGCGGGGATCATCGACGAGAGCGTGACGAGGATCGAGAACACGGCCGTTGTCAGGAAGGCCGCGCGATAGAATTTATCACTGAGCAGAAATTCGAAATTGCCCAACCCGACAAACTGTGCCGACAGGCCAAAGGGGTCGGGGATGAAAAGAGACTGCCAGATCGCCTGACCGGCCGGGTAGAAAAAGAACACCGCCGAGATCAGGACCTGCGGCGCGATCAGCACCAGAGGCAGTAGCCAGCCGCGAAATGTAACCCGTTTTTCCATGATCCGAACCGGATGTCAGTCTGTCAGCCCCGGCACGAAAACCGGGGCTGACAGGTCACCGCAGGGAGTTAGCGGTTAGCTTGCTCGAACCGGCGCAACAGGGCGTCGCCGCGCTCTTTGGCGCTGTCCATCGCCTCTTGCGCTGTCTTGTCGCCGGACCAGATCGCCTCGAGCTCTTCGTCGATGATGCCGCGGATCTGGTCAAATGAGCCCAGCCGCAGACCTTTCGAATTCGCCGTCGGATCCTTGGCCGTCATCTGGATGACCGCGATATCGGTACCGGGGTTCTGTTCATAAAACCCGGCCGCGCGCGTGGCGTCGCCCGCTTCGGCTGTGATCGGCAGATAGCCGGTATTCTGGTGCCATGCCGCCTGGACATTCGAAGTTGACAGGAAGCTCAGGAATTCACCCACGCCTTTGTACTCTTCGTCGGTCTGACCGGACATTACCCAGAGAGAGGCGCCGCCGATGATCGTGTTCTGCGGTTCATCGATGATGGACTTCCAATAGGGCAGCGGACGAACCTCGAAGTCGAACTCGGCCTCGGCGCTGATGCCCGCGTAACCTGCAGAACTTTCGGTAAAGAGTGCGCATTCGCCCGAGCGGAAATTCGCACCGCCTTCGTTGCGACGACCGGTATAGATGAACTTGCCGTCACGCGCCCATTCTCCGAGCGCCGTCAGATGCGCGACCTGAGCCGGACCATTCAGCATCAACTCGGTATCCAGCCCGCCGAAACCGTTATCCTTCGAGGCGAAGGGCACGTCATGATAGGCCGAGAAGTTCTCGAGGTGGATCCAACTTTGCCATGCCGTCACCAGCGGGCAGTCTTCGCCGCCGGCTTTCAGGGCATCGAGCGCCGTACCGACATTTTCCCAGGTGGACAGATCCATGTCGGGATCAACGCCAGCTGCCTTGAACGCATCACGGTTGACCCAGAGAACCGGTGTCGACGAGTTGAAAGGCAAGGACAGCATTTCGCCGTCGGTCGTTGTGTAATAGCCTTTGACCGCGCCGATATAGGCATCGGGATCAAAGTTCGCGCCGCTTTCGGCCATAACCTCGTAGACGGGTTTGATCGCGCCACCGGCGGCCATCATCGTTGCTGTGCCAACCTCGAACACCATGAGGATGTCCGGCTGTTCCTGCGCGCGGAACGCGGCGATGCCTGCGTTCAGCGTTTCGGAATAGTTGCCCTTGTGGGTCTGCACGACGACATAGTCGCTCTGGCTGGCGTTGAATTCATCGACCTGCGCCGCCACAAGCTCACCCAGCCGTCCGGTGAATGCGTGCCAGAACTGAATTTCGGTCTGCGCTGCCGCCGCGATGGGCGACAGGATAGTGGTCGCGGCGATGACGCCGAGTAGTTGATTTTTCATGTGTACCTCCCATGCATCCTGAATGATGCGGTTGCTGCTTCCGCGCCGGGTGGGGCGACGGATTCGTTGGATGATGCAACCTGACGACATGAAATCATAATTTGTTTCACCAAATAAGTTAAATCGCATAATACAATGTTATAAATTTGCAAGAATTGGCAGAGGATGGCAATTGGCTAAGCATAAAACGCCGCGTGTCCGGCAGCTTGAGGCGCTGATGGCCGTGATCAACAATGGCTCTGTCACGGCGGCGGCGGCCGATCTGGGCATCAGCCAGCCTGCGGCCAGTCGACTTCTTGCCGATCTGGGCAAAGAATTCGGGTTTCAGCTGTTCAACAAGCGCGAAGGGCAGATGGTGCCATCGCAGGAGGTGCGTCTGTTGCAACCCGATATCCAGCGCGTGCTGGAACTGATGCGCCAGATTTCAGAGGTCAGCCGCGACATCACCAATCGCAAGGCGGGCCATATTCGCATTGCCTGCCTGCCGGGATTTGCCACCAGCCACCTGCCCGATATCGTCGCCGATTTCCTGCAGGACCGGCCCGGCGTCAGCATGACGATCGAACCCGACCGGCCCGAGCGTATCCTTGAATGGATGATCGGCGAACAGTTTGATTTCGGCATCACCGATGGCTTTGTCGGCCATCCGGCCGTTGACCGGCAGGATGTACAGGTGCGCAGCGTCTGCGTTTTTCCGGATGGAAACGAACTGGCCGAGAAAAGCGTGATCTCGCCAGCAGACCTCGCGGGCAGGAGCATCATTCACACCCGCAAGGAGAGCGACTTTTACCTGCAGCTATCACGGATATTTCAGGACGCGCACGTCGCGCTGAACTCCCGTATCGAGGTCCGTCAGTTCACGGCGGCCTGCGAGCTTGTCTGCAACGGTGTCGGCGTTTCGGTCGTCAGCGAGCTGGACGCCGTCAAATATGCAGGCCGCGGCCTGAGTTTCCGGCCCTTCGCGCCCAGCCTTCCCCACGCCATTTCGCTGGTGCGCCCGACACTCAAGAAACCGTCGCTCGTCACGCTGGAATTCATCGAATATTTCACGAAAAGCCTGCAGCCGTATCTGATCGCGCCGTGATCCCGGTGCGCGGGCGTCAGGCAACCCGATTCGCCGGGCGACGGGCGGCAATATTGGACAACAGCCAGTCCGATATCGCCGTCACATCAGGCGCAACCTCAGCGGCCAGACCACCGCTGAATTCATCAAAGGCCGGCGCGTTCAGTGCGTTCAGCCCGACCATGACCGGCAATCCCATGGCCACGGCGTCGCCGATGACAGCGCGAAAGCCGCGCCCTTCGGCCTCGTGCCGGCCGAATTTGTTAACGATGAGACAGTCGCTTTGGGGTAGCCGCGCCTGCACGAGGCTGACGGCGTTTTCCAGCGCCTCCGGGTCCAGGCGGCAACCGCGCGCGCCTGCGCCCAGGCTTTGCGAAATGCATATTCTTGGACCGGTCGGTAACACGAGGACATCCATGTCGCAGGGTCCGGCGTCGGGTCGCTCGGTATTGATCTGGGCGGTTCCTGCCGGGCAGAGACCCGCCGCGATCAATCTTTGTGCCACCTGTTCGAGTATCAGGTCCGTGCCCCCGCGCCCGGGCGCCATGGTAAAGCCAAACTGCATGTTTTCTCTCATCGCTCGTGGAAGGGTAGAAATTCAACCAGTGTTCCCTTGGGAAAAAACGCTGAACGTTCGGGCAGAATTGCCAAACCATCCGCACGGGCAAGGCCGCTGACCTGACCGGAGTTGATCCTTTGGCAACATGTGATGGTCGCGCGGCCCGTCGGGCCGGTCGCCATCAGGGCCGCAGGCCGGTATTCGCGCCGCCCCGGTTTTCTGACCAGATCGCGGTCGAGGGCGGCAAATCGGCGGTCAGGCGGGGCGTCTGCGCGTCCGCAAAGCTGTCTCAGGATCGCCTCGCCGAACAGCATCCAAGTCACAAAGGCCGATTGCGGGTTTCCGGGCAGACCCAGCCAGAAGGCATTGCCGATGGTCCCAAAGGAAACCGGCTTGCCCGGTTTGATCGCGACGCCGGAAAAATGCGTCTTGCCGCCGATCCTGCCCATGGCCGCCGGCAGGTGATCCTCTTCCCCCACCGAAACGCCGCCGGTCGTGACGATGAGATCGGCAGTTTCCGCTGCCTGTGCCAGCGCCCGCGATGTCGCGGCAAGATCATCGGGGATGGCGTCGGACCGGACGAGTTCAATATCGGGCCGATCCAGCACCGACCGCATCATCGGCGTATTGACATCCCAGATCTGCCCGCCGGTTGGCGCATGACCACCCGTGGCCACGATCTCTGCCCCCGAGATCAGCAGAACCACGCGCACCTTTCGCCTGACCTCCAGTTCACCCGCCCCGGCAGCGGCAGCGGCGGCAATGGCGCGGGGCGTCAGCAGGCTCCCCCCGGGCAGGATTTCGTCACCCGGTTCGTGTTCTTCACCGGCTTTGCGGATATTGTCGCCGGTGGCGGGCGGGACCTTCAGCAGGATGCAGTCGCCTTTGCGGGCCACCTTTTCCTGCATAACAACGCAGTCAGCCCCATCAGGCAGCGGCGCACCGGTAAAGATGCGCGCGGCAGTACCCTGATCCAGTGGCTTTGCCCGCATTTCACCTGCGGCATGACGCGCCCGCACCGGCAAGAGCCACGGCCCCTGCCCCGCGAGATCAGCGGCATTGAGCGCATAGCCATCCATGGCGGAATGATCAAAGCGCGGCATGCGATCCTGCGCGCGCAATGCTGTCGCCAATGTTCGCCCCGTTGCCTGCCAAAGCGGCAGTCGTTCGTGATCTGTGACCGGTGGCACCAGATGAGCAATCCGGGACAATGCCGCGACCACGCTGATCAGCCGATGCCGATTGTTCACATCATCACAGCCACAGCCAACCGGTGCCGATTTTGGCAAATAAGACACGGCCCCGGCCGTGCCGCCCGCGACGGGCACATTCATGCCCGTGCTGCCAGTCGTCGCGGTGTTCACGGGCTGCCCCCCACGCGGATCGGCTTCAGTTCGGCCCCCGTAATCTCGGCGGTGCGGGTCAGCTCGGCGATGAATTCACGCGCTGCGCGGGCCCATGATGTCTTTTCCAGCGCGTCCGAAATTCTGCCCCTTACCGCGTCGAACGGAAGGACCGCCCCCTCGGCCAGCGCGTCCATGCGGATGACATGCCAACCGTGGCGGGTGAGCACCGGCGTGGGCGTGATCTGCCCGGCAACCAGATCGCGCAAGGCGGCCTCGAATTCGGGAACAGTATCGCCCGGACCCAGCTGGCCGAGGGCACCTCCAATTGATTTCGAACTGCAATCGCTCTGATCCATGGCGACCACCGCAAAACTGCCGGGCCGTTCGATCACCTGTCGGGTCAGATCATTGGCCCGTGCGCGCGCCGCATTGCGCGCCTCCCTGTCGCGCGGATCGCAGGCGCAGAGGATATGAGAGACCTCCCAGAGGGGCGGAGAGCGAAAACGTGACGGATCACGCACCCATTCCCGCCGCACCTCATCCTCTCCCGGTGTCTCTGCAACCACCGCACTCTCCAGAAGGCCCCGGATCAGGGCCTCCTCCTCGGTCTCGAAGCGCCCGGGCGCGACCTCTTCCGGTGCGGGCTTCAGACCACGTCGGCGGGCCTCCTGCACCAGCAGGGTGCGGATGGCGATGGCGTTTGCCGCCTTGCGCCATGCAATTCCGGGCTTGCCCTTGGGGGCGTGATGGTTCTGCACCTCGGTCGCGACGGCGACATGCGGCACTGTTTCGCCATTCACGACCAGATCGGGGAACAGGGCGTTGATCATCATCCCTACTCCGCAGGCTGCGTGTCTGACGTTTTTCGCTGATGCGCCTGCGATGCCGTCGCAGCGTTCCGCCCGCGACGGGCGAGCGGCGCGCGCCGGCGCGACCGGACGATCTGATAGCCCGACCTGAACAGGTAGCGGAACGGCGCCACGAGACCCGACAGCATGTGCACCAGCCGTGTGAACGGGAACAGCATGGCGATCAAAAGCCCGAGGAAGATGTGCAGTTTGTAAAGCCAATGCACGTCAACCACCGTGGTCCATGCATTGATGTTCCATGTGACGATGCTTTGCGACCAGTTCATAAACAATACCATCTCGGCACCGTCCATGTGCTGCAGCGTCTGCGTGATGGTCAAGAGACCGACGGCAAGCTGAATCCAGATCAGCACCATGATGATGATGTCGGGATAGCTGGAGGTGACACGTATTCTCGGATCAGAAAGACGCCGGTGGAGCAGCATGCTCGCCCCGATAAAAGCGGCAAAGCCTGCGGGACCGCCAATCAGGACCGCCATCCACTGTTTCAGCGCATAAGGAATCCCAAGCGCGTCAAGCACCCAGACCGGCGTGAAGAGCCCCGCGAGATGGCCGAAAAATACCGTCAGGATACCGACATGGAACAGGACCGAGCCGAGGATCAGCTGCTTGCGTCGCAAAAGCTGGCTGGAGGAACTTTTCCAGGTAAAGGGGTCACGTTCGTACCGGGCGACGGAACCCACGAGGAATACCGTCAGCGCCACGTAGGGCATGACGCCGAAGATGACAAAATTGATATCGAGATTGGGAAACATCTTGGTCTCTCCCTATTCGGCCGCATGTCGCGGCGTGGGATGGGTGGGCGGGATCGGGTTCGCGGGCGTGTCCATCCGCGCGAGCATATCGCGCACCTGCGGGCAGCCCGCATTCGGATCGGGGCCAAAGCGCACTTCGCTTTCCTCCCAGACCGCGTCGAGCGCCTCCAGATCGTCCGGGTCGTCGTCCGGCTGTTCGAGGAGTTCGGCCACGGCCTCCTGATCCGGCTGCGCCCCGGCCAGTTGCAGCAGGGCTGCGAAAGCGGCGGCATATGGGCTCTCGCGTCGTACCAGCCTTGCGCTCAGCGCCTCGAGGATGTGGGCGGCTTCTGACAGTGTATCGCCAGCCTCGGCAGGCGGGCGGGTGGCCAGAAATTCGAGCAGAACCGGAATGTGATCGGGCAGTTCGCTGGTCGCGGGTTCGAAACCTGCGTCCCGGTACATCTCGATCAGCGAGACCATCGCGCCGCCCCGGTCACGGCTTTCGCCGTGAACATGCTCGAAAAGGTTGAGCGAGAGCGTGCGCGACCGGTCGAAAAGGCCGACATATGTCTCTTGCAGGTCATAGATGTCGCGCCCGCCCAGTTCGTTGACAAGCGGGCGCAACCCCCGGCGTGCTGCTGCTGTCAATCGCGTGTCCGAGGCGAGGACGCCTCCGATCTCGGGCATGGCATGCTGCAGCGCGCGCGTCGGGTAACTCAGGATCAGCGACAGCGCTTTCAGGGAACGGTCCATTTCCATCACATCGCCTCCGGCATTTTCAGGGGTTTGCGGGTCTTGCCGAAAAGCGAGACCTTGGAGGTGCCCGTGGAACATCCGTTACTGTCGGTGAACCCGCAGCCGCCCTTGAGGTCATAGGCTTCCTCGACCTGCTCGCGATGCGTTGTCGGGATGACGAAACGATCCTCGTAATCGGCCAGCGCCATGATCTTGTACATCTCTTCGATCACGCGACCGCTGAGCCCGACGCGGGCAGCGATGCCTTCGTCGATGACCCCTTCCACGGTTTTTGAGCGCATATAGGCGCGCATCGCCATCATCCGCTCAAGCGCACTGACCACGGGCGCCTCATCGCCTGCCGTCAGCATATTGGCCAGATAGCGCACCGGGATGCGCAGGTCCTCGACCTTGGGCATCATGCCGTCCATGCCGATCTTGCCTGCCTCTGCGGCGTTCTGGATCGGGCTGAGGGGCGGGATGTACCACACCATCGGCAACGTCCGGTATTCGGGATGCAGGGGAAAGGCGACCTTCCACTCCATCGCCATCTTCCAGATCGGGCTTTCCTGTGCGGCGCTGATCCAGTCCTCGGGAATACCGTCGGCGCGGGCCGTTTCGATGACGACCGGATCGAAAGGATCAAGGAACACATCGAGCTGCGCGTCATAAAGCTCTTGCTCGGTGGGCGCATTGGCCGCCGACTGAATCTTGTCGGCGTCATAGAGCATGACACCCAGATACCGGATACGACCTACGCAGGTTTCCGAGCACACTGTCGGGTTCCCGCTCTCGATCCGGGGATAGCAGAGCGTACATTTCTCGGATTTGCCGGTTTCCCAGTTGTAATAGACCTTCTTGTAGGGGCAGCCCGAGACGCACATGCGCCAGCCGCGACATTTCTCCTGATCGATCAGGACAATGCCGTCCTCTTCGCGTTTGTAGATCGCGCCCGAGGGGCAGGAGGCAGCGCAGGCCGGGTTCAGGCAATGCTCGCACAGCCGGGGGAGATACATCATGAAGGTGTTCTCGTACTCCCCGTAAATCTCCTTTTGCACACCTTCGAAATTGTAATCCTGACCGCGCTTGGAGAATTCACCGCCGAGGATCTCTTCCCAGTTCGGGCCTTTCTCGATCTTCTCGATCCGCTCGCCCGTGATCCGGGAATACGGGCGTGCCGTCGGGAATGCTTCCATTTCCGGGGCAGATTTCAGATGATCATGGTCGAAGTCGAAAGGTTCGTAATAGTCATCGATCTCGGGCAGGTCGGGATTGGCGAATATGTTGGACAGGATCCGCCATTTCGATCCCTGTTTGGGCTGCAGCTTGCCGGATTTAGTCCGCTCCCAGCCGCCGTTCCACCGGGCTTGATTTTCCCAGTCGGTCGGATAGCCGGTGCCCGGCTTGGTCTCGACATTGTTGAACCATGCGTATTCAACACCGTCCCGCGTGGTCCACACGTTTTTGCAGGTCACCGAGCAGGTGTGGCAGCCGATGCATTTATCAAGGTTCAGCACCATGCCGATTTGTGCACGAACTCTCATTTCGCGGCCTCCTTTTCGCTCACTTCTCGGTCGAGCCAGTCGACCTTGTTCATTTTCCGCACGACGACGAATTCATCCCGGTTGCAGCCCACGGTGCCATAGTAGTTGAAGCCGTAGGATTGCTGGGCATAGCCGCCGATCATGTGGGTGGGTTTCAGCACCGCGCGGGTGACGGAATTGTGGATGCCACCGCGCTTGCCGGTTTTCTCTGATCCCGGCGTATTCACGATCTTTTCCTGCGCGTGATACATGAAGGTCGTTCCGTCCTTCATGCGCTGGCTGACCACGGCCCGGGCCGTCAGCGCGCCGTTGACGTTATAAAGCTCGACCCAGTCGTTATCGACGATACCGGCGGATTTGGCGTCATTCTCGGAAATCCAGATCACCGGCCCGCCCCGGTTGAGCGTGAGCATCAGGAGGTTGTCGGAATAGGTCGAGTGGATGCCCCATTTCTGGTGCGGCGTGATAAAGTTCAATATCAAACTATCCCCCGCATCCTGCACCTCGGGCGTGATGGTCTTCAGGTCCACAGGCGGGCGGTATGACATGAAGCCCTCGCCGAATGCGCGCATCCAGAGGTGATCCTGATAGAGCTGTTGTCGGCCCGTCAGCGTGCGCCAGGGGATCAACTCGTGCACGTTGGTGTAGCCCGCGTTATAACTGACCTTCTCGCTTTCGATGCCGGACCATGTCGGCGAGGAGATGATCTTGCGGGGCTGCGCCGCGATGTCGTGGAAGCGGATTTTCTGGTGATGCTCACCCTCGGCCAGATGCGCGTGTTCGCGCCCGGTATTCTCGCCCAGCGCTTCCCACGCCTTGACGGCGACATTGCCGTTGGTCTCGGGCGCCAGCATCAGGATCACTTCGCAGGCATCTATCGCAGTTTCGATCCGGGGCCGGCCCTCGGCGGCGCCGTCCAGTTTCACACCGTTCAGCGCCGCGAGGTTGTCGACCTCTTCCTGCGTGTTCCAGGTGATACCCTTACCGCCATTGCCGAGCGTATCCATGAGGGGACCAAGCGCCGTGAAACGGTCGTAGATCGCGGTATAATCGCGTTCGACGGCCACATAGGCGGGCGCTGTCTTGCCCGGGATCAGGTCGCACTCGCCCTTTTTCCAGTCACGCACCTGATCCTGAGCGATCTCTGCCGGCATGTCGTGCAGCAGGGGCAGCGCGACAATGTCGGTTTCCTTGCCCAGGATCTCGGGGGCGACCTCCTGCACTTTCTTGGCGATGGCCTTGAATATCTCGAAGTCGGATTTCGATTCATATGCCGGATCAACCGCCGCCTGAAGCGGGTGGATGAACGGGTGCATATCCGACGTGTTCATATCGTCCTTTTCGTACCAGGACGCGGTGGGCAGAACGATGTCTGCATAGACCGCCGTCGTGGACATGCGGAAATCGATGGTCACGAGAAGGTCAAGTTTGCCCTCGGGGCCTTTCTCGTGCCATTTCGCCTCTTTCGGCAGCGCCCGGCCCTCTTCGCCCAGATCCCGTCCCATGACACCGTGGTCGGTGCCCAGCAGGTGTTTGAGGAAATATTCATGCCCCTTGCCCGATGAGCCCAAGAGGTTGGAGCGCCAGACAAAGAGGTTGCGCGGCCAGTTTGCCGGATCGTCCGGGTCTTCGCAGGCCATTTCCAGTTCGCCCGATTTCAGTTTCTCGGCGACATAGGCGGGGATGTCCTTTTTTGCCTTTTTGGCGGCCTTCGCCACCTCAAGCGGATTGGTCTTCAACTGGGGTGCCGATGGCAGCCAGCCCATCCGCTCGGCGCGGATATTGTAGTCGATCAGGCTGATGTCCCAATCGCCCTCTGGCGCCGTTGGCGAAAGGATTTCACCCGCCTCGAGCGTCTCGTAGCGCCACTGGTCGGAATGGGCGTACCAGGCCGAGGTCGAGTTCATGTGCCGTGGCGGACGCCCCCAGTCGAGCGCAAAGGCCAGCGGCTGCCATCCGGTTTGCGGGCGTAGCTTTTCCTGACCGACATAGTGCGCCCAGCCGCCGCCGGACTGACCGACACAACCGCACATCACCAGCATGTTGATGACGCCGCGATAGTTCATGTCCATGTGGTACCAGTGGTTCATCGCCGCGCCGATGATGATCATGGCCTTGCCTTGTGTCTTTTCGGCGGTGTCGGCGAATTCGCGCGCGACATGAATGATCTTGTCGGCGGGAACGCCGGTGATCTTTTCAGCCCATTTCGGGGTGCCGGGAACATCCTCGTCATACGAGGTTGCCACCCAATCCCCGCCGAGACCGCGATCCAGCCCGTAATTCGCGCAGAAAAGATCGAATACCGTGGCAACCAGCACCTCGCCATCAGCGGTTTTCACCCGCTTGACCGGCACGTTGCGGGTCAGGATGTCGGGGCGTTTGTCGCCGGTGGTGAAGGCCTCGGTCGCCGCGCCGCCGAAATATGGGAAATCGACGCCGCAGACCTCGTCATGATCATCGTCAAGGATGAACGACATCTTCAGCCGGGCCTCTTTGCCGTCGGCACGTTCCTCGAGGTTCCAGTCGCCCTTTTCGCCCCAGCGATAGCCGATGGCCCCGTTGGGCGAGACCAGCCCGCCACTTTCTTCGTCAAAGGCGACGGTCTTCCATTCGGGATTGTTGTCCTCGCCCAGGCTGCCGTCCAGGTCATTGGCCCGCAGGAAACGTCCGGGCACGAGGCTGTCACCGTTTTCGTCAAGGCGCACGAGCATTGGCATGTCTGAATATTTGCGGCAGTAATCCTCGAAATATTCGGCCTGACGGTCGATGTGGAATTCGCGCAGGATCACGTGGCCAAACGCCATACCCAGCGCCGCATCCGTGCCCTGTTTCACGTTCAGCCAGACATCAGCGAATTTTGAGGCTTCGGAATAGTCGGGGCAGATTACCGCCGACTTGGTGCCCTTGTAGCGCACTTCGGTATAGAAATGGGCATCCGGGGTCCGGGTCTGCGGTACGTTCGAGCCCCAGAGCAGCAGGTAGCTGGAATTGTACCAGTCGGCACTTTCGGGCACGTCTGTCTGTTCACCCCATGTCATGGGCGAGGCCGGCGGCAGATCACAATACCAGTCGTAGAAGGACATGCAGACACCACCCATCAGGCTCAGATATCGTGAGCCCGCGGCGTATGAGACCATCGACATGGCCGGGATCGGTGAGAAACCGAATATACGGTCAGGACCGTAGGTCTTGGCCGTGTAGGCGTTGGCGGCGGCGGTGATCTCGGTCGCCTCGTCCCATGTGGCGCGGACAAACCCGCCCGAGCCCCTTTTGGATGTGTAAGAGCTGCGCAGGATCGGATCGGACTGGATCGCCGTCCATGCTTCGATCGGTGTCTTGGTCTTGCGCATTTCGCGCCAGAGTTTCATCAGGCGCCCGCGCACCAGCGGGTTTTTGACCCGGTTCGCGGAATAGAGATACCAGCTGTAGGATGCGCCACGGGCGCAACCGCGCGGTTCGTGGTTGGGCAGATCGGGCCGTGTGCGCGGATAGTCCGTCTGCTGCGTTTCCCATGTCACGATGCCGGATTTGACGTAAATCTTCCAGCTGCATGAACCCGTGCAGTTCACACCATGGGTCGAGCGGACGATCTTGTCGTGACGCCAGCGGTTTCTGTAGGTGTCCTCCCAGCCCCGGTCCTCGTTCGTGACCTGACCATGGCCGTTGGCAAATTTTTCCAGCTTGTTCGACTGGAGGAAGTTCAGTCTGTCGAGCAGGTGACTCATTTTCTTTGGCTCCTTCACCGAGCAAGTTCTGGTTGTTGGCGCGCCGGGCTCATCCGGCGCGCGCAAGGTTTCAGGTCAGATCAGGGGTTCTTGATGTAGGCGTTGGGCCTGAGGTAGAACCACCAGTTGATGACGATGCAGACCACGTAGAAGGCGGCGAACCCGTAAAGCGCGAGTTCCGGCGTGCCTGCCCCCATCTGCTCGCCAAAGACCTTGGGGATGATGAAGGCGCCATATGCCGCCACGGCTGCCGTCCAGCCCAGAACCGGGCCGGCCTGTTCCTTGTCAAAGGCGACCGCGATGGTCCGGAATGTCGACCCGTTGCCGATACCGGTGGCGGCAAACAGGATCAGGAACAGCACGAGGAAGGGCAGGAAGAAATCCTGCGGTGTCGCCGAGGCGTAGGCCTGCTGAATGAACCATGCCAGTCCCAGTGCAGAGGCGACCATCACGACGGAAATCCACTGCGTGACCCGCGCACCGCCCAGCCGGTCGGCCAGCATACCGCCGATCGGGCGGATCAGCGCGCCGATGAAGGGCCCCATCCAGGCAAACATCAGTGCCGACGGCCCGTCAGGGTTTACGGTGTCATGCGTGATGACGCCATCGACCATGAGATGCTGAAAGCCGAACACCACCTTGATGGTCAGCGCCAGCGCGGCCGAATAGCCGATGAAGCTGCCGAAGGTCATGGTATAGATGACCGTCATGGCCCATGTGTGTTTGTTGCCGAAAATCCGGTACTGGCGTGTCAGGTTCTGCCCCACGGCACCCGGGATCAGCTTGAGCCCGATCACCGTGAAGGCGATGACGATGGGCAGCGCAATCCATTTGGACAGGCCGATGCCCGATGTGGGCAGCCCACCCGCGACCGAGGGCAGCATCAGCCAGGCACCGATAGCGGCGCCGACAAAACCGATCAGCAGCATGAAGGTGATGATGGAAAAGGCACCAATCGGGCCGGGGATATCCGGGCTGACGTGATCTTCGCGGATATTGTTCATCCCGAACCAGCCGGCAAAGGCCAGCGGGATCAGCGCCACAAGCCAGATGTAACCCGCGTTCTGAATATAGGTTTCAGACCCGGCCGGGATGCGGCTGAAGAAGGTGCCCGACGTGTTTTCGAGGATCATCGGCTCGCCACCGAAGATGCCGAATGTCATCACCAGCGGGATGACGATCTGCATGGTCGTGACACCGAAATTGCCCAGACCCGCGTTCATGCCCAGCGCGTAGCCCTGGATCTTTTTGGGAAAGAAGAACGAGATGTTGGACATCGACGAAGAGAAGTTTCCGCCGCCGATACCGCTGAGGAAGGCAAGGACCTGGAACCACCAGAGCGGTGTGTCGGGATCCTGAAGCGCAAAACCCGTCAGCGCCGCCGGGATCATCAGAAGCGCGGTGGTGAAAAAGATCGTGTTCCTGCCGCCCGCGATCCGGATGAAGAAGGTAGAGGGAATGCGCAGCGTCGCCCCGGTCATACCGGCAATTGCCGCCAGCGTGAAGAGCTGCGCGTTTTCGAACGCAAACCCAAGGTTGATCATCTGCACGGTGATGATCCCCCAATAAAGCCACACGGCAAAACCGCAGAGCAGCGAGGGAATGGAAATCCAGAGATTGCGGTTCGCAATCCATTTGCCCTCGGAGGTCCAGAACGCCTCGTCGTCAGGTGTGTAGCTTGTCAAATCTCTTGCCATTGAGTTGTCTCCTCATGCATTGGCGTCGGCCAGCGCCACAAAGGCGGGGCGCTGGCCATTTAGTCTCATTCTGCCGGTTGCTCGCTGCCCCGCGGGCCCAGCCGGGCAAGCGCGGCCTTGAGTTCATCAAGGTCCTTGAAACGCGCCGTCACGGTCAGGCTGTCACCACGCTCGGCGAGCGCCACTTTCTCGGATCCTTCGAAGATGAGCGCGAGTTCCGCTTCGGCTTCTTTCTTTTGTTCGGCCTGCGCGGCGATGGCCTGGTCGACCGAACTGAGAACATATTCCTCACCAAATCCGCCCTCGGGCTCTTTCAGCCAGAAATAACAGACCAGCCAGGAGATCAGCGCGCCCGTGGCGATGATGAAAAAGAAGGTCTGCGTTTCCACGAATGTGAAGATGAAGAGGTAGAAGACCGCGCCCACGTTGCCATAGGCACCGGCCATGCCCGCGATCTGACCGGTCACCCGGCGTTTGATCGAGGGGATGATACCGAAGGTCGCACCCTCGGCGCCCTGCACAAAGAACGAGCTGGCAATCGTGATCGCAATCGCAATGATCAGGGGCCATGTGCTGTTGAGCAGCCCCATCAGCGCAAAGCCCACGGCGATCCCCAGCATGTAAGAAAGCATCACGAAGCGGCGGTTGCCCATCCGGTCGGAAACAAGGCCACCCATGGGCCGGGCGACAAGGTTGATAAAGGCGAATGACGCCGCGATCAGGCCCGCCATCACCGGCGTCAGGCCCCATGTCTCCTGAAAGAACATCGGCAGCATCGACACAACCGCCAATTCCGCACCGAAATTGGCAAAGTAGGTTGTATTCAGGGCAGCAACCGAACTGAACGGATAGCGGTCATCGGCGGGCACACCCCGGCGCAGGATCGGCAGGTTGGTCCGCAGCACCTGCCAGACCTGAAAGACCACCAGCGTCGCGACCGAGGCATAGGCGATGGTTGCGACGAACCCGTCGATATAGCCCATTTTCTGTACGCGGTAGATGAGGATCGACAGTATCCCGATAAGGGGCACGGTGAAGATCACCAACAGCACAAGGTCGCGGTATGTCGAGACCTCGAGCGCCGAACCCTTGGCCTTCTTATGCGTATCGGGGTTCGGACCGTCGGTGATGGCGAACCAGTAAAAGACACCGTAAGCGGCCATGATGATGCCCGACATCGCGATGGCATATCGCCAGCCGTCGTCACCGCCGAAAATGTTCAGCGCGATGGTCGGGATGGTCAGTGCCGCCGCCGCCGAACCGAAATTGCCCCAGCCTGCATAGAACCCCTCGGCAAAGCCAATATCGCGGGGTTTGAACCAGAGCGCGGTCATATGGATGCCGACGACAAACCCGGCCCCGACCGATGACATGACAAGACGCGAGATGAAAAGCTGCATCTTGGTATCGCCAAACGCGAAGAAGAGCGTCGGAGCCGCCATGACGACCATCAGGATCGAAAAGACCCGGCGCGGCCCGTATTTGTCGAGCGCGAGCCCGATGAGGATTCGTGCCGGGATCGTCAGCGCCACGTTGGCAATGGCAAAGAGTTTGATGTCATCCCGGGTCAGCCAGTCGTTGGCGGCCAGCATCGACGATGCCAGCGGCGCCATGTTGAACCAGACATAGAAGGTGATGAAGAATGCGATCCAGGTGAGGTGCAGCGCGCGAATGGCACGGTCCTGAACCCGGAAGAGAGTCGAGATTTTCATGAGTCATGTCCCCCGGAATTATTCGGCCGCCTGCATGGATGATGCGGGGACGTGGGTTGGGATGATGAGGATCGGACATTTCGCGCGCCGCGCGAGAAAGGCCGAGACCGACCCGAAGGTCATGTGATCAAACTCCTCGGCGATGGCGTCGAGCCTTTTGGTGATAAAGCCGAGGGGCCCGCCATCGACCTGATGCGAGTGCCGCGCCATCACCAGAAGATCGGGTTGTTGTTCTTCCGCCGCGCGCAGGATCATCTTGCGCGCATCTCCTTCGGCGAGCATGACCTTCGTTTCGAAACCCGCTGCCATCAATTCGGCTGCCGCGGCTTCGACACCTGCCTTCTGTTCCTGATACTGCTCGGTGAAGAGTTCGTCCGCACCCGCGGTCGCGCTGCCGATATCTTCGACGACCGAAACCAGCGTAACGCGTGGATTCAACGGCCCGAACATCTGTTGAATTGCGCCGAGCGCGATCCGCGCGTTGCGCGAATGGTCATACGCAAGCATGATTTCCATAGGTCCCTCCGTTTCCGTGCACCCGGAAGTAGGCGCATGATTGGTTTGGTGGGGTTTTCAGGGAAACGTCGGAGCTGGGGCTTGATTTGGATCAAATTTCGATAAGAAATCGTTCAAAATAAATGGCTTATCAAACAATATCAATTCAGCGGCAACGCTGCATCAATTGCACATCGGACAATTGGCAAAGCGTCGATTGACATTTGTCTACTCGCAGGACAACAATTATCAAGCGAGGTATATATATGCATCTTGGTTTGCCAGATTCGGATCTCTCGGAGATGCGAAGCCTGCATCTTTTTGAAGACATGGATGACACGCATTTCGGTTCTTTGATGCAGGGCACCTATGTTCAGAACTTCCCGCCGCAAATCGAACTGATTGCGGAAGGCGACCGGAGCGACTTTCTGTATGTTGTGCTGTCCGGCTCGGTCGAACTCTTCTCGTGCTGGAACAGGCGCGAAAGCTCCATGGCCACAATCCTGCCGGTGTCGACCTTCATACTGGCCGCCACAATCCGCGACGCCCCCTACCTGATGTCGGCACGCACGCTGGAGAAGAGCCGGATTGCGCTGATCCCCAGTCAGGACGTGCGCGCCGTATTCGACCTTGATGCGCAATTTGCCCGGGCCATCGTGACCGAACTGGCGCTCTGCTATCGTTCGGTGGTCAAGAACACCAAGGACCTGAAACTGCGGACCTCGCTGGAACGTCTGGCCAATTACCTGCTGCGCCAGCAACGTTATTCGGGAATGGCGAATGAATTCGAGCTTCGGCTGGAAAAACGCCGGTTGGCCTCGGTGCTCGGCATGACGCCCGAGAACCTGAGCCGGGCTTTCAAGAACCTGAAATCCTATGGTGTTCGCGTCGACGGCAATCGCATCTCGATCACCGATCAGGCCGATCTCGAGAAATTCGCCAAACCCGACCCGCTGATCGACAGCTACAGCATCTGAAAGTGATTGGTTTCCGATACGGTGTCGGATCGGGCGGCTTGGTCTGAATTCGCGAGCGCGGCCTCATCGATGCAAGACCGAGACCGCCCCGTCGCGGGACGAAATCGCGATCCGTAGCGCGCCTTTGCACCAGATTGCCACTATCGGCGACGATAGCCTTGGATCGCGGACGAAGCCGATATCGCGCAAAAGATGCGGCGCGCCCGACGATATGCGCGCAAGATCTTCACCAAGCCGGTCCCGGGGCTCTTTCCTGATCACGCAACGAATTGCGGTAACAATGCGCGCAGCAACGACCCTGATCCGGGTCTTTCCCTTTTGGTATAGGTCATCGCCAGTAGGCATTGTTTTTTTCCTCCTGTATAAGGCAATTCTTTGATAATCTTTGATAACACTGGGCCGCAAACCAAGATTTTGCATCCTGAGGATTAAAAAAAGTGAGTCTATATCATGTCCAGACTTCCACCGCTCAACGCGTTGAGGGCGTTCGAGGCCGCAGCCCGACACGGCGGATTTGTCGGCGCGAGCGAAGAGCTTCATGTGACGCGGGGCGCCATAAGCCGGCACGTGAAGCATCTGGAGGCGCACCTGGGCGTTCTGCTTTTCGCGAGAAAGGCGCAGGGTGTGCGCCTGACCGCTGCTGGTGCCCGGCTGCTGCCAGTGATCACGGACGCGTTTGACCGGATTTTGCGCGAAATAGAGAGCATTTCCTCGGATGCAGCAGAACTTCGCGTCATTTGCCCGCCGGGCACATCGATAAGGTGGCTGCTGCCGCGACTGGATGATTTCCGCAAACGCCACCCCGCGCTGCGCCTGCGGCTATCGACCGACTTCCATGCTGATGGTGGCTTCGACCCGGCCGAGGCTGATGTCGGGTTTTCGGTAGCCAACTGGCCAAACCGGTCGAAATCGGTGCAGACGCAGACACTCTTTCCGGTCCTTCTGACCCCGGCTTGTGCCCCGGCTTATCTCAGGGCGCATGCACTTGCGTCACCAGGGCAACTCGCGGGCTGCGAATTGCTGCACGAATCGAAGGCCCGCACCGATTGGCGGGACTGGTGTGGCGCTTTCGGGGTCGAGGGTGTCGATCAGGCGACCGGTCAGGATTTTCCCAATATCGACATTGCGACCAAGGCCGCCGTCATGGGCATCGGCGTGGTGATGGCTGATCTGGTCCTGTGCCGCGAGGAACTCGAGTCGGGCACTTTGGTCGCGCCCTTTCCGGACATGATCTGCACGTCCCCGCTTGGGGGTATTTGCCTGCTTGGCGAGGCGGATAAATGGAACCTCGACAAGGTGCAGGCTTTCCGGTCGTGGGCGTATGAAAGCGCCGAAACAGACCGGGCATATGCCCGTCACCGACGCAATGGTCAAAACGGATGATCGGAATCAACGGTTCTTCAGGTTCGATGGGCGGTCACAGGACGATGTCCCGCGCAGAGACGAGCGCGCCGGACACCGCGGTGTGACAGGTCCCCCGGGCGGAAGGATTAAGTTCCTCCCGGGGGGCAAGCGATCGGGTGGAGACGGGTAATTACCGCGAGATGCTGACCGCCATCACCACCGGCTTGCCATCGACGATCACCGGTTTGTCGTTGACGACACCACCGGCGCCGAATTCGTACACACCTGCCGTACCGTCGTCATGGTGGAGCATGGCCAGCACTTTGTCGCCCCGAGGATCTGCGGTCAGCGCGACATAGACATCCTGATTGGTCCCTGCCTTGACGAAAGTATGCCCGATCGATGACGGTGCCACCGGCTTGCCGTCGCGTATCGCATGCACGACGAGCCAACCGTCGCTGGCGATTGATACGGATCTGATCACGACAGAGTGGCCCAGCGCCTGTGCATCAGCCTCTAGTGCGTTGCTTGTGTCAGAATCCGCCAGTGCCGCCCCTGCGGTCATCGACATTGCGAATATGGTACCTGCGATTTTCAAGGTCGTCTTCATCATCGGTCTCCTTCAGATTGTGAAACATTCCGCTGATTGCGGAACACAATCCGATCACGATGCGAGAGATTCATTTATTCCGCACGTTTGCTCACGAATGCGTGATCAGGGAAGGGCGGTTTTGATGGAAGGGTTTGACCTTCGGCGGCGTCATCATATTGACGAGTGCATCCGGAGGCCAAATGCCCAGCAGAGACGCCCTTGCCCGCGAGGCTGACGCGATGAAACGGTTCGCGATTGCGCTGACGCGCGACGTGGACTTTGCCGTAGACCTCGTGCAGGATTGCATGGAGCGGGCCCTGAACAAATGGACGCTGCGGCGCAGTGGTGTGCCGCTGCGGGCATGGTTGTTTTCGATGATGCGCAATTTGCATATCGATGGCTGGCGGCGCGCCCGGCGCAGCCGGGAAGAGCCGCTTGACAGCCTTGCCAACCCGCCGGAACTGCCTGCATCGCAAGAGGATCATGCCGAACTGAACGCCCTTTTGGCGCGGGTGCTGACCCTGCCCGAAGAACAGCGTGTCGCGCTGGTTCTGGTCGCGGTCGAAGGTTTCACCTACCGCGAGGCAGCCCGCATGCTGGGCGTGGCGGAGGGCACGATCATGAGCCGGATCAGCCGTGCCCGGCAGAAGCTTCGCGAAATGCACGACCGGACGGGCCAGAGATTGAGGAGTGTGAAATGACACGCAGGCCGGAAAAACCCAGCGCGGAAGACCTGACAGCCTATGTCGACGATGCTTTGCCGCCCGAACGCCGCGTTGTGATTGAAGAATATCTGGCGCAGTCACCCGATCTTGCCAGACAGGTTGCCGTGGATCAGGCGCAGGCACGGGATCTGCGCCGCGCCTTTCAGGGATTGGTCGCCGAGGCACCGGCCATGCATCCCCGGGACAGGCAGCGCAGCCTGCCGCCCTTGGCCTGGGCCGCATCGGTTGCGGCTGCGTTGTTTGTCGGCGGCGCGGCGGGATGGTACCTCTACCCGGCCCTGCAGATGCCGACCGTGCAGGGTGACATCGTGGCAGAGGCCTTTGCCGCACACAGGACATTTGTTGTTGAGGTCGCGCATCCGGTTGAGGTCGGTGCCGATGACAAGGGTCATCTGGCGACATGGCTGACAAACCGGCTGGGGCGCGAGTTCATTGTGCCGGACCTGCGCGTGGCCGGTTTGTCGCTGATCGGTGGCCGGTTGCTGCCTTCGCCAGAGGAACCGGCAGCGCAACTGATGTACGAGACGGATAGCGGTCAGCGGCTTACGCTGTATCTGCGGCGCGGCAGTGATGGTGATCCGCAATTCCGGTTTGCCAAAACAGCCACCGAACAGGCCTTTTACTGGAGCGATACCGATTTTGCCTATGCCCTGACCGGCGCATTGCCCCGCGCACGCCTGCTGGAGGTTGCCCATTTGTTGCAGGCCCAGTTCGGCGCCATCAGCGCCCCGACATGAGGCATGCCGCGCGCATTGCCGATCGCGCATGCTGATCGGGGACCTGCGCCGGTTGAATGCTTCAATCGACAGC
This sequence comes from Paracoccaceae bacterium, assembly GCA_030148225.1. Taxonomy (GTDB): domain Bacteria; phylum Pseudomonadota; class Alphaproteobacteria; order Rhodobacterales; family Rhodobacteraceae; genus JASBTX01. The sequence continues at coordinate 95,827 of JASBTX010000003.1, forward strand.
AAGAAGCCGGGGGCGGTGATGGCGGTGGGGACGGGACCGGAATCGAACCTTCTCCAAGTAATCCAATACAGGTACCGCAAGCTGCAAAGGCCGAAGCTGTTGATGATAGGTTGTTTTTCTTTGGGAGTCTGAGAACTTTAATTTGCATCCACTCATTCGAACCAACTAGCCGTAGTCTTTTGACAGAGCGTGTTCCCGCACGTTGAGACAGGCGGGCCTCCTACCCATATTTTTGTTCGATACGAGGAAAGGATGGCTTTGAATGATACGCACATTTGCTTTGATGGCGGCGATGACCGCCTTTGTGGGCGTCGTTGGCCTTATGCTGGCTGGCGAAGCCGGTCTTTTCATTGCGCTGGCGATCGCATTCGGCATGAACTTCTTTGCCTACTGGAATTCCGACAAGGCCGTTCTGCGGACGCATGGTGCACGGCCTGTGGATCAAAGATCGGCACCAGAACTGTGGGAGATGACGGCAAGCATGGCGCGGCGGGCGGGGATGCCAATGCCCGCGCTCTACATAATAGAAACCGAACAACCCAATGCCTTCGCCACGGGCCGCAACCCCGAAAACGCCGCCGTCGCCGTCACCCGCGGTCTTCTGCGCAATATGGCCCGTGAGGAGGTTGCAGGCGTGGTCGCGCATGAACTTGCGCACATCAAGAACCGTGACACGCTCACCATGACGATCACGGCCACTTTGGCAGGAGCCGTATCGATGCTCGCCAACTTTGCCATTTTCTTCGGGGGCGGACGAGATCGCCCTCTCGGTATGCTTGGCACAATTGCGATGATGATCCTGGCGCCTATGGCGGCGGCCATGGTGCAAATGGCCGTAAGCCGGGTGCGCGAATACGAAGCGGATGCCGAGGGGGCCGCGATCTGCGGAAATCCGGATTGGCTGGCATCCGCGCTGAACAGATTAGGGGTGCTCTCGGGCCGGATCGACAACATCGCCGCCGAACGAAACCCGGGCACGGCGCATATGTTCATCGTCAATCCGTTGCACATGCAGGCTGTCGATAGCCTGTTCGCAACCCATCCACCCATTGAGAAACGGATTGCAGAGCTTCGCAAACTGAATGGTGCGTCCAGCGGACGTAAACCCGCAAGGCAGCCCAGCTCAGGCCCCTGGGGCTAATCGGGAAATATTGAAAGCGGTGCATACGGATCCTAAATCATGGCCGCGTGACAAATTGGAGGTGCAAAGATGACCGAAGTTCTTGAGAAAGAAACTTTTTCCTTCCAAACGGAAGTCGGCCAGCTTCTGGAGATTGTCGCGAGCTCGCTTTATTCGAACCGCGAAGTGTTTCTGCGGGAGCTGGTCTCGAACGCGTCAGACGCTTGCGACAAGCTCCGCTACGCTGCTTTGACCGACGCGAGCCTCGCACCTCCAGAAGGGTTCGCGATCACCCTTGGCGTTGACAAAAAGACACTGTCGATTTCGGACAATGGCATCGGGATGAACCATGCCGATTTGCTCGACACCCTTGGCACCATCGCAAAATCCGGGACAGGCGCATTTATCGAGGCGCTGAAGGCCGAGGAGAAAGACACACCCGGCTTGATCGGCCAATTCGGCGTTGGGTTCTACTCGGCCTTCATGGTCGCTAGCCAAGTTGACGTTCTGACCCGCAAAGCCGGTAAAACCGACGCCTGGCTTTGGTCCTCGGACGGCAAAGGCGGGTTCACGATTGAACCGGCCACGCGCGAGGCGGCCGGCACAACCGTCACGCTGCACCTTAAGAAAGACGCCAAGGAGTTCGCGGAAGAGGCGCGCATCCGCCACATCATCAAGACCTATTCCGAGCATATCAGCTTCCCGGTAAAGCTGGGCGATGACACGTTGAACGCGGCCGAAGCCCTCTGGACCCGCCCGGCCAAAGACATTTCCGAAGAGCAGTACACCGAATTTTACAAGCATACGTCGCATGCCTTCGACACGCCGTGGCACGTCATGCACAACAAGGTCGAAGGCACGCTAAATCACACGAGCCTCTTGTTCGTGCCCTCGGTTCAGCCCTTTGATCTCTTTGATGCCGAACGGAAGAGCCATGTGAAGCTCTACGTGAACCGGGTGTTCATCTCCGAGACAACCAAAGATCTGATCCCGGCCTATCTGCGGTTCCTGCGCGGGGTGGTCGACAGTCAGGATCTGTCGCTAAACGTCAGTCGCGAGATGCTTCAGACCGACCCGAAGCTAGCGAAGATCAAAACTCAGGTGACCAAGAAGGTGCTGAGCGAGCTCAAGAAAAAGGCCGCCAAAGCGCCGGAGGACTATTCGAAATTCTGGGGGAATTTCGGCGCGGTGCTAAAAGAGGGGCTCGTCGAAGATCCATCTTTGCGTGACCGGATCCTTGAGGTCTGCCGTTTTGCCTCCACCGGAGAGGACGGATTGACGAGCCTCGCGGGTTATGTGGAACGCATGAAAGAGGGCCAGGAGGCGATCTTCTACATTGCGGGCGATGACGCGGCCAAACTGGCGCAATCGCCGCATCTCGAAGGCTTCAAGGCCAAGGGCGTCGAAGTGCTGCTGCTGTCGGATCACGTGGACGAATTCTGGCTCCAGCACATCACGGAATTTGACGGAAAGCCGCTCAAATCCATCACCCGAGGTGCAGCGGATCTGGATGCGATTGAGGCTGAGGAAAAGCCCGACGAAGACAAAGCCGAGGAAGCAGATCTGTCCAAGCTGATTGCTGCAATCAAGGCGGAACTTGGCGAACTGGTCAAAGACGTGCGGCCTTCCAAACGCCTCACGGACAGCCCGGTTTGCCTGATCGCCGATGAGGGTGACATGGACGTGAACCTGGAGCGTTTGCTCAAACGGCATGGCCAGCTGCAAACTGGCATGCCGCGTGTGCTGGAGCTGAACCCGAGCCACGCGATCATCACAAAACTGGCGGAACGCGCGGACGGCGACGATCTGTTGAAGGACGCGGCACATTTGCTGCTCGATCAGGCGCGCATTGTCGAAGGAGAAACACCCACCGACGCAGCTGCTTTTGCCCGCAGGCTCGGCAGCGTCATGTCCCGCGCTTTTGAAGTGTGACGGGGTGCCGGTCGATGTTGCGATTGGTGTTGAAAATGGCGCTGGTTCTGTCTTTGGCGGTTCCAGCGCTGGCGCAGGAGCTAACAGCGCCTGAAGAGCGCCTGATCTCCCTTTTTGAAACCTCGCGGTCCTCTGTCGTGTCCATTACGACCGGACAACGGCGCGTTGATCCCTGGCTGCGACGGGCGGAAATCGTGCCAAGCGGCTCGGGGTCCGGGTTCTTCTGGGGAGATGATGGCCATATTGTCACGAATGCGCATGTGATCCAGCGCGCTGTCCGCGCGGACATTCATATGGCTGATGGACGGGTCTTGCCTGCACGCCTTGTGGGCGCGGCACCGCAATACGATCTTGCCGTGCTCCAGGTGGACCTGGATGGCACTGCGGCGGAGCCCTTGGAGAACGGCAACAGCGGCGACCTGCGCGTTGGGCAAAGCGTGTTGGCGATCGGCAATCCGTTCGGATTGGATTGGACGCTGACAACCGGCATCGTTTCTGCGCTGGAGCGCGAAATTCCCATCGGGAACGGCGTGATTGAGGGGCTGATCCAAACCGACGCCGCGATCAATCCAGGTAATTCTGGCGGCCCGCTTCTGGACAGTTCCGGCCGGCTGATCGGGGTGAACACGTCGATCTTCAGCCCGTCAGGCGCAAGCTCCGGCATCGGGTTTGCTGTGCCCGTCGACCTCGTCAAGCGCGTCGTGCCTCAGTTGATTGCAAACGGTGTGTATCGCCCACCCGTCCTTGGCATACGCTTTGATCCGCGCATCAATCAATTGGCGCGTCAGAATGGGATTGAGGGCGTCGTTATCTTGTCTGTCGAGCCTGGTGGCCCCGCCGAAGCGGCGGGCCTGAGGGCGGCGCAACGTGGTCGCAATGGCGGTCTTCTACCTGCCGATGTCATTCAGCAGGTAAACACACGTCGGATAGTATCCGGGGATGACCTGAGCGCAGCGCTCGATGATTATGAAGCGGGAGACGAGGTCACCCTGTTGGTCTGGCAAGACGGGGAAACCCGGGAGGTCACCCTACGCCTTGCCGCGCCGTAATAGCTGACACGACCTTAGTGGAGTTTGAACTCACCTTTCACGTTTTGCCATTCACCCGGTGAAATCTGTTTGCGGTGCACGAACTTCACGGAATGCAGAGGGCCGTCGATTTCCGCCTGCCAATACTCGATGAATTCGAACAAGCGCGGATGGTCGGGCGCGATATCGTAGTCCTGCCAGGTGAACGTATTAAGAACGCTTTGAAAGTCCGGCATCCGATAGAAAAACTCTGCAGTCGTCAGCCCGTATCCCGCCAACATCAGTTCCGTTTCAGATGGTCTCATGTGATCTCCAAATCCGTTTCGATGAGACCAGTTTTCAAAAACAAGGGCCGTACGGCAAGAGTTTTTGCGCGCTACTTTTGAGCCCAAAGCTATGTCCAGTTTCGAACTAAGCTCTCGGAGCTTCTTGAGTGTTCGTAAACATAACACGTCGTAAGTCGTTGTTTTTAAGTCAGACAAAATTTCACGCAGCCTATTGAAATCCAAAACTGGCGCGCCGATCTAAATGGCGTTGGCACTCCGTCGACGTGAGTGCCAACAGCAGTGACACTTGAACGGAGGAGCGTTTCACATGGCTTTTACACCCCTGCATGATCGTGTTGTTGTGCGTCGCATCGAGAGCGACGAGAAGACCGCTGGTGGGCTGATCATTCCCGACACCGCGAAAGAAAAGCCCAGCGAAGGCGAAGTGATTTCTGTTGGCCCCGGCGCGCGGGACGACGCCGGCAATCACATCGCCATGGCGGTCAAGGCAGGCGATCGTATTCTTTTCGGTAAATGGTCCGGGACCGAAATCACCCTTGATGGTGAGGACCTGCTCATCATGAAAGAGAGCGACATCCTCGGGATTATCGAGGACGCTGAATTGGCCAAAGCCGCCTAATTCCAAACGTAGACAGAGAAAGGAGCAAATGAGATGTCTGCGAAAGACGTGAAATTTGATATCGACGCCCGCTCGAAAATGATCAAGGGCGTGAACACGCTGGCCGATGCCGTGAAGGTGACGCTTGGCCCCAAAGGCCGGAACGTGGTGATCGACAAGAGCTTTGGCGCACCGCGCATCACCAAAGACGGTGTATCGGTCGCCAAGGAAATCGAGCTGGAGGACAAGTTCGAAAACATGGGTGCGCAGATGGTCAAGGAAGTGGCCAGCCGCACCAATGATGAAGCTGGTGACGGCACCACGACCGCCACAGTCCTGGCCCAAGCCATCGTCACCGAGGGCATGAAAGCCGTATCCGCCGGCATGAACCCTATGGACCTCAAGCGCGGGATTGATCTGGCCACATCGAAGGTCGTCGAAGCGATCAAAGCGGCTTCCCGTGATGTGAAGGACAGCGATGAGGTCGCGCAGGTCGGCACCATTTCCGCCAATGGCGAGGCCGAGATTGGGCGTCAGATTGCGGACGCCATGCAAAAAGTTGGCAATGACGGCGTTATCACCGTCGAAGAAAACAAGGGCCTGGAGACGGAAACCGAAGTTGTCGAAGGTATGCAGTTCGACCGCGGCTATCTCAGCCCCTACTTCGTCACCAATCCCGACAAGATGACGAGCGAGCTCGAGGATCCGTTCATCTTGATCCACGAGAAAAAGCTGTCTTCGCTCCAGCCGCTTGTGCCATTGCTTGAGACCATCATCCAATCGGGCAAGCCGCTTTTGGTGATTGCCGAAGATGTGGAAGGCGAAGCGCTGGCAACCCTCGTGGTCAACAAGCTGCGCGGCGGTCTGAAGATCGCAGCTGTGAAGGCTCCTGGCTTCGGTGACCGTCGCAAAGCCATGCTACAGGACATCGCGATCCTGACCGGTGGCCAGGTCATCTCCGAAGACCTTGGCATGAAGCTCGAGAATGTCACCATCGACATGCTGGGCACGGCCAAGAAGGTTGCGATCACCAAGGACGAAACCACCGTCATCGACGGCGCTGGTGACAAGGCAGAAATCGACGCGCGTGTTGCCCAAATCCGCACGCAGATCGAAGAGACCACGTCTGATTATGACCGCGAGAAGCTGCAGGAACGTGTGGCCAAACTCGCAGGTGGCGTGGCCGTTATCCGTGTCGGCGGTATGACCGAAGTCGAGGTAAAGGAGCGCAAGGACCGCGTCGACGACGCGCTCAACGCGACGCGCGCCGCGGTGCAGGAAGGCATCGTTGTTGGCGGTGGCGTGGCGCTTGTGCAAGGGGCCAAGGCACTGGCCGATCTGACGGGTGCGAACCCCGACCAGAACGCAGGCATCGCGATCGTGCGCCGCGCGCTGGAAGCGCCGCTGCGTCAGATCGCAGAGAATGCAGGCGTCGACGGCGCTGTTGTCGCGGGCAAGATCCGCGAAAGCGACGACACTTCCTATGGCTTCAACGCACAGACCGAAGAGTACGGCGATCTGTTCTCCTTCGGAGTGATTGACCCGGCGAAGGTCGTGCGTACGGCGCTGGAGGATGCGTCTTCCGTTGCGGGTCTGTTGATCACCACCGAGGCGATGGTGGCGGACAAGCCCGCCAAGGAAGGTGCCGCTGCACCGGCCATGCCTGACATGGGCGGCATGATGTAGGTCGATTTCGCATCGCGAAATCAGACCTAGGTAAAAACATGCAAACCATCAGGTGACGCGGGCCCTGCTCGCGCCGCCCCACGTGACCGTCCAAAAGAGGCGGCCCCGTGTTGCAGGGAGCACCTCTTAGTTTCGGTCAAATCTCAGCCGCTGGCGTGTCCGGTTCCGGGCGCGCTGGCCCGAACTGGAGGCAAAGACCAATGACGACGCTTGTTGAAGCCCGAGGGCTGAAAAAGCGCTTCGGGGACATGACCGCGGTCGATGATGTCTCTCTGTCTGTTGCACGGGGAGAGGTTGTCGGGTTTCTCGGTCCAAACGGGGCGGGTAAATCCACCACGATGAAGATGATTACCGGGTTTTTGGAACCCGACACTGGCACGGCTGAGGTCGGCGGCCATGATGTCTGGCGTGACCCCACCTCAGCAAAAGCCAAACTGGGCTACCTGCCGGAGGGCGCGCCCGCCTATGGCGACATGCCCGTGGCCGATTTTCTGAGCTTCGTCGGCAAGATGCGCGGCCTGCGCAAAGCCGAGTTGACCAACCGGCTTGCCGAGATGGCCGAACGTGTGCGCCTGACCGACGTCTGGTCACGGCCCATCGAGGCGCTGTCAAAGGGCTATCGTCGCCGCGTCGGCATCGCTCAGGCACTGATCCACGATCCGGACGTGCTGATCCTTGACGAGCCGACCGATGGTCTTGACCCGAACCAGAAACACGAAATGCGCAACCTCATTCGGGAAATCGCGCCCAACAAATCCATCATCGTCTCGACCCACATCCTTGAAGAGGTCGAGGCCGTGTGTTCCCGCGCGGTGATCATCGCGAGCGGTAAAGTCGTCGCTGACGCCACGCCGCGCGATCTTGTCGGCTCCAAAGACGACGGACGCGCCATCCAGATCCGCATCGGCTCACCCGAGGAGGCGTCGGTCATCGAAAAGATCAAGCCGCTCGCAGATGGGGCCGAACTTGAGGTGATGGAGCGCATGAATGGCTCCACGCGGGTACTTCTGCGATACAATGACAAGCCAGAAGACACGCGCGCCATTGAGACTCGTCTAAGGTCGGCAGACTTGCCCGTCGAGGAAGTTGGCATCTATCGCCCGCGCCTCGAAGACGTCTTCCGCGATGTGACCACCCGTATTCACTAAAACGAAGGACCGAAACCATGACTGCTTCGCTTTCTTCGGTGAGCGTCGTCTTTGGCCGTGAGTTCCGCGCCTACTTTGCGACGCCGCTTGCCGCGATTTTCCTTGTTGTGTTCCTGGCCCTTGCTGGGGCGATGACCTTCTTTGTCTCTGGTTTCTTTGCCCGAGGCAGCGCCGATATGGCGGCTTTTTTCACATGGATGCCGTGGCTCTTTCTCGTGCTACTCCCGGCCATCGGCATGCGCCTTTGGGCGGAAGAGCGGCGCTCTGGCACCATCGAGCTGTTGATGACCATGCCTGTTGCGCCCTGGACCATCGTGCTGGGCAAGTTCCTTGCAGGCTGGGCCTTTACCGGCGTCGCGCTGGCGCTGACCACCCCGCTGTGGATCACGGTCACTTGGCTGGGTAGTCCTGATAACGGCGTCATCGCAGCTGGATACCTGGGCACGTTCCTGATGGCTGGGGCCTTTCTGGCCGTTGCCGCCTGCATCTCGACGCTGACCAAGAACCAGGTGATTGCGTTCATCTCGGCCGCCATCGTGACCTTCCTTCTGGTCACGGCCGGGCTTGAGCTTGTGCTGGGCGCGATCCGCGGTTGGGCACCTTACTGGCTGACGGAAGCCGTCGCCGCGTTGTCGGTGCTCGAACACTTCCAGCGTATCACCCAAGGACTGATTGAGGCGCCGACGCTGATCTTCTTCGGCTCGCTCATCATCCTTGCTCTCATGATCAACACGTTCCTCGTGGACCTGAAGAAGGCTCAATGACAATGGACCGTTTTGCAAAACTCACACATTGGATCGGCGGCCTCTCGCGCCGCCAGATGATCGGGACCTCCATTGCGCTCTGCGCCGTGCTGTTTGTCTCGGTCAATATCTTCGCCGCCCGCGCCCTCGATGGATGGCGCGCGGATGTCACGGAAACGCAAGTCTGGACGCTGTCTGAAGGGACGGAGACGCTTCTGTCGGATCTCTCCGAGCCCCTGCACCTGCGGCTCTACCTGTCTGACGGGCTGACGGAGGCCGCACCGCAGCTAGCGAGCTATGCGGACCGCGTGCGGGGCATGCTGCAATCCTACGCCGATCAGGCCGATGGGCAGATCACGCTGGAAGTGATCGACCCGGAGCCGTTCTCGGACGCAGAAGACCGCGCCGTGGGCTTTGGCATCAACCGTATCGCCCTGGCGGGCGCGCCCGAGCCTATGTTCTTCGGGCTTGCTGCAACGAACTCCACCGATGGGCGGTCCACGATCCCGGTCTTCTCGCCGGATCGCGAGGCGTGGCTGGAATACGATCTGACCCGGCTCGTGGCCGAGTTGGGCCAGCCCGAGAAGCCCAAGGTCGCTCTGCTTGATGGGATTGGTCTCTCCGGCAACCCGATGATGGGTGGGGCGGAGCAGCAAAGCCTTGCGATGCTGCGCGAGCTTTATGACGTCGAGATCATGTCGGGCGATGTGAACAGCTTACCCGAAGGCACCGAAGTCGTCGCGGTGGTTCATCCGCAAGGCCTGACCGAGCCGACGCTCTATGCGCTCGACCAGTGGGTGATGGGCGGCGGTGCGCTGATGGCCTTCGTGGACCCCCATGCCGAGACGCAAATGGGCCCGCAAGGCATGCCTGCGCCCGATGCGGCGTCGGACTTTGCCGCGCTATTCGAGGGTTGGGGTGTGGAATTTGACGCCACGCAAGCTGTTGCCGACCCGACCTACGCGCTCGCCACGAACCGGCGCGTTCAGGGGCGTGACGTGAATGTCGGCAACCCGGCTTGGCTGCGGCTGGATGCCAGCGCGCTCGACCCCGACAGCCCTTCGCTTGCTCGGCTATCGGCCATGGTCATGACCACGGCGGGCAGCTTTACCACCGGCGAGGATGGGCCGACCCTCACCCCTCTGGCAACCGTGTCCGACGCCGCTGTGCTGGCAAGCGCCACGGACGCCTCTAACCGCTTCGGCGATCCGCGTGATCTGCTGACGAGTGGCGCGCGCGTTGATGCAGCCCCCGTGGTGATCGCGCGGCTCGGCGGCGCGGTGCAATCGGCCTTCCCGGATGGCAAACCCGAAAGCTCTGAATGGGAGGCCGACCACATCGCCAGCACCGAGGCCGCCAATGTGCTGCTCTCGGGCGATGCCGATATGCTAATGGACCGAAACTGGATCCAGCAGCGCAGCATCTTCGGCGCGCAGATCCCGCAGGCCTTTGCCAATAATGGTGATTTCTTCCTGAACGCCGTTGAGCAAATGGCCGGTGGCGCCGCCCTGGCTGACCTGCGTGGTCGGGCCGTGGATTGGCGTCCGCTCACCCGGATCGAGGCGATGGAACGCGCCGCCGAGGCCGAGTATCGCGCCACCGAGCAGGCCCTGCTGGACCGGATCAGCGAGGCCGAAGACGCCTTGCGCGACATTGCACCGCAAGACGGTGACGGCAGCGGCCTGTTCAGCGCCGAGATGGTGGCTGAAGCCCTCGTGATCGGCCACGAACCGCTTGTCGGCGCGCTCGATCTTCCCGACCCGGATGATCGGCATGTTCTCGCAGCCGCGATCCAGTGCGGTGCCCAGCACATTGTGACGGACAATCTCGTGGATTTCCCGGCCGACAAGCTGGAGCCTTACGACATTGAGGCCATCGACGCGGACGAATTTCTGTCCCGGACGTTCGATCTTTACCCGGCCGAAGCGCTGACCGTCCTGCGCCAACTGCGCACCCACTACAACAATCCACCCTATTCAGCGCCAGAGTTCGTTCTGGATCTCACCGCAAAGGGTCTGCCCAAGCTGGCCGCGCGGGCGCGGCAAAACCAAGCCTTCCTTTAGCGACGCATCGCTTCGAACACTCGCCGCAAGGCGAAGGATCGGGCGATGCTCACGACGGTGAAGATCGCACCAATTTTCAGGTTCTGCGCCAGTGTCGTGTGCAGTCCGAAGATCGGGAAGATCAGGATCTGCGTCACGACCGCCACGCCGTAGCCGACGGCAACATTGGCGACGGCCTCGACCAGCGACATGAGGCGTGACTGTTTCATCCCGTCGCCTCATCCATCGGCCAGCAATTGAGCCGCGAGAGTTCTAAGCGCATGCGCGGCAACCAGTGGGACCACGCCGTTGCCACAGAGGCGAAGCCGGTCCACCCGGTGGGCCAGCCCATCAGCGTCTCGACGAACAGCGGGTTCAAGGTCCGGCGCAGCTCGCAGGTAACGCTCCCAGCCGTCGGCGTCACCAGGACCTGGCGGCCAAGCAGGCCGTTCACGGGCGTATTCGCCAAAGTCGTCGCCCCAACCTTGTGATCGCGCGCCGTTGGCGTCATCCACATGCGGCTGGCACTGGTCAGGTCGGCAGTCTTGCGATTGCCCGCGCTCGGCTTGTTTCCGTCCGTTGCCATCGGCGTCGGCCAATCCCGCGCCATCCCGTCCAAGCCCTTCTCCTGTTTCCGGGCACCGCCCCGGCTGCGAAAGCTGTCGGTCTGAGGCGTCGGCCACATCGCAGCCGAGGTCGCCAGGTTCATCCCGTGCTTGCCTGCCTCTTGCGACGGCGTCGGTTTCGTCTGCCGGTTCTCGTTGGCGCTCGCCCGCGGTGTGGGCCAGAGCCGCAGCATCTCCGTCCGGTTCCCACCGCTCGACCGGGTCCCGGAGCAGGCGCGCGGGGTCGGCCAGTTCGCAGTCTTCCCGGTGGGCAAGGATGAAGAGCCGCTCGCGCTTGTGGGGCGCACCGACTTCCGCCGCCGTGAAGAGGCCTGCCGCAAGGCGGTAGCCCATGCCGACCAGTCCTCCGGCGACTTCGGGGAAGCCGAGGCGGAGATGATGGGCGACGTTTTCGAGGAAGACGAAGGGCGGCTCGACCTCGCCGATGATCCGCGCAACGTGCGGCCAGAGGTGACGCGGGTCTTCCGCGCCCCGGCGTTTGCCCGCGACGGAGAACGGCTGGCAAGGGCGACAGCTACCCCGGCGAGCATGAAGCGATTATTGACCGCGAGACGTGGGATCGCGTCCATGCCATCTTGAAGGAGAGCCCCCGCAAGCGCGCTGCCTGAACCCGCGCTGACACGCCCGCGCTTCTGAAAGGTTTGCTCTACGGCCCCGATGGTGCGGCGTTCTCGCCAACTCACACCCGCAAGGGCGGCAAGCTCTACCGTTACTATGTCAGCCAGACGGTACTGAAGCATGGCGCGGGTTCTGGTCCTGTTGGCCGTGTCCCAGCGGGCGAGATTGAAGCCGCCGTCATTGATCAGCTCCGTGCAGTGTTCCGCCAGCCGGAGATCGTGGCGGGGACATGGAAGGCGGCGCGCACCCACGCCGACGACACCACCGAGGCCGATACCCTCGCGGCCCTGCAGCAGCTCGATCCGTTGTGGGACGAACTGTTCCCGGCCGAACAAGCGCGCATCGTGGCGTTGCTGGTTGAACGGGTGGAGATAGGCAGGGACGGGCTGAACGTCCGGCTCCGCGTCGACGGGCTCGGCAGCCTCGCGCGCGAGATGCTGGCCGGCGGTATCGGTGAAGCCGCATGAACCGCAGCACGCCGATCCCGGAGACTGTGACGCTCCATGTCCCGTTCCGCATCGTGAAGCGCGGCGGGAAGAAGGAGATGCAGATGCCCGAAGGCGCCACGCAATCGCAGCGGACTGACAACACGCTGGTCAAGGCGCTGGCCCGTGCGTTCCGATGGAAGCGGATGCTCGAGTCGGGCGAATACGCCACCATCGCCGAACTGGCCGAACGGGAGGGCATCGCGTCGTCTTACATGACCCGCGTTCTGCGGCTCACGCTGCTCGCGCCTGACATCATCGAGGGCATCTTGGAAGGGAAGCAGGGACCGGAGGTGACGCTGGCGCGGCTGCTGGAGCCGCTTCCCGCATACTGGTGTGAGCAACGAAATGTCCTTTTCACCGCCCAATCGGTTCGCGTTCAACCCTGAATGCGCTAAGCCAACCGTCATGCTTCCCGACAATCTGGTCGATCCTCGGCCATTAGGCGGCGGGTCTCAGTCAGGGCGGCGACGAGACAGAGGTAGTGCAGGATGTCCTCGTCGGCCAGGATGCGGTCGGGGTGGGGTGTCTTGCCGGTAAGGTCCTTCAGCCGTCTCTCGCAGACCAGATAGCCGTTGATGCGGAATTCCCAGGTGGCTTCCGGCAGTCATTGAACCAGTGCGAACCGTTCATGATCTTCAATTTCAAATCGAAAACCTCTGTCTCGTGTAGGTGTGCTGTTCGCTTGCATTCAGGCTGACAGTCGCGTTTCCACGGCGGATGAAGAACTCGTGCTGTCCCTGGAAGTCGACGAAGACCGGCTCTTTTGCCGCGACGACGTCGATCACGCAGACCTTCTTGCCGTCCTGTGCATCGGCGAACCGCATCTTGCAGTGAAGCGAGTATGGAGCGCCGATGGCCGAGGAAAACACGCTCAGGAGTCTGTTCTCGAACGCATCAAGACTGTTCTGGACAAGCTTCAGGTCGTGCTCCAGCCCGATAATCTCCTTGTCATCGGTCACGCCGATGACAAGCGTGCCACCGTCCGAATTCATGAAGGCCGCGAGAGTCTTCAGGACCTGTTTTTGGAGGGCCTTGTTCTGTTTTCCTTCCCGCATGTCCCATTGGAACGTGCTCTTGAACTCAAGCTCCCGGCTTTCGTCGGCGCCTATGATCTCTTCGACCGAGGGCGGAGGCGGGGGCGGTTGATAGAACGCGCCTAGCCAGCCGCCGTGTTTCTCGATCACCTTGTCTATCTTGGCCATCAGGCGGCGGGTCTCAGTCAGGGCGACGATGATGCGGCGGTAGTGAAGGATGTCCTCCTCGGTCAGGACGCGGCCGGGGTGGGGGTTCTTGCCGCCCTTGCCCGCGCGGTACTTCAGCCATTTCTCGCAGACCCGGTAGCCGCCGACTTGGAACTTCCACGTGGCTTCTGGCACGTCCTCGAACCAGCGGGAGCCGTTGATCATCACCTTGCCGTTCTCGTATTTCGGAAAGCCCTTTTCGACCCGAGCCTCGCCTGACCCGGCGAAGCGAACCTCAGGTCTTTCGAGGATCGGAGCCTCGTCCGGGCGCAGGAGGTGCAGGGCGGCGAGGTCGCGGCCTAGCGGCACGAGGTCAGAGAAGTTGGCGCGGTCCTTAGGCGTGGGGATACGGGGGAAGTCGGATTTCAGGAACTCGGCATAGCGGCTACGATAGCCAGGGCTGTGCACCACGGCATAGATGTAGTCGAACAGATCACGGGGGCCGAAGGCCTTGGAGAGATCGCCGCGCCCGTCCCACGGTGTATCGAGGAGGCCAAGTTGTTCGGCTTTCGGGCGCTGAAAATCGGGACCGAAGCTTTGCTGGTTCCCGCGGGGGATTCCATCCTCGTATGCGAGACCAATGGTTTTCCCGAAACCAAGTGCCCAGGACCTGTCAATATTGGGCCGCCTGTAGGACTCCCCCACGGACGGTGACAACCAAAGCGGAGCGAGATGACACTGTTTCGTGCTCTCAGTACATTTAGCTTCAACCGGGTTTTCTACGGCAAGGAAGTGCTCCGGATTGGGATTTCGGGTTGATTTACCTAAACTCAACCCAATCGCATCTGGACCAAGCATCGACCCCATCACAGCACGCGCCGGGGTATCGAGAAACTCGTCAACATAGAACAATGACCGGAAGTCAAACGGTCTATAGGTTAGTCTCGAAACTGCTCCCTTTAATTGCTCTGGCTGCAGTCCGCGCACGGCAGAAAGTGCAGCTTCCGCCTTTCCCTCAAGTGTATCCAATTACGAATTTGTCCCGTGCAGTTACTATTGCCCCCCTTATCAGTGGAAGCGCAGCTTCTAGGTAGGTCCAATCATTGTATACCGCGTGAGCATCGACAATCTTTGGTGCGAAGTAATAGTTCGGAGCTTTAAGATCGGCCTTCTCCCCAGAAGTAATATCGGAAGAAATTAACCGATCGAACTTTTCCTCACGTGAGCCCCTTATGCTCCTGACAAAAACGTTGCCCTGCCTCAATGGCTCCAAATGCGTTCCAAAGTGTATTGCAACTCCCTCCAGAATGTCGAAAACGTTCTCATCGCCTGCTGCGTCGTTCGCCTGGCCCTGACTGTATCCATGCAAATCCATGATCCGGAGGGAAAATTCCTTTTGCCAGTGATAACGCAATCCAGAAAGGAGATTTGCCTTAAGGAATGAGTTGCTCGTAATCAAACCCGCCAACCCCACGCCATTACCAAGAATATATCTCTGCATTAGGGCGATGAACTTGACGTAGTCATTTTGGATCGCACGCTCTAACTCAAGATGGCCACGCTTTACGACTGGAATGCCCTCAATTCCTTTAAAGTGCTGCACAAGTTCCCTTTGGGCTTCTGTTAGATTTTTTGATTCTCGTGAATACGGTGGGTTTCCGATCACAACTGTGAACGGAGACTTTTCTTTTGCGTGATTGGCGTCTTTTGCCTCATGCGCTAGCGCCTCCGACATGAAGTCAAACTCCATATCCAGATCGCGCGCTGGTTCCAGTGCATTGGTTAGGAAGATGCGCGCCCGCTCGTCCGACCCGAAGGTGTAGCCCGTCTCCGTCAGCTTCAGCCCCACCTTCATGTGCGCGATGGTATAAGGTGCCATCATCAGCTCGAAGGCCGTCAGACGTGGCAGCAGGTGCTTCGGAACATACTCGTTCCAGGCCGCCTTGATTTCGGCCGCCGACTTGCCCTGCTCCTTCCAGTGCCCTTCCATCCGCTTGTGGATCAGGTCGATCACCTCGACCAGAAAGGTGCCGGTGCCGGTGGCCGGATCGAGGATCTGGACGAAAGGCGCGTTGGGCTGCACATGCGCGGGGATGGTGATGCGGTCGTTGCGCGCCGCGACCTCCGCCCAGGTGCTGGTATCGGCGAGACCCAGCGGTAGCCCAAACTCCGTCCGCAGGATTTCGTCCACCCCGCGGACGATGAAGTTCACCACGGGGCGCGGAGTGTAGAAGACGCCGCGCTGCATCCGCTTCTGCGGGTCGTATTCCTTCAGGAACAACTCGTAGAAGTGGATGACCGGGTCTTCCTTGGGGTTGCGGTCGCCGAAGTCGCGCAGCACCGCCTCCATATCGGCGTCATTCAGCACGTCGACGACATCGCGGATGCCGAGTTCGTCGAAGTCGAGCCCGGTTCGTTTGTCCCGCCCACCGATCTTGAGGAAGTTGCCGAACAACTCTTTCAGGAAGGGGTTCGTCTTC
>JASBTX010000008.1 GCA_030148225.1 Paracoccaceae bacterium
TGGCCCCGTCGACCGCGCTGAGCTTGAAGCTCTGCGCACGGACCGCAATACGCCGCGCAAGCTCGCTTGGCGGGCGGACATCGTGCTGGCGACCGCTGACGGCGCAGGCACCGCTGCGATCATGCGGCGGACGGGCATGTCGAAGCCGACGGTCTGGCGCTGGCAGGAGCGGTATCTCGATGAAGGCGTGCCGGGGCTCAAGCGCGACAAGACGCGGCCCTCGCGCGTGCCGCCGCTTCCCAGGGAGATCCGGTTGAAGGTGATCACGAAGACCGTGCAGGAGACACCGCCGAATGCCACGCATTGGAGCCGCGCCACGATGGCCGAAACGGTGGGCATCTCGGCCTCGAGCGTGGGGCGCATATGGGCTGATGCTGGGCTGAAGCCGCATATCGTGAAAGGGTTCAAGGTCTCGAACGACCCGCTGTTCGAGGAGAAGGTCACCGAGATCGTCGGCCTCTATCTCGATCCGCCGGATCGCGCGGTCGTACTTTGCGTCGATGAGAAGTCCCAGATCCAGGCGCTGGATCGGACCCAGCCTGGGCTGCCGCTGAAGAAGGGGCGCGCGGCCACGATGACCCACGACTACAAGCGCCATGGCACCACCACGCTGTTCGCCTCACTGGACGTCAAGTCGGGCCTCGTCATCGGAGAATGTATGCCGCGTCACCGCGCCAAGGAGTTCCTGAGTTTCCTGCGCCGCATCGACCGGGCCGTGAAAAAGCCTCGAGATATCCACTTGGTCCTCGACAACTACGCCACCCACAAGACGCCTGAGGTGCAGGCCTGGCTGGAAAAGCATCCCCTGCACTTCACGCCCACCAGCGCGTCCTGGCTGAACCTTGTGGAGCGCTTCTTCGCCGAGATCACCACAAAGCGCATCCGTCGCGGCAGCTACACCAGCGTCGACGACCTCGAGGACGCGATCTACGACTATCTGCTGCTGCACAACGCCAAGCCGAAGCCCTTCGTCTGGAGCAAGACCGCCGAGGACATTCTCACTCGGGAGCGCCGCGCGCTCGATGCGCTCGACCAAATCAGGGGAAATCGGTAGGAAATGTCGGACTCGGAACTCTAGCGAATGTCGGACTCAGAAAATCAGACGTTCCTTACCAGGCAGCTCGGGGCCACTCGGCATTATGAACACCAAAAGGATCATCATCGCTGACGATCACCCCATCTTTCGGGATGGTATGCGCCGCCTCGTGCGGCGTGCAATGCCGCAAGCAGAAATAATAGAGGCGGACCAGTTCGAGCAGGTCAATGCAATCGCGACCGAGAAGGCCCCGGACCTTTTCGTACTCGACCTGCGATTCCCTGGTTTTGAGCTGACATCTTCTATTCTCGACCTGCGGTGTCGTTTCCCGACCTCTTCCATTCTCGTCGTGTCGATGAGCGATAACTCAGAGACCATCGAGCAGGTATTAGCAAACGGGGCCGATGGTTTCGTATCGAAGGCGATAACCCCAGCTCGCATTGGTGATGCAGTTGCCGCCGTGCTCAGAGGAGAACCGGTCGTGCTCGGGCCCGGCGATACGGTTCAAGCGGACGTTGAGCACGTGGACGCGGCAGATCGGCTTTCACCCCGTCAACGCGAGGTTCTAAGCCATATTGTGCAGGGCAGGACCAACAAGGAAATCGCGCTTGAGCTCGACATTTCGCCATTCACGGTCAGGGTACATGTATCTACCATACTGAAACTGCTCGACGTGACAACCCGCTCGGCCGCCGCAGCGGCGGCGCGCGAAATGGGTTTTTGACGTCGGAGCCCCCGAATAACCCAATTCTGGATCTTGAGTGTGGCTGGTTGCGCCCTCGGCTTGACTAGGCCCTGTCATGACTTTTGCGCGTTAAAAAAAGGCTTGTCAGTGTTGCGCGCAGTTTGGCGGGACTGACTGGCTTGAGTAGGACAATCGCGTCAAGCATGTCCTTCCCAGTCCCAATTTCAGCGACCGAATGACCGGTCAGAATGGCAACGGGGATGTCCCACCCTGCCTGGTCGCGCAGGATACGGATGAACTCACGTGCGTTTATCTCGCTATCTGCCGGAATGTCAGTGAGAATGATGTCGCATGCCTTTACCTGCGACGGCGGGGCATCATGCACTTCCACGAGACATCCCCACCAATCCAGAAGCCGGACGGTGGCGGCCCGGATATCCGGATCACTGTCGATCAGGCAAATGCGCCGTCCCGACAGCGGATGCGACCGTGCCGGTGAAATACGCTCGGCCTCAGCCGGATCAACCTTTTCAAGGCCTAAGATCGTCACGCTGGTGCCCTTGCCTGGGACCGACGACAGGAACACATCCAAGTTGAGCAGATCGCCCAGACGCCTTACGATGGCGAGCCCGAGGCCCATCCCTTCGACTTCGGGCGCACTCGACATATTGAGGCGGTAGTATTCTTCGAACACCGCCCCAGCCTGCGACGGATCGATGCCGGGTCCAGTGTCACAAATCTGCAAGCCCAACCGACCACCGGACTGTCGCGGCCCGATCAAAACTCGGCTGCCTGGCGCATACTTGAACGCATTGCTCAAAATGTTCTGCGCCATGGCTGCCAAAAGACCCACGTCGGTGTCTACCCAAGCGGCTGTACCCACGGCTCGGAGCTTGCAACCCCGGCGTCGCGCCGCGTCCGTGTTATGATCTACGAGTCGTGCGATGAGCGCCCCGAGATCGGAAGGCGCGGCACGGGGGGTCACGCCCCCGGCCTCCAGCCGGGAAATATCAAGCAGCGAACCAAACAAATGGGTAACCGACTCCACTGATGTTTCGATGGAAGCCACCATGTCGCGCTGATCGTCGTCGAGACGGGTTTCCTTCATCGAGGCCGTAAAGAGCCCAATGGCATGGATTGGCTGGCGCAAATCATGACTAGCCTGCGCGAGGAATGAAGACTTGGCGCGATTGGCGTCTTCCGCTGCTTGTCGAGCCTTGTCGAGTTCTCCAGCAACCACCATGAGCTCGGCAATCTTTTCCTCGAGCGACCAGGTGAGCTGCTGGTTGGTCATCAGGAAACGGAACATGCGGACGCACAAGATGGTCAGAGCCATCGCGAAGAGCAGCATCATCAATGCTACTAGCAAGCCTTCGAGGCGTGGGTTGTGCTGCACATGGGCCAAAGCAAGGAGCGGTGTCGAGGTCCATATTGATGCAAAACAGGAGCGAGGAGCGGCGTGTTGCGACGAGACGGCCCCAAGCGCGGTACCCCCGAGCGCGAGCGAAAACAGAGTCAAAACCGGAAAGCTGGCTTCACCTGCTCCGATCGCCCCGCCACCCCATACCAGCCCAACCATGGTAGTGAGACCGGTGTGAATCCATCCAACGTGACGGCTTGCATGCCCAACTTCGAAACTTCGCCGCGACTGATGGCGACAGAGCGCCGCAAGGAACAGCGACAAGAGCACCATTATGCCGCTCCACCAGAAAGGCCAGGTGCTCTCTGGGAGCGCGTTGATCAAGAGTGCTGTGGTCAGCATTACCACGGCAACATGCACAATCCAGCTCTGGAACCCAAGATTGAACAGATAGTCGAGTTGCCAAGGTTGTGTTTCTAAAAAGCGTCTATGTGTCATCAAACTGTGCCCGCCGCCATCTCCCACACCTGCCCATGCTGCCGGGTTGACATTGCCATTTCAACGAACGCTCGACCGTGAACCAAAGTCTGCGGGCAGTTTTGCAACGCGTCAAATTGTACCGTTTCCTAATAGGGGCGCCAGTCATTGCGCTGTTTTTGCCCAATCTCTTGTTTCGATTGACGTGATGACATCCGGGAGGGCGATTAACCCGAAAAATTCACGAGAACGCTCCGAAGGTAGAGGTGCGTAGTCATGGTAATGAGCCGACATTCCCCAAGTGGCGTTACGGCTGGCGTTAAGATCGCCTGGATCGACGGGCTGGACAAGTGTTTTCCCCCCTGCGGGTCCTCTGGGGCCGGGCGGGCAGCTGGAACAGGGTGGATCAGAATGCGAAGCTACCTTGGTCTGGCCCGACGGCGATGTTTTTCAGCGCAGCGGATGGACTTATCTTGCCGCTTTCGTTCAGCTTGGGCGTGGATTGCAGTCATGCGCATAGCGGTGGCGCTCGAAGGCGGCGGATCGCGGCGAGGATGGCGCGGACCATCGGGCCGGTGACGGCCACCTCGGCCAACTGGAAGGTAATCACGCGGGCGTAGCACACGACACGCGCCCCGATCTTGATCAGCTTGAGTTGCAAGCTGGTCAGCGACCATTGGGCCATTTCCTCGGGCAGTTCTATACAGCGCAAGAAGGTCGCCAGATTGTAGGCCAGGCCAGCGCGTGCAGCTGCAGCTGCAGCCGCACCTCGTTGTCGCGGAACTTCAGGCAGGATATGCCTTCGTCCAGCACATGATCTCGTCGATGGCGCCGACCGGAAGCCGCGCTCGAGCTGGAGCTTGTCGGCGAGGCCGTGGATCGTGGAGACGCGCTGGCGCTCCTGTGCGCGGGCCTCGGTGACCAGCGCGTCGGTGTCGACGCTGCGGGCGCGGTCCTCCGGCGCCGGGTCGGGCGCGGGCTTGGTCGCCGTCGGCTTCTTGTCGGCGGCGCGGGTCTGCGTCTCGGCAGCGCCGGTCGTTTCGTCGGTCATCTGGGTCTCCTCGGGCACTGCCGTGGTGTTGCTCTGCTCGGCCTCCTCGGCCGCGGTCTGGGTCTTGTCCGTCATCGGGGATGCTCCTTGCTCTGTGGGGGCGTCCCGGCGGTGGAGGACGCAGTCGTGATGTTCGCCCTTGGCGCGGAAGCCGGCGGCGGGGTCGGCGCCCACCGGCACGGCGGAGATCTCGAACGGGGTCCAGTCCACCGCCCGCCAGAGCTCGCGCTGGCCGTCGGGCTTCGAGATCTCGAAGCGATGGACCTGGTAGCCGATGGAGACCGCGCGGATGTGCCCGGCCTCGATGTCGCGCCAGATGTCGCCCACCGCGTCGCGCTCGGAGAGCCGGATGCGGGCGATGCCCTGTCCGTTCTCGATCCGCGCCGAGCCCGGCACGACCGAGCCGATCACCGCGTCGAGATCGTGCCGGAGGGAGCGGGTCTGGGATCCAACGCTCTCTGCCATCTAGCCCATTGATTTTGCCTATCTGAACTGAAGGTTCAAATCCCAATTTCTACGGACATGGTCTGGAAGCTAAACGCACTCCAATTTGTCGAAGATTAACATT
>JASBTX010000012.1 GCA_030148225.1 Paracoccaceae bacterium
CGACGCGATTGCGCGTCGCCAGCTAAAGCAGGTGGAGCAGCGCATGGCCCGTCTGAAGGCGCTGCGCACCGAACTGAAACGCATGGTTCACGAATGCAGCGGTGGACGTACCGCCGATTGCAAGGTGCTTGAGGTGTTGCGGGATCATTCCGAATGTTTGACCGAACATGACGAGATCGGCGCCTGAGATGCCTGCCGCGCTTGCATACCCGCTTGCGGCCTTGGCCGAGATCGCCGGGTGCTTCGCGATCTGGAGCTGGTGGCGCCTCGGCGCATCCGCGGCTTGGCTCGTACCCGGTATTGTAGCCTTGGTGGTATTCGGGTGGCTTCTGGCGCAAGTCGAAACGGTTGCTGCGGGCCGCGCCTTTGCCGCCTATGGCGGAGTCTACATTGCAGCTTCGGTACTGTGGATGTGGCTTGCAGAGGGTCACAGACCGGACAGGTGGGATGCGCTTGGCACAGCCGTTTGCTTGCTCGGCGCAGCTATAATACTGGCCGCGCCACGAACCAATTGAACTTTATGGTTTGAACTTGAAACCGTCTCAAATCGCGATCTCATCGCCCCATAAAAAGGGCTATACTCTACTTTGGTTGAGACGCCTGACTGACAGCTCCCGGCGGTCGTAAATGGAACTGACCATTATTAATCAATCCGGAACTCTGATCTGCCCGAGAGGTTGAAGGATCATAGTCGACCAAGCGGAATGGGAAGTATGACTGCAGGAAAAGGAGCAAGCGAAAGACGCACCCTTTGGATTGTTCTCGGTCTAAACGTGGGTCTTGCCATGGCCTTTTTTGCGACCGGGGCCTTCGGGGATTCCAGTGCCCTGATCGCAAACGGGCTCGACAACCTTTCAGACAGCTTGGTCTACGCAATCAGTCTGTTTGCATTGTCGCGGTCTGCGAAATGGCAACGTGTTGCGGCGAATGTCTCGGGCTGCTTGCTGATCGTGTTCGCCCTCGGGATCCTTTATGATGCTTTGAGCCGCTATGTCGGTGGGTCGGATCCCCTTGGCACCGTTATGATCGTCATGGCGCTGAGCGCGGCGGCCATCAACTCAGTTTGTGTCTGGTTGCTCGCTCGGCTCAAAGATCCGGACGTCAACATCCGCGCGGCCAATACTTTCAGCTGGAACGACTTTGCGGCAAACCTCGGAATCGTAGTCGCAGGTGGCCTCGTTGCCTGGCTGGGAACGAACTGGCCCGACCTTATCGTCGGTGTGATGATCGCCGGGATCGCGGCCTGGGGCGGCGTCAATATCCTACGCGACGCACACGGTGAACACCACAAAGCAGTTCGCACGGACAAGTAGTTGCGAGAGATCGTTTCTCAAAAGAATGGGTTGAAGCTACAGTAACTATAGAGATTAGTCTGTTCCAAGACGATTCGAGGAGTAACTCCGTTGCAGATGACCAACCCCCTACTTGCACCCACCAAACTACTGGATTTTAATGCCGCGCCTATTGCGCATCTAATAGAGAGCCGCAGCTGGCGCGACTTATCCGAATACGATCGGATCGGAGCTGCCTATGATTTCGTTCGAAATGAAATCGCGTTCGGATACAATCGAGCTGACGACATCCCCGCATCCGAGGTACTTTCCGACGGCTACGGGCAGTGCAATACCAAAGGCACGCTCTTAATGGCGCTGCTGCGTGGTGTTGGCGTTCGTTGCCGGTTGCATGGGTTTACGATCCACAAAGGCTTGCAGCGCGGTGTTGTCCCAGAGTTGGTGTATCCGCTTGCTCCAGAGGAAATCCTCCACTCGTGGGTAGAGATCGAATTTCAAGGGGCCTGGATCAACCTTGAAGGCTTCATCCTGGATGACGCTTTCCTCGAAGTCCTGCAAAGATCGTTCTCGGACACGGACAGTGTCTGCGGTTATGGCGCGGGCACGGATTGCCTTGGCGCGCCTCCCGTCGCCTGGAACGGAGAAGATACCTACATTCAGAAAACCGGCATCGTGCAAGATTTCGGCGTGTACGATACGCCCGACGCCTTCTATTTGTCCCATAAGCAATCCTTTGGAAGGCTGCGTGGTGCCCTTTACCGTCATATAATACGCCACTGGATGAATGCGCGCGTACGTGGTTTCCGCAGCGGCCGCCTGAAGACTGACCGACGCGCGACACACGCGCATGAGGAGCCTGCCAATGCCGCATGATCACGGGCACGCGCATATCGATCCGAATTCTGGGGATCGACGGGTTGCGATCGCGATCTGGGCGAATGGGCTACTTACTGTTGCGCAAATCGTCGGGGGCATATTGTCGGGCAGTCTAGCACTTATCGCCGATGCGCTGCACAACTTTTCCGATATGGCCTCGCTTGTCATTGCCTTCGCCGCGCGCAAGATCGCGCGCCGCCCGGCCGATGAGCGCATGACTTTCGGCTATGGCCGGGTCGAAATCGTCGCTGCCCTGATCAACTACACCACCCTGATCGTGATCGGCTTCTACCTGATCTACGAAGGTGGCATGCGCATGATTGATCCACCCGAAGTCATGGGGTGGACCGTCGTCATTCTCGGTGGAATTGCGCTTGTGGTCGACACGCTGACCGCAATGCTGACCTATTCGATGCAGAAGGGGAGCGTGAACATCCGCGCGCTGTTTCTCCACAACCTTTCGGACGCGTTGGCTTCAGTGGCCGTCATAGTCGGCGGGACGCTCATTATACTTTATGATATGCGTTGGGTGGATCCGGCCATCACCATCGGCATCGCGCTCTACATCCTGTATCTGTCCTTCACCGAAATAGGGGCCCCAATTCGAACCCTGATGCTTGGGAGCCCACCAGATATTGATGGAAATGACGTGGTCAGAGCGATCCAGATTGTCGATGGCGTTGTGGACGTGCATCATGTCCACCTGTGGCAAATGCAGGAGAACGCTGCGGCATTGGACTGCCATATTGTTGTCGAACGCGACCGGATGGGTGAGGCCGACAAAATTAAAGAAAACGTCAAATCGGTGCTGCATGAACGTTTCTCAATCGAGCATTCCACGCTTGAATTCGAAGCGACCGACAATGCGCATCAGGAGGCGCAGGTGTTCGGACACCGCTCATGACGATTGCCCAAGGCATACTAGTGGTCGTAGGCCTGCTGTCCGGTCTGGTTTTGATTGGTGCGCTCCTTTGGTCGATCGTCCGCCCGTCCAAGCGCATCTGGCCTCCAAACAGAGAGCATTCAGTCATACCAATCATTGCATGGGGCCTCACATTGGCCGTGTTTGGGGCGGTGATCGGTTTGGGCATCGTGGATTGGAAATCCGCTTCTATGCCCAACGCGCTCCGTTGGGCAGTCGGGCCGTTCTTGATCGCAATCGGAAATCTGATCGCCTGGTGGGGGGCATTCATCATTGGACTGAAAGCCACCAGTGGGGTGAGAGACGAGCTGATCACTTCGGGTCTCTACCGTTTCTCTCGGAATCCGCAGTATCTTGCCGACATGGCCATCCTAATAGGTTTGGGTCTTCTCTTCGCCTCACCTTGGGTTTGGCCTGTCGTCATCGTTGGAGTTGCCGCGCTGGCCCTTGCCCCGCTCGCAGAAGAGCCATGGCTGTGCGAACAATACGGCACCAAGTATCGCAACTATTGCGCTGAAACACGTCGATATCTCTAGTCTCGCCGCCTCACGAGAACGTCATCAATTTTCGGTTGAAGCTCTAGCAGCTAGAGGTCGTATCCGTTCATCAACAAAAGGGCGAGGCAAAGTATATTACTGATTCAAAGAAAACACGGTGCCAGTTCGTCTCGACAACTATGATCGGACTTCTGGGAACACCTTCCCTTCTCCGTGCTCAGGAGCAGGAGCCCTCGGCGGTACGCAGAAATATTTCTGTCCTTCAGTGCGGATCCCTGGCAAGACCACTTCGATAACCTTCAGCACGGTGCAATTATGTGCGACATTGACTCGCGTGCAGTCCAGTACTGGTCGGAAGACGAAAGTGTTTACAAACTCTACCCTTCAAGTGTCCCCGCCTCGGAAGAGCTGACCCGCCGAGGATATACAGAGGTTATAAGGAAGGTGGAGAGGCCCAGTTGGCGGCCCACTCCATCAATGAAAGAGCGCAACCCCGAATGGCCTGACTATTGGCCGCCGGGTCCTGACAACCCGCTTGGAACCCACGTGCTTTATTTGTCGTGGCTGTATTACCGGGTGCACGGGACCGGGGACACACGCAAGATCGGGCGCCAGTCATCAAACGGTTGTGTCGCGTAGCCTTTAATTGGGCTCTGCCTCAATCTGTGTGGCGGAACGGTAGCATTCTCGCCCGCAACAATTCTGGACCGGCTCGGCCGTACATGGCGCGCTTGAGGGTTTTCAGGCGGTTGATCTGACCTTCCGCCTGGCCGTTGTTACAGGGCATCTCGATCGCCTTTTTGACCACATTGAAGTCCCGGTTCAAGGTGCGGGCGAAGCGCACAATGGGCGTCAGGCCGGTTTCGATGGCGTCGTCGATCCATGCAGGGAGCGGACCCGCTTGGCGGCCACGCATGATACCGTTGAAACGCATGGCGAGGCTGCGCATCGTTGTGAAGGCGGGAGAACCGGCTTTGAGCGTGTCGACTTTCCGCGCCTGATCCGAGGTGAGCTTTCCGCTGGGTTTGATGCACAGCGCGGCCGCAATGACCGGAGAGATCGCATGCCCCGTTTCCGGGCCCCGGACCGGCTCCAGGATCTGGTGCTCCACGGCGGGGCCCTTCGTTTGCTTTTCGGCTCTGCGCCCGCCCGCCAGCAGCCGCTTTTAATGCGACTGACTCCCCTCGTAACCACGCTCTTGGATCATACGGTACAGGGCGCTGCCTGTTCGAATGCCGTCCTTCCAGCTTTGGCTCAGGAATTCTTCAAAGTACCACGGCGAAGTCGGTTTCAAAGCGGCCTGTTTGCGGTCCGGTGGCGTCTCGAACTGCAGCCATTTCGCGATGCTGCGGCGCGGGAACCCTGTTCGTCGCCCGATCTCGCTACAGTTAAGCCCCTGATTTCGGAGCGCATGGATGGTGGTGAAAATCTCTTCCCGAGATGTCCTGTGCGCAAGGCGTGACTTCAGAAGGCTGCCGGCTGCGGTGATATTGTCGGCGTCGGCCAGCAGCGCCCTGCCGGTCTCAGGGCCGTGGAGGTTCATTTGCTCCTCAATGGCCTGCCGCAGGTTTTGCACGATATGGAACCGATCAGCGACCTGCTTCGCCTGCGGTGCCCCTTGCCGTGCAGTCTAGGCGTAGAGACCACACCGATCTCTGCTAATCACTTTCACCTCGGGGTGTCGCTTGAGCCAGTTGGTGCAGGTGACGACATCTCGATCCTCAAGAATGTCGATCACCACGCGACGCTCCAGATCCACAATGATCGTGCCGTAGGTTTGCGACTTCCGCCAGCTCCAGTCGTCAATCCCGATGACCGGCGGCGGCTTGGCGGTGCCCTGAGCACGCTTTTTCAACTGCCTGAGCACCGTGTAATCGCTGACCCCAAGGCCCAAACGGTGCAAGAGCCGTTCGGCAGGCCGTCCGCCGGTTGCATGCCCAAGATGACTGACAATCTCCCCGACACGCGAAGTGCTACGTGCAAACGGATGCGCAATCGAGGTGAGTTGGTCTGCGAAAGTCCGGCGTGGGCAAGCGGGTGCCAAACATCGCCAACGGCAAATCGCGAGATCAACCGTTACCTCCTCTCCATGGGCGGGATAATCCTGCAACCGCCGACGCCGCCAGCCGTGACGTCGGCGTGAATGCAATCCACAGTCTGGGCAGATGCCGCTTGGTGTCAGACTGCCCGATACGATCCACCCGCCGAAATCACTTCGCTCAACGCATTGAACCGAAACTTCGGCCCCGGGCGACCAGTGCTTCTTCGAGCTCACAACCATCCCTCCTGAATTTTCCTGTTTCAGGATAGTTGCGCCACACAAAGTGAGGCAGAGCCCAATTAAGGGCTACGCGACGCCAGCGCATCGGCGGGCAGATTGGGGTTGCGCGCCTTGCCGTCAGGCTGGTCAGAGACCGCCTCTGCCCGAGCCTGAGCCATTTCTGCCTCTGTGCGATGACGGATAAAGACAGGTTTTCCGCGCCAGTTGACGGTCAATTGCGTTCCAGGCGCGAGATCGGAAATGTCGACAGTGATCTGTGCCAAGGCGCGGACATCGGCGGAAGGGTTCATCTGGTTCACCAGTGGCCAGAGCGCGGCCCCTGCGGCCACGACCCCCGCCCCGGCCGTTGCGTAATACAGGAAATCCCTGCGCGCGGTATCCTCTGACGCTTCCATCACGGGACATGTGTCCATGTCTCCCGCGCGGGAAGGTCAACACGCGAGATGTAACGTTTTGTCAGTGCACCTCTCTACGGATCAACAAACAAGCCGTGTCGGCGCGTCAATGGTGCGGGGCTGCGCCTTTTGCCATCATGAGGTGGTGCTCCTGGTGATGCGCCCCGATGGTCATCAGGCCAAAGAAACCAAGTCCCTGAATCTGAGCGGCATCGCCATCGACACTGAGCGCCACGCCATCTTCGAGTTCCTCCGTGACAACGTCCCAGCCGGTTTCAGCCGCAAGAAAGGGCGCATGGGCGGGCACCATGGCGCGGATGGCTTCGAGAACACGGGGGGTGCCCCGAATCTCGAACCGGGCCCCTTCCGGCCGCAGGGTGCGGGTGACCACGGCCTCTTGGGTCAGAAGGTCCATATCGACCAGATGGCGGCGCAATCCGTCGATATCGACCCGCTCCCAATCTGTCTCGGGATCGGCCTGCAGGATCGCAACGATCTCCGCCAGGGCGGCAAAGGCCGATTGCCCGGTTTCCTGCGGTCCACCCATGTCATGGCCAGTCGCGGAATGGGCGTGCTGAGCGGCCACGGGTGCGGCCATCAGTATGGCAAGGAGGAGGGAAATGAGACGCATGGACGGGTCCTTCAATGGGGTGCTGTCATGTTTACGCTAGCAGGGGCGGGCGTATCGCAATATGATTGCAATCATATGTTGCCAGCCCCCTATGATCTTATCCCGAGTTCAGCCCTGCGCCCTTTTTCCGGCGCGGTTGGCGACATCATGTTTCACCAAGGCGGTCCCACCCACGGTCTCTATGTCGTGCAAACCGGGCGCGTGTATCTCGAGCGGGTCGGCCCAGATGGCGAGCGGTTCATCATTCACCGTGCCCAAGCCGGAACAAGCTTTGCCGAAGCTTCCGTGTTTTCAGAGGTCTATCATTGCGATGCTGTTTTCGTTCAGGCAGGGACGCTGATCCGGATCGAAAAGGATGCCGTTTTGGACGCCTTCGCCGACCCTGAGTTTGCGCGCGCTTTTGGTCGCCAGGCGGCTCAGCAGATACAGGCACAAAGACAGATGCTTGAGATCGTGGGTATCCGGCGTGCAGAAGACCGGGTGTTGGCGGGGTTGGTCGCGGGCCTGCTCGACGGCTCCGTGATCGAGTTCGCCGCCCGGTTACAGCTGAGCCATGAGGCGACCTACAGGGCCTTGCGAAAGCTTGTGCAGGACGGGCGGGTCAAAAACCCCGCCCGCGGGATTTATCACCTGCGCCCATGACCCGATCAGCTGTGGCTCGCGAAGACCGAGGTCACCCCGTCGGAGCCGACAAGCAAGGTATCAAAAGTGTCACCAGCCCCGGGACCGCCCATGCCGGGCGAACTCATCGGCATGCCGGGAACCGTCAACCCGCGCGCCACCGGTTGTTCTGCCAGCAGCCGCGTGATGTCCGCGGCAGGCACGTGGCCCTCGATAAAATAGTCACTTATGATCGCCGTGTGACATCCAGCAAGTTCCGGAGCGATTTGTAGCCGGTCTTTGAACGCATAAAGCGCATCCTGATCGACATCCTGCGCCTCGACCGTGAAGCCCGCTTGCCGGACATGATCGACCCAGGCCGTACAGCACCCGCAGGTGGGGGTTTTCAGGACTTTAATGACCGGTTCTGTGTTGGCCAGTGCTCGCAGGGGGAGTGTGGCAGCCGCTCCGGCCAGCAAAAATGTGCGTCTTTTCATCATGTGTTCCTTTTTGAAGTATCCGAGACCGTAGAACTGTGTGTTTGAGAGTCCAGAGGCTGTTCCTGCTCTGTCGGCGAGAGGGCGGGTGCATCCAGGGCGTGCCCGCTTGCCGGCCCGCGAAGGGGCTGGATCAACATCTTGTCGACCCAGAGGTCGCGCGTCGTGCGAAACTGCTCGATGCCGATCGTCATTCCCTCGTGGCCCTTCGCGGGCTGGGCAACATAAGTACCCATGAGGTGGTCCCACCACGGCAGGTTGAAGCCGTAGTTTGAGTTGGTTTCGCGCGGATCGACAGAATGATGCACGCGGTGCATGTCGGGT
>JASBTX010000017.1 GCA_030148225.1 Paracoccaceae bacterium
ACCGCAAACGCATCGCCAACAGCAAAGCCAGCCAGAGCTGCGATAGCTGAGGTCTCCGCCCTGTCAGGCTTTGCTTCCCCCAGCGCTTTTGGTGACATTTCTACTTTGCAAACCGGGTGACATTTCTACTTGGTTGCAACAGGAAACCCCGTTTCCGGGGTCTCCTGCCGCCTCTGATCTCAGTGCTTGGAGACCTTGCGGATCGCGTCGAGCTCGCTGGCGCTGATGCCGGTGTGTTTGGCGATGCGCTCTTGCGGCTGGCCGGTGCCGGCCATGTTGATGGCCAGTTCGATCATGCGGTCGCTGACCAGCCATTCGAAATCACGCTTCATTTCGGCGACGCTGTCGGACAGGTCGGTCAGCATCTTGGACCCCTGCATGGCGGCGGTGCCGGCGGGTGCGAGGCCGGTCTCTGAAAGTTTCGTGGCGCTCTGGTTCAGGGTCACCAGTTCATTGGCGATGCGGCGCAGGAACAGCAGGGCGATGGGCATCAGCACCAGGCAGAGCGTGGTCAGACCGGTCAGCGCGAGTTCGATATGAGTCATGTGTATGGCCTTCGGCTTAGCGCATCAGAGCGCTGTAGTCTTGAAAGATGCTGTCGGTGATGCGCTGCGGATCGAGCGGGTAGCGGCCCTCGGAGATCGCCTGCTTGATGCGCCCCACGTTTTCCGCATCAAAGGGCGGGCCGCTGGACGCCAGCGTCTTGATCATTTCGACCGAAGCGGTGTCGCTGAAGCGCGACGTGTCGACAGCCTTGATGGCGCCAGTGCTGGCGGCCGCGTTCTTGCCAACAGTGGTGCCGCCCGTCTGGACGGACTGCAGGCGCAGTTTTGCGCTGTTGGATGAATTGACCTGGTCGACCATTGAAACTCTCCGTTTCCGAGGCTGTAAGATGCCACACGTAACCCTGTGAACGGCACAACCTCATCGAATGTTAGGACGGACTTTCGTTTTATTGGGTCCAATGACGGTGACATGCAGGGCGCGCCCGCTGCGGGCGTTCGACACCCGGATCGCCTCGCCAAGCTGACCGGATTGCAGGGCGATCCCGCCGGTCTCGATGAGGATCGGGCCGGTCTCGATCTGGATCGTGACAGGGCTGCCTTCGCGCACCAGCCAGTCGTGATCGAGATGCCGCGCCAGAACCGCCTGCCCTGCCCCCAGATTGACCTTGAGGCGGCGCCCGATGGCGCTTGTCAGGTCGGTGATCTGCCCGTCCTGCCCGATGCCGGGCACCGTGCCGGTCGTCAGATGATCGCGGCTCAGGACAGTGCCTTTGGGCAGGCTCTCGGTGAGCACGATGGCTTGGGTGACCGGGCTGTCCGCTGCGGCCGTGCGCGGGACGCGGGCCACGGGCTGGCCACCGTTGATGCGCACCCGGCGAGTCCAGCCCTGAATGTCGGGACAGGTGACGTCCACGGCACTCCAACCGGCTCTGCCCGGGGTGATGCTGGGAGGGGTCGAACAGG
Organism: Paracoccaceae bacterium; assembly: GCA_030148225.1. GTDB lineage: Bacteria > Pseudomonadota > Alphaproteobacteria > Rhodobacterales > Rhodobacteraceae > JASBTX01. Next base: position 1,470 of record JASBTX010000017.1, read on the forward strand.
GCGGAAACCCCCTGTGTAGGGAGAGCACGGGGGTTCCGCCCTGCCCGGCTTCGGCCAGCGCCTGATGGATCAGATCGCTGACCTGCTGCCCGCTGAGCGGCTCGGCCCGGAGGGGGGCGGCCAGCATCAGCAGGAGGATCAGAGTTCGTATCGCTGTCTGGATCACAGATCTCATCACAGGCCGACCTCGACGAAATAGACCCTGAGACCGTCGAAACTTGCCGCGCTGCGGGTCGGATCAAGCGGGCGCAGGCGGACCTCGTCGCGGCTCAGACTGGTGATTTCCAAAAGGCCGAACCCGTCATTGCGGTCTTCGACAAAGGCCAGCGCGCTGCGGGTCAGCCCGTGGCGTTTGCCCAAGGGGGCCTGAAGTGCGCCACCGGCCATGTGCAGCCGCGCCTGTACCGGCTGGCAGGTGAGTTCTTCCAAGAGGGCGGTGACCGAGCGGTTCATGTCGGCCCGCAGGGCGGCTTCGACCTTGCTGCGCGAGGGCGTGGTGAGCATGCCGGTCAGCCCGCCTTTGGGGATCTTGGTGCTCTGGCGCAGTTCGCGGCGCAGCACGGTGCCGTCCTGTGCATGCAGGGTGACGAAGAGTGTCAGATCAAGCTTGGTGTTCGACCGGCGGACGGCGATTTCCTGCCCCATCCGGTGATCGCCCGCCGCAGGCCGGGAGGCGCCGCGTGTGAGGGTGGTGTAGTCAAGGCTCTCCGAGACCTGCAGGGTGCGCGCAGGCGCGATGCGGTCGAGATCGACAGCCGGATGGCGGCGCAGGGTCTCGACCAGATCGAGGGCGAGATTCTGCGCCACGGCCCCGGACCACGCAGGCGCATCGGGGGCGACGGTGATCTTCGGCGGGGTGGCGCTGATCGTGAGGCGGCGCTGGTTGGCGCAGAGCCCGGTGTCCGCCGGGCCGACCACAGCCGAGATGCGCACGGTCCACATGCCGTTGTTGAGGTCAGCCGAGAGCAGCTTGTAGGACAGGACCCGGCCCACGGGACGCAGGATCGCGAGGTCGGTGGTGATGCGGGCCTTGTCGAGCACGGTATGGCCGCGCAGCGTCGCCCCGCCGGAAAAAGCGGCCGAGACCAGCGCTTCGCTCAGCGCACGGATGCGGGCGGTGTCGCGATCGGCGGCGTTCACCACGAAGGCATTGCCCACCGCCTCAATGCGCAGGGCTGTTTCCTTCGCCTGTGCAGGTGCGGTGGCGGTCAACAGGATCAGCGTCAGCGCGCAGAGTGTCTGAATCAGGCTGCGGATCATGAGCGCCCCACGGCCCGCATGATGTAGCGCACCACGTCGGGCGAGAGCGCCAGAACGACCTCGAAGGAATCGCCGTCTTTTGGCGTGATCCGCAGGGTGCGGGCACCGCGGATTTCGCCCTCGACGATGCCGCGGATGTAATCGCTGCGCACCACCTGATCGCGCACAGTGGTTTCCGAGCTGAGGCGGATGCCGTGCACCTGTTCGGTCAGATCGCGCAGTGCCTCCATGCGGGCAGCGCGGATCGCCATCAGGCGCTTTTCATTGAGCGATGCGCCCGGCTGGGTCGAGACCTGCGACATGCCAAGCCCGGTGAACTGCGTCACCTCGGGTGCGGGCGACAGGGCACGGGCCATCCGGGGCGCGGGGCGCGGGGTCAGATTGTCCCGGGTTTCCGCCAGTTCCCGTGTTGAGAGGCTGGCATCGCTGGGCACCGCATCAACGGCGCGCGAGGGGGCCATGCAGGCGGTCAGCGACAGCGCCAGTGGCACGCAGATGGCAAGGCGAATGAAGGTGGAGGGCATGGGCAAGGTCCTTGTCCGGCTGAACAGCGTTTGAGCGCTTGCCTGCAAGGGCTGTGCCAGACAGCGGCGGCTTGCGGAAAAGCATCTGCCGGTACGGCGCGAAATTGGCATGACATTTGCAGCTTCGCGGGGACACGAAGGCAAGGAAAGTTCCCCGATGGTTGCGCTGGCGCGTGCTGCAAACAGACCCCAACTCGGCGCAAGTCTCTTGCCCGTGGGCATTCTGGCTGTGGTCGCCATGATGGTGCTGCCGCTGCCGCTGGTGCTTCTGGACATCTTCTTCGTCTTCAACATCCTGCTGTCGCTCTTGGTGCTGATGGTGGCGCTCTACAGCTACCGGCCGCTGGACTTCTCGTCCTTCCCGTCGGTGCTGCTGATCGCCACGGTGCTGCGGCTGGCGCTGAACGTGGCCTCGACCCGGATCGTTCTGACCGAGGGCCATACCGGCAGCGGGGCTGCCGGACAGGTGATCGAAGCCTTCGGCAATTTCGTCATCGCGGGCAATTTCGCGGTGGGGATCGTGGTCTTCCTGATCCTTGTCATCATCAACCTTGTCGTGATCACCAAGGGTGCGGGCCGCGTGTCGGAAGTGTCGGCGCGTTTCACGCTGGATGCGATGCCGGGCAAGCAGATGGCGATCGACGCCGATCTCAATGCCGGGCTGCTGACCCCCGAACAGGCGCGCGCCCGCCGCGCCGAAGTGGGGGAAGAGGCGGATTTCTACGGTGCCATGGACGGTGCGTCGAAATTCGTCAAAGGCGATGCCATCGCCGGTATCCTCATTCTGATCGCCAACATCCTTGGCGGCATCATCATCGGCACCTCGCAGCACGGTCTGTCCTTTGGGCAGGCCGCCGAGACCTATGTGCTCTTGTCCATCGGTGACGGCCTCGTTGCGCAGATCCCGTCGCTGCTCTTGTCGATTGCCACCGCGATCATCGTGACCCGCGTGGCCTCGACCCAGGACATGGCGGGCCATATCGGCGCGCAGATCGGTCTGCACCGCGCCTGGGTGCCGGTGGCGGCCGTGATGGGCATCATGGGGTTGATCCCCGGCATGCCGAACGGGCTGTTCCTGATCTTTGCCCTGGCGGCTGCTGCGGTGGCCTGGTTCACCCGTGACAAAGGCGAGGATGACAGTGCCGCGAAACCGGCGGCTGTCGGACAAGCGGCGCGCCCCGGTGCCCTGCCCGCGCCTGCTTCCGGATCGAACGGAGCAGCCTCCTCCGGAGGCGACAACCCCAATGCCAATGCGATCACACCCGAGGATGTCACCGATTACGCGCCCATCACCATCCAGATCGGCTTTGGCCTGATCCCGCTGATCGAGGAAAGTGCGGGTGGTGCGCTGGTGTCGCGGATCACCTCAATCCGCCGCGACGTGTCCAAGGCGATGGGTTTTGTCATTCCCGGCGTGCGCATCCGCGACGACATGGGCCTGCCCACCAACACCTACCGCATCCGCATCCGTCAGGCCGTGGTGGCCGAGGATGTGGCCTATCCGGATCGCAAGCTGGCGCTGCCCGGTGGCGGCACCATCCGCAAGCTGCGCGGGATCGAAGTGAAAGATCCGTCCTTCGGGCTGGATGCAGTCTGGATCCAGCCGCATCAGCAGACCGAGGCCGAGGCCGATGATTACGTCGTGGTCGAACCCGCCTCGGTGATCGCCACCCATCTGAGCCAGATGCTCTATTCCCATGCCGCCGATCTGATCGGGGCGGATGACGTGCAGGGCCTGCTCGACAATCTCGAACGCGTGGCCCCGACGCTGGTGGAATCCGTGGTGCCGAAACTGGTGCCGCTGCATGTGCTGACGGCGGTGCTGCGCAACCTGCTGATGGAACGCATGCCGATTGCCGATCTGCCGCGCATCCTCGAGGATCTGGCGGGCATGTCGGGTCGGATATCCGATCCGCAGGACATGGCCGAGGCGCTGCGCCGGGCGCTTGCGCCGCAGCTTTTGCAGCAGATCGCGCCGCTCAAGGAAAGTCTGCACCTGATCACGCTCTCCTCACCGCTTGAGGAACTGCTGGTGCGGTCGGTGCACGGATCCGCCGGGCTGATCGTCGATGACGGTCTGACGCGGCAGATCCTGACCCAGCTCAACGCCGCAGAAGAGGCGGTGGTCGCCAAGGGCAGCCAGCCCGTGGTGGTCGTGTCGGCGCAGATGCGCCGGCCCTTCGCCGCCTTCCTGCGCGCCCATGGGGTGAGCGCCATCGTGATGGCGGTGTCGGAACTGCCGGACAACCGCAAGGTCGAGATCGCCGCCAGCATCGGCGCGCAACTGCCCCCTGCCCCTGCCCCTGATGCCAGAGGATCCAACGGATGAGTACGATGACATTTCGCGCCCGGGACAATGCCACGGCGCTGGAGCTTGTCGAACGGCGCTTCGGGGGCGACGCGCTGATCCTGTCGACCGTTTATGTCGACGGGCGGGTCGAGATCACCGCCACCGACGAGGTGCCGCCCCCGGCCAATTCCGAAGCTGCGGCATTCGGAACATCGCGTCGCCGGATCGATGTGATGCTGGACGAGGACGTGACGCTCGAGCCGCAGGCCGCGCCCGCACCAGCCCCCGAGGCTGTGCCCGAGCCCACGCACGAGACCGCCCTGCCAAGCTTTATGCGCCGCGCGGAGCGGCGCCCTTTTTCGGAGGCGCTGGAAGAGGCCAAGCAGGCCACGCCCGTGTCCTCCAAACCCGCAACACCCACGTCTTCGGCCAGCGCGTCACAGCGGCGGGCCGATATTCTGGCGGCGCGGCGGATCGTCCTGGTCGGTCCCTCCGGAGCGGGCAAAACCCAGGTGGCGTTGCAGCTTGCGTTGCTGCTGCGGGCCCGCAGCCCGAAGGCGCGAACAGGTTTTGTCTTTTGCGGCACAGGTTCCCGGTCGGACGGCGCGGTTTTGGCACAGAAATCGCATCTGCTGGGTATGACAACCGTATTCAAGAAACCCGCTGATCTGGACGCCCCTGCATTGGGCGAGACCGAGATCGTTCTGCTGTCCGGACGGGTGCAGGACGCCGTGCTTCAGGCCCGTGGCCTGTTGGGCGCGCCCGGCACCCAAACGCTGCTTGTCCTGCCGGACGGGCTGCGCCCCCAGCGCATTGCCCGGCTGGGCGATCAGTGGCGCGAGATCACCAGTTCGGTGACCTTTGGCCATGTTGCGGAAGCCGATGTGGCAGAGGCCGAAACCGCGCTCGCGGATCAGACCGGGCTTGAGCTGTTGTGGCTGTCGGATCCGGACGCGCTTGTCGACGGGCTGCGGCCGGTCGGGCCGGACGAGTTCACGCCCCCGGACACGCCTCCCACCGGGGACGAGACCACGTCCGCGCCTGACCAGCCCGCCGGGCCGGTTGTGTTTCGCAGTCACCACAAGACCCTGGAGGCCCGGCCATGATCGCCCCTCTCCGCTATGCAGAACAGCAGCCGCCAAGCCCGACCAGCCTTGTCGAGGCGCATATGCCGCTGGTGCAGCGCCTGGCCTGGCATTTCTACGGCCGGGTCGGCCGCTACGTGGAAGTCGATGACCTGTTGCAGGCCGGCTATCTGGGTCTGGTCGGTGCCGCACAGCGCTATACCGCCTGTGAGGGTGTCAGTTTTTCCGCCTATGCGGCGATCCGCATCCGCGGCTCGATCATCGACCATCTGCGCAGCAATTCGAACCTCTGCCGCAACACCATCAGCATGCGCAAGAAGGTCGAACAGGCCAGCCGCGACCTGTCGCAGGCGCTGGGGCGCGAACCGGAAAAGGCCGAACTGGCGGAGAAGCTTGGTATGTTGCCCGACGAGCTGCATGATTGGGAAAACCGGTTCCAGGTGAACCAGGTGCAATCCCTGGACGAGATCTATACCGATCATTCGATCCTGTTCAGCGACACCAAGGGCACCGCCGAAGACGATCTGGAGCGCAGCCAGCTCAAGGAAATTCTCAAGGAATCGCTCACCGAACTGCCCGAGCGCAGTGCGCTGGTGTTGCAGCTTTATTATGTCGAAGAACTGAACGTCTACGAAATCGCCGCCATTCTCGAAGTGTCGACGGGCCGCGTGTCGCAGATCAAGAAAGCCGCCATCGAGCAATTGCGCGACATCATCCAGGCGCGGCTGGCGGACTGATCCCGCCCAGACGGGCGGGACTGGCAAAGACGCCGACGGGCGGCGTCAGTTATTGGAATTCCACGAGTCGATCAGGTTCGTCAGGTAATCCCCGGTCGAATTCAGCTGCGTGATGATCCGTTCCATTTCGGTAAACTTGGCCAGGTAACGCGCGCGCAGGTCTTCGCTGCGGGTGTCGAGCGCGTCGAGCGCGCTGGTTTCCTCGGCGATGGTGTCGCGCAGGCTGTCTTCGCGCCGCGCCAGTGACGAGTCGTTCTCCAACGCGCTTCCCAGATAGGATTGCAGGCTGCTGAGCATGCTTGGGCCAAAGCGGATCTCGGCGGTGTCGACATCCGCCTCGACCGTCAGGGAGATGCCGCGCATCGGGCCCGAACTGACCGAATAGAGCCAGCGTCCATCCTCCTGTTCGCGGCCGACCAGCGCCACGCCGTTGAGCGAGGCCGCGCCGGTCGCGGGATCGCGGGTCAGACGGAAGGTTCCGGCCTCGGGCGCCACGGTTGGCGTGCCGCTCAGCTCGGCGCCGGTGGCGCTCAGGTCGTCGCGGATCAGCGGGTCGAGCAGCGCCGGGTTAGCGTTCAATGCGGCGGTGAACTTGGTGGCGTCCAGCGAGAGCCGGCCATCGCGTTCGGTCATCACGCCGATATCCGCGAGATGGGTGTCCGCGCTGCCAAAGCCGCGCGCGAGCACGGTCTCCATCCCGAACATCAGGCTTTCGGTCAGGGTGTCACCGGCCAGATCGCCCGCCGTGCCGGTGCCGAAGCCGCGCGCGGTCAGATCCTTGAACAGCGTCCTTGTGGCGTTGATCATGTCGACAAAGCCCTGCATCACCTCGAGCGAGCCTTCGGTGTCCGGCGTCGCCGTGATGGTCGCGGGTGTCGTGGTGGGGGCCGTGAGCGTCAGATCGACACCGGGCAGCAGGTCCGAGATCGTGTTCGAGGCGCGGCTTACCGGGATGCCGTTGAGGCTCAGTTCGGCATTGCCGGCGGTCTGCACCTGAACACCTGTGGGATCGGCCGAGAAATCGAGCGCGGCAAGGCGCGGGTCGGCCCCGGCGGCCACGGAAAAGCGCAGCGCGTTCGCCGTGCCGGTCTCGGAGGTGACGCCCAGCGAAAACGTGCCGTCGCCGCTGTTGATGACACGGGCGGACACACCGTCGAGCAGGTTCAGAGCCTCGGCCACATCGGCCAATGTGCTGCCTTCGGCAAAGGTGATCGTGTTGGCGGTCTCAGCCCCTTGGGTGAACACGGGAGGCGTGTCCTCGGACCAGGTGCCCACCGCGATGGTGAGCGCCCCTGCCCCGACCTCGGCATCGGCAGAGGCGTAGCCCGCGAAGTTCAGCACCTGCGATGTGGCCAGCCGGTTGACCGAGATCTGCGCCGATGTCAGATCAAGCGCCTCGGCATCGGTGACATTGGTGCGAACGGCGGAGGTGTCGCTGCGCACGGCCAATGGCGAGAGCTGCCGCATCAGGCTCAGCATCTCGTCCAGCGTTTCGGTCTGGCCGCGCAGGCGTTCATAGCCCGACAGCCGCAGTTCGGCGGTGTCGATGCGCTGACTGATCAGCGATTTGCGCGGTTCGATTTCCGCCTTGGTCAGGGTCTCCGTCAATTCGGAGATGTTCAGCCCGGATCCGCCGGTGTTCAGGGAACTCAGGATGTCCATCGATCGGCTCCGTCTTTTGGGTGCTGTCTGTTTAACGGCCGAACCGGTTTGGACTGTTAGGGTCCGGGGCTCAGTAGTTGATCTCGATCTCGATCCGGCGGTTCTTTTCGCGGCCTTCTGCAGTGTCGTTGTCGCCGACAGGGGCGGATTCCCCCTTGCTGACAGCGGTCAGCCGATCCGGGTCGATGAGACCCGAGCCCGACAATTCCCGCACCACCGAAGAGGCGCGCGCGGCGGCCAGACCCCAGTTGTCGCGATAGGGCGAGGCCCCGGACAGCGGTACCGTGTCGGTATGCCCGGTGACGGTGATGCTGCTGGCCTCACTCATGGCGGAAAAGGCCAGACGGGTCATGATCTCGCGCGCTTCGGCGGTCAGGTCGGCATCACCCGAGGGGAAGGCGCCCCCCGATCCGACGGTCACGACGACCTTGTCTTCGCGCTGTTCGATCGACACCAGCCCCTGCGACACCTGCCGTTGCAGCGCGACGCGCAGTTCGGCTTCGGCCAGGGCGGCGCTGCGTTCGGCCTGCCCTTCGGCGATACGCGCCTGCGCGCTGTCCTTCTGGTCCTGCACCGCATCTGCGATCTGCGACAGCGCCTCGCCCAGACCGTCCATCATCACGTCGGACGGATCACCCTGATTGTTCTGCTGCGCGGTCTCGAGCGCCTCTGCCGCCGCGCCAAGCTGGTCGGCCAATGTGTCTTCGGTGGGGTTCTGGAAGGACAGCACCACTTCGCCGTCGCGGGTTTCGGCGCGCACCTGTCCCTGTTCAAGCGCCTCCTGCAGCGCTTTGACCAGCTTTTCGGCGGCCTCTTGCTGCGCCAGTTCGGCGTCGGTCCTGGTCTCTGCCTTGTCTCCTGCATCGCCCTGCCCCTTGTCCTCGGTTTCGGGACGGGTGATGTCGGGCGCTTCGGTCTCGGTGGTGTCCTGCTTCATCTGTTCGGTGACGGACATCTCGGGGTTGGGGCTGAACTTGAGATCGAGGATGGTGGTGCCCTTGGGCTGTTCGAAGACGGGAATCTCGCGCTGCACGCCGAAGGCGTTTTTCAGCGATCCCGCCACCATCTTGAACTTGGGCTGGTTGAATTCGGCAAAGGACAGGATCAGCACGAAGAACGCCATCAGAAGCGTGGCGATATCGGCGAAGGTCGCCATCCATGCGGGGGCCCCCGCAGGGGGGCATTTCGGGCAGTCTTCTTCTTCGATCTCTTCGACCGGAATGGGAAGCGGTATCGGAGCGCGTGCCATCTTGCTGTCCTCAGGCTGCCATCAGCTTGTCTTGCAGTTTGGGTGGCAGCACGGCGACCATCTGTTCCTGCACGCTGCGTCCGGATTCGCCCTTGGCGATATTGCGCAGGCCGGCCACGACCATGTCGCGATACTGGGCCTCCACGGCGGAATAGCCTTCGAGCTTGGCAAGGATCGGACCGAAGATCACGTTGGCGAGGAACGCACCGTAAAGAGTTGTCAGCAGCGCCACCGCCATTGCCGGGCCGATCGCCTTGGGATCGGCCATGTTGCCCAGCATCTGCACCAGACCGATCAGCGTGCCGATCATGCCCATCGCCGGGGCGATGTCGATCCAGCCGCGGATCGCGTCATGGACCTCGGCGTGGCGGGTCTTCATCGCCTTGATCTCCTGATTGAGCTGCTTGGCCATCTTGGCCTCGTCGGCGCCGTCCACGAGCATCTGCAGCCCCTTGGAGAAGAACGGGTCGGGCACATCCTGGTTCTCGAGCGCCATCAGGCCGTTCTTGCGCGCCATGTCCGACAGTTCGACCATGCGCGAGATCAGAACTTCCTGGCTCGGGGATTTGGGCATGAAGACCTTCTTCATCGCGCCAAAGCTGCGCAGGAAGATCGGCATCGTGCATTTGTACATGACGGCAAAGAACGTGCCGCCGACCACGATCAGCAGGGACGGTGTGTCGATGAAGGGGCCAATGCCGCCAGCGGCGATCATGGAGCCGATCACCATGCCGACCGCGCCCACCAAACCGATGATCGAAGCTAAATCCATATCCGGGTCCTCTTAGCCGGGAACAACATCCAAGACGGGTGTCCCCGCCTGTTTGTTCAGCAAGAACCGTACCAAGGTGAGATAAAAATTTATCAATTTTATTCAGATACTTAATCTATGGCTCATAAATTTTTCTAAACAAATTCAGGGACCGCCGTTTCCTTGATCAAGCGCTGGCCAGCGTCACAAAAAACCTCAGGAGACTGAAACCATGACCACCATCAATACCAATATCGGCGCGATCACGGCTCAAGCGAACATGAACCGCGTCAACGAAGACATGAACGCGGCGATGGGTCGTCTGTCCACGGGCCTTCGCATCAATGCGGCGAAAGACGACGCGGCTGGCATGGCCATCGCCGAAAAGATGACATCGCAGATCACCGGCCTCAATCAGGCGGTCCGTAACGCAACCGACGCCAAGAACCTGCTGGACACCACGGAAGGTGCACACGTCGAAGTGTCGAACATGCTCCAGCGTCTGCGCGAACTTGCGGTGCAGTCGTCGAACGACACCAACACATCGTCTGACCGGAACAACCTCGGCGCCGAAGCCAAGCAGCTGATCACCGAGATCAACCGCGTTGCCAAGGACACCACCTTCAACGGGATGAACATTCTCGACGGCACCTTCGCCGGCAAGCAGTTCCAGATCGGTGCGGACTCGGGCCAGGTTCTGAATGTCAGCGTCGACAGCGCGGCAGCCACCGATATCGGTGCGAACACGCTGACCTCGAACGTGTCGCTCGCCGCTGGTGCAGGCACCACGGATACCGGCATCACCGCCGCTTCGACGATCAACATCACCGGCTTTGCCGGCAGCGCCGAGCTGACCACAACCGCAGGCCAGTCGGCCGAGGAACTGGCCGCGGCCATCAACAACACCACCGCGTCCACCGGTGTGTCCGCCTCTGCGGAAACCAATGTCAGCCTGTCCGGCCTGTCCGGCGCCGACACCATCACATTCGACGTCAATGGCGTGAGCATCGGCACCGTCGCGATCTCTGACACCGGCGACCTGCGCGGCATCGCAGATGCGATCAACAACCAGTCCGGCCGGACCGGTGTGACCGCACGGATGGGTGAAACCAATGCCGAGATCATTCTGACCGACGCCACCGGCGCGGACATCCTGATCGAGGATTTCACCAGTGGTGCTGCTGACAAGACCCTCACCGCAACAGCGCTGAACGCCGATGGCACCGCATCCGGTGCAACCGCAGGCACCCACACGGCAACGCTTGATGACACCGACAATGACGTGGCGATAAGCGGCCAGGTCGAACTGAGCTCCACCAAGGCGTTCTCGGTCGGTACCGACGAAGTGACCGCCGGTGAAGTGTTCTTCGAAACAGCCGCCAACACCTCCACGCTGAGCTCGGTTGCGGAAATCGACCTCTCCACCCTGGAAGGTGCGGCAGACGCGCTCAAGGTGATCGACGTGGCGCTGCAGAAGATCAGCCAGGCACGTTCTGACCTCGGTGCGGTTTCCAACCGTCTGGACAGCACGATCTCCAACCTGACCAACATCACCGTGAACGTCGAAGCGGCGCGCTCGGGGGTCATGGATGCGGATTTCGCGAAAGAATCGTCCGAGATGGCACGGGCAAAGATTCTCCAGCAGGCGGGCACCGCGATGCTGGCACAGGCCAACAAGTCGTCGGAAAACGTGCTCAGCCTGCTCCGCTGACGTCGAAAATCCGACACTATCTTAAGAACCCCGGCGTTATCGTCGGGGTTTTTTGTTGTTTGCCAGTCAGTTGCGAGGACGGTTTTACGCCTCGGTTTTTCGACACCGCCTTTGTCAAATTGGCGGCATTCACTCCAACGGCAGCCCGAAGCACCATTTAAGCACACCTCGGGAAAAAAATTATGAACATGCAACTTGTACATCGCCAGAGCCAGGGACAGTCGCTCGTCATGACCAGTGTCATGCAGCAGGCGATTGCCCTGCTGCAATTGTCCAACACGGATTTGCAACGCTACATTGAAAAAGAAGCAGAGGAAAATCCGTTCATCGATGTGAACGGACGCCATCGCGCCATGCCGTCCCTGCCCTATTCCGGCGGCGCATCGGCCGAGAATGACGACCCGATCAGCCGGATCGAAAGCCATCCGCTGTCGCTTTATGGTCATGTCTCGGGCCAGCTTGATATGCTGTTTCCGCATCCGGTGGACCGGGCCATGGCGGACCGGTTCCTCGAAGCGCTTGATCCGAATGGCTGGCTGGCCGATCCGCTGGACCGGATCGCTGCCGATTGCGGGATCGATCTTGAGGCCGCCGAAGAGATGCTGCACGCGATCCAGCAGGTGGAACCGGCCGGGCTTTTTGCCCGCACTCTGGCTGAATGCCTTGCCCTTCAGGCCGAGGATCAGGGCCTCATGACACCGCTCTTCCGCAAGGTGCTGGACAACCTGCCGCGTCTTGCCGCTGCTGACCTCTCGGGTCTGGCGCGGGTCTGCGGCTGCAGCCTTGATGATCTGCGCGGCCCGCTCAAGCAGCTGCGCAGCCTGAACCCGAAACCGGGTGCGGATTTCACAGGCAATGATCTGTCTGAACGCGAACCCGATCTGATCGTCTCTCGTGGAGACACCGGCTGGATGGTCGAACTGAACCGCTCCACCCTGCCCGCCGTCGAGGTCGACGAGACCCTGCTGGCGTCCAAGCTGACCGATGCACAGGCCCGCAGCTATGTCGGCGAACGTCTGGGTGTGGCCCGCTGGCTGCGTCGTGCGGTCGAGCACCGCAACCAGACCACGCTGGCCGTGGGTGCCGAGATCGTCCGCCGTCAGGCGGCCTTCCTTGAAAAGGGTCTGGGCCATATCGCGCCGATGAAGCTGGCCGATGTGGCGCAGGCTGTGGGGGTGCATGAAAGCACCGTCAGCCGCGTGACCACCGGCATCCTGATGGTGACGCCGCATGGCACGCTGGGCCTCAAGCGGTTCTTCAGCACCGCGCTTGCGGGCGAGACCGAAGGCGACGAGGCGGCCTCTGCCGCAGCCGTGCGCTACAAGATCCAGAAGATGATCGCGGCCGAAGATCCGAAGAACCCGCTCAGCGACGATGCCATCGCCAAGGCGGTCAGCGCCGGTGGTCCGGTGCTGGCGCGGCGCACGGTGGCGAAATACCGGGATATGCTCAACATCCCGTCCTCGTTCCAGCGCAAGCGTCAGGGCAAGCTCAACGCGTTCTGACAGAGAGGGCTCAGGAGGCCGGGGTTTCCGTCCCGGTCTTGGCCTGGGCCTCCTGTTCCGGCCTGGACAGCACGAAGGAGAGACCCGGCGCAAGCTGGGTCACCTGCTGGTGCAGATCCGCCTCTGAACGTGCCGCGATCACCCGCCAGAGATGGAAGCCCTGCCCGCTGCGATCGGCGCGGAACAGAAGAGGGGCGGCGCGCCAGACATAAAGACAGACGAGGATCTGGATGGCGCTGCCCAGCAGCCAGCCAACCGCCATTCCAAGCAGCGTGAGCGCGCCCCAGACGGCAAGCGCCGCCCAGAGCCGCATATGGATCAGGTAGAGCGGTGCCAGCAGCGCAAAAAGCGGGGCAGTCCGCGGATGGGCATCGTAACGCCCGTCTTCGCTCACCACCACATCCCAGTTGCGCATCCGTTCGATGCTGGCATGGCTGGCGTTGACCGGGTCTGGGCAGGGTTCGGCCTTCCAGCGCCCAAGGGACAGGTTGCTGCTGAGCACGCTCCATTCCTTGCCGTCCCGGCGCACGCCCAGAAGATGCTCCCTGTTGGTCTGCCCGTTGACCCGCTTGAGCAACTGTGTGGCGGGTCCTTCCAGCGGCTGACCATCGAGCCGCACCAGCAGGTCACCGGGCAGGAGACCAAGCGCGCGGCCCTGAAGGTTGACAGGGGCCAGTTTCAGGCAGGTCTGAGCCTTGGGCGCGTGGACTTTCGGGTCTGCCATCAGGGATACTTGTAGGGGTTGGGGGCGGGGCGCGCCTTGGCCGTGGGGCGCGGTGCCGGACGCGGTTTGGTGCTGGCCACCGGTTTCGGGGTGGCCTGCGGTGCAGCGGCAGCGGTGGTGACCGGCCGCTCGGCCAGCATGCGCGACAGCGCCAGCTGCAGATCGGACAGGCCCTGGGTGACGGCGTCACGGGTGATCTGGTGGTTCTGTTCGACCGTGTCCGACAGGCTGCGCAACATCTGCCGGTCCAGCGGAGAGGCGTCTTCGGTGTCGGACGCGACATCGGCTTCGGATGCGGCGGTCTGGAAGGCGGCCTGCACCGTTTCCTCGAGTGCTGCAAAGGCTGCATCCTGTTCGGTCTGCAGCGTGGCAAGGGTTTCCCCCAGCGTTTCCAGATCCCCGATCTGCGCCTTGAGATCGTCCACCGAGGTCGAGAAGAGCGCCAGCGCCTCCATCTGGGTTGCGGTGGCGAGGCGCATTTCCGACAGGGTGCGGAAATAGACCAGACCCCCCAGCAGGATCGCCAGAACCGCACCTGCCACGACCCCCATCATCACGGGTTTCATGACCTGCGCGAACTTGTCGAGACGCGCGGCGGCGGCCTTGGTGTCCGAGGACAGGGTCTCGATATCGCTTGCGGCGTCATTGGCGGCGGCCGCCGCTTCGAGCGCCAGCTGGATGCTGTTCTCGATCTCGGGTTGTGTGGTGGTGCTCATTGCGGGCTCCTGTGGTGGCTGCGCAGGGCCGGAGGCCCGGTCTCTTGCCCGTCTCCATGCAGGGTTTGTGCCAAACCGGCGCTAAAACACCGCAGGGCTGCGACGTTATTGAAAAGGACGCTTTCAAGAGGGAACGCCATGCAAACTCAGGCGATGATGACAGATACCTACACGCAGCATGTCGAGCGGCAGCATACGGGTGTGCAACCCGGCAGCATCTGCAGCGCCGGTGCTCCGTTTGCCATGGCCAGCATTGGCCCGCGCAGCTACGAGATCGCCGAAATTCTCGGCGACGACGAGTCCGCGATTGCCTTCCGGATCGCCGGGTGCCAGCAATGGACTGCCCTTGGGCGCCGCACCGAGGATGGCTGGGGACAGGTCGCGGCAGAGATCCTGCTGCTTGATCCGGATGTTCTTTATGATTTCCTGCAGACCCATGCGGTGCGCACCGCGACAAGCGAGACCCCGCCCTACCGCATGCATTTCAACACGCTGGGTCTCGCGTGGTCGGCGTCGCTGACGCAGAACCGTGACGGGACCGTGTGCTTCGAGGGCGATGAACCCCGTCACGCGCGTCTGGGCCGCAATGCGCCGTCGGACGGGCGCGCGCGGTCGATCCTGCTGCTGCTCTCGGCCTATCCCGAGGCGCGGGCGCGTTTCGAGCCGCATATCAGCCAATGGGCGCAGCGCATCGCGCAAGGGGTCTGCGTCAAGCCGGTGTTCTGACCCCGGGCGGCATCGCGGCCTCGAATCGAACCCTCTGTCCCGCCGCAGGTGGGTGCAGAGCACATGTGAAAGACCGGAGACCGGTCCTGTTTTCTCTCCAATCCCGCCTATTCGGCGGGACTGGAGCCGTGCGTTATATCTTTAGATAGAAATTCGTAGCGTAAGATAACCCCGCATCCCGTTGGATTCTGTTACTTAAAACGCAGTTTCCGGAGCCTTGGTGGAGAGTTCGCAGTGAAAAAATTTATCCTGACCCTTGTGGCGGCAGTTCTGGGCGCATGTCTGCATGTGACCAGTGCGGCTGCGGAAGATGTCATCCTGACCATGCAGGCTGGCGCAGGTGGGCAGAGTGTGACCTTCACCGATGCCGAACTCATGGCTCTGCCGCAGGAAAGCTTCGAGACCGAAACCATCTGGACCGAAGGGGTTGTCGCATTTTCCGGCCCGTCCCTGAAGTCGGTTCTTGAACATGCGGGCATGACGCCGGGCGATGTAGAGCTGTATGCGATCAACGATTACAGCGTCGTGCTGCCGCTTGAGAAACTCGAGGATGGTGCGCCGATCATCGCCAACCGGATCAATGGCGCGCCGTTTTCGGTGCGTGATAAAGGCCCGCTTTGGGTCGTATTTCCCTATGATGACGAGTCCCGTTACAATACCGAAGAATATTTTGCCCTCAGTGTTTGGCAGCTTAACAGATTGAACGTGTTGTCGGAGTGAGCAAGACCAAGATATCGGATTTCGACACCAGTCTGAACCAGACCCTCAGCAAGACAACGCGGCTTGCGCCGCGTATTCTTTTGGGCCTTCTGCTGATGTCGAGCATCGCTCTGCTGATCAGTGCCTTCAGCTTTGAACGGCGCTTGGGCGAATCCAGCCTTGCCTTGAGTGACAACAACGGTTGGAACACCGCCCAGCTCGAGGTGGATCATCAGGACCTGATGCTGTCGCTGGCCCAGGGGCTGCCTCCAGAGGGGGTGGACGTGGAGTCCTTTGTCGTGTCCCCGGCAGCGCTGCAGAATATCCGGACGGAATTCGACATCTTCTACAGCCGGGTCGATATCTTCGAGCAGCGGCTGAGGCACTTGCTGAGTTCCGAAGACCTGATGGCCCAATTCACCGAGTTGAAAGCCATCCGGGATGACCTCGCGAACAGGATCGACAGCATCAAGACTCCGGATGTCGTGGCCCTGCTGGCCTTCCAGCAGGCGGTGATCGACAGTTATCCGATCGCGAGAAAAATCTCGCTCGACGCCTTGCAGGAATCCGAGCGGCAGGCCCATGAGGCGCGCCGGCATGAATATGGTGTCTTCCAGGTCTTCCTCGTTCAGTCCATCGTTCTGGTGGCACTGATGGCGCTGAGCGCCTTCCTGGCGATGCGGATCTGGCGGGATCTGGAGGAAAAGACGGTCGAGAAATTCCGCATTGGCGGTCTTCTGTCGCGCGCCTTCAATTCCACACTGAACGCGGTGCTGGTGACCGACCGACATGCGCGCATCCTGTACAGCAACCCGATGGCGCAGCAGATCTTCGGCGTGCAGAGCGCCTCTCTCATCGGGCAGAACATCAACAACGTGATCAGCCTCGAGGATTCGAAGGTGCCCGAGGTCGGCATCGCGGGCAGCAAGTTCGGCAAGTTCGCCGCCCTGATCGACGCCGGCCCCAAGATTGTCGGTTCCAAGAATTCGGAAGGAAACCCGATCTTTGCCGAGATCCTGCTGGTCCGGGACAAGGATCTCGCGGGGCGCGAAGTGGTGATCTGCTTTATCCGCGACATCACCGATCAGGTGGTCGCCGAGGAAGGGCTCAAGGATGCGCTGCGGGTCGCTGAAGAGGCGTCAAGCGCCAAGAGCGCGTTCCTTGCCACGATGAGCCACGAGATGCGCACCCCGCTGCATGGCATCATGGCCTCGCTCGAGTTGATCAAGGACAGCGACCTTGACGCGATCAATCTCGATCTGCTGGAAACCGCCGAGGCCTGCAGCCACCGGGCGCTGACCCAGATCAACAACGTGCTGGAGATGGCCCGCCTGGGCCAGCAATACGAGGCCCCCAGCGACCTGCGCCCCGATGACATCGCGCAGGATATCGTGCGCGAACTCAAACCGCTTGCCGAAACCTCGCGCAACACGCTCGAGCTTGTGGTGCAGGGCCCGTTCAAGTCTTACCGGTTCGAGGGGCTGCCCTATACGTTCTCGCAGGTGCTCTACAACCTCGTGGATAATGCCATCAAGTTCACCGAGAACGGCAGTGTCATGGTGCGCCTGTTCCTGTCGGAGGCACATTCCGGCACCGCGACGCTGTTCGTCGAAGTGGCTGATACCGGGATCGGCATTTCCGAGGAGGCGCAGACCTATATCTTCGAAGAGTTCAAGACCGCCGACCCCAACGACATCAACCCCAAGAGCGGCACCGGGCTTGGTCTGGCGATCGCCAAGCGCGGGGTCGACATGCAGGGCGGCGAGCTGCTCTTGTGCAGTTTCCCCGGAGAGGGCAGCCGGTTCCATTTCAAGATCCCGCTCAAGGCCGAGCCGGCCAAGACCAGGACACAGCCCAGTCTGCCCGAGTTGTCAGCCGCCCAGGACGGCGGGCAGGCGGGTGCCAGGAAGATCCTCATCGTCGATGACAGCGCGGTCAACCTGTCGCTGATGCGCGAAATGATGCACCGGATGGGCTATGAGGTGGATCTGGCCGAAAATGGCGAGATCGCCGTCGCCCGGGTGACCGAAACACATTACGACGCGATCCTGATGGATTTCTCCATGCCGGTCATGGATGGCCCGACAGCGGCGGAAAAGATCCGCGCGATGCAGGCGCTCAAACCGATTGCGGCACATCTGCGCTCGCGGATGCAGTCCGACGTGGTGGATGACGATATCCGCTGGCGTGCCCGGCTGCAGAACGCGGTGCTGGCGGTGCCGCTCAATGTCACCGCGCGGCTTGCCGAACCACGTGTGCCGATCGCGGCGCTGACCGGGCTGAAACCGGGGCGCATCGTTCCGGTCGATCTGGCGCTGCGGCCGCAGATGCTGGTCGAAGGCATGCCGCTTTTCGAGGTCGAACCGGGCGAAAAGGCCGGCAAGGCCGCGATCTCTCTGACCCGACGCATCGACCCCTAACCCGAGGATTTTGCAATGGCCCCCATGGACGACATGGACACCGCATCCGATATCGCCCCGACGCCAGAGGCTCCGAACTCTGTCGATCTTGGTCTCCTGGCCAATGTCAGCGTGCACATGACCGTCGAGGTCGGCAATGCCCAGATCACGCTGCAGGACCTGCTGCGCCTGAATGAAGGCTCGGTTGTGGAACTGGACCGGATGGCGGGCGACCCGCTCGACATCCTGATCAACGGCACCCAGATCGCCAAGGGCGAGGTGGTGGTCGTTGGCGAGAAATTCGGCATTCGCTTCGGCGATATCGTTGATCCGAAGAAACGCTTCGAAACCGTCTGAGACGGCGCGCCAGATGGCATGAAACCTGCAGCAACGGGGACGTATAGTCCCCGCAGGAGAAGTCATTTGGACATCGTTACTCTGGATCGGATGCTGGTGATCGCCGGATTTCTCGGTGTCCTGTTCATCCTCTGGGCCGTCGCACAGAAATATCGCGGGCCCCTGTCACAGAAGATCAAGACCGACAGCCCGATGACTGTGCAACAGGTGCTGTCGCTGGGTGGGGACACCCTTGCCATCCTGATGCAGGTGGACGGCCAGCGCGTGCTGGTGGTGACCGGTCGCAAAAGCGGCACCAGCGTCGTGACCCTTGCGGAGGCCGCCGCGCCGGAGGTGCTGGCATGATCCGCGCCCTGCTTGCCCTGTCCCTTTTCATGCTGCCCAATGCGGCCCTTGCCCAACAAGGTCTGCCGGTCCTGACCCTGTCGGACGATGGCGGCACCACCTATTCGCTGTCGCTGCAGATCCTCGCGCTTATGACGGCGCTGACCGTTCTGCCCTCCATCGTGCTGGGCATGACCGCCTTCACCCGCATCATCATCGTGCTGTCGATCCTGCGTCAGGCGATGGGCACGATGCAGACCCCGCCGAACCAGGTGCTGATCGCGATTGCGCTTTTCCTGTCGTTCTTCGTGATGCAGCCGGTGCTGACCGACATCTATGACACCGCACTCTCGCCCTATCTCGACGGGCAGATGGACCCCGAACAGGCGATCACCCTGGCCTGGGACAAGCTGTCGGGTTTCATGGTGGCCAATACCCGCCAGAACGATCTTCTGATGTTCTCGGAACTTGCAGGCCACGAGCCCTATGCCGACCCGACCCAGGTGCCTGTGTCGGTGCTCTTGCCCGCCTATATCACCTCGGAGCTGAAGACCGCGTTTCAGATCGGGTTCCTGCTCTTCCTGCCGTTTCTGGTGATCGACATGGCCATCGCCTCGATCCTGATGGCGCTTGGCATGATGATGCTGTCGCCGATGATCGTGTCGCTGCCGTTCAAACTTTTGCTGTTCGTGCTGGTCGATGGCTGGGCCCTGACCATGGGCTCGCTCGCCAGCAGCTTTGCCGGAGGGCTCTGACATGGATTTCGACACCAATATCCAGCATCTCAAGATGGCCTACTGGACCATTCTGATGACCGCCGGCCACGATCCTGATCGTGGCCCTTGCCGTCGGTCTGGTGATCGGCATCCTGCAGGCGGCGACCTCGATCAACGAGGCGACACTCAGCTTCGTGCCCAAGCTTGGCATCGTGATCCTGGCCATGGCCATCAGCTCGAGCTTCATGCTGACCCAGATGACCGATTACTTCGCCTTCGTCTTTGACACCATCGCCACGATGAACTGACCATGCTGCCGGATCTGGCCGCGTCTTCCTCGGGTCTTCCGGGGCTGGAACTGGCCCAGCTGACCGAGCTGGGCCTGCAATTCCTGTTCGCGATGCTGCGGATCGGAGCGTTTGTGCTGTCGGCACCGCTCTTTGCCGCGCGCTTCGTGTCGCTGCCCGTGCGCATCATCATCTCGGTCTGCATCGCGGTCTGGATCCTGCAGCATGTGCCGATGCCCTCCGCCTCGGATCTCGCCTCCCTGCAAAGCGTCACCTGGGTGCTGCGCGAACTGGGGATCGGGCTGGCCGCAGGTCTGGTGCTGCAGATCTATTTCGCCGCCGCCGTCATGGCCGGGGACCGGATCGCCAACACCGCCGGTCTGGGTCTGGCGGCACAGGTCGATCCCGCCACCGGCAGCCAAACGCCGGTGATCGGCCAGTTCTTCATGCTGTTCCTGCTGGCGATCTTCGTCGCCGTAGACGGCCACTTGGTAGCGATCCGGCTGGTGCTGCAAAGCTATAGCCTGCTCCCGCCTGGCTCCTCCGACGTGGCTCTTGGCTTTGTTGATGACGGGCTTGGGGCCACGGGCGAGATGTTCATCGCTGCGGTCCGGCTGATGATGCCCGTCGTGGCGGTGCTGCTGTTGCTCAATATCGTGATCGGCGTGATCACCCGGTCGTCGCCGCAGCTCAACATCTTTGCCTTCGGCTTTCCGCTCACCATGACCGTGACGCTTTTGCTGCTGTTCCTGACCACCGCCACGCTGGGGGACGCGCTTCTCGATCATATGGCACATGCCTTGCAGCATCTGGGCGATATGTTGGACGGGCGTGTGAATGGCGGAGAGTGACGACGGGCAGGAAAAGACCGAGGAACCGACCCAGAAGCGGCGCGATGACGCGCGCAAGGACGGCAAGATCACAACCTCGACCGAAGTTTTCGTGTTCTCGACGCTGAGCATGGGCACGCTGATGCTGCTGATCGGCAAATCCGCCCTGCCCGATATTGCCGGCCATTGGGGATCGGGTTTCGTGATCGATGCCGGTCAATCCCTCGACAGTCTGATGATCCTGCGCACCGAGGACCTGTTCTGGTGGGTGCTGGCCAGCGGGCTGGTGCTTGGCCTGCCGATGATGATCACGGTGCTGCTGGCGCAATCCGGCATGGGGGGGCTGAATTTCGCCCCCAAGGCGCTTGGGGTGAAGCTCGAAAAGATCAATCCGCTCGCGGGCATGAAACGCATGGTGTCGATGAAGGCATTGGTGGATCTTTCCAAGGCGGTGCTCAAGGTGGGGCTGCTGCTTGGGGCCGGAGGGCTGATCCTCTATCCGCTCCTGCCGTCGGTTCTGGGCATGTCGATGGTTGATCCCGGTGTGGCGACCACGCTCTTCGGATCGGTACTGGTGCGGGTGCTGGCGGGACTGCTGGTGGCGCTGGCGGTGATCGCGGCAATCGATCTGGGCTGGCAGATCCATTCCAACACCAAGTCGCTGCGCATGTCGCGGCAGGATCTCAAGGACGAGATGAAGGAATCCGAAGGGTCGCCCGAACTCAAGGCCGCGATCCGCCGCAAACAGATGGAAGCGTCGCGCCGTGCGTCGGAACGCAAGGCGCTCGCCGATGTGCCGATGGCCACCGCCATCATCACCAACCCGACGCATTTCGCCGTTGCCCTGAAATACGACCCCGCTGCAGGCGGCGCCCCGGTGGTGTTGGCCATGGGCAAGGGACCGATTGCCAAGGAAGTCATCCGTCGCGGCCGCCGGGCCGGGGTGATGACCCTGCGCGTGCCCCCCCTGGCGCGGGCGCTTTACTTTTACGGAGCGATCGGACGCGAGATCCCCGAACAGCTCTACACGGCCGTGGCCATCATCCTCGCCCATGTCTGGCGACTGGAGCAGGGCCAGCCCGAACCGACCCCGGATGTCGATGTCCCCGCCGCATTGAGCGTGGACGAATTCGGCCGCCGACAGCAAAGGACATGACCATGACACAGCGCCCCCGCTCGACCGGAGAGATGATTTCGACCCTCTGCTATATCGGCGTGGGTCTGTGGACCCTCGGCACCGCAGTTGACGCACCGTTCCCCAAGGCGGCGCTGCTGGGCCTGTGCGCACTGGCCTGTTTCGCCGGCGCGTTGCGCCACCAGATCGCACGTCTGGTGAACCACGATTGACCCGCAGCTGCGACTTGTCTGCATCGGGCAGAGAGCAAAAGTGTGTCCCCTCTGCCAAAGAGCGGAACCGGGTTATTTTATCATGGTAAATCCTAGCAAAAGTGCGCAAATATGCTAAAAAGTTTATGTCTTTTTGCACACGGTTGGCGGCCAAGCAGAGCCGCAGAGCAGAACTGGAAAGAACATGACGCTGAAGCTTCTTCTTGCCGATGATCACAATCTCCTCGTGGAGGCGGTCAGCAATATGCTGAATGCCATGTCCGATTACGAGGCAATCACCACCGATACATTGAACGGTGCCCTGGCACTGCTCAATGAGCATGGTGATTTCGATATCGTTCTGCTGGATCTGAAAATGCCCGGCATGGTCGGGCTTGAAAGCGTCCAGAAAGTCATCAAGACGGCGGGTGACGGCAAGGTGGTTCTGTTCACCGGTATGGTGGACCGTCATTTCCTCAACAGTGCACTTGAACTGGGCTGCAAGGGTCTGATCCCCAAGACGATGCCGCTTAAGTCGCTCGACAGCGTGATCCAGCTGATCATGTCAGGTCAGGTTTTCGTCCCGATGGACACCGCCAGTGTCGGTGCCGACAGTTCCGGCAAGGATCACGATCTGTCCGACAAGGAGCTTTACGTGCTGCGACTGGCTGCCGATGGCCTGACCAACAAGGAAATCGCCCGCGGTATGGATGCAAGCGAGGTCACGGTGAAGATGCACATGCGGTCGATCTGCAAGAAGCTTGGTGCCCGCAACCGCGCCCATGCCGCCATGATCAGCCGGGAACGGGCCCTGATCTGATCCGCTGGTCCCGGGCCTGTTCGACATCCGGACGGGGTCGGACCTCCGGGATTTCCGGAAATACCGAAAAGATCAAAAACAGTATCTTTGGTAAAAAAAATCCCTGAATCAGGGATGACGATAGATTCGTATCTTTGGATATGGCGCCAGATTGATCGCGGCCATTCCCGGGATTTAAATGGTCGGACGTTTAGCAACCGATCCATTCGAATCTCTCATGAAACGCAAAAATATCAAAGATCTCTCGGCGTTTTCCACTCTGTACCCTCAATATGTCTTTGAGAACAGAATTCGAAAGGACTCGGTAAAGGAGAAATCCAAGCCAAGGCTGGATTGGGATTACGTCTGGGCTGCTTTGATTTTTCTGATAGGAACAGGACTTTCATTTTCTATTTGAGGTTTCTCAATTCTTTCTGGCCACCACTCCGGAATTGAATGACGACATAACGGGACGTCTTGCATGAGGATGTCACAAGGCGCCTTTCGTGAAACTCTGGATCGCCCCTCCCGGGACACGGGTGGGGCGATCGGCGTTGCCGGGGCAAAACCCCGGGTTCTGACACAATTGACCACCCCGGATGGCACAGGCCTTGCATCGTTTGCGGCAGGTTGGTCCGAAACCGAAGAGTCGTTTGAGCATCGGCGGATCCGACCCGTCACCTGCCCTGTATGGGCCTGTGACCGACATTCATTGATCACGACCCGAGAAAGCCCAGTGTCACACGCGCATATCCATTCATCGAGGTTCGATTTCCGATGGTCTTAGCGGCACCCGGACTCCTGTCATTCGATGACATGCTCGAGATGTATCCCGAGATGTCGCACGAGATTTTCTATCTCAGTGCGGCGCGCAATTTCCGCGTGCGTTTTGGCGTGTTTCTTGGGGAATCCATCAGCTCATCCGAGACCATCAATGCCGGAGACGTTTACCAGATCTCGTATGACGCGAACTGGGTCGAGGTGTTCCGGCTGTCGGAGGACCGCTCCATCTTTTCGCTGCCGCAGCCCGCACGCGGGGATCTGTATACGCTCGAACCTTCGGCATATCTGATCTTCATGTCGGACAGCGGCCAGACTTTCGATCTCTGGCCTGTGCGGTTTTCCGGGATCGATCACATCATCACCAACGCTCCGTTCCGGTTCTGCGAAGAATACACCCTGATCGAAATCCACGACGTTCCGGGATCATCTGCCAAGATCCTGGCCCCGGACGAATTTGGCAACCGAAACACACCTTAAACCGGGTCTGTGCCGCACGGATCCCAAATCAAAGCCGCCGAAACGTCCCGAGGCGGCCAACCAGACAGGATATTCATATGAACGTAGCACCTCTGGAAGTTGTCTCGGACACCAGCAAGCGCGATTCCAAACGCGATACGGTCATCACCGATATCGCGAACCGGATCGGCAAACTGAGCATCTCGCTCGCAGAGGTTCTGGGGGATGTCACGGATACGTCGACCCAGCTCAACGGTCAGTCTGACGGGCTTCACGGAATTGCCTCGGCTGTCGTCGAGATGGAAAGCCAAAGCAAATCGGTCCTGTCCTCCGCCACCGACGCCGTGCAGATCACCCATGACGCCGAAGATCGCGTCGCCCACACAAGCACCCGCCTGCGCAACATCGTCAGCGATGTCACGGCGCTGATCGACACGTTCACACAGGTGTTCCAGCAACTGACCGATCTCGAAGTCACCCTGAAACAGGTGAGCCAGATCTCGCGCGAGGTGGACAGCATTTCCCGCAAGACCAATCTTCTGTCGCTCAATGCCGCGATCGAGGCGGCCCGTGCCGGATCGCATGGGCGCGGCTTCATGGTGGTGGCGCAGGAGGTCAAGAACCTGTCGGACATGACCGGTGTCGCCACAGGCGAGATCGAGGAAACGATCGGCCGGTTGTCCAAGGAACTGACACATCTGCTTGGCACCGCGCGCAATGCCGTCACCACCGCCGGCACAATCCGCGAACAGACAAACGGCATCGGCAGCGAGATCGACGCGATCCCGGAAACGCTCGCACGGGTGTCCGGAGCCCAGCAATCCATCCTGACCTCCACCAACGAGATCAGCGCAGCATTGGGGGATGTCCGCAAGAACACGGCCGGCCTGTCGGGTGGGGTCGAGCAATCCTCGGAACGGCTGGGCAGCACGCTCAGCATCATGGGCGACATCATCGAGAACGCCGAAGCCCTGACCGGTATGGCCTCGCGTCTTGGGGTGGAAACCATCGACACCCCGTATATCCAGGCGGTGCAGGCCCTTGCGAAGGAAATCGGTGGGATCTTCTCGGACGCCGTTGAGCGGCGGCGCATCACCCGTGATGCCCTGTTCTCGCGCGATTATACCCCGATCCCCAATACCAGCCCGGAACAGGTGATGACCCCCTTCACCGAGTTCACCGACTATGTCCTGCCGCCGCTTCAGGAACCGATGCTGCGCTTCTCGGGCAAGGTGGTGTTCTGCGCCGCAGTCAATGTGGACGGCTACCTGCCGACCCATAACAACAAGTTCTCGCAGCCGCAGAAACGAAACGACCCCGACTGGAACGCCTCGAATTGCCGCAACCGGCGCATCTTCAATGACCGCGTCGGACTGGCCGCCGGCAAAAGCACACGCCCGTTCCTGCTGCAGGCCTATCGCCGCG
Source organism: Paracoccaceae bacterium (assembly GCA_030148225.1). GTDB lineage: Bacteria > Pseudomonadota > Alphaproteobacteria > Rhodobacterales > Rhodobacteraceae > JASBTX01. The sequence goes on from JASBTX010000017.1 coordinate 26,811, forward strand.
ACATGGGCAATGGCCAGACGGTGATGATGAAGGATCTCTCGGCACCGATCTTCGTGAACGGCGAGCATTGGGGCGGCATCCGTCTGGCCTACAAGGTGGACTGAGCGGCGGATCGATCCCGCCATCGGCTGGCACAGGGCTTGCAGTTTGCAGGGTATGTCGACCGTGCTTTTCTCCCGCAGACAGGCTCTTGCCACGCTTCTCTCCGCCGCCGCGCTGGCCTCCCCGGCGCGGGCGGGGCTGATCGTCGGGGCCAATGGTCCGCTGATCGGCCGCGCACCCGGACCGGTGGTGTCGCTGGAGCGACCACAGCCTGTTGCCAAGGCACCCCAGACCCCACCAGAGCCAGCGCAAGAGGCTGTTGTTGCAGCCCAGCCGCGCATGGATGGGGCCCTGTCCGTTGCGCTTCTGAACGCCAATACGGGTGACCGGATGACGGCCGTGTTCGACGGCACCGGGCCGGCCATGGTGCCGCGCGACAAGGCTCGGCTGGACTGGTTCTTCCGGGATTGGCGGCAGAATGAAATCCGCGCGATGGATCCCGATACGCTGACGATCCTCGCAAGTGTCGTGGGCGCCGCCCGCAGGCAGGGCTGGGATGGCGAGGTCCGGATGCATTCTGGCTATCGGTCGCGCAAGACCAACGACCAGCTGCGCAGCCGCGGCGTCGGTGCCGCGCGCAATTCCTTCCATATTCAGGCCAAGGCGGTCGATTTTTCCATGCCGGGCATGGAGATGGCCGCGCTGCACAGGCTGGTCAAGGCAGAGGCGCCGGGAGGCGTCGGGCTGTACCGGAATTTCGTGCATATCGACAGCGGGCCGCAGCGCCGCTGGTGGGGTTAGGGCCGCCCCGGCAATCGTGGCAGGCGGCCTTCGGCAAGGTTTGCACGTTCCCAATAGGTACGCAGTTCGATCTGCTCCGTCATCGGGCGATGCGTCTCAAACCGTTTGTCGGATCGCCCCGATGCAGCCAGGGTGATCGTCCGGACCGGATCGGAACCGGGCGATGCAAGGGTCGCCTGCATCTGGCGCACCCGCTCCAGATATGCCGCGCCGCGGTCGGGATCACGGGAATGGTAATACCGTGTGGCGCCGTCCCAGGATCCGGTCTCCTCGTAGAGACGTTTGAGATAGCGCGCGGCGTAGCCGACATTGGTCTCGGGATCGAGCATCCGGTCGAGATCGGGGAACCCGTCCCCGTGCCAGCGGTAGTTGAGCTGCATGCAACCCACATCGAAATTCGAGATATCGGCCGCCCTCACGCGGTCGAGATGCGCCAGCATCTCCTGACGTGTGTCATAGTAATGGCTTTCGCCTTCGACATTGGCAGACCAGGGCCAGGCCCGCAGGTCCGTATCCCCCTTGGCAATGCCCGATTCCGTGCGCGCAATCGCCACCAGAAGCCCCTCTGGCAGGTCGTGCTGACGGCCGGCCTCGGTGGCGAGGGTTTCGCAATCCGGGGCCGTGGCGCGCAACGGGGTGGCGGCAAGGCCCAGGCCAAGACACAGGAAAAGCACAAGACGGTTCATGTGCGTCCCACTGCAAGGAGCGGGCCAGACCGGGGCTAGCGCAGATAGTCGAACAGGCTTTTCTGGGTGATTTTGACGTAGCTCTGCTGCGCCGCATCCCGCGACAACAGCGATTGCTGCAGCTTCGTCAGGGCAGCGGCCAGATCGAGATCCTCAAGCTGTGCCGTGGCCTCGGCCATCATCACCTTGCGGGTGTCGATCACTTCGGCATGGGCGCTCGCGGTGGCCGAAAGCGCCCCCACACGGGTGCGCTGATCGACAATGGCATCGCTCGCCGACTGCAATCGTGCGATCACCGCATTCCGGGTCTGATCCGCAGAGACCACGATGCGGGGCAGTCCCTGATCCGGGGTCACCTGCATCAGCGGGCCGGTGCGCACCGCCGAAGAGGTCACATCCGCAATTCCGATCTGGCCATTGGCCGAAAGCCGGATGCCGCCCGTGTCGGGATCGCGCAGGGCGCTGACCCCGGTGAGCGCGGTCTGGGCATTGATCGCATCGACCGCACCCGAGACCGATCCTTCGGCCATATCGAAACTGAGCGCCACCTCACCGGCCGGACCGGAAAGGGTCATCGACCACGTGCCCGGATCGCGGGTCGGGGTCGGGCGCAGCAGCATCGTGCCCTGCGATGTGGCCTCGTCGGAGGGGAACGATCCGTCACCCCCGAGGGTGGCCAGGAAATCGTCGATGGCGTCGAAGATGGTCGCGCCGGCCTCGCCGCCGAAAATGTCGCCCCCGCTGACCCCGCTGGGCAGGCTGAGCGATTCCGACACCTGCAGCAGGATCTGGCCCCCATCGCCACGATAGGATACGCCACGGGGACCTTCGACAAAGGGATCCTCCCGGGTCTGGAACCCGCCGAACAAGGCCTGTCCGGTCTCATCGCGCGAATTGGCCAGCCCCAGCAGGCTTTGCCGCAGCTGGGTGACCTCGATGCCGATGCTTTTGCGTTCTTCCGATGTCGCGGTGTCCGACGCGGCCCGCAGCGCCAGATCGCGGATGCGGCGCTGCACATTGGTGGCTTCTTTCAACACGATATCGGCCTGATCCAGACGCGACTGGACCCGTTCGATATTGGTCGAAAACCGGTCGAGCGCATCTGTCTGTTCGTTCACGGCGGAAAGGCGCAGCGCCCGCACCGGATCGGCCGAGGCGCGCGGATCGTTCTTGCCCGACGAGATCTCGCCCTGCAATCCGGCGATCCGTTCGGTGACGTCAGACAGGCTGCGGGTGTTCAGCGTGTGAAACAGCGATGTGGAAATCATTCAGGACCTCATATCGCCTGCAAAAGGGTGTCGAACAGCTCGCGGGCGACGGACATGACCTGGGCATTGGCCTGATAGGCCTGTTGCTGCTGCATCAGGTTGGCGGCTTCTTCGTCGAGGTTCACGCCACTCAGATCGGACATCGCGCGTTCGGCGCTGTCGCGTTCGGCGGTGGCGATATTGGTGCGGGTTTCCGCAGCGCTGACCTGGGCGCCGACGCGCTGCTGCAGGCTGGCAAAGCCGGTGGCGTAACCGCCCTGCCCGGTCTCCTCGTTGCGCTGCCGCAGGCTGGCCAGCGCTTCGATGGTGCGCCCGTCCCCCGGAGCGGCGGTGTTGGCGGTGACGACAAAACGGTCGCCGGTTTGCGGTGTGCCGGTCATCATCAACTCGATGCCGCCGAATTGCGCCCGTCCCGACGGATCGAGCAGGCGCGAGGCCAGATGGGCGCCTGTGGCGCGATCGAACAGCCCGACCAACCCGGCATCGGCATCCAGCACCCGCACTTCGCTGTCCTGTTGCGGTGCCGGTCCCTCGATCATGCCGCCCGAGAGGCGCAGCGCGCCCGGTCCGGTCAGCATGACCAGCAGATCCTCATCCGGCAGACCCGACAGGCGCAGGGTTTCACCCGCATCCGCGGTCACGCTGCGCACGTCAAGCACCCGGTCATCGGTTGCGGTCAGCCCAAGGCTGCCCCCCGCGACCGAGGCCGAGAGACCCAGCGTGTCGAACCCGGCATCGGCGGCACTGCTCTGGGCCGGGATCTCGAAGCCTTCGGCCCGCGCGTCGAAATGAATCTCGACCCGGCCATAGGCGGTGTTGATATAGCCGGTCCCAGGAAAGGCCGCCGGCAGCACGACATTGCCCGCCGTCACGCTGACGGTGTGGGACACGCCGCCCATGGAGACGACAAAGCTGGCAGGCAGGTTGCCCGCATCGAAAGGCTGCCCGATGACCGCTGTCATCGGCCCATCGCCCACCCCCATGCCGAACCGGGACGCATCCCCGGCATCTGCGGGCAGACGCAGCGCATTTCCATTCAGATCGCCACCTGTCGTTTGCACGACCAGCCGGTTGCTGGCATCGAAACTGGCGGTCACGCGGCCCGCTTCCGGACCACTGACCAAGGGCGTGCCGTTGCTCATCCGGATCGAATAGAACTGTTCGCCAAGGGCCACGCGCATCTGCGCGCCCTCGGGCGGCAATGTGGCAAGGGCGGCACCGGTGATCTGGCTTGCGGGGGCCGTCTCGCGCAGATCGGCGGCCAGCGCCTCGGCCAATGCCGGGCCCGATCCGACCAGCGGATCGGCTTCGGCCACATGCACACGTCCGTCGCTGCCGACGATGCTGATCTGCCGCAGGGTCAGATCGCCGTTCAGCGGGTCTGCGGGGGTCAGGGTCACCGTGCTGCCAGCCTCGCTGGTGCTGCGGCTGATCAGGCCGTTCTCGAACCCGTCTTTCTGAGCGGTGATCAGCGCGCTGTTCTCGCTCAGGGCAAAGGGCACCGCGCCCGAGAGCGTCACTGTCCCCGAAATGCGCGCCGCGTTCTCCGGTCCGGTCCCCAGCGTGACACTGTCGAGCGCCATGCCTTCCGGCGACAGGCGGGTGAGCGTAAGCGGATCGGGTCCGCTCATCGCCACCGAGGTCAGGCTGATATCCGACCCTTCGGGCTGGACAAGGATCAGGCGCTCACCATTGGGCGAGAGCTCGGCGCGGATGCCGGTCAGAACAGACTGGGCGTTGATCGCGGATTGCAGCGCGCCGGGGCCACCTGCCCCAAGATCGGCGCTGATGGCAATCGGTGTCAGGTTCTGCCCGGCCAGACGCAGGTTCAGAGTACCGGAGCCGGGCACATCGAGCGCGACACGGGTTTCGGCGCGCGCGGTGACCGGCAGCGCCTCCGTCAGGGTGTCCGCGATCCACTTGGCGCTGGCACCATCGGGCAGTTGCAGATCAATCGACTGGTCGGCCCCTTCAAAGCCGATCTGCGCACCGGCGCGTTCCGGCCCGGCCTGAGGCCCGGTCCAGGTGGCAAGGCCGCTGCCCTGCCCCAGTGTCAGGGTATAATCGCCATTGGCGGCTTGACGGTCGAGCCCGACCGCGCCGAAGGGGGCGGCCCCGTTGAGGTAATCGGTGGAATAGACCGCTTCCGGATCAAAGCCGTTTGCCGGTGTCAGCAGCGTCGAGGCCTGCGCCGGGCTGAGCGGCACGCCCGACAGCTGGCGCCCGTCCCGCGTGAACACGGCCAGATCGGCGGCAGGGGCCGCATCGGCGACGACAACGCCGCTCACACTGCCAAGACTGGTGACCAGCAACGCGCTGCTGGGCGGGCTGCCCTCGCGCGTCATCAGGGTCAGGGTTGGCGTATTGTCCAGCGCCAGCAGCCCCAGATCCCGCAGGCTGTCGCCACCCGGTGTCAGCACATCGCCCGCGTTGAGGGCCGCTGCGACGCTTTGCAGGTCGGACAGACCGGACAGGTCGAAATTCTGGAAGCCCGCCGCAGTTGTCACCGCCAGCGTCTGCGGCACGGCCCCGGTGAGCGGGGTCAGCTCCATCGCTGCAAGGCGGGGCTGAACCGAAAGGTCAGCCCCTGTGGCTCCCGCCGGGATCACCCCGACAATGCCCGGAGACACGAATTCCACCGGACCGGCAGAGAGCAGGTCTGCCAGATCCGGTAACCCCGTCGCAGTTTGCGGGGTGGCCCGTGCCGTCACTGTGGCGGCTCCGAGATTCTGTGCCGAGGCACTGGCGGTCAGCGCCGCCGCGGTGGCCAGATCCTCCGGGGTTCTGGGCACGAAGCTCATATTGATCGCCGCATCGTCGCGGCGGCTGAGAACGATCCGGTCTCCATCAAGCGGCGTGCCACCGATCGAGATCCGCAGGTCAGGCAGGCTCAGACCATCGGCACCCTGCGCCAGCACCTGTCCGGCACTGTCACGCGCATCCCAAAGGCCGACCGTGGCGTCATAGACCAGCGTGATCGGTCCCTCGGGCATCACGTCGGGAAGCCCGGCGGTGATCTGCGCCACCGCATCGCCGCGCATCAGCGCACCGGGTGTGGCGGTCCAGCCGGTCATGGAAAACAGCGGCCCGCCGGTCTCACCGGTGGTGGTCAGACCGACCGCATGCAGCGCGTTCATCTCGGAGGTGAGCTTTCCAGCCCAGCCATCCAGGTCGCGCTGTGTCTGTTCGATCGCCCCCAGCGCATCCGCAAGCCCGGCCAGCACACCGCTGCCCGCCGTCATCGTCACGACCGGCGCATCGGGATCGGCCTGCACAACCGTCATTTCGCGGGCGGAAGTGGCTGTGACCCGCCCCGCAGTTGCGCGGTCGAGTACGATGGGGCCAGCCCCGTCGCTGCCCAGCCGCACCTGCGCAATGTCGTCCGAGCCGATCTCGATATCGATATCCACCAGCTCCGACAGATCCGACAAAAGACCGTCGCGCTGATCCAGAAGAAGCGTCCGCGCCATGTCATCCGACGTGAGCGAGAGCTTGCGCTGCGTGTCGGCAAGCCCGTTCAGGAACTGGGTCACCTGTGCGGTGGTCTGCTGGGCTTCGGCGTTCACGCCACTCTCCAGCGCCTCCAGCCCCCCGGCCAGATCGGACACAGCCATGGCCAGCGCCTGACCCGCACCGATGGCCGCATGGCGCAACCCCTGATCCCCGGGTGACAGTGCCAGACCGTCCAGCGCATCGAAGAAATTGTCCAGAACATCCGGCAATCCGCCATCGCCTGGCAGCAGCCGGTTTTCCAGCGCCCGCAGATGGGTGAGATAGGTCTCGGAGGACCCCAGCCTGCCTTCGGCGGTGCGGCTGCGATCGGCCAGAAGCGTGTCGAAGGCGCGGCGGATCTCGATCACGTCGACACCGGCCCCCGGCGTCGTTTCCTGCAGCATCGCGGTGCGGCGGTTGTAATTGGGTGTGTCGACATTGGCGATGTTATCACCGGTCACGGCCAAAGCCGTGCGATAGGCCAAAAGCCCACCCCGTCCGATGTTCATCACGTCAACCATGTCTTACTCCCCCGGAGCCCCAAGATGGGCCGAGAACTGGCGGTAGATCGCATCTGCAAGCCCAAGCCCCGCACGCCCCGCAGAAACTTCGGCCAGTTTCGAGTCCAGCATCGACTGCGCGGTGTCCGTTGCGGAACTGTCCAATAACGAAGGACCCAACGACGTACTGCGTGCCGATTTTAGGATCTGGGTCACGAAAAGCGCCTCAAACCCCTCTGATGCGGTGCGCAACCGGTCTTCGGCCCGCCCTGCGGCGGCATCCGCGCCATCCCGCAGCGCGGGCAAGGCAGTTGGGGGGCGCATTCCGGAGATCTCGGTCATGGCCGTCCTCAGATGATGATCAGTTCGGCGCGCAGGGCACCGGCGCTGTGCAGCGCTTCGAGAATGGACACGAGATCCGTGGCGCTGACGCCAACCGCGTTGATCGCATCCACCAGCGAGGACAGCGACACACCGGGATCAAAGACAAAAGCGGGGTTGCTCTCTTCGGTCACGTCGATCTCGGTGTCGGGCACCACCACCGGCTCTCCGGGGACAACCACGTTGCCGTTTTCGCCATTCACCACCGTCGCGCCTTGGGCAACATCGAAATTCTCGTTCACCCGCACGGTCAGCGAGCCATGCGAAATCGCCGTCGGCGTCACCCGGACATTGCCGCCGATCACCACAGTGCCGGTGCGGGAATTCACCACCACCTGGGCTGCGGGTTCCGCCGGTTCCACCTCGATCTGTTCCAGCATGCCCATGAAGGGCACCCGTGCGCCGGGATCAGCAGGTGCTCGCACCCGCACCGAACTGCCATCCAGCGCCACCGCGACACCTTCACCGAACTGCGCGTTGATCGCATCGGCGACGCTGCCTGCGGTGGAAAAATCCGGGCGGCTCAGGTTGAGCACGAAATACTCGGTTTCAAGAAAGGCCGTATCGACCATGCGTTCGACCGTGGCCCCGCGCGGGATGCGCCCCACGGTGGGCACGTTGACCACAAGCGACGATCCATCGCCGCCTTCAACCCCCAGACCACCAACCACAAGACTGCCCTGGGCAATCGCGTAAACCTCGCCATCGGCCCCCATGAGCGGCGTCATCAAGAGCATCCCGCCCTGCAGCGACTTGGCCTTGCCCGAGGTCGAGACCGTGACATCCAGAGCCTGGCCGGGTTTGAGGAACGGCGGCAGTTCGGCGGTCACCATGACGGCGGCCACGTTCTTGGCGTCGAGATCGTTGGCGTTCACCTCAAGACCCAGACGGGACATGATGGATTGCAGCGATTGCCGCGTCAGACCAAGATTGCCATCCCCCGACCCCGACAGACCCACGACAAGGCCATAGCCCACCAGAGGGTTCGAGCGGACACCGGCGACATCGACGATGTCCTTCAGGCGATCCGCCACAGCCAGCGACGGCAGAAGGCACAAAATCAGGCTGAGGATGCGGATCATGCCTGCTTCCTCAGAACGGTGACACGGTGTCGAGCGAGCGGCTGAGCCAGCCCTTCTTGCCCGAATCCGCGATATCGCCAGCACCCACATACTTGATCTCGGCATGGGCGATCCGGTCGGAGCGGACCACGTTGTCGGCCGAGATATCCTCGGGGCGCACAAGGCCGCGCAGACGGATATATTCCTGCCCGTTGTTCAGGGTCAGTTTCTTCTGGCCGACGATCTCGAGATTGCCACCGGGCAGGATGCGCGTCACCGACACCGAGACCCGACCGGTCAGGGAGTTCGATTGCGAGGCATTGCCCTTGCCCGAAAAGCTGCGCGTGGTGCCGCCGGTGAGGCGGGCATCGTCAAAGCCGAAGGACGCGACATCGGGGATGTCGACTTCGAAACTGTCGCTCTTGCTGGAACCCGAGGCCTGCGATTTGCTGGCAGCGAAGCGTTCGCTGAAATCCACGGTGAGGATGTCGCCCACCTGGGCCGCGCGACGGTCCGAGGCAAAAAGTCCCTTGGAGGAGGTGGAATAGATCCCGCCTGTCGGCATCAGCCGCTCCTGCGCCACATCCTCGACCGGAAAGACCGGCGCGTAGAGATCGCTCTCGGCCTCTTCGATCTGGGTGGAGCACCCGGCAAGAACACCCAGAAGGGCGGCGGCATATGCGATTTTATACATGTCAGATCACTTACAATTTGTTGGCGAGATAGCTCATCATCTCGTCCGAGGCCGAGATGGAGCGCGAGTTGATCTCGTAGGCACGCTGCGCCTCGATCATTTCCACAAGTTCCTGAACCACGTTCACGTTCGAGGTCTCAAGCGCACCCTGGATCAGGCTGCCTGCCCCGTCGGCCAAAGGGGCACCGATCACCGGGGCGCCGCTGGCAGTGGTTTCCACCACAAGCGTTTCGCCTACCGGTTCAAGCCCGCGCGGGTTGGTGAACTGCGCCAGTGTCAGCTGGCCGACCTCCTGCGCCTCGACACCGTCGGGCAGGGTCACGCTGATGATGCCATCGCGCGAGATCGTGATGCTCATCGCCTCGGCGGGGATCTGGATCTCGGGCTGCACCACATAGCCGCTGCTGGTGGTCAGCACGCCTTCGGCATTCTGCGAGAAGGTGCCGTTGCGGGTATAGCCGATGCGCCCGTCGGGCATCAGGACCTGAAAGAAGCCCTTGCCGTCGATCGCCATGTCGAGCGCGTTGTCGGTCGTGGTCAGGCTGCCTTGGGTGTACATCTTCTCGGTGCTGACCAGACGCACCCCGGTGCCAAGCGTGGTCGGCGAGGTCTGCGCGGTGGCTTCCGAGGTCTGCGATCCGGCGGGACGCCAGGTCTGGTACTGAACCAGACCGGGTTTACCGGAGAGCATGAAGCTTGGAAGGTAAGTCATGACCAAAGGAAATTCAGGGAACCGTTTTTCGACAGAAGTTCGGGCGCGCGCAGTGCGTTTGGTGCTTGAGAATGAAGCGGATTATAAGA
>JASBTX010000020.1 GCA_030148225.1 Paracoccaceae bacterium
GAGATGGTGATGCCGGGCGACAACCTGAAGTTCAACGTCGAGCTGATCGCCCCGATCGCGATGGAACAGGGCCTGCGCTTTGCCATCCGCGAAGGCGGCCGCACCGTAGGCTCAGGCGTCGTATCCGCGATTACCGAGTAATCGGACAGACAGATAACGTTGCGAAAGCGGCCCCTCGGGGCCGCTTTTTTCATGCCAGGACGGGCGCAGTGTTTTTCCGGCAAATGTCCGGTCTTTCAGCATTTCTTCGATTTAGCCGGTGTCTTCCCCGAATTCGACGGATAGACTGTCATCCGAACGAAAGGGTGGGAAAACATGACCTGGATAAAGACCATAAGCTACGCAGACGCCAAGGGCAGGCTCAGGCGTTTATATGACCGGGTCAAAGGGCCTGATGACAATGTCGACAATATCATGATGGCCCATGGTCTGCGCCCCCACTCGATGGAAGGGCATATGGCGCTCTATAAATATGTCCTGCATCACAGCGCCAATACCGTACCCAAATGGTTTCTGGAAACGCTTGGTGTCTGGGTCAGTCGGCTGAACGATTGCGACTATTGCGTCGAACACCATTTTGCCGGGCTCAGGCGGTTGTTGCAGGATGACACGCGCGCGGATGCCCTCCGGCAGGCAATCGAAGCGCGCGATATCGACGACGCCCCCCTCAGCACCGCCGAGAAACAGGCGATGCGCTATGCCCGCCAGCTGACCCGCGATCCCGGTGGCGTGCGTGAAGAGATGATCATCGGCCTGCGCGAGGCCGGGTATGATGATGGTGAGATCCTCGAGATCAATCAGGTCACGGCCTATTTTTCCTATGCGAACCGGACGGTTCTGGGCCTTGGCTGCAATACCGATGGCGATATTCTGGGCCTCTCTCCCAATCAGTCCGACGATCCGGATAACTGGTCATATAGCTGAGATGCCGCGCGGCATGCAGCGACCTTGGCGGGTCGTTTTCCCGCCAGACCCTGCCCGGGCCGGCTGTTAGGCGGGCGCATGGCCCTGACCTCGCTTTCTGAAAACCGCAACAACCCGACCACCGGCATCGCCTTTATCCTGATCGCGGTGATCGCGATTTCGGTCAATGACATGCTGATCAAACGGCTCTCGGGGGATTATCCTCTGCACCAGATGGTGCTGATCCGCTCGGCGATCGGCCTGATCTTCTCGCTGACGATTGTCTGGTTCGAAGGTGGCTTCCACCTGCTCTGGCCACGGCGGCCGGGGCTGCATCTGTTGCGCGGCTCGATGCTGGTCATCGCCAATCTTGCGTTTTTCACCGCGCTGGCGGCCCTGCCCCTTGCCGATGCGACCGCGCTCTTTTTTGCCGCGCCGCTTTTCATCACCCTCCTGTCGATCCCGATCCTGGGCGAACGGGTGGGGCGCATGCGCACGATGGCGGTTGTGGTTGGGTTCCTTGGGGTTCTGGTGATGCTGAAACCCTGGCAATCGCAGATGGATCGCAACGTGTCCTACATCGTGCTTCTGTTGCCGGTTGTCGCAGCGGTCACCTATGCGCTGAACCAGATACTGACGCGGATGCTGGGTGCCGATACCAAGGCCGGGGCGATGGCGGTTTATGTTCAAACGATTTTTGTCATCGTGTCGCTCGGGTTTTTTGCCGTTGCCGGTGACGGGCGTTTTGCCACCGGTTCGGACAATCCGGCATGGGTCTTCCTCCTCAGACAATGGGTCTGGCCCGCAGGCGCGGACATGTTTCTGTTTCTCTATCTGGGCGTGAATGCAACCGTGATCGGCTATTGCCTGTCACAGGCCTATCGGTTGGCTGATGCCGCAACGGTGGCGCCCTTTGAATATGTCGGGCTTCCGCTGGCAGTATTCTGGGGCTGGATGATCTGGGGCGAATTGCCGGATGCCACGGTTAGCACCGGCATTCTGATGATCATCGGCTCGGGTCTCTTTGTCCTGTTCCGGGCGCGCATCCTTGCGCGCAGGCAGCTTCGCAGAGGTGCGGAAAACCAATCCGTCAGACAATCCTGAGCACGATGACACCCGAAACAACCAGCAGCGTTGAAATCACCTTGGCCAGCGTGACGCGCTCTCCCAGAAACAGGATACCGATCAGAAGCGCAAAGATGATGCTGGTCTCTCGCAGCGCGGTCACCACGGGGATCGGTGCACGGGTAAAGGCCCAGACCACCATCGCATAGGCGATATAGGACGCCGCACCGCCGATCAGGAATACCCGCCCGGCTTCACGCGGGATGCGCGATATTGCACCGGGGCTGGTCAGCCGCAGGATGATGGCAAAAAGGACGGCGTTGAGCAGTGACAGCCAGCTGTAATAGGCAACCGGCGCCCCCATGACCCGGGCACCCAGACCATCCACAATCGAATAACCGGCGATGAAACAGCCCGTCGTCAGCGCCAGCCCTACGGCCCCCACATTCCTGAGCCCGTCGCCCTGCCGCGCAAGGGCGATGCCGAATATCCCCAGCCCGATCACCAGAATGCCCGCAATCTGCGCGGGCAGCAACACAACCCCCAGAAAACCGACCGATATCAGCGTAACGATCAGCGGCGCTGATCCGCGCGCAACCGGGTAGACCTGCGTAAGTTCGCCCGTCCGGTAACTCTTGATCAGAAACACCTGATAGCCGGTATGAAACAGAACCGACCCCACCAGATAGGGCAGGCTTTCGGGTGTCGGGACCGGGACGAATGGCAGCGCCAGCAAGGCCAGTGGCAGATGGCCGAATATCACCGCGGCCATGGTCACGGTCTTGTCCCCGCCGCCCTTGACCAGCGCATTCCAGCCGGCATGAAGCGCGGCAGCCGCTATCACCGCCAGAAAAACTGCAAGGCTCATATTTCGCGATCCGGATGCTGGTTGCCGCTCGGTGGATCATTCCTGTCGTCGGGCAGGTAAAATGTAAAGCCGGGCCATCAAAAAAGGCCGCCCCGTAAGGCGGCCTTTCTGAAAGTTTAAGGAGGTGGGGTCGGTTAGATCATCTGACCCGCTGGGGCGGTCTCTGCCGCCGGGGCTGCCCTAACGGCGTACCTCCCCAGTTGTCCCGACACCTCTCTCCAATACCTTTCCTGACACTGGATCACCTCCTTTCTGCTGTTGACGTTGGGATCAGACTGACACAGATTTTGTGTCTGTCAAATGTTTTTACGCAACAGCTGGACAGATTACGCACCTGTCCGAAATTGAGGCAACACAGCTGAATTCCTGCGCCGCAGGGATTGTCCCGCGCGAACGGGACATCCCGAACCACCGGCGCGGGGTCAGACCGCTGCGATACGCCTGACGATCATTCTGAACGGCACCAGTGCAATCAGCGCGAGGCTCAGCTTGACCATCCAGTCGGCAATCGCCAGCGAAACCCACAGCGGAGCCACCGGCCCGAGGCCCAGCACCGGCAGCATGTCTCCGGCCCAGGATACGTCATTCAAAGGCTCGAGGAATGTCAGCGAGGCCGAAAAGGCGATTGTAAAGAACAGCGCCGTATCCAGTGTCGAACCGACAAGGGTCGAGGCCAGCGGCGCACGCCACCACCGGCCCGCGCGCAGGCGGTCGAAAATTGCCACATCGGTCAGCTGTGCCACCAGAAATGCCAGACCCGACCCCATGGCAATCCGCAGCGTGACCAGCGGGCCGAACTCGCCCATGATCTGTGTACCGATCAGCGAACAGATGACACCCACCGCAAATCCGACATAAACCACGCGCCTTGCCGGACCCACACCGTAGATACGGTTCATCAGGTCGGTCACCAGAAAAGCGAAAGGATAGGTAAAGGCGCCCCAGGTAAGCCAGTTGCCGAACAGAAACTGAACAAGGATGTTTGATGCGACCACGATCGTGGCCATGGCAATGATGCCGGGAAGATAGCGTGTCATGTGTGATATCCGTTTTTTAGCAAGGTTGCGGAGACTCGCGCCCAATGCGGGCGGGCTCACCTAACGCGCAATACCCAACAGATCAAGGGTGTTCTGCCCGTCCCCTCGTCTGCCCGGGCATCCGGCGATCACGAGGCGCGGCCGTAAAATCCTATACGCTCTTTGTCGCTGAACCGGACATCGGGCCGGTCAAAATACGAGAAAACCGCGATGATCCGGTCGCGTTCTCCCGCGACGGGCGTGACCCGGTGCGCGGTGTTCCGGCCACGAAACACATTCAGCGTACCGGGGCTCAGCGCCATGGTCGTTGGTGTCAGCTCACCCCGGATCAGGCCCGCCACGCCGTCATAGTTTGGCGCATCGTCGCTGCGCAAATCGCGGGCATATTCGAACGCTCCGCCGCCCAGCGGCGCTTGCAACAGTAATGTTGTGGTGAATTCGGACCGGTCGAAATGCCAGTTCAGTGCCTGCCCCTCGGCATAGGCCATCACATTGACCCGCGCCAGCGGGTCCTGCATCGGATAAAGCGCGGGCTTGCCCATGACCGCGGCCAGAAACGCCGCGAATTCGGGCCGTTCGTAAAGTTCGATCAATGCACCATCCGCCATCTGATCGGCACAGATGGTACGGTTTGAGGTCTGAAACCGGGTCAGAACCGGGTGATCGTCTGCAAGGCCGGGAATGGTCGGCCTGAAATAGATATTGTGCTCACGTTCATGGTGAAAGGACGCGGTTTCGATCAACGGGCTGATCTCTGAGACGATGGCGTCGCGCGCCGCATCCAAAAGAAACCCGTCAAGGTTAAAGAGCCCCTGCTGATCCAGTTGATCGCGACAGCGCCCGATCAGCGTGGCCCAATCGTCGCTGCCGGGCCGGTCCAGCGGGTAACGCGCAAGGTCGATGATGTTGTGCATGCTATATCCGCCCACTGTCCTGGCACGAATATGGGCGGGGCCGCGCGGGGCCGCAATATCAATCCCGTTCGCGCCGCCAACAGGCTGTGCTAGACACATACAGACCGGGCAGGAGGGGCATGAGCTATTTCGCGGATCACTGGAACGGCCGTCAGGGGCTGGCCTGGTCTTTCTGGGTTAATCTCGTCCTGCTCAGGCTGATTGTCATGGGTGTGCAGGAATGGCTCGCCCCGGCCAAGGGTCAGGATTTCAGTGACAACAGGTGGCTTGTCGTTCTGATGGCGCTGGTTTTTCATGGCCTCTTTTTCGTGTGGCAGGCCGTGGGTGTCCTGCGCGCAGGCGAAGCGCATTTGCGCCAGACGGGTGCCATGGCCCCGGTCTGGGGGGTTCAGGCCGGCACCATTACCGGGTTCTTTCTGGCGCTGATTTATGGGCTGGGGGCATGGCAGATGACGCTGGTCGTCCCGGACGACAGCGCGATCTTTGCCGAAATCGAGGCCGAGCGCGCGTCCAGATACACGCTCGGGATCGGCCCGGATGGTCAGACCCTGACGCTGGTGGGGTCGCTTGAACTTGGCATAACACGTGCGGCAGACAGGATCCTTGCCGCAAACCCGGGGCTTCGCCGGGTAATCCTGAACAGTCCGGGTGGCAATATCTACGAGGCGCGCGGCCTCGCCCAAAAATTCCGGGCGCGCGGGCTGACCACCATTGTCACGGATGAATGCAATTCGGCCTGCACCACCGCCTTCATCGGCGGCACCAAGCGGCTGATCGCACCGGGTGCGCGGCTGGGATTTCATGAATACCGGATCGACGCGGATTACGAGGTCCCGCTTGCTGATCCGGCATCGGAACAGCGTCGGGATCGCGCGCTTTTTGCCGGGGCGGGCGTAGCAGCGTGGTTTCTGGACAGGATGCACAGCGCCAGCCCGGATGAGATGTGGTTTCCACCCCGCGATCAGCTTTTTGCCGCGCGCGTCGCAACCGGTGCATATGTGCTGCCCTGACCACCGTCGGTATGGGTGCATAGCCAAATGTTCTTTATTTGTTTCACCGCTCGGGCTACATGATAACGGATCATCGGGCAGGGTATCATGGCAGGATTACGCATCAGCAACCGCGCCGCGCGGCACCTCTGGCTCGCGTCGCAAGGGCTGGCAGAAACGCCGACCGGCCCGGTGGATACGGGCCAGATCATTCGCGACCTCGGGATGGTACAGCTCGATACCATTCGCGTTATCGCCCGCGCCCATGATCACATCCTCTGGAGCCGCAATCAGAATTATCGCGAACACATGCTGCACAAAGTACTCGCCCGCGACCGGCAGGTATTCGAGCATTTCACGCATGATGCCTCCGTCATTCCGATCGGGTTTCATGCCCTTTGGCACCGGCAATTTGACCGGATGCGCGACCGGGCCGACCGATCGGGGCATTTCCGTTCCGCTGCCGGACAGGCTGAATGCCGGGCGATCAGGGAACGCATCAGACGCGAGGGGCCGCTTTCCACCCATGACTTTGACAGCAAGCACACCGGCAAACGCGAGATGTGGTCCAGACCGCCGCACAAGCGGGCACTCGATTTCATGTGGTATGCCGGAGAACTGGCGACCTCGCACCGCGAGGGGTTTACCAAGTTTTACGACCTGTCGGAACGTGTCATCCCCGATGCGCATCGTCAGGCGGCCTGCGCGCCCGATCAGCAATTGTCACGCCTTTGCCATGCCGCAATCGACCGTATGTCATTCGGCACGCCGGGTGAAATTCAGCGGTTCTGGGAGGTTGCGAGCGCGCAAGAGGTGCGCGCCTGGTGCGATAGCGCTGGCGAAGACCTGATCGAGGTCGAGGTTCAGACATCGGCGGGTGACTATCAGCCCGCGCTGGCGCATGCCGATATCGAAACACGGTTGAACACCCTGAACCCCCCGACATCGCGGTTGCGCATACTCAATCCCTTTGATCCCGTCATCCGGGAACGAGGCCGTCTGCTCAGGCTGTTCGGATTTGCCTATCGCGTCGAAATGTTCGTTCCCGCAGCCAAACGGCAATGGGGCTATTACGTCTTTCCCCTGCTGGAAGGGGACAGGTTTGTCGGCAGGCTCGAGGCGAAGGCCGATCGCAAAACCGGGGTGCTGAACGTCAACCGCCTGTGGGCGGAACCCGGTGTGCGCTGGACATCCGGACGCGCAGCCAAGCTGGACGCCGAACTGGGGCGGATGGCGCGTTTCGTCGGGCTGGACAGGGTGGTCTGGAACTGCACCGCACACCCGTCCGATCCGCCATAAAAAATATTGCCGGACGGTCGGTCACGGGTCATCCAACCTGTACTCAACCAATTCGGTCACCTGAAACCAGCTGAAATTGTCGTCAGAAACCATGGTCGCCCGCAGGCCATCAGGTGCCTGCCAGATATGCAGGCCTTCCAGATTGTCATGACGTCCGCGCGCTGTCCGGAGCAGGGTCACTTCGTTGGTCAGGCCGTCACCTGTCATATCGAACCGGCGCAGGCGGCTCTCGAAGCCCAGAAACCGCCGATATGACCGCTCCAGAACATAAAACCGCCCGTCAGGCCCGATATCGGCCCCCACCACCAGAAACGCGCCCCGCCGCGGAATGGAAAAGGGTATGTCCCAATTTCCGTTCTGAAAACGATAGACGGGAAAGGGCCGGTCCAGCTGGCCCGAGCGTTCGGGGATCGTATATATCCGCCCGTCCGCATCAGTTGCGAGCGCCTCGAGCGACGAATTGCGCTGCATGGAACCGAAATCAGGATGACGCGGCAGCGCCCGTGGTTTGGCATCCCAGCCGGGATAGTACCAGACACGGTGCCAATGCTCGAACGAGACGTAAAAGCCGCCATCCGGCGCTGCGGCGATCCCCTCGGCGTCACCCCGGAAGAAACTCACATAAGGATCACGCTGACCGCGCAACCGCCCTGCCCGGCTCAGTGCGACCCCGGCAATCCGCCCCGCCGGATCGCGGCTGATCTCGCCTTCGTAGACTTCGCCCCGATCACTCAGCAGCGACAGTTCGCGCCCGCCCTGCGACAGACTGATTGCAGAGAAACCGCCAAATTCCGCCTCGTCCAGTGTCAGGCGGTAGGATTGCAAAAACACCGCCTCGGCCAGCGCCGGGCCGGGCAGCAAGCTCTGGCAGAGGCTCAGGATTACTCCGAGGACAATACTTTGGTGCATTGGCGCGGCAGGTCCGCCATCACATACTCACGTCGTGGCTTGGGTGGTGGTGCGTTCGGATCAACCGGTTTCGGGGGTGGCGGGTTCAGGATATCCCGCACCCATTCCTCGGCAGCTTCACAGCCATCACCGGGCGGGGGCGGTGCCTGATCAACACAGCCGGGCGATCCCTTTGGGCATTTCAGCCGCACGTGGAAATGCGCGTAATGTCCCCACCATGGTCTGATCTTGCGCAGCCAGCGCCGGTCGCCCTTGGCATCCTTGCACATCTGGACCTTTGCCCCCGGAAAGACAAAGATCCGTGCGACACGCTCATCCTCGGCCGCGGCCTTCAGGATGGCCTGATGCTGCGGGGTCCACTTGTCGTTCACATAGGCCCCCTTGGCGCGGCGCATGGAAATCGAGGATATATTCTCGCGCTCGGCCAGCGAGAGGTCCAGGCGGCCGGGCGGCAGCATCCAGATATCCGTGTCCAGACCGATCTGATGCGACCGGTGATCGCCGATCATCGGCCCGCCGCGCGGCTGTGACAGATCGCCGACATAAATACCGTTCCATCCGATATCGACAGCTTTTCGGCTGAGTGTCTGAATGAAATCGATCAGTTCGGGATGGCCCCAGTTGCGGTTGCGCGACAGCCGCATGGCCTGCCATGTCGGCCCTGTTTCGGGCAGTGCCACCGCCCCGGCAAGGCAGCCCTTGGCATATCCGCCCAGCGCCCGCGATTTCTGGTCAGACGGGGTCTCCTTGGCGCTGAAAAGCACCTTGGCCAGCGGATCAGCCGCCACCGGCCCGCCCAATCCCGCACCTATCCCTATGCCGATGATGGCCAGCAAGAAACGGATCATGAATAATCACTCCCTTCGGGTCTGACCCAGAATAGCAGGATCAGCCCCAGAACCAAAAGACCGATGACCGGCACCATCCCGATCTGCTGACTCTCGCTTATCGCGGTCACCGCGCCGATCATCAACGGCGCGGCAAATGCCGTGGCCTTTCCGGCCAGCGCATAAAGCCCGAAACCTTCGGTCATACGCGCGGGATCGGCCTGACGCACCAGCATCGTGCGCGAAGCGGACTGCAACGCCCCACCCGCAGCGCCGATCGTGCTGCCCAGCGCGTAAAAGGCAATATCGGGCAGAGAGGAGCCCGCGCCGACCGCCATGCCCAGAACCGACATCCGCGAAACACCAATCACCATCAAACCGCAGGCAATCAGTATCAGGATGCAGAAAAAGATGACGGGCCTCGGGCCGAAGGCCTTGTCGGCAAAGCCGCCGAGCCAAGCAAAAACCGCGCCGGTTATCACGGCAAGAATACCGAAAATGCCGATATCGACCACGCTCCAGCCCAACACGCCCGCCGCATAGATGCCACCAAAGGTATAGAGCCCGTTCAGCGCATCGCGGTACATCATCGACGCGCCCAGATAGCTGGCGAATGACCGGTTGTGGCGCAGCCCCCTGATTGTTGCCCAGAGCCGCGACAGCGCGGCGCCAACCGAAAGGTCAGATTTGGCCACGCCGGGCTGATCGCGCACCCACAGAAAGAAGGGCACCATGAAAACCGCGTACCAGATCGCGGTGAGCGGCCCGACGGAACGGGTGCCTTCGCGCATCCCGGGGTCCAGCCCAAAGAGCGGAGCCCGGCCCAGCAGGGTTACCCCATCCTCGTTTTCGGCCAGAAACAAAAGCATCACCACCAGCGTGATCAGCCCGCCCACATATCCCATCGCCCAGCCGGTACCCGACAGGCGGCCGATCTGCGCGCGTGGTGCCAGTTCGGGCAGATAGGCATTGGTAAAGATCGTGGCGAATTCCATCCCGATCAAACCCACCAGAAACAGCGTCAGGATCAACATGGCCGAAGATGATCCGGGCAGCGCCCACCAAAGCGCGAATGACCCCACGACATACATCACCGAAAACAGCCATATCCATGGCCGCCGCCTGCCCGAATTGTCGGCCATCGCCCCAAGGATCGGGGCGAAAATTGCCATGACGATACCGGCGGCACCGACGCCGTAGCCCCAGATCGCCTGTCCGCGAACCGGGTCCGCAATGACGGTGGATACGAAATAGGGTCCAAAGATGAATGTCAGCAGCAGCGTGTTATAGGGCTGGCTGGCCCAGTCAAAGCCGATCCACCCCCATATCCGCCTCTTGTCGCGGCTTTGCGTCTCCATGACCTCTCCCGTCAATTGCGGTTTTTTATCGTTCCGCCATTCCTATCACCTGCTGGTCACAGAGCAATCAGAGATCGCGCAAAAGGGGATTGCAGGCACCATGGCGGGACTTGCCCTTGGGCGCATTGCGCCCTACCTACGCAAAAACCCAAACCAACCGACAGGGCCCGCGTGATGACCTCATTGTTTCAAATCCTGATGCTGCTTCTGGACATCGTCTGGTTTTTCATCATCGCGCATCTGATCATGAGCTGGCTGATCACCTTTCAGGTCCTCAATCTGCACCAGCCCATCGTGGCCCAGATCTGGTATGGTCTGAACCGCATACTCGAACCGCTATATGGCCCGATCCGCCGCTTTCTGCCGGATATGGGCGGGCTGGACCTTGCGCCGCTTGTCGTGCTGGTGGGCGTATACGTGATCCGGATCGTGCTGGTGAACAACGCCGCCGTTTTCCTCTGATCCGCTGTTTTGCAGATCCGCTTTTTGCCGGACTTGTTAACCCAATTTTAGTGTGTGATGTTTCCCGCTAATACAGGCAGAAACACAGGCACAGATCATGGCAGACGGCACGCCGTTATTGTCGAACATTTTCGGATTTGACAGCTACCGCCCCGGCCAGGCCGAGATCATTTCAGCGGTCACGTCAGGACAGAACACGCTTGCCATCATGCCGACAGGTGGTGGAAAATCCCTGTGTTTCCAGATGCCTGCCCTTTGCCGCGACGGAATTACCGTTGTCATTTCACCGCTGATTGCGCTGATGCGTGATCAGGTGCGGGCACTGCGCGAGGTCGGAGTTTCGGCCGGGGCGCTAACATCGGGCAACACACCCGAAGAAACCGAGCGTGTCCATGCCGAGATCGAGAGCGGCAAGCTCAAGCTTCTCTATCTCGCGCCCGAACGGCTGGCGGGATCGGGGATTGCGAATTTCCTGCGGCGCATCAACACCTCGCTCATCGCCGTGGACGAGGCGCATTGCGTCAGCCAGTGGGGCCATGACTTTCGCCCCGACTATCTGCGGATCGGTGAATTGCGTCGCCTGCTGGATGTGCCGCTGGCCGCGTTCACGGCCACGGCAGATGCCGAGACGCGCGCGGAAATCATCACGCGGCTCTTTGACGGTGATCAGCCCCAGATCTTTCTTCATGGGTTCGACCGTCCCAATATCCGTCTGAGGTTCGAGGCCAAGAACCAGCCCCGGAAACAAATCCTCGGGTTTGCCGATCTGCGGCGCGGCCAGTCCGGCATCGTCTATTGCGCCACCCGCGCCAAGACCGAGGCACTGGCCCGCGCGCTGGCCGCCGAGGGGCACGCGGCGCTCTTCTATCACGGTGGCATGGATTCCGCTGACCGGCGCGATGTCGAGGTGCGCTTTCAGACCGAGGATGGGTTGATCATCGTGGCCACGGTTGCCTTTGGCATGGGCATCGACAAACCCGATATCCGTTGGGTCGCTCATGCCGATCTGCCCAAATCGATCGAGGCCTATTATCAGGAAATCGGGCGCGCCGGGCGCGATGGCGCACCGGCGGACACGCTCACGCTTTATGGTGCGGATGACATCCGGTTCCGGCGCACCCAGATCGATGAGGGCCTTGCTGATGGCGCGCGCAAAGGCGCCGATCACGGGCGGCTGAACGCGCTCATGGGGCTGGCCGAGGCGCATGTCTGCCGCCGCGTGACGCTGCTTGACTATTTTGGTGAGGCCGCGCCCGCCTGCGGAAACTGCGATCTCTGCGATAACCCGCCTGCCCTCTTTGACGGGACGGAACCCGTGCGCAAGGCCCTCTCGGCGGCACTGCGCACCGGAGAGCGTTTTGGCACCGGCCATCTCATCGACATCCTGCGGGGGACGGTCACCGACAAGATCACGGCGCGCGGGCACGACCAGTTGCCAACCTTTGGCGTTGGTGCCGATCTCTCCAAACGCGAATGGCAGGGGATATTCCGCCAGATGATGGGGCATGATCTTGCCCGGCCCGACCCCGAGAGGTTTGGCGCATTGCGCATGACCGAGGCCGCGCGCCCGATCCTGAGGGGCGAGGCCACGATCACGCTGCGCAAGGGCGATACGCCTGCCCCGCGCGCGTCAGCGGTTGCGCTGATCTCGGACGAGGATGCGCCGATGCTGGCGCTTCTCAAGGCCGAGCGCCGCAAGCTCGCAGAGGCCGCCAAGGTGCCCGCTTATATCATTTTCAACGACCGCACATTGATCGAAATGGCAGAAAAGCGGCCATCGAATCTGGATGAACTGGCCGCGATCACCGGGGTCGGTGCCAAGAAGCGCGCGAAATACGGCGATGCGTTTCTCGGGGTTCTTCTGGGCGCAGCGCCCGATCCCGTGCATCCGCGCCGCCAGGCCCTGTCTGGGCGTGCGTCAGGGCAGCTTTTCGATCGCCTGCAAGAAGCGCAGGCCGGGCTGGTCCGCGGTGCGGACGGCACGGAAAAAATGATGAGCTGTTCGGCGTCAGCACTGGCCCGGCTGGCCGATCAACGGCCCGACAGCCCGGAAAAGCTGGCGCGTATCCTTGGGCAGCGCCACGCAGAGCGGTTTGGCGCGTGTTTCCTGGAAATTCTTCGGCAAGAGTAATTTAGCCCGCTTTGTTCGTCCGCGCAGCGGCCCGGATGGGTGAAAGACCGCCGATCAAATTCGAAAACGTTGTCAGGCGACGGGTCGCCATGGCACCATGCCCCCGAGTACGGAGGGCGGTTTATGTACAGAATTTTCACGATATTTGCTTCATTTTTCACAGTTTTGTCCACACCCGGCTGGGCGGATATGACCTATGTGCCCGACCGCCGCGTCACCGTCTCCAGCGATGTCGATTACATCGGCACGGACCTGCGACAGCTCTTTGACATTACCTATGCCGGCTGCGAGCGCGCCTGTCTGGAGGATGAGAGCTGCGTCGCCTTTACTTATAACAGCCGCTCAAACGCCTGTTTTCCAAAATCCGCCGTCGGGTCCGAGGAACAGTTCACAGGCGCATTCTCGGCCCGGGTTCTGACCGCCGATCCCGCCATCGTCGCCGCATCCGAGGACCGCGCCGCCGAACTGAGTTTCCTGACCCGTTCAGATCTGGAGGCTGCCGTCAAACAGGCCCGGTCTTTGGGATCGTTCAACCTGACCAACGGCTATTCCGCCGAAGAATGGCTGAATTCAGCCCGCCGGGCACGGGCCGGTGGAAATATCGAGCGTGCCATAAACCAGACGGCGGCGGCACTGACGCTGACCGACGCTGCCGACCAGTGGGTTGAACTGGCGCAGCACAATCTGGACATGTCACCGGCCAAGAACGCCGAAAAACGCAATTTCCGGCGCGCCGCGCTGTCCTCGGCGATCAATGGCTACCTGCGGACAGCCAGCCCTGCAACCCGCACCAGCGCGCTGATCGTGATGGCCACCGCGCTCGAGGATCTGGGGCGCGGTCGGGTGATGATACCGGCGCTGCGGCTGGCGCAGGAATTGCAGCCGCGCGATGACACGCAGATCATGCTGGACGATGCGATCGGCAAATACGGGTTCCGGGTCGTCGAGACCACCGTCGAAAGCGATGCCGAAGCGCCGCGTATCTGCGCGGTATTTTCCGACAACCTGATCACGCGCGGAACGGATTACACACCGTTTGTCCAACTGCCCGAGGCGGGGCTGAGCGTGGATGTCACTGCCCGCAAGCTTTGCGTGTCCGGCGTCCGGCATGGCGAGCGGTACAGGATATCACTCAGGCAGGGCCTGCCCGCCGCGGATGGAGAGAGCTTGGCAAAAACGGTGGCGCTAACGCAATATGTCCGCGACCGGAGCCCTGCGGTCCGTTTCCCGGGCCGGGCCTATGTGCTGCCCCGCACGGCAGATGCCGGTATTCCCGTCATCACCGTCAACCTGACCGAGCTTGATCTGACGCTGCGCCGGGTCAGTGACCGCAACATCGTCCGCTCGATGCAGGAAAACTTCTTTGGCCGTCCTCTCGACATGTACGAGGACGAGTTGTTCGAGGCCGAAATCGCCGAGGTCGTCTGGACCGGTACCGGCAAGGTCAGACAAGAGATCAACCGTGACATGACCACCCGCCTGCCCATGGGCGAGGTCGTGGCAGATCTACCTGCCGGGATCTACGCGCTCAGGGCATCGGTGCCCGGCGTGGACGAGGATGATACGCTGCCCGCGACACAGTGGTTTGTCATCAGTGATATCGGCACCACTTCTTATTCCGGGGTTGACGGGCTTCATGTCTTTGCCCGTTCTCTGAATACGGCCACCGCCAAACCCGGTGTCGAGGTCGAACTGATATCGAATGCCAACGCGGTTCTGGGGCGGGCGGTCACGGACGAACAGGGCTATGCCCGGTTTGCCCCCGGTCTGATCCGGGGAACCGGGGCTGCCGCACCCGCGCTCCTGACGCTCAGACAGGGTGAGGATGACATCGCCTTTCTCAGCCTGCGCGACGCCGAGTTTGATCTTTCCGACCGGGGTGTCGAGGGACGCCCGCCAGCCCCGCCGGTCGATGTCTTTCTGACCACGGATCGCGGCGCCTACCGCGCGGGCGAGACGGTGTTCGCCACCGCGCTGACACGGGACGAAAAGGCGATGGCCATCACCGGCCTGCCTGTGACGGCGGTGCTGAACCGGCCCGATGGTGTGGAATACAGCCGCCACATATCGGTCGATGACCTCGCCGGTGGCCATGTGTTCGAACTGCCGATTGCCGGCAACGCGCCACGGGGGACGTGGTCGCTCGCGGTCTACGCCGACGTGGATGCCGCGCCACTTGCCACCTCGCGGTTTCTGGTCGAGGATTTTCTGCCCGAACGGATCGACTTTGACATGTCGCTGGCGAGTGAAGTGGTTATCCCGAACGAGTTCGCCGAGCTTAGCATTGATGCACGATACCTTTTCGGCGCACCTGCCGCCGGTCTGCCGCTCGA
The DNA here is from genome assembly GCA_030148225.1 of Paracoccaceae bacterium. Classification (GTDB taxonomy): domain Bacteria; phylum Pseudomonadota; class Alphaproteobacteria; order Rhodobacterales; family Rhodobacteraceae; genus JASBTX01. The sequence goes on from JASBTX010000020.1 coordinate 15,096, forward strand.
GGGCGAGGTTCGGTTAAGCCCGAAATCAACCCTCGAGGATTTTCCGGGATATCGGTTTGGCCGCGCCGACCAGTTCTTTTCGTCCGTCTCCAACGGCATGTTCAACGATGACGGCACCGATCCCGAGGGGCGCGCCGAAATCGGCGTCCTGGTTCCCGCGATTGCCGAGATTGACCGGCCCATGGTCGCCGAATTCGTCATGCGCCTGAGCGAGGGTTCGGGCCGCCCGGTCGAGCGGCGCATCGATTTCCCGGTTGCCCCTGTCAGTGAGATCATCGGGATCAGACCCGATTTCGAGGGCACCCTGCCCGAAGGCACCGAGGCTGGCTTCAGTGTGATTGCGCTGAACCCCGATCTCGACCGCACCGAGATGCAGGTCGACTATGTCGTCAACCGGATCGAGCGGCGCTATCAGTGGTATTCGCTTTATGGCAACTGGAACTGGGACGTATCAACCACCCGGACCCGCGTTGCCAACGGCACCGCAGCCATTCCCGCCGGTGAACCGCTGGAAATCCGTGTGCCGGTGGATTGGGGCAATTACGAGATACTGATCGAACGGACGGATGGCACCTATACCGCCGCCTCGCGGGAATTCAGCGCCGGGTGGTTCGCCACCGCCGATTCCAGCGCGACCCCCGACATGCTGGAGCTGTCGCTGGACAAAGAGGTCTACGCGGCCGGTGAAACTGCCCGCCTGCGCCTCCTGCCCCGCTATGACGGCACGGCGCTGATCACCGTCATGTCCAACCGGCTGATCGATATGAAGGCCGTGCCGGTGGTCGCGGGCGAGAACCTCGTCGATCTTGATGTTACCGAAGCGTGGGGTGCGGGGGCCTATGTTACCGCACAGGTGGTCCGCCCGATGGATGTTCCGGCGGGCAGGAACCCGTCGCGGTCGATCGGCCTGTCCTATGCGGGTATCGATCCCGCGCCGAAACTGCTGACGGCGCGCTTTGACACCCCGGCCGAGGCCGCGCCGCGTCAAAGCCTTGTCGTGCCGCTCAGCGTTGAGGGTATCACTAAAGACAAACAGGCATTTGCCACCATTGCCGCAATTGATGTCGGCATACTGAACCTGACCGGTTTCGACAGCCCCGATCCGGCAGAGCATTATTTTGGCCAGCGCAAGCTGGGGATGGGCATCCGCGACATCTATGGGCGGCTGATCGACGGGCTGAACGGCGCGATGGGTCAGGTGCGTTCGGGCGGTGATCTGAGCCCGGGCCTCGGCACCCAGGCCCCGCCGCCGACCGAAGAGCTGGTCGCCTATTTCAGCGGGCCTGTCGCGGTGGGCGAGGATGGTATCGCGACCGCGGAATTCGATCTGCCGGAGTTCAATGGCACCGTGCGGTTGATGGCTGTCGTCTGGTCCGATGGCCGGATCGGCATGGCCGAGGCCGATGTGCTGGTCCGCGACCCTGTTGTCATGACGGCCTCGCTGCCGCGTTTCATGGCCCCGGGCGACCGTTCTGTCCTCAGGCTGCAGCTGAACCACGCAACCGGTCCGGCAGGCCGTGTCGGGCTGGACCTTGTCGCCTCTGACGGGTTGTCACTGGACAGTTCAGGCATTCCCAGCGGGCTGGACCTGCCCACCGAAGGCTCGGCAGAGCTTTTGATCCCCCTGACCGCCGATGACACCGGCCTTCAGTCGCTCGAGATTGCCCTGACCACGCCGGGTGGCAGCGTGCTGACCAAAACACTCAGCCTGCCGGTCGGGTTCAACGATCCCGAAACTGTGCGCACATCGCGGCTGGAACTGGCAGCGGGGCAGCAACTGACGCTGGATGAAAACGTCTTTGACGGGTTTGCGCCCGGCACCGGGCGGGCGGTTCTGACCGCCGGGCCGCTTGGCCGGTTCGATGCGCCGGGCCTTCTGGAAACGCTGGACCGGTATCCCTATGGCTGCACCGAACAACTGACATCGCGGGCGATGCCGCTCTTGTATTTCGATCAGGTCGCCGATGTCATGGGGCTGGGCAACCCGGACGAGATCGGCAACCGCATTCAGCTGGCGCTCAGCGAAATCCTGACGCGTCAGGCGGCAAATGGCAGCTTTGGCCTCTGGTCAGCCAACAGCGGTGATCTCTGGCTTTCGGCCTATGTCACCGATTTCCTGAGCCGCGCCAAAATCCGTGGCCATGATGTTCCCGAACGGGCGCTGCGCATGGCGCTGGACAATCTGCGCAACCGCGCCAACATCTATCCCGATTTCGATCTGGGCGGAGAGGACCTTGCCTATGCGCTGATGGTACTGGCGCGCGAAGGCGCGGCCTCGGTCAGTGATCTGCGCTATTATGCCGATGTCAAGGCGCAGTCCTTTACCTCGCCCCTGGCACTGGCCCAGCTGGGATCGGCGTTGGCCGCGTATGGCGATCAGACCCGCGCCGACGCCCTGTTCGCGGACGCATCCCGCCGCATTGCAGGCCGCAGCGTACCGGATGACACCAATCTCTGGCGCATCGATTACGGCACCGATCTCAGGGATACAGCCGCCGTGCTGACGCTCGCGGTCGAGGCCGGATCGACAGCGATTGATCGGGATTTACTGGCAGACCGCGTCGCATTGGCCACCGGGCGCGCACCCTCGACGCAAGAGGCGCTCTGGTCACTCATGGCAGCCAATGCGCTGATCGATCAGAACCGGATGAGCCCGCTTACCGTCAATGGCAGCGCACCGGATGGGCCGATGATCCGGGTGCTGGAACAGGCCGCACTGGCCCCGATTTCCGTTGCCAACACCTCGGACCGGGATGAAACCCTGACCATATCGGCCTTCGGCATCCCAGACACGCCGCTCAGGCGGGGCGGCAACGGCTTTGACATCGACCGGGCCTATTACACGCTGGACGGGCAAGAGGCCGATCCGTCATCGCTCAGGCAGGGGGACAGGCTGGTCACCGTGCTGACCGTCACACCCTTCGAATATGTCGAGGCGCGGCTGATGATCAACGATCCGCTGCCCGCCGGTTTCGAGATCGACAACCCCAACCTGTTGCAGGCTGGCGATATCAGCAGCCTCGACTGGCTGTCGCCCGAAACCGAAACCCGCATGACCGAGTTCAGGCAGGATCGCTTCCTCGCGGCTGTTGACTGGCGTTCGGACGGGCGTATTCAACTGGCCTATATCGTGCGGGCGGTCGCGCCCGGGGCGTTTCATCATCCCGCCGCGCTGGTCGAGGATATGTACAGGCCTCAGTTCCGCGCCTGGACTGATGCCGGTCGCGTGACCATCACCGAATGAGGGCGCATCACCTCGTCTTCGCCCTGTGGCTGGTAATGGCCATGACGGGTTGGGGCATGGACCGTTTCCGTGCCTGGATCGCGACGACGGATATGCCGCCCCTGATGGTCGAGACCGGCGTCGAAATCCGCGACCGCGACGGCCTGTTGCTCAGGCCCTATACCGTTGCAGACGGGCGCTGGCGGCTGGCCACGACAGCCGGTGCGGTTGATCCGGACTATCTGCGGATGCTGATCGCCTATGAAGACAGGCGGTTTTACCGTCACGGCGGTGTCGATTTCCGGGCACTGGGCAGATCGCTCTGGCAGGCGGTTCTGAATGGCCGGGTCGTTTCAGGTGGCTCGACACTGACGATGCAGACGGCGCGCCTGCTGGAAGAAGGCCCCACCGGCCGGATCGATGGTAAATTGCGCCAGATGCGCGTTGCCTGGGCGCTTGAGCGGCGCCTGTCGAAGCCACAGATCCTTGATCTCTATCTGCAGCTTGCCCCCATGGGTGGCAATATCGAAGGTGTCCGCGCCGCCAGCCTGACCTATTTCGGCAAGGAACCTCGGCGGTTGAGCACGGCCGAGGCCGCCCTTCTGGTGGCGCTGCCGCAATCGCCCGAGGCGCGTCGGCCCGACCGCTTTCCCGATGCGGCCCGTATTGGGCGGGACCGCGTGCTAAGCCGCGTGGCGGCGGCAGGCATTCTGACCGAAGAGGCCCTCGTGGCGGCACGTGCGGAGAAACTGCCGGAAGAACGACGCGCCTTTCCCCAATTTGCCGCGCATCTCGCTGACCGGATCGTCAGCGGCACGCCGCTGGGCCAGATTCATCGTACGACAATCAGGCGCGAGGTGCAGGCATCGCTCGAGGCGCTTGCCGCATCTGCCGTTTCGGGCGGGGACCAGAACCTGCAAATCGCGCTGATGGTTGCCGATTACCAGACCGGCGCGCTGATTGCCTCTGTCGGGTCGGGCGGCTACCGCGCCGACCAAAGGCTTGGTTTTCTGGATATGACACAGGCGGTCCGCTCGCCCGGTTCAACGCTCAAACCGCTGATTTACGGTCTGGGTTTCAGCGATGGGCTGATCCATCCCGAAACCCTGATCGAGGACCGGCCGTCACGCTTTGGCGATTATGAACCCCAGAATTTCGACAAAAGTTTCCGCGGTACAATCCGGATACGCGACGCCCTGACCCAATCGCTGAATATCCCGGCGGTTGCCGTGCTCGAGCAGTTGGGCGCGGCGCGCCTGATGAATGCGATGCGCAAATCGGGGGCCGATCCCGTTATCCCGGGCAGCCAGCCCGGCCTTGCGATAGCCCTTGGCGGCATCGGCATGACGCTCGAGGATCTGCTGCGCATCTACGGCACGATTGCCCGTGGCGGGCTGGTCATGCCGCTGAATGTGGTCAGCGAAACAGTGGACCCTGACCCGCCCCTGCGGATACTCTCGCCCGAGGCTGCATGGCAGGTCGGCAATATTCTCGAGGCACTGCCAAGGCCCCGGAATGCACCGAATGCCACGGTGGCCTACAAAACCGGGACGAGCTATGGCCACCGCGATGCCTGGGCCGTCGGATTTGACGGCAGGCATGTGGTTGGGGTCTGGATGGGGCGGGCCGATGGCACCCCCATACCCGGCGCCTTTGGCGGCGATCTGGCGGCACCGGTCCTGTTTGACGCCTTTGCCCGGCTGGGCATGCCCGTGGCGGCGCTTGACCCACCGCCGCCCGCCACGATCATCACCTCCAACGCCAATCTGCCGCTGCCGCTGCGGCGCTTCGAAAACCGGGGGGCGGCCTTCCGTGATGATATCGACGCGCCGAAAATCATCTTTCCGCCCGACAACGCCCGGGTCGAATCCGGTGGTACGGGGCTGGTGGCGCGATTGCGCGACGGGGCGGCGCCATTCACGTGGCTGGCCAATGGCGAACCGATCCTGCTAGGATCGCGCGACCGGCAGGTTCAGTTTGACGATCTGGGCAGGGGATTCGTCGATCTGACGGTCATCGATGCTAAGGGTCGCGCCACGCGCTCCTCGTTCGAACTAAACTGATGACGGCCCGTCCGCGCAAAAGCGGCCATAAAGCAGCATGATCAGTTTCAGCACCATTTCATCGGCAATTGAATATCGGATCTGACGGCCTTCGCGGCGTGATGTCAGGATCCCTTCTGATTTCAGACGGGTCAGGTGCTGTGACACCGCAGACTGACTCGCACCGACCTGGGCTTCGATTTCAGCCACGGACAATTCACCCTGTACAAGGCAGCAAAGCACCTTCAGCCGATCGCGATGTGCCAGCGATTTCAGGAAATTGGCCGCCCGCTCGGGCGCATCCGAATCCGCGCCGGCAAACAGGGCAAGCGCCGTATCGGGAGGGGATGCCATGTGTTCCATTTGCGTCATATTCGCCGTCATTTCTGGCACTGACCTAAGCGGCGTTTCAAAATATTACAAGTTCTTAATATATTTTCATTCAGGGCATTGACATATTACGCAATTCTAATATGTCACCTCCATACCGATTGGAGATCACCGATGAAACCCGACGTTACACCCTTTTTCGACGAAGAGACGTTTACCGCGTCATTCGTCGTAACCGATCCCGAAACCCGGCACTGTGCCATCATCGATTCCGTGCTGGATTTCGACTATGCCTCCGGACGGACGGATTTCAAATCTGCCGATACCATCATCGCATATGTCCGCAAGAACGACCTGATTGTCGACTGGGTTCTCGAAACCCACGTTCACGCCGACCACCTGAGCGCCGCACCCTATCTGCAAGAGCAGCTGGGCGGTAAGATCGGCATCGGCGAAAACATCACCGTCGTTCAGGATACCTTTGGCAAGGTCTTCAACGAAGGGACCGAGTTCCAGCGCGACGGCAGCCAGTTCGACAGCCTGTTTACCGAGGGCGATACGTTCAGGATCGGCAATCTGGAGGCAAGCGTGTTGCACACGCCCGGCCACACGCCCGCCTGTCTGACCTATTTGGTGGGCGATGCCGCATTTGTCGGGGATACATTGTTCATGCCTGATTTCGGCACCGCGCGGGCGGATTTCCCTGGCGGCTCGGCCAACGCGCTCTATCACTCGATCCAGAAACTTTTCACGCTGCCGGATGAAACCCGTGTCTTTGTCGGGCATGATTACAAGGCACCGGGCCGTGATGTCTTTGCCTGGGAAACCACCATCGGCGAAGAAAAAGCCCGCAACAAACATGTCGGTGCCGGTGCCACCGAAGAGGCCTTCGTCGAGATGCGCAACAAGCGGGATTCCGAACTGGCCATGCCGCGCCTGATCGTGCCGTCCTTGCAGATCAACATGCGCGCCGGCCAGATGCCACCAGCCGAGGATGACGGCGACGTCTACCTCAAGGTTCCCGTCAACAAGTTGTAAGATTATGATTGAAACAAGTTACATCTATGGCCTCATCGGGGGGCTGATCATCGGCATCGCCGCAGCGCTTTATCTTCTTGGCAATGGCCGCGTCATGGGCGCGAGCGGCATCATCGGCGGCCTTGTCGACGGCTCGGCCGGGCATGACCGGCGCGACCAGTTCATTTTCGTACTGGGGCTCATCCTTGTCCCATGGCTGGTTATCCTGAGCTTTGATCTCGCGCCGAAAACCAACATCACCTCGAACCCGGTGATCATTGTCGCCGCAGGGCTGCTGGTCGGGTTCGGCGCACGGGTTGCAAATGGCTGCACCAGTGGCCACGGGGTGTGCGGCATCTCGCGCCTCTCGCCGCGCGGCATTGTTGCCACGCTCTTTTACCTCTTTTCCGGCGGTGTCAGCGTCCTTCTCTTCAAACATATCCTGGGGGTGATCTGATGCGCGCAGTTATCGCACTGACAAGCGGCGGACTTTTTGGTCTTGGCCTCCTGATTTCCGGAATGGTCGATACCAACCGCGTGCAGGGATGGCTTGACATCTTTGGCGACTGGGACCCGACTCTGGCCTTTGTTCTGGGCGGTGCCATCATCCCCATGTTCTTTGCATGGCGGCTGGCCGATGGTGGGCGTACGCCCCGCGCCGGTGGCATGTTTCCCCCGCGCCCCAATCAGAAAATCTCGCCCGAGCTGGCCATTGGTTCGCTGATTTTCGGCGCCGGTTGGGGCCTTGCCGGGCTTTGCCCCGGCCCGTCACTGGCGTCGCTGACGTTCGGCGGATGGGAAGGGTTATTGTTCCTTGCGGCGATGATCGTGGGGATGCTGATGGCGGTCCCGGTCAAACGCATGCGCGCGTCAACAACATGAGGCTGGAAATGGATATCAGGACACTGGCCCCCAACTTTGCCGTGGGTGCCCAGATCACGCTGAACGATCTGGATGAACTGGCCGCCAACGGTTTTACCCATGTCGTCTGCAACCGGCCCGACAGTGAACACCCCGACGGCGCGGTATCGGCCAAAGTCGCCCGCGCCGCGCAGCAAAAGGGGCTGGGTTTCACCTACCTGCCGATCACGCCCGGCACGGAGCCGGCCGAACAGGCCGCCAAACTGGCCAGCCTGCTGTCACGACCGGGCGTCAGGGTCTTTGCCTATTGCAAGTCGGGGGCGCGCGCGGCCAGTGCCTGGTCGCTGGCCCACCAGACCAGCTGACAATCGCCGCAGGGGGCCGCCAGAATGGCGACTTCCGATCCGGCCTCACATCACCACGCGAAAGGACGCCTGATGTTGTCCTCTTACCTGCCGCTCCTGAAATGGGCGCGCGGCTATGACCGGAATGTGCTAGCCGCTGACGCCACGGCCGCTGTGATCGTTACCGCCATGCTGATCCCGCAATCGCTTGCCTATGCGCTGCTGGCCGGATTGCCGCCGGAAATCGGGCTTTATGCCTCGATCGCGCCGCTTCTGGTCTACACGCTTTTCGGCACTTCGATGACGCTGGCGGTCGGTCCGGTTGCCGTCGCCTCGCTCATGACCGCATCTGCCGTGGGTGAACTCGCGGCGGTGGGCACACCGGAATATCTGGGCGCGGCCATCGCCCTGGCCCTCATATCCGGTCTGTTGCTGATGGCGATGGGTGTGGCGCGGCTTGGGTTTCTGTCAAATTTCCTGAGCCATCCTGTCATTTCGGGCTTCATCACCGCCAGCGCCATTCTGATCGCGATGGGTCAGTTGAGACACGTTCTGGGCGTCGGGATCGAGGGGCATAATCTGCTTGAGCAGATCATCAGCCTTGGCCGTCATCTGTCCGGCATCAATCCGGTGACTGCCGCCATCGGAGTGGCGGTCATCCTGTTTCTGGTCTGGGCGCGGCGGGCGCTGGCACCCGTTCTGATCCGGATGGGTCTGCCCGACAAAGCTGCGGGCAGCCTCGCGCGGGTTGCCCCTGTCGTGGCCGTGATCGCAACCACACTGATCGTCTGGCAATTTGATCTGGGCGCGGCAGGTGTGGCCGTGGTGGGTGACATACCGCGCGGCCTGCCCCGCCCGGCGCTGCCGGATTTTGATCCCGAACTCTGGACCGCGCTTTTGCTGCCCGCGCTGATGATCAGCGGGGTGGGCTATGTCGAAACGATCTCGGTCGCGCAGACGCTCGCGGCCAAGCGGCGCGAGCGGATCGACCCGGATCAGGAACTGATCGCGCTGGGTGCAGCCAATATCGGCTCGGGCATATCAGGCGGGTTCCCGGTCACCGGCGGCTTTGCCCGTTCCGTCGTTAATTTCGATGCCGGTGCCCGCACACCCGCCGCGGGTGCCATGACCGCCATCGGCATCGCACTCGCGACCCTCTTTCTGACGCCTGCCCTCTATTACCTGCCCAAGGCGACGCTGGCGGCGACCATCATCGTGGCGGTTCTGTCCCTGCTGGATGTTGGTGCAATCAGGCGCACATGGATATATTCGAAATCCGACTTTGCCGCCTTGGCCGGAACAATCCTGGGTACACTTGTGTTTGGTGTGGAGATTGGCATCGCCGTGGGTGTCCTCAGTTCGCTCATCCTGTTTCTGGGCCGCACCGCCCGCCCGCATATCGCCGTCGTCGGGCGCGTGCCCGGCTCCGAGCATTACCGCAACGTCAAACGCCACGACGTAATCGCCACACCCGGTATCCTTTCGCTGCGCGTCGACGAAAGTCTCTATTTCCCTAATGCCCGGTTCCTCGAGGATCAGATCAACGCTGCCATCGCGGCCGATCCGGCGGTCAGGGACGTGGTTCTGATGTTTCCTGCGGTCAATGTCATCGACGCCTCGGCGCTGGAAAGTCTTGAACAGATCAACCATCGTCTGGGCGATGCCGGTATCCGTCTGCATCTTAGCGAGGTCAAAGGCCCAGTCATGGACCGCCTGAACCGGACAGAGTTTGCAGCTCAGCTGGGTGGTCAGATCCACCTCAGCCAGTTTGCGGCAGAGCAGGCGATCATGGCCAGCAGGGCCGCCGCCTGAGGCCCGCCCCGGACGAGCACGCAACACCTGCGGCCAACACGAGATATATACCGCGCTTCTGTTGCCTGTCCCCTGGGGCTGGCTTACTCAGGTACGACCCAAAGGACGAAGCGCATGCCAAAGAACAGCTGGAAGATTGCCGTCATCCCGGGTGACGGGATCGGGAAAGAAACCACACCAGAAGGCATTCGCGTTCTGGAAGCCGCCGCAAAACGTTTCGACCTCGGATTTGATTTCGACGATTACGAATTTGCCTCCGCCGATTACTATACAAAACACGGGCAGATGCTCCCCGATGACTGGAAGGATCATCTGAGCGGCAGTGATGCCCTGTTTTTCGGGGCTGTAGGATGGCCCGAGGTGGTACCCGATCACATCTCGCTTTGGGGGTCGCTCATCCAGTTTCGGCGGGAATTCGATCAATATGTCAGCCTGCGCCCGGCGCGTGCGATGCCCGGTGTTCCGCTGCCGCTGGCGGGTCGCGCACCCGGTGATATCGATATGATGATCGTGCGCGAAAACACCGAAGGCGAATATTCGTCCATCGGCGGCAGGATGTTTCCCGGTACCGAACGCGAGATTGTCCTGCAGGAAACCGTGATGAGCCGGGTCGGCGTCGACCGCATCCTGAAATACGCCTTCGATCTGGCGGCGAAACGCGGCGGGCACCTGACATCGGCCACCAAATCCAACGGGATCTCGATCACGATGCCCTATTGGGACGAGCGGGTGGCCGAGATGGCGACACATTATCCCGACATCAAGGTCGACAAATATCATATCGATATTCTGACGGCGCAGTTTGTCCTGCACCCCGACTGGTTCGACGTTGTCGTGGCCTCCAATCTTTTCGGCGACATCCTGTCTGACCTCGGCCCCGCCTGTACGGGCACGATTGGCATCGCCCCCTCGGGAAACATCAACCCCGAGGGGAAATTTCCATCACTGTTCGAGCCGGTCCACGGCTCTGCGCCGGATATCGCCGGGCAGGGCATCGCCAACCCGGTCGGACAGATCTGGGCGGCGGCGATGATGCTGGAACATCTGGGTGCCGATGCGGCCAGCAGATCGATTGTCACTGCGATTGAACGGGTACTGTCAGAAGAGGCCCTGCGCACGCCAGACCTCGGCGGCCCGGCCGACACCAAAACCTGTGGCGCAGCAATAGCCGACGCCGTCATGGAAGGGTCTTAGGTGGTCGCGTCCGCGTTCCTTAAGGGTTTTGATGTCCGGCGGGTCCGGTTGCCCGATCTCACGATCAACTCTGCCAGCGCGGGGTCAGGCCCGCCGGTGTTGCTGCTCCATGGCCATCCGCAAACCCATATCGTCTGGCGCAAGGTCGCCCCGCGCCTTGTTCAGGCAGGCTATCAGGTGATTGCGCCCGATCTCAGGGGCTATGGCGACAGTGACAAGCCCGAAAGTGACCTGTCGCATTTTCCCTATTCAAAACGGGTCATGGCGGCGGATCAGATTGCCCTGATGCAGCATCTGGGCCATGAGAGGTTTTCCGTTGTCGGACATGATCGCGGCGGGCGGGTGGCGCATCGCCTTGCCCTTGATTATCCAGAGGCGGTAGAACGGATTGCTGTTCTGGATATTGCGCCCACAAGCACGATGTACGCAAAAACCAATCAGGAATTCGCCACGCGCTATTTCTGGTGGTTTTTCCTGATCCAGCCTGATGGATTGCCCGAGAAAATGATCGCCTCGGATCCGGAATATTTCCTGCGCAGACATATCGCGGGCCAGGTAAAGATTGCAGGTTCCGTGGAAGAGGCCGCAATCGCCGAATACCTGCGCAGCTACCGCGACCCGGCCACACGCCACGCGATCTGCGAAGACTACCGGGCAGCGGCGAGCATCGATCTGGTGCATGACCGGGAAGATCAGTCCAGCCGTATTGACGCACCCTTGCTGGCGATCTGGGGCGCGCAAGGCGTCGTCGGAGAGCTCTATGACGTCACGGCGACATGGCAGGACAAAGCAAACAACGTCTCGGGCATTGCCCTGCCCTGCGGCCACGCCATCCCCGAGGAAGCACCCGCAGAGCTAACCCAACACATCCTTGAATTTCTGGCAGGTAAGGGCGGCAGCGACTGACCTGTTTTCGCCGGGATTGTGCGGGAACTGGTGCCGCTGAAGGGACTCGAACCCCCGACCCCATCATTACGAATGACGTGCTCTACCATCTGAGCTACAGCGGCGACGGGGCGCTCATAGCAATGACTGGCGGCGATGGATAGCCCTAAAATCGGTTCAGATCGCGTCTTTGACCACCGGGGTCACGTCGATGACCTGTGACCGGGGTTCACCGGTTTCCGCGTCATCGTCGCCAGCTTGGGCCGTATCCTCGGTGTCGCCACCCGCGGCTGCATCCATTTCGGCAATGTCCGGTTTGTCAGCGTCATCGGTCAGGTCGCCCGGATTCCCGTTGTTGTCGCCGGGCTTTCCGGCATCGGTGGCGGGCGCACCCACGATGAGGGGCAGCATGCCTGCCGATCCGGGCATATCGACCTCTCCCTCGGGCGCGTCCGTCCAGCTGAGCGTATCGAAACTCTGACAGTTTTCGCAGACAGGCGACCAGCGGGCGTTGATACCGTGGCAATTGTCACAAACCCATTGCGGCCCGCGCGGCGCGGTCACGGCCCGGGTCAGCCAGCCACGCACGATGGTATCATCGGCACCCTCTCCGCGCTCGATCGCGGCCATGATGGTCAGCGCGCGCGCGTTCGGGGCGGTCGAGGACAGATCGCCCAGCGCCTTGCGCGCCGCCGGAAAATCCTCGGCGGCAATGTGCAACTCGGCCAGCATCATCCGCGTTTCGGGATGATCAGGGTGAACCTTGGTCAGCTGTGCAAAGCGCTTGATCCGGTCCTCTGCGCTTTCGTCCGGCGCGATGGCGGCAAAGGTGGCCGCAATATCGGGATGCGGCGTCACCTCCCATGCTTTTTTCAGTACCCGCGCAGCATAGCGTGCCTTGCCACCGGCAATGTACCCTTCGGCGGCGAGCACCGCAGCCGGAACAAGATCAGGCGACAGGCGGTTGGCCTCGATCGCGGCTTCGCGGGCATCAATCGTGTTGTCGTCATCCAGAACATCGCGCGCCTCGGACAGGGCCAGCACCGCGTCGCGCCGGCGATGCACATCGCGGGGCAGATCGCCGTGGCGCAGCTTGGCCCGCAGCGTCCTGCGCGCACCGCTCCAGTCTTCGGCCTTGGCCTGAAGCCTGAGAAGCACATCTGATGTTTCCGAATGGGCGGGTTTCAGGGCAAAGGCCTTTTCGGCCAGTTTCATCGCCATTTCGGTATCACCCGCAGCCAGTTTCTGCTTCATGATCCCGCGCACACCGACAAAACGCGTCCGCTCGTCGGCCAGCAGGGATTTGTAGGTTTCTTCCGCCTTCTCGCGGTCACCGGCCATTTCGGCGGCCTGCGCGGTGATCAGGTTGGTCAGGTCAGGCCGGCCCAGATACCGCTCGGCGCGGGCGGCCTTTTGCATGGCAAGGCGTCCTTCACCCGACGCCAGCGCCATCAGCCCGTCGGCCAGCGCCTGAAACCCCTTGCGTTCCCGGTTGCGGCTGAAATACCGCGAGATTGCCGTTTCATCCCCGTTGAAAAACCGCAGGATTGCCACCAGCAACCCGGCAATCCTGAGCATGAGCCAGAGACCCAGAAGCAGGATCAGCAACGCAACGATGGATTGCAGTGGCCCCAGCGTGAATTCGGTATTGGCCACCGAAATCTGGATACCGCCGCTGGTTGCCAGCAGGCTGTCGACGCCAAAGGCCAGGCCGACAACCAGCGCGAGGAAGAGCAGAATTTTTATCAAAGACCAAAGCATCGGGCGATCCTAGTTTCCGGTCAGCTGCGCCGCATATCCGGCAAAGGCAGCGTTGACGTCCAAATATGTCTGCGCGCGCAAAATCCAATCGCCCAGCCGCTCTTGTCCCGGCCCGGGCAAATCCGGAATTTCGGCCAGTGCCTCGGCGACCTGACCGTTGCGCAATGCGGCTTCGGCCCGCGATAAAACGGCGTCGGGGTCGGCACCGTCCTGCGCCGTGAGCGAACGCGCGCCGGTCTGGGCGCGCATGAAGGCCCAGAAACGGTCGCCAAAGGCCTCGCCGCCGGTTTCGCGCAACGATACGGCCAGCGCATCGCGCGCCGCCTGAGGAAAGCTTTGTTGCAGCGCATTCAGCGTCGGGGCACCGTCGGCGGCAAGCGCCCTCAGTTCATCCGGTGCCTTTTGGCCGGTCAGATCCTCAAGGGCATTGAGCACCCGCGCATAGGGTTCCCCCGCGGCGAGTCCGGCCTCGGCCTCGCCCAAAAGTGCCCGCAGGCGGGCAGCGGTTTCTGCAGCCGTCGCGGTTTCGGCGGCCTCTTCTGCCGCCCGCAGGCGATCCGCGACATTGGCATCCATGCCGGAAAGCGTCTGTTCCAGCGTGCCCAGCCGATCCTGAAGCTCTTGCACAGCCGCCGCGCCGCCGTTTTCCTCGGTCAGCGCGGCGATCGGCCTGCGCTCTACCTCGTCCATGCGTTCCGACAGCATTCCCAGTTCCCCAGCCAGCACTGCCAACTCTGATGTCAGATTTGATGCAGCATCCTCTGCGGCTGCGGTGCGCTCAAGTTTCTCTTCCTGCAGCGCGTCGGTTAGTTCGGAAACCTCCTGACGCAGCGCGGCAATCTCGGACCTCGTCTCGCCGACCGGCCAGATCAGCCGGGCCAGCAAAACACCCGCCAGCACGGCAACCAGACACGCGGCGGCCATGGGAACGAAACGCGACAGGCCGTCGCCCGCATCAGTCCCGGTTGACGTCCCTTCAGCAGGCTCTGACTGCGCGTCTGCGGTTGATGAAACCGTACCCGCGTGAGGGTCTGATGGTGCGTCTTCCTCTGACGGCGCCTGCGCGGCGGCGGTCGTCTTCACTTCCGATTCAGCGGTCTTCCCTGACGGTTTGCTGTCCGTCGCATTCTTGTTGCCCGCTTTACCGGCAGTTTTTTCCGCCTTGTCCGTGATTTCTGCGCCGTCCACGCCTTCGGCTTCAGGCGCGGGTGTCGCCTTGGGTCCTTCGCCCGACGGCGGCAGTTCCTCGACGATTTCCGCCTCTTCCGCTGTCGGGTCTATCTTCTTTTTCGGGGGTCTCTTTGCCTTGCCTGCCACGACCGGTTCCTACCCTTTCAAAGCTGCCGCTCCGACATCACACCCACCCCGGCCCTTTTGGCGCAAATCGCTGATTTGCCGGGGTTTAACGCGGGTTGAGATTCGCCAGAACCGCCTTGAGCATAGCCGTACCGCTGGGGGCTGCAACAACATGAGTGTCCGGAAATCTGGATCGGTCGATCTCTGCCGCCGTTGCCGCGCTGATACAGATCACGCGTGCCTGCGAGATACCCTTGACCTCGTGCATCAGAAGTCGCGCCGTTCTGGGTGAAAACATCGGCAGCACAACCGGTTTGCGGCCCAGAATAACACTCGCCGCCGCGGCACTCAGATTCCGGGAAACCTGTTCATAAACAACGATCTTTCGGATCGATATCCCGTGGGATGACAGGTTTTCAACGATATCACCGCGCGCATAAAGCCCCGCGTAATGGGCCATGCGCTCGGGCGGATTTCCCGCCGCGATCATCTTGATCAGCGTTGCCGCATCACCGGCGATCCCCCGGATGACAAAGCCGTTTTCTTCGGCCAGCCGCGCGGTTTTGTCGCCGACGCACCATGCCGGACGGCCATGCGACCGCGCCCGCCGCAGAAAGCCCTGAACACCATTCTGCGACGTGAAGATCACGACATCGCAGATATCGTCGAAATCGCGATCCACCCAGATGATCTTTTGCAGCGGAGAGATGATGATGGGCCAATCGGGACCCAACTCCGCATAGCAGGCATTGGCGAAGGACTGTGCCTGAACCTGAGGTCGGGTCAGCACGAGGATAGGTTGGTCGACAGTCACTTGGGCAGCTACGGAGTTGTCTTCAATACGGACACAGTGCTAACTGCCCCGGAAAATACAAGCCCTTTCGCCGATTTATGACACACAACCTGACCGTTCTGGGCATCGAGAGCAGCTGCGACGATACCGCTGCGGCTGTGCTAAGATGCAGCCCGCCGGGGGGTGAGATCATGTCATCGGTGGTCTTTGGTCAGGGTGCATTGCATGCCGAATTCGGGGGCGTCGTGCCCGAAATTGCAGCCCGCGCCCATGCCGAAAAGCTGGACCTCGCTGTCGAACAGGCGCTGGGTGAGGCCGGTTGCGGTCTGAGTGATATCGGGCTGATTGCCGTAACCTCGGGGCCGGGGCTGATCGGCGGAGTTATGTCAGGGGTCATGTGCGCACGCGGTCTGGCGGCCGGTCGGGGCTTGCCGCTGATTGGGGTCAACCACCTTGCCGGGCATGCCCTGACACCCCGCCTCACGGATAACGCGGCCTATCCTTATGTAATGCTGCTGGTGTCGGGCGGGCACTGCCAGTTTCTGCTTGTTCAGGCTGCCGACCGGTTCACAAGGCTGGGCGGCACCATCGATGATGCCCCCGGAGAGGCGTTTGACAAGGTCGCGCGTATCCTCGGGCTGGAACAGCCGGGCGGCCCTGCGGTCGAGAAGGCAGCGCGCGACGGTGATCCTCACCGGTTCCGGTTTCCCCGTCCGCTCCTCGACCGTGACAATGCGGATATGTCCTTTTCGGGTCTCAAGACCGCCGTGCTGCGCCAGCGTGATCAGCTGATCACGGATCAGGGCGGTCTTTATCCCCGGGATCGTCAGGACATCTGCGCCGGTTTTCAGGCCGCCATCTGCGATGTGCTCAGCCACAAGACACGGCTGGCACTAGACATCGCCACCGGGATAGCCGGCGCAAACCCGCCCCTCGCTGTCGCTGGTGGTGTCGCGGCCAATAGCGCCATCCGTTCAGCCCTGACCAAGGTCTCAACCGGCCTCATGGCACCGCCGCAACGGCTCTGTACTGACAATGCCGCCATGATCGCGTGGGCAGGATACGAAAAACACATGGCCGGGCACGCCGATCCCGGTGATCTGGTCCCAAGGCCGCGCTGGCCGCTGGACGATCAGAGCGCACCGCTGCTCGGTTCCGGCAAAAAGGGGGCCAAGGCATGATCGCCGTCTTGGGTTCCGGCGCCTTCGGAACCGCGCTTGCGGTCGCGCTCGCCTCGGCGGGGCGCGATGTCATTCTCTGGGGCCGGGATGGCGACGCGATGGCGCAAATGTCCGCGCATCGTTGCAATGAGCCGAAACTGCCGGGGGTGGCGTTTCCTGCAAATCTGCAGGTGCGGGCTGATCTGGATCAGGTCCGGGCCGATATGCTCTTGCTGGCGGTGCCCGCGCAAACTCTGGCCGGGTTTCTGGATCATCATCGCGTCACGGCGCAGGCGCTTGTCGCCTGTTGCAAAGGCGTAGACCTTGCCACAGGGCTGGGGCCCGTGGGCATCATCGAGGCACGCGGCATCGGCACCGGCGCCATACTGACCGGGCCAAGTTTCGCCGCCGATATCGGCAGGGGCCTGCCCACGGCGCTGACGCTGGCCTGCCGGGACGAAACGGCGGGAAAGGTGCTGCAGGATATGCTCTCGACACCGTCGCTGCGGCTTTACCGGACCACCGATGTCACCGGTGCCGAACTGGGCGGCGCGCTGAAAAATGTCATGGCTATCGCCGCCGGCCTGACCATTGGCGCCGGGCTGGGCGAAAGCGCGCGCGCCGCGATCATCACCCGCGGATTTGCCGAATTGCGCCGTTTTGCGGTGGCACGTGGCGCGCGGCCCGAGACCATATCGGGTCTCTCCGGGCTGGGTGATCTGGTCCTGACGTCAACATCGCCACAATCGCGCAATTTCAGCTATGGCGTCGATATGGGCCGCGGAATTGTCCCCGATCCCGCCAAGACGGTCGAGGGGGTTGCCACCGCACAGGCCGTGGCCCGGCTGGCCATGGCCGAAGGGATAGACATGCCCGTCACCCACCTGATCAGCGAACTGGTTCAGGGGCACGTGACCCTGCGCGCGGCCATTGATCATCTGATGTCACGCCCGCTAAAAGCGGAATGAACCATCCGAACCGCAACGGAGATCCTGACATGGCATACTGGCTGTTCAAATCGGAACCCAACACATGGAGCTGGCAGCAACAGCTTGCCAAGGGTGACACGGGCGAGGAATGGGATGGCATCCGCAACTATCAGGCCCGCAACAACATGCGCGAGATGAAGGTTGGTGATCTTGGCTTCTTTTACCATTCACTGACCGAAAAGGCCGTTGTCGGCATCGTCCGCGTGATCAACGAAATTCATCCCGACAGCACCACCGATGATCCCCGCTGGGAATGCGTGGATATCGCGGCGGTCGAATCCATGCCGAACCCTGTCACGCTTGCCGATTGCAAGGCTGATCCCCGGCTGGCCGACATGGTGTTGGTCAACAACACACGCCTGTCCGTCCAGCCTGTCCGCGAGGCTGAATGGAACGTGATACGCGAACTGGGCGGTCTATGATCCATTCAGCGATGCCCGGGAAAAGACAACCCTGAAGGGCTCGCACCAGATCACGACCGATTTGTATTTGCCCAGATCGATATCCGCCGCGATCGAATAAGTCTGATCGCCGATATTGCCCTTGAGCTGGCTTAGCGAGACCCAGTCATTATCCAGCACATCCGACGCTTTGGTCGGGAATTCATGCGCCGACAGGTAAACCTTGAGCGCGGGGCCATTGGTGACCATGAAATCGGTAAAGCGCAACAGCCGGCTCCCGGCCCCGGTTTCCAAAAGTTTCACCGTGCCGCTGCCCTGATGCAGGTTATCCGTGCCTTCGAACGTGCCTTCGGCCAGCGTCGTCAGCTGCAACTCGGCCGGCAGTTCCTCGGACACCACCTGATCGATCCAGAGTGGCGACGCCAGATACCAGAACGCGTTTCCGGCCAGAAACCCCAGCACGAATACCGGAATGGCGATGATCAGAATTCTCTTCATGTGGCCCCCTTCAAAATTGCTGCCTGTCAATATGCCTAGATTGAGCGGTCGCTTGCGGTCATAGTCAAATCACAAAACCAACAAGGAGGGAGAGATGGAGATCATCAACGTTCTGGCGGCCGCTCTGGCGAGCTGGCTCTTTGGTGCGGTCTGGTACACGATGATGGCCGGGCCTTGGATGGCGGCTGCCGGTCTGAGCGAAGACAAGATCGACCGCAAGAACCCCGTGCCCTATGTGGTCAGCTTTGTCGCCGCCGTCGTCGTGGCCGGCATGATGCGCCACGTGATCGCCGTATCGGGGCTGTCGGGCATTGCCAGCGTCGGCATGATCGGGCTGGGTCTGGGCATATTCATCGTTACGCCATGGATCGTGACCAACTATCTGTTCGCGCAGCGGCCCATGATGCTGACGATTATCGACGGGGTCTATGCCACCGCCGGATGCACGATCATGGCCGTCGTGCTGGTGCTGTTCTGACATTGAAAAAGGGCCCGGAAACGGGCCCTTGTCACGTCATCCGCAATTCACGTCACGTGCTGCGGGTTGCCCCGTGATCAGCCATAAACCGATTCACGTCCGAAATGCTTGGTCAGCATGTAATAGATCACGGCGCGGTACTTGTTGCGTTCGGACGATCCATAGGTCTCGATCGCCTTGTTGATGGCCTCCATCAGCTCGGGCCCATCGGACAGGCCCAGCTTCTTGATCAGGAAGTTGTTCTTGACCGTTTCCAGCTCGCTTTCCTGGCTTCCTGCAACGGTCTGGGCATCTGCGTTATAGATTGCAGGGCCACAGCCGATGGTGACCTTGGTCAGCAGGTCCATATCCGGGGTCATGCCGCATTTGTTTTTCAGATCATCCGCGTATTTGGCGATCCACTCATCTCTCTTACCCATGTGATTTCTCCGTCATCCCGGGTTCAAATTCACCGCCCGGTCAAAAAGTTGTGGTTCCAGGTCACATCAAAACCCTAGTCGGAATTGCATGGCAAACAAAGCACAAAGTTGGTAGTGGATGCACCCTCAGATCGCTGCCCAGCACCGCTAATCCAGCGTCACGCCGGTACGTGCGCCATGGTCTGTTTCGCGATCCAGCCGCTTGTCGGCCTGGTTCCATTTCCGGATGATCCGGCGGGGTTTGACGCAATTGGCCGCCTCGATCTCGCGCCCGGCGGCAAGGCCATGTGCACCGTGCTGCTCTTCATGCGCCTTCAGTGCGGTGATCATGCTGTCCCACTTCCCCCTGTCGCGCGGCGAAAGGTCTGAACCGTCCGACAGGGCAGGCATCGTATAGGTCAGCTTGACGCTCACCCGGCACGATGCCGACCATTTCACGTACCATTCCGCATAGGCCCAATATCCGTTGGGGCCCTTTGCCGCCATTTCGCGGCGCAGCGTCGGCAGGTCCGATCCGGTAACGCTGTAATAGCTCCAGCTTTCGCTGACGCTGGGCTCTGCCCGGGCGGAGGCGGTCATCGCGGCGCCCGCAATCAGCGTGGCCGCCACGATCACCAGATCAATAGCGGTAGTGTTCGGGCTTGAACGGCCCTTCCTGCGCGACACCAATGTAATCGGCCTGTTCCTTGTCCAGCTGGGTCAGCTTCACACCGATTTTCGACAGATGCAAACGCGCGACCTTTTCATCCAGATGCTTGGGCAGGATATAGACGTTGTTTTCATAATCATCACCCTTGGACCACAGCTCGATCTGCGCAAGGACCTGATTGGTGAAGGATGCCGACATCACGAAGCTTGGGTGCCCCGTGGCATTGCCAAGGTTCAAGAGGCGGCCTTCGCTCAGCAGGATCAGACGGTTGCCCGAAGGCATCTCGATCATGTCCACCTGTTCCTTGATGTTGGTCCATTTGTGGTTCTTCAGCGCGGCAACCTGAATTTCATTGTCGAAATGGCCGATATTGCCGACGATCGCCATATCCTTCATCTCGCGCATATGCTCGATGCGGATGACATCCTTGTTGCCGGTCGTCGTGATAAAGATATCAGCGCTGTTCAGCTGATCCTCCAGCAAGACCACCTCGAAACCGTCCATGGCGGCCTGCAGGGCACAGATCGGATCGACCTCGGTCACCTTGACACGTGCTCCGGCACCGCGCAGCGATGCGGCCGAGCCTTTGCCAACGTCGCCATAGCCGCAAACCACCGCGACCTTACCCGCCATCATCGTGTCTGTGGCGCGGCGGATGCCGTCAACCAGCGATTCCTTGCAGCCGTATTTATTGTCGAATTTCGACTTGGTGACGCTGTCATTGACGTTAATGGCCGGGAATGGCAGCTGCCCTTCCTTGACCAGTTCATACAGGCGGTGAACGCCTGTTGTCGTCTCTTCCGAAACACCCTGAATCATGTCGCGCTGTTTGGTGAACCAGCCGGGGCTTTCGGCCATGCGCTTGCGGATCTGGGCGAAAAGCGCGGTTTCCTCTTCTGATTTCGGAACGGCGATCAGGTCTTCCTCACCATTCTCGACCCGCGCACCCATCAGGATATAAAGCGTGGCATCGCCACCATCATCCAGGATCATGTTGCAGCCGCCTTCGGGGAACATGAAAATCTTGTCGGCATAATCCCAGTATTCCTCCAGTGTCTCACCCTTGATGGCAAAGACGGGAACACCGGCCTTGGCGATTGCGGCAGCGGCGTGATCCTGTGTGGAAAAGATGTTGCAGGAGGCCCAGCGCACATCGGCACCCAGTTCTACCAGCGTTTCGATCAGCACGGCGGTCTGGATCGTCATATGCAGGGAACCCGCAATCCGGGCACCTTTCAGCGGCTTGCTGTCGCCATATTCTTCGCGCAGCGCCATCAGGCCCGGCATTTCCGTTTCCGCGATATCCAGCTCTTTCCGGCCGAATTCCGCCAGAGAAATATCCTTTACAATATAGTCGGTCGCCATGCCGGTTGCTCCTGCGCCATGAATTTTGTCGCCGCGACTTATCACCCGCACCGGAATTGGGCAATGCGTAGTTTTCCGGTCCGCCACCACCGTTTGCCCGAAACCTGATCCACCGCAAAACGGCAAAATCAACGCTTGCCAATTCATTATTTAACGTTTATGTTAATTACGATACAGGAGGACCTTTATGCCCGTGACCTACCCGAACGAAACCGCAGAATACCGCGCCGCCCGTGATGAACTCCTGCAATCCGAAAGCGCGCTCAGAAACCTGACGGCCCGCGTTGCGGAACAGCGGCGCGCCCTGCCACCGGGTGGCCGTATCGCCAAGGATTACGCATTCAGGCACCTCGATGGCACCAGTGAAACGGCAAGCTCTCTTGCCGCTGATGGGAACGGCACCCTTGGCATCTATTCACTGATGTATGCACCCGACGCCGATGCGCCCTGCCCGATGTGTGTGTCGATGCTTGACGGGCTGGCCGCCCAGATGCGCCATATCCGCCAGCGCCTGCGGTTGGTCGTTGTCGCCTCGGCCAGCACTGACAAACTCAGGGCGCTCTCGGACGCGCGCGGCTGGGGCGATCTCACGCTCCTGTCGGCGGGCGGAACCACCTATCAGCGCGACTATCACGGCGAAACACCCGACGGGGCTCAGCTGCCGATGATGAATGTCTTTCAGCTGATTGACGGCGTGCTTCATCATTTCTGGGGGTCCGAACTGTTCTTTGCCGATCTTGACGGGCAGCCGCGCCATGTCGATCAGCTCTGGCCGCTTTGGAACATGTTCGATCTGACGCCCGAGGGGCGCGGCAACGACTGGTATCCGGCCCTGTCCTACCCGGGGTGACGTGTCTTTACCGCTCTGCCAAGCTGCGCTAGGTGTGCGGCTTGCAGTTTTCGGAGCGGTCGATGGCGAAATCTCCACGCGCATGGCAGCGCATGCTCTCGGGCCGCAGGCTCGATCTGCTCGACCCCACCCCGGTCGATGTCGAGATCGAGGATATTGCCCGCGGCCTTGCCTTTCAGGCGCGCTGGAACGGGCAGACCTTGGGTGATTACGCCTATTCGGTGGCCGAACATTCGCTGCTGGTCGAAGATATCCTGACGCGGCTCTTTCCGGATATCGCCGCCAAGTGGCGGCTTGCCGCACTGCTCCATGACGCGCCTGAATACGTGATCGGTGACATGATTTCACCCGTCAAATCTGCCATCGGCCCTGGCTATGCGGTGCTGGATGATCGGCTGGCGGCTGCGGTGCATCTCAGGTTTGGCCTGCCCGCGGTCCTGCCGGCCAAGGTCAAGAAAGACATCAAGAAGGCGGACCGGATCAGCGCATGGCTCGAGGCGACGCAAATCGCCGGTTTCGGTCTGGATGAAGCGGGCAAGCTCTTTAGTCGGCCCGACCCTCAGGTGATCCGGGGGCTTCGCATCGAGCTTCGCCCCCCGCTCGAGGTCAGGCGCGCATTCACCGCCCGGTTCGAGCATCTGGTCGCGTTGATGGACGGCAGGGCATCCGCAGGCTGACCGCGAATATTCTTCGCCCGCAGGCACGGCATCTTGCACTTGGGATTTTGCCGCCTTAGGGCAGATCAATGACCCAGTCAAAATCGATACGATCCCACGCCGTGACCATGCTGGTGCTGGGTCTTCCCCTGATCGGAAGCAACATCGCCCAGTTCTCGCTGCAGGTGACAGACACGCTGATGATGGGCTGGTACGATGTCGAAGGGCTGGCCGGAATGGTGCTGGCCGGATCGCTCTTTTTCGTTCTCTTCATCGTCGGCGGCGGTTTCGGGATCGCGGTGATGCCGCTGGTGGCGACCTATTCCGCTGATGGCAATGAACGCCAGATCAGACGCGTCACGCGCATGGGCATGTGGCTCAGCGTTCTTTACGGCATGCTGTCGCTGCCCCTGATGCTCTGGTCTGAACCGCTCTTTCTGCTGATCGGACAGGACCCGCAGATTTCTGCGCTGGCCCAGCAATATCTGACCATCGCCGCCTGGGGGCTGTTTCCCAGCCTGCTGGTGATGGTGCTCAAGAACTATCTCGCAGCGCTGGAACACACACAGATTGTCCTCTGGTCCACGATTGCCGCCGTTCTTCTCAATATCCTTGCCAACTGGGTTCTGATCTTCGGCAATCTGGGTTTCCCCGAATTGGGCATTCGCGGTGCCGCCATCGCTTCGATCGTCAATCAGCTCCTGACCCTCGTGATCCTCGTGGTCTATGCGCGGCGCTACCTGCCCGAACATGACCTGTTTCAGCGTATCTGGCGCCCGGACTGGGAGGCGTTCTTTCGCGTCTTCCGGATCGGTACGCCAATCGGCCTGACCTATCTTGCCGAAAGCGGTCTCTTTTCGGCCTCGGCGGTGCTGATGGGATGGCTGGGCACGATCCCCCTTGCCGCACATGGCATCGCGCTGCAACTTGCCGCGCTGACATTCATGGTCCATCTCGGATTGTCTTCGGCGGCAACCGTTGTCGTGGGCAAGGCCTATGGCCGCCGTAACCTGACCGAGCTTCGTCGGGGCAGCGCCGTGGCTACCGGCATGTCGGTCGCGTTCTCGTTTTTCGGTGTCGCGCTTTTCCTGACTTTCCCCGAGTTTCTGATCAGCCTCTTCATTGATCCGACCGACCCGGACAAACCCGCCATTCTTGCCGCCGGGGTGGCGCTCCTGATGGTTGCAGCCGTATTCCAGCTCTTTGACGGGCTGCAGGCCATGGGGCTGGGTTTCCTGCGCGGGGTGCATGATACCAAGGTGCCCATGATCATTGCCGCCATCAGCTATTGGCCCATCGGCATGTCCGCCAGCTATCTTCTGGGCTTCACGTTCGGCTGGGGCGGGCCGGGTGTCTGGGCCGGGCTGGTTTTTGGCCTTTTCACGGCGGCGGTTCTGCTGATGTGGCGGTTCTGGGGTCCTGTGACGCGACGCCTGGCCGAGCGTATGTGACTACTTGTCAGGCTTCATGTTCATCGATTTGAGCAATCGTTCCGACTTCTTGCGCACAAGAACCGAGCGCAGATCATGCATCGCCAGCAACAGGCTGTCTGTGACCTCTTCCAGATGCTCGTCGCTGGCGCGTGACTGCACCCAGTGCGTTGTCTGGTTCAGATAATCGACGGCCCGAAAGATGTCGTCGATATTGCGCTGTTCCAGAACCTCGGCGCGGTCGACCATCCATTCCGTGATGACCTCGATCTCGTCTTCGCTCAGCTCGTGGTCGCCATGGGCTTTGATGTCACCGTTGCGGATGTTCACGACCGCGATCTGGGTCATCTCGATCCGGCGCTGCCGGTTTTCCATGTCAACACGAAAGACAAAGGCGCCGTTCTCACGGACCCGGAAATAAAACTCTGGCAGTTCCAGCGACATGCAGTTCCTTACGTCAACCCGGCACAGAAATCCTGGATGCGTGTGCATGCCTCTTTCAGCGCTTCGTCCGACGTAGCGTAGCTGACGCGGAAGTTGGGCGAAAGCCCGAAGGCCGCGCCGAATACCACTGCAACGCCAACCTCTTCCAACAGCGCGGTCGCGAAAACCTCGTCATTCTCGATCAGCGTGCCACCGGCGCTGGTCTTGCCCATACATCCCGCAATCGAGGGATAGACATAAAACGCGCCTTCCGGGGTCGGGCATGAAATGCCTTCAGCTTCGTTCAGCATGCTGACCACCAGATTGCGGCGGCGCACGAATATCTCGTTATTCGTCGCGATGAAATCCTGGGTGCCGTTCAGCGCCTCAACCGCCGCCCACTGGCTGATCGAACAGGGGTTCGACGTGGATTGCGACTGGATCTTGCGCATCGCCGCGATCAGTTTTTCGGGCCCGGCGGCATAGCCGATCCGCCAGCCCGTCATCGCATAGGCCTTGGACACGCCGTTGCAGGTTAGCGTCCGGTCATAAAGGCCGGGTTCAACCTCTGCCGGTGTGCAGAACTCGAAATCATCATAGGCCAGATGCTCATACATATCATCGGTCATGACCCAGACATGCGGATGACGCATCAGCACATCCGTCAGCTCTTTGAGCTCGGCCCGCGAATAACCGGCCCCGGTCGGGTTCGAGGGTGAGTTGAAGATCAGCCATTTGGTTTTCGGCGTGATCGCCGCCTCGAGCTGATCTGCCGTCAGTTTGAAATTCGTCTGAAGCGACGCCTCGGCAATCACGGGCTCACCTCCCGCCAGCAGCACCATATCGGGATAGCTCACCCAAAACGGTGCGGGGATAACAACCTCGTCACCGGGGTTCAGCGTCGCCATCAGTGCATTATAGAGGATCTGCTTGCCGCCCGTGCCGATGCTGACCTGCGCAGGCGTGTAGTCCAGCCCGTTGTCGCGCTTGAATTTGGCGCATACGGCCTCTTTCAGTTCGGGAATACCATCGGGCGCGGTGTATTTCGTCTTGCCCTCTGCAATCGCGCGCACCCCGGCATCCTTGATATTCTGCGGCGTGTCGAAATCAGGCTCGCCCGCGCCCAGACCGATCACATCCTTGCCCGCGGCCTTCAACTCGCGCGCCATGGTCGAAACTGCAATCGTTGGCGACGGTTTTACGCGATCGAGCGTTGTCGAGAGGAATGACATTTTGGGGGGCTCCGGTTTGCATGTTCCGGGGCCATATCATAGGATGGCATCAACAACCGTTCAAGCGTGAAAAAGGCAAATAACCATGGACGAAGAGAGCAGTTCAGACGATCAGATCGGATGGTATTCCGACACGGCGGCCACCTTTGGCGACCGGATTGCCGGTGCGCGCGAAGGCCTGTCGCTGTCGCAGTCCGATCTGGCCCGCAAACTGGGTATCAAGCTGAAAACGCTGCGCGACTGGGAAAACGATCTCTCTGAACCGCGCGCCAACAAACTCCAGATGATGTCGGGTGTTCTGAACGTGTCGCTGGTCTGGCTCCTGACGGGCGAGGGCGACGGCCCCACCGACCCGGCCGATGACGGGGGCAGCGACAATCCCACGGCCGAAATCATCGGCGAAATCAGCGAATTGCGCCGGGAAATGGCGCGCCTTGTCAGCCGCATGGGCGATCTGGAATCGCGGCTCAGACAACGGGGCTGACCATATGGCCGAAACCCATGAAACCCGGCTGCGGCGGCTCAGGATGCGGTCCCACAGGCGGGGGACCAAGGAAATGGACCTGATTTTAGGACCTTTTTCCCAAACAGAACTCACCCGCCTCAACCCCGACCAGCTCGACCTCTACGAGGCGCTGCTCGAAGAAAACGACAACGATCTGTATCTCTGGGTCACGGGTGCGCGCAACGGCCCGGAAATCTATGAAAACCTGTTGAAATCCATCGCCGGTCACGCCCTCGGGCGGGGCATTGGCGGTTTAACCTAATCTTTGGATGTTGCGCCGTAGAAGCTGAGTGAGCAGTACTATGGCGGAGAAACATCATGAGCATTCATTCGGTCCCGGCCGATCTTTCCAGGCAAAGTTTCATGTCCGGATATCTGGAAAGCCTGGCCCTGGTTGAGCGGCTGCACCGCCTGCTGCTTGATGTGATCAAGGATGAATTCGAACGTATCGGCATCCTTGAAATCAATTCGGTTCAGGCTCTGCTGATGTTCAATATCAGCGACAACGAGGTCACCGCGGGTGAACTAAAATCGCGCGGCTATTATCAGGGATCGAACGTTTCCTACAATCTGAAGAAGCTGGTCGAAATGGGGTATATGCATCACCAGCGCTGCGAGATTGACCGCCGCTCGGTTCGGGTCAGACTGACGGAAAAAGGGCGCAAGATACGCGATCTCGTGGCCGAATTGTTCGGCAGGCATGCCGAAGCGCTGGAAAACAAGGGTGTGCTGGCCTTCAGCGGCATCGAAGAGATCAACACATCTCTCAGGCGGGTCGAACGCTATTGGACCGACCAGATCCGGTATATCTACTGAGTTCTGGCCGCGCGCCTGCCGTCATCCGCGCGTGGCGCAACGGGAGGCAGAAGCCTGCCGATGGCAACAACCGAGATCTCGCGCAAAAGCTTGCGCACCATCGCCTCTTCGAATGCCTCAAAGCCCAGCGCAACCTCCAGAAACGCATCCGGTCCGCGCAGGATATTGCTGCGGAAATACGCCGACAACTCGCCGACCTCGACCTCGCGGCGGTCACCCCCGGCCAGAATATCGGCCCCGATGATCAGGCCGTTGACCGTTACACCCTCCAGCAGCGGCAGGTCGCGGACCACCGGGGGCCGGGGGCCATCATTCGCCTTGCCATCGCCGGAAATATCAATCGTGCGCTTCCAGCAATCACCATGCGCCGCCAGTTCCCGTGCACCCATCAGAACTGCGCTGCCGATTGCCGTTGAATAAGGGCGCTGAATGGTCGGCGCGCCGCGCAACGTGGCAATCGCTTGGTTCAGCCGTGCCGGATCGGTCAGGTCGGTCCAGGGCAGCAGGATGCGCTGATAATCATCGGCGCTCCATTCATAAACCATCAGCCGGATCGCGCTGCCGGGCATCTGAAAGAGCGCCGCCCGCACGTCAGGATGCCCAAGCGCGCGCGCCACGCCCTCGCGCTGAAGCTGATACTCCTCCGCATCAACCGATCCCGATACATCCAGCCCCAGCGCCAGCGCCTGACGGCAGGCCGCCACCGCCGCATGGCTCCAGACCGCCAGCGCCAGCAGAGTGGCCGGCACCAGCCATGGCCTAATCACCGAAAAGCTCCGCAAACGCATCCGGCAGCCATGCCGCAATTGCCTGCCCCAGCATCGCGTGGGTTTCATCATCCAGATGTATGGGATCGGCGCTGTTGCCTGTCGCCACCTCTGCCGTATCGAATACCGCGGCCCCGGCGGCCTCAAGCGCCGCTTTTGCGCGCGGCCCCAGCTGATTGCGGATATCGGTGGCACCGCGCCATTCAACGTAGCGTTCCCATGCCGAGTCATCCACGCGCGCGCCCAGCCCCGGCGGCAAAAGAATGCCGACTGCCGGTGCCTCGCGCCCTTCCCAGACCGGTGCCCGCCCGCCATGTTCATGGACGGTGCGCACAAGCCCCACGAGGTCACCTACCACCGACTCAACGTCGTGGTTAAACCGCGATTTCAGATCGTTGGTGCCCAGCATGATCAGCACCAGATCAATCGGCTGGTGACTGTTCAGCGCGACGATGAGCGACAGCCGCCCGTTCATGGCCGCGCCCAGCATCTCGGGATCGTCGCGCGCGATGGTGCGTCCGGGCAGTGCCTCTTCGATCAGGTCAACCTCGACGCTGCGCGCCATGACCAGCGGCCAGCGATCCGTCATCCGTATGCCGGAACCATCGACCGGAAATCCCCAGCTATTGGAATCGCCGAATATCAGGACACGCGGACGCCTCACCAGTGGCCAACATTTTCCCGGCTGAGCCAGGGTTCAGCCGGCGCCAGCGCCTCGCCCGCCTGCAGCAATTCGACCGAGATATTGTCAGGCGAGCGGACAAAGGCCATGCGCCCGTCGCGGGGTGGCCGGTTAATGACGACGCCCGCCGCCTCGAGCGCGGCACAGGTCTCATAGATATTGTCCACCGCATAGGCGAGATGTCCGAAATGCCGGCTATCCGAGGGCAGGCCCTCATCGCCATCCCAGTTATAGGTCAGTTCGACCGGGCATTCCGGCTGATCCGGTGGCGCCATGAAGATCAGCGTGAAACGGCCGGCCTCGTGGTCGGTACGACGTGTTTCTTCCAGCCCCAGAAGCCTAAAAAACGCCATCGATGCTTCAAGATCCAGCACCCTGACCATAGTGTGCAGATATTTAATTCCCATTCACTTTCCTTTCATTCACACCGGTTCGACAGCGCGATCCGGCTGATCAATCGGTTCGCGTGACAGCGCATCGCGCTGCACCAGCGTCACTGTCACGAAACTCACGTAAAGCAACAGATACCACGACCCGAGCTTGCCCAAGCTCACAAGGTCGAAACCATGCTGCCCGGCATATATCCATGTCCCGGTCATGGTGCCCACATTCTCGGCCACCCACAAGGCCAGAGCAGACAGGAAAGCCGCCACCGGCAACGGCATCCAGCGCGCGGTATCGCCCACAAAAAACCAGATCCGGGTACGGGCATAGATGATCACCGTCGCGGCAAACAGCACGATCCGGATATCGGGCAGGAAATGATGGGCAAAGAAATTCACATAAATCGCCACTGCCAGACACAAGCTCACCCAGAATGGCGGATAAGGTGCGAAACGCATGTCAAAAACCCGGATGACACGGGCGATATAGGACCCGACCGAGGCATACATGAAACCCGAGAAAAGCGGCACGCCCAGCACCTTGAATATCGCCTCTTCGGGATAGGCCCAGGAACCGGCATCGACCTTGAAGAACTCCATCGCCGTGCCCGTGACGTGAAAAAGCAGGATCACCCTGACCTCGGCCCAGGTTTCCAGTCGGAATGTGATCATCAGAACCTGTGTCACCACGGCAAAGGCAAAAAGCGCATCATAGCGGTAGATGGGCCAGCCCTCCTGCCAGACCGCCGCGCTCGCGATCAGTGCCAGCACGAACAACACACCAAAAAGCGCCGACCAACCCTGTTTGAGGATGAACATCAGGAATTCGGCGATGCCGGCAGGTACAGCATGACGAACTCTGTCGCCCAACCGCCGCTCGATCTGACGCGTCTGGCTTTGCCCCGGTGTCGTCATCCTGCCCCCAAATTCTGCCTGCCCGGATCAGTCTAGGGCCATGTCGGGCAGGTGAACAGTCTGCGCGCATGCCCGGCCGCACAATGGGCCGACATCCACCGACGCGCCCGCCCCAATCCCGGCGGATCAGCACGCGACGCGGAATTTTCTGCGTCGCGCACCCGGAATCAACACGCAGCATATGGCGTCCACCCGGAAAACACATCTATATGTAGCGTAATTAGGCGCGAATCTGGGGCGGCAAATGGCACTGAACACCGATCAATCGACCGAAATCCAAGAACAACGGGATCAGGCGCATACCACACGCCGTGTGACCGCGCCCGGGATCGAAGATCATCTCTATACTGCCCATCAGGTGCTGGATCACGGGTTCATCCGCGTCATCGACTATATGGGCGACGATGCGGCCATCACCCAGGCCGCGCGCGTGTCCTATGGCAAGGGTACGAAATCGGTCCAGAACGATCAGGGGCTGATCCGCTATCTGATGCGGCACTGGCATTCGACACCTTTCGAAATGTGCGAAATCAAGTTTCACATCAAACTGCCGGTATTCGTGGCCCGGCAATGGATCCGCCACCGCACCGCGAATGTGAACGAGTATTCCGCGCGCTATTCGATCCTTGACCGCGAATTCTACATCCCCGCGCCCGAGCACATCAACGCCCAGTCCGTGGTCAACAATCAGGGCCGCGGCGCCACGCTCGAAGGGGAAGAGGCCGCACGGGTCCTCGAGATTCTCAAGACCGATTCAAGCCGCTGCTACGATAATTACGAGGCGATGATCTCGCAGGATGGTCAGCAGGGGCTGGCGCGGGAATTGGCGCGGATGAACCTGCCGGCAAATGTCTATACCCAGTGGTACTGGAAGGTCGATCTGCACAATCTCTTTCATTTTCTTCGGCTCAGGGCAGACAGCCACGCCCAGTACGAAATCCGGATCTATGCCGAGAAGATGTGCGAGATCGTGGCCGACTGGGTGCCCTTTGCCTATCGGGCCTTTGCCGACTATCGCCTTGGTGGCGGACAGTTATCGGCCCCGGCACTGGACTGCGTGCGCCGGATGATCCGGGGCGAAGATGTCAGTCAGGAAACATCCGGCATGTCCAAGGGCGAGTGGCGAGAGTTTCAGGCACTGATCGACCCCGACACCGCCTAGCCGCGACCGGGTGGCCGGCAACTCGCGGGGTGATCAAAGCCCCGCAAATGCCCGGTCCAACCCCTCGGCCACACGATCGGTATCCTCTTCCGTCAGACAGAGCGGCGGCACCATCCGCAATACGGATTGCGAGGGGCCCGATTTCGACAGGATAAGCCGCTGATCGCGGCAGGCCTCGAACACCTGCGCGGTGGTTTCGCGATCCGGCTCCTTGGTCTTTCTGTCCCGCACCATTTCGATGGCCAGCATCAGCCCCCGCCCGCGCACATCGCCGATGGCGGGGTATTTCTCCTGCAATGCTCTCAGATGACCCAGCAACCTTGCACCCACCCGCCGGGCATTGTCCTGCAGGGCTTCGTCGCGCATCACCGCCAGCACCGCGCGCGCCGCTGCTGCCGATGTCGGGTTGGCGCCATAGGTGTGAAACAGAAACTTCTCTGCCATTGGTGCGGCGACCTCTTTGCGGGCGACGACCGCGCCAATGGGGAAACCATTGCCCAGCCCCTTGGCCATGACGACGATGTCGGGGACCACGCCGTCTGCCTCGAACGCCCAGAATTGATCACCGGTGCGGCCAAACCCCGACTGAACCTCATCGGCAATATAGACACCACCTGCGGCGCGTACCCGTTCGGCCGCACCTGCCATATATCCCGGCGGCATTTCGATGATCCCGCCATAGCCCTGAACGCTTTCGATCAGAATTCCGGCAACGCGGCCCGTCGTGGCGCTGGCGATCGTCCGCTCAATCTCGTCCAGATAGGGCTGCGTGCCGGGGCCAAAGATGCCCCGATACTGGTTTGGTTCAGGCAGAAAGGCGACATTCCCCGGCATTCCCGGGTGGCGCCAAGTCGCGATCCCGGTCACCGACTGCGCCGCCGCCGTGGGCCCGTGATAGGCCGTCCTCAGCGCCAGCAGATCGGTATTGCCGCTATAGGTGCGCGCCATGGTCATCGCCAGATCAATGGCCTCGGCCCCCGAATTGGTCAGATGCACCACCCATTCCTCTGACGGGGGCATCGTCGCGGCCAGTTCCTCGGCCAGATGCGCGGGCGCAGGATGGTAGAACATCGTCGTGCAATGCGTCAGGTCCTGCGCCTGCGCCATCGCCGCACTGACAACCCGTGGATGCGAATGCCCGACCGAGATACAGACATTCATCCCCAGAAGGTCGGTATATCGCTGATCCTCCGTATCCCACAGATACTGGCCCCGCCCACGGCGGAACACGATGGGATCGGCAAAAGGCACGAATTTCTTGAGCGACGCAGCATAATAGCGCTCGCGCCGCGCGGCGGTGCCATCCAGTGACCAGTCGGTATGCAACGGATGATCGTCGTTCATCTCTTGGCTCCTTATGCTTTCATGCGGGAATTTGTCGGATCATATGGCGGGGTTGTCAGGATGTGGGCCGCCCGGTGCTGGCCCAGAATTTCCACGCTAAGCGGTATGTCGGGGTCAGGCACCTCTCGCAGGTAGGCCAGCGCAAGCGGCGCGCCCACCCTGTGGCCATAAGCGCCCGAGGTCACGATGCCAATGCGCCTTTCACCCTGACAGACGCCGTGGGCATAGAACGGATCGACATCCCCGTCTTCGATCTCCAGCAGCACCATCCGCCAGTTATCGGGCCGCGCCAGCAATCCGTCACGGCCCACAAACGCCCGCCCCCGTGTTTTGACAAAGGCCTCCAGCCCCGCCTCTCTTGGTGAGCGTTCGGTCGTCAGGTCGCCACCCCATGCCCGATATCCTTTTTCCAGCCGCATCGCATTGGCCGCATAGGCCCCGTAATACCCGCCGCCCATCGGCTCCGCTGCCGCATCCAGCGCGTCAAAAACAGCCCCGACATCCGCGCAGGGCAGATGAAGCTCCCACCCCAGTTCTCCGATATAGGAAAGTCTGAGCGCCCTGACCGCGTGGCCCGCGACGGTCACATCGCGCCAGCCAAGCCACGGGAAATCGGAAAAGTCATCATCACTCAGCCCCGCCAGCAAATCACGCGACAGCGGCCCCATGACGCCAATCACCGTGCGTTCTTCGGTCTCGTTCCTGATCTTTACGTCATGGGCACGCGCATGTTCTCTCAGAAGGTCGAGATCAATCTCTTCCGCGGCAGCGGCAGAGGTCAGATAGGCGTGATCATCCCCCAGCCGCGTCACCGTGAATTCAGACAGGACACCCCCGCCCGGGGTCAGTGCATGGATCAGCCCGATCCGGCCCGGCACCGGTGCCGTATTCGCACCAAGACTATCCAGAAACGCCCCTGTCCCCGGACCCGTCACGGCAAACTTGGAAAACACCGACAGGTCGGCCAGCGCCACCCGTTCTGACGCGGCCCGAACATCGCGCGCGACAGGGCCAAACCAGCCGGGCCGGGCAAAGCTGTCGGTGACCTCTGGATTGCCGCCCGGCGCAAACCAGTTGGGCCGCTCCCACCCATGGGCGGCGCCCATCACGGCCCCGCGGCTGACCATCCGTTCATGCAGCGGCGACAGGCGCCTGTTCCGTCCGGCGGGGCGTTCTTCATGCGGATAGTGCACACCGAATTGCAGGCCGAAACACTCGATGGCCTTGTCCACCCGATAGGTCCGGTCCGCCCAGCGCCCGAAACGGCGGCTGTCAACGGCCAGCGCGTCCATCGGCGGTTCACCATGGGTCATCCAGTGGGCCAGAAACCAGCCCGCGCCGCCGCCTTCCATCACCCCCATTGATGATCCGGTCAAAAGCCATGCATTCGCCTGCCCATGGGCCGGGCCGATCAGCGGGTTGGCATCGGGGGTAAAGGTGATGGGTCCGTTCACGACCGTTTTCACACCACCGGTCGCCAGCACCGGTATGCGCGCCATCGCTGCCTCGATAATCGGCTCGACGCGGTCCAGATCGGGCGGCAGCAATTCGGCACCGAATTCGGGCGGAACCCCGTCAACCGACCAGACTGCGGCCTCTTTCTCGTAAGGGCCAAGGATCAGCCCGTCCCGTTCCTGTCGGACATACCAGCTTTCTTCCGGGTCGCGGATGATCGGCAGTTCCGCCAATCCACTGTCAATCCGCCCGGCCACATCCGGCACGGTATCGGTCACCAGATACTGGTGAAGAACCGGGACAGAGGGCACGTTCACCCCCATCATCTGCCCCACTTCCCAGCCCCATGTGCCGGCGGCATTGACGACATGGCGCGTGGTGATCTCGCCCGCCGCGGTACCAACCCGCCATCCGCCCGGTACGGGCACAAGGGACGTGACGGGTGAATTGCGCCGGATGATGCCACCGTTCTGCACTGCCACACGGGCCATCGCGTTGGTGGCCAGCGTGGGGTCAACATGGCCGTCATCAGGCTCAAAGATACCACCCACCAACCCGTCAAGTTGCGCAAGTGGATGCAACGCGCCAATACGCTCGGGCGTCAGAACCTCAAGCGGATAGCCGGTGAATGCCGACAGGCCGGCAACATGGCGAAACTCGTCCATCCGGTCCGGATTGCAGGTGATCCGCATCGCACCCGTGGCATGAAACCCGCAATCCGCGCCGGTTTCGGCGGGCAGGATATCACGATAAAGGCGCACCGACCGCGCCCGCAATTCCTGTATCGTCGGATTATGGGCAAAATGCGTGCAGAGACCCGCCGCGTGCCATGTCGATCCATGGGTCAGGTCGTTCTTTTCCAGCAGCAGAACATCGGACCAGCCAAGTTTGGTCAGATGATAGAGGAGCGATACCCCCATTACACCACCGCCGATGATGACTACCTGTGTTTCGGTCATAACCGCATCCTGTCACCTTGGGGATCATAGGGCGCCTGCCGCAACGGCCGCGCATCGTGGAACTGACCGGCCACGCAGATTTCGTATCTTCGCTCCAGCTCCGCCGACAGCGCCTCGCCTTCCGTTTCAACCAAGCCAAAGGCCAGTGTCAGACCCGTTCTCGGCCCGCGCCCGCCCGAGGTGGTAAAACCGACATGCCGGCCGTCGTGATAGATCGGCTCGTCATGCAGCATCAGCGCCGGGCCTTCGATCGCAAACAGGATCAGCCGTTGCCGGCAGCCATCCGCCCGCTGCTTTTGCAACGCCGCTTTGCCGATGAACTCCTTCTGCCAGTCGACGGTAAAGGCCAGCCCGGCCTCGATTGGGGTCATCATGGGGCCGATATCATGGCCCCAATGCCGATAGGCCTTTTCCAGACGGCATCCATCCAGCGCATAATGCCCCATCGGGCGGGCACCGGCGGTGCCCATGGCGTCAAAAACGGCACCGGCACTCTTGTTGGTGACCATGATCTCCCAGCCATATTCACCGACAAAGCTCAGGCGGGTTACCCGGCATCGATGACCGCCCAGTCGGGTAACTGCCGAATGGCCAAACGCGATTTCCGGAAACTCGGGCCAGACCCGCCTGACGAGTTCACGGCTGCCCGCACCCATCAGGCCAATCACGGCAAAATCGTCGGTCATGTCGGTCAGGCCAACACCATCGGGCAGGTTTCGCCGCAAATGGGCAAGGTCGCGCTGGCGTGTGGCCGCGCCCGAGGTCACCAGAAACTCATCACGGCTCAGGCGCGTCACGGTCACATCGGCCTCGATCCCGCCCTGCGGGTTCAGCATCTGGGTATAGACGACGCGGCCATCGGCAACATCAAGCGATGCGGTTGTCAGCCGGTCCAGCGCGGCCCGGCTTCCTGTCCCGCTGATCCGGAACTTGGAAAAGGGGCTCAGGTCCAGCATCACCGCACCGCCGCGCATCCGGGCGGCTTCGCGCTCGGCGATGGGATACCAGTGCTGATCACCAGTCGAATAGGGCAGCGCATGCGCGCCCGGCTGATCGGCATACCAAAGGCCGCGTTCCCAGCCTGCGGTAACACCAAAGACGGCACCCGCTGCCGCCCAGCGCTCATGCAGCACCGATCTGCGCAGGTCCCGGCCCGCGCCGGGCTGTTTATAGGGCCAATGCAGCGCAAACTGATCGGCAACGGCTTCACTCATCCGCTGCGCCAGATGGGCCGGGCGGGCCTCACGCGGATCGGCCCGGGCGATATCAACCTCCCACATATCCTGATCGGGTTGCCCATCCAGCACCCAGCCGGCCAGTGCCCGTCCGATCCCCGCCGAAGACATCACCCCGACCGAGTTCATGCCCGCCGCGACGAAAAGGCCATCAACCGTTGGCGCGGCCCCGACCAGCGGCCGCGTATCGGCGGTAAAGCTCTCGGGGCCATTCATGAAATGATGTATGCCCGCCGCCTCAAGCGCCGGGATCAACTCCAGCGCGGCCTCCATGAACGGGGTGAACTGTGCCCAGTCCTCGCCCAGTTCCAGAAATGCACGGTCACCCTCGGGCCCGTAGGCATCCCAGCATTTTGCATCCTTTTCGAACCCGCCGATGATCAGCCTGCCCGCGTCACCCTTGACATAGATACCCCTGTCCAGATCGCGCAAAACGGGAAATTCCGGTGTCACACCCGCCACCGGCGTGGTCACCACATACATATGCTCGACCGCCTGCAACGGCAGGTCGAGACCGGCACCGGCGGCCAGTTCGCGCGACCATGCCCCGGCACACAGGATCACGTGATCTGCCCCTATCCGTGATCCATCGGCCAGCCCAACACCCCTCACGCGGGAACCCTCGCATTCGATCCCGGCGACGGGTGTGTTTTCACGGATATCGACGCCCGCATTCCGGCAGGCCCGCGCATAGGCCATCGACAGGCCCACCGGATCAACATGCGCATCCTCGGGCACATGCATCGCGCCCACGATGCCCGCACCTGACATCAGCCGCACATCCAGTCCTGCCGGATCGATAATGCGGGGGTTCAGGCCCTGCGTCCGGCCCAGATCGGCAATGCGGCGCAGCTCATCCATCCGCTCGGGCACCCGCGCCAGCCAGTATCCCCCGGTCTGCCGGTATCCGGTGTGAATGCCGGTCTCATCCTCGAGCGTCGGGAAAAGCGACAGGGCGTAGCTCGCCAGCCGCGTCATGTTCGGCGTGGCGCGCAGGGGGCCGACAATTCCCGCCGCGTGCCATGTCGTGCCCGATGTCAGCGTGTTGCGCTCCAGCAGGATGATTTCTCCCGCCTCCCGTTTCGACAGGTGGTAGGCAACGCTCAGCCCGATGGCCCCGCCGCCGATGATCAGGATACGCCCCATCAAAAGTAATCCCTGTCCGGCTGCTCGGCCTTGCGCCGGGTGATGTACTCGCGAAGCGCCCCATCAATATCGGGATCAAGCCCGGGGTCCTGATAGCTGTCGAGCGATTGCTTCCAAAGCGTGTTTGCCCGCGTCGCCGCATCCTGCCCGCCTGCATCCTTCCAGTGCTCGAACGCGTTGTCATCGGTTGTCAGCGGCCTGAACAGCGCCGACATGAAATTGGCCTGCGTATGTTCCGAGCCCAGGAAATGCGCCCCCGGTCCGGTCGCGGCGATAGCCGCCATGGCCTGCGCATTTTCAGACAGATCGATCCCGTCGAAAAACCGCGCAACCTTGCCGCAAAGATCGTGATCCAGCATCGTCTTCTCGAACGAGGTGACAAGCCCGCCCTCCAGCCATCCGGTCGCGTGATTGATCAGGTTTGCGCCTGCGAACATCGCCATCAACAGCCCCCATGCGGCCTCTTGCTGGCTCTGCCCGTCAGGCAGCTTGGACGAAGAGAGCGTGCCCACCGTGTGCAGCGGCACGCCCAGCCGCCGGGCAAGCTGACCACAGGCCAGCACCATCAGCCCCGCCTCGGGTGTACCAAAGGTCGGCGCGCCCGTTTGCATCGACATGGTCGAGGCAAAGCTGCCCATCAGGCAGGGCGCGCCCGGATTGACCAGCTGCACCAGTGTCAGCGCCGCCATCGCCTCGGCCAGAACCTGCGCCAGCGTACCGGCGACCGTGGTGGGCGACATCGCCCCGGTCAGCACCCAGGGCGTACAGGCAACCGGCTGACCAGCCCGCGCATAGGTTTTCAGCGCGCCCGACATATGGGCATCCATCACCAAAGGCGCGTTGGTGTTCGACACGCAATAGAGCACCGGGTTTTGCGCCACGAAGTCATCCCCGAACACGATCCGCGCCATGTCCAGCGCATGACCGGCGCGCTCGGCGCCGATGAATGCACCCATAAAAGCACGGTCCGAATAACGGATATGAGCATACAGCATGTCCAGATGGCGCTTGTTCGCGGGCAGATCCACGGGTTCGCAGACCACCCCGCCCGAATGATGCAGCCACGGCAGCGTGTGATGCAATCTGACAAGGTCCTGAAAATCGGCATAGGTCGCATAGCGTCGGCCCCGATCCAGATCATGCACGAAAGGCGGCCCCCAGGACGGGCACAATATCGTGGCGTTTCCACCCATCCTGACGGTGTTGGCCGGGTTGCGTGCATGTTGCAGGAAGGTCGCTGGCGCGGTCGCGGTGATCTTTTGGCGGCAGAACCCGGGCGCAAAGCGCACGCGCTCGCCCGTCACATCGCAACCGGCCTCTGCAAAAACCTCCAGCACCTCGGGATCGCCACGAAACTCCATCCCGGTTTCGGAAAGTATCCTGTCGGCATTAGCCTCGATCAGGGCCAGCCCTTCTTCTGACAGGACGCCAACCTCGCCCAGTTGCCGCCGGATATAGGGCGCGCGCGGGATTGCCGCATCGGGGCGCCCTGCGGCCCTGCGGCGGGCGGATGATCGTGTCCTTGCCATGCCCGGACGCTCGCAGCGCATTTGACAGGGTACAAGGAAAACCCGGTAGTATCAGGAATACTTATACTAAGTAACGGAGCGCTCGTGCAACTTACCCGCCACTTCAGCCCCGGGCTGATCCGCTCACTCGAAGTACTGGTCGCCGTGGCCGAAACCGGGCAGATGCGCTCGGGCGCGGCGCTCCTGGGGCTGACCCAGCCCGCGGCCTCGCAGCATATCGCGTCGCTCGAGAAAACCTATGGTGTCGCCCTCATGGACCGATCCGTCAGGCCGGCACGGCTGACCCGTGCGGGAACCCGGCTGCACGCGCAGGCGGTGCGCATTCTGAACGCGCTGGCCGATATGGAAACCGAAATGCGCCGGGTGGGTCCGCAATCGATCAGCAACCTGCGTATCGGCCTTCAGGCTTCGGTCGCCACCACGCTGACCCCGGCGCTGGTCTCTCTCCTGCGGGATGAGTTCGACGTGCAGGATATGACGCTGCATGCCGGTCAAAGCGGCGATCACGAGCGTCTGTTGCGCACAAAGCAGGCCGATCTGGCGGTAACGTCCAACCCGTTCTTCGACCTCGACGGCCTCGAACGTCACGACATTCTGACCGAATCCTTTCTGCTGGTGGTTCCGGCCGGCTATCAGGGGCCGACCCACAGCCTCGAGGCCGTGCAGGCCAATCTGCCCTTGGTACGGTTTTCCGATACAACCCATGCCGGCCGCCTGATTATGCAGCATCTGCGTCGGCTGAAATTCGAGCCCGAGCGTGTCATTCAGGCCGATCGTTCCAGCATGGTCACATCCTGCGTGTCGGGGGGCATGGGGTTCAGCCTGCTGACGCCAACCCTGTTGATCGACGGGCTGGTCGAAAACATGCCGCTGCGCGTCCTGCCCCTGCCCGTTGCCGGATTGTCGCGCAGCCTGACGGTTGTCGCGCGCCGCGGAGAGTTGCACGCGCTGCCCGCCGAAATCGCGGCGCGATCAGCCGAAATCCTGTCACGGCAGATTTCACGCTATGTCGGTGATATCGGCAGAAACTCTATCCGCCTTCCCTGACACCACCCGCACTACCCGTCAGAAACCCCCGCAACTCGTCCACCCGGGGCGACACGCCCCCGCCCGCATCCGACAAAAGGTAATACCCCAGACCGGGGCGATGAACCGTCCGCCCCACCCGCATGATCTGGCCACCCTCCACCAGCGCATCATCCAGACCCTCATAGCCCAGCGCGATCCCCTCGCCGCAGCGCACCATATCCAGAAGTGTCGGATAATTGGCGACACCGGGCAGGTCACCACCAACGGGGTCAGGCACACCGTGATGGGCAAACCAGCGCTGCCATGTCATCCAGCCATAGCCATGCGGATCCCCATGCTCCAGCAACCATTCCGCGCGCAGATGCGGTGTCGGATCAGGCTGGGAAAGTTCGGGATGGCGCGTCACGAATTCGGGCGATGCGATGATCGATGTCTTTTCTGTAAACAGCAGATCGGCACGTTTACCGGGCCAGTCGCCGGTGCCAAACCGGATCGACAGATCCACCGGCTCCCGCTCGAAATCCGCATAGCGCTCGGATGTGACAAAGTTGATGGCCGCCCCGCCAGCCGCATCCCGCAAAGCGGTGATCTGGGGCATCAGCCACAGATGCGTGATTCCGAACGAGGCTCCGATCAGCAATTCGTTCTGTCGCGTGCGCGCAATCCGGGCAAAGGCCAGCTCAAGCCGGTCAAAGGCCACCGCGATATCGCGGGTCAGTTCATGGCCCAGCGGTGTCAGCGCAACGGCATTGCCTGACCGGTGAAACAGGTCCGACCCGACCCAATCCTCCAGATTGGCGACATGGCGGGTAATGGCCGGTTGCGCGACATCCAGATCACGCGCGGCGCGGGTCAGGTTTTCGTGCCGCGCGGCCGCTTCGAATGCCAAAAGCGCGTTCAGCGGTGGCAGACGGCGACGCATGGCATATCCTCTTAGCATAAACTAAATTTATGGCAGAATAGGTTTTTTGTTTATATCCGCAAGATCATCAACAAGATTATAGTATCCTGACACAGCAATCAGGTGACCTATGGACAAAGTCAGCTTTACCCAGATGAAGGACGGCACAAAGGAAGAGTACGCCTTCCTGACCGCGCATGAAACCGAACATACCCGCCACACCGCCGACCGGCTCCTTAAGGCGCTGGTCGATCTGGACGAAGGGCTGTCGGGCTATCAGATCACGCGGCTGGGCCATTCGGTGCAATCGGCAAACCGCGCATGGCGTGACGGCGCCGATATAGACTGGGTGGTTTCCACGCTGTTGCACGATATCGGAGATATCTACGCGCCCTATAATCACGACGAATATGCCGCCACCATCCTCAGGCCCTTTGTCCGCGAACAATGCGCATGGTGCGTCCAGACCCATGGCGATTTTCAGATGGTCTATTATGGCCATCACGTGGGCGCGGACCCGAACAAGCGGGACCGCTTTGCCGGGCATCCCTATTTCGACGATTGCGCCGAATTCTGCGAACGCTGGGACCAGTCCAGTTTTGATCCCGCCTATCCGGACCTGCCGCTTGAGTTCTTTGCCCCCATGGTCCGCGAGGTGTTTGATAGAACCCCGTATGACCCTGATGTGATCAGGCCCGGCGAAAGGGTGGCGCTGGTCGATCGCGAAATCGCCGCCCAGCGTGCAGCGCAGGAAGAATAGGGCCATGGCCGATCCCGCCGATGCGCCCGCCCCGGCTGCGCGCAAGCTCTGGAATTACACCCCGGCCCTGCCGATCCGCACCGCGCCCTATTGGGACTGGCCGGCCAAGCCGTTGAAATCGGCCATCTATCTGCTGCGCAGCTGGAATCCGGTGGGCATGCGTTTCCTGTTTCTGGTGGCCGCGTTCATCACCTGGACGTGGTTCACACCCGATATCACCCGCGCGCAGACCATCGCCTTTGACTGGGTTTTCGCGATCTGGCTGCGCAACCTGATCATCCTGACGGTCGTGGCGGGCGGGTTGCACCTGTTGTTGCACCGCTACCGGGTACAGGGCGATGCCTATCGCTATGACATGCGCCCGATGATGAAGGGCGCCCGTGTCTTTTTCTTTCGCAACCAGGTCTACGACAACATGTTCTGGTCACTGGTCGCCATGCAGTTCTGGACCTTCTGGGAGGCACTGATGTGGTGGGCCTATGCCAATGGCTGGGCGCGCATGATCACGTTCGAGGCCAACCCTCTCTGGTTCATGATCCTGATCGTTCTGATCCCGATCTGGGCGGGTTTCCATTTCTACTGGTTCCACCGCCTGCTGCATGTCGGGCCGTTATATACCCATGTGCATGCATGGCATCACAAGAATATCAATACCGGCCCATGGTCGGGGCTGGCGATGCACCCGGTCGAGAGTTTCTTTCTGATGTTCGACACGATGATCTTTTTCATCCTGCCCGCACATCCCGTGCACGTGATCTTTCTGCTCTTTCATCACGGTATCGGCGCGCCCACGTCGCATGCGGGTTTCGAGAAACTCCGCACCGGCGACAATCGCGGGATCGAGATCGGTGATTTCTTCCATCAGCTGCACCACCGCTTTTTCGATTGCAACTACGGTACGTGGGAAACGCCGTGGGATGGCTGGTTCCGGACATTTCACGACGGCACCGCAGAAGGCAATGACCTGGTCAGGGAACGCAGGCGCAGGATCTGGATGAAGGACTGAGCGAGATGGTTCCGGTAACCTACCACCGGCCCGGGAATATCAGGCGCGCAGCCGCTCCCCTTTCGGGTCAAAGGGCGGTTCGGCCAGGATGACACCCCTGTGGGGCCTGCCAAGGATCATCACATCAACCTCATCGCCCGGCCCCGCCGAACTCACGTAGCCCAGTGCCAGCGATTTACCGACCGTATAGCCATAGGTCCCCGACGTGACCCGGCCCACCGGTTTTCCGTCCGGCAGGAAAATTGGCTCGCCACCGGTGGCATCGGCGTTCATCGGCGTCTCGTAAACCTCGATTACCGACAACACCTCGCGCGGTTCCCGGTCCTTTAACTTCAGGTAGGCATCCTTGTTCAGAAATTCCTTATCCAGCTTGATCAGCCCGGCCATACCCGATTCCTGTGGCCACCATTCCGGGCTGTATTCGCGACTCCATGATCCATAGCCCTTTTCGCAGCGCAGGCTCATCAGGGCGCGGCTGCCGACGGGGCCGGCGCCAAAGGCCTCACCCGCCTCAAGCAGAGCCTCGTACAGCTTGACCTGATCCTCAGCCCGGCAATGCAATTCCCAGCCCAGGTCGCCCGTGAAACTGACGCGCAGGGCGATCAGATCGACACCAGCCAGCGCGATGCGCTGCGACCGCATGAACGGAAAATCCGCCGTGGCGAGCGAGGCGTTGGTCAGCCGCTGCAATAGCTCCCGCGATTTCGGGCCGGCCACGTTGAACCCGCACATCGCCTCGGTCCGGCTCTCGAAGCTGACCTCGGGCGGGCATGGAATCGCCGCGAAAAAGCGTTTGTGATAGCGTTCGGCCATGCCCGAACCGATGATCAGGAATTCCTCGTCATCCAGTTTGGTCACGGTGAAATCACCGGCAAGGCCGCCGCGCATACCGATCAGCGGGGTCAGGCAGCTGCGGCCAACGGATTTGGGCATGTTATTGGCAAAAATCGCATTCAGCCAATCCGACGCCCCCTGCCCCGAAACGTGGTATTTCGCGAAATTCGAGATGTCGATGATCCCGGCGCTGTCGCGCAGCATCCGGCATTCCCGGCCAACCACATCCCACCAGCCCTGCCGGGTAAAGC
The DNA here is from genome assembly GCA_030148225.1 of Paracoccaceae bacterium. Lineage (GTDB taxonomy): Bacteria > Pseudomonadota > Alphaproteobacteria > Rhodobacterales > Rhodobacteraceae > JASBTX01. The sequence goes on from JASBTX010000020.1 coordinate 58,883, forward strand.
CCGCGCTTTCGTCGACCTCGCCCGAGAAATAAAGCGGATGCTCCCAACCAAAGTTCAGGCCGAATTTCGCTCCAAGACCCTGCTGAACATCATAAACCGGGCGCGTCCTGACCGGGCGGCCGACATCGCGCTCTTCGTTCGGGAAATGGATCGAAAAGCGATGCGCATACTGATCGCCTACCTTGGCCCGCGTAAAGGCGGCATCGGCCCATTCACCGAACCGAGCGACATCCCACGCGAACATGTCAAACTCGCTCTCACCCTCGATGATCCATTGCGCGGCCATCAGGCCCATTCCACCCGATTGAGAGAATCCGGGGATGATGCCATTGCAACAGAAATAGTTACTCAGATCGGGATGCGGCCCGTACAACACGTTGGAATCCGGCGACCAGATCATCGGCCCGTTGATCACGCGCTTGATCCCGGCTTCGCCAACCGCAGGCACGCGGTCGATCGCGCGCATCATGTTTTCCTCGATCCGCTCCAGATCATCGGGAAAAAGATCATGCGCGAAATCCAGCGGCGTACCTTCCTCGGCCCAGAACCGCAAATCGCGCTCATAGGCACCGATCAAGAGGCCCTTGCCCTCTTGGCGCAGGTAATATTCGCCGTCACGATCCGCGACCGATGGCAATCTGCGATCCATCGCCGCGATCTCGGCGATGGTTTCGGTCACGAAATACTGGTGTTCGGTTGGTTGAAGCGGCAGTTCAATACCCGCCAGCGCCGCCACCTCTCGCCCCCACAATCCGGCGGCATTGACAACCCAATCGGTGCGGATGTCGCCCTTGGGCGTGCGCACGATCCAGCTGCCGTCGGGCTGTGCCTCGGTGCCGGTCACCGGCGTGAAGCGATGGATTTCCGCACCATTCTGCCGTGCGCCCACCGCATAGGCATTCGTCACGCCGGACGGGTCCACGTTGCCGCCGGATTCCTCGAACATGATGCAGCGAATTCCATCATAATTGACCAGCGGATGCAGCGCCTCGGCCTCCGCGCGGGTGACCTCGTGAAACTTGAGCCCGTAATATCTGGCCTTGGCCTCCTGCAGCCTGAGCTGATGTTCACGCGCTTCGGTCTGCGCGAGATAGAGCGATCCGGGCTGAAATACACCACAGCTCTGACCGGTTTCAGCCTCGAGCGACTTGTAAAGATCCATCGTATAGTTCTGGATGCGGGTAATATTGGTATGATCATGCAGACCGTGAATATTTGCCGCCGCATGCCACGTAGAGCCCGAGGTCAGCTCATCACGCTCCAGCAAAACAACATCCTGCCAGCCCAGTTTGGTCAGGTGATAGAGGATCGAGCAGCCGATAACGCCGCCCCCGATGACAACGGCTTGCGCGTGGGTTTTCATGATTTTTCCTCTGTCCCCGTCAAATTCCGGGTTCATCAATAGGGGACGCATCGGGCGGAAAATGTTCCTGTAGCGACCTCAAATCGCTCTGAATCTCATCCCTGCCATGAAATGCGAGCCTTTCGTTGAAATCTGCGGCCACATTCAACCCCGCCGACAAGGCAAAGACATAGGCCTGCGTGTAATAGAAACAGGCCGCGTCAACATCGCCCGCGGCCTCTCTCTCTGCTGCCGCCTTCCCATAAAGCCGGGCCAATGCCGCAGGCTCATCGCGCCGATGCGCGGCCATAATGGCCGCGTCCAGATCTCTGTCTGACAGTTCCTGCATCACTGGGTCACGCGCGGGCCTGTATCAGCAGCTGCGCCCGGCCTCTATCTGGCTGGCGACCCAATGATGAAAATTGTGGGTCGGCCCGTCCATGGCGGGTGAAAACTTGCCCCCGTCGAAAAAGATGCCGCTGCGACCCTTTTGCATGCCCTCGACGACAAAGATGTCCTCTTCAAAGACTTCCTTCCACTGCGCGGTGTTCCGGTCGCTCAGCCCTTTGGGCAGATCATCGGCAGGGCGCGCGTAATAAATCTCGACATGCTCGATCGTGTGCGTCTGGTCCACCGGTTCCAGCAGGATGGCAAATGTGTGATCGCGATGCACCCCCAAGAGGACATTGGGATAAACGGCAATATATTCCGAACCCGTATCCCATTTGTCGCTCAGCGCGCCGAAATCGGGGAAAACAGTGCCGGCATCATCCTTAAGCTGACGATAGACCAGCGACCCCTGCCCGGAATACAATCCCCGCTCTTCGATATTGTAGTGATCTTCCAGCCGGGAATAGCTGTTCAGCCCGGGATGCACCCAAGGCAGGTGATAACTCTCGCAATAGTTTTCGACGGCAAGCTTCCAGTTGGTATCGAGCGAAAGCGTAAAGGAAGCGCCCGCACCACCGTGATACAGCGGCTGGTCAAACTCTTTCCAGCGCTCCAGAAGGTGCTGATTGGCCACCTCGAACGCCGGGGCCTTGCCATCGATATTCACGAAAACCACATCCTGCCAGACATATGAGCGGATGCGGATCAGGCCCAACTCATCGCGTTTGATATCCTCGTGAATGCTGCGGCCCGGACCGCCGACATGGGGCGTTGTGCGCAGCGCGCCCTTCAGCGTGTAGCACCAGCTGTGATAGGGGCAGCGGATCGCCCCTCTGATCTTTTGCGGCTCTTCAACCAGAATCATGCCGCGATGACGGCAGGTATTCTGATAGACATTCACGCCGCCATCCTCATCACGCACCAGCAACAGCGGCATGCCAAGGAAATTCACCGGCTTGGCATCGCCTGTCTCGGGCACATCCTTGGCAAATCCGACACCGGCCCAGTTGGCAAAGAGGACGCTTTGACGTTCCTCCGCGAAAACTGCGGGGTCTGTGTAATGCGCATTGGGCAGGCCCCGGGCCTCGGCCACCGAGCGCAAGACAGAACCGAGTTCAGTATGAATGGTCATGATACCCCTCCGGCGTGAAATCGCGATTTCTATCGCTACTGCCGCAGGGGTATTCGCTCAACTGGATTTATTCTAACTCTTGATTGAGTTCACCTCATCCGAAGATCCCGCTGCAAAAGAGATGATCCACCGCTCCAGCAGATCGATATCCGGGTTGCTGCCGCTTTGCTTGTTGCGGGACAGAAAAAACGAAGCCGGTGCCGGGATGGTAAAACCCTCGAACGCGATCAGCGAACCATTGGCCAGATAGGGCGAAACCAGACGGCGCCAGCCCAGAACCATGCCCGCGCCGTCCTGCGCAGCCTGCAGCGCGATCATGTAATTGTTCACCTTGACCCCCCGGCGAACCGGCCCGTCATACCCCTGTTCGTCAAACCACGTGGCCCAGCTTGTCCAGCGCTTGTCAGGCGCATCCAGATGTATCAACGGCAGCTGCGCCAGTTGCGCCAGCGTCTCTGTTTTGTGTTGCTTGGCCAGTGTCGGCGCACAAACCGGGATCAAATCGTCCCGAAACAAGGGTTTTCCGGCAAAACCGGCATCACGCACCGGCCCATAGCTGACGACAAGCTCGGGCAATTGCCTGCCGAATTCCAGCGTATCGGAAACCACCTGGTTTACCCTGATTTCAGGATGCGCCCGCCAGAACTGAGAGATCACGGGCGTCAGCCAAAGTGATGACATCGCCGTCGTTGCGCCCACGGTCACGCCCGGGGGGGATGCGATGCCGCGCAGCGACTCGATCATCCCGGAAATGTCCAGAAACGCACCCCGCACCGCACGAAAGAGACGTTCACCCTCTTCGGTCAGTTCTACACCGCGATGCACGCGTGAAAACAGCGTGATGCCGGTCTCTGTCTCCAGTGATTTGATCTGGTGGCTGACGGCACCGGGGGTCACGCTCAGCTCTTGCGCGGCACGTTTAAAGCTCTGATGCCGCGCGGCGGCCTCGAAGGCAGACAGTGCCGACAACGCGGGCAGATTATAAAAACGGCGGGACATGCCGATTGTTAAGTGAACTCAACTCACCAAAGCAAGTACAATCACCGCGCACCACCGCGTGCAATTCACCCGGACAGCCATCAGATCACATAGCCGCAGCGCGCCTCCAGTGCGGGGTCAAGCTCTCCGATGATGAATTCCCGGTCAGCAGGGCTCAGCCCATCGCTGCCCTCAGCCTGCTCGGCATTGAACGATTTAGGGCCAACCGTCTGTTCGACCGGATCGAAAACCGGGTTCAGCGCGACATCAAAAATGCCGGATATTTCCTGGATAATTTCCCGGCGAAACTGCTTCATGTCCTCATAGCGGATCAGCACGGCATTGATACCCCGGTTCAGCATCGACAATTGCCCGGCCAGCTTGATGTTGCGCATCTCCATGATGTTGCGGAACCTGCGCCCCTCGATCGGATGGCGATCCAGCTGCAGCGCCTCTCCCCGGCCGATGCTTCTGTCCAGCCGGTAGCCGTGACGATGCCATGGCGACCTGACGGGGCGATACCGGCCCTCCCATTCAGACCGTATGAATTCGGAAAACGGCAGCCGGGCAAGGCTGCGATCACCCTCATACGGGCCTTTGTAAAAGCTCTGAACCCAGTCCAGCGGATCACGGACAACAACGATGAACAGGCAGCAGGCCGGGAAAACCGGGAAATACGGGATCCCGTGTTTCCAGCCGTAGACTTTGACAAAATGCAGCCCGGTATTCTTTTTGACGACATTCATGACAAAATTCGTGCCCGACCGCCGCTCTCCAAAGACCTGAAACCGGTCGATCGGTTTTGGCGATACCGATCTGGAGTAACCGATCAGCTTGCTGCCGGTATCGGGATTTATCTCTGCCAGTGCCATTGGATGGGTTTAGCCTGCTTTTCCTGTGCCGGTCCGGCCTTATCGGGTTATTCCCTGCTCTTTTCCTAACATTAGGCGAGAATTCCCACGCCGCCAACCTCTGCGATGACGCAGGTGTCTGAACAGTCGTAGGATGGCCACCGCGACCCGCGGGCGATAAAGCACAAACAAAAAAACCGCCCCAGGGGGCGGCGGTGTGTGCTGATCATCGTTCGAGATAACCCCAAGTTCTTATTAGGTTTGGCAATGACCTACTCTCCCACGTCTTAAGACGCAGTACCATCGGCGCAACCGCACTTAACGGCCGAGTTCGGGATGGGATCGGGTGTTTTGCTGGCGCTCTGATCACCAAACCAAATAAGAACTCAGGGGTACACGAGAATTCCAAGTCAAGGTCTGCATACTGACCTGATCAGAATAGTCTGGCTATTACTGGATCAAATCAAGCCTATCGGGCAATTAGTATTGGTCAACTGAACGGCTCACACCGCTTACATCTCCAACCTATCGACGTGGTGGTCTACCACGGCCCTCAGGGAGACCTTGTTTCTGGGGGGGCTTCCCGCTTAGATGCCTTCAGCGGTTATCCTGTCCGATCATAGCTACCCAGCACTGCCGTTGGCACGACAACTGGTCCACCAGTGGATCGTTCACCCCGGTCCTCTCGTACTAGGGGCAACTCCCATCAAGTCTCCTACACCCACGGCAGATAGGGACCGAACTGTCTCACGACGTTCTAAACCCAGCTCACGTACCTCTTTAAACGGCGAACAGCCGTACCCTTGGGACCTGCTCCAGCCCCAGGATGAGATGAGCCGACATCGAGGTGCCAA
>JASBTX010000022.1 GCA_030148225.1 Paracoccaceae bacterium
GGCGACCATGTGACAAACGGCTTGGGGTAGCTCAGGATGAGACAGACCAAGACGTATTGGCACAGGAAGACAGCAAGGTCGGAATTCAGGGCGGAGCCTCAGCAGCCCGACCCCGCTTGCGGGGCTTACCCATGTCGAAACTTTCACCATTGTAGATAGTCACGCACATCGCAGCATGGAAGCCTCTTTCGCAGGTGCAGCATCGTGTTCGGCCCAAAGCGGCCGGTCAGCCCGTTAACGGCGTCCTTCAAAGCGGCCGCTCATGAACGGCGCAGCACGCGACAGTCGCCAGTCATTCGCTACGTTCCGCGCAAAAGTGCGTTCACTTGTGGGAAGTGCGCGTTTATCCTTTTCCTTGTTTAGGCGGCGGCATTCAGCAATCAGGTTTCTCGTTTGAGCCTTGCCGCCACCGCCTCGGCTGCCTCCAAGGCCCCTTCAAGAAATCCTCCAAAGCCTTGCGCGGTTTCCGTCGCGCCGAAGTGCACGCCTTGTTCGGTCAGACTTTTTAGGGTCGCATGCAATCCGTAAGCTGGATGATGCCGGACGGGGCTGCGATCGGCCGGGCGAGCTATATCGGGAATCGTTGCCCAATCTTGCAAGAATATCTCACGCGGTTCGGCCATTTCGGCGCCGAATAGGACTGTAAGCTGCGCCACAGCCGCCGAGAGCAATGCGTCCTTATGAGCAATCCGGGCATCGGCTGGAACACCCACAAAGCCAAACAGACCATAGGGGGTACCCTCCATGGGCGAGGCGTCGTGGATTTCGACCATTGGCCCCCGCTGGCTCATCGCGTCGCCCGAAAGGCCCGCTTCGCGCCAATGCGGCCTGTCATAGATGGCCATGATCTTGGCTTGCCCGGCCATCCATGTCGGGACGTTTCGCAAGGCCTGCATTTGTGCCGCGTCCAGCGCCGGCACAAAGGTCACGTTGTCCGCGATCACACGCGGCGGCATGGCCAGCACGATCTGGCGGGCGGAGATGACCAGACTTGCGCCGTCTTGCTTGAAATGCGCGGTGATGCCCTCGGGCGCATGTTTGACTTTCTCCAACCGCCGCTGAACAAGCACGCGCCGGGGGTCAAGCCCGCCTGCAAGGGCATCGATCATCCTGCCCATGCCCCCGGCCAGCCGGAAAGAACCTTGCATCGACGCATATCCCCGTCCGCGCTGCACCGCGCCGGACTGGTCTTGATACATCAGATCGCCGCTGGAAAACTGTTCGAATACGGGGATGTTTAAGCGTTCGGTCAGCGCCGCCATGCGGGACTGGCCCGGCCAGAACCACGCGGGGCCAAGATCGAATTTGCCGCCGTCCACATCCCGCGTCAGGATCCGGCCACCAAGCCGGTCTTGCGCTTCGACCAAAAGGAAATCGGCGCCGCGCGTGCTCAGGTGGTCTGCCAATGCAAGGCCAGAAAGCCCACCGCCGACGATAAGAATGTCCGTTTGCATCAGAATGCCTCGCCCATGGGTCTGAGATCCATCTCGTGGGTCCAGGTGGATTTCGGTTGTCTGGCCAGTGCCAGATAGGTTTGCGCGATATCCTCGGGCTTCATCATACGCTCCGGGTCCATCTTGTGCAGATCGCGGCTGGCTTGGGTGTCGACGATACCGTCAAGGATGACATGCGCGACATGAATGCCCCGTGGCCCGTATTCCCGCGCCAAGGATTGCGACACCGCGCGCAGTCCCGCCTTGGCCGAGGCAAAGGCGGCAAAGTTCTTGCCGCCGCGAAGGCTGGCCGTGGCGCCAGAGACGATGAAGGTGCCACCGCCGCTCTGCACCATCGCGGGCAAGACCCCCTGCGCGAGATTGACCGCAGACAGAACCATCACACGCCATGCCGCCTCGAAGTCAGCAGGGCTGGAGTCTGCAAAGGGGGCAATATGCAGCCTTGCCGTGTTGTGGATCACGAGTTTTGGCGCACCGTGCGCATGGATCAGGTCGCGCAGCACGGGGAAGGTCTGGGCCGGATCTGCAAGATCGACCGCGAAAATGTCAGAGGCGCCTTGCGGCACCGACCGGTTCACCCCGACAGCGGTGTACCCGTTCTGGCCGAGCAGCGAGACCAAGCTCTGGCCAAGACCCGGGCCAGAGCCGGCGATGATCGCAAGCGGAGATGCCATTGGTTCTAACCTCCTGCGGGTATGATCGGCGGTTCCGCCAGATGATCGGATTTGACCCAAAGACGCGCGCCCTGCGACCCGGTCGTGGCCGTCACTGCCCTGCCCGGCGGCACGCGCAGCCATGAATTTCTGCCGAACACCTCGCCCCCTTCGGTGAAGCTGCCCGCGATGACCAATGCTTCAAAACCCTTGTGATCGGAGATGTGGATATTGGCGGCAGCTTCCCAAAGCTCGATCCTGACACGTTCGCGGGCATCCTCGAACAGCGGAATTTCCGATACGCCCGCCCCAACAGCTTGCGGCTTTTGGGTGGTGGTGTCGATGCGCAGCTGGGTGCGGTCCTGCGGGTCGAATTGCCAGAGCTTTACAAAGATCGTGGCACCCTCTTCCGCGCTGGGACTATGCGAGGTCGTCGGCGGATTGCGCACATGGGTGCCAACCGGAAAATCGCCATGTTCGTCTTGAAACACCCCTTCCAGAACCAGAAACTCCTCTCCACCCGTATGGGTATGCGCGGCGAAACTGCTGCCCGGTGCATAGCGCACAATGCTGGTCGCGCGGGCGACTTCATCTCCGATCCGGTCAAGCATTCGACGCTCCACCCCCGGCATTGGCGATGGAACCCATGGTATCTGCTCGGAATGGACGGCGGCGCGGGCGTCAAAGTCTGCATTGATGTTCATTGTCTTTCTCACTTTCTAAAAGGGCTTATTGAGCATAGTTCGAGTGCCCTTATGCACGGCCTGCGGCGGCGGCGGCCGTTGAATAGGAACTGACAGCATAGGGCGTGAAATAGGTCAGAAGGATTTTCCAGGCCGGCGGCATGTCTCCGGTCAGGATATGATCCAATTGGTTGATGGCAATCAACACGGTGCCTACGATCAGGCTAACGGCCAAAGCGCGCCGCACGGTTGCCTGATGACTGAGCGTGTCGAAAAACACCCTGTTGCGATGGTCTGACATCTGTGTACCTCCAAAGCTGCGTGGAGCGACAGCGCGCTCCACGCTGTTGTGCGTCAGGCCGACAGCCGCGCCTTGAGCGCTTCTGCAAGCGGCGGGGCCGATGCGGGGCTTTGGCCGGTCATCAATGCACCGTCTTCGACCACGTTGGCTTCCCAATTTGCCTTGCTGACATAGTTCGCGCCGCGGCCTTTCAGCTCATCTTCGAGCGAGAAGAGCAGGTGATGCAGCAGCTCGATCTCGCTGTCCTCGTCGTTCTTGAAGCCAGTCAGGGACAGGCCTTTCACCAGATATTGACCGTTGGACAGCTTGATATCCCGCAGGATCGCCGGGGCGTGGCAGACCATGGCGACGGGACGATCGGATTCGTAGAAATCCTTGATCATCTTGATCACATGGCTGTCGCTTGCCAGATCCCAGATCAAGCCGTAGCCGCCTGGCACGAACAGGGCATCGAAGGTCGAATAGTCGATCTCACGCAGCTTGCGGGTGTTTTGAAGGGCGAACATCGCAACGGGATCGCCAAAGAACCGATTGGTGTTGTCGGTAGTGAACGGTGCCTTCATCGACAGAAGGTCGATCGGGGCGTTGCCGCCCTTGGGCGATGCAAGCACCACCTCAAAGCCTGCCTCGGTCAGGACATAGTAGGGTGTCGCGACCTCTTCGAACCAGGTGCCGGTCTGCTTGCCAGAGATGCCCATCTCATCGACCGATGACATGATCAGCAGGACGCGTTTTTGTTTATTCCCAGTAGCCATTTCGTGTTCCTTTCGTGGTGACCCATTGCCTACCTATCACTAGGTAGGCAATGGGTCACCGTTGCATTTCCGGGCGTCAACAGATATCTATCACTTGATAGGCAAACGAGGGTTATGCCCATGACAATGCGCGAGAAAATTCTGGACGCCGCCGAAAAGCGCGTGCGCGGAGGCGGGTTTGTCGCGATGAGCTTTCGCGATCTGGCCAGCGATGTGGGAATCAAAAGTGCCAGCGTGCACTATCATTTCCCGACCAAGCACGATCTTGGTGCGGCCTTGGTTGCACGCTACGCCGAGCAGTTCAGCGAGCGGTTGGCCGAAATCGACCAAAGCGCTCTGAGGCCTGCGCTAGAGTCTTACGCGGCGCTATATGCAAATGCGCTGGTGATGAACGAATCTATCTGCCTTTGCGCGATCATGGGGGCCGAAGCCATCGGACTGCCGGAGAGCGTCAACCAAGGGACCAAAGCGTTCTTTGACATGAACAGGGCTTGGCTTGAAGCGCTGCTGCAGTCCCATGGCGCCGATGCACCGGCAGAGCATGCAAGCCTGATCGTTGCGGCTCTGGAAGGCGGCATGATCATCGCATCAGCGTCAAATGATCGGAGCCTGTTCGATCAGGTCACTGGAGCCGCCATCCTCTGCATTGTCGGCAAAATGACTGCTTAAAACCACCGTTCGTCGCGCAGTCTGTAAGTGGCAGGCATGCGCTCCGCCTCACCACAGAGATGTTGCTGGCCACCAGCGACGGTGCCCGAAGCTCAAAATGGCGTAGAGAATTCGCGCCTCGCGACCAGACTGGCGAGTGCGGGAAACAACATGACCGTGATCACGGCCGCGACAACGAGAGACGCGCTGCACCAGTCAGGCATCGCGCCTTGGCTGACCGCAAGTGCGGTGATTGCTACAACGAGCGGCAATTGCGTGCTCGAATGTAGGGCCAAGGCGATCTGCTGACGGATCGGCAGCGCATGGCGGTAAAGCCACAGCACCGGCACACCACGCACGAGCAGCATCATGACCACGAAGACAGGAACCAGCGCAAAGCCCAGCGGTGCATCGGACATGGCTGCGATATCGAGCTTCATCCCCGAAGTGACAAAGAAGATCGGGATCAGGAAGCCGTAACCCAGCGACGAAAGGCGCACCATCAGGTCATGGTGAAGGCTTTCGGGCATCAAGGCACGCAGAACGACCCCGGCCACGAATGCCCCCATGACCAGATCGAGCCCCAGGCTTTCGCCGAACAGGGCAAAGCTGACAGCAAGAAACACCGCTAGGCGGATTGGAAACTGGCCGGAACTGGTCATGGTGTCGCGCAAGACCGGAGGCAGGCGCAGGCTGCGGATGCGCCCCGCAAGCCCGATGACAAGGATCGCAATCAGCGCAAATGCGATCAGGACAAGGCTTTGCGCCCCGAAACCGGCCGCCCAGGCAAGGATCAGCGACAGCATCACCAGCGGGAAGGCCTCGCCCGCAGTCCCTGCCGCCAGAACATACGGACCGTAAGGCGGCGCAAGCATGCCGCGATCCTTCAGAATGGGCATCAGCGCCCCGATAGCAGTGGTGGTCAGAGCAATCGCGACAAAGGCTGCCGCCGGAAACAGGCCAAGCGCCTGCCCGCCAAATGCGAGCACTCCGGCAATTGCCAGCGAGGCCATCCACCCACGGAGCGCCAGGCGCGAGGGTTCCCCACGCACATCGCGCGGATTGACCTCGAGACCCGCGAACAGAAAGAGGATCGCAAGGCCGAGTTCCGCGATCAGGTCCAGCGTGATGCTTGGTGCCAAAATGCCCAGGCCCTGCGGGCCGATCATCACACCGAACAGCAGCTCCAGCACGACCGCCGGCACGATGGCGATGCGTAACGCTGCCGGGATCAGCGCGGCCAGCGCAATCACCCCCGTCAATGCGATGGCACCCAGAGCCACGGCCTCGTCATGCATGTCTCAGACCCCCGAGAAGCAGTGCCGCGCCAAGAGTTCTAACCGTAGAAGACGGGGCTTTTCAAACACTCAGTTCTGGCGTCTGCGGTCCCGCCGTAAGATGTGCTACACTGGCGGAAACACCAGCGACGCGCCGGTCACCACAAGGGTTGAAGCCGCGCGCCTATCCGACAACGCATCTGGTGTAAGATGCAGAGGTTCGCGCCTCACCGCAAAAGGAGAAACTGCACATGCGACCGTTGTTTCTGGCCGCGCTTATCGTGCTCTCGCCCTCGCCGTCGTTTTCCATCATCAACGGCTTGCCAGCCAATGTAGAGGATTTCCGTTCCTTCGTATCCATCCGCACCACAAGTCCCTTTCCAAGGCATGAGGGCCGGGAAATCAACGGCTGTGGCGGCACTCTGATTGCGCCCGAATGGGTGCTGACGGCCTTGCATTGCAAATCCCTGTTCGAGAACGCCGATCACGCGACAGAGCCTGTTTTCGTCGGCATCAACATCCAGCCCGACGGAAGTGTCGGCACGAGACTGCGGATCACCGAGGTGCGCATGGCGCCGGTTCTCCTGGGCATGGCGCGTCTCGATGCCGCCCTGCTGCGACTGGAGGCCGATGCAACAACGCACGGCGCTGAAGTTGCCACGATCGTCGCGGGCGCACCTGTCGTGGGGCTACCGACAACCACAATCGGCATCGCCATGGGGTTCGAGGGGGCTGTGCTGGAGTATTACAACTCCGAAGTCGCCGAGGCCGGTCTATGCGCGACCGGAGGCGCCGATTTCGATCCAGCCCATGATTTTTGCGTCGGCTTGACGGGGTCCACACAACGCACCGGATATGGCGATTCCGGAGGGCCATTATATGTCGCCGATCCGGAAAATCCGGGCGCTTACCAGCTTGCGGGGATCGTGAAAGGCGGGGTCAAGGCCACGCCCTCGGGGCCGGAAGAGACGGAATTCATCCGATATGCCGATGTGACACAGCTGCGGGACTGGATCAGGGCCATTGTGGACGCCGCTGAATAGTGCCGTCGGATTTGGCCGCTCGGCGCTGTCCATGTCCTTCAAGGCCGTGCGGATCGATCACATCATCCATTCCACCGGCAGAATACCGATGACCCTGACGATGAAGCGGTCAAACCATGTCGTGTTCGGTTCGGTGAGATGGATGATCTGCGCGCCGGTGTCTCCTTGCGTTGTCCATTCCAACGCACCGGATGGCGAAAGGCGCAAGGCATAGGCCCCGCGTTGCATGACCTGATCCACCGCCTGCGCGACCGCCACGGCAAGGGTCGGGCTTTCGATCAACAGCCCCATTTCCGTGTTAAGCCGCGCCGAGCGGGGATCGAAGTTGAACGACCCGATAAAGACCCGCGCGCCATCAATGGCAAAGACCTTGGAATGCAGCGATGTGGCAGAGCCTGCCAGCAGATTGGCGAGCGTCTGATCCTGCTGCGGGATCAGCGGATCGGCCCGAAGTTCTCCCAGCGCAACCCCGCCCGCCAGCAAGGTGCGGCGGTATCCGGCATAGGCGCCATGAACCGTCAGGACATCGGTGGCCTCTTGCGCATTGGTCACAACCCGCACGGCGACCCCTTGGGCGGCAAGACCCGTCAGCAGGTCGGTGCCACCCCGCCCCGGCACGAAATAGGCCGAGATCAGATCGACCGACAGGCGCGGGCCGGTCGTCGTGTCGGCAAGGATCGCGGCCAGCCGTTCGATCAGCAGCCCACCCCTGCCCGGCTGGCCCAATCCCTTGCCGGGATCATCGACCACCAGTGTCACCTGCACCCATTCTACAGCGTCGCCCCCCGCCATCAGCGTTTCGATCAAAGGCGAGTGACGGATCGCCGCCAGATAGGGCGCGGCCAGTTCCGAGGCCCGAGCAGTCTCTGCGTCCGCCTGCAGCCGTGCCATCCCGTCAGATGCAGGAGGCAGGATCAGGCGTGCCGGATAGGCTGAAGCGCTGTTCCAATAATCGTCAAAAGCCGCCGAGACATCCTCTGCCACGGGGCCAAGGGCCAGCACGTCAGTGTCGATGTAATGCGCATCTTGGCCGAAGGCGAAATAGATGTCGCCTATGTTCCGCCCACCTACCACGCTTGCAGCGCCGTCGGCGGTGAATGATTTGTTGTGCATCCGCCGGTTCAGCCGTGGGAAATCGAAGACAAAGGACAAGAGTTTCGGACGCCGTAGAGTGAAGGGGTTGAAGAGGCGCACCTCAAAATTGGGCAGATCGTCGAGTGCTCTCAGTTCCGGGTCGAGCTCTGAAATCCCGTTGTCATCGAGCAAGAGCCGCACCCGCACCCCCCGCGCCGCAGCGGCACGCAACTCCTCGAGCAGCAGGAAGCCGGTCGTATCGGCCTGCCAGATGTAATACTGCACATCGAGGGACTGTTCGGCAGTGCGCGCCAGCAGAGCGCGGGCTGCAAAGGCTTCGCCCCCGCCAGCAAGGGCGATCACGCCGCTTTTGCCTGGATGCTCTGCTTGGGCAGTCAAAACCGCCGCGCCGATTGCGGTATCGCCGGACGCAGGCATCGCCTCCGAGACCATGATCTCCTGCCGTTCAGGCAGGGGAAACAGGACCCGCAGCGTCAGAATGCCCAGCCCGACCAAGGCCAGCGCGAAAAGAAATGCCCGGAAAGCCGCCACTGTGCCCACCTGCTTAAATCCTCTCTCACGTTAGCAAAGTCTTCTCCCGCAAGCCATATCGGTGGGATCGCTCCCCTGCGGAAATGCCCCAACGTAGCTTTCTGCCTTGATCGCATAGCCGAGCGTTCAAAGACAGATTTTTTCCTTTGACCGAATGTCAGCTATCGCCCAGCTGGACGCGGACCCGCCGATCCCGCGAAAGACCGCTCTCCGCCGTGCACGTTGCTGATGCTGCGGATGCGGGCAAATTGCGCGAGATGCAGCGAACGACTGGAAGGTCACCCGCAAAGCCGCCCGTCACTCGGCCTTGCTGAACTCCCGCGCGAGAATTTCCCGCGCATGCGCGACCCCCTCTGGGGTCAGGCTCAGCGACTTCGCCTTGTTTTTGGGATCATGGATCAGGCCTTTCTCAAAAAGCCGGTCTGTGATGTTCCAATCGATCCCCTTCCAGACCCGATCACCGTCATGCAGCGTCAGGCTGAGGATCGCGATGGCCGCATCATCGATCTTGTCAGTGTCGAGTGTCATCCCCTCCCCTTACGTTGGTTTCGCGCCGTTTCGCACGCGCGCACTTCATGCATACCCCCGCCGCTTCTTCGCCGCGGCAAGCTTCATCAGCGCAGTGACGGCGCGCCCTTCATCCGGATGCTGCTCGATCATCATCTGCCCGCGCGCGCCGATGCGGCCCCATTCACGTACGAGGCTCGCCCCGCCGAAGAGATCGGGCTGAATGCTCAGCCGATAGAAGCGACGCATGTTCCGC
>JASBTX010000040.1 GCA_030148225.1 Paracoccaceae bacterium
CCCGCGCCAGAACCTCCACACGGTTCAACTCGCGCTCGCTCATAACCACCCATCCCATGTCTGTTCACCCTCAGTCATTTTTGAGGGAAGAGTGACATTCCTGAATTGCTCATGGGTGACATTTTAGCTTTGCGGCTACACATCTCATACACGCATAATGCGTTTTATGTTACTTTCGAAAATCTTTCCGACGTTCCTCCCAGTCGGCTTTTGCCTTCAAAGCGAGACGATGAGCAGCCGGTTTCACATGGTACGTGGAGTGATGCCCGCATAACATCGGCTTTCCATCAATCACGGTATGGCTTGCACGGTTGTTGCACTGGCGGGGATCCTCACCTCGGGCTTGAATGATCGCCTGACACCGGTTCTTATCCACTCTGACCTTCCCCCGCGATTAGGGCCGGACCACCCTAGAAGTCCGCTATGACGTTGAGATGAAAATTAAACTTACTGATCTTGAGATTCAGTCTCTACTAGAGATGTTGGCAGCGGATGTGGAATTTCTAATCGTAGGGGGGGCTGCTGTCGCAGCGCACGGCTGTCGCCGAAAACACAATGACCTTGATCTGCTGTTTCGCCCGTCGCCTGACAACCTCGACAAGTTAATCGGCGTCAGAATTGGCACACACGTGATGTCTTCCTCAGACGTAGACAAGTTCAAAGATCAGTGTGGCGCAATCCAAAGCATTCCAGGCTTCGATCTACTCAAGGAAACACTCGCCACCCCCATTGAAGAAGTATTCGACAAAAGATGCTGCAAGCTCATTGATCATTCTCAGCTATGGCTACCAGTAATTTCTATCGATCACTTAATTGCCGAAAAACGCATTAGTGACAGTGGCGCAGATCGCGATGACATTGAGGCCCTACTTCCGTTGTTATCGGCTACTGAAGGGCACTGACCCTGTCAGCTTGCTGTTTACCCCGGTTGCCGCTGCCAAAAACGGTGGTTTTTGACCCCACGAGTCCACCCCAACAAACCCAACACCTTGGCACGGTCAAAACCCCTCGCCAAAACCCTACCCCCTACCCCGACACCTCCGAGGAGCGCGCGGTTGTGGACAGCATGGCGTTGTGGGTCTCGCAGTCGAGGATGACATAGAGGCTCGACATGAACTTCCAGTCCAGCGGGTCATGCCGCCGGAGCACCGAATAGATCGGATAGGGCTTGCGGCGGGACACGCCGTCGGCATGGACCATGCTGGTCACATGGGTTGTGCCCACCGTGTCGGAATCGAGAAACCGCGCGTCCACCACCGCGCGCACCATGTCGATCACCTGCATGTCCCGGTAATAGCGGCGCATGTTGTCAAACATCGTGCGCAGCGCCTTGGGATCGCGGATCAAGGTTCGGCTGTTGGCGGTCTCGATCACGTTGGGAAAGCAGAAATAGGCGGCAAAGTGATCGAAATCCCCCGAGAGCAGGGCCTTGCCTGTCTCAAACAGCACGTGTTCCGCAATTTCTTCCGCAGCACAATCCAAGGACATGGAGACACATCACTCCATTCAACCGCAGGCTATGGCAGCCCTCTCCAAGATCAACCGAATCGCCACATCCGGCAAGACAGGTTTTCCTGACCCACGGCCGGCACGGCAGCAGCTTTCCGCCAAACCCTCGGCGTCGCAAGACAGCGCAGGGAACAATTTGCCCGCCCCGGATGTTGACTGTGCAGACATACAGAAAAGGCGACTTTCACATGGAATATGGACTTATCGGCCTCATCGTTCTGATCGCGGACATCTATGCCCTCGTCAAAACATGGCAAAGCGGCGCCTCCACCGGCGCGAAACTGCTCTGGACCCTGCTGATCCTCGTGCTGCCCGTGCTGGGCTTCATCATCTGGCTCATCGCAGGCCCCAAGGGTGCCGGCCGCGTCAGCGTCTGACACCGGGCTCTGGCCCCCATCCGACGACACAGGCCGGGCATCATCGCCCGGCCTGTGCTGTTTCAGAGATCACACCATCGCAAACGGATCGTCGATCACACCGACCAGCTGGAAGGTGAACTCGGTGGTGCCATCCGCGCCATTGGCATCCGCCGCCGCCTCTGCGATCAGCATCTGCGCCTCGGACAGCCCCGCCGCACGGTCGGCAATCGTATAGGCCGCCATCACCGCCCCGGCGTCATCCACGTTGTTCAGACCGTTGATCAGCGCGAAGGACACGCCGATGTCGCCCTTGTCCTCGATCGTGCGCACATCCTCGGGTGACCCGGTATCGGCCCGCGCGCCTTCGATCAGCGCCAGCATGAATTCCGCCCGCGAGACCGCCCCCGCCTCCAGCACAGAGACCCAGAAGTCCAGACCTGCGGCATCCGGATCGCGTTCGAGGAAGTTGTTATAGGCCTGCGTGACAAACGCCTCGGCGGTCAGATCCTCGGGCAGCGCCTCGTGGGTTTCCTGCTGATCAAAGAACAGCGCGGCAATCTCCGGCAGGCTTACCCCGTTGGCCAGGGACGTGCCCCAGAAGAGCAGCCCACCCGCATCCGGGGCGCGGTCGAAATAAGCGATGTAAAGCTCGGTCAGAATCTGCAGCTGATCCGGAGACAGGGTCACCGCCCCGTCCAGCACCGACAGGTTCAGCGTGCCATCATCGAACCGGACGAATTCCACATCCTTGAGGGTATCGGTGCCGGTGACCCCATTGCCCTTGTCGGTCTGCGTGATGCCATTCGGCCCGAAGACAAAGCCGAAATCGTCGAAATCGCCCGCGACCACCACGGTGTCCTCGCCGGCACCGCCGACGATCACGTCGTCACCCGCACCGCCGGTGATGGTGTCATCGCCCCCACCCGCAGAGACGTAATCGTCATTGTCCCCAAGGATGAACGTTTCGGCACTGTCATCGCCGATCAGGAAACCTACCGGATCCGTCCCGCCATTGGATGGCAACAGATCGACCGGGATCAGCACCCCGTCGATGACATGGGCAAACCCGTTCGAGGCGGCGATATTGGTGGCAATGATATTGGCATTGGGCAGGTCCGGCTCTCCATCCACCAGCGCGGCCCCGTCAACCCCAAGACCCGCGCCCAGCAGCGTCTCGATGCTGCTCGATCCCAGCACCGCATCCGCATCCAGCGCACCCGGCGCCACATGGTAGAGCAGGATATCCGTCAAAAGCGGGATCGGGTTGTTGCCGGCGCTCAGCAGAGTAACCGCCTGCACGATAAAGTCGAACGCACCCGCCTCGTCGCTGCCCTGATAGCCAAGCGCCTGTGCCGCTGCGACAAAGGCCGCGTCATTGGGCGCAAACACGGTCAGGTTGCTGTCCGGATTGTTCAGCGCGCCTGTCAGCCCTGCCACCTGCAACGCGTTCAGCAGCAGGTCGAAATCGCTGGCATCACTGTCGAAGGTCCCGCCACTTGCGGCCACGATCTCGGTCAGGGTCATGCGGTCATTGCCCGCGATATCGATGGGCAGCAACACCCGGTCGATGCCCTGAATGGTGCCGTTCGACGCCGCCACATCCGGCACCACGATCACCGGATCCAGAAGATCGGGCTCACCATCCACCAGCGCCCCTCCCGAAGGCGCGATGGTTGCCCCCGTCAGAAGCGTGGCGACAGACCCCGCGGAAGTGATCTCGGCCTCGGACTTCGCCCCACCCGACACGTGATAGAGCAGGATATCGGTCAAAAGCGGGATCGGATCGCCGCCGCCCAGATCGGTCAGCGCCTGCGCAATGAAGCCAAAGACCGCCGACTCGTCGGTCTGATCCCCGTCAAAGCCCAGATCCACCGCCAGGGCGGTAAACGCCGCATCGGTGGGGGCAAACACCGTGATGTCGGTGCTGGTGCGGACCGTATCGGTCAGGCCGGCTGTGTTGAGCGCCATCACCAGAATATTAAAATCATCCGACCCCGCGGCGATATCGACAATGTTCGGAGCCTCGGGCGGGGTGTTGCCGGGAATATCGATCGGCAAAAGCACGCGGTCGATGCCCTGAATGATGCCATTGTCCGCCGCGATGTCAGCGGCCACGATCCGGGGATCGGCCAGATCAGGCTCCAGATCGCCCAAAGCCCCGTCGGATGGGGCAATTTCGGCCCCCTCGAGCAGCGTCGCAATCCCCTCCGATCCGGTGATCGTCGGCTCGGTGCGCGCGCCCGGCGCCACGTGATAGAGCAGGATATCCGTCAGAAGCGGGATCGGGTCTCCGCCCCCCAGATCGGTCAGCGCCCCGGCGATGAAGCCAAAGACGGCATCCGCGTCGCTGGTATCTCCGTCAAAGCCCAGATCCTCTGCCAGCGCGGCAAAAGCGGCATTGGTCGGGGCAAAGACAGTGATGTCATCAGCCGCCCGGACCGTATCGGTCAGACCAGCTGTGTTGAGCGCGGTGACGAGGATGCTGAAATCCTCGGATCCGGCGGCGATATCGACAATATTCATTACAAGTACTCCCTGTGGTCATGACAGGGCTACGGGGGGCGCTCCCAACCGGATGTCGGTATGACACAGGCCTGACGCAAACGTGAGAACGCGTTATCCCCCGATCCGGCGAGATGCGCGCCGCCCCACGGGCCGCTATCCTGCCCATCATGACCCCGCGCTTCCTGCTCCATATCGGCGCCAACAAAACCGGCACCTCCTCGGTCCAGCGCATGCTGGCCACGAACGCCCCGGCACTGGCCCGCGCCGGTTGGGTCTATCCCGACTTCCACCTGAGCCATTGTGCCCATCATGCGCTCGCCTATGCACTCGCAGGCCATCCGACGCGCGGGCTGCCCGACGGCTGGCGCGATGCATGGACCAAGGCCACACAGGATCCGTCACGGCGCTACGTGATCTCGTCGGAACTCTTCTTCCGCAATGTCCCTCCGCAGGCCGCCGCAACGCTCTTTCCGCCGGGTCAGACCCGCATCCTGCTCTACCTGCGCGAACATCTCTCCTATCTGGCCAGCTGGTACGCGCAGGCGGTGCAGGAGCGGAACCTGACCGCCAGTTTCGACGATTACATCCGCCTCTTCCCGCAGCCGTTCGAAGGCTTCCTGAAACGCTGGGAGGCGGTCTACGGGACTGAGGCCATCACGCTCCGCCCCTTCCGCCGCGACGCCTTCCCGGGCGGCGACATCCGCGCCGATGTCCTGTCACAGATGGGCGGCGTGAGCGGGATCGACATGCCCGAGGCCGACAGCAACCTGACAATCTCCGGCAATCTGCTCTTCTTCAAACGCATGCTGAATCACGTGATGAGCTATGACGAGGCCCATGCCCACCCGATCCCCGACGAATTCGGCGCCTATGCCGAGCTCGCCGAGCGCTTTCGCGGACGGTTCGAGACCGGACCCGAAACCGCCGGTCTGGTGGCAAAACTCTTCGCCGCCGACCGCGCCACCCTCAAGGCCCGCGGCCTCGACCTCGGCCCGGTGCCAGAACGCGTCACGGGACAGCCCTGCCCCGATCTCGACACTCTGCAATCCGACGTGGCGCTGATCGCCCAGGTGGCGCAGGACACCGGCAAGGCCTTCCTGCCCTATGCCAAGCGCCTGCCGGTCTGGCCGGGGTGATCCCCTGCTTCTTCTTTTCAAAAATACGCAAACACAACATCTCCATCCCACACACAGATAGACAGTCCGGGCGCCGATTTTACGTCGACGGAAAATCCGAACGCGTCATCGCGTTCGCCCCCCCTAGCGGCAGGGCACAGCGCCCGCCAGATACACCCAGCGCACCCGCTCGGAGGTGTGGTACTGCGCCACTGGCAATACCGCGTCCGGATCATCCAGCAGCGCAGCATAGAAGTGCCGCTCATTCGGATACGCATCCGACTCGTAGAATATCGGCGACCCGCAGGTGCCACAAAACCCGCGCCGACGGCCTGGGCTGCTTTGATAAAGCTGCGGCGCAACACCGGTGAACCGCCAGCGGCCATTCTCCTGACCAATCCACGTGGTCATGGCCGACGCCGTGGCACGGCGACAGCTCTCGCAATGGCAATGACCGACCCAGTTGGCAGGACCGATCAGATCAAACCCGCAGGCGCCGCACAGGCAGCGCCCCGAAAGATGTTGGAGGTCTTCAGACATGTCGCAGCCTCCTGCTGATCCCGCCTTCCGAATACCCCAGCACCCGGAATTCGCAAAGCGCCGTAACCCTTCATTAACCTTGATGAAGCAAACATGACCGGGACTCGGACTCCGGAATGCCCCATGCTGATCCACCTTCCCACCCAAGACAGCCAGAGCCTGACCCTCCGGGGGCGGCTGCTGGACCGCGCCCTGCGGGCGCATCTGCTCCGCCGGGGTGACAGGCTGCTGCCCCCCGTCCCGCGCTGCACCGGGCCAGAGGCGGTGGCCGACACCGCCACCCTCGCCGCCCTGCCGCCCCGGCCCCATGCGCCCCAAGTGGCCTCCCTCGGCCTCGGCCTGCCCGAGGCGCTGCGCCATGGCCCCGCGACGCTGCTCCTCACACAGCCACTTTGCGCCGAATTAGAGACGTTTGGCGGCCCCAACGCATGGGACGCCGCAGGCACGCTGCCGCTGATCTTGAGCGGCTATGCCCGCGCCATCGTCACCGACCGGGCCGATGTCGCAGGCTCCGTCGGCTTCGCCCCGTGGCTGCCGCTGGCGCTGGCCGATGGCTTTCCGGTCGACGCCCCCCGCCCCACTCCGGACACCCGCATCCTGATCCTCGATCACGGCGCCCCGGCCGGTCAGGCCGAGGTGCTGCACCGCGCGCTGCAGCCGCTGGGCCTGCCGCTCACCCGCCTCTCCCACGACAGCGATCCAACAGACACCGCCCCAAGCGCCGATCTGCACCTGCACCTGGGCTATGGGGCAGACCGGCCGGTGACGGGGCTCTCGCCCACCGACAGCCTGCTCTCGGGGGCCTACACGCTGGTCCTGACGGCCCCCGGCCATGCGGCGGGCAAGGCGCTGCGCGCGCTCTGTGCCGCACGCTCCTACGGCGATCTTGCCCCCAGCCTGTCGGAGCTTGAGGCCCGCGCTCACAGCTTCCTGGACAGGCTCGCCGCCATCCGTGCCAGCGGCACCAGCCGCAACCCCGAACTGGCGCGCTTTGCAGCCCAGAACGCGGGCGCCCGGGCCGAGGCGCTCAAACGCTTCGATGCGGTGCTCGACGCCCCCCTGCCCGCACAAGAGGCCGCCTGATGCGCCTCGCCTGGATCTGCCCGATCTCCTCGCGCACCGGGGTGGGGTCTTATGCCCAATCGGTGCTGCGCGCCCTCACCCGCCGCAAGGGGCTTGACGTGACCGTCCTGCACCCGCCCTGCCCCAAGGCGGACCGGTTGCCCATGCCCTGCCCCACCCTGCCGCTTTCGGATGCGCTGATCGCCTCTGACCTGCCCGAGATGTTCGATCTGATGCTCTACCACTTGGGCAACAACGACACCCATCACGGCATGATCTTGCGGGCGCTGATGGCCCATCCCGGCCCGGTGGTGCTGCATGACCATGTCTACCAGCACATGCTGGCGGGTCTGCACCATGACGGCATCGCCCCGGCACCCGGGTTTGGCGCTCTGATCCACGCGGTGGCTGGGGCCTCGGGGTTCGACTACCTTGCCGCCAGCGGCACGCTCAGGGGGTCTGCTGCCGTGTCCTATGTGCCCTGGGAAAGCAGCTGGGCCGCAAAAGTGCCGCTCTCGGATGTGCTGGCGCGGCTGGCCACCGGTGTGGTCACCCATTCCGACTTTGCCGCCCGCGCCATCGGGGCGCGGTACCCCGGCAGCCAGACCACGCTCTTCATGCCCCGTCCCGATGTGCCGGTCGATCCGCCAGACCGCACCCCCGGCCCCGGCACCCGTCTGCGGCTGGCCGCCACCGGCCATATCGGCCCCACCAAGGGGCTGGAGATACTGATCGACGCGCTGGCCAGCGCGCCCGATCTGGCGCAGCGCTACCACGTCACCATCGCCGGTCATGCGGGGGATGCCACCTATCTGCAGATGCTCGAAACCCGGATCGGCGCCCAAGGCCTTGGCGACACCCTCCGCATCCTCCCAGACCCCGACGCAGCGGCGTTCGCCTCTGCGATGCAGGAGGCCGATCTTTTCCTCAACCTGCGCCAGCCCAACACCGAAGGCGCGTCACTGTCGCTGGCCGAACAGCTCTCCAGCGGACGGCCCGCCATCGTGCAGACCTCTGGCTGTTTTGCCGAAATGCCCGCCTCCTGCGGCTGGCACCTGCCCGAAGGGGGTGGGGCCGAGGCGCTGGCGGACACGCTGCGCTCCATCGCCCTCGATCCGCGTGACGTGGCCCGGCGTGGTGTCTCCGCCGCCCGCTTCATGGGGCCGCGCGACGCCACCGCCTATGCCGACGGGCTGGCCCGGTTTCTCTATGCCGGGCAGACGCGCATGGCCCGCCGCGCCGCCCTGGTGCAGACCCGCAGCACGACGCCGGACCCACAGGACCGCGACTGGCACAGCACCTATGCGCAGGTGCGGGGCGTGATGTCGGGGCTGATGGCCGGGCGCGGGCTGCTGCCCCCCGATCTCTGGTCCTGTCCGGACCGGGATATAGGCCAATATGTGTCTCTAAACCTGCTCAATTCTGCTTTCTCTGACCCTGCAATGCTGGGACGGGCGCTGGCGCAGGACGGCCCGCTCAGGGCCACCGAACGGCTGGGCCTGCTGCGGCTCCTTCTGGCCCGCGCCTGTGAGAGCGCGCTGGAGGCAGGCCACCATCTGTCCGATCTGGCCCTGCCGATCCGTGACCCAGCGCTCTGGACCGTGATCCTTGGTCTTCCGCCGGGGCTGGCCCTGCCGATGGGGCTTCAGGCGCTGGGGCAGCGCACTCCGCCCGAGGCGCAGGCGCAGCTCACCGATCTCGCCTGTCGCAGAGGCACCGGCCCCACCCTGATCGCGCATCTTGATGGGCGCGGCGATGCGCTGCTCGACCGGGCCGACATGGCCACAATCCGCTGGCTGCTGCAGGACCCGGACGCTGGTACGCTCATTCCCCTGCCTGCCGCCGCGTCGGAGACGGATCTGATCCGCGTCGCCCGCGAACCGGACCAGCACGCGCTGCATCTCGACGGGTTTCACCCCCCCGAGGACACCGGCATCTGGACCGCCCGACCACAGGCCAGCATCCGCGCCCTGTCCGACCCGGATCATCCGGTGACACGGCTTGCCGGCACAGCCGCCCTGCTCGAAGCCGCCCTTGCGTTCGAGACCCAGACCCTCACCATCACGGCGATCGAGGAACGCACCGGACGGCGCGCCACGTGGTCCGACACCCGGCTCAAGGGCAGCGATCCGGGAATGGGATGGGATCTGCCGCTGCCGCATTTCAGCGGGCCATTGCGCATCGACCTCAGCCTGCCCACCTGCCACAGCCCCCGCGATCTGGGCGCGTCCGCCGATCCGCGGCCCCTGGGCCTCTTGCTGCACAGCCTGCGCATGGAAAGCGCGCCAGAGCGGCTTGCCGCCGCCGAATAGGCCCTTAGGCCGGGCTTCAGCCCGGCACCCCCGTCACGCCAGCTTGCGCGCCAGCCGCTTGGTCATCCAGCGCCGCCAATAGGCCTTGTAAAGCAGCCGCCGCAGGCTCTTGCGCTGGCGATGGCCATGTTTGCGCCGCCCCGCCTCAAGGCTCGATGTGCCAAGGCTGCGCCCGCGCTGCGTGACCACCCGCGGATCACAGGCATAGCTGTCGAATTGCAGGATCGCATCGGGCCAATCCGACGGCTGCACAACAGGGCCATTGCGGAACGCCAGATGCGCCGCCACTTCGCGCGACACCATGTAGCCAGTGGCCAGAAACGGCGGCAGCGCCACCCGGTAGGCGCGCACGCCGCCCGGCAGAATCAGCCGGTCGCGCACCTTCACATAGGTGTTCTTGTGATCAAACAGCAGCAGCCCGCAGGGCGGATCGACCAGTGCCGGTCCCAGATCGAAAAAGGACAGCGACGGATCGGCATCATCCTCCAGCACGATGGCCGAGGGCGCATCCCCGGCCGCGATCCGCTCGTAAATCTTCCGGTGCGACAGGGCGCAGGCGAACTCCCCATCGGTCATCGGCCGCCCCATCCGCGCCTCGGCCCCGCTGCGGTCCACCCGGTGTTCATGCTCTTCGGGCAGCCGCGACCGCCCGTCGATGCCCCAGATCACCTCATAGGCCAGCCCACGCGCCTCCAGCGCCTCGGCGAGCGGCGCAAAGCGCTGCGCCCCTTCGAGGCTCAGGATGTAGATCGGGGGAAACTCCATCACAGGGGGACCCTTGTCATCGCAACTGGCATCTGGCGTCCCCATCGGGGCCCGAGCCTGACCCTAATGCGGATGCGTCAGTGCCTCAAGCAGTCCCGGCAGACCAAAGTTCCCCAAGGCCTGCGTGTGGGCAAAACCACGCCATCACCCGCAGCGCGGCTGAATACTGCTTATAGTTGTATTTTGCACGCTCCCACGCCATGATCCCGGCATGGCCCCCCTGCCCCATATCACCGTGCTCATGGGCACCCGCAACGGCGGCGCGTTCCTGCGCCAGCAATTGGCCAGCCTTGCCGCGCAGGACCATCCCCACTGGTCGCTCTGGATCAGCGATGATGGCTCCACCGACGCCACGCTGCCGCTGATCCGCGCCTTTGCTCAGGACAGCCCCAACCCGGTTGTGGTCCTGCGTGGTCCACAAAAGGGCATGGCGGCGAATTATCTTGGCCTGCTCTGTCATCCCGACCTGCCCCCCGGCCCGGTGGCGTTTGCCGATCAGGACGATCTCTGGCTGCCGCATCACCTCACCCGCGGACTGACCGCCATCGCACACAGCCCCTCCCCCGCCGGGCAGGTCTATTGCGCCCACCGGATGCTCTTGCGGGAGGGGCACGCGCCGCGCGCGATGCGCTGGCGGGGGCAGGCACCGGCCAATTTCCGCAACGCGCTGGTGGAATGCCGCACGCCGGGCAGCGGGCTGATGCTTGATGCCGCTGCCGTGGCCCTCGCCCGCCGTGGTGGCGTCGTCGATGCCCCCTTTTGGGACTGGTGGATCACCCTGCTCCTGACCGGCGCCGGTGCCACCGTGATTCAGGACACCCGCCCCGGCCTGTTCTACCGCGCCCATGGTGGCAATCACCTTGGTCCCCGCGCCGGATTGCGCGCCGCACTGTGGCGGATGAACAAGCTCGGAGATGGCACGTATCGCAACTGGGCGTGCCGGAATTTGGCAATGTTAGAGCCACATATGGACCTGTTGACCCCCGCCAACCAAAGTATCCTGCGCCACGCGCTGTCGCTTGCACCCCGCGTGCGTCTGCGCCAGCTCAGCGCATACCGCCACTGGCGGCGAGACCGTCTGGCGCTTTGGCTTGCGGCATAGCCTGCCCCCCCGCCTGATACACCGCGATCGCCTCGTCCAGATCGTCGAACATGCGCAGCCGCCCATCCTCGAGCACCGCGCCAGCGGTACACAGCCCCCGCAGCTGCGCAGGCGCATGGCTCACCACGATGGCCCCCGCCTGCCCCAGCCGCGCCTTGAGCAGCTCGGATGTTTCGCGGCGAAACGCGGCATCCCCCACTGCCGTGACCTCGTCCACCAGATACATGTCGAACGGAATGCCCATGGAGATCGCGAATCCCAGCCGTGCCCGCATGCCGCTGGAATAGCGACGCACCGGCTGGCGCATCGCACCCCCCAAACCCGACACGTCGCGCACAAAGGCCAAAAGCGCACCACTGTCCACGCCATACACCCGCGCCACGAAGCGCGTGTTCTGCGCGCCCGTCAGATCGGGGTGAAACGCGCCCGCAAAGCCCACCGGCCAGGACACACGCCCCTGCCGCAGCACCCGGCCCGCATCGGGGCGCAGCGTGCCCGCGATCATCGCCAGAAGCGAGGATTTCCCGGCCCCGTTCCGCCCCAGCAGCGCCGTTGCCTGCCCAGCCGGGAACACCGCATAAATCCCCTGCGCGACCAGCGGCCCGGAGGGAAACCTCTTCCACAGATCCTCGAGCACGATCATCCGCGCCGGTCCAGGGCGGCATAGACCGACAGCACGGCCAGCCCCCAGAAGAGCAGCGCAAAGCCTGCGATTCCCGCCAGCCAGCGCGCACGACGTGGGTATTCGGCACTCTCGGGCAGGGTCGGGTCCTGCCACGCCGCCAGATAGCGGCTCTGCCGCTGCGCCTCGGCCTGTGCCAGATCATAGGTGGTCCGCGCAGCCGTATAGGCCGCTTCGGCAAAATCCCGATCCGCCATCAGCACTTCGAACTGGCCCACCACGCTGGCAAAGGCATCCCCGTCGCCCTCAAGCCCCAGCTTGGCCCGTTCCGCCGCGATCCTGTCCTCGATCACCGCCACACGCCGCGCACCCTGCTCCAGCCTCGGATCACCAGCGCGGGTGGCATCGCGCAAAAGGTCCAGCGCAATCAACGCCTCGGCCAATTGCCCCTGCAGATTGCCCAGAAGCCCGGCGCGCGCCTGAATGTCCGCTGCCGGATCGACCAGTTGATGACTGTTTCGAAACGCCGTCACCTGCGTCCGCGCCAGCCTGAGCCGGGTTTCCGCCGCCTCCAACGCCCGCGCCGCATCGCGGATCGCGTCCTTGCGCGCCACATCGCTCAACTCGTTGATCAGCGCGGTGGCGCGGCGGACGATGGCCTGCGCAATGGCCTGCGCGTCCTTCGGATCGAACGCCGTCACCCGAAGCGAGATCAGCCCGGCGCGGCTGTCATAGGCGACCTGCACGCAACGGCTCCAATAGAGGTGCAACGCCTCGGACGTTCCATCCTTTGGAAAGGCAAAAACAGGGTCTGTTTCGCCGCGAAACAGGTCTGTGCCCGGTTTTGACCAAAGCGCAGAGAGATCCAGATCCGCCTCAACCTCGGCCACCAGACGGCGCGACGACAGGTATTCGTAAAGAATATCCGTATCGCGCGAACTCACCCCCGACAGGCCAGCCAGACCGCCCAGCATCTCGACCGCCGCCCCGGTCTCTTCCCGGCGCACCGCGAACCCCGCTTCCGAGGCATATTGGTCCGCCGCGCGGGCCCAAAGATACCACGCCGAACCACATACCGGCAGCAGCACGCACAGCACAAAGGACAGACCCACCGCCATATGCCGCCACGCCCAGCGGGCACGCGTTGCAGGCCAATGGGCGATCACCGGTCCGGGTGGTAGCGTCGTGCCATGAAACGGAACGGCAGGATCAGTTGTGATTGCATTTAGGTGAGTCATCACGTAGAATTTCTTCTTATGCGGGAATTTCGCAGCGAAACACATTCATGATCCCAGCCGCCCGTCCCACCCTGTGGCGGGCAGTCGCTGCCCTGATGCTGCGGGAGATGTCCACCACTCATGGCCGCGTGCCCGGAGGTTACCTCTGGGCCGTGGCCGAACCTCTGGCGGGCATCGCGCTTTTGTCGGTCATCTTTGCCATCGGGTTTCACGCCCCTGCCCTCGGCACCAGCTTTCCGCTGTTCTACGCCACTGGCCTGCTGCCCTTCCTCGCGTTCTCGGACATCACCGGCAAACTGGCACAGGCGCTGAACTTCTCGCGCCCGCTCTTTGCCTATCCGGCGGTGGGTGTGCTCGACGCGATCCTGGCACGGTTCCTGTTGGCAGCACTGACGCAACTCGCCGTGGCCAGCCTGCTCTTGGGCGGCATCCTGTTTCTCAGCGAAACACGCGCAACGCCCGATCTTGGCACATTGGCCCAAGCGGCGGGTTTGCTGGCCGTGCTGAGCCTTGGGGTGGGGACCATGAATTGCCTTCTGATCGGAGTGATGCCGCTTTGGCAGCGGGTCTGGTCCATCCTCATGCGCCCGATGTTCCTGATCTCTGGCGTGTTCTTCACCTATCCATCGGTTCCCCTGCCATGGCGTGACCTGTTGTGGTGGAACCCGCTGATCCATGTGACAGGACTGGTCCGGCGCGGGATTTATCCCGGCTATGACGCCAGCTATGCCAGCCCGACCTATGTGCTGGCGCTGGGATTGACCGTCGCGCTGCTGGCGGGTCTTGGCCTGAGGCGCTGGCATCGGGACATCCTCAGCGACCTCTGAGAGATAGGTCCGAAACGGACCCAATGTTTCGCGCGCGAAACAATAGGACCGATTCGGACCTAAATTTGGGAGAGCAGCGATCATGCCCGCACCCGTCGCAAAGGCCAATGTCGCAGCGGTTTAGAGTCGATTTCCAGTGCCGCCTCCGGCCATCCCGGCACAGCGCGCAATGCCCGCAGCACCGCATCGACATCCGGCGCACCCCCGTTTCGCAGCGAAACCACATGACCATTCTCGGCCCGGCGCAGCGCGTCGCCCTGCCCACCCAGATCGAAGCCGATACAGGGCAGCCCGGTCGCCAGTGATTCCTGCGTGACAAAGGAAAAGGTCTCGGGCCAGAGCGACGGAATGAGCCATGCGCCGATGCCATGCCGCGCCACGAGATGCGGCAGGTCCTCGAGCCGATATCCCCCCTGAACCGTCACAGAGCGCGGCACCGGGCAATCCGGCGCCACCGCGCCCAGAACCACCAGCCGCGCCTCGCCGGTCCGAGCCAGAACAGGCGCGAGATCACGCACCACGGACGCCCCCTTCTGGTCGTTGAGGTTTCCCGGCACGCCAATCACCATTTGGCCCAAAGGCGCAGGAGACAGGCGCGGCACCGGTCCAAGCGGCCCATGCGGACGCAGGCGGACCTTGTGAGCCATGTCGGGATGCAGCCCGGCCACGATCATCGAGGAGGCCTCGGAGAACACGGTCAGGTGATCCGCCCGATCCAGCGCAGGCCGCCAGAGCGCCTGCCATTCGGGGTCAGCTTCGCTGCGAAACGTGTAATCCCGGTTCAGCGGGTAATAGTCGTGGACCATCATCTCAAGCCGATGTCCGCCGGCGCAGAGGTCAAGCAGCCGGAACGGGATCTCCTCTGGCGCGGGGTCGCCCACGGCGCAGACATAGACCACCTCTCGCGGTCCCGCGTGGTTCAACAGAGTCTGTATCACCGCAAAATGCGCCGTTGCGCCGCGCGTGACACCCGCTTGGGTGTGCAGTTCGATCTGCCAGCGCAGCGGGCCGCCGACACGCAGCACAACGGCGACCTCGTGCGTTGCCAGCCGCTGGTCCAGCCAGTGCGCCGTGCCGCCGCCCAGCGAATGGGCGAGATAGACGGGCAGGGATGTTTGCCCCAGACGCGCCCGCGCCCAGATCAGACCGGCGCGCAGACGGTCCCCCGTCAGCGGATCATTGGCCTGTGCCTGCGCCACCTCCGCATCGAAGCGGGGCCATCGGCGCGACAGCAAAGACGCGGCCTTGGCACGCAATATGCGTCTCTGTTCCGCACCGAAACTGGCCGCACCGACATGGCCGACGAACAGCCCGGTCTGGCAGACATGCCGCCCTCCAAGCGCGCGGGTGCGCTGGCACCAATCGACCTCTTCGCCATAGCCCCGCCCGAAGCGCTCATCGAAGCGAGTCACTTGAGCCAGCCATTGGGGGGACAAGGCCATGCAGAAGCCCGAGCCCGTGGGCAGAGAGGGCAGATCTGCATGGCGGGCGAAAGGGGTCAGCGCCGCATCGACCACATCGACCTCGGTGTTTCGCAGCGCAACGCCCGTACAGGCATGTGGCGCGCCCATCAACTCGCCCTCGTTCGACAGTGGCGTGACGCTGGCGATGGTCCCATCCGTCAGGAGCGGGGCGATCAGGCGCGAGGCCCAACCTTGCGGCAGGGTGACATCGGAATTGAGCAGCACCACAGGCCGGTCGATGTGGCCAAGGGCGCTCAGCCCGGCATTGACCGCAGCGGCAAAGCCACGGGGGGTGTCATGGCAGAGAAGCGTGGCGTCGGGATGGGCGGTGACCCAATCCTGCAGGAACGGGCGGAGGGTCGGGTCGGTGGAGCCGTCCTCGACGATGACCAGCCGCCAGGGCAGATCGGTCTTGGCCTTGATGCGGTCAAGGCAGCACAGCACATGGGGCTTGGCGTTGTGAACCGGCAGCAGGATCGCAATAGGGGTGGAGAGGGCGCGCAGGGCTGTGCCCGAGGGCGCAAGGTGCAACAGGGGGGCTGGGGTGCTCTGGGTCAGCCCGAGGCGCGCCTTGGCACGGGAGCGCATATGCGGATCGCGGATGTGCGGGAGGAGCGGCAGGGTCTGGAGGACGCGGCGCAGCAAGCCCGGCCAGAGCGTGAGATGCGCCGCGAGCCAACGCGCGGGGGACGGGGCGGGAAGGGTGACAGGATCACGCCCTGCGTTTCGCAGCGAAACCCGTATCGGCGCACCGGGCGCGTAGGGGAGCGAAGGGGCTGAGCCCTCTGAGCGGGCACCGTCCTGCTCGAGCAGGACGTCGTCTGCGCCATCAAGACTGCGCCCGTCCCGGGCGACGCAGATGCGCCCTTGGCGGAGGACAACCGGGATGGAACGACCCGACGCGATGGAGAGCTCTCCCAGCACAAGGCAAAGATGCTGCGTCGCGTAACGGCGATAAAGGAGCGCAAGGCGCGAGAGCATGGCCAGCCTTTCCGGCAGAGGGGTCACCGGTCAGACTGGACTGAAGATGGTTAACGCAGGCTTAACCCCGCGCCATTGGGGCGCCGCTGATTAGGTCCGAAACGGACCCATTGTTT
Source organism: Paracoccaceae bacterium (assembly GCA_030148225.1). Lineage (GTDB taxonomy): Bacteria > Pseudomonadota > Alphaproteobacteria > Rhodobacterales > Rhodobacteraceae > JASBTX01. The sequence continues at coordinate 16,517 of JASBTX010000040.1, forward strand.
CGCGTGCGAAACATTAGGACCGAACCGGACCTATTTTGGAACGTATACCGATGCGTTGCTGAGCAGCCGCTTCAGATCCGGCTCGAGCTTGTCCGGCCAGGCCGCACCCAGGATCGAGAGTGTGCCATCGCGATGGCGACGCAAGGTGAACGCACCGATGGTTTCGTCGCGAAACGCGGGTTCTGCTTCTGCAGATTTCGTCTCTGAACCGCCCTTTAGAGACTGGTTTTGTGCTGTCAGCGCCTTGGTCAGCAGCGCGGTTTCCGCCTCCGGGCTGTCGATCTCGGCGGCACTCAAACGGGTGGTCAGGCGGTCCGCAAAGCCGGGGTCATCATTCAGCGCCTGCGACAGGCTCAGCCCGAGCCGTTCGCTCAGCGCCTGCGGGAAGCGCAGCACACCATCAAGCGCACGCACCACCGGAAGGAAGCTGCCGATCTTGGAGCGTTTGGCGCGGGAGGCGGAGTGAAAGAGCATCTGCAACGCGGTGCGTTCGGTGCCATACACCCCTTCATCGACCGCCTTCACGACAATGCGGGCGCGCTCGAAATAGCTCAGATCAACGCGGATCTCGTTTTCCTCGACCATGGCGAGATAGGCATCCGACGCCTCTTCGGGGCGGCGCAGGAGGGCCAGAACGGTGGGGTCATGGTTCCGGTCTTCTTCGGCGATCTCGGCCAGTGCCCGGCAGCGCCGCCAGCCCGAGATCAGCCCGTAGCGCCCGTCGCTCAGGTGCATCACCTCGACCGGTGTCTGCTGACCCCGGCGGCGCAACGAGGTCTTGAGCACCTGCATCTCGGTCTCGTCCACCACCAGACGGTCGCGCACGAGATGATCCACCACGATTTCGTCGAGCGGCAGGTCCACCACCATGCGCCCCTCGTCACGGGCCCGCGCAAGGCTTTCGGCCATTTCGTTCAGCGCCGCCATGCTGGAGGCATCCCGCGCCACATCGGCGATCGGGGCGCTGCGGGGGCCGGAGAACATCGACTTCGTCTCAAGCGGGGGCGTGTCGAGATAGGCGGGGTTCGGCGGTGTCAGGCGTTTACGCTTGGCCATGGGAGCCTCCTGTCTTTTGCGGCCGGGAGGTTTGGCGCGTTTGGTTAAGCTTTGGTGTCCGTGGCGTGCGGTGGATTGGGGCGCTGCCCCAAACCCCGGAGTTTACGGGCAAGATGAAGGGGGAGCGCTGCGCTGCGAACATCGGCTCACTCCGCCGCCTGCTGTGCCAGTTGCACGTCACGGTGCCAGCTTCCGATGAGAAGCTGTTTGAAGGCGGCATAGGTGGCGTCAAAGGTTTCGCGGCCGCGCACATAGGTCTCGCGGTTGAAATCGCGGTAATCGGCCTCGTAGATGCCCTGCACCTGTTCGCTGGCCTGTCCGATCAGCGCGGTAAAGCCCTGACGATGCGGCGAGAGGGTGGGGCCGAGATAGGCCTGCATGAGGGCGGCGAGTTCGGCCTGCTGGGCGCTGTCATAACGGGTGACCACGGCGCGCACCGCGTCCCATTGGAAGGCCAGCCCATCGCGGCCCAGGGCGCGCGCGGCCATGTTCTCGGCCTCCTCGATGGAGCCGAAGGTGGAGTGCAGCATGTCGAAGAAGCGGCCGGTGCTGTCAAATTCGAGGAAGGACGCCCCCAGAGGCACCAGCAGGATGTCGGCGGCGGCCAGCCCGTTGATGGTGAGGTAGCCAAGGGCAGGGGGCGTGTCGAGGAAGATCACGTCGTACTGGTCAAGGATGCCGTCCTCGGCGAGCGAGTCGGTGAGCGCATCCCAGAGCTTCCAGCCGCGCGAGGCCATGCGCCAGACAGGGATCTGGAACTCGGCCCAGTAGAGGTTCAGCTGCGCGCCGATGAGGTCGATATTGGGCCAGTGGGTTTTCTGCACCAGCGTTTCGCTGCGCGACTTCAGCGCCTCGGACAGCGTGTCGTCGAGCGGGGTGGGCGCCCCACCCCGGTCCATGCGGCGCTGGTTTTCACCCTGCAGGTGACGCGCGTAGTGACGGGCCAGAAGCGGGAAGACGGTGGACCATTCATCGGCCACCTTGCCGCCGAAGATCGAGGTCATGGAGCCCTGGCTGTCGAGATCGATCACCAGCACCTTGTAGCCGTCAAGGGCGGCGGACATGGCGAGATGGGCGGCTGTCGAGGTCTTGCCGACACCGCCTTTGAAGTTGGCCACGGCGACCAGTTTGGCGGGCTGCCCCTTGGGGCGGTAGGGGAGGTATTCCTTGGCCTTGGAGCCCTCGCTGGCGAAATGGGCGCGCAGGCGCAGCACCTCGTCGAAGGTGAACCACTTGGCGCCGCTTGTGGTCTCGGAGCGGCCCTGCGGCAGGTCGGGGTTCTGCTTGAGCACGCGGCGGAAATGTCCCGTTGCAACCGGGATCAGGTAGCGGGTGATTTCCCAGGTGGAGAACAGGCGCAGGCTGCGACCGCCGCTTTCCTCGAGCCCGCGACTGGCGAGATCGGCGCGCCCCGCTTCGCAGGCGCGCGCGATCCGGCCGAAATCAGCGGTGGTGGCGGGGGCCCCGAGCGCATCAAGCGCGCTGTCGGGATGGATGTTGAAATAGGGGGGAAGGGGGTGATCCTGGGTCATCTGCTGCTCGGGTCTGCCTGATGGAGCGCTTCTGTGTGCGCTGTTTTTGGCAGAATACCACAAAAATGCGCACATGGAAGAAAAACCGCAACACCTCTTTCTTTTCTAAGCAAATTCAGGAGGTTGCCATATCTCTGCTGGGTCTGAAGAGGGTGTGCTGGAGATCCTGCGGTTCTGTTAAAATCAGTTAGTTATACGTTACGGGATTGAAGCGGTTTTCATAAGCCTTTTGTTTCAAAGGGAAAATCGATGTTCTTTTGGCCTTGCGCGACTCTGAACCTCCGTTTGTGCGACTCCAATCCCCCGAGCAGGTGACTCCGATCCTCCGCTGAACGTCCAGCTTTGGATAGACGCACGCTGTGGATAACTTTAGGTTGGGTGTCACTGAAACCCCGAAAGCCGAGTCGGCGCAAACGTCGGCCGCAAAAACAAACGGGGATCGAGCAGAGCAAATACAGGCGGACCCATGAGCGGGACGATGACTGGCGGGCTGTTGCCTGACCGACACCCAACGGGCGATTTTTTCGTCTGCGATATCTTTGACGCCAGTCCGAAGGATGATCTGGCGTCGATGGAACATCCGATTTTTTCGCTGAGCACGCGGCCTGACCGGCGGGTGCTGTCCTATGCCCATAACGGGGTTGAGGTGGAGGTGGTGCCATCGGTCAAGGGGCGGGCGACGATCCATGACAAGGACATCCTGATCTATTGCATCAGCCAGCTGGTGGCGGCGATGAACGCGGGCCGGCAGGTGGGGCGCACGCTGACGCTGCGCGCGCATGATCTCTTGGTGGCGACCAATCGCGACACGGGCGGCGAGAGCTACACAAGGTTGCGCGAAGGGTTCGAGCGGCTGGCGGGTACGCGCATCACCACCAATATCGACACCGGCGGGGTGGAGGCGACGCGGGGCTTCGGCCTCATCGAGAGCTGGGAGATTTTGCGCAAGTCGCGCGGTGGGCGGATGATCAGCGTGACGGTGACACTGTCGGACTGGCTCTATCGCGCGGTCTGTGCGCGCTCGGTGCTGACGCTGAGCCGCGATTACTTCCGGCTGAGGAAACCCCTGGAGCGGCGGGTCTATGAGCTGGCGCGCAAACATTGCGGGCGGCAGGCGGAATGGGCGATCTCGGTGCCGGTGCTGCATCTGAAATCGGGATCGGCGGCACCGGTGCGGGTGTTTCGCGCGGCGATCCGGCGCATGATCGAAGAGGACCACCTGCCGGACTATTCCCTCGCCGAACGCGAGGGCGATGTGCTGGTTGTCACGCGACGGGCCAAACCGCGCCCCATGGATGCCCCGGTTCTGTTGGAAGAGACATTGGCGGCGGCGCGGGCCTTGCGCCCGGGTGTGGATGTTTACGCCTTGCAGGCGCGCTGGCTTGCGTGGTGGGATGAGACCGGACGCCCAAGGCTGGGCAATCCGGACCGGGCCTTCCTGGCCTGGGTGAAGACGCAGAAGGACGGCTGATGCTGGATGTTGAAACAACGGCGCTGGAGGGTCTGCTGATCCTGACGCCGCGGCGGTTCGGGGATGCGCGGGGGTTCTTTGCCGAGACGTGGAACGCTGCGCGACTGGCCGAGGTGGCGGGGATCGATCCGGTCTTCGTGCAGGACAACCATTCGCTCTCGGCGGAAGTGGGCACCATTCGCGGCCTGCATTACCAGGCGCCGCCGAAGGGTCAGGGCAAGCTGGTGCGCTGCGGGCGCGGGGCGGTCTGGGATGTGGCGGTGGATATCAGGCGCGGCTCTCCGACCTATGGGTCTTGGGTCGGTGTCGATCTGACCGCCGAGAACGGGCGGCAGCTCTGGGTGCCCGAGGGCTTTGCCCATGGGTTTGTCACCCGCGCGCCCGACACCGAGATCATCTACAAATGCACCGGGTACTATGCACCCGAGGCCGAAGGCGCGGTGCGCTGGGATTCGGTGGGCATCGACTGGGGTTTGACGGGCAGCCCTGTCTTGTCGGACAAGGACGCGGCAGCGCCTGCCTTGGACGAGATCGACAGCCCTTTCGAGTGGAGCAACGCGTGAAGCTTTTGGTGACAGGAGGGGCCGGGTTCATCGGCTCGGCGGTGGTCAGGCAGGCGATTGGTCAGGGGCATGAGGTCGTGAACCTCGATGCGCTGACCTATGCGGCCTGCCTCGACAATGTGGCCTCGGTTGCCGATGCGCCGGGTTATACGTTTATGCAGGGCGATATCCGCGATGGGGCTTTGTTAGAGACTGTTTTTGCCGACCATGCGCCCGATGCGGTGATGCATCTCGCCGCTGAATCCCATGTGGACCGGTCCATCGACGGGCCCGGTGCCTTCATCGATACGAACGTGGTGGGCACCTACACGCTGTTGCAGGCCGCGCGCGGCTATTGGGAAGGTCAGGGCAAGCCAGAGGCGTTCCGTTTTCACCATATCTCGACCGACGAGGTCTTTGGGTCTCTGGGCGCGACAGGCCAGTTCACCGAAGAGACGCCTTACGATCCGCGCTCGCCCTATTCGGCGTCGAAAGCGGCGAGCGATCATCTGGTGCGGGCGTGGCATCACACCTACGGATTGCCCGTGGTGCTGTCGAACTGTTCGAACAATTACGGGCCGTACCATTTCCCCGAAAAGCTGATCCCGGTGGTCATTCTTAATGCGCTCGCAGGCAAGCCGATCCCGGTTTATGGCGCGGGTGAGAATGTGCGCGACTGGCTCTATGTGGAGGACCATGCCGATGCGCTGCTGACAGTGGTCACAAAGGGGCAGGTGGGGCGGTCCTACAATATCGGCGGTGAGAATGAGGCGCGCAATATCGACCTTGTCCGCATGATCTGCACGCTGATGGACGAGATGGTGCCCGAAGGCGCGCCCCACGCGCGGCTCATCTCCTTCGTGACCGACCGTCCCGGGCATGATCTGCGCTATGCGATCGACCCCAAGCGCATGCGGGGTGAGCTGGGCTGGCGGCCCTCGGTGACGCTGGAGGAAGGGCTGCGGCGCACGGTGCGCTGGTATCTCGACAATCGCGACTGGTGGCAGGCGCTGCAGGGGCGCGATGGCGTGGGGCAGCGGTTGGGGGTCAAGGCATGACTGCTCTTTCATCTTGCCAGATAAACTCCGGGGAGCGCGAGGGGCTGGCCCCTCGCTGGACATGGGTCACATGATCCTGGTCTTCGGCAAGACCGGGCAGGTGGCCACCGAACTCCAAAGGCAGGGGGATGTCACCGCTTTGGGCCGTGATCAGGCGGATCTGTCCGACCCGCAGGGCTGTGCGGCGGTGATCGCGAATCTCAAGCCGAGCGTGGTGATCAATGCCGCCGCCTACACGGCGGTGGACCGCGCCGAGGAGGAGGACGCGCTGGCGCAGATGATCAACGCCGCAAGCCCCGGTGCGATGGCGGGGGCCTGTGCGCATCTGGATATCCCCTTTCTGCATGTCTCGACCGATTATGTCTTTGATGGCAGCGGCCAGCGTTCGTGGCAGGAAACAGACCCTGTTTCACCGCAAAACGCCTATGGTCGCACCAAGCTGGCGGGAGAGCAGGCGATCCGAGCCTCAGGTGCGCGGCACATCATCCTGCGCACAGCCTGGGTGTTTTCGGCCCATGGGGCGAATTTCGTGAAGACCATGCTGCGTCTCAGTGAAACGCGCGATGCTTTGCGCGTGGTCGAGGACCAGATCGGGGGACCGACCCCGGCTGCGGATATTGCCGCGACGCTGCTGATCCTCGCCGATGCCATGCAGGATGGGGCCGCCGGCGGCACCTATCACTATGCTGGCGCACCCCACACAAGCTGGGCCGGGTTCGCCCGTGCGATCTTTGCCGAAGCGGATCGCGATGTGACGGTGACGGGCATCCCGTCCTCGGACTATCCAACTCCTGCAACCCGCCCGCTCAATTCCCGGCTCGATTGCGCCAAACTGGCGGCGGATTTCGGGATTACACCTGCCGATTGGAAAGCGGGGCTGGCCGCTGTTTTGAAGGATTTGGGCGCATGAGCAGAAAAGGCATCATCCTCGCAGGCGGGTCGGGCACGCGGCTTTATCCGATCACCATGGGGCTGTCGAAACAGCTTCTGCCGCTCTACGACAAGCCGATGATCTATTATCCGCTGTCGGTGCTGATGCTCGCAGGCATCCGAGAGATCGCGATCATCACCACGCCGCAGGATCAGGACCAGTTCAAGCGCCTCTTGAGCGACGGGTCGCAGTGGGGGCTCGCGTTCACCTTCATCGAACAGCCCTCACCCGATGGTCTGGCACAGGCCTATCTGCTGGCGGAAGAGTTCCTTGCCGGCAGCCCGTCGGCGATGGTGCTGGGCGACAACATCTTCTTTGGCCATGGCCTTCCGCAAGTTCTGGCCAACGCCGATGCCGTTGAAACTGGCGGCACGGTCTTCGGCTACCGCGTCGCCGATCCCGAACGCTACGGCGTGGTGGATTTTGCCCTTGATGGCACAGTGAAGACGATCATCGAGAAACCCAAGAAAGCGCCGTCGCCCTATGCGGTCACAGGCCTCTACTTCCTCGATGGCACAGCCCCCGCACGCGCCGCCAAGGTGCAGCCGTCAGAGCGCGGTGAGCTGGAGATCACCTCGCTTCTGGAAAGCTATCTGGCCGATGGTCAACTGAGCGTGGAGCTGATGGGACGGGGGTACGCCTGGCTCGACACCGGCACCCATGGATCACTTCTGGATGCCGGAAACTTCGTGCGCACGCTGTCTGACCGGCAAGGCCAGCAGATCGGCAGCCCCGACGAGATCGCCTATCACCAAGGCTGGATCGACGATGACGCCCTGCGCGCCCGGGCCGAGATGTTCGGCAAGAACGACTATGGCGCCTATCTGCTTAGCCTGTTGGAGTGAGCGTACTTTTTGCGCGCGCAATCAGACCCAAGGCCTCCCTCTCCCTACCGCCCGCCACGCTAAGGCGATTCGGATAAGGAAAGGTGAGCGTCGGATGGATTGGTGTTGCAGTCTCTTCATGCAGAGAATGAGGGGCTGAAGAGTTGCCTTTAGGCCCACCGCCCAATGGCACAAATCCGCAGGTTCAGCCCTACGGTGATCTGAATGAGCGCCGTGGCCTTCAGCCCGGTCGACAGCACCCCATGTGGGGCAAAGGTGGGCCAGGCGCCGGTGTTGCCGCTCTCTCCGGTCAGGATCGGGGGCATCCCCGGCGCAAAGGGGACCGGAAAGGTCCATGCGAGGTGGTTCGACTGCCACAGCGCCCCGGCCTGATTGCTGATTGGTCCGGTGGGAATATCCGGGCTGGTGCAGATCTGCGTGCCATCGGCAAAGCGCACATACGCGCCATTGGCGTTCGCGCCGCGCTCGATCACGCCACCGGTGGGCACGCCATTTGCGTCTTTGAACACGGTGCCGAGGATGGTGCCTTTGAGGTACCCATCGCCCGCCCGCACAAGCGTGTTGGGATTGCTTTCTTCCGGGCCGCTGCTCACCGCTGCGCCACTGGCTGTGCCGGTGATCGGATCAAAGCTCAGCGCAGTGGTCCATGCGGCCCCATCACTGACCTTGATCGAGAACGCGTCTTCACCGGCCAGCCCCATCTCGGCATGGCCGGTCCAGTTCGACTGGAACAGCAGGCTGGCGGTGTCGGATGTGGCGGCCTTGTTCACCTTGAGCTGATGCCCTCCCCCTTCATGGGTGAGCAGCGTGTCCGGTGAAGCGACGCTCAGCCTGGTTACCGGATCGGCACTTGTGCCCAAACCAAGGCGATCGGGCAGGCCCGCAACCTGCGCCTGCCACAGACCGTTCTGCCAGATGACTTCTGCGCCCTCATCCGCAACCCAAGCGCGCCAACCAGTGTTCGGATGCAGGAAAATCCACCCGCCGCCCGCGTTCAACGCGATGGTGTGGTCCTGTCCGGCCCAGCCCCCGGTGGCGCCGGAGGCCACGATATAGCGCGCGCCATCGGTCGGGGTGGTCGGCGGCTCGTTCAGGCCACGGCTTTCGACTGACAGTTGCACCAGCGCATCCAGTACGCGCAAGGCCTCGTTATGTGTGACGTGTTTCTGTGCTTGTGCCGGTTGAATATAGGGCAGCGACAAGAGGGTGGAGATTTGTGACATCGGGCAGGCCCTTTCAGCGATCCGCATTCGGGCGGGACGCTAGGGGCGCTTTGGTAAACGGGGTGTGAGTCCTGCGGGCGTTGCGCCCTGTGGCGGGCCGTGTGTGTGCATATTTGGAAAAAGAAGAAGCAGCGAGTGATGCGCTGTCTCTGTGCTTCTTCTTTTTGAAAATATGCAAAACGTGACCGCGCCACGTGAGACACGGTCGTCCTTGCACCCATGACGCTGCCAAGGGCATACCTGCGGGCGAGGTTCCAAGGCACAAGGACAGACGATATGCCCCCCAAATTCGGCACCAGCGGCTTGCGCGGCCTTGTCACCGAACTGACCGACGATCTGGTCGCGGACTACACTCGTGCTTTCCTGACCGCCTGCCCACATGGTGGTTCGGTGCATGTTGGGCAGGACCTGCGCGCCTCGTCCCCACGGATTGCGGCGGCGGTGATCGCGGCGGTGCGGGCGATGGGGCTCCGGGCGGTGGATCATGGCGTGTTGCCCACGCCTGCGCTGGCGCTGGCGTCCATGGGGGCGGGGCAGGCGGCGATCATGGTGACGGGCAGCCACATCCCCGCCGATCGCAACGGGCTTAAGTTCTATCTACCAGGTGGAGAGATCGCGAAATCCGATGAGGTGGCGATTGGGGCAGCGCTTGGATCAGGCTCTGTTTCGGCGGAAATGGGCGCGTTTGTGCAGGATGTGGGCGCGGTGTCCGCTTACGTCGCGCGCTATGTCGATGCCTTCGGTGCGGATGCGGTGAAGGGGCTGCGCATCGGTGTCTATGAGCATTCCTCGGTGGCCCGCGATGCTCTGGCGGACGCGCTTTTCAGCATGGGGGCCGAGGTGGTGCGGCTGGCCCGCGCTGATCACTTCATCCCCGTGGATACCGAGGCGGTGGATGCCGACACCCGTGAGATGCTGAAAGGCTGGTGTGCCGGGCACGCGCTTGATGCGCTGGTGTCCACCGATGGTGATGCGGACCGGCCGATGGTGGTGGATGCGCGTGGCACATTGGTGCCGGGCGATGTGCTGGGGCCGCTGGTGGCGCAGATGCTGGGGGCCGACATGATCTGCACACCGGTGTCGTCGAACACATTGGTGGACCAGTTGGGGTTCGGATCCGTGGTTCGCACGAAGATCGGTTCACCCTTCGTGATCGCTGCGATGGAAGAGGCTGGTGGCAAGGTTGTGGGCTACGAGGCCAATGGCGGGTTCCTGCTTGGGTTCGAGGCGGAGGGTCCGGCGGGCACACTAGCCACGCTGATGACCCGCGATTGCCTGTTGCCCATCGTGGCGCCTCTGGCGATGGCGCGCGCCAAAGGCGTGAGTTTGGCCGAGTTGGTCTCTGATCTGCCGCCGCGCTTTACCGCTGCGGACCGGATCGCCGGGATCGCCACAGAGGCGTCCAAGGCGTTTATTGCGGATCTGACCGACACTGCAGAGGCCCGCGCCGCGTTCTTTGCGGATCGTGCGGCAGAGACCGGGATCGACCTTACCGACGGGCTGCGGGTGTCTTTTGCGGATGGGTCGGTGATCCACCTGCGTCCCTCGGGCAATGCCCCGGAGTTCCGCTGTTATGCGGAGGCTGAGACCGCTGCGCGGGCAGAGGTCTTGATGCGTGAGACGCTTGAGGCGGTGGCGAAGCGGTTGGGGTGACGGACGCGTCAACGCGTCTGTGATGTTCAGTCGACTGAACATCGCCCCGGATCAACTGCGGGAATAGATGTCCTCGTAGCGGATGATGTCGTCCTCGCCGAGATAGGTCCCGGTCTGCACTTCGATCAGAACCATCGGCACCTTGCCGGGGTTCTCCATCCGGTGCACCGCGCCCAAGGGGATATAGACCGACTGGTTCTCGGTCAGCAGTTTCACCTCGTCATCCACCGTGACCTTCGCGGTACCCGCCACCACGATCCAGTGTTCCGAGCGGTGCACATGGCTTTGCAGCGACAGGGCAGCCCCCGGATGCACATGGATGCGTTTGACCTGAAAGCGGTCGGCCAGAATGAGCGTCTCGAACCAGCCCCAGGGGCGGTAGTCGACGGGCAATTGTACCGCCTGTTTCGCGCTGCGGGCTTTCAGGATGTCGACGGCGCGGCGCACGCTCTGGCTGTCGGACATGTCCGCCACCAGCACAGCGTCGCGCATGGCGACAGCGACCACGTTCTTGAGGCCGATGCCCACCAGTTCGATCTCGCCGCTTTCCGAGCGCAGCAGCGTGTTTTCGCAGTCAATCGCGGTCGAGAGCCCTGCCAGCGCGTTGCCGTCGCCGTCCTGCGGACTTTCCTGCCAGACCGCCTCCCAAGACCCAAGGTCTGACCAGCCTCCGGTAAAACGCACGACGCTGACATTCTGCGCCTGTTCCATTACGGCGTAGTCGATGGATTCGGCCCGGACCTGTCCCCAGAGCGGGGCGTCGATGCGCAGAAAGCCCAGATCGGTCTTGGCGGCCTCCATCGCGGCACGGGTGCCCTCGAGGATGTCGGGGGCATGTGCCTCGAAGGCGGCGATCAGCGTGTCGGCGCGTGTGAGGAACAGGCCCGCGTTCCACAGATAGCGGTCATCGGCAAAAAGCGCCTCGGCCTTGGCCTGATCCGGCTTTTCGATGAAGCGTTCCAGCGCATTCACACCGGGCAGGGTTTCGGCCCCCGCCTCGAGCCAGCCATAGCCGGTTTCGGCGCGGGTGGGCTGGATGCCGAAGGTGACGATCTGGCCGTCGGCTGCGGCAGGCGCACCGGTCATCACCGCATCGCGGAAGGCCTGCGCATCGGGAATGGCGTGATCGGCGGGCACCAGCAGCATCAGCGCCTGTGGGCTGGTCTGTGCCAGATGCAGGGCGGCCGCCGCCGCGGCTGGGGCAGTGTTGCGGCCTTCGGGTTCAATGAGGATGCCAGCGGGGCGCAGACCGCAATGATCGAGCTGTTCGGCCACGATAAAGCGGAACCCGTCGCCGGTCACCGCGAGAGGGGCTGCAAAACCATCACCAGAGACGCGTTTGGCAGCCTCCTGAAACAGGCTCTCTTCGCCCAGAAACTGCGCGAACTGCTTGGGATAGCTCTTGCGCGACAGGGGCCAGAGCCGGGTGCCAGAGCCTCCGCAGAGCAGGACCGGTGTGATCAGGGGAAGGTCGGACATGGCATCGCTCTCACTGGTCAGATCAGACCACCCGGAGCATCTGCCTCCGGGAAGTGTATTCAGGTGAGCCGAGGATCATCCGCTCGAGCGCTTCCAGTGACGGGCTGGCCTGCAGCGCGAGCATGTTTCCTTCGGCGGCGTCCCGGCCCAGATGGCGGCGAAACAGCCTGTTCACCTCCTGCCGGGTCAGGGTCAGTTTGTCCAGATAGGCAAACAGATGGGCGTCGTAATGGCGAAATTGCGTCACATCCCGTGGCGCATGAACACCGCTTCCGGGACGGGGGGTGATGCGGCGCTGCGCCACCTCTTCGCCGTCCACGCGGCTGACCGCGGCGCGGAGGCGCAAAGGATCCGGAGCGCGGGTGCCAAAGCTGGTCAGCGCGTAGGTCAGCGCGGTGACAGGATCGCGGATCAGCGCCTCATAGGGAATCACCGTCTGTGTGCGGGCGAAATCCGATTTGACCCATTTGTCCTGAAAGGCGCGCCAGGGGGTGAATTGCGCACTGGCGAAGCGGGCAAAGCTGGCGGCATCGTCCTGGCCGCCTTCGCGCAGGTAAAGTTCGAAGTTGGACACCACCGAAGGCGCAAAGGCGCGGGTCTGGATCAGGTAGCGGTGCTGCGCATCCTGCGGCAGGGTGCCGTCGAAGTCGTGGTTCTTGGAATAGCGCACCGTTCCGGCCCGCGCACAGGGGACCTTTCCGCAGCATTCTGCCTGACCATAAAAGCCGCAATAGGTGAAGTTTGGGCCATAATAGAGCCTGAGCAGCCGTGCCATAAGGTGGTGACCCGACCGGGGCCAGCTGACCCCGATGACATAGGAGGGGGGGTGTCGCAGGCGCAGCAGGTTCATGCGGCACTGGCCCCGGTCTGGCGCAGCACCGTGTCGATACGCGCGGCATAGCGGCTGCCGATGGCCTCGGGAGAGAACATGCGCAGCACGCGGGCTTGTGCAGCCTTGGCGCGGCGGGCCCGATCCTCAGGCGCATGGGCCATCTGGCGCAGAAGGGCGACGGCAGCGGCCGGGTCGGGTTCCCCCCAGAGACCACCTTCGGGGGTGAACATGTAATCCTGTGGTGCGAGAGCCACCTCTTGCGCGGGCACCAGCCAGGAAGTTGTGTCGTCGCAATAGGCCAGATTGCCCGAACAGCCCGTGGCCAGCACCGGAACCCCAAGCGCCATCGCCTCGATCAGGCCAAAGCCCCAGCCTTCGGACCGGTGCAGCGACAGATAGGCATCGGCCCCGGCAGTGAGGGTGAGGAGCGCGTCGCGGGTCAGGGTTTCATCCAGGATGCAGAAGCGCGGATCGCCGGCGGTCAGCGCGTCGATCTCGGACCAGACCTTTCGCTGTGCCGGGTCGCTCACGCGGCTGCGGTTCTGTGTCTTGAGCAACAGCTGCGCCCCGCCTCTGGGAAAGGCTTCGGCAAAGGCGCGGATCAGGCCCAGCGGGTTCTTGCGCTGCACGAAGGAAAAGCTGTCGAAGCTGGCCATGCAGAGGAAGCTGTCGGCCCTGAACCCGGTGCGGGCGATGAGGTCGGCCCGTGCGCCCAGCGGGTCGGGATGGGCGGTCACGTCGGTGGGCAGGCCCATCACGCGGATGGGGCCATCGAAAGCGTCGGCATAGATCGCGCGGCCATGATCCGAGGCGGCCCAGATCTCGTCGATCATGGTCAGTGCCAGCGCGTGACAGGTGGCGGGGCGCGTCAGTTCCCAGAACATATAGGCGGCGAGATATGACCCATCGGTGATGTCGGGGGCATAGGCGTAGAAGAGCGGGATCGACTCCGCGTTCAGGTGCAGGAGCGTGAAGCGGGCGGGCCGGGCCTTGGAGATGGGTGTGTGCGGCCAGTCGATCTCGGGGGCGGGGTTGTCGAGGCCGAAATTCACCGCCTGCACCGACAGTCCGGTGGGGGCGAGTGCCGCGAGTGAGGCGCGCATCGCCTGCCCCAGACCGCTGGCCTTGGTGACGGGGCCGATCACCTGCACGTCGATCCGTGCTGTGCCGTGCAGCGCAGGGGTGGGCAGAGATGCCGCGTGCAGGCGGTGGCCTTCGCGCGTGCGGCTGGTGAAGCGGCGCGCCTCAAGGTCGTAGCCACGCCCTTTCAGGCAGGCGACAAAATCGGCCCGGGCCAGCGGGGCAGGGGATCGGTCCAACGTGGTCAGATAGGTGCCCAAGGGGGTCTGGCCCTGCGCGGTCTCGTCAAGAAGCGTCTCTATACTGGCCCAAGGGATGTATCTCAGTGTGTCGGGGCGGTCTGCGGCCCGCACCATTGCCGCCAGCGTGATCTCCTGTCGTCCGGCCTCGGTTGTGGGGCGGGCCCGGGCCAGGCTCGGGGTTTCGACCTGCCAGCGGAGAAGGTAGCGCGAGAGGGGAAATACCTGCCCGTCCTGATCCAGCGGCAGCCCTGCCAGCCGGGTCACATAGGCATCCGGGACAAGGCAGTCTTCGGTGCCGATTGCGCGGGCCTGCTGGAGGGACCACCAGGCGATGACACTGTCCACCCAGTCTGGGTTGGCGAAATCCATGCCTTGGCGCAGATGTGGCACCCCCATCAGAGAGGCCCATGTGGCACGGCTGAGGCTGGTGCGCTGTCCGGCGATCACATGTGGTGCGTTGAGCCATTGGATCGCGCGTTGCGACAGGGGAGGGCGCAGGGGCGCGCGCATCGGGGCATAGGCGCTCAGCATCCAGTTCAGGAAATGCGCCGCCTCGTCGGGGGCGGTGTCCCAGTCGAACTGCATCTCCTGCCGGTGGCGCGGGCGCAGATAGGCCATGTAGGCGCAGAGCGGATCGGGGAGCGGATGGCCTGTCGCGGGATCTGTGGCCTCAAACAGCCGGACCTGACGGGGGGTAAGCCGTGCCGGGCGATCCGGTGCAGCGCGGGGGGCGCTGCGCAAGGCGGCAAGGCCAGGGGTCAGCGGATCATGGTGTGCAGATGTCGGGCTGATGCCCGGCCTCCGCAGCTTTCCGAGCCGATCAACCGTAGGCCGGGCGCCAGCCCGGCACGCCCCATCCAGATCGATCCGCCCGATCTCCACCGGACGCGCGCGGTCAAGACGGCAGACCCGCAAAAGCCCTTTATTGGTCTCTATGGCAAAGGAGAAGCCACAGTTGCCGCCCGCCAGCCCGGCATCGCGCAGATCGGCGCGGAACTGGCTGGCCAGCGTGTCGGCGATCCGCCTGTCACCGTCATAGAGCGCCACCGGCACCGGGCCTGCGGCCTGTTTGGGCAGAGCCCATCCATGCAGGCGCCCATCGCGAATCCCGTCGAGGTGATCGCGCCGTCCGGTCAGGCGGCGGAGGAGCTTGGAGAACATCGGTTTGAGTGCCGGTTGCGGCAGAGTATTGAAAGTGATTGGCCTCTTGCGGGTCCTGAGTGTGCGGCTGAAATTTTGCCGCCGCCCGGTGGATACCACCGGGCAGCCCCCGACCGCCCCCATGGGCGGGGGCTTCTCCCCCGCCCGCGGTCGCGAGCTGCCCTCAGAGCTTCATATGTCGGTTGGGGATTACCGACAGAGTGTCGCATCACGCCACCGCATCGTAATCCGCGCGCGCCATCATCGTGGCCAGCCCGCGCACATCCACCCGTGGTCGCCAGCCCAGCTGTCGCCGGGCGCGGCTGGCATCGCCCACCAGCAACTCCACCTCGGCAGGGCGGAAGAAGGCCGGATTGACCTCGACCACGCGGCGTCCGGTGCGCCGGTCGGTGGCCACCTCGTCGATCCCGTCACCGCGCCAGTCGAGCGGCATGTCCAGTGCCTCGGCGGCGAAACTGACGAAATCGCGGATCGGCGTGGTGATCCCGGTGGCCAGCACATAGTCGCCCGGCGCGTCCTGTTGCAGCATCCGCCACATGCCCTCGACATAATCGCCGGCAAAACCCCAGTCGCGCCGGGCGCTCAGATTGCCCAGCTGGATGGGGGCATTGCCGCCACGGGCGATCCGGGCCAGCCCGCGGGTGATCTTGCGGGTGACGAATTCCGCGCCCCGGAGCGGGCTTTCATGGTTGAAGAGGATCCCGCAGGAGGCATGCATGTCAAAGCTCTCGCGGTAATTCACGGTGATATGATGCGCGTAGGCCTTGGCCGCGCCATAGGGCGAACGCGGGTAGAAGGGCGTGGTCTCCATCTGGGGCACCGCCTGCACCAGACCGAACATCTCGGAAGTCGACGCCTGGTAGAAGCGCGTTTCGGGGGCCAGCGTGCGCAGCGTGTCGAGGATCCGCGCCACGCCGATGCCGTTTACATCGCCGGTATAGAGCGGCTGGTCCCAGGAGGCCCCGACAAAGCTCTGGGCGGCGAGGTTGTAGAACTCGTCTACCGGCACCGTGCGGATCAGGCGGAAGATGTTGGTCATCTCGGTCAGGTCGAGATCGTGCAGGATGACCTGATCGGCAATGCCCAGCGTCTCGAGCCTTGCCCGTTCGTCCTGCGCAGAGCGGCGCATCCCGCCATGCACCTCGTAGCCTTTGTCGAGCAGAAGCTGCGCCAGATAGGCCCCGTCCTGCCCGGTGATGCCGGTGATGAAGGCGCGTCTGCGGGGGGCGCCGGTGGCGGGAAGACAGCCGAAGATGGGCGTCTGGGGGAGGGTCTGGGCGATAGCTGTGGGGGTCATGTCGAAGCCTCAGGCATATGGAGCATGCCCCGTTATCGGGGGGAGGCGTAAAGAATGGGTTAAGGTTAACGGGTGGGTAAGTAGAATTTCCAAGTGATGAAGGTGAGACTTGACGTGTATGTACAAATAGTGCACACATTTTCACGTGTTGGTTTGTGGGAGAGAACGTGCAGGCCAATGCAAACGATCGTTGATAGGTCTCGAATAACCGAGACTGAAACCTGAGGAAGAAAAAAATGGCTCTCGACCTAATCCCCCCGCACGAACCAATAAGAAGGCTTTTAAGTTATGCACTTCGAGTACAACGACCAAAAGCGCGAGCAAAACTATGACAAACACGGTGTCGACCTTCTAGAAGCCGCCCTCATTTTCGAGGGCCAAACCCTCACCCGGGTGGATGACCGCCGCGACTATGGCGAGGTCAGATATATCTCCCTCGGCTTGGTTGAGGATGTGCCTTACGTGGTGATCCATACCCAGCGGAACGGAAACACCCGGCTCATCTCTGCCTGGAGAGGAGGCCGAAAGGACTATGAAACATACAAGAACCGCTTCCCTTGACGAGATCCGCGCCATGAAGGTGCGTGGTGAGACTCGTCCGACACGCGCCGATGCCCCCGAGATTGATCTTCCCGACGGGTTCTGGGATGACGCCATCCCGCAGGAACCCAAGACCAAGCAGCCGGTCACGCTGCGCGTCGATCCCGACATCATCGATTTTTTCAAATCCCAAGGTCCGAAAGGCCACCTGACCCGCATGCATGCGGTGTTGCGCGCATATGTCGATGCCCAGAGAAAGGCCCGGTCCTGACCGGATCCCTTCGCAAAAACGCCTCAAACCCCGCTATGGTGGGAAAAAACAAATAACAGATGAGGCCTGCAGTGAATTACCTCCTGGAACCCGTGATCGGCATTTGCCGGTTCTCCTTTTGTGGCAATGGTGACTGGGCGGCCTATTCCGCCGTAAAGTCCGACACCGATATCGATCTCCTGCGTCTTGAGCAGGCCGAACGGCTTTATGACGACGCGCGCATGGCGCTGCGGTTTCACCTGTTCGAGACTTTCCTGCTGCCCTCGCTCAAGGCGCAGAAGGACCCCAATTTCGTGCTGATCGTCCTGACCTCGGACATCATGCCCGCCAAACATCTCAAGCGGTTGCGGACGCTCTGTGAAAGCGATGAGCGGCTGCTTCTGATCGTGTCGGACGAAACCACGGTACACGAGGCGCTGATGCCCGAGATCAAGCGGCTCAATTCCTTCCTCTCGCGGCCCTTGGTGCAGTTCCGCATCGACGATGACGACTGCCTGTCGTCGGATTACGTGTTTGAGCTGCGACGCTACATGCAGCGGTTGGGCGACATGATGCCCATTGCCTATTCGCGCTCGGCTGGACTTGTGATCACCTCCTATGCCGAGGATGAGGCCACCCATGTCTACCAGGTCAACCTGCCCTTCAACTCGATGGGCACCGCGATCCGCGTGCATGGCGAACGGACGATCTTTTCCTTCGGCCACGGGGCGCTGCTCAAGCGGTTCCCGGCCATCGTGGACAATGCCGGGATGGGCTTTCTGTCGATCAAGATCGACGGGCATGATTCCCGCCCGGTCTGCCTTGAGGAACCGGGGTTCCGCCGCACCCATGCGCCGGTCAATGAGGCGGATCTGCCCGTGATCCTGTCGAAATGGTTCAGCTTTCTCGGGGACAAGGACGAGGATCGGCCCAAGGCGCTGCTGCGGGGCGTCGAGGAGGCAGCGGCGCTGGTTGCGCCCACACTTCCAGCCAGAACCCGGCATCTCAGGGCGGTCTGACAGGGCAGGGCACGCCGGTCTGATGGGCGTGGCTTTGCCACCGCCGCTTGCACGGGCACCCGCTTGCCCCTATTGAGGCGGCGCCCGGTTTCGAAGTGCCCTTTTACATGACCCTGATTACGCTCTCGTCCATTCCGCCGCGTTTTGGGCTGATTGGCCCAACACTCGAGGCGCTTGTGGCGCAGGCGGGGGTCGAGGGCGTTGAGCTCTATCTGCCCCAGAGTTACCGGCGGTTTCCCGACTGGGATGGCACCTTGCCCAAGGTGCCCGCCGGTATCATCATCCACCGCTGCGAGACCGATTACGGGCCCGCCACCAAGGTGCTCTGTGCCGCGCAGCGCTACCGGGGGCAGAATGTGCGGCTGCTCTTCTGTGACGATGACCGCGATTACCGCCCCGGCTGGGCGGCCGGGCTTTTGGCCGAGGCCGACCGCTATCCTGACCGTGCCGTCGCGTTGGCAGGCTGGGACATTGCCGGGCTTGGCACCCGCAACGCCTTTGCCCATCCCCGTCACCAGCGCCGGTCGCGCAGCTGGGACATGACCTACCGGCTGGCCCGTCTGAAACAGGTGCTGTCGGGGCAGGGCAAGGTGTCCCTTGCGCAGAAACCGCCGCGCCGGATCATCGCGCAATCCGGCTTTGCGGATGTGTTCGAAGGCTATGGCGGCGTGGTGGTGCGGCCCGAGTTCTTTGACGATCTGGTCTTCGACATCCCCGCGGATGCGTTTCATGTCGATGATGTCTGGTTGTCGGGGGCCTTGGCCCGGAGCGGGATCGGCATCTGGCTGGCCGCCGATCAATATGAGCCCAAGACCACCGCCGCTGACCGGCAGGACGCGCTTTACCGTCACCGGGTGGCCGAAAAAGGCCGGGTCGAGCTGGATGCGGCGGCGATCACGCTGATGCGGTCGCGCTGGAACATCTGGGGCGGGGCCAAAGAGGCCATTCCCCATGGGGGTGCGCGGCAGGTGTGATCCCTCAAGGCTTTTGCCAAAGCCTGTCCCCCCACGTTGGACATAGGCCCGCCCACCCGCTATCACCGCGCTCAGACAAACCCGCAGGCCCCCATGACCGAGACCCCTTCCGAGATCGCGCGCACTGTGCTGGCCATCGAATCCGCCGCCCTGACCCGGCTGGCCGAGGAATTGCCCGCTGATTTCGATGCCGTGGTGTCCCGTCTTCTGACGCTGCCCGGTCGGGTGATCGTCTCGGGCATGGGCAAATCGGGTCATGTGGCAAACAAGATCGCGGCCACGCTCGCTTCCACCGGCACGCCCGCACAGGCGGTGCATCCGGGCGAGGCGTCGCACGGCGATCTCGGCATGATCACCAAGGCAGACGCGGTGATCCTGATCTCCAATTCCGGCGAGACCCGCGAACTCTCGGACATGATCGCCTATTGCACCCGCTTCGACATCCCGCTCATCGCGGTGACCAAGCGTGTGGACAGCACATTGGCCCGCGCCGCCGATCACGTGTTGCAATTGCCCGACGCGCCCGAGGCCTGCGCCATCGGCATGGCGCCCACCACCTCGACCACGCTCACCATGGCACTGGGCGATGCGCTCGCCGTCGCGCTGATGCAGCACCGGGGGTTCGACCGCGAAAGCTATGCCGCCTTCCATCCCGGCGGCACTTTGGGGGCGCAGCTTCTGCGGGTCTCGGCCATCATGCATCGCGACGATGCGCTGCCCGTCGTCAGCCCCGACACGCCGATGGGCGAGACCTTGGTGGTGATGAGCGCCAAGGGCTTTGGCGTGGCCGCGGTGGTCGAAGACGGGGCTTTGACAGGCGTCATCACCGATGGCGACCTGCGACGCAATCTTGACGGACTGACGGGGCGCTGCGCCGGTGAGGTCGCCACACCCAACCCGCGCTCCATCACGCCCGATGCGCTGCTGACCGAGGCGCTGGCCCTGATGAACTCCCACAAGATCGGAGCGCTGATGGTGACCGATGCGGGCCGTCTGGTGGGCCTTGTCCATATCCACGACCTTCTGCGGGCAGGTGTTGCATGAAAACGACCGTCTTCATCCCCGCCCGCTATGCCTCGACCCGTTACCCGGGCAAACCGCTGGTGGAACTGACCGGGGCGACCGGCGAGAAAAAGACCCTGATCCAGCGCGCCTGGGAGGCGGCCAAGGCCGTGTCCGGCGTGGACAGGGTCTGTGTGCTGACCGATGACACCCGTATTGCCGATGCCGCCACGGGGTTCGGGGCGGAGGTGCTGATGACCACATCAGAGGCGCGCAACGGGTCGGAACGCTGTGCCGAAGGGCTGGCTCAGTTGGACCATGACCCCGATGTGGTGATCAACCTGCAGGGCGATGCGCCGCTGACGCCCGCATGGTTTGTCGAAGCGCTCATTGGCGCGATGAACGGGACCACGCAGATGGCCACGCCTGTCGTCAAATGCGATGCCGAGACGCTGACCAATTTCGTCACTGACCGCCGCGAGGGCCGGGTGGGGGGCACCACCGCTGTCATGCGAAGTGACCGCACCGCGCTCTACTTCTCCAAGGAAGTGCTGCCTTACGTGGGCGATCTGTCCGATCCGCCCGAGGTCTGGCACCATGTCGGTGTCTATGCCTACACGCCAGCAGCACTCCGTGCCTATGCCGGGTGGGCCGAAGGACCGCTGGAACGCGCCGAGGGGCTGGAGCAGCTCCGCTTCCTCGAAAACGGCACACCCATCACCTGCGTCCCGGTCGAAGGCCGGGGGCGGGTGTTCTGGGAACTCAACAACCCGGTCGATGTGGACCGCATTGAATCTGTCCTGAAACGCGAGGGGATCGCATGAAAACCGTCCAGATCGGCGAGATATCCGTTTCCAACACTGCTCCGTTTGCGCTTATCGCGGGTCCGTGCCAGCTTGAAAGCCTGAATCATGCGCGCATGATGGCGACCCGCATCGCGGCCGCTGCCGAGGCGACGGACACGCCATGGATCTTCAAGTCGAGCTATGACAAGGCCAACCGTTCGTCCCTGTCAGGCAAGCGCGGTCTGGGCATGGACGAAGGCCTGACGATCCTGTCCAAGATCCGCGACGAATTCGGCGTGCCGGTCCTGACCGACGTGCACGGGCCCGACCAATGCGCCCCCGTGGCACAAGCGGTCGATGTGCTGCAAATCCCCGCCTTCCTGTCGCGCCAGACCGACCTGCTGCTGGCCGCCGGCGAAACCGGCGCCGCGATCAACGTCAAGAAAGGCCAGTTCCTCGCCCCCTGGGAGATGGAGAACGTTGCTGCCAAGATTGCAAGCACCGGCAACACCCGCATTATGCTTTGCGAACGCGGTGCGAGTTTCGGCTACAACATGCTGGTCTCTGACATGCGGTCGCTGCCGATCATGGCGCAGACCGGCTACCCGGTGGTGTTCGACGCCACCCATTCGGTGCAATTGCCCGGCGGGCAGGGGACAAGTTCGGGCGGGCAGCGCGAATTCGTACCGCCCCTCGCGCGCGCCGCTGTGGCCGTGGGCTGTGCCGCGGTTTTCATCGAGACCCATGACGACCCCGACAACGCGCCCTGCGACGGGCCGAACATGGTGCCCATCGACCAATTGCAGGCCCTTCTGTCTGTCATGCGCCGCATCGACCGGGTGGTGAAAGACTGAGTCTGCCCTGGCGCTGTTCGGGATCCTTTCGCTGCCGTGACCTGTCACGGCAGGTGCCGCGCATACGCTCTGCAAACTTTTGATAGTTTCAGCACTCCTTTGGCGGGATCGATGTCAAAATCTCGTCACCCCCTGCTTAAGACAGGGGGCTTGATCCTGAAGGTTCGACGACAGTTCGACACGTGACGTCTAGAGAAGGGTTAACGCGTCGATTTTCTGACATTTGGCGCGAAGAATTGAGCCTGGCGCGGAGTTGGGGGTCGGATTTTGGTGTTCCGGGGGGTCGTGGGGCCTTGGAGACCAGATGGCACGATCCGTGCTTGGAAGAATTGCTAACGAAATAAAGAGGGTACCCATGGCCGATATCTGCATCACCGCACCGCGTTTTGAGGCTGCCGAGGCGCTCCGGATGGCTTTGGCCGACCGGGGGCTGGACGTCAGCCTTGGGTTCCGTCCGACCTGCCACACGCTGGTTCAGGGCGGTCCCGTGACCGACCAGGCCGCATTGGTGGAGCTGGCGCGCAAGCTGGGGGCGAAGCGGGTTGTGGTGGTCCGGCAGGAGGCCGAGGCCTGGGCCGTGACCGAGACATTGGGCGGCCGTATCCTGCATGTGGACCTGCCTGCGGGGGATGACGGTGCGGCGCTGCTGGCGCTGGCCGATCTGCTGGCGTCCCCGTTCAGCGCGATGGTGGCCAGCGATCCCTCGACCGCGGCGCTGGTGTCGATGGCGCGCCGGGTGGCGCGGTTCGACGTGAGCGTGTTCATCAACGGCCCCACGGGCAGCGGCAAGGAAGTGCTGTCGCGCTTCATCCATGATGCCTCGCCGCGGGCCGAGAAGCCCTTTATCGCGATCAATTGCGCGGCCATTCCCGAAAACATGCTGGAGGCGCTGCTCTTCGGCTATGAGAAGGGCGCCTTCACCGGTGCCACGGCCCCGAACAAGGGCTATATCCGGGCGGCCTGCGGCGGCACGCTGCTGCTCGATGAGATCTCCGAACTTCCCTTGGGTCTGCAGGCCAAGCTGTTGCGGGTGCTGCAGGAAAAGGTGGTGACGCCTCTGGGCAGTCAGACCGAGACACCCGTGGATATCCGCGTCATCGCGACCTCGAACCGTCACATGGCGTCAGAAGTGGCCAAGGGCACGTTCCGGGAGGATCTGTTCTACCGCCTGAACGTGTTCCCGCTGCAGACGCAGCCTTTGGCGGCACGGCCGAAGGACATTCCTGTTCTGGCGCGCGCGATGCTGCGGCGTCACAGCGCCAAGGTGCCGGCCCCGCTGCTGTCTGACGCGGCCTGCGCGGTGCTGCTGGCGCATGACTGGCCGGGCAATGTGCGCGAGCTGGAGAACGTCATGCAGCGGGCGCTGGTTCTGGCCGAAGGGGCCACGATCGGGGCCGAGCACATCATGCTGCTGACCGGCGCCGAGCCCAGCCTGCCGGCCCGCGCGGCCTGAGGACACGAAGACCATGAGCATCACCGGAGCCACCTCCGCTGCCAGCATGTCGCACGCCACTCTCGTGGGGGCGCGGCCCGGTCCAGCCAACACTCCCCCGCCCCCGGGGACAGCGGCTGGACCGGAATTTCTGAATAGACTTGGAGGCGAAAAGATCGGTTGCAAATACAGGTTTGCAAGCCGTCCCTATCGCAGATCGTATTCAACCGGGTGTCGCAATATCGAACAGAACTTTTGACACCCCAAAGGACATTTCGCGCAAGACTCTGTGAATCTTTTGGAGTAGCCTATGTGTGTTCGACGTAACTTTAGTACAGTCGAACCATCGGTTGATCGGTTCCGAGTTCCCCACTTCAGAGAGGTTTTGCGCACGAAACACAGAGAGATATTGTATGTCCTCACACTGGACGCATGAACTTGATAAGACCGGGTTCTACCTGGAAATGATCGCGAACCTGACAAGCTCTCTGGAGCGCGTCATCGGATATGAAGATGCCGAAGGCTATTTGGCTCTGGTCGGTTCCGAAATGGGACATGATCTTTACAAGACCTACTGCTCGGACGCCGGAGTGTCCGATCTGCCCATTGAAAAAATCGCCGAAGTTCTGGTTGATCTCAAAGCACGTATCGATGGGGGGTTTTCGATTGAGTCCATCGAGGATGGAAAAATAACTCTCGTCAATACGCGTTGCCCATTCGGCGAAAAGGCGCTTGGGCGGCAATCCCTTTGCATGATGACCTCGTCCGTATTCGGAACCATCAGCTCGGAAGCGGCCGGACAGGCCAATGTCGATATCCAGAAATCCATTGCCGCAGGTGACACGCGTTGCCGTGTTGTCATTTATCTGAATCAGCCTGACGCTCCGGGCAAAAGATATTTTGGTCGCGTATGACACAGCTGCCGGAGTCCATACATACGGTTTACGATTTCATTCGCGACGCTTCGGCGCCCTTTATGGTGCTGGACGGAAAAGGTGTCTGTCTTTTTGAAAACCAGGCGATGCAGCGGTTGAACCAGACCGACGCGTTGTCGCGTTATTTCGAAACCGATATCGGTCGCGATACGCTGAAGGCCGGTGCACATCAGAGCACCCCCCTGCCGTTTTCCTTCATGGGGACGGAAGGCCGTCAGCGCGCCAATATCCGGCGGCTTACTCCGACCACTGATGCAGTCTTCCTGCTGGTGAAGATCGTCCAGAGCGCCCGCATGGCAGCCTTCACCATGGCCAGACAGGCGGAGGCACTTGCGCAGCTGCAATCCTATCATCAGCGTCGTATGGCCGATCGGTTCGAGTCATTTTTCAAGACGGCACAGGACGGTCATGCCATTCTGAACCGGAGTGGGGAATTTCTGCACGCCAATCCGGCATTGCGACGTTTGGCAAATGTCGAGGAAAGTCTTTGTGCGGAATGCGCGTTGGCCGAATGCGGGATGTGCAAAAAGACCTTTCTCGACCTGATCGAGGCAGATTTTGACCGGACACAGATCATTGATCCCGAAACTTCCCGGATCGACCTGTCCAGAATCGCGCCGTCCAAATTCGATGCAACGCTTCGGGCGTCCAATCGTGATATCCCGGTGTCCGTCACCCTGGCGTCGAACGGATCCGAAAGTGCCCCGGAGTTTTTCCTGACCCTGCGCGACCTGACGGAATCGCACCGCTATGCCGAGGTCAAGAAGCTCAATTCCGAGCTTGATATGGCCAACAAGGCGATGGACGAATTCAACCGCCTCATGTCGCACGAGATGCGCGCGCCCCTGTCGAAACTGGTCTCCATCGCGGAAAACCTGCGCAGCTTTGGCGAGCTCGGCACCGAGGCCGACCGCTATGTCACCATGATGGAAGAGGCCGCGAAAGATGCGCTGCTGCAATACAGTTCCATCCTCAGTCTGAGCCGGGGCAGCAAGCGCGAGATCGTGCATTTCCAGCCCGTGGAGCTTGTCGAGCGGTTGATGCGCCAGCACGCGCTGATCGCCGAGCATCATCAGGTTCACCTGAGCGGCACCATCTCTGGCGACAGGCATGCCTCTGTGCCGGTTGATGCAACCGATGTCTTCCTCATCATGACGAACCTTGTGTCGAACGCCCTCAAACATACCAAGGCAGGGGACGAGGTCGTGTTCTCGATCCTGGTGCATGAGGAGAGCCGATCGCTGGAATTGCGGGTCCGGGATACGGGTGCCGGTATTTCCGAAGCGCTGCGTCCGCGGATCTACGATGCCTTCGTCACCACCTCGGGGGACATGGAGATCCAGTCCGGCATTGGCGTCGGCCTGGCGCTCGTCAAGCGGGCCGTCGAGATCCGCAAGGGTACGATCGATTTCACCTCGGAGCTTGGACAAGGCACCAGCTTTACCGTGACGCTGCCTTTCGCCGAGGGTGAAGTGATGTCGGACGCTCCTGAAGAGGCGATGCCGGTTTCCGAACAGGTAAACCTCATGCCTGGTGACACGATCCTCGTGATCGACGACGATGTGGTCAATCTGCAGATCCTGTCAGCACGGCTGAGCGCCTATGGCTACAAGGTGCTGACCGCGTCCGGGGGCACAGGGGCGTTGCGCATCCTCAAGACCATCGAGGGCGCATGGCCGAAGCTGATCTTCATCGACCGCAACATGCCCGACCTGAACGGTATGGAAACCACGCGGATCATTCGCAGCCGGTTCCGCAAAAAGGACAGCTATATCTGTGGGCTGACCGCCTATGTCGATCAGGAGATCGTCAAGGACATGACGGCGGCCGGGATGGATTGTGTCGAACAGAAACCGCTGAGCGCCGCGACGCTGGAAAAATATCTCAAGCCCAAGCGGAACGAACCACCGCAGTCGGAGAAATCGGTCCGGTGGGCCTGACCGGGATCACCCGTCCCGTGACCGGTGCATCCGCCAGAGTCCGACCGCGAAAGCAAGGCTGCCAAGCCCGCAGATGCCCAGCCCGATGGCCAGGGGGGACGGCGCAAGGCCGCTGATCCGAACCGCCCAGTCGGGCTGCAGGTAAAGTGCCGCGATCAACGCTCCGGCAATGGTCAGGAACCCGCGCAGGGTGCTGCATGTGGCGCAGCGCGATCCGGGTCCGCCGATCATGCGGGACGTTTCCGGGAACGTTCGGTGTTCAGGTAGATCAGCTTGGCTTTCTTCTGCATCGCCTGTTTGGCGGAGCGGTCCACCAGCACGTCGATGGCGCGCCGCACTGCCAGCAACGCATCGTTGAGCACGACCACCCGCTCGGACGCATCGCCCTGCATCAGGTCCGTACCGCCGATGAGGGCGATCACCTCGTTGCGCAGGGCATGATCTGCGCAGGAGATGCGCGACAGATCCTCTGAGGCGACCGCTGATTCCAGATTCGCGATCAACCTGTTCATCCGCGTCGCCATGCCTTGATCCGGCATGTAATTTCGGGGGGATGTCATTCGGCGGCCATCTCCAGTTGGGGCCCGATCCCTTTCCAGGCTTCGAGGATTTCAGCCATGGCATCGGCGGCTTCCCTGAGACGGGCATCGGACTCGTCGCGCCACGCCTTCAGCACGTGGAACCGCGCGAATTCGTAGAGCTGAAACAGGTCTCCCGCGATCTCTCCGCCGAGTTCGAAATCAAGGCTGGACTGCAGGATGTAGATCGCCGTCAGCGCCCGGTTGACATGGTCTGCGGGCAAGGGGCGTGCGCTGTCCTGAGCCGCGGCGAGGACGCCGAGAGCGCGGGACAACTCTTTCAGGGTGACGAACACGACATCGTAGGGTTTGGTCGCGGTTTCCTGAAAGATCGTATCGGCTTGCCGATAGCGGGATCGTGCAAACGCAAAACTCATCGGGCCTCTCCTTGCAATGTCGCTGTGGCTGATTCTCTTAACGGCGACGGCCGGGAGATTTTTAGAATCGCTGTGGGGAACGGGAAAAACCGGCATGTCACAGCGCCGTGCATCGCACCCCCACAGACCACGGCCACCCCCCGGCACAGGATCGCAGGGGACCCATACCGGCGATCCCATGCTTTTCGGCAGTCCCTATCCTTAGGGGTATCCGGGAAACTATCTTTTGCACAAAAAATACCATTGAGATACGGCTCAATTCCAATTGGAACCTTATCGTATTATTTGGATACGCTTTCATATCCTTGAAGCAACTTCAGAGAATTCGATTAGACTTAGGATAGATTGAGATCAGCCATTGTTTCCCCGATTTATTTATTATGAAATCGAGGCGGGAGTTCACCTGAATTTGGAAACAACATGGTTTAAAAAGCTGCAGAAAAGAAAGTGATGCTGCAAACGAATAAACGGATCAAAGAATTAGAATTTTAATAAATTTTTAAAAATTCTTTTCCTCATTTATTCGATCTTGATAAATCTGATTACGGCCCGTTGGAGAAAATGTTGATTTTCTCCGCGAGGCTCTGTTTTCCAAATTCTGAAATGTCTTCTCCGGGTCTCGATCAATTGACTGGTCGGAGATGACAGATGGAACCTTTGGTTGATGTATTCGGGACGCAGACGTCTGCGGCGGGTCTTTCGTTTGGGTTGCGGGGGATTGTTGACTGGAGTGTGCAGCAGCCGTTTCTGGACGTGTTCAAGACGGCGCGGGCGTGGCACGCGCATACCGAGAGCCAGTGGGGC
>JASBTX010000005.1 GCA_030148225.1 Paracoccaceae bacterium
ACCGGCCAGTTCTACACCGACATCCTCGACGATGTGCAGGTGCTCATCGACCGGGGGCAGGGGGCGATCCGGCTCGCCACCGATGGCCACAGCATCCGCGTCTTCGTGCGCCGGGCCTCGGACTATCTCATCGGCGGAACCTACGAGGTGTCCTCGGGCCTTGGCGGCACCTTCCGGGTCATCCTCAAGGATGCCTGCGACACCTTCGCGATCGTGCAGAACTGCGGCAATTGCGAGGATTTCGACGCCATGCAGCCCTATCGCGTGCCGCTCGATGCATTGATGGAAATCGATGACCGGAGGGCTGCGTGATGGGATGGCTGTTCTACACAGACCGCCGCGTCCAGACCTACGCGGATGAGAAAGCGGAAATTGCCCGGCTCTGCACCTTCGAGGACGACAGGCGCAAAACCGAACTGGTCAAGGCCTGTAAGGTCGGCTCCACCTGGTATGCGGGGGCAAGGGTCACCAGTCTCGACGGCACCCCTGTCGAAGACGCGACCTATGTCACCGATCCTGACGGCTCGATCACTTTCGGGGCTGTCTTCCTCACCCGATACGATGACGGCTGCTGGGGCTACAAGGACATGGAGGAAAGCGCGGGACCGGTCGAATCCCGCGCGCCTCGGAGCCTGTTGGCCCTGCTGTCCGAGCTGAAAGACCCAGACAGCTACGCCCATGCCTGGCGCCAGCGCTGCCGGGACTGGGCCTCGATCCCGGACTACACCGAAGGCGACAAGATCAGGCTCGCAGCACCCGTGATGCTCACCGATGGTAGCACCTGCCAGATCGTCACCGCGACCTACTACAGGCGAGGGCGGCAAAAGCGCCGCTGCTACCGCATCGAGGAAACCGGCGGGCTCGTGCGCCTGTCGAAAGCGACGCTTTCCGGCTCGGAGCTGCTCAGCTCCGCGAAAGGTGCTGCTAGCCCGGTGCTCGCCGAGTTTATGGAGGGGCAGGGGGAATGAAACGGATCTCGCCCACGGCGGGTCTGAGCGGACCTTCATCATCAATCGATCGAGAGGCAGCTGAGCGGACTGAGCAGACCTTCGCCATATCTGTATGAATGTCTGCTATTCGTCATGAAGCATCCCGAGAAGAGTTTATTGCCAATTGGGTTCTTCATTGATTTCATGCGTGTGAATTTGCAAAGGCAACTTGGCCGGAGACGCACATGGAGCACAATTCTCAGCCGGGAGAGCGCGCAGGCGCACTTGAAGCAAGCCTTCAGGCTATCCTTTCGTCGGCTGTCGATGCAATCATCATTATTCGCCATGACGGGATCATCGAGACGGTGAACCAGGCCGCAGCAGGATTATTTCTGTACGACGTTGACGAATTCATTGGTCAGAACGTGAAGTTCCTGATGCCTGACGAACATCGGCACAAGCACGATGGCTACCTGCACAACTACAATACAACTGGCCACAGGAAAATCATCGGCATTGGACGTGAAGTCACCGGTAAGCGCAAAGACGACACGTTCTTTCCAATGCACTTGGCGGTTGGTGAGTTCACGGAGAACGGCAAGAAGTACTACACAGGAATCATCCATGATCTGACGGCACGCAAGGATGCCGAGCAAACGCTACTACAAGTCCAGAAAATGGACGCCATAGGTCAATTGACGGGCGGCGTTGCCCATGACTTCAATAACCTTTTGACCGTTATTCTCGGCAATCTGGAGCTAATTGAAATCCAGATGGGCGAATTCGAGCACTCCGATCTACTCAATGAGGCGATGGAAGCTGCCGAGCTTGGGGCACGACTGACGGAACGGCTGCTGTCCTTTGCGCGTCGGAGCCCCCTTGAGCCTCGTGTCGTTGAGTTGAATGGCCTTATCAGCGGCCTGTCAGACATGTTGCGGCGCACCTTAGGCGCGACCATTGAACTTAAGACCGTACTTTCTGATGCCCCTTGGACTGTGAAAGTCGATCCAACGCAGTTTGAAAGCGCAATCGTCAATCTCGCCGTAAATGCGCGAGATGCAATGCCGGGTGGTGGTCGACTCGTTGTTGAAACTCGCAACATGGCGTTGGATGAAGACTACGTTGCAGATGAATTGCAGTTGAGCCCGGATAACTACGTCCAGGTCTCAGTGACAGACACGGGAACCGGGATGCCTGCAGATGTCATTCGGCGCGTGTTTGAGCCGTTTTACACAACGAAAGACATAGGAGAGGGCACGGGTTTAGGGCTGTCGATGGTCTATGGTTTCGGGAAGCAATCAGGCGGGCATGTTACGATCTACAGCGAACTGGGCACCGGCACGACCATCAACCTCTATCTTCCCCGATATCAGGATGCATCAGAGATGTCTGACGAAAACGATGCCGAACCGGAACTGAATTCAGCAAACGGAAACACGATCCTCGTGGTCGAAGACGACGAGCGTGTGCGCCGTTTGACAAGAGGGCGGCTCGAGGCCTTAGGTTATCAAGTGCTCGAAGCCATGCACGGTCCAGCGGCTCTTCAAATTCTCGCAGAACACTCCGATGTAGACCTGGTGTTCACCGATTTGGTCATGCCCGGGGGGATGTCTGGGTACGAGGTGGCCCAACATGTTCAGGAAAGCCACCCTGATACCAAAGTCCTCCTGACGTCTGGATACGCGGAAGAATTGATGAACAGTGAAAAGCTGTCCGCCCGGAACTTGAAGCTACTACGCAAGCCCTACCGGCAAGCGGCGTTGGTCAACGCCATTAGCGGCGCGTTGGATGGAACCTAGTCCTCCGTTTGCTTCACATCCATTGCGAACATGTACCCAATGCCACGCACAGTTTTGATCAGAGACGGCGAAGTCGGATCGCGCTCGATCTTTTTGCGCAAGCGAGCCACCTGGTTGTCAATCGTGCGATCAAACGGCGTCCACTCGGTGCCATGTAGCAAATCCATAATCCGGTCCCGTGAGAGCATGCGCTTTGGACTGCCCAGAAAGATCGCCAGAAGTCGGAAGTCACCACTGGTCATCTCGACTTGCGCACCGTCACGATCAAGTAGCTCGAACCGATCTAGATAGGCAATCATCCCATCAAAAGTCACCGCTTCTACTGAGGTGGTCTGTTCGCCCGAGACCCTGGGTGCCGATGGTTGGGCATTTTCCATCTGATCCGTGCGCCGCAAGACAGAACGCACACGTGCCAAGACTTCGCGGACATGAAACGGTTTCGTGATGTAGTCGTCAGCGCCCACTTCAAGACCAACAACCCGATCAATTACATCATCGCGCCCTGACACCATGATGATGGGCACATCTGACCGTTGACGAATTCGTTTTGCAATCTCCAGCCCGTTCTCGCCTCCAAGATTTACATCCAGCGTCACAAGCTGCACAGGCCGACCACTGACAGCGGCCAGCGTTCCTGGTTCGTCTTCGGCCTCAACTACGGTGAACCCGTCGCTTTCCAGACACCTGCGCAAGAGCAATCGAACCTTCGGTTCATCGTCCACAATCAGGATCGTGTTGGAAGTCACTGGCGGCCCCCTGCCATTCTAGCGACGCACAGGATAACGCCTCGTTGTTAGTGTTACAAAACTTCCGATTCGATGGCAAAAGTCTACAAAATTTTGCATGGCGAAATCTCTCCCTTTTACAATCCACGGCCAAGGTCGTTTCAACTGAACAGGGAGACGACCAATGTACATTTCCAACCAGAAAGAATTTGAGGCACCACAGGCAACTGCCACCCTGCAAATCAAATGCCGTGGTGCCTCGGTCACGATGCGTGTTCGCAAGCTCAAACCCGCGCAAAACTTATTCCGGGAAGGTGACGACGCGCGTCACGTCTATGAAGTTACCAGTGGTGTGTTAAGGCTGATCAAAGTCCTTGAAGATGGTCGGCGCCAAGTCATCGCGTTCGGATACCCCGGCGATATCGTTGGCTTTCCGCAGGATGGCTGTCACTACACAGAGTGTGATGCGCTCTCATCTACCGAAGTCATAGCACACAGCATTCGCGATCTTGAATGTGGTGAGCGAAACCCGGAACTGCACCAACGACTGGTGAATGCCGCCCTCAAAGAAATCAGTGCCATGCAAGATCGTTTCATGATGCTCGGTCGGAAATCCGCCGTGGAAAAAGTTGCGTCTTTCATCTTCGCGTTGATGGAACGCTCGGGAAAGCCGCTTGGGGCATATACACACTTCGAATTTCCGATGGTCCGTGCGGATATCGCCGATTTTCTGGGCATGACAACTGAGACTGTAAGCAGAACGGTCACGTCGCTTCGCAAGCAAAAGATGATCGCATTGCGGAACGCAAACTCAGTCGTCGTCCTAAACGAGGACGCACTTTACGACTTGGCCAATCCGGCCTAAGCAGCCTGTTCGTCCCCAGCTATTCTAATCCGTCGCTATGACGTCTGAAAGAGCCCTGCGCGCTGACGGCGCGGGGCTTCTTTCTGATCGTCCAACCCGCAAGAGAATCTGAGGCAAACCAGTCGCCCTGGCCGCGTCTTGAAGCGCGGGTCGAAGTTCATCAACTTCGATAGGTTGGTTCAGAAAGGAGGCCGTATAACCGCGCGATGTCAGCAGTAGCAAAAGTCTTGCCAAAGCCCTTCCAGAATTGAGCCAATCGTCGACATGATCTGCGGTGGACGTTAGCAGCACGAGCGCGGGAGAGCCCGCCAGAATCTTGTTTTTATCGACAGCGGCGACGTTGTTGCCGAGATCGAAGGTTCGGATCACAAAGCGGGCAGCTGGTGCGAGAATGTCTGGCACACCAAACCCTGCACCTGACATCCCATCGCGGCTTCCAAGTCGGAAGGAATGCACCCATGCCGCCAACTCTCGGCGAAAGCTCGGATCATCGAACTGAATCTGATCACCTTTAGAGACCAAATCTGCAATTGCCTCCATAATCGGGCCGCTTTCGACGAACCGAACGTTTATACCATCGACTTCAGAGATATCGCGACATGCTGGGTCCAAATCGTCAGGAAGCGCCTCCATATAGTAGGCGCTCCGGTCAGTGCGACGAGTTAGGATTGCTTCAAAAAGCGCAATCTCTGCGTCACTTGGCGGTTGTCCCTCGGACACTGTGATCTGCGCGAGATGGTCGTGAAACGCGCCATCTGGAGAGAGAGCCACGTCGGTTTGCAATGAGAAGCGACGTGCGGCAATTTCAAATAGGCCAATCGCGGCTCCACAGCTAATTGTTAGCTCTCTGTCATGAGGGTCCACAATAGGCAGTGCGCGGGTCCGGTCAGCAATAACATCGACCCAATCAGGACCCGTCCCAAATAACCAGGGTTGCGTATTGTGTCCAGATGGAGCGAGCGTCGCGTAGCCAATGAGAAATCGAAGTTGTTCTTCCAGCGTTCCGCCGGAAGGAAATTCTGCATCAGAACGTTCCCACAGATTCTCGTGGAGTTGCATCGCTGCCATCACCTATCGCCACTATTAAGGACGATAGGGGCGTCTGCAGGATTGGCATTGATCCTGCTCAACTACGCGTTCAGGCATAAAGAGTGGATTTGAAATGTACTGATGGGAAGTAGCTTTCAGTGACAGAGCGGCCATTCGTTCATCGCGCGGCATCAAGCAGTCTGGGCTCTGACCAGACGAACAAATTCATTTTCGGTAAGGCCGGTTCTGGATGGCGAACGGCCTAGGCCGCCCGCCACCTAAGTTCAGATGTCGATCCGTTCAGCGATACTCAACGCATCTTCAAGCTCCACGCCGAGATACCGGACAGTGCTGTCGACCTTGGTGTGGCCGAGCAGCAATTGCACCGCGCGGAGATTACCGGTCTTTCGATAGATCTCCGACGCTTTGGTACGCCGCAACGAATGGGTGCCGTATCCACTTGGTTCGAGGCCAATCGCCGTTACCCAATTGCGCACAAGCCGCCCATATTGCCGTGTCGAGATGTGCGGACGGTCGTGAAACCGGCTTGGAAGCATGAACTGGCATCTGAGCATCTCCGGCGTGTCCAACCATTTGACCACCGAATCTCGTGTATTCTCAGACAGTTCGAATTGAACTGGCTTTCCGGTTTTGCTTTGGATGATGGTGACGCGTTCCTTGACGCGCTCGGAACTGACCAGATCCTTGGCTTTGAGCCGAACGAGATCGCATCCGCGCAGTTTGCTATCAATGGCAACATTGAAAAGCGCGAGATCGCGCAAATTGCCAGCCAGTTCCAGCCGCGCACGGATCGCCCAAACCTGCTTCGGCAGAAGCGGACGCTTCTGGCCAATAATGCGACCTTTGTTCCAGGCCCGGCGTTTAGGAGTGGTTGCGGGAAGTTGCACTCTAGGCATGATATGCCCTCCAACCCTCCCTCCAGGCCCAGACATCAGCACCGCGCTGACGGGCGATTCTATCATCCCAGTCGAATGTCAGTTCGCGGGAAGCCGCCGATTAGCGATTTGTTGCACCGGCAGTCGGCTGGAATGAGCCCGAAGTGACGGATGCTGCACCTTGCACAGACAGCCGCGAAGCGCCGATTGCCGACATAAGCTCGGCCCAAAGGAGCCATCCAGCCTTCCGGCCATTCGATGCGGTAGCAAAGTACAGAAGAGAACTTGCTGCTTAGATTGCTCTTTAGTTTTGAGTGACGACTGCAAATCGCACGCGGATGTGGCGATCTTTAGTTATGACCTTGCAGGAAAGTGTATGGAGGGTACCGCAGCTACTACGGCCTTGCATCTATTGCCGCGAGCCCTGAGGCGATTACCGAGGCGAGGTAGACAAAACTTACAAGGGTCATTGCACCGGCGTAAGCAACGGCCTTCAGCCCCTCGAACGTACCTGTCCAGTCCATCGTTCCGTCGATGTCATCAGGCAGGCTGAGCGAACAGACGATCTCGCCCGACATCAATTGTTCTTACTCGTACTCTTTCCAAGGTCGTCCAAAAGTATTCCATGCCCCAATGGCATTGGATTGACTTTTCTGTTGTTCGCAGGGTGCTTTAGCCTTCACACTGCTCGCGTGGAGAGCCAGATTCAAATTCGTGTCCGCGGCCGGGTGCAGGGTGTTGGGTTCCGCCCCTTCGTGTGGCGCGAAGCGGTCAAGCTTGGATTGGTCGGTGAAGTGCGGAACGATCGAGAAGGCGTCCTCATCCTGGCGGCAGGGAAGCGAGCCGCAGCACTGGCAGGCAAGATTAGCGAGTCACCTCCACCGCTTTCAGAGGTTCACGCTATCGAAGTTAGCACGGCCGACTTTCAGCCAACCAAGGAATTTCGCATTGTGGAATCAGGAGTTCATGGTGCCGATACGGCTTGTGCTCCGGATGCAGCTTCTTGTGCCGAGTGTCTTTTGGAAGTGGCGGGTGATGGTCGTCGGGCCGGATACGAGTTCACAAACTGCACAAATTGCGGCCCGAGATTCACGATTCTGAAGGCCTTGCCCTACGATCGGGCGACCACAACAATGGCCGATTTCGCCATGTGCTCAGCCTGCAGGGCAGAATATGACGACCCGACTGATCGGAGGTTTCACGCACAGCCCTTGGCCTGCCCGGAGTGCGGGCCGTCGCTTCGGATCGAACCCGCCTCGCCCGAGCCGCTTACAGGGGCCGTCAACCGCTTGCTGTGCGGCCAGATCGTTGCGCTTCAGGGCCTTGGTGGGTTTCATCTGGCGTGTGACGCCACGAATGCCGCAGCTGTTCAAACCCTTCGTGACCGCAAGCGCCGACCGGCAAAACCGTTTGCCCTTATGGCGACACTCCCGATCATTCGCCAGCATGCCATCCTGTCGGAAGACGAAGCCGCCTTGCTGGAAGGAACTGATGCGCCCATTGTCCTGTTGGATGCCGCCGTAGGGACTCTTCCTGAGGCGATCGCGCCCGGGCTGGACCGATTGGGATGGATGCTTCCATACACGCCCCTTCATTACCTGATTGTGAAAGGTGTCGGACGGCCCCTGGTGATGACTTCCGGCAACCTCAGCGACGAACCGCAGGTCATCAGCGTTTCCGAGGCCAAGGAAAAGCTGGGACCCATAGCGGACAGCATCCTGTGGCACGACCGCGGCATCGCACGGCGACTTGACGACAGTGTGGTATTGCCGACGCTGAAGTCGTCGATGGTTGTAAGGCGCGCTCGGGGTTTGACGCCGGGAACGATTGACATGCCGGAAACTCTTCCGGACCGCCAGGTCGTCGCCTATGGCGGGGAACTGAAGGCAGCGATTTGCCTGACAAAGAACCGACAGGCCATGCTGTCGCACCATCTTGGAGATCTGGACAGCGCCTTGTCGTTCGAGGAGTTCCAAAGGACGGACAGGGACCTTGCGGATCTCATGGAGCAAGTGCCGGAGTTGATCGCGGTTGATATGCATCCGGACTATCGCGCTTCCCAATATGGACGAGACAGGGCCAGGGCCGAAGGTCTGCCTTGTTGCGAAGTTCAGCACCACCACGCCCATATGGCGGCAGCCCTAGGGTCGGTTGGCTGGACCGATGGCACGGCGGTTGGTGTTATCCTGGACGGGTTGGGATATGGGAGCGATGGGTCAATATGGGGAGGCGAGATATTGGTTGGCAACTATGCCTCGTTTGAGCGCCTCGTGAATCTTGCACTGGCCCCGCTACCAGGAGGTGACGCAGCAAATCGAGAGCCATGGCGCAATGCGCTCATGCGGCTTGATGCCGCCGGCGTACCGGATATTGCTGACCGCCTTTTTTCGGACGCGCCGCGTGATGCGCTGCGCGCCGCTGTAAATGCCGGGATAAACGCACCGGGATCAAGCTCCGCCGGACGCCTCTTTGATGCCATTGCAGCGTGCCTTAGGATCGTGCCCGACCGCCAAACCTACGAAGGTGAAGCTGCAATGCGGCTGGAGGCCTTGGCAAATCGCGCAGCCAAAAGTGCAGGATCATATGAGATGCCGTGCCATTCGGGCGTTCTTGACCCGACACCGATGATGTGCGCCCTTGTATCCGACCTCGAACGAGGCGTTTCCAAATCAACCATCGCACGGCGCTGCCACAACGCCATCGCCGATAGCTTTGCCGATAGTGCCAGAAAGGTCGCTTCCGAACACGGTGCAACAACGATTGCCCTTTCAGGCGGGTGTCTTCAGAACCGGCTTTTGCTAAAGCGGCTCATGGAACGCCTGTCGGATTTCGAGATTTGCGGTCCGGGGCCGGTGCCGGTCAACGATGGTGGCCTGGCATTCGGACAGGCCCTTGTCGCTCTGGCGCAAAGCGGCGAAGAGTAAAGAGATGACTGAAAGCAAAAAACTACGCGGGGATCGGGTCACGCTGGCCCATGGCGGCGGCGGCAAGGCGATGCGCGACCTGATCTGCGAGATTTTCACCGCCGCTTTTGACCCCGAGACCGATGAGGACCAGGCGCGGTTGATGTCGGATGCCTTGACCGAGCCGGGGGCGCGGCTGGCCTTCACCACCGACAGTTTCGTGGTGACGCCTCTTGAGTTCCCCGGCGGCGACATCGGAAAGCTCGCTGTCTGTGGCACAGTCAATGATCTGGCTGTGGGCGGCGCGCGCGCCCTATGGCTGTCAGCGGCATTCATTATCGAAGAGGGGTTCGCATTCGACACGCTCCGCCAGGTTGTGGCGACCATGGTCGCCGAGGCAGAGCACGCGGGCATCAGGGTTGTCGCGGGCGATACTAAGGTTGTCGAGCGCGGTTCCGCGGACGGGCTTTTTATCACGACTTCAGGGATCGGCGTGATCCCTCCCGGTCGTGACCTTGCCGCAGTCAATATTCGTGCGGGCGACGTTGCCATCGTCAACGGTGTTCTGGGGGATCACGGCGCGGCCATCCTTGTGGCAAGAGGGGATCTGGCACTCACGACCGCGATTGAAAGCGATTGCCAGTCGCTCGACACCTTGATGGAAGCCGCCCTTGCTGCCGCGCCAAATATCCGGGCCGCCCGAGATGCGACGCGGGGCGGTCTGGCATCGGCACTGAACGAGATGGCCGAGGCGGCGGGCGTCACGGTCGAGATCGAGGAAGACCGGCTGCCCCTGCGCCCCGAGGTCAAGGGCATGTGCGAAATCCTCGGGCTGGATCCCCTTTATCTGGCCAATGAAGGCACGCTTGTCCTGTTCGTGCCGAAGGACGAGGCCGAAGCGGCTCTTGCCGCCATGCGCGCCACACCTGCTGGACGGGATGCGGTTGTTATCGGACACACCCGGTCTAAAGGGCCCATTCCGGTGGTCATGAAGACTACGTTCGGGAGTGAACGGATTGTGGATATGTTGGTTGGCGAGCAATTGCCCCGGATCTGCTGACGTCAGGGAAGCGGAGTGTTTCCGATCCAAATTCTTGTAAAGACGTCAGCTTTTAGTCCACACCCTGCCGCGCGCCGCCGTACTGCCAATAGGCCGCGCAGGCCCCTTCAGAGGATACCATCAGCGCCCCAAGCGGCATTTCCGGCGTGCAGCCCTTGCCGAACTGCGGGCATTCCATAGGCTTGATCCGGCCAGTCATGACTTCGCCACAGGCGCAGCCTTCAGGCTCCTCGACCACTCGGCGCGCGGCACCGTAACCGATGTCGAAAACCTCTTCCGCGTCGAATGCCCTGTACTTGGAGCGAATGCGCAGCCCGCTGGCATCGATCTCGCCCAGCCCGCGCCATTCGAATGTCGGGCGCGGCTCATAGACATCCTCGATGGCGGCGATGCTCACCGGGTTGCCTTCGTCAGGCACAATACGGGCGTATTGGTTCTCGACCTCGGCGCGGCCTTCGCTTAGCTGGACCAGGACCATCAACACCGATTGCAGCAAGTCCAGCGGCTCGAATCCCGCCACGACGATCGGTTTTCCGTAATCTCGCGGGATGAATTCGTAGGGCTTCGTTCCGATTACCATCGAGACATGCCCGGGGCCGACGAAGCCATCCAGCACCATATGAGGGTCGTCCAGCAGCACCTTGATCGGTGGAGGGACCGTGATGTGGTTGCAGAAGACGCTGAAATTCTTCAGTCCCTCGCATGACGCCTGTTGAATGGCCAACGCAGTCGAGGGCGTTGTGGTCTCAAACCCGAGGCCGAAGAATACAACCTTGCGGTCCGGGTTCCGGCGGGCCAGTTCCAACGCATCAAGCGGCGAATAAACCATACGGATATCCGCGCCATCCGCCTTGGCCTGGATTAGCGACTTCTTCGTGCCGGGAACGCGCATCGCATCCCCGAAAGTCGTGAAAATGACTTCTGGCCGTTCCGCGATCTCGATGCATTCGTCCACTCGACTCATCGGCAGCACACAGACGGGGCATCCCGGTCCGTGGATGAATTCAAGGCCGGGAGGCGTCAGCTTGTCGAGACCATGGCGAAAGATCGCATGGGTGTGACCGCCGCAGATTTCCATGATATGAACCGGGTTTTCCTGAGTCGCCCCAAGATCCGCGACCTTTCCCTCAATCGCCTTCAGAAGCGCCTGCGCCGCCTTCGGGTCACGAAACTCATCGACGTACTTCACGTTCGGCCTTCCATGGCGCGGTCGCTTTCGAACATCGCTTCGAACTCTTCCTGCGCTTCGCCAAGCGCGTTCAGCGTGTCCATTGTCTTCTTGGCCTCGGCCTCGTCAATAATCGCCATGGCAAAGCCCACATGGATCAACACCCACTTTCCGACCAGAGCGTCCAGCCCTTCGCCCGCCACGCAGGTGACATTGACCTTACGTCGGACGCCCGAGACGTCCGCCAGCGCAAGGTTTGTTTCGTGGTCCGAGATCTCAACGATCTGGCCGGGGATACCCAAGCACATGCGATTTCCTTTGTACTTTTCCGAAATGCTAGCTGTCCGGGCGGACCTTCGCAATTCCGTTATGGTTGAAGGCAACGGGTGAGGTCAGACCTTATGTCGTCCTCGGGAAGGTCGATCCCGATGAAAACTATCCTGGCTGGCGCGGTTTGACCAAAAGGCTCAATCTCACAGACATCATGGGTGATGTTGACCAGATGCATGTCCGTTTCATTGGCAAAGCGCAGAATTCCCTTGGCGCGGAGAAGCCGCTCGGCATGACGCATGATCCAGAACGACAGAATGTCGCGAAAGAGGTCGCGGTCGATGGTGCCCGCAAGATCGACCGAGAAGGTCGCGATGCCATGGGTGTGTTTGTGGGTGTCCGCATGGGGAACGGGCCGTGCCGTTTCTGGCGGCGCAAATAGCGCAGCGACGTCACTGGTCCCTAGAGCGATCTCAGCCAGTTGAGCCCGGTTGCCGAGGTATGCCAGGACCTCGGAAGGGTCTTTCTCCAGCAGATCGGATTTGCTGACGACGATACGGTCGGCGAGCGTGATCTGTTCAGCGGCTTCGACAAATTCTTCGGCCTGATCCCGGATCGAGGGCGCGGAGGCGACGCAGATTGTTTGGACGACTTTGACCCGCGTCTTTAGCCGGGGATCGTGGGCCACGCCGCGCAAAATGCTTCCCGGGTTGGCGAGGCCCGTGGTTTCTATCACGCAGCGGTCAAGCCCCTCGGCGTGCTGACGGTCACAAAGTTCGACCAATGCCTCGGCAAGGTCATCCTGAACTTCGCAGCACACACAGCCGTTCGGCAAGTTCAACAGCCGGTTCGATCCGACAGAGGCTCCAATGATCGCGCCATCGACATCGACATCCCCAAACTCATTCACCAGAACAGCGGTGCCGGCACCGGCATCCGTTTTCAGGTATCTGTTCAGAAACGTGGTCTTGCCCGCCCCCAGAAATCCGGTCAGCAGGGTCAAGGGCAGCCGGTCGACTGTGGGCTTGCTCAATTGGGAGTTTCCCTTCAGTTTCAGAGTCGACACTATCAACGGGAGGACGCGATGAAAATAGCCACGGTCGGAAAGGGCGGTTCGGGCAAAACCACGATCGCCGGGACGCTGACACGGATCTTCGCTGATGAAGGGCGCAAGATCCTGGCTATTGACGGGGACCCCAATCCGAACCTGGCGCTGACACTTGGCATGTCGCGGGCCGAGGCCGATGCGATTACCTACATCTCGCCCAAGATTATGACGCAGGGCGAGAAGGTCGATGGCGTTGTGCAAATGGTGCCGACCATCCC
This sequence comes from Paracoccaceae bacterium, assembly GCA_030148225.1. Taxonomy (GTDB): domain Bacteria; phylum Pseudomonadota; class Alphaproteobacteria; order Rhodobacterales; family Rhodobacteraceae; genus JASBTX01. Next base: position 12,971 of record JASBTX010000005.1, read on the forward strand.
GCGCGAAGAGATCATCGCGACCTATGCGTCGCCTGCCGCCGATAACGTGGATCTGATCGTCATGGGGCAGCCCGCCCATGGCACGGCGGGAATGGGTTGCATGTGCGCTTCGCATCGCGCGGTGCGCGGCCTTGTCGCCGAATTGACATCATTCGGCGACCATACGGTCACGGATATGGAGGCCGGACTGGAGCATCTGCGACGGGGAACTGCGCGCCATGTGGATATGATGCTTGTGGTGGCGGAACCCTATTATCGCTCGCTTGAAGCTGCCATGCGGACGGCGGCTCTCGCCAAGGAACTGGGGATCAAACACATCAAGGTCGTGGCCAACAAGGTGCGCAACGACGCGGACATGGAAGCGATCCAGACCTTTTGCGATCAGCACGGGATGGAGATTATCGGGGCCGTGCCGCTGGACGACGATATGGTCGAAGCCGAACGGCAGGAAAAGGCGCCCTACGACCATGCGCCCGGATCGCCGGGCGTTCAGTCGCTGCGCCGGGTCGCTACAGCGATTGACGAACTCGCGCGGGCCTGAGGCACCATGCGGATCGGCGAATTGGCAGCAGACCTGTCGGTTTCCACCAAGACGCTGCGCCACTACGAGAAAATCGGCCTTCTGCCACCTGCGGCCCGCGGCGAGAATGGATACCGCAGCTTTTCGCCCGAAGCCGAAGCGGCGGCGCGCCTTGTGGTGGCTCTGCGCCGTATCGATTTATCCCTGGATGAGATTGCCGGGCTTTTGGCAGGCGACAGGGCCGATCTGCGCCGTAACCTCTTGGGCATTCTGGACGAGAAACGCAGCGCGGTATCGCTGGAAGTTGTTGTTCTGCAAGGGAAACTCGAGGACATGGACTCGCGCTATCTCAGCCTTGCAACGACACCGCGAGACCGCCCCGGCAACTGCATCTGCGCTCTTTTGGGCCGCGCCTGCGACTGCAAGATCACCGAAAATTAGCCGTTGACCTTGCCCTTGGGGCAACCTGCTAAACATCGGAAAACTGAAACGACATCCGAAGTCTGGAGAAGGCGATGCCCGAAGACGGCGAACGTGCAAAAGCCAATGTCCCGCGCGAAGGCGACTACATCCCGCGTTTCCTGATCGACGAAAGCCCGATCAAGGAGGTGCATGCCTTTTGGCTTGCGGGCATGTCCTGTGACGGTTGCTCGATTGCTGCCGTGGGCGCGAAGCATCCGACGGTCGAACAATTGATCACCGGAACCATTCCGGGCCTGCCGAAGGTTGTGTTGCACCATCCGGTCTTGTCGGTGACGGCTGGGCATCGGTTCATGCAGGCCTATCACGACGCCAAGAACGGCAAGCTGGGTGCGCCATATGTGGTGATCCAGGAAGGCTCGGTTGCCGATGAGGATATCGCCGGGGCCTTCGGCGGGTATTGGTCGGCCATGGGGGCCGATGACGAAACCGGCCAGCCGATCCCGACAGCCCATTGGTTGCGCGACCTGGCACCCGGCGCAGCTGCGGTGATCGCAGTCGGGACCTGCGCGACCTGGGGCGGCATTCCGGCGGCCTCGGGCAATCTGACAAACGCCATGTCGGTGATGGACTATCTGGGCAAAGACTACTTGTCGGCGCTTGGCTTGCCGCCGATCAACATCCCCGGATGCTCTCCCCTGGGCGACAACATCACAGAAACCGTAGCCTCGGTGCTGATGTTCCTTGCCGGCGTCGGCCCGCTACCCGAATTTGACGAGTTGGGCCGCCCGGCCTGGATGTTCCAGTCGACTGTACACCGGGGCTGTGTTCGCGCAGGAAACTACGAAGAAGGCAAATTCGCTGATGAATACGGGCAGAAAGAATGCCTGGTCGAGCTGGGCTGCTGGGGCCCCGTGGTGCAATGCAACATGGTTTCGCGCGGGGCCATCGGCCACAACGGCGGTTGCATGAACACCGGCGGCATTTGCATCGGATGCACCATGCCCGGCTTTCCGGACGCTTTCGCACCCTTCTACAAACGCCCGCCCGGAACACTTGTGTCCTCGAATATTTCGCGCGGTGCGGGTTCCTTTGTGTCCTATCTTAGGAAATTCACCCAACGTAGTCGCAATCTAACGCCGCGCTGGAAAGAAGAGGCTCATGTGCCATCTGGTTGGGCAAATGTCGTTGGTGAACCCAGTCGCACCGACAAGGCAGTCAGCTTCTTTTATGAAAAGCTGAAGGGGATGGGGACCGAATTCACGCCTGGCTCAGACCGGCAGAAAAAACTGCAAAAATCGGCGTCGCGCTACCTTGAGAAGGGAACAGCGCAAGACAAGATGGCGGCGGAATAAGGGGGCGGGAATGACACTCTGGACACTCGGATTTCTGGCGGGCCTTCTGGTGGTTCTCATCGTCGCGACGCTTCTGATCGGCATCCTGATGCAGGCGCGCCGCATCCTTGGGCTGGCGAAAACCGCCTCCGCCGTGGTGGCCGAGATCGACACGAATACCCGCTCGGTCTGGTCTCTGACGGCGACGAACTCGGTGGCGAAGGGGCTGCTCGACGGCGCGCAGGCCATCGACGAGAACGCGGCGGCCATCGTCCAGGCAGTCAGCCATGACCAAAACGACAGCGCGGCTTGAGGGAGGAACAAGATGGGCCTGATCCACGGAACAAATCCAATCGCAAGCTGGTGGTTCGCAATCATCATTGTCGCCGTCGTTACCGTCGTGGTCGCGGTGCTGCTTATCCAGATCATCCGCACCGCCGCCGCCATTGATGAAGAGGTCGCTACCGTCTGGGCCAATGGTCAGCGCGTAGCGAACAACACGATCCACATCGCGGTGCTTTATAGAACGCATGAATACGTGCAGGGCATTCTGGGTCGCGCAGGCCGCATCCTTGGCAGTGCCGAGGCCATTCGCGACCATGCGCAGGATTGCCCAAGCTGCCCGAAATGCATTTGGCACAGGGGTTAGACCATGATCACCTTGCTGACATTCATCACCTGCCTCGCCACGCTGGTTTTCCTTGGCATCGTGGCGGCGGCACTGATTCGGATAAACGAGGCGCTCGAAAGTATCGGCGGAACTGGTGAGAGCTATCTGGCAAAGCTGCGCCTGGGTCTCAGGGCCATCGAGCGCGAGACATCGCACTTGCCCGCCGCCGCGCCCGCGCTGAATGCCGATCTTGGCGCAATTGCCGAAGGGCTGACAGCGGTGGACGCAACTTTGGGCGAGGTTCACTCCGCCCTTGTCGCACAGGAGAGCGGATCATGAGCACCCTTGCCCTGACCATCTGGATCGTCACCCTTGTCATTGTTGTCGTGGTGATCGTGCCCCTTGCCCTGGCGCTTCTTTCGCGCGCCCTCAGGAATGCCCGCGCCATCGAGGGCTATCTGGAGGACATGCTGGAAGCCGGGGTCAAGATCGTCGGCCACACCAAGGCCATTCCGGCACTTGACGACACTCTGGCGACCGCCGCTGCCATGGCACCGGTCGCCACAGCCATCGAGGAAAAAACCGGCATCGTGGCCGGAATGCTGGCCAAACGTGCCGAGGAGGACCCGTCATGATCGCAACCCTTGGCATCATCTCGCTGGTGGTCGTGCTGTTGATCGTTCTGGTCGTCGCCTACCATCTGATCGGCATATATGTTGCCTTGAAGCGCGGCGCCGATCATCTTGAGGCGCTGGCCGGTGGGCTGGTGGCCATCCGCGACAACACGGGGCCCCTGAACGGACGCGTAGACGAGATCAACGAAGGGCTGACCGCCCTTGTCGCACCGCTTCTGGCGGCCAATGGTAACCTGGCTGCGATTGTCAAAGTCGCCGGAACCCGGACATAAGAACGAAAACGGAAGGAAGACCCGTCCATGTGCTTTGAAAACCTGCCGATCGAGTTCGATGACCAGGGCAATGCCTTCCTGAAAGAAGGTGTGCGCAATCCGTATGAATACCAGACCCGAACGCTGGAAGAGCGCGAAACCAAGCTGAAGGAACTCGCGGTCAAGAACGGCCAATTGGCGGATGTGGATTTTGACCCGGTGACGCGTGTTGCGGGGGCCTTGGCCTTTCATTCAACCGTCGATCTGAAGGAAGGCAAGATCCTTGAGACCAACGCAATGGCGACGCTCTTTCGCGGCTACGAGGTGATCTTGCGCGGACGCGACCCCCGCGATGCCGCTTTCATATCGTCGCGCGCCTGCGGCGTCTGCGGCGGTGTTCACTCGACCGCCTCGGCGCTGTCCATCGAGATGGCGCTTGGCATCAAGCCCCCGCCTTTGGGCATCGTCGTGCGGAACCTGCTTCTCAGCTGCGAATATCTTTACGACAATCCTTTGCACCTCTTCGTGCTGTCTGGCCCTGATTTTTCGGAATCGCTCGTCAAGGCCACGAACCCCGAAGTCTGGGACAAGGCGCAAACGGCGGCTGCTCCGGGCAAGGACATGCACGGCTACGAAACGATTGCCGAGATCATGACCGATCTCAATCCGCTGACCGGCAAGCTGTACCTGGAAGCCTTGAACATGACCCGTGTCGCGCGCGAGGCCTACGTTCTTTTGGGCGGCAAGTACCCGCACCCCGAAACGATCATTCCAGGCGGTGTCACAACAACGATCACCACCACAACCTTCAACGAATTCTACCTGAAGATCTCGCAATTCTTCGACTATGCCAAGAAATGCGTCGCAATCTGGGATGATGTGTTCGACTTCTTCTATGACTGCGATCCGAAGTACAAAGAGGTCGGCCGGATCCCGGCAACCATGATCGATTTCGGACAGTGGGATCACGAAGATTACTACGATGCCTCTTACGAGAACTGCAACGCCTGGGGGGAAAAGCGCTGGTCGACGCCCGGTGTCGTGGTCAACGGCAAGCTGGTCACAACGCGGCTGACCGACATCAATGTCGGCCTCGAAGAGTTCGTCGAACATTCCTACTATGAGAAGTGGGAAGACTATCCGTTCAAGACCGATCCCTTGGGCAACCCTTTGTCCCCCAATCATCCATGGAACAAGACCACCATTCCACGCCCCGGCGCGCAGAACTGGAAGGAACGCTATAGCTGGTCGACCACCCCCACTTGGGACCGGATGACGTTCGAGGCGGGCGCCTATGCACGGGTCTATATTTCCGCCATGGCGCAGAAGATTCCCGAAAGCGAATACTTCGAATCGACCGGCCACAGCCTGAAACTGAACATTCCAAAGGGCGAGGCTTTGCCGGCGGCCAATCTGGAATGGCACGTGCCCGATGTCTGGAATGCCTTTGAACGCAACCGCGCGCGGGCCTATGCTGTGGCCTTCAACCTACTTGTGACGCTGGAAAACCTGGTCCGCGCCTTCGATCTGCAAAAGCAGGGCGAAACCAAGGTGGCAACCCCGTTCGAGATCCCGAAGAAAGGCCACGCCATCGGCGCGGGCTTCTGGGGCGCGGGTCGTGGTTTCCTTAGCCACCATTGCGAGATCAAGGACGGGCTGCTTGCGAACTACCAGATCGTGACGCCCTCGACCGTGAACGCCTGCCCCGCCACGCCCTGGGGCGAAGGCGGACCCTATGAGCGCGCGGTGATGAACACGCCGATCATTGAAACGGCCTTCAACGACGAAAAGGATTTCCAGGGCATCGACATCCTGCGGGCGCTGCGCTCGTTCGACCCATGCATGCCGTGTACGACCCATGTGATGGTTGAAGGCTCGGACCGCGTCGTGACTCGCGAAGTCACCACCTGCGCCTGCGGGATCGACTGAGGACGCATCATGGCTCAACCGCGCGTGACGATCGGGATTGTCGGCTATTCGGCGGTTGTCGACAGCTACCCGCTTGGCCCGAAGCTGATGCGCGACTTGGAAGCGGCCCTTCAGGACGCGCCTCACGTCTCGGTTGAGAATTTCACCTGGAGCCCCGTCCATGTGGTGCAAAGGTTCCAGGACGGCGAGCTTGAGCGACCCGACCGGATCGTTCTGGTCGGGTTGGCAGCAGAGAGCGCCGCGCCAGGGACTGTCGCTGCGTACCGCTGGCGCGGCGGACACCAACCCGAAGCCAAGGTGCAGGAAAGGGTCTATGAGGCGGTGACCGGCATCGTCGATTTGGAGAACACGCTGATGATCGGCAGCTATTTCGACGTCTGGCCTAGCGAGTGCTTCACGGTCGAAGCCGACCTTGCCCCTGACACCTTCGGTCGCCTTGTGATGGCCGAGAACGAGGGCCGCGCCAGTCCCGAGAAACTTGAAATCGAGCTTGGCTATGCGCCGGACAAGATACGCGAAAAGCTGGTCGCGCAGGTCACCACGCTTGCAATGAAGGGCGTGGATGCGCAGAATTCAACCGTGACCGACAAGACAGCGGACATGCTCTGCCCGGTGCGGTCATTTGCGGAAACCCACGTGGCGAACGCCGCGGGAGGCTGATTGATGAGCGATGCGAAAGACACGAACGCGCTGGACAGGATGATTGTCCGTGAGGACGTTCTGCAGATCTGCTATTGGTACCAGGGTGAAGGCTTTGGCGACCGGTTCAATCCGCAATCCGTGATGCCATTCCTGCAGAACGATTTTGACATCGTGACCGAAGTAATGGCCGAACTTGCCGAGGACGGGACCCTGACCCGCGAGGGCGACTTCTATCGCTTCAGCAGCGGCGGCAAGCGCAAGGCGGGCGTGATGTTCTACGAAAGCTTCACCGAGTTTCAGCAAAGCACCCATGGCGAATGCAATGCGGGCTGTTGCGATGGCGATGAGGTTTGCGATCACGAGCATCATCACCATTGAGCCAGGACCCGACCATAGCCGATGACCAGCCGCTAGTCGGCTATCGCAGCAATGAAGAATGGCAGGACCTCATGGCTCAGACGGCGGCCATGCTTGGCGCGCTGGACGAAATCGAGGACGCCGAAACCCGTGACAGGGTCTTCGCCGCCATGGCCGGGATCGACGCGGTTCACCGCGAAGCGCTGCACCGCCTGGTGCGGCTCTTCAAGGAAGGCGTACTGGAACAGGTGATTACCGATCCGGCGATCAACTCGCTGATGGGGATGTACGATCTTTTGCCGCCAGAGGTGCCTGGCTGTCAGAAGGTCTGGGATTTTGTCGGCGAGGATATCCCCAACCTCGCCACTCGTGATGCGGGCGTGAACGCGGCTATCCCCGCCGAACCGCCCCATTGGTCTCCGGCGCCGCCTGATGCCCTGGCCAATGAGGGCACGGCTTATCTTTGCACTCTGGAAGAAGGTAACGTCCTTCTGCTCCGTCTGGAGGGGGTGGATTACGCGCTGTCGGGCGATTGCCCGGACCACAGCGTTTCACTCGAAAACGGGCGGCTCGACGGCGTCATGTGGCATTGCCCGAACGGGCCTGGCTGCTCGTTCGACATCCGCAGCGGCAAGAAGTTGGGCGGCGGTTCCGCGCTTGAGTGCTTTCCTGTGAGGGTAGAGGAAGACGGCCGCCGGATGATCGGCTTTGGCGTGCCTTTTGAAGCCAAACTTCCGGCGTTCTGACTTGGGCGTGCTGGTTGCGGGCGTCGGGAACGAGTTGAAGGGCGACGATGCTTTCGGTGTTCGGGCCGCGCAGATGCTGGCCCAAGACCCGCGCAAGCCCCGCGATTGCGAAGTGCAGCAAACCGGGATCGGTGGCATCCATCTGGTGCAGGAACTGATGCGCGGCTATTCCGCGTTGATCCTGTTCGATGCTTTCGACCGAGGCGGCAAACCTGGCGATCTTTGGCTGCTCGAACCCGAATTGCCTCAGGCCGGCGACATGAGCGACCGCGAGCGCCGCGATTTCTTTGCGGATGTTCACTACGCTACCCCGGTGCGCGCCCTGACCCTGGCACAATCCGTGGGCGCGCTTCCGCCGCTGGTGCGGATCATCGGCTGCCAGCCCTTTGATCCCGACAGCTTCGACACTGCCATGCATCCATCCGTCGAAGCCGCCCTGCCGCGTGCCGTGGATATGGTGATCAAGGTGCTAGAGACATTCAACGGATTGGAGAGCCGGAAACCTTAGAAATCTCCGGTCCGATTTCTTTGAAAGAAATCGGCATCTTAACTGAAAAGTGGCACCAATGCTGTCTCGGTCCTGCCGTGGTTTTCAACGTCCAGCGCTTTGACAGGGACCCCATAAAGAGCCTCAAGCCGTGCCTCGGTCAGCATCTCATGCGCCAGACCCCAATCCTGACGCTCGGGTCCGTGCATCAGCAAGACGGTGTCGGCCAAATGCTGTGCGTGCTGAGGCACATGGGTGGTCATCAAAACGGTCAAACCGTCTTCGGATACGATCCGCCCGAGTATCCCGAGAATAAGCGCTTGGTTCGAGAAATCGAGCGCCGAGGTCGGTTCGTCGAGGATCAGGATTTCGCACTCCGAGGCCAAGGCCCGGGCGATCATCACAAGCTGTCGCTCGCCGCCCGATAGCTGGGTATAGATACGATCCGCGAAGCCACCAATCCCAAGCCGGTCAAGCGTAAGGCGCGCGATCTGGTAGTCTTCAATCCCAGGCGTCCGGAACATCCCCACATGGGTCGCGCGTCCCATGACCACGATATCAAGGACCCGATAGGAAAAAGACATGTCGTTCTTCTGTGCGACATAGCCGATCCGTCCATGGGTCTCGACCCGGCCTTCCGCCAGCTTCAGCAATCCCACGATCGACTTCAAAAGCGTGGTCTTGCCTCGCCCGTTAGGGCCGAGGATGGCAGCGGTCTGACCGCGCTCCAGCGTAAAGTTCACCCCTCGGAACACCCAGTCCTCGCGGAAGCGGAAGGCGGCGTTTTCGACCCGGATCATTCCGACGACCACCCCTTGTTGGCCGCGCGCCGCAGCAAATAGGCGAAGACCGGCGCGCCCAGTAACGCAGTGATGATGCCTACCGGGATCTCGGCGGCTATCGAGGCACGCGCGACGTTGTCGACATGGATTAGATAGATCGCCCCGATCAGGGCCGCCGCAGGGATCAAAACCTTGTGGTCCGGCCCCGTCAACATCCGCGCAAAATGCGGGATCACCAACCCGACCCATCCGACAATACCCGCGGCCGCAACCACCGCGGCGCTGATCAGCGCGACGGCGATCAGCACGATCCAGCGCGTGCGCTCGACCTTCAGTCCAAGCGACTGCGCCTCTTCATCGCCAAGCGACAAGACGTTGATCTGAAAGCGCATCAGATACACCACAAGCGAGCCGAGCGCGACGGGCAGGCCAATCAGCAAAGCCTTGTCATAGCTAGCCGAAGCGAAACTGCCCATTAGCCAAAAAACAATCGCGGGCAATTTGTCATCCGGATCAGCGACAAACTTGGTGATCGAAACAAGCGCCGAGAAGAACGCGCTGGTCACGATCCCCGCTAGTACCAGCATCAGGATCGAGGCGCGGCCCTGCTGGCGGCTGATCCCGTAAACCACCAGCATGGCCAGCATTCCGAACCCGAAGGCAAACCCGATCAACAGCACCTGGCTTTCCGAGACCAGAATGGCGAAGGCACCGCCAAACGCCGCGCCGGAAGAAACACCGATGATCTGGGGCCCGACCAGCGGGTTCCGAAACACCCCCTGCAGGGCGGCACCGGCCACGGCAAGCCCCGCGCCCGCAAGCCCCGCGATCAGGATGCGCGGCATCCGGATCAATTCAACCACCCGTTCCTCGACCGGTTGCCATGTCGGCTCCAGTGGCAGGACGTTGCCCAGAAGGATGCTTACCACATTGCTGACGGACACGCCAAAGCGACCGATCCCAAGCGAGAAAAGCACGCTTGCCGCAAGGAGGCTCAGAAGGGTAGTCCAAAGCCCCAGCCGCCGCTTCGCGGCCGGGGTCGAGGTTTCATCGACGAGGCTCACCGCCCCCGCCTAACCATCCGCAAAGATGTCGTAATTGGCTGCATCCGCGTTCATGTCAAAGCGCAGGATGTTGCGAACGTCATCCGCATCGACGCTTTGACCATAAATGAACTCGTAGTTGCGGTTGATCCGGTCGGCCATGTCCCAATTGAACTTGTCGGGATGCAGCACCATTGAAAGCCAAAGCCAGGTCAGCGGGCTTTCCTGGTTGGGCGGATCCCAGCGGTACCCGCCAAGCGGCATCTTGTAGACACGGCGGCTCTTGACGGCCGAGACATCAGCCAAAAGCGGATTGTCGTAGACGTCCTTCGGGCTCAGCTTGGCCTCGAAACCGTTCAAAAGGATAACTTCCGGATCCCATGAGATGATCTGCTCGATGCCAACCTCAACAAACATTCCAAGTTCTGAGGCCACGTTCTTGCCGCCCGCCAGATCAATGTAAAAGTTGTTGTAGGACTTGCCGCCCGCCACACGCAGGCTTGAAAGATAGTTCATAAAGTAAAGCGTACGGGGGCGGTCGCCCTCGGCGATACCGGCGGTTGCGGCCTGCAACTCCGCCATCACATCGTCACGCCAGTCGATCATTGCCTTGGCCTTCTCAGGCTTGCCGGTGACCTCGCCCATGATCGTCAGCCACTTGCGGGTAAAGGCCTCCTGTCCGATCTTGATCAGCGCGACGTTCAGCCCCGCGTTGACCAGGGGATCGATGATATCGTCGTTCAGGTGGCCCCACTGGAACACAAGGTCCGGCTCAAGCGCCAACAACTCTTCGACATTCGGCACAAAGCTGAACCCCTTGCCGGTGATGTTCGACGGAATGGCCAGCGCATCTGGATAGAAACGCTCAAGGATTCGCCCCTTGATGGCAGTCTTGGAAAGTTGATGCATGCCGACCAACCGATCCGTACCGCCGTCGACAGCGATGAACATCGACGCCGCCGGGATCGGAATAGTCACGACACGCTCGGCCTCGCCGTCGAGTGTGACTGTCCGCTCGCGCTGATCCTCAAAGCTGATCGGATCGGCGATTGCCCAACTGGCCGCAGATGCAAGCGCTGCGGCGAAAGCAAGTGATTTCACTGAATTCCCTCCCCTTTATTGAAAAGTATGAGACAACAAGCGCTTGGGCGCGTCAACAGATACCAGACCGATGCTCAAGGCTCTTCGATCTCGGCCAATCGGAATGCTTCCATCTCTTCACATCGGCGCGACAGTTCTAAAAGCGCCGGTAGTTCACCGTCCGGCAGAGTACCAGGAAAGATGTGGTTGACGAACCGGAATCCAATCGCTGCGGTGATGTCGGTTTGCTGCAAGGCGTCACGGTTAAAGAAGCGCCTTCCGTGAAGCCTTTCCTCCAGAACGTCGAACCCCTGGCGGCATTGCCGTAGCAACCTTTCGATCCGCGTTGCGTCCGGATCCGCGCGGCGGCGTTCGGCGTTGGCGGTCATCGCGCGGTCAATGGCGCCCGTTGCAATCGCGAGCGACTGCAGCGCATCGCGCCTCGACTTTCCCGAGTGCGGCACCAACGCTCGATCCTGCCCCGCCAGTTCGTCCAGATAATCGAGGATCGCCACGCTATCGATCAGCACCTCGCCCGAAACCAGGCTGAGGGCGGGAACTCGTCCCACGGGGTTGACGGCCTCCCGTTTCGCCTCGTCGTCTATGGCGGAAATCACCGAACGCTCGAACGGCATGCCAAGGACATGCATCGTGACACCGACACGACGGACATAGGGCGACAGGAACTTGCCAAAAAGAACGGGAAGCGATCCCGTCATTGAACGACCGGCCTTATATCAATGACGTTGACTGCCTCTTTCGGCGCCAGGCCGCGCAACTTGTCCGAGAACGCAAATTGCAGTGATCGAAAATCTGCAGCCTCATCTTCGGTCGCCTCCCCTCGCGCCATCTTTCGCCTTTTTGGAATGAATTCCTCAGGCAACATTCCCGGCTTCAGACCAAGTTCAATAATCTGCTGACCATCGGACAACCGAAAGAAATATGCTCCTTTCGCCGCTTCGGCGACCAGATCACTAGGTGCAACATCCGTCAAAACTTCATAGGTACCGCGCGTCACCGCCCTTGTGACCATTTCAAATCCGTCACGGGTCCCAGGCCCCGGAAAGGCACTTGCGACATCCAACGATTCCCGAGTCGGCGGGTCACCCTGCCAGATCGCCTCCCATGCCGCTTCCATCACCTTATAGGCGACCGTTAGTCCGCAAATGCTGCGGGTACCGTGAAAGCGGAGCAGATCGTCAAACCTGAACTCCAGAACCGTCTCACCATCGGTCACTTTTATCACAACGATCTCCGCAATTGATCTAGAGCCTTCACGCAGCGAGCTTAGTGGAAGGATATTGCTATGCAAAGACGCGTGCGCCGACTTCTCAGCAACCGTAAGATGTCAACGCAGGTAGGCTATTGTTGGAACGAGTAGTGTCGTGGCCGTCATTGCATCACGCAGCCTACTACTCATGGGTTCGAGGACGACTTGCATCGATGCAGCAAAATCCTCAAAATTGCACCGGTTTGAATGTCCGCTTCGCCACTTGCAGCCAGACATGTCACGTCGGCGGCGAACGACCACTTCCCGGCCTTGGTGCTTTTCGTTTCGGTTGCGTAGCGCACAAAGCGGACCTTTGGTCACAGAAAACAATCGGCAGCTTTGTCCCGCGACTTGATCCTTGCGCTCGTCGTTACCGCTGCAGCGCGCATCAATGACCGCTTTTCCTGCGGCAAAGCGGCATGGGGATCTACGCTGTCGCAGCAATTTTCGCGCTGCGTGCGCGCGCAGCGTAATTTGAAGACTTCCGGTATGGGCTCAGAGTCAGATTTCGCCGCGCTTCCAATGAACGGCGGCTTCGAGCTTCACGTATGATTGTGCCCCCTCCGGCATTCGATCCCCAAGTTGCGCGACTTGATGTGATCACAATGGCCTTGCCGTTTACGACGCCACGCGGAATGATGAAGTAATGGCTAACGATAAGGTCGGAGAAAGCGCGATGGACGAAAGGGGAAAGGGTGGTCAGCACCTCGATCTCGAAGGGCAATGCGCGACTGACCTGACGGGGCACCGTTTCCCAATTGCGGTGCGCTTTGCAGACGTGCCCGACGACCTTGGAAAGCTATTGGATATGGGTTTTGAGGAGCGTTTCCGTGGCCGCTGAAGCGAATTCGTATGACGCTTGGTTTAGCATGAAGGTACAGGCCGCTCTGGAGGATGCACGCTCGGGAACATCTCAGGTTCAGGTGATGCGGGCCGCACAGGCATTGATTGATGCGAAGCGGCAGGTCGAACCCAAGTCCTGACCAAGTCTTGGAGGTCAGCGCGGTCTGACCTCATCACCCTGAAAAGCGAAAGTGGGCTTTTGTCCTTTGGAACTCAGACCCTGATCCAAAGGAAAATCCCCATGTCCAAACCCAGAACGGCCAACCCGGCTCTCTCAATCTCCAACGCTGATCTCGCCTCTGCGCTGGCGCAAATCGGCATGGAGATCGACTACCAACCCCTGCGCAGTTCAGCGCTCGCGCGCATCATGCGCGAGACCTTTCATGGCAGCGATGCCGGCGGTGCCTGGGACTGGCGGATGGCCTACGACCTGATGCAGGCCGCGGCAGTCCAGATGCTGCAGCGTGGGAACATCGCAGCAGGTGACCTCGCTACCGCAAAGGTCCTTGCCTCTCGGCTCCTGACGGAAACCCGCCGCTCAGAGCAGCAAATCCGGCTGCAGCAGTTTTCCACGCCGCTGGCATTCGCGGCCCTGACGGTGCGGGCTGCAGCGATCCGCAAGGGCGAGACCGTTCTGGAGCCCTCGGCGGGCACCGGTGCACTGGCCGCTTTTGCCGCCTGGGCCGGTGCCACGCTTTTGCTCAACGAGATCGACCCCTTTCGCCAGCGCCTCCTGCGCGCGGTTTTCGGCGGCGAGGTGACGGGCCATGACGGCGAGCATATCGATGATCTGCTGCAGACGCCGGTTCTGCCCGACGTCGTGGTGATGAACCCGCCCTTCGCCTCCTCGGTCGACCGCTCCCGAGACAAGCACATCGCCGCCAAGCATCTCATCGCTGCTGCAAAGCGCCTGGCACCCGGCGGGCGGCTGGTGGCGATCATGCCCCCGGGATTCGCGCCCGAACGCGATGCCGCGCATTGGTCCCGTGCCTGCGGCCTCCTGACGCCGCGCCTGGCCCTAACGATACCGGGACAGGACTATCGCAAGCTCGGCACCTCTGTGGAAACCCAGCTCATGATCTTCGACAAGGTGCCGGAGGGTGGTGAGTTCATCCGCGCCACGGTGCGGGATCTGGACGACGCTTTGGCATATGTCGACGCCGTGGCTGCGATTCGGCCCGAGGCGCGTCTCGCCCAAAGGGCGGCGATGAGCCCTCACGCGGGGAGGGTCGTTCCAGTGCCTGTCACGCGCAAGCGGCCTGTTGCAGCGGTCGCTGCATCCAAGACCAAAACCAACGCCGCCGTTCCGCTTACCTTCACCAGTCTCGAGACCCCACGGGACAACACGCCGGTCTCGGACATCTATGC
>JASBTX010000023.1 GCA_030148225.1 Paracoccaceae bacterium
CACGCCGCGTCTGCTTCTTCTTCATCGCGTGGCGGAGGCCGGGAAAGGCGGGCTGCTTGGGCATCGGCGAGGCTCCATTGTCGTCCCCGTCAGTCTATCTCAAACCGCTCAGCACGCGAGGTTTTTCAGACGTTCCTTAACAAGATCAACGGAAAATATGTCGCCGCTCCGACAAATGTCCACCGGACTGATATGATCTGGGCGTCCAAAGCCGCATTCGACAGGATTGGTGCTGAATACCCAACGACATGGGACGAATTCAACGCACTTGCGCCGCGCTTTGTGGAAGCGGGGATCATTCCAATCGCGCATGGCGGGCAGGCTTGGCAAGAAGCCTACATGTTTGAAGCCCTGGTTTTGGGTGTCGGCGGCGCTGACTTCTATCGCACGGCATTGGTCGATCTCAGCTTGGATGCGCTCAGGTCTGAAACGATGCAATCCGTATTCACGCAGATGGCTGAAATTCGCGGCATGGTCGATGAAGACTTCTCTGGCCGCGACTGGAACCTTGCCACTGCCATGGTCATCAATGGCGAAGCCGCGATGCAAATCATGGGAGATTGGGCCAAAGGCGAATTCACCAATGCAGGCAAGGTCCCGGGCGAGGATTTCGCTTGTATCCCGGTTCCGAAAACTGGCGATGGCGGGTTTGTCTATCTGGTAAACTCTCTGAGCTTCTTTGCACAACCTGATGAGGAAGGCTCGGAGGCGCAGGCGACTTTGGCGAGCGCGATCATGGAGCCAGATGTTCAGGTCGCCTTCAACAAGGCAAAAGGCGCGATCCCCGCACGTGTTGATGCGGACATGTCCGCGCTCGACGCCTGCGCTCAAGCCGCGGCTGCGGACTTCTCGGCGTCGGACACGGCAGGCACAGCTGTCCCGACATTTGCCGGGACTCATGCTGCGCAGGCGAGCGTTGTTGGTGCCGCAACGGATGTAATCACCGAATTCTTCAACACTGACATGACACCAGAGGAGGCTGCGGATCAGCTCGCTGACGCGGTCGAACTGGCACTTTAGCACTCAAAGGGCGCGCCACGTCTGGCGCGCCCCATCAAAGATACGGAGCGATGGACATGGGATTCCTAGATATCGACAACACCACCAAATCCTATGGGGCGGTGGAAGTTCTGCATAAGGTCGACATCTCGGTCGAAGAAGGCGAATTCCTTGTCTTCGTCGGTCCATCGGGGTGTGGCAAGTCTACTTTGCTGAACATGATCGCAGGTCTGGAAGACATCTCAAGCGGAGAGATCCGCATCAGGGATAAAGTGATGAACGGGGTGCACCCGTCAAAGCGCAATATCGCGATGGTGTTCCAGAGCTATGCACTTTATCCGAACATGACGGTTGGCCAGAACATCACTTTTGGTCTTGAAATGCACGGCGTTCCAAAACCCGAGCGGGACAAGGCAATGAAGGAAGTGGCCGAGCTGTTGCAGATCGAGCAGCTTCTTGATCGCAAGCCCGGGGCTTTGTCTGGCGGGCAGCGCCAGCGAGTGGCAATGGGCCGTGCCTTGGTTCGCAATCCCGATGTGTTTCTGTTCGATGAACCCCTATCGAACCTGGATGCCAAGTTGCGTGTCGACATGCGCACCGAGATCAAGAAGCTGCACCAAAAGCTGGGTACGACGATCGTCTATGTGACCCATGACCAGATCGAAGCCATGACGCTTTCGACCCGTATTGCGGTCATGTATGGCGGCTACGTCCAGCAGTTGGGCACGCCGCAAGAAATCTACGACAGCCCAGCCAATATTTTTGTAGCCACCTTTATGGGTTCGCCCGCGATGAACGTCGTGCCCGCGAAGGTTGCCATTGAAGGGGGGAAGCCTGTCGCGCGCGTTGGTTTGCATGACGGATCAACGGTGTCTTTGCCCTTCAGTCAGGACAACCTGGCGGCCTGGGATGGTCGTGACATCATGCTGGGAATCCGGCCCGAGACGATCACGGATGAGGATGCGGCTGATCGTAAGTCAACGAACATCGCCCAGATGACAAACCGGATTGTGGTGACTGAACCTGCGGGCTCCGATACGTTCGTCACGATGACGCTGGGCGGCAAAGATGTGATTGCCCGGATGCGCTCGGATGCTGATGTACGTCCCGGAGCGGACTTCCCGTTCGCTGTGAACATGGAAAAGGCTGTCGCCTTTGACCCTGAAACCGAAATGCGGATTGTCCCCTGATGGATGCAGATATCGTCATCATCGGGTCTGGCATGGGTGGGGCGACGTTGGCGGCGGCGCTGGCGCCGACTGGCCGTCGGATCGTGATCCTGGAGAGGGGGCAGCATTTGCGCGCTTCGCGTCTGGATCGCGATGCTGCTGCGATATTTGGCGAAGGGGTCTTTCGCCCGGATGAGGCTTGGCTGGACGGACGGGATCAGCCATTCAGCCCGGGAAATTACTACAATGTAGGCGGCAATTCCAAGTTTTACGGCGCGGCCCTGATCCGCTATCGGTCCTCTGATTTTGGCGCGGTCAAGCATCCCGGTGGCAGCACGCCCGGATGGCCGATCTCTTACGGGGATCTTGAGGCAGATTATCAGGCCGCCGAAGAGATGTACCAGGTACGAGGGTGTGAACCAGACCGGGTTTACCGGAGAGCATGAAGCTTGGAAGGTAAGTCATGACCAAAGGAAATTCAGGGAACCGTTTTTCGACAGAAGTTCGGGCGCGCGCAGTGCGTTTGGTGCTTGAGAATGAAGCGGATTATAAGACGCGATCTGAGTGCTTCAGATCAATTTCGCAGAAGATAGGATGCAGCCCCGAAACGCTTCGGGACTGGGTCAACAAGCAGGCGGTTGAGACCGGGGATCGGGAGGGTTTGACGCTGTCTGAGCGGGCGCAGATGCAAGAGCTTCAGCGCGAAGTCCGTGAGCTGCGCCAGGCCAATGACATTCTGCGTAAGGCCTCAGCTTTTTTCGCGGCGGCGGACCTCGACCGCCTACGGAAGAGATGATCATGTTCATAGACGA
>JASBTX010000025.1 GCA_030148225.1 Paracoccaceae bacterium
ATCGAAGAACTGACCGACATGCTCAGGGACGCCCGTATTACAACCGAAAGCTGGCACGAATTCCTTGACGACTTCGTCCACGACGCAGAACTCGTCGCCCGCATCAAGGCCCAATCACCGCGGTAACAACCGACCGGTTACACTCGAAAGGCGGGCGAGCCATCCAAAGTCACAAATGTCACCAATCCGGATCAGGTGACCGGCTCGCCAAATTGCCAGGTTTGTTCGACGCATTGGCCGCTTGAGGCAAACTCCGATCAGGCCGGGATCGCCGTGCGATATGCAGGATGCATGACGGGATGAGGTCACATGCAGCACTGTCTATCGCATCAATTTCTACGCGCGTCAGCGCGCTTTTGCCGGTATAGATGTCGTGCAGCGTCTGTAAAAACGACATCATGCTCTGCACAGCCTCATCGGCTTGCTCGAAAAATTCCTGCCATGCCACGGGTCGAAGCAGAGCGGCACGCATGAAACCATCGATCCAGGGCTCCCATATAAATGGCGTGCTTGCGCCGATACCTCCAAAAATGGGTTGTATCTGGCTCAACGTGGCCATATCGGCGGCAACAACTTCAAAATGCGCAAGCAAGGCATCGATGGTGCCCTCGGCCGTCCGCTGGTCCGGAAAATGACCATCTCGAGTCGTGCCCCACACATGAGGCAACCACTCAGAAGGCTCGATATCTACAGGGCAGACAAGAATGCCGGTCGCAAACCCATCATATTCGCTCAGGTTCATCGGCAAATTGCCTTGCGGCAAGGCCTGAAACAAATCGTTGAGGTAGTCGATATGATATTTCGAATGGGGCATGATGATCGTGTCGCTGCGGTTTTCAAGGCAGGTCAAATGCGCGCAGGATCGGATCGCATGAATTCGAGAGCACTGATCGCCTCTTCGAGAATCTTGATGCAGCCCTGTTTTGCATCATCCGAGATGTCCTTGCCACGGCGGGTGGCCTGAAGCGCCGCCGCCAGCATATGGTAGAGTGCAAACCCATCATCTGGATCGGCAATCACCCTTTCCCCCAACAAGACATGGATCAGGATTTTCTGAGCCATCACCTGGCCGTGCAGATATTCGGTACTGATAGATTTGGTCAATGAATTGTCTCCGACACGTTGATGGATGTCCCTCTGCTGGTTGGGGGCAAATAAGCCATGTGTGCAAAACTGCAGTCGATAGTCTGAGGACTGGATCTGTCCGGATATGTCGACGTTCATGTCATCTTGTCCCTCCAGGCCGCCCCCTTGCGCAACAGGCTGCCGAAAACCACGACGCGGACAGTGGGACCTCTGCAAATCCGGAGATCAGGCCCCGCAAAAAGAGGACCGGCAAGCCCAAAAGCCAAGCGGCCGCAACACCAGGGCGGACCATGACTTCCAGAACAAACACCCCTCCAGCCAGCTGCCTCCAGACCATCGACGGGATGGCGGCTTGCGGGCCGCGAAACTGTCGAGCCGACATCTCGCGGCATGAATGGGGCAGTGTCAGACTGGCGAACCGTCCACCCCGAGTTTTGACTGATCCACCGACAGCGGTCTGGACAGGCTGAGACAGAGTGCCAACATGCAACCTGCCAGTCCTTGGTACGCCCTGCACCAACACATGCACGCGCTTGCGGTTCTGTTCCGGGCAGACCAGCCTGCCCTTCTCAGATCGCCTTGCAAGGCTGATCATTGGTATGCACAGGTGTCCTCTGGCACCGGTCCATGTGGAAAATCGGCCGGCAAATGTCATTTGCGCCCGGGATCCAACCGCATGCACTCAAGGGCTTCGATGGCCGCTTCAAGCGTTTCGATGCATCCCAACTGCTCATCACCAGACGCATCGCTGCTCCGACGTACGTTTCGCAGCGCCGCAGTCAGCGCGTCACGCAACGCAAACGCTTCGTCCGGATTGTCAATCACGCACTCGCCGAACAGGACGTGGATCAAGGTATTTTGGGCCAGAATCTGGCCCGACAGGTATTCCATCGTGATGGTTTCGGTCACGAACGTGTCTCCATCAAAGTGAACCGGGACTTGTGCGATTTGTGGCTCCAAGCAGCATTGATCGCGCACCGAACCAGAACCCAGGCTTGCCAGGCTGTCCGGATCATCACCCGATGCCAGCGCAGAGGACATGACGAGATGCTCCGCTTGCTCTGCATCTGCATGAAAGCGGGGTCCCTTCGAGCAACATCCCCACTGACACATGCGGGCTGCACAGGACATACGGTCTGTGACTGGTGTTGGGTGTGAAGACCTCGTGGGTCGATACCGCTTTTTTCTTCGGAACGAAGGTTTCGAAGGCCTTGACCGCACGGAACACAGTTCAAGGTTGCAACAGGCTTAGACTGATTTTGCATGTTCAGGTCATCAAAACAATCATATCGATCCCTGCCCTTGGGATCCGGGTGGGCTCGGCATGGGCTCATTTATGCGACTTTTTGAGAATATCTGGGCCATGGGATGTTTTCTCGGAATGAGATCAGACGGGTTGCCCCAAACAGAGATGTACACCGTGTTCAACCTGTTTGGGTTGAGATGGGGAAACTCGATCTCAACCACGCGCACCCGAAGATTGGCCTGCCGTTCCAGCGCAGGCACCAACATGCGAGAGGATTGCGGGTCAAGCAATCCAAGACGCTTCGGGCGCCGCTTGCCCCAGCCAAATGGCAGACGCGACGGGAGAGTGACGTAGGCAGCAACCCTCTCGTCGGCTTCGAACACAAGAAAGACATGGTCTCCCGGTGAGACACCTGCAGAATGCGGGTCCAAATCCAATCGGGTAAGGGCGACCTTGTGAATTAATGCTTCCACGCACATCTCCAGTTTTTGGGAGAGACCGACACCCCCTCCTGAACCAAGTCCTCCCCACCAACCTTGCGGAGCGCCAGCGTGACAGATGACACCGCACAGCGGTTCGTGGCCTTCCCGAGCGCGGCAAGGAGGCCCTTTTCCAAGGCAGATTGATGGCGGAGCCTCAAGGCAGGATGTTTTCTCATCTGCGCCACATCCGTTGCATCTCCACATTCATCGGACATGGGCTGCAGGTCAGCCAATTTGCCCCCGCACGCCGCCCGATATGCCAGAATGGATCTCATCATTTCCAACCCGATTTAACAAAATTCAATTCTACTTTAATAGATTTAATTTCTCTTTCCAGCCCCCACACCATTGGGCTGTAAATTTCTTTCTTTATTTTCAATATCCTATCCTATTTCATTTATTTCTAACTATTAGTGTGAATTTTTCTGTAATAAAGAAATTATAATGTATCTTTAAATTTATTTGGCTACTTTTTATTTCCGATACTCTTTGGGCGAAGCTCCAGACCATTTGGAAACAACACCCTTAGAGACAGCCCATCATGCCCACGGAAGGAGCCCGTGAAGCCTTCCACACCTCTCTTCGGCCCGGCAGCAGGCCGCTTGCAGGTCAAATTGACGTGCTGACCCGCCCTGCGTTTGCCTGTAGATGACGCCACAAGATCAACCCAGGTGCTTGCATGACCGTGTCCAATCCGTTCTCAAGACGCAGACCCGATGGGCAGCGACGCGAAAAACGGCCCATGTTCAGCCCGTTGGACCGGGCCAACATTGCCTGGTTCTGGCACAATTACCTGAAATCCAAGACGCCCTGGCTCTTTGTCGTGCTGGGGATGATCACGGTTCAGGGGGTGGTCTACCAGCAATTCCTGGCCTTGACCGAAGACGGTCTCCGGGTGATTTTCGAAAGCGGCGCATTGTCCGATCTGGTGCGGGTCTGCGGCATCGTCTTTGCGCTTTTCTCGACGCGGGCCCTGATGTCCTATCTCATTCCGCGCCTGTCGGTCTGGCTTGCCTCGGGTGCCGTGATGCAGATGCGCCGGGATCTGATCGATCACCTGATGACCCTTGATCTGGCGTTTTTCGAACGGACCCAGTCGGGCGAACTGATCCTGCGGCTGGTCAATCAGGCCGAAGGGCTGAGCCAGTTCGTGGGGCAGGCCACGGTGAACGCGGTGCGGGATGCTGCGACGATCCTGATCGTGTCGGGCTATCTGATCTACAAGTCGCCGCTGCTCTTCACTGCGGCGCTGATCATCCTGCCGACGATCCTGCTGCTCTTGCAGCACGTCTCCTCGACCATCAAGCACATCCAGTCCACGGCGGAAAACGCGCTTGGGGCCTACATGACCGGCATCGACGAGATGTCGAGCGGCATGCGCACGGTGAAGATCGCGGGGCAGGAACCGGTCGAGCGCGCGCGGCTCGTCCGCGCCACGGACCAGATCCGCGACATCTCGATCCGGCTGCAATCGGCGCAGGCGCTGGTGATGCCGGCGATCGACATGATGGCGGCCTTTGTCTACGTGCTGGTGATCGGGGGCGGCGGCTACATGGTGCTCTCAGGCGATTTCGGCCTCGATGGGGCCGGGATCATCGCCTATCTGCTGGGTCTTGCACTGATCTTCGATCCGGCGCGTACGCTGGCAGGGTTCTTTGCGAAACTGCAGGCGAACCTGATCCTTCTGGATGGCATCCGCAGCCTGTACCGGGAAACCCCGTCCATCACCGACACACCCGACGCGCATGAGGATTTCGACCGTGCGGGCGACATCGCGCTGGAGAACGTCACCTTCTGCTATGATCGCGATCACGCGCTCTTCGAGGATCTCTCGATGCGCTTTGAGGGTGGCAAGGTGTCGGCCATCGTGGGCGCAACCGGATCGGGCAAGACCACGGTGCTGAGCCTGCTGACCCGGCTTTATGACGCGCAAGAGGGGCGCGTGACCATTGGCGGCACCCCGATCCGCGACCTCAGGATCAAGGCGCTGCGCTCGTCCTTTTCGGTCGTGGCGCAGGACATCGTGATCTTCAACAGCTCGCTCAGGGACAACATCCGCTACGTGCGCCCCGACGCCACCGATGACGAGGTGCGCGCTGCCGCCGAGGCCGCCGAGATCGCTGACCTGATGGATGCGCGCGGCGACAAGCCGCTTGGCCCCAAGGGCAGCCAGCTGTCGGGTGGTCAGAAACAGCGCATCGCCATCGCCCGCGCCTTCCTGCGGCAATCCCCGATCCTGCTTCTGGACGAGGCCACCTCGGCGCTGGACCAGAAGACGGAAGACAAGGTCAAGCGCGCGCTGAACCGCCTGGCGCAAGGCAAGACCACCCTGATCGTGGCGCACCGGCTGTCCGCCATCACCCATGCCGACTGGATCTATGTCATGGATGCCGGCCGCGTGGTCGAACAGGGCACCCATGCCGATCTCTTGGCCCTCGAAGGGCTCTATGCCGGCATGTACGGTGCGCAGAAGCAGAGCTATGGGTGAGGCGGGTCCCATGGCATTTGAAACAAGATAACCGGTCTCGTGGCATCTATACGCGTTGACCATCGATCGACTGTAATGCAAAGGTTTACTCATGGTGCGCAACTTGCATTTTATTTCTGGGCTGCCGCGGTCAGGCTCAACGCTTTTGTCAGCAATTTTACTACAGAATCCGAGGTTCCATGCTGGAATGACAAGCCCTGTTTCGGCACTCGTCAGTGCTGTTATTTCGCAAGTTTCGGCAGGCTCTGAAATATCTTCGATGGTGAGCACCGAGCAACGCAGTAGAATTCTACGCGGGCTTTTTGACAGTTATTATTCTGGTCGTACTGAGGATGTTATTTTTGATACCAACCGTGCGTGGACGTCCCAACTACCTGCCTTGATGGAGCTTTTCCCAAATGCAAAATTGATTTGCTGTGTGCGCGATGTCTCGTGGATCATGGATTCCCTTGAGCGACGTTTCCGCTCCAGCAATTTTGAAAACACTAAATTGTTTAATTCGCCCAGCGAACGGGCAACTGTATATACTCGTGTTGAAACGCTTGCTCATCCAAACCGTCTTGTTGGCTTTGCTTATCAGGCTCTTCGTGAAGCCTGCTGGAGCGAGCACTCGTCAAAGCTTATGATTGTCGAGTATGGGAACGTCTGAAAAACCTCGCGTGCTGAGCGGTTTGAGATAGACTGACGGGGACGACAATGGAGCCTCGCCGATGCCCAAGCAGCCCGCCTTTCCCGGCCTCCGCCACGCGATGAAGAAGAAGCAGACGCGGCGTGAGAA
>JASBTX010000032.1 GCA_030148225.1 Paracoccaceae bacterium
GGTGGGGTTTTATTCAACTGATTAACTCCCCCCTCAAAACTGAACGACAATTCAAATCTATAAATGCAATAGAGACACCTTGAGGTTTGTCGAACCTCATTTACCCCAAACTTTGCTTATCCTGTCTTGGATTTTCTGAGAGTAGACCGTGATGAGGTTTTTATTCCCTTCAATGACTTGCTCTACTTCTTCCAGACTTGAAACAATTTTCTTTTGCACATCAATAGACGGAAGAGGGATTTTTAGTTCTCTCACAAAACTAAGATTTGCCATCCTAAATTGCCCATCACCAAGACTCATGAAATGGTGATAGAGAGTTTGTGCTGCATAGAACAAATAAACCCTATCCAGTTGACTCTCATTTTTAGGTGTCAACCCTGCTATGTTTTGATTAGTTGAAGTTTCAAACATACTCAGTGCTGTTTTGCCAATAGTTGCACCTACGAGTGCAACAAAGGTTGTTCCTGTAGGAAATACTTTTGCAGAACTATTGTTTAGACCCTCGGTAGTTATGAATTTATCGGACGAATACACTCTTCCATTTTTGCAAACACCAGACCCCACCCACGGAACTGTTCCATTCGACCAATACTCTTCATTCTTTTTACTTGGTGTTCCACCACTTTTGATTTCGCATATCTCCCCCAACTCAACCATCTCCCATGAAGGGTCAATGTCGATGGTTGGTTTGTAGTTTTCAATTACCTGTTTGCATCCATCAATAATCTTCTGATAACCCTCCAATTCATCAACAATCTGTTGCTGAACTTCGATGGGGGGGAGTGGTATAGAAAATTTTTCAATTGAAGACCTCGTTATTTGAGGTTGTGCAGAACCTGTAATGACAGAACTTAGGTCAGAATTATCCAAACAATAAAAGAGAAACTCTTTTGTGAGTTTTCTGGTCTCTTTAGGAGAACAGACCATTGCATTTCCAGTAATCCATGAAAAACGTTGAGACATGTTTACCGTTCCACAGGTATTACCTCTGCATGTAACAATTACCTCTGGATTTTCGTGATTAAATTGGTCGTATCTTCCGATAATGCCATTTGCCCCAAATACTACGAATTTTCCATCTTCAATGAGGTCTTTTTGGGTAATAGTTTTGGGTTGGTATAAGTCACATAAATCACCAAGTGTGACTAATGGGAAATCACTATCCAAACTGGTAGAAACTTTTTTGCTATAAGAGAGACTGAATAACCCATCATCTGCGATTTCTTGTTTTGATTTAGTGTCTAACGAGTTATTTGCCGCACCATTTAGATACTCAACTATATCTGTTGTCAGTGTGGGTAAATCATTCTTTGCGATGGGTGTTCTTTGTGCTCCCAAACTGAACCCATCGTTCTCAACTTTTGCGAAGAAAATGCTGTCTGACTTTTGGTTGAGTTCTTTATCCAAAATGAGGATTGAGGTCTTCACTCCAGAATATGGTTGGAAAACACCTGCTGGTAGAGAAATCACCCCAACCAAACAATCCTCAACAAGTTTTTTCCTCAAGGTTTTGTATGCAGTGCCTGTTTGGAAAATTATGCCCTCTGGAACAACGATGCCTGCACGACCTGTGGGTTTGAGATGTTCGATGATGTAATCAACGAAAAGAACTTCTGCCCTTGTTGATTGAACCCCAAATCGTGTGTGAGGTTGGATACCACCAGTTGGTGAGAAGAACGGTGGGTTCGCAAGAATTACATCATAGTATTCGTTCCATCTGTCCTCAGATGACAGGGTGTCATATTCATGGATTTGAGGACTCGCAAATTGATGTAGATACATATTCACCAAAGATATGCGTGTCATATCTGGTGAAATGTCATACCCAACAAGATTGTCACCAACCTGTTTGCGGTCTGATGCATTTAGTTTGTCACCCAATTTCTTGTCAGTGTTCTGAGACAGAATGTGCTTGTAGGAAGAAATTAAGAAACCTGCTGTGCCACATGCTGGGTCTAAGATGGTTTCGTTCTTTTGTGGGTTAACTATCTCAACAATGAAGTCGATGATGTGACGAGGTGTTCTGAACTGCCCTGCATCACCTTGAGACCCCATGAATGAAAGAAGATATTCAAACGCATCCCCCAACTTCTCTGAGTGAGAGTAGTGGAACTCGTTTATTTCCTTCAAAAACATATTGAGGGTTGAAGGGTCTTTGAATGGAAGAAATGAGTTTTTGAATATCTCTCTGAACAACTGTGGTGCAGATGGATTGGTATACATATTCTCAATCGCATCACTGTAAAGTTGCACTTTATCTGCACCCCCTAATTTGGGGTCAAACAGGTGCTTCCAAGAGTATTTTTCATAATCATCAACAAAGAACGATGGAATACCCCCCATCTCGACTGCTTCTACATCCATGTCATACATGAACTTGTAAATCAGTCCTGTGGTGATTTGCTCAACTTGACTCTGTGGACTTGGGATTTTGCCAACAAGGATATTGCGTAAGTCGTCAATGCGTTTCTTGGTGACACTATCTAACATTCTCTAACCGTTCTAAATTCACATTTTGTTTGATGTATGAGGGGATGCTCTGCTTCAACTCCACAGGGAGTTTTCTGAACGCATCACCAGATGGATGCACCCCTAGTTCTGCATATCGTCTGCTGTCGATAATATCTCTGAAATCATCATCCACCGCATATGCCTCAAAGACCTCTCTCGCACTTCCGTAGATTGCATCATCTGGTTTGAGTGCTTTGTCTAACTTATCGAACTCTTCATCCAGACACTCTCGTTGAGAAGGGATGTGTTCAATGTGACCAAAGACATGAAGTAGGAGTTCTGGAACAGTTAACCGTCTGTCTAACCCCAACGACTTTCTGAGTTTATCTATGGTGAAAAACTCTTGCGGTTTATCAAGAACCTTATCTTTGAGGTATGTCTCTGCCTCATCAAAGTTCTGCTGTGACACTAAGTCTTTGATGATTGCATCTTCTGTGACCTTCTTTTTGAAAGACCGATAGAGATTTCTGTCAATCTTCATGCCTTGGTCAGAAATTAGTATTTCCTTCAACTCTGCCAGAGGGTCTGGTGCAGTGCTAACCACCTCATCAATATTTGGTGGGTCTACTGGTGGTTCTGAAGGTTCAGAGGGTTTTGAGGGAAGTTTGAGGACTTCATCGTAGTCAAAGTCCTTCTCAAAATAATCATAGTTTCCAAAGAAATCGAACAGAAGGAACTGTTCCTTTTGGGGTTCGATATGGTCTGGAATCTCTGACTTGGTAATCCACGATTGTGAAAAATCACATCTACGAGTTCCACGACCCTTCATCTGGATAAATTCACTTGGTGAATAGACAGGACGCATCATGCAGATATTCAAAATGTCAGTGCAGTCATAACCAGTAGTCATCATCCCCACCGTCACACAAATGCGTGTCTTTGATGTTCGGTAGTGAGGGTTAGTCTTTGACTGACCGTTGAGAGAGTTGTTTCTGAAATCAATGGTCATTCTTTGTGAGTCTTGGACACTTGAGGTCACTTGGACTGCAAAGTCAGAACTGTATTGTTTTGGAAACACCCTATCTGCGAGAACATTCAAAATCTGAGTGACTTTTGCTGCATGATTTTGAGAGACACAGAAGACCAGTGTTTTCCCAATTTCCCCTGTGTAGGGGTCTCTCATTGCGTGCTTCAGAAAGGTTTCGCAAAAAATGGTGTTGGTGTTATCTGAGAAGAACTTCTTCTCAAAATCCTTTTGGGTGAATGTCTCCTCAAAGTCGTTACCATCGTCGTCGACCCCTTGAAATACATAACCTTGCTCAGAAAGAAGTTCAGTCGTGATTTCTGTTCTCGCATCAATCACTTTTGGATTGATGAGGTATCCGTCCTTAACACCGTCTTCTAAAGAGTATCTGAATGTTGGTTCACCACTGTCGCACCCAAAGGTGGTGTAGGTATCTAACATCAATCGTTTTTCTAACTGTCTTGGGTCAGTCTGTGAAACATCCTCAATATCGACAGACTTTAGGTAGTCTTTTGGAGTTGCGGTGAGTCCTAGTTTGAACCCAATGAAGTATTCAAAAACTCTACGACTTCTCGCACCCAAAGAACGGTGTGCTTCATCTGAAATGACTAAGTCAAAATGGTCTGGACGGAAGACCTTTCGATATTTGTTTCGACTTACAAATGACTGAACAGTTGAAACGACAATCTCTGCCTTCGTCCAATCAGATTGGTTCTCTTTCCAAACTACAGTTCTGAAATCATTCTTGAGGACTTCATCAAATTCTTTTTGTGCCTGACTTTCCAACTCAATGCGGTCAACCAGAAACAGAACTCTTTTCACATTATAAAGACGCAAGAACATCTTGATGATTGCAGACGAGGTGAGTGTTTTTCCTGTTCCTGTTGCCATCTCCAACAAGAACCTGTCTTTACCTTCTGCAATACCACTTTGAACTGCTCTGACTGCTTTTAGTTGGTAGTCACGAAGAAGTCTGAGTTTGTTGTTTCTGAGGAAATCTTCTCGTTTTCTCTCATCAAGATAATCTGGATTTTGGTCAAACTTGGGAAGTTGGGTTTGTGCGATGTAATCAACACCAATCTCTTCAACTTCTTGTCTAGGTGGATTGAAGTTGGTTTTCCTAAGTTCCAGTTGTTCCTGTGAAGGGAAAATATCGACAACCGTTGGACTGCCTTGCTCAATATCCCAAAAGTAATGCGAGACCCCATTGGAAAGGATGACGAATCTGCAGTTGAGTGATTCTGCATAACCTCGTGCTTGCTCTTTACCAACTAGGGGAGAGACCAGTTCTTTCTTTGCTTCGATAATGCATAGAGGAAAGTCAGAACTGTCCTTGAGAACATAGTCTGCAAAACCTGCCTGGTTCTGCATTTCGGTATCGACATTAACCACACCATCATCACCAGATAGAACCCAATCGGACTCTCTGAGTAATCTATCTATGATGATTCTTGCGTTTGCCTCTGACATGAATCAATTCTAACTTTTTACATCAATTTTGCCAATCAAAATGCTTGTGCGTTAGAACTTGTAATGTGGTAAGTTATCCCCATGAAAGAGATTCTTCACATATACACTCGTGTCTCAAGTGCAGTGCAAGAAGAGGGAACGAGTCTAGAAACCCAAAAAGAATTGGGTATCAAGAAATCCAAAGAATTAGGTATGAAATACCAGATTTGGAATGAAGGTGCTGCTTCTTCACACCACGAGAATCTCACAAATAGACCCAAAATTAGTGAACTGTTGTTTGACATTGAAAAGGGGAATATCAAACACCTATTCGTCTACAACAATGACCGTCTGTCACGAAACGACCAAACACAGTTCCTCATTAAAAATGCAATTACTAAAAACGGTGTAATGCTCTACACCAAAGATGGAACTTACGACCTTAATAATCCAACCGACAAGTTGATGAAATCACTGCTGGATGGTGTCGCAGAATACGACAATGCCATTCGTGCTGAGAGAACTAGATTAGGGAAACTAAACACGGTTAGAAACGGTGGTTGGTATGGTGCTCCACCACCATATGGTTATGAAATAGTTGATGGAAAACTCGCAATCCATACAGAAGAAGGTAAAACCGTCAAAACCATCTTCAAGTTATTTAATGACGGTATCTCCATCGCAGAAATCAAACGCAGACTTGATAAACAAGGTGTAACCGCAAGAAGAGGTGGTTTGTTCAACACTGGTTCTATCAACAAGTTGCTCCAGAACACGCATCACATCGGTTATTACACCTACACCGATAAGAAAAGTGGTGAAACAGTAGAGGTTTCCTGCCCACCACTAGTTGATGAAACTGTCTGGAATAGAGTTCAAGAACGCAGACAAAAAATCTTTGAGAGAAAAGGACAGAACAATCGCACTAAGAGGTTCTACCTTCTTAGAAACCTAATGTATTGCGGTGAATGTGGTTCTCAAATGAGTGGGAGAATCAAAGAATCTAAAAATGAAAGACACTACTTCTGCCCAAACAAAACTCGTAATTGGAAAAAAAATAAACCTACAGAAGAGACACGATACAAACGAGGAAAAGTCGACGGTTACGGATGCAATATGAACCGCAGTCTCAACATACCAATTACTGATGAATTTGTTTGGAACAGTGTAAGAAAAGTTGTTTCTGAATCTTCCACTCTGAAAGAAGGATTCAAGAAAGAAGTGTTGCACTCAAAGTTTGCGACAGAAGAAGAAATCAAATCCGAGTTAAAAAACCAGAAAACCAAATCAAAACGGTGGATGACTGAACTACAACAAATTCAATCATCCATTGCTGATGTTGAAACGAACAACCTTCTCAGAAAATATGATGCAGAGGTTTACGAAAAAATTATTGGTAATCTGAACGCAGAATTAGATACGACAAAAGAAGAGATTGAACAGACACGATTACGAATAAAGGAACTTGGAAAGGAACAAAAGTGGTTAGATTGGGTGCAAAAGTATGCTGACCAAGTAGATGAATTAGACACCTATTCTGACGAACAAAAGAAAGAATACTTGGACGGTATAATTGACCGTATAGAAGTTAGATTAGACCAAGAAACCAAAGACCATCACTTGGATATAATTTTTAGATTACCTCTAGTGGGTGATGGTGTTGAGTATGTAGATAAGAACAATAAATCTGCTGGTTATGAACTGGTTGACGGTGACACGACCACGACTACCACCGTCAGTCACGAACTGGTTAAAAGTATGAGTGTTGATGCAAGACGGTTAGGTAGAAAACGAGAAGTTGCTAAAAAAAAAGAAATGAACCAACTAACCCCCGAACCCCACAACAACATCACGGTCGAGTGAGCCCGTCACGGTGATCACCGCCGATCAGGCCATCGCCGCGCTTTGCCGCCATGTTCAGCCCGGCAAAGCCACCCAGATGGCCGCCTATCACAAGGCACCCCGCCGCTATCTTGGCGTTGCCAATCCCGAGATCAACACCCTGACGCGTTCGTGGCGTCAGATGCTGCCACCCCGCGACCGGCTCACCCTTGCGCAAGGGCTGTGGCAAAGTGATATCCACGAGGCCCGCGTCGCCGCCGCCAAGCTCCTGACCCAGGCTCGCATCCGCCCGGATGACGCGGTCTGGGAGCTGATCTGCGGCTGGGTGCCTGATTTCGACGGCTGGGCCATCGCCGATCATGCCGCCGCCGCCGGTGCCCGCCGCATCACGGCCGATCCCGCCCGGCTGGATCTGGTCGAAACATGGACGACAAGCCCCCATCTCTGGACCCGCCGCGCCGCACTTGTCATGACATTGCCCTTCACCAAACAGAACCACCCCACCCCCGTCGAATTGGCCGCGCGCGAGCGCATCCTCACATGGGCCGCCACCTATACCGAAGACCGGGAATGGTTCATTCAGAAATCCGTGGGCTGGTGGCTGCGCGATCTGTCGAAACATGATCCGGAAAGGGTGCGCAGCTTTCTGGATAAACATGGGG
Source organism: Paracoccaceae bacterium (assembly GCA_030148225.1). Classification (GTDB taxonomy): domain Bacteria; phylum Pseudomonadota; class Alphaproteobacteria; order Rhodobacterales; family Rhodobacteraceae; genus JASBTX01. Next base: position 7,429 of record JASBTX010000032.1, read on the forward strand.
AAAATCTGCGCTCATTCGCCCGAAAAGAAGCCGCCAAGTATCTGTAAAATTGCCAGAAATCTACCCAACTTCATGCAGTGCATGATCCGTCAGGCGCGAACTGTCACTTGACCAGGAACACCCTGACCTCGGTCAGCTCGTTCAGGGGCAGCCCCAGTACCCGCAACGCCGAGAGCGATATGCGGCTGCCCGCCGTTTCCGGCCCCTCGATCGGGCGCAGCTCCACCGTCACGCTGTCGGCCCTGTTCATCGTCTCGACCCGGGCCTCGCCCGGCACTTTCACCAACGGTGTTTCCAGCCAGAAACCCGCATCGCGCACATTGCCCAGCGACACAATCGTTGTCCCCAGCGGCTTGCCGATCTCGACCGTCCCGGCCGCCACCGCCCGCTCTTCATCCGTGGCGGTGTCAAAATCTGACGGCACCCGTGCTTCCTCTGACGGCTTGCGCGTCTCGCTGCGGTTTCCAAACAGCCCCGCAAGCGGCCTCAGCTTGGGCCTCACCTTGTATTCCGCCGGGTCATCCGGCGTGATATCCACAGGCCCCCGTGACCGGTCAAACGGGTTCAAGCCACTACAGGCGCTCAATAAAACAAGGAATACCAGGGGAATGACTACTCTCATATCCACAACCTACCGCCTTGCCCCTGCAGGTTCAACGCCTGTTTCAGACTTGCAGCGGAACCCCGCCCGTCTTAGCTATGGCGCATGTCAGATCATGCCGCCAACACTGCGCCCGCCCCCCTGATTGATCCCTTTGCACGCCGGGTCAGCTATCTCCGGGTCTCGGTGACCGACCGCTGCGATTTTCGCTGCGTTTACTGCATGTCCGAAAACATGTCCTTCCTGCCCAAGAAGGAACTCCTGACCCTCGAAGAGCTTGACCGCCTCTGCACCACCTTCATCGGCCTCGGTATACGCAAGCTGCGTATCACGGGCGGTGAACCGCTGGTGCGCAAGGGGATCATGACATTCTTCGACCGGATCGGCCGGCATCTCGCGACCGGCGCACTGGACGAACTCACGCTCACCACAAACGGCTCGCAGCTGGCCCGTTTTGCCGGGCCGCTCTTCGATGCCGGCATCCGGCGCATCAACCTCTCGCTTGATACGCTGGACACGGCGAAATTCGCCGAAATCACCCGATGGGGCCGGCTGGCGCAGGTCCTGAACGGCATCGACGCCGCGCAGGCGGCGGGCCTGCGCGTCAAGATCAACGCGGTCGCCCTCAAAGGCTTCAATGAAGATGAGCTTTTCACCCTCACCGAATGGTGCGCCAGCCGCGACATGGACCTGACATGGATCGAGGTCATGCCGATGGGTGATATCGGCAATGAATCGCGCCTCGGCCAGTACTGGTCGCTCGACTCGTTGCGCGAGCGTCTGGCCACGCGATACACACTCACCGATCTTGCTGAGCGCACAGGCGGTCCCGCCCGCTATGTCCGCCTCGGGGAAACGGGCCAGAAAATCGGCTTCATCACCCCGCTCAGCCATAATTTCTGCGAAAGCTGCAACCGCGTGCGCATGACCTGCACCGGTCAGCTCTATATGTGCCTCGGTCAGGAAGATCAGGCCGATCTGCGCGCGCCGCTGCGCGACCATCCCGCCGATGACGCCCCGCTGCGCGCCGCGATCCGCAACGCCATCGCCGCCAAACCGCAGGGCCATGATTTCGACTATTCGCGCCAGCGCCCTGACGGTCAGATGCCCCGCCACATGAGCCATACGGGCGGCTGATCCGCCTCATTGTTCGCGAAATACCGCGGGGGGAATTTGGCCGGGCCGCCCCGGCGGCTGGGACAAAGGGGGGCAGCGCCCCCGAACCCCCGCCCGTCAGGGTAATGCCTCAGCCCATCGGCATCCGCGCCTCGGTCAGTTCCGCCCACCATGAACAGCCCGCCGGGATCGCCTCGTCATCGAAATCATACTCCGGATGGTGCACCATCGCCGTGTCGCCATTGCCGACCAGGATATAGGCGCCCGGGCAGGCATTCAGCATAAAGGCGAAATCCTCTCCCCCCATCAATACCGGTGCCTCGTCACACGCACCCGCGACCTTGCGCGCCGCGTCGATCGCGTGTTCCGTCTCGGGTTCGGCATTGACCATCACCGGATAGCCGCGCTGGTAGTCGACACGCGCCACCGCACCAAATACCTCGGCCGTCTTCTCGGCAATCTCGATCAGCCGCGCCTCGGCCTGGGCGCGCACCACCTCGTCCAGCGCCCGCACCGTCCCGCGCAGCATGACCTTCTGCGGGATAACGTTATGCGCCTTGGTGGCTGTCTCGAACGAGGTGACCGATACGACGATCCGTTCGACCGGGTTGATATTGCGGCTGGCAATCGTCTGCAGCGCGATCACGATATGGCTGGCCACGACGGTGCTGTCGATGGCCTCATGCGGTTTGGCGGCATGCCCGCCCTTGCCCTCGACCTCGATCTCGAACATGTCCGCCGAGGCAAAGAACGGGCCCGTGCGGATGCGGAACTCGCCCAGCGGAATGCCGGGCATGTTGTGCATTCCATAGATTTCCTGGATATTCCAGCGTTCGATCAGCCCGTCCTCGACCATCTCACGCCCGCCGGCACCGCCCTCTTCTGCAGGCTGAAAGATCACGATGCAGGTGCCGTCGAAATTGCGTGTCTCGGCCAGGTATTTCGCCGCACCCAAGAGCATCGCGGTATGGCCGTCATGGCCGCAGGCATGCATCGCCCCGGCGGTTTTCGAGGCATGTGCCAGCCCGGTCTCCTCGTGGATGGGCAGCGCATCCATATCCGCCCGCAAACCGATCACGCGGCCCCGGCTGTCATGCCGCCCCCGGATGACGCCCACGACACCAGTCCGCCCGATGCCCGTCACCACCTCGTCACAGCCGAATTCCTGAAGCTTTTCGGCGACGATAGCGGCGGTACGGTGCGTCTCGTACAGGATCTCGGGATGTTCGTGCAGATCGCGCCGCCATGCCGTGATCTCGGGCAGCAATTCGGCAAATCGGTTCTTCACGGGCATGGGCGTCCTCCGTTTCTTTTCGGATCTTCGGGGCGGATCGGCAGCGGCCAGATCGATCCCGTCCAAAGACTGTCATCACCCCCGGCGGGTTGCAAGCCGCAGAGGCAACCCCCCCGGCCTATCGCGCGAGGTGGTCGATCACGCGCTCGGCAAAACGTTCGGCCGCCGCGAACTGCGCCAGCGTCACATATTCATTGGGCTGATGGGCCTGGGCGATATCGCCCGGGCCGCAGATCACGGCCGAATAGCCTTTTTCCTGAAACTGCCCGGCCTCGGTACCATAGCTCACGACATGGCTGCCATTGTCGCCGGTGATCGCGCGCGCCAGCGCCTCGGCCGTGCCGGCGGTTTCGGGTTTCAGGCCCGGCACCCGGAAATACTCGGAAACCTCGATCCGGCAATTGGGATGGATGGCCTGCATCCCGGCTTCGATCCGGTCGATCTCGGCCTGCATGCGCGCGCTCCAGTCGCGCATCTCTTCGTCGGGCACCAGCCGGAAATCCAGCCATAACCGGCATTCGGCGGCGGTGATGTTATGCGCCGTGCCACCCGAAATCATGCCGACATGCAGCGTCGAAAAGGGCGGCTCAAAGATGGCCGCCGCGCCCGTCGGGGTCCGCGCCATGTTCTCGTCATTCCGGCGGTTGGCCCAGTCGATCAGTCGTGCGGCCTGCATGATGGCGCTGACCCCCTGATGCATGATCGACGAATGTACCTCGAAACCCCGAAATACGATCTCGTAGCCGATGCTGCCCTTGTGCCCGGTCACCGCCTGCATCATCGATGGCTCCCCGACGATCACGCTTTCGGCGCGAGGCAGGATGGCGGCCATCTTCTCGATCATGGGTGGCGCACCGATGCAGCCGATCTCCTCGTCGCGCGTCAGCGCAATCTGCAGGGGCCGTTTCAGTCCGCGCGCCAGCGCCTGCGGCACGGCGGCCAGCGCGATGGCGTCAAACCCCTTCATGTCGCAGGTGCCCCGCCCATAAAGGCGTCCGTCCTTTTCGACCACCTGAAACGGATCGCTGTCCCAGTCCTGACCATCCACCGGCACCACGTCGACATGGCCCGACATGACGATCCCGCCCTCGACCTCGGGCCCGACATTGGCAAACAGGCTCGCCTTGGTGCCCTCCTCGTTATAGTCGCGGTGGCATGTCACGCCGTGCCCGTTCAGGTATTCCTCGACCCAGTCGATCAGTTCCAGATTGCTCTCGCGGCTGATGGTGGGAAAGCTGACCAGCTTCTCCAGTATCTCGCGCGCGCTCATATGCACCGCCGTCAATAGCCCGACTCCGATGTCAGCACGAAATGATCCGGTGCCACCTCGCGATATTCCGATGGCGCGGGCTGATAATCCAGCGGGTGAATGGGCGACGGGATCGGCTTGAAATTCAGATCGGCCTCGCTCTTGCGCTGGCGCGGATCGGCGATGGGCACCGCGGACAAGAGCGCCTGCGTATAGGCGTGCTGCGGGTTCTCGAATATCGCACCGCGCGGCCCGATCTCGACGATCCGGCCCAGATACATCACGCCGACATGATGGCTGACACGTTCGACCACCGCCATGTCATGGCTGATAAACAGAAACGACAGCCCCAGCTCGGCCTGTAATTCCATCATCAGGTTCAGCACCTGCGCCTGTACCGAAACATCCAGCGCCGACACCGCCTCGTCAGCGATGATCAGCTTGGGGTTCAGCGCCAGCGCGCGGGCAATCGCAATGCGCTGACGCTGCCCGCCCGACATCTCGTGCGGGAACCGGTTCAGGAATGAGCGCGGCAGTTCGACCCTGTCAAACAGTTCGGCCACCCGGTCGCGCAGCGCCTTGCCCGACAGAACCCCGAAATTGATCAGCGGCTCGGCCACCTGATCCGACAGTTTCATCTGCGGGTTGAGCGAGGCAAAGGGATCCTGAAACACCATCTGCATGTTGCGCCGCGCCGCGCGCAATTCGCCCGGATCAAGCGCCAGCACATCGGTTCCGTCCAGGTAAATCTCGCCTGAATAGGGCTCGACAAGGCGCAGAATCGACCGGCCGCAGGTCGATTTACCACAACCCGATTCACCCACCAGTGACAGTGTCTGCCCCTGTCTCAGCTTGAACGACACATCCTCGACCGCATGAACATTCGCCACCGTGCGCCGCAACAGTCCGCCCTTGACCGGAAACCGCGTCGTCAGGTTGCGCACTTCCAGCAGTACGGCGCTGTCGGCCCGCGCTGCATGGGCCTTGGCCCCGCCCCCGTCACCCATCAGCCGCATCGGCTCGGGCGTGGGTTTTCCGCGCATCTCACCCAGCTTGGGCACTGCCGCCAGCAGCGACTTGGTATAGTCATGCTGCGGATTTTCGAAAATTTCCGCGACTGGCCCTTCCTCGACCTTTTCGCCGCGATACATCACCACAACCCGGTCGGCCATCTGGGCCACCACCGCCATGTCATGAGTGATAAAGAGCACCGCCGTCCCGGTTTCCCGCTTCAGGCGATCCATCAGCGCCAGAATCTCCGCCTGAATGGTCACGTCCAGCGCCGTCGTCGGCTCATCCGCGATCAGCAATTTCGGCTCGCAGGCCATGGCCATGGCGATCACGATGCGCTGGCGCATCCCGCCAGAAAGTTCATGCGGATACTGGTGGATGCGCCGCTCGGGCTCGGGAATACGCACCAGTCGCAACAGCTCCAGCACCCTTGCCTCGGCCTCGCTCTGGCTCAGCTTTTTGTGCAGTTTCAACCCTTCGGTCAGCTGCCGCCCCACGGTGAATACCGGATTGAGCGAGGTCATGGGTTCCTGAAAGATCATACCGATCTGGTTGCCCCGGATCGTACGCATCAGGTCGTCATCGGTGGCGGCTGTGTCGATGGTGTTTTCGCTGTTGCCAGTGAATTTCAGCCGCCCGCCCGCGATCCGGCCGCCGCCGAACTCGACCAGCCGCATCAGCGAAAGGGCCGAAACCGATTTGCCCGATCCGGATTCGCCCACCACGCAGACGGTTTCGCCCGCCGCGATCTCGAACGAGACATCCTTGACCCCGACAACCGTGCCGTCCTTGGTTTCGAACTCGACGCGCAGATTCTCGATTTCCGCGACCGGCCTGTCCAGCATCCCGTGCCCCTCTGTTGTCTGTGGCGCTACGGTGCTGGCGAAACCCAGGCATGTCAAATGCGTTCTTTCCGGCAAGAAATTGGTTCAGTTTTGATACATTATTACCGGCGGAATCGCGACAGAAGGAATTCTGAATTCGGTGCTTGATTTTTGCGGTTAACCGGTCTGAACTGAGATTTGTGAAGCGGCACGCCTGCGTGCCGCGACCTGGGGTATGCCATTCCAACGCGAAGACACACTCTCAAGAATCAAAATAACCCTTGTAAATACAAGGGGTTGAAGGCCATGAGCTTATTCCACAAGGAGACTCCAATGACAATAAAAACATTCATGCTTGGTATAGCCGCGGCTGTGGCCATGGCGCCGATGGCGTCAGCACAGCGCGGCGCGGACGGGAGTGTCAGTATCATTTACTGGCAGGCACCGTCGATCCTGAACCCGTTTCTGTCGGGCGGCACCAAGGACAGCGAATCCGCGTCACTCGTGATCGAACCACTTGGTCGTTATGACGAGGGCGGCAACCTGATCCCCTGGCTCGCGGCCGAGATTCCGACCGTCGCCAACGGTGGCGTCAGCGCGGATCTGACCTCGATCACATGGAAGATCGCACCGGGCCTGGTCTGGTCCGACGGCACGGCCTTTACCGCCAATGACGTCAAGTTCACCGCCGATTACTGCATGGACCCCGAAGGCGGCTGTGCGCAGCTGTCGAAATTCGGCGGCGTCACCAGTGTCGAGGTTGTGGATGATCTGACCGTCAAGGTCACATTCGACAAGCCGACACCATTCCCCTATGGCCCGTTTGTCGGTAGCGAAAGCCCGATCATTCAGGCGGCCCAGTTCGCCAATTGCATGGGTGCCAAGGCACCGGAATGCACCGAACAGAACTTCAATCCGATCGGCACCGGCCCCTTTGTGGTGGATGAATTCAGGCCAAATGACGTGATCACCATGTCGGCAAACCCGAACTACCGTGATCCGGCCAAGCCTGCATTCGCCAGCCTGACCTTCAAGGGTGGCGGTGATGCTACAGCGGCCGGCCGCGCAGTTATGGAAACGGGCGAGTTCGACTATGCCTGGAACCTGCAGCTGGCACCTGACGTGATCGCCAAGATGGAAGAGGGCGGCAAGGGCACCCCCGTTGCCGGTTTCGGCCCCCTGGTCGAGCGTCTGATGGTCAACTTTACCGATCCGTCGCCATCGCTGGATGCTGATACGCGCTCAACCGTCAAGGCACCCCATCCGTTCCTGTCCGACATCAACGTGCGCAAGGCGCTCTCGATGGCCATCGACCGCGAATTGCTGGTGGAAATCGGATACGGCAAGGCCGGGAAACTGACCTGTAACGTCGTGCCCGCACCCGATATCTATGCCTCTTCGGCCAATGACAGCTGCCTGGCACAGGATATCGATGCCGCCAACGCATTGCTGGACGAGGCTGGCTGGGTCATGGGTGGTGACGGTGTGCGCGCCAAGGACGGCGTGCGTCTGTCGATCCTCTACCAAACCTCGACCAATGCCGTGCGTCAGGACTTCCAGGCGCTGATCAAGGACTGGTGGAGCCAGATCGGCGTTGAAACCGAACTGCGCAACCTCGATGCATCCGTGTTCTTCGGTGGTGATCCCGGCTCGCCCGACACCTACCAGAAGTTCTATGCCGACATCGAAATGTACGCCAATACGTTCAACGGCACCGATCCTCAGTCCTATCTGGGCAACTGGCGCTGCAATAACGAGCCTCGCCCCGAGACTCAGTGGCAGGGCGAAAACATGCCCCGTTTCTGCTCGGCGGAATATGACGCGCTGCATGACGAGCTTCAGCAGACAGCCGACGTGAACGAGCGTGCACGCATCGGCAAGGCGCTGAACGATATCCTGATGCAGAACTACGCGATGATCCCGCTGGTGCATCGCGGACGTCTGTCAGCCCACGCCAAGAGCCTTGGCGGCGTCAAACTGAATGTCTGGGACAGCGAGCTGTGGAACGCAGCCGACTGGTACCGCATCAAGTAACGTGAAAACGGCGGTGGGCCGGTCCGGCCCACCCCACCCTTTGCGGGGCGCCACATGCTCAATTTTACCATCCGCCGCCTGGTGATTTCGATCCCCACGCTGATCATCATCAGCCTGGTGATCTTTCTGCTTCTGGAAATGGCACCGGGCGATCCGATGGCGCAGGTCCCGCTGACCGTGCCGCCCGATGTGAAACAGAAAATGCGCGAGGCGCTCGGCCTCGGCGAGCCGATCCCGATACGCTACTGGAAATGGCTGGTGCAGTTCTTCTGGATCGAGCCGCTGAACCTGATCGATTACATGTTCGGCACCGGCCTCGCCGAAGGCAAACTGCGCGTCATCAGCTGGCAGACACGCTCTCCGGTAATGGAAATCGTCGCCCAGCGCATTCCCCAAACGCTTTGGGTTGTCGGCATGTCCTATGTGATCGGCACGCTGATCGCACTGCCCATCGGCATCATCTCGGCCTATCGTCAATACAGCTGGTTCGACCAGATCGGCACCTTCGTGTCGATGGTGGGCTTTTCGGTCCCCACCTTCTTTACCGGCGTTTTGCTGATCGTGATCTTCTCGGTCAATCTCGGCTGGTTCCCGTCCATCTACGACACCACGCTGGTCGTCGACAGCTGGCAATCCTTTGTTCAGCAGATCAGGCAGATGATCATGCCCGTCTCGGTACTGGCGCTCTATAACGCCGCCCAGATCAGCCGGTTCATGCGCGCCTCGATGCTCGACAATCTCAATCAGGACTATGTGCGCACCGCCCGCGCCAAGGGACTGACCGAACGCACCGTTGTGCTGGTGCATGTGCTGCGCAACTCCATGATCCCCGTCGTGACCGTCATCGCACTTGGCGTGCCGCAGGTCTTTGGCGGTGCGATCATCACCGAACAGGTGTTCAAGGTGAACGGGCTCGGTCAGCTCCTGATCACCGCCATTCAGGCCAATGACCTGCCCATGGTCCAGACACTTACCTTCATCTTTGCCGTGCTGATCGTGGTCTTCAACCTCATCGCCGATATTCTCTACGGCATTCTCGACCCGAGGATACGTTATGACTGACATGACCGCCCATGACATGCCGGAACAGCCGCCACGGTCGCAGTGGTGGGATGTCTGGGACCAGTTCAAAACGCATAAAGGCGCGCTGATGGGCGGCGGCTTCCTGATCTTCATCACGCTGGCCGTGGTCGTCGGCCCGTGGATCTGGACGCTGGACCCGCAAAAGCTCGATATCAGGGCCAAGGATATCCGCCCGATCTACACCGCCCTCTGGGACGCGGGCGCCAAGGTCGACTGGGGCCACCCGCTCGGCACTGACAATCTCGGGCGTGACACGCTGGCCAAGCTGATGGCCGGCGGCAAGGTCTCGATGTCGGTGGGCTGGGTGGCGATGCTCCTGTCGGTGGTCCTGGGCACCACCATCGGCGTGGCTGCGGGCTATTTCAAACGCCTCGACGGCGTGCTGATGCGCCTGACCGATCTCTTTCTCGCACTGCCGCTCCTGCCGCTCCTGCTCGTCTTCATGCTGCTCTTCCGCGACGTGCTCCGATCAGCCTTCGGCCCGGAAACCGGCATATTCATCCTGATCGTGATCGCCATCGGCATCACCTCATGGATGCAGACCGCCCGGATCGTGCGCGGCGATATTCTCGCCCTCAAGGAGCGTGAATTCGTGCTCGCCGCCCGCTCCATCGGCACCTCACCGGCAAAGATGATCACCCGCCACCTTTTGCCCAACGTGATGTCACCGATCATGGTCTCGGCGACGCTGGGCCTGGCCAATGCCATCATCACCGAAAGCGCGCTTTCTTTCCTCGGGCTCGGTTTTCCTTCGGATTTCCCGACCTGGGGCAAGCTCCTGTTCGACGCCACCGACCGGATGGAGCTCTACCCCGAGCGCGTGATCTGGCCCGGCATTGCCATCAGCTTCACGGTGCTTTCGGTCAATTACCTGGGCGACGGGCTGCGCGACGCGCTGGATCCGCGGATCCGCGGACGCTGACCCGATCCTGCCCCTTCAGTGATCGCCGCCAAACCGCGCGCGCAGCCGCCGGATCAGCACCCATGCCAGAATCAGCACCACAGGCGCCAGAACCGCCGCCAGCACCCCCTTGCCGACACCCAGCGCCGCCGCCCCCGGCCCCAGAACATAAAGGGCGAGGTTCACCGCGTAGTAACTGATCGCCACCACCGACAGCCCTTCGACCGTATGCTGCAGCCTGAGCTGCAGATCGGCCCGCCTGTCCATGCTCTCAAGAAGCGCCTGGCTCTGCGCCGAGCGCTCGATATCAACCCGCGTACGCAAGAGCGCCGCCACCCGCCAGACCCGTTCCGACAGCGCCTGCAACCGCTGATCGGTGGCCTTGACCGTGCGCATGGCCGGATCGAACCGGCGCAGCATGAACTCGGCAAATGTCTGCCGCCCGCCAAGGGGCCGCTCGCGCAATATCTCGATACGCTGGGTCACGATCGCCGCATAGGCCCGTGTCGCCGCCAGGCGATAGGAAAACCGCGCGCCCAGCGCCTCCAGCTCCGTCGACAACGCCAATAGCGCGCCCAGTGCCGCCTCCGATGCCGTCTCCGCCTCTTCCAGCGACCCGGTGATCGCGTTCAGCCGCGCCTCGATCCGGTTCAGATCCGGCCCCAGCGACCGCGAACCGGCCAGCCCCAGCATCGCCATGGATTTATAGGTCTCGATCTCGCAAAGCCGCTGCATCACGCGCCCGATCCGGCGTTCCCCGACGGCTTCCCCGGCAAAGATCGCGAACCTGAGATGCCCCGCCGAATCGATGCGGAAATCGCCCGCGATGGTCAGCTGATCCTCCAGCACGACGCTGCAGGCCACGCTTTCGGCGATGAAATGCGCCTCCAGATATTCGGCCAGCGCCCCGGGCGTCGCCATGTCGCGGATATCGATCAGCGCCGATGTCATGCGCCGCCCCGACAGCCCCGCCAGCCACCCCTCGGGAAAGGCATCGAATTCCGCCGGATCAAACGGATGGCGGTCGGTGCCGCTGTGCCAGAGCGTATAGGTCACAAACTCGGTGTGCAGCTCCCATTTCAGCACGTACCGGCCAAGCTGCCCCGAATAATGCGTCGCTTCGGGCTGGGGATGGGCGGCACCGAAATGATCCAGCAGGCGCAACAGCGCCGCGCGATCCCCCTGGCCTGAATCCCGCTCCGCCCGCTCCATCGCCAGATAGGCCACCCGCGCCGGTGCCTCCAGCGCCGGAAAGGGCCGCGCATGGATCTCATGCGCCAGCGCATATCGGTCAGGATGATCGCTCAGTCGGCTGCTATTCATGTGTCACCTCGGGCAGATACCGGCCTGACTAACGTGATAACAAATGTATTTCTACAACAAATTCAAATGCTTAAAGGCATACAACGGTACACAATCCGCCCCTGCCCAGTTTCTGCTTTGTCCCAATACTCCGGGGGTGAATTTGCCCCGGGGCAAAGAGGGGGCAGCGCCCCCTCACCCGGTCAGGTCATCAGCCCCAGCAGCTTATCCAGCGACGCCTTGGCATCGCCATAGAACATCCGCGTATTCTCCTTGAAAAAGAGCGGGTTCTCGATCCCGGAATAGCCCGTGCCCTGACCGCGTTTCGATACGAATACCTGACCGGCCTTCCAGCATTCCAGCACCGGCATCCCGGCAATGGGGCTGTTCGGATCATCCTGCGCCGCCGGGTTCACGATATCGTTCGACCCGATGACGATGGCGACATCGGTCTCGGGGAAATCGGCATTGATCTCGTCCATCTCCAGCACGATGTCATAAGGCACCTTGGCCTCGGCCAGAAGCACGTTCATATGCCCCGGCAACCGCCCGGCAACCGGGTGAATGGCAAAACGCACTTCCTTGCCCCGCGCCCGCAAACGTTTGGTCAGCTCGCTCACGCTTTGCTGGGCCTGCGCGACCGCCATGCCGTAGCCGGGTATGATGATGATGCTCCCGGCCTCGTCCAGCGCCTGCGCGACGCCCTCGGCCTCAATGGCCACCATCTCGCCCTCGACCTCCATCGCCGGGCCGGTCGTGCCGCCAAACCCGCCCAGTATGACCGAGATGAAGGACCGGTTCATCGCCCGGCACATGATATAGGACAGGATCGCCCCCGAAGAGCCGACAAGCGCGCCAGTCACGATCAGCAGATCATTGCCCAGCGTGAACCCGATCGCCGCCGCCGCCCAGCCGGAATAGCTGTTGAGCATCGATACCACCACGGGCATGTCGGCACCCCCGATCCCCATGATCAGATGCCAGCCGATGAAGCCCGCGATCAGCGTCACCAGCACCATCGTCCAGATACCGGCCCCGTTCATGTAGATCAGCCCCAAAATCAGCGAGGCGATCAGCGCCGTCAGGTTCAGCATATGCCCGCCGGGCAGTTTCGCAGGCTTGCCGTCGACCTTGCCCGCCAGTTTGCCAAAGGCCACGACCGAGCCAGTAAATGTCACCGCACCGATGAAAATACCCAGAAACACCTCGACCTTCAGGATCGAAATCTCGACCGCGTCCTTTTTCCAGAGGCTCTCGCCAAACCCGGTCAGATCGGCCGCCGCCATGTCGATACCGCCCTCGCGCATCGCCACGATGCTCGTGAGCATGATATCGGCGTTCAGCCCGATAAAGACCGCCGCAAGCCCGACAAAGGAATGAAGCGCCGCCACAAGCTGCGGCATCTCGGTCATCTGCACCCGGCCCGCCACATGCTGGCCGGCAAAGGCGCCTGCCGCCACCGCCAGCAGGATCAGCGCCATGTTCTGAACCCCCGGCCCGAACACGGTGGCAAAGACCGCGATGGCCATGCCGACGATGCCGTACCAGACCGCGCGCTTGGCGCTTTCCTGATTGCTCAACCCACCCAGCGACAGGATGAACAAAACGCTTGCCGCGATATAGGCGGCTGAAACGATCCCAATGCCCATGATCAATCCCTCCGCTTAAGATTTCTGGAACATGGCGAGCATGCGGCGCGTGACCATGAAGCCCCCCACGATATTGATGGTGGCGATCAGGACCGAGACAAGACTGAGCAGCACGACCAGCCAGTTACCCGACCCGATCTGCAACAGCGCCCCCAGAATTACGATGCCCGAAATGGCGTTGGTGACCGCCATCAGCGGCGTATGCAGCGCGTGGCTGACGTTCCAGATCACCTGAAAACCAACAAAACAGGCCAGCGCGAAGACGATGAAATGCTGCATGAAACTCGCCGGGGCGTAGGCCCCGATCAGCAGCATGACCAATGCCCCCGCACCCAGCATGGTGACCTGGTTTTTCGTGGCCTGACGAAAGGCTGCCGCCTCGGCGGCGCGCAGTTCTTCGGGCGTCGGCGCGGGTTTGGTCTCCTTGGTCTGCACCGCAATGGCCTGCACCTTGGGTGGCGGCGGCGGAAAGGTGATCTCGCCCGCATAGGCGGCTGTTGCCCCCCGGATCACGTCATCCTCCATGTCGTGCTGGATCACGCCATCCTTTTCGGGTGTCAGATCGCTCAGCATGTGGCGGATATTGTTGGCATAAAGGCTCGAGGATTGCGCCGCCATCCGGCTGGGAAAATCGGTATAGCCGATGATGACCACGCCATTGTCGGTCACGATGCGCGCGTCGGCCTGCGTCAGTTCGCAGTTGCCGCCGCGTTCGGCGGCCAGATCCACGATCACCGAACCCGGCTTCATCGCCGCAACCATATCCGCCGTCCAGAGCACCGGCGCGTCCCGGCCCGGGATCAGCGCCGTGGTGATGACGATATCGATATCCGGGGCAAGCTCGCGGAACTTCTCAAGCTGCTTTTCGCGGAACTCGGGGCTGGATGGTGCGGCATAGCCGCCCGTCGCCGCGCCATCGGCCTGCGTCTCCTCGAAATCAAGGAATACGAACTCCGCCCCCATGGATTCGATCTGTTCGGCCACCTCGGGGCGGACGTCAAACGCATAGGTGATCGCCCCCAGCGATGTCGATGTGCCGATCGCCGCAAGGCCGGCAACACCCGCCCCCACGATCAGCACCTTGGCCGGCGGCACCTTGCCCGCCGCCGTGACCTGCCCGGTAAAGAACCGGCCGAAATTGTTGCCCGCCTCGATCACGGCACGATAACCCGCGATATTGGCCATGGATGACAGCGCGTCCATCTTCTGCGCCCGGCTGATGCGGGGCACCATATCCATGGCGATGACGGCGGTGTCCTTCTTGTTGGCCGCCGCGAGCAGCGCCTCGTTCTGGCCCGGATAGAAAAAGGATATCAGCGTCTTGCCCTTGGGCATGGCCGCGATCTCGTCTTCGCTGGGCGGGCGCACCCTGACGATCACATCGGCCGCCTTCATCAGGCTGTTGGCGGTGCGCTTGATATCGACACCGGCCTCTTTGTAGGCCTTGTCGGAAAATCCGGCCCCGGCACCGGCCCCGGTCTCGATCAGGCAGCTATGCCCAAGCTTGGCAAGTTCCCTGGCACTGTCGGGTGTCATGGCGACCCGGGCCTCGCCCTCAAAGGTCTCTTTCAATGCGCCGATAATCACGTCGTGTTCCTTCATTCAATAGCAGGCATCCGCGCAGGATACCCGCAGCTGGCGGGAGTTGTACGAATCTCGTCCAAGCCTCGTAGCACCGCGAAATAATATTACCAATGCCCGCACCTGCGTCATATGGGCCGAAATGGCCGAAAAGAGACATTTTTCCCCGCAAAAACGCCGCGATTGACCGGCCCGGGGCTTTGCCTTGGTCATCGAAGCTGCGAAAACGGGCCTCAACCGCCAATATCAGGGGATCGCCCATGTCCGAACTTGCAGGCAAACATGCGCTGGTGACCGGCGGCGGTACGGGGATCGGGCTGGCCATCGCCCGGTCGCTTGCCGCCCATGGCGCCATTGTCACCATAACAGGGCGGCGGCTGGAGGTGCTCGAGGCCGCGGCCCGGGATGCGCCCGCGTTTACTGCCCTGCAAATGGATGTCTGCGACCCCGCCTCGATCACTGCCGCCACCGACGCGGCGGTTGCCCGGAACGGGCCGGTCCGGATCATGGTGGCCAATGCCGGCATTGCCGAGGGCCGGATGTTCATGCATCAGGACCGCGCCTTCTGGGATGACGTGATGCGCACCAACCTCACCGGGGCATTCCTCAGCATTCAGGCTGCCATGCGTTCGATGCTGACCACCGACTGGGGCCGGGTGATCGCCATCTCCTCTATCGCCGGTCTCAGGGGGCTCAAGGGGGCATCGGCCTATACCGCCTCCAAACACGGGCTGATCGGCATGATCCGCGCCTTGTCCGAGGAACACATGCGTGACCCCGTCACCTTCAACGCCATCTGTCCGGGCTATGTCGATACCGATATCGTCAGCCGCAATGCCGATACCATCGCCGGCAAAATGGGGCTGAGCGCGGATGAGGCGCGCCAGACCATGATCCGGGCCAACCGGCACAAACGGCTGATCCTCGCCGATGAGGTCGCCGCCGGGACGGTCTGGCTCTGCCTGCCCGGTTCCGACAGTGTCAACGGGCAAACCATTGAAATCGCTGGCGGACAGGTCTGACCGGTGATCCGCATCCGCGCCTATCGCGACGGCGATGCAGAGCCGCTTTTTGCCGTATTCTACCGCGCGGTGCACGCGGGCACGCAAGCCTTCTATTCAGAGGCCGAGCGCAACGCCTGGGCGCCGTCCGCAAAACCGGGGTCAATGTGGGTGCCGCGTCTGGCCGAACAGCTGACACTGGTCGCCGAACAGGATGACGGCATGGCGGTCGGCTTCATGACCATGGGCGACGAAGGGTACCTCGACTATGCCTATGTCGCGCCCGAGGTGATGGGCACCGGCGTGGCAAACGCTCTTCATGCCAGCCTGCTGGAACATGCCCGCCACCGCGGCCTCACCCGGCTGGAAACCGAGGCCAGCCACCTTGCGCGGCGCTTCTTCCTCAAACATGGCTGGCAGGATGAGGGCGAGCAACAGGTCGAGAGGCTGGGCGTCGCGATCACGAATTTCCGCATGTCGCTGGATCTGGCCTGACAGGCCCGGCGCTCAGGCCGATTTCAGCCGGGCCGGCCGTTCGCCTGCCGACCATGCGCGCGCCGCATCCCCGAACGCCCCGAACAGCGCCCGCGATACCGGGTCGTTCCCGGCGTTCCATTCCGGATGCCACTGAACACCCATGCAGAAACCGGGATTGTCACGGATATAGATCGCCTCGGGCGTCCCGTCGGGTGCGCGCCCGTCGATGACGATACGGTCGCCCGCAACGTCGATGCCCTGCCCATGCAGCGTGTTTGTCAGCACTTCATCGGCGCCCATCAGCCGGGCAAAGGGGCCGTCCGGCGTCAGGCTCACGATATGGCGCAGGGCGAATTTTTCCTCAAGCGTGCCATCGGGCGGCATGCGGTGATTGTCGCGCCCCGGCAAATCGCGAATCTCGTGATGCAGCGTGCCGCCCATCGCGACATTGACCTCCTGAAACCCGCGGCAGACCGCCAAAAGGGGCTGACCCCTGTCGATCGCGGCCCGCACCAGCGGCAGCGTCAGCGCATCGCGCGCCCGGTCAAACTCCCCATGCGCCTCGGTAGGCTCGACGCCATATTCGTCCGGATGCACATTGGGCCGCGCCCCGGTCAGCAGGAACCCGTCACAATGCGACAAGAGCTCCCCGACGCTGACAAGGTCAGGGTCCGAAGGGATCAGCATCGGTATCCCGCCCGCCACCTGCGAAATCGCGGCAGAATTCATCCGTCCCGCCGCATGAACGGGATACTGATCATTGATCAGGTAGTAATTGCCAATAATGCCAATGACCGGGCGCGGCATGAACGACCCTCTTGCCAGTTTCCGCCGGGTCTACAGGGTTTGCCCCTGCAGTTCCAGCACCCAAACGGCGTTCTGATTGTGCGTGGACGCACAATGAACCAGACGGCCCGGCCCAGCGCATTTCCCGACAGGCGCCCCGGTCAGGCTTCGCGGGTCAGGCCTCGCCGGTCAGGCCCACCGCCTCGATACCCGCCATGGCGCATGCGGCATCGTTTTCCGACGTGTCGCCCGTGACGCCGACCGCGCCGATCACCGCGCCTTTCTTGTCGCGCACCAAGACACCGCCGGGCACCGGCACCACCTGACCACCGAAAAGCCCGTTCAGCGCACCCACGAAATAGGTCTGCTGTTCAGCCCGGTCGCGCAGGGCGGTGCCGGACATGCCCATCATCACCGCGCCATAGGCCTTGCCATGGGCGACGGCAAAGCGTCCGGGTGACGTGGCATCCTCGCGCTCAAACGCCTTGACGTGCCCGCCGCTGTCCAGAACGCAGACCGCCAGCGGCTTCAGCTCCATTTCGCGGCCCTTTGCCATGGCCTTGCGGATGATCGTGCGGGCCTTGCTTTGTGATATTTCGCTCATGTGCTTTCCGTTCTCAGTTGATGTTTGCGTTCCAGCCGCCGGCGGTGCAGCACCGGCTCGGTATAGCCCGACGGCTGCGCCCTCCCGTCAAAGACCAGATCGCAGGCGGCCTGAAACGCCACCGTGTCAAAGCCGGGCGCCATCGGCAGATAGGCCGGATCACCGGCATTCTGACGATCCACGACCGCCGCCATCTTTTGCATCGCCGCCATCACCTGATCGCGCGACACCACCCCGTGATGCAGCCAGTTGGCCAGCGCCTGCGAACTGATGCGGCAGGTCGCGCGATCCTCCATCAGCCCGACATCATGGATATCGGGCACCTTGGAGCATCCCACCCCCTGATCGATCCAGCGTACCACATAGCCCAGAATGCCCTGTGCGTTGTTTTCGATCTCTTCGGCGATTTCCGCATCCGACCAGTTTTGCCCACCCGCCAGCGGTATGGTCAGCAGATCCGCCAGCGTCCCGCGTGGCCCGCCTGCGCGGATCTCGTCCTGACGCGCAAAGACATCCACCATGTGATAATGCAGCGCGTGCAGCGTGGCGGCGGTGGGCGACGGGACCCAGGCACAGTTCGCGCCCGCCTCGGGATGGCCGATCTTGGCCTCCATCATCTCGGCCATGCGGTCGGGCATGGCCCACATGCCCTTGCCGATCTGGGCCCGCCCGCTCAGCCCGCAGGCCAGCCCGATATCGACGTTGCGATCCTCATAAGACAGGATCCACGGCGTGGATTTGATCGCGCCCTTGCGCAGAAACGCCCCGGCCTCGATCGAGGTGTGAATCTCGTCGCCCGTCCGGTCCAGAAAACCGGTATTGATAAATGCCACCCGCGACTTCGCAGCGCGGATACATTCCTTCAGATTGGCCGAGGTGCGGCGCTCTTCGTCCATGATGCCCAGTTTGACCGTATTGCCCGGCAGTCCCAGAATATCCTCGACCTGCGAAAATATCCGGTCGGTAAAGGCCACTTCCTCGGGCCCGTGCATCTTGGGTTTCACGACATAAACCGACCCAAAGAGCGAATTGCCACCGTCCCGCCTGAGATCGTGCATGGCAATCAGCGTGGTGCAGATCGCATCCATCAACCCTTCGCCCACCTCGTTGCCGTCGCGGTCCAGCACCGCCGGATTGGTCATCAGATGGCCGACATTGCGCACCAGCATCAGCGACCGGCCCTTCAGCGTCAGCGCCGTGCCATCGGGCGCGGTCAGGTGCCGGTCAGGCGCCAGTGCGCGGGTAAAGCGCTTGCCACCTTTCTCGACCTCTTCGGTCAGATCGCCCTTCATCAGCCCCAGCCAGTTGCGATAGGCCAGCACCTTGTCTTCGGCATCAACGGCGGCAACCGAATCCTCGCAATCCATGATGGTGGAGATTGCCGATTCGACGATGATATCGGAAATCCCCGCCGGATCGGTCGCCCCGATGGGATGGGTGGGGTCGATCCTGATCTCAAGATGCAGACCGTTGCGCCGCAATAGAACCGCTTTGACAACGTCGCCCTCCTGCAGATAGCCGGCGAACTGCGCCGGATCGGCCAGTTCCGCACCGCCCAGCGCCAGGGCACCGTCATGCACCGCAATCCCGGTGATATCGGCCCAGCTGCCCGCCGCCAGCGGCACGGCCCGGTCCAGATGCGCCCGGGCCGCCGCCACAACACGCGCGCCCCGCGCGGCATCAAAACCGCCCGCGACCGGCGCATCACCCAGCGCATCCGTCCCGTAATATGCGTCATAGAGCGATCCCCAGCGCGCATTGGCCGCGTTCAGCGCGTAACGCGCATTCATGATCGGCACCACCAGCTGCGGGCCGGGGATCAGCGCGATCTCGGGGTCGACATTGGCGGTCTCGATCTCGAAATCCGGCCCTTCCGGCAGAAGATAGCCGATCCCGGTCAGAAAATCCCGGTAGGCGTCCGGATCATGCGGCTGCCCCCGGCGCGCGACATGCCATTCATCGATCCGGGCCTGCAGTTCGTCGCGCAGCGCCACGAGGCGGCGGTTCTCCGGCCCCAGATCATGCACCAGCGCCGAGAACCCGGCCCAGAAATCCGCCGCCTGAACGCCGGTTCCCGGCAATGCCTGCTCCTCGATGAACGCGGCGAGTGCGCCATCCACCTGCAATTCGCCGCGCGCGACACGTTCGCTCATGCTGTCCCTCCTGACCCGATCCGAGATTTCCGGACGGTATACCGTGATATACCGGTGACTGAAATAGACTTAATCGAGGCACCGTCAATGGCCCGTCAATGGCCCGTCAGCGGCCCGTTTGCGCAGGTTCAGTGCGGGGTCAGGCTGTGCGGCGGATGCAGCCCCTCGGCCTCGGCGCGGCGATAAAAATCGGCCAGCACCTTGCCCTTTTCCGGGCGAAACGGCTGGCCGGTCTCGCGCAGCGCCGCGATCCGGTCCAGTCGGAACATCCTGAAATCATGGCGCAATTCACACCATGCCACCAGCGTCCACACCTTGCCCCAGAACCACAGCCCCAGCGGGCGCACCACCCGTATGCTGGGTGCACCGGCGGCATCGCTATAGGACAGTTCCAGCCGCTGGCGCGCCTCGACGGCGCGTTCAATCCCGTCGATCCGTTCGCGCAGCGCATCCGTCATCTCGGGGGCAAAGCTGTGGATTTCCACCTGATCGGCGATGGACCGGACCCCCTGAGGCAGGATTTCCTGTATCTTGATCAGCGCCTCTTCGGCGGCGCGCGCCATCGCCGCCCCACCCCATGCCCGCGCCAGACGCGCGCCCGTGACGAGTGCGACCACTTCGTCACGGGTAAACATCAGGGGCGGAATGTCATGCCCGTCCTGCATGACATAGCCGAAACCGGCCTCACCCTCGATGGGCACGCCGCTGGCCTGCAGGTCAACAATGTCGCGATAGATCGTGCGCTTGCTGACCTCCAGCTTTTCGGCCAGCCGTGCCGCCGTGATGCGCCGACCACCCCTGAGATGCTGGATAATCTCGAACAGGCGGTCGGCGCGGCGCATTACCTGAACTCGAAAAATGCGATGGAATTGCCGTCAAGGTCCTGGCAATAAATGAATTTTCCGGGCGGGATTTCCACGATGGGCGAGGTGACGGTCCCGCCGGCTTGTTTCACCCGGTCGATCATCTGTTCCAGCGGCACCGGGGCGGCGAAATAGGGGGTCGTGCCCGACCCGTCGCTGGCGGGTGTGCCGGGATACATATGCCCCGCCACGCCCTTGGCGGGGTCGCTGGTCGGAAACATGGCCATTGGATTGGGGCCGGAATTGTCGATCACCATATCGGTATCCATAACCGCGTTCATGAAGGCCACGGATTTTTCCAGATCGCTCACCGGCACCTCGACCCACACGGTGAAATGTTCGGGCATGTAACTCATCGTCATTCTCCTCTTGATATGCGATTTGCCCTCTTTCGCACAGCCCTGCTGACAGGGTTATGTCAGCAGGCGTCATCAGGCCCGGCCATGACCCGCCCTTCATCAACACCGGCCCGTCCTGCGACAGATTTTCCCGCCCGGCCCCTGTCCGTCGGCCCGGCCTTCAATTACATTGCCGCAGGAATCCCAGGACAGCCGGAGCGCATCATGTCAGACACCTCGTCCCAAACCGTCTATCTCAGGGATTACACCGTTCCCCCCTATCTCGTCGAAAGCGTCGACCTGACCTTTCGTTTGCACCCGACCGCGACGCGGGTTCTGTCGAAAATCCGTTTCGCGCCCAATCCGAAATCCGACGCGCAAGAGTTCCGCCTGCACGGGCGCAACCTGACCCTGATCAGCGCCCGGATCGATGGCCGCCCGGTCGAACCCGAGATCGACGCCGAAGGTCTCTTCCTGCCCGATCCGCCGACCCATGCCTTTACGTGGGAGGCCGAGGTCGAAATAAGCCCAAAGACCAATACCGCGCTCGAGGGGCTTTATATGTCCAACGGCATGTATTGCACCCAGTGCGAGGCCGAAGGCTTTCGCAAGATCACCTATTACCCCGACCGGCCCGATGTAATGGCGCCGTTTCGCGTGCGCATCGAAAGCGATCTGCCGGTGCTCCTGTCCAACGGCAACAAGGCCGACGGCGGTGCCGGTTGGGCCGAATGGGATGACCCATGGCCGAAACCGGCCTATCTCTTTGCGCTGGTGGCCGGTGATCTGGTCAACCACCCCGACACGTTCACCACCGCCTCGGGCACAGAGGTCGAGCTGAACATCTGGGTCCGTCCCGGCGATCTGGAAAAATGCGCCTTTGGCATGGACGCGCTCAAACGCTCGATGCGCTGGGACGAAGAGGTCTACGGCCGCGAATACGATCTTGAGATATTCAACATTGTCGCCGTCGACGATTTCAACATGGGGGCGATGGAAAACAAGGGGCTGAACATTTTCAACTCTGCCGCCGTTTTGGCCAGCCCCGACACCGCGACCGACGCCAATTTCGAACGGATCGAGGCGATCATCGCGCATGAATATTTTCACAACTGGACCGGCAACCGCATCACCTGCCGCGACTGGTTCCAGCTTTGCCTCAAAGAGGGGCTGACGGTATTCCGCGACCAGCAATTCACCGCAGATCAGCGTTCTGCGGCAGTGGCGCGCATCGACAATGTTCTAGCCCTGCGCAGCCGCCAGTTCCGCGAGGATAACGGCCCGCTGGCCCATCCGGTCCGCCCCGACAGCTTTGTCGAGATCAACAATTTCTACACCGCCACCGTCTACGAGAAAGGCGCCGAGGTCATCGGTATGCTGAAAACGCTTGTCGGTGACTGGGCCTACGGTGAGGCGCTCAGCCTTTATTTCGACCGCCATGACGGGCAGGCGATCACGATCGAGGACTGGCTCGCGGTGTTCGAGGATATCACCGGGCGTGATCTTGAGCAGTTCAAGCGCTGGTACACCGATGCCGGCACGCCGCGCCTGACGGTCGAGGAAAGCTATCAGGACGAGGCCTTTGTGCTGACATTCACCCAGCACACCCCGCCGACACCGGGGCAGGATGAAAAACCGCCGCGCGTGATCCCGATTGCCGTGGGCCTGCTGGATGCTGAGGGGCGCGAGGTGCACAAGACCGAGATTCTCGAGATGACCGAGGAGCGGCAAAGCTTTACCTTCGAGGGGTATCGCGACAACATCCATGACCGCCCGATCCCGTCGATCCTGCGCGGCTTTTCCGCCCCTGTCATTCTGGAACGCGCGGTTTCCAACGATACCCGCCGGTTCCTGCTGACGCATGACACCGACCCATTCAACAGGTGGGAGGCCGGGCGCAGCCTTGCCAAGGATGTGCTGAGCCGACTGATCACCGATGGCATTCCGCCCGACCTCGCCACGCTCGATGCCTTCGGATCGGTGGCCGATGACGCGGCGCTGGATCCCGCTTTCCGCGCGCTGGTTCTGACCATGCCGGGGCAAGAGGATATGGCCCAGACGCTCTTTGATGCCGGGATCACCCCCGATCCGCAGCAGATCTGGCAGGCCGGTGAAACCCTCCGGCAATCGCTGGCCGAACATCTCAAGGACAGCTGGACGACACTTTATGCCGCCATGGCCGTTGACGGGCCGTACATGCCCGATGCCCCAGGTGCGGGGCACCGGGCGCTCAGGGCGCGGGCGCTGGCCAATCTGACGCGCATGGATGGCGGCAAGCTCGCGCAGAGCCAATTCGACAGCGCCGATAACATGACGGAATATCTCGCCGCCTTCGCCGCGCTCCTCAGCGCCGGTGCCGCCGACGCGGCAACCGGGGCATTCTATCAGAAATGGCAGGATGACAGGCTGGTCATGGACAAGTGGTTTGCGCTTCAGATCATGCACGCCCTGCCCGAGGATGCCGCTGATCTTGCAAAATCGCTGACCGATCACCCTGATTTCGATATCCGCAATCCCAACCGGTTCCGCGCCGTCTTTGGCGCGCTGGCGGGTAATCCGGCGGGGTTCCATCACGCTTCGGGCGCGGGGTATGACCTGATGGCCGGCTGGCTGATCCGGCTGGATGCGCTGAACCCGCAGACAGCCGCCCGTATGACCACGGCCTTCGAGACATGGCGGCGCTACGACGCGGACCGGCAGCAGATGATGCAGGCGGCGCTCACACGCATTGCCGACACATCGGGCCTGTCGCGCAACACGGGCGAAATGGTGCAGCGTATCCTGTCGTAACGTCGAATTGCGTTTGCCGTGACGCCAAAAGCCGGTAGTTTGCCGGGATGGAACACACCGGCTTTACCATCGAAGGTCAGGGGCGCAGCCTGCGCAACCTGATCGGGATCATCAGCGCGCTTGGGTTGCTGGCGCTATTGATCAGTATCGACGCGATCTGGCCGGTCTGGCTGGTGGCGATCATTCCGGCGGCGATCATGGCGTGGGAATATCTCGGCAACCGCTATTCGCGCTTTACCATCGACGGGCATGCCATTTCATGGGTGTCGGGTGCGTCTGAAAAAACCCTGCCACTGGCCGATATCGACCGCGTGCGCATCCTCAGGCGGCTGGATTTCTCGCGCACGATCACGATCGTCGACAATCAGGGACAGGTGCACCGCATCCCGCAGGATTGCACCCCGCCTGTCGAACGTCTGGTCAAGGAGCTGGACGCGAACAATATCCCCGTCAGCAGGGCCTGGTTCGCCATCGGTTAGGATCAGGCCAATCAGGCGATGCAGGCCTGCCGAAATCTAGCGGAGAGAGACATGCCATCAGATGCCTTTCACAACCTCATCGCCGCCATCGGCACCGAATTCGCGGCCGAGGGTCGCCCCGGCGGGGATGAGGCCGCCGCAGCCGCTGAGGAAATCACCACCACGCGGGCCCGGCCCGAACCCGGCACGCTGCCCGATCACGCCGAAACGCTGGGCGCGCTGATCGATGCCTCGGCCCATCCCCTTGCCCGGCGGGTACGCGCCGCCTTTGACGATATCAGCTGGCATTATTCGGGCCTCGCCGACGGGCGTATCCGCCCCGAAATGGCCCGCCACATGCTGACCGCCGAACTCGCCGGGCCGGACGGGCAGGTCCATCACCCCACCGTGCGGCTGGGCCTCTTCTTTCAGATGCCCGGGCTTGATTATGTCACCCGCGAACACGCGGCCGAGGAAACCTTTGTCATGATCGCCGGCGGGGCCAACTGGACCGTGGCGGGTGAAACAACGCACCGGCAGGCAGGAGAGGCCTCGCACCACCCGTCGATGGTCCCGCATTCATCGGCAACCGGCGCGTCGGCCGTGCTGGCGGTCTGGCGCTGGACCGGGAATATCTCTTACGGGCGCTATCGCCTTACCGGATAAGGGCGGCCATCCGGTCAAGCACTGTCGTCTCCTGCAACTGGCAATAGCGCTGCGACTTGGTCCATTCCATCATGTCCCGGCGCTTGCGGTCCGAATGAAACGGCCCCCAGTCCGCTGCCACGCCCCGCATCCCCGCCGAAATGACGCGGTCGCGCGGCACGGTCACCGCCATGATGCGCACCGCGCAAGAGAGGTTATCCTCGCCATCCAGCAGCGCCTGACCGCTTTGCGCCTTGCAGCCATATCCGCGCGCCGTCCCCGGCGAGATCTGCACCAGCCCGAACCAGCGGCCATTGCCGCCGACCGCATCCTGATTCCAGGTACTTTCATGCTTGGCCAGCGTCGAGATCAGCCCGACCCAGAATGCCTTGCGGTCCTCGGGGCTGGCCTGAACATATCCCGGGCACCAGCTGGCGAAATCGGCCGGTATGGTCTCGGGCAAAACCGCGCCATGCGTTTCCAGCGCGCTCATCGTGGCCTGCGTCCATTTCGGGCCGCTTTCCACCTGATCCCAACGCATCACGTCAGGCCCGGTGGGCGGCGCGGGTTTGGGAACCGAACAGGCCGCCAGAACACCAGCGCCTGCCAATAACAGAATTTTGAGTGATATCGCCTGCATGCCATCCCCCCGGACGTGTTTTTCTGATCCCGATGATACTTCAGTTTCCGCAAAGGTCAAAATATCGAACATGTTCTGTGGATAACTGGCGGCTATCCGCCCCATCTTGCCGCCGCGCCCGCCCTGCCCTAGAACACCGTCCGACGACAAAGGATACCACCATGCTCGACCTCACCTATGATGCGCCCAAACCCAAGGTCATCGCCGGCGCGAAATCCGACTGGGAACTCGTGATCGGCCTCGAGGTGCACGCCCAGGTCGCCACGGCGGCCAAGCTCTTTTCGGGGGCATCAACCCGCTTTGGCGCCGAGCCGAATTCAAATGTTGCCTTTGTCGATGCCGGCATGCCCGGCATGCTGCCCGTCATCAACGAGGGCTGCGTTGCCCAGGCGGTGCGCACGGGCCTTGGCCTCAGGGCGGAAATCAACCTCTTTTCGGCCTTTGACCGCAAGAACTACTTCTATCCCGACCTGCCGCAGGGCTATCAGATTTCCCAGCTTTACCACCCCATCGTGGGCGAGGGCGAAGTGATCGTCGAGATGGGTGAAGGCATCGCGCGCCGGGTGCGGATCGAACGTATCCATCTGGAACAGGATGCGGGAAAATCGATCCACGACATGGACCCGCATATGTCATTTGTCGATCTGAACCGCACCGGCGTCGCGCTGATGGAGATCGTCAGCCGCCCCGATATCCGCGGCCCGGAAGAGGCCGCCGCCTATGTCGGCAAGCTGCGCCAGATCATGCGCTATCTGGGCACCTGCGACGGCAATATGCAAAACGGCAATCTGCGCGCCGATGTCAATGTCTCGGTCTGCCGTCCGGGTGACTATGAGAAGTATCAGGAAACGCAGGATTTCAGCCATCTCGGCACCCGCTGCGAGATCAAGAACATGAACTCCATGCGCTTTATCCAGGCCGCCATCGACTACGAGGCGCGCCGCCAGATCGCCATACGCGAGGATGGCGGTACCATCGATCAGGAAACCCGGCTCTATGATCCCGACAGGAACGAGACCCGCTCGATGCGCTCCAAGGAAGAAGCGCATGATTACCGCTATTTCCCCTGCCCCGACCTCCTGCCGCTGGAGATCGATCAGGGCTGGGTCGACGATATCGCTGCGGGCCTGCCGGAACTTCCCGACCAGAAAAAGGCCCGCTTCATCACCGATTTCGGCCTGTCAGACTATGACGCCTCTGTCCTGACCGCCGAGGCCGAGAATGCCGCCTATTTCGAAGAGGTTGCCGATGGCGCCGACGGCAAGCTGGCGGCAAACTGGGTCATCAACGAACTGTTTGGCCGCCTGAAGAAAGACGATGACAAGGGCATCAGCGAAAGCCCGGTCAGCCCCGCCCAGCTGCGCGGCATTATCAGCCTGATCACCGGGGGTGACATTTCGGGCAAGATCGCCAAGGACCTCTTCGAGATCGTCTATACCGAGGGCGGTGACCCTGCCGAGATCGTGACGGCACGCGGCATGAAACAGGTTACCGATACCGGCGCGATCGAGGCCGCGGTCGACCAGATCATCGCCGACAATCCGGCGCAGGTCGAAAAGGCCAAGGTCAACCCCAAGCTCGCCGGATGGTTCGTGGGCCAGGTGATGAAAGCCACCGGCGGCAAAGCCAACCCCAAAGCCGTCAACGAGATCGTCGCGAAAAAGCTGGGGGGCTGAGCCCCCTCAGATCGCCAGCGCCGCCATGCGGTCATAGTAGGGCCGGTGCGTCTGCAGATGCCCGGCCAGTTGCGGGGCCTCTGATGCGGCGGCGTCAAACCGGGCCTGACGGCGCGACAGCTCTGCCGCATCCACCGCCCGAATGCCCCCGGCCCGCGCCACGTCGCCATGCCAGCCGATGACGTGGCTCCAGTCGGCGGGCGTCTCATCGCCCCAGTCGAAGGCTTCAGCGCGAAAGGGCAGTCCGATCTGTTCCCAGAACGCCGCCATCTGGCCCCGTGTATCGGCCCGCACCCGGTCGGCCTCGAGCACCGGCGCGCTGATACCTGCCGCTGTCAGCACATCATATAACTCCGCCAGCCGCCCCAGCCCGACCTCTTCTGACAGGAAATCCGGGTCAAGACGGTGATAAGACGGGATCGCCGCCAGCGGATCGCGCACAAGAAAGCCATGCGTCAGCCGGTGCATGAATTCCGGATCCCCCGGCAGATCATCCGCGACGTAATAGGCCATGTCCTTGAAAAAGACCGGGCCGGTTTCGCCCGCCTTCAGGATCATCTGCCGCACTTCGCCATAACTGACCGGTGATCCTTCAGCCGGGGTGAAATGCGGAAAATCGCGCACCCCGCGATGCAGGTAGTAGTGGTTCAGAAACGGCTCGTGCAGGCAGATCAGATCGCCGCGCTCGCGCATTACACGCTCGATCGCGGTCGACATGCTGCGCGGATGCGCCCAGAGCGCAATAATCGGATGCATCTCTCCTCCTGACGGCGATGCTGGCCTGATCGGGCGGCACTGTCCAGCCCCGGCAACGCGGCCACAGGCGCGGATTTCATCGCCCGGGGGTGCAGACAGCGCTTTGGCCCCTGTGCTAAGGACGGGATGCGTCGCCTGTTTCGGGGGGAATTATGCCACGCTATGAATACAAGGTCGTCCCGGCACCCAAGCGGGGAAAATCCGCCAAGGGTATCCGCGGCAAGGAAGAGCGTTTTGCCCACGCGCTCTCGGAACTGATGAACCAACTGGGGGCCGAGGGCTGGGATTACGTGCGCGCCGATACGCTGCCCAGCGAGGAACGCAGCGGTCTTGCCGCGCGCAGCATCGTCTATCAGAACATGCTGGTCTTCCGGCGCGAACGCGACGGTGATGACCTTTCGGCGGCCGACGGAACCGGGCCACTCGCGCCGATCCCGGTGATCGAACAGAAATCCCAGCCGCTGGGCATCATCGGCGCCCTCAAAAGCCGCATTCCCCAGCGCAAATCATCCCCGAAAGACGCACCCGACGATATCGCCGCCGAGTAGGCAGAGCAGCGGCCAGGCAAAGATCCGTCAGGCCGAGATATCAAGCGCCAGCGCGTGAATGCGCCCGATCAGATCGGCGCCCAGCGCCGCATGCACGGCCCGGTGGCGCGCCACCCGCCCCATTGCGGCAAAGGACGGGCTGCGCAAAGTCACGTGAAAATGGCTCTGCCCGCCTTCGCGATACCCGGCATGGCCGCGATGTTTCTCGCTGTCATCGCGCACCTCGATCAGGTCAGGCGAAAACGCCGCTTCCAGCTTTTGCCGAATTTCATCACGCACCAGCATTTTTATTTCGCCCCTCTTTCATCCTGACGAGAAAACACTAAACTTTCTTTTCCGAGTCGAAAAGGTAACTACGCATGAGCAGCGACGATCCATTTGGGTTCGACATGTCCGTTTCTTCGGCCAAGAAGAAACAGACCCGCGGCAAGCGCGGCATGTCGGGCGCTTTTGAAACATCCACCCGCGTATGCGAGAAACCCGGCTGCGATCAGGCCGGCCAATACCGGGCCCCGAAATCGCCAGATACGCTTGATGACTTTTTCTGGTTCTGCAAGGACCACGTGCGCGAATACAACCAGAAATGGAGCTTTTTCGACGGCGCGACCGAACAGGACATCGCCGATCAGGCCGACAAGGACCGCGTATGGGAGCGCGAGACCAAACCCTTTGGCCGCATGTCCGAGGAACAACGCGCCTGGGCCCGTCTGGGGGTCGATGATCCGCATCAGGTGCTGGGCGCCAATGCCACGCAGAACCCGGGCAAGTCGATCACCGGCGCCACCCGCCGCCTGCCGCCCACCGAACGCAAGGCACTCGAGATTCTCGAGGCCAAGGATCACTGGACCAAATCCGAGATTCGCAAGACCTACAAGAAACTGATCAAAGTGCTGCATCCCGACATGAATGGCGGCGACCGCACCGACGAGGACCGCCTGCAAGAGGTCGTCTGGGCCTGGGACCAGATCAAGGACAGCCGGTCGTTCAAGGGATAGCACCGTGATGGTTCAGGGATCGTCCTGCCGGGGCGCTATTCCTCGTGCCGGATAAAGGGTGAATGGCTGGGCCGGTCGCGCCGCAGCCGACCCGCCGCATCAAAATCAGCATCCGGGTTGAACGGGATCAGCGGTCGCGCGTCCCAGCCCGCGATCAGTTCGTCCTGCGCCGCCAGAACCTGCCTCAGACGCGCCTCCAGCGCCGCCCTCTCGGCCCCTTCGTGGTAGCCATGCACCCCGTGCACGATCTCGGGCAGGGCAATCTCGAACCCCAGATAGCGCAGCGTCTGCGCCGCAGGCCACAGC
Source organism: Paracoccaceae bacterium (assembly GCA_030148225.1). Classification (GTDB taxonomy): domain Bacteria; phylum Pseudomonadota; class Alphaproteobacteria; order Rhodobacterales; family Rhodobacteraceae; genus JASBTX01. Next base: position 37,110 of record JASBTX010000032.1, read on the forward strand.
AGCAACCGTGTATCCCCTTCTTTGCCATCCGGGCCGCTCTCGGCGGCGTTTGCCCCCGTCGTGACGCAGAATAGCGCCTTCTTGCCCCGGCAACGCCCCCGGTCGAAACGGTGCTCGACATCATGCAGCGCACCGTGCATCAGAACCCGGTCAAACCATCCCTTCAGCACCGCCGGCGGTGCAAACCACCAGATGGGAAAGTGAAAGATGATCCTGTCGGCCTGCCGGATCTTGGCCATCTCGCTTGCCGCGTCCTCGGGCAGCCGCCCGGCGGCAACCGCCGCTTCATGAACCTTCAGGGGATCAAACCCGCCCGCTGACAGGTCAGGATCGAAATGCTGCGCACCTTCCTGCGGGTCGAACTGCCCGTCCGAAAGATCGGACCACAAGACACCGTGCCCCGCCGCCGCCGAAGCGCGGGCCGTGGCGTCGGCCCAATCCCCGGCAAATGACCGGCGATGGGGATGGGCCAGAACAATCATTGTGGTCGCCATGCAGCGCCTCCGGTGTGTTCAGACCCGCTTGTAGCGGGTTCCGCGACCGGGCAACAGCCGCGCCCGGCCCCGGCCTTGCCATTGCGGGCAAATCTGACTTGCGCCCGAATTCGATTTGTTCCACTTAACACTGCGCCGCACCGGCATGCGGATTGGATTGGATAAACGATGGCTGAAAGCATTTTGGACCCGACGATGAAACCGACCGAGGATATTTCGGTCCGGGATGTATTTGGCATCGACAGCGATATGAAGGTCAGGGGTTTTGCCGAAGGCTCTGAGCGGGTGCCGGAACTGGACCCGACATATAAATTCGATCCGGACACGACGCTCGCGATCCTTGCCGGGTTTGCCTATAATCGGCGCCTGATCATTCAGGGCTATCACGGCACCGGCAAATCCAGCCATATCGAACAGGTTTCGGCGCGGCTGAACTGGCCCTGCGTCCGCGTCAACCTCGACAGCCATATCAGCCGGATCGACCTGATCGGCAAGGACGCGATCAAGTTGCGCGACGGCAAGCAGGTGACCGAATTTCACGAGGGCATCCTGCCCTGGGCGCTGCGCAACCCCACCGCGATTGTCTTTGACGAATACGATGCGGGGCGCGCCGACGTGATGTTCGTCATCCAGCGGGTGCTGGAACATGACGGCAAACTGACGCTTCTCGATCAGAACGAGGTGATCACCCCGAACCCCTATTTCCGGCTCTTTGCCACCGCCAACACGGTGGGTCTGGGCGACACGACCGGGCTGTATCACGGGGTCCAGCAGATCAACCAGGCCCAGATGGACCGCTGGTCGCTGGTGGCGACGCTGAACTATCTCAGCCATGACGCGGAAACCAATATCGTGCTCGCCAAAAGCCCGCATTACAACACCGATCAGGGCCGCAAGACCATCAGTCAGATGGTCACCGTTGCCGATCTGACGCGCACCGCCTTCATGAACGGCGACCTGTCCACCGTGATGAGCCCGCGCACCGTGATCACATGGGCCCAGAATGCCGAGATTTTCCGCTCGATCGGCTATGCTTTCCGCCTGTCTTTCCTGAATAAATGCGACGAGCTGGAGCGTCAGACAGTGGCCGAATTCTATCAGCGCTGCTTTGACGAGGAACTGCCCGAAAGCGCGGCGAGCATGAGCATCGGCTGACGCCGCCGGGGCCACTGCGCGGCACACATCGGGTACGCGCAAATCCGGGGAATGCCCTTCGCTTCCGGCCTCTCCCGCCACAATGTCGCCATATTGTAAACACTGTTTTTCCGCAGTTTCCCTTCGTTAACCAGGAAATCCGCGATATTCCCAAGCAGACCACCTAGCAAGGGATCTGCGACAATGACACTGAAAACCATCGCTGCCTCGATTGCGCTGACCATTGCGGCCGGCCCCGTTCTGGCGGACGGATATGACCCCTACAGGGCGCATTCGGTCCCCTATAACGATCAGGCCGAAATTTATTACGACTACAGCCATGACACCCATGGCCACGTCAACGGCATCTTCAGCGGCCAGCTGACCGAGTACAATTTTACCGGCCAGGCCTACCAGCCACGGGTCAAGGTTATCAGCCGCCGCCTTATCGGCCGCGCGGGCTGGACCGATCTGAACTACCCCAAGACCACGGTATATGATGATCCGGCATATTACGCGCAGATCAACAACCGCCGTGTCGTGCCGGACCCTTACTATGCCCCCGGATACTCCGACCCGCATGGTGCCTATTACGGTCACTAGTGGTGGGCACGTGACCGGACATTGCGGCGCAATCTGTGGCAGCCTTGGCCGAACAGGATGAACAACGGTGATCGGGCGCCTTCGCGCGCCCGTTTTCGCCCTTGCATTTCAGGGGCCGGGGGTGATTAACCTCGGCCATGAGCAAACCACCCGATAATCCGGCCGATCCGTTCAAAAAGGCACTGGCCGAGGCGACCAAGGTCATGGCCGATGATCCCGAATTGTCGGTAACCTATTCGGTCGATCCGCCGGGTATGTCGAACGACGCCGTGCGCCTGCCGCAGGTCAGCCGACGCATGACCCGCGAAGAGGTGCTGCTGGCGCGCGGAACGGCGGATTCCTATGCGCTCAGGCTCAGATATCACGATGCTGGTCTGCATGCGCGCTATGCGCCGCAGGGCAACATGGCCCGCGACATCTACGAGGCGATGGAAACCGCCCGCTGCGAGGCGATCGGCGCGCGCGTCATGCCCGGCACCGCCGGCAATATCGACGCGCGTATCGGCACCGATGCCAGCCGCCGCGGCTATGGCGAGATCACGCAGGCCGCCGATGCGCCGCTGGCCACGGCGGCGGGCTATCTGATCCGGCACCTCGCCACCGGGCGCGAACTGCCCCCGGCGGCCGCCAATGTCATGAATCTCTGGCGTGATTTCATCGAGGCCCAGGCCGGTGGTACGCTGGAAGATCTGGAAACAACGCTTGCCGATCAGACCGCCTTTGCCCGCTTTGCCCGCCAGTTCATCGATGATCTCGGATATGGTGATCAGCTGGGCGACGACCCCGATGCCGACGAGAACGAGGATGAAGACGGCGAGGCGGACGAGGCCGAGGATGATCAGCCCGACAGCACCGGCCAGGACGATCAGGGCAACGACGAAGAACTCGAGGCCTCGCCCGAGGACGCGCAGGACGATCAGCAGGATGCCGGTCAGGCCCAGATCACCATGGATGACATGGCCGATATGGAGGATGGCGACGAAAGCGAGATGCCGGACGGCGAAGCGCCGCTCGAACCACCGCCCCCCGCACCCATCTCTGACGCCGATCCCAACTATATCGTCTATTCGACCGAGAATGACGAGGAAATCGCTGCCGAAGACCTCGCCGAACCGCACGAGCTGGAGCGGCTAAGAGCCTATCTCGATCAGCAGCTTGAACCGCTCAAGGGCGCGGTCGGACGGCTGGCCAACAAGTTGCAGCGCCGCCTGCAGGCCCAGCAGAACCGCAGCTGGAGCTTTGACATGGAGGAAGGCATCCTCGATGCCGGGCGTCTGGCGCGGGTCGTGGCCAACCCGACCACGCCACTCTCCTTCAAGGTCGAGCAGGATACCGAGTTTCGCGATACCTGCGTGACGCTGCTTCTGGACAATTCCGGTTCGATGCGGGGGCGTCCGATCTCGATCGCGGCCATCTGCGCCGACGTGTTGGCGCGCACGCTGGAACGCTGTCAGGTCAAGGTGGAAATTCTGGGCTTTACCACCCGCGCATGGAAAGGCGGCCAGAGCCGCGAGGCCTGGCTGGGTGAAGGCCGGCCCCAGCAACCGGGGCGCCTGAATGACCTGCGCCACATCATCTACAAATCCGCCGACGCGCCATGGCGGCGCGCGCGCCCCAATCTGGGCCTGATGATGAAAGAGGGGCTGTTGAAGGAAAATATCGACGGTGAAGCGCTGGAATGGGCCCACCGTCGTATGGTCGCGCGTCACGAGGCACGCAAGATCCTGATGGTGATTTCCGACGGCGCACCGGTCGATGACAGCACGCTCTCGGTCAACCCGGCCAATTATCTGGAAAAGCACCTGCGCGACGTGATCGCCATGGTGGAAAAACGCCGGGCCGTCGAACTGATCGCCATCGGGATCGGCCATGACGTGACGCGCTATTATGACCGCGCGGTGACCATCACCGACGTTGAACAGCTTGCCGGGGCGATGACCGAACAGCTGGCATCGCTCTTTGACAGCGACCCGCGCGCCAAGGCCCGCATCATGGGGCTGAAACGCGCCAGCTGACCGCCAGCAAGATCGCCCTGACCCGGCCCTTGATCCCCGTCCGGACACGCGCCGCATTGCTGCGCCGCACCGGCACATCATAGCGGACCGGATTGCGGGGTGTCAGGTGGTCGGGCTTGTGCTGCAAAAGCTTTGTGTCAATCGGAAGCATCATCGCGCTATCTCCTTTGTCTGAACTCAGATTGCCCGATCCCGATCTGCCGCGCTTGAAGAACACCGTGTGAATGTCCTGTGAAATCCCTGTGATTCCCCTGCGATCCCGACAGCGCGGCATTCGGCAGGGCTTGTGATCACGTCCCCGCTTGTGTCTAGTCGGCCCATGCGTTTCGTCTTTGAAGATTGCGTTCTGGATATCGGTCGCCATGCGCTGACCCGCGCCGGTCAGACCCAAAAAACCGAACCGCAGGTCTTTGATCTGATCCACCTCCTGATCAGACATGCCGGAGAGTTGGTCACCTATGACCAGATCATTCAGGAGATCTGGGAAGGCCGTGCCATATCCGATTCCGCGCTTAGCGCCCGGGTCGCGGCGGCGCGCAAGGTGCTGGGCGATGATGGCAAAGCGCAGCGCATTATCCAGACCGTGCCGCGCCGGGGTCTGCAATTCGTGGCCGCGCTGGAGACAGAGGCAGCAGCCCCTGCGCCACCGCCACCCGCGCCGCAGCAACCCGCTCCGTCAGCCTCATCAGCTGCGCCACCCCCGATCAGCTATGTCGCGAATGATCTGGGTGAACTCTTGGCCTATTCCGTTTCCGGCAGCGGCACGCCGGTGCTCCTGATCGCATATCAGTATACCGATATCGCGGCCGACTGGGCCATGGATCACGAACGCGCTCTCTTTGACGCGATTGCGGCTGAACATACGCTTGTGCGCTTTGATCCCGTCGGCACCGGCCAGTCCGAGCGCAACTTTACCACTCTCGACCTTTCGCGCCGGGCCGCCGACGCCATCGCCATTGCCGATGCGGCGGGGCTTGATCGCTTTGCCCTCTATTCGCAATCGGGCGGCTTTGCCACTGCCGCCCAAATCGCCGCCACCTATCCCGATCGCGTGACCCGGCTGGTCGCTGTGGGCGCTTATGCCGAGGGCCGGATCAAACGCGGCATGGTCAAAGGCGAAGACCCGATCCGGGGCCTGATCGAACAGGCCTGGGCCCAAGGCGAGACCGCCTTTACCACGGGCTACCTCACCACCTATTTTCCCGAAGGACCGCTCGAGATCATCCGCGACCATGCCCGGCTGATGATGGACGCATGCGACGCGGACTATATTCTGGCAATGCGGGATTTCAACAATGAAATTAACCTCTTGCCGATCCTGCCGGATATTGCCTGCAAAACACTGATCCTGCATGGGCGCAATGATCAGGTGCATCCACTGTCCGAGGCACGCAAAATTGTGGCGGCCATTCCCGACGCGGCGCTCAGCGTGCTGGACACGGCCAATTCCCTGCCAATTCTGGGCAATGCCTGCTGGGACAGCTATCTCGCCAGCCTGCTCGAATTCCTGCGGGATGCACCGGACGAAAGTGGGAACTGACGCATCACTCCATCCGCACTGGACATTCGCGAACGCGCGCATGAGGGTCGGGTCCAGATGACAGCGGGAACAAGCCCATGATGATCCAGAATTTCGAGACCACCACCGATCCCCGGCACGGCGCGGCGCGGGTGCAGCTTTTGCGGGCGGAAATGGCCGGGCTTGGCATCGACGGTTTTCTGGTGCCGCGCGCCGATGCACATCAGGGCGAATATGTCGCCCCGCATGACGCGCGGCTGGCATGGCTCACCGGCTTTACCGGCTCGGCCGGGTTTGCCGCCATCCTGACGGATGAGGCCGGCATATTCGTCGACGGGCGCTATCGGCTGCAGGTGCGCGATCAGGTTGATACAGCGGTCTTCACGCCGGTCGACTGGCCCGAAACCCGGCTGGGCCCATGGCTGGCGGCGCGGCTCTCGCAGGGGGCGGTTCTGGGCTATGACGCCTGGCTTCACACCATCCGCGAAATCCGTACGCTGACGCAGGAACTGGCGGATCAGGGCGTCACGCTCAGGCCCGTCGAAAACCCGCTCGACGTGATCTGGGCCGATCAGCCCGCCCCGCCCCGGGGCCCGATCATCGCCTATCCCGACAGCCACGCGGGCGAGGCCAGCGCAGCAAAACGCGCCCGTCTGGCGGACGATCTGAAATCCGCGGGCAACCGCGCCGCCATCCTGACCCTGCCCGACAGTATCGCGTGGCTCCTTAACATTCGCGGTTCGGATATCGAGCGTAACCCGGTGCCGCATGCCTTTGCCATCCTGCATGATGATGGGGCTGTTGACCTCTACTGCCACCCGGAAAAACGCAAGGATATCCGCTTTGACGATGCCGCGATCCGGTGTCATGCCCCCGACAAGTTTACCACCGATCTTGCCCGGCTTGACGGTCCGGTCCGGCGCGATCCGAATTCCTGCCCGATGATCCTGCAACAGTTGCTTGAGGCGGCAGGCGTTTCCACCACCGACGGCCCCGATCCCTGCCTTCTGCCCAAGGCCTGCAAGAACGAAACCGAGTTGCAGGGCGCGCGCGATGCGCAGGCGCGCGACGCTGTGGCGATGGTAGAGTTTCTGGCCTGGCTCGATCAGGCGGCGCCGGGTGGCGGGCTGAGTGAGATCGATGTCGTTACCGCACTCGAAGGGTACCGCCGTGCAACCAACGCGCTGATGGATATCAGTTTCGAGACTATCGCCGGCACCGGCCCGAACGGTGCCATAGTGCATTACCGCGTGACCCGCGACACCAACCGGTCCATCGCCGATGGCGATCTGCTCTTGGTCGATTCGGGCGGGCAGTATTTCGATGGCACAACCGATATCACCCGCACCATCGCCATTGGTCCACCCACAGCATTGCAGCGGCGCTGCTTCACCCGCGTACTGCAGGGGATGATCGCCCTGTCAACGGCACGGTTCCCGCGCGGGCTGGCCGGGCGCGATCTGGACCCGCTGGCGCGCGCGGCCCTCTGGCGCGACGGGCTGGATTACGATCATGGCACCGGCCACGGGGTTGGCGCCTATCTCAGCGTGCACGAAGGCCCGGCGCGCATTTCGCGCATTTCCGACATCGCGCTTGCCCCGGGCATGATCCTGTCAAACGAGCCGGGCTATTACCGCGCGGGCGCATTCGGCATCCGCCTCGAAAACCTGATCGCCGTGCGTGACGCCCCGGAACTGGCGGGCGCGGATGACCGCGACATGCTCGGCTTTGAAACCCTGACATGGGTGCCCATCGACAGCCGCCTGATCGATCCGGCATTGCTCGGCCCGGATGAGATTGCCTGGATCAACACCTATCACGCCGAATGCCGGGCCCGACTGGATGGCCGGTTGAGCGCGCCCGCGCAGACGTGGCTGATCGCCGCAACCGAACCGGTCTGATATATCCAAGCCCCATCGGGCATGCTATTGTCACGAACCGCAGCGCGAAAAATAGGCCGGCAACAGGACAGGAGGCATCATGGCAGATCATATCAAAATCCACCGCGCCGGGGGAACATGGACTGTCCGCGCCGGCGGCGCCGTCATCGGCGAGAGCCGCAATGCCCTCATCCTGCAAGAGGGCAGCTATCCCGAGGTCGTCTATTTCCCGCGTGAGGATCTGGCGATGGCCTTTCTCGACACCTCTGATCACACCAGCGTCTGCCCGCATAAGGGCACGGCCAGTTATTTCCACATCCAGACCAAGAGCCAGACAATCGAAAACGCCGCCTGGAGCTATGAAAGCCCGCATGACGGTGTCGCCCAGATCCGCGACCATCTGGCATTTTACGAAAATAAGGCCACGGTCGAGCAGGTCTGAACCGGCTCAGGAATGCTCTTCCTCGGCGGTTTCCGCCAGCGCCTTGTTAAAGGCCTTGAGCGCATCAACCTGAAACAGCGCCCCCCACAGCTCTGCGGGCTCCCCCTCGCCCGCAACCGTGACCACGGGCACGAAATCCATATTATGCGCGTCAAACAGCGGCATCGCCGCCTCCAGCGTCGCATTGCCGTCGATATAGATCCCGTTTGACACCATGTCCCAGCACGCGTCTTCCGGGGCGGCGTTTTCGGCGGTCTTGTCGCGCATGACTTCGGCGACCTTTTGCAGCGTCAGCAGATAGGCATGCGGGCCCGCTGCCAGATGCACATTGCGCCGCTCCAGCAGGCTCAGAAAAAAGGAATGGTCGATGAACTTGCTGGTCAGCGCGGTCGACATCGATACCGCCACCATCACCGCCAGCCCGGTCTGCCAGTCGCCCGTCAGTTCGAAAACGATCAGCGTGGTCGAAATCGGCGCGCCCAGCACCGCCGCCGCCACCGCCCCCATGCCGGCCAGCGCATAGAGCGTCTCTGCCCCCGACACATCCGGAAAAAGCCCCGTCGCCACATAGCCAAAGGCCAGCCCCGTCAGCGCCCCCACCATCAGCGATGGTGAAAAGACACCGCCACCCATGCGCCCGCCCATCGTCACCGCCAGCGCGATCACCTTGAGCACGGCAAAGACCACGGCCTCGTGAAAAATCAGGCTGCCCGTCAGCGCGCGCGACGTCGTCTCGTAACCGACGCCGATGATATGTGGAAATTCCAGCGCCAGACTGCCCAGCACCAGCCCGGCAATGGCCGGGCGCGACCACGCAGGCAACCGGGTTTCCCGGAAAAACCGGTCTGCCATCTCATCGGCGATAAAGATGGATTTGATCAGCGTAATCGCAACGACGCCACAGATCAGACCCAACAGCAGAAAGGCAGGCAGTTCCGCGTAAAACCGCAACATCCCCTCCTCCGGCAGCGTGAATTCGGTGACATTGCCAAAGGCCAGCCGGCTGACCAGCGTCCCCGCGACCGAAGCGATGACAATCGGCGCAAAGGCATGAATGGCGAAATGGCGCAGGATCACCTCGAGCGCGAACAGCGCCCCGGCAATCGGCGCATTGAACGATGCCGACACCGCCGCCGCCACCGCGCATCCCAGCAAATCACGCCCGGTGATCCCGTTGGCACGAATGCGGTCCGACACCCAGCTGGATATGACCGCCGCCAGATGCACCACCGGCCCTTCGCGCCCCGACGATCCGCCGGTCGACAGCGTGATCAGCGATGCCAGCGCCGAGGCCAGCCCGGCCCGTTTCTCCACCCGCCCCGCATTCAGCGCAGCGCCTTCGATGACATCGGCCACCGACCGCACGCGTCCGTCCGGCGTGTACCGTGTCAGGATCAGCCCGACAGCCAGCCCCCCCAGAATCGGCAGGCCAAGCACCAGCCAGACCGGCAGCATTTCGGCCCGCGAGGCCAGCAAGAAATCATCAGCGCCATAGAAGGTATTCTGCAGCCACGAAATCGCGAGCCTGAAGCCCAGTGCCACCAGACCCGAGGCGATGCCCACCAACAGCGCGATGAACCAGAACCCCGCCTGATCGGGTCCACGCCGGCGGATCAGCCGCAGCACATCGCCCACGCCCGTTTGCAGCGATCTGAGATAGGTTTGCAGCAGTTCCGTCACGGGGGACCGATGTCCTTGTCTCTCTGTGTGACTCTCGGCGTCAATTGTCTTTAGGCCAATCGCCCCGCCCACGCAAAGCGCAATCTCGGTCAGCTGGCCAGAAGCGCCCGCGCCGCCTCGCGCGCGGCATCGGTGATCCGGTCACCCGACAGCATCCGCGCGATCTCGTCCACCCGGTCGGGCGCGGCCAGTGGCAATACGCTTGACCGGGTTTCTTCGCCGACCACCGATTTCTCGACCCGCCAGTGATGCCCGCCCAGCGCCGCGACCTGCGGCGAATGCGTGACGACCAGAACCTGCGATCGCTCTGCCAGCGCCCGCAGCCGACGTCCCACCGCATCCGCCGTTGCCCCGCCGACGCCCCGGTCAATCTCGTCGAAAATCATGGTCAGGCCGGTGGTTCCGGCGGTCAGGCAAACCTTGAGCGCCAGCAGAAATCGCGACAATTCCCCGCCCGATGCGATCTTGTTGAGCGGCCCCGCCGGGGCGCCCGGATTGGTCGCCACGCGGAACGTCACCTGATCCCGCCCCTCCGCGCCGGGTTCACCCGCGCTGATCTCGGTCTCGAACCGCGCCCGCTCCATCCTGAGCGGCGCAAGTTCATCCGCCATGGCTGCGTCCAGCGACCGCGCCGCCGCCTGCCGCGCCGCGCTCAGACCTGCGGCTGCCGTATCATAGGCGCTCCGGGCCGCGGTGACGGCAGCCTCCTGTATGGCAATCTCCTGCCCGCCCCGCTCCAACGCCGCCAGCCGACCGCGCAGATCGTCGGCGAAAGCACCCAGATCATCGGGCTGCACCCCATGCTTGCGCGCCAGCGCCCGGATGGCGAAAAGCCGCTCTTCCAGCGTCTCCATCTCGTGCGAGTCAAAGGACAGCGCCTGCAAAACCCGCTCGATCCCCTGTTGCGCCTCGGCGACATTACCCATCGCCTCGGCCAGATGCCCCATCACCGCATCAAGCTGGCCGTCGGCCTGCCCGGACACCCCTTCCAGCCAGCGCAGCGCATTGCCTAGCTGGTTTTCCGCCCCCTCCGCAGAGATAGCCGTCGCCGCCTTGGCGATATCATCGCGGATACGCCCGGCTGCCTGCATCAGGCGGCGCTTCTGATCCAGCGCGCCATCTTCACCCGCCTCGGGTGCCAGCTGGTCCAGTTCCGCAACCGAATGGCGCAGAAAATCCTCTTCGGCCTCTGCCGCCGCCAGCGCCGCGCGCGAGGCCGCCAGATCGGCCTCTGCCGTGCGCAGATCACGCCACGCCGCCCGCACCGCCGCAACCTCGCCCTCGGCCCGGGCAAAATCATCCAGCAATGCCCGGTGCCCACGCGGGTTCAGCAAACCGCGATCATCGTGCTGGCCATGCAGTTCCACCAGTGTTTCCGACAGGTTGCGCAGCAACTCACCCGATGCGCGGCGATCATTGACATAGGCCGTCTTGCGTCCGTCGGCGCTGTTGATCCGGCGCAGGATCAGCTCATCCCCCGCAGGCAGGCCCGCCGCTTCCAGCACGGCGCGCGCCGGATGATCCGGTGTCAGGCCAAACACCGCCTGAACCTCGCCCTGACTTGCTCCGCTGCGCACCAGATCGGCGCGCCCGCGCCAGCCCAGCACGAAACCCAGCGCATCCAGCAGGATGGATTTGCCCGCGCCGGTTTCCCCCGTCAGCACGTTCAGACCCGGCTGAAACGCAAGTTCCAGCCGGTCGATGATCAGCATGTCCCGGATGTCGAGGCTGAGGAGCATTCCGCTTAGCGCCCCGTGTCGATCAGAGCCATTCGCCCTTGAGCACCTGGCGATATACGTCTCTGAGCCAGCCGGTGCCGCGCGCCTCGGGCTTGAGGCCCCGGCCCGTCAGCAGCGCGTAGCTGTCTTCGTACCACTCGGTCCCCTGGAAATTATAGCCCAGAATAGCGCCAGCGGTCTGTGCCTCGTCCGTCAGGCCCAGCGACAGAAAGGATTCGACCAGCCGGTGCAGCGCCTCAGGCGTATGCGTCGTGGTCTGGAAATCCTCGACTACCACGCGGAAACGGTTGATCGCGGCGGTATAATACCCCTGTTTCAGATAGAAACGCCCGATCTCCATCTCTTTGGCGGCTAGATGATCAAAGGCCAGATCGAATTTCAGGATCGCCGAACGGGCATATTCGCTGTCGGGATAACGCTCGATCACCGCGCGCAACCCCTGCAGCGCCTGATAGGTCAGGCCCTGATCGCGCCCGATCTCGTCGATCTGGTCGTAATAGCTGAGCGCCAGCAGATATTGCGCATAGGCCGCATCCTCATCGGCAGGATAGAAATCGATATAGCGCTGCGCGGCGACGCGGGCCTGTTCATAATCCTTGTCCTGATGAAAGGAATAGGCCCGCATGATCAGCGCGCGCTTGGCGATCTCGGAATAGGGGAACAGACGCTCGACCTCGCCAAATGTCTCGGCGGCATCGTCGGGCTTGTTGGCGGCCAGTTCGGCCTCGGCCTGGTTAAAGATCTGGCGCGCGGTCAGATTCTCGATGGCGGGCTCGGCATTGCGCTTGAACAGCCCGCCTTTCAGCAGACCGCCCTCGTTCTTGGCACCGCCACAGGCCCCAAGCGTCGCCACCAGCGCCAGTGCAATTGCGGTTTTCATGGTTTTTGGGCGCAGCATTCCCGTTTCCCCAGGGCTATGATCTTCGTTGCCGGCCCCGTTGCGGGGCTGAGCAGTTCTCTAGCACAGAATTCCCCGGTGCAAAACGGGGTTCAAGCCCTTTTTACCCGCGCGGGGACATCGGTAGATTTTCGCCTTCCGCACGGCGTGGTGTAGCCAGAGTTTCTGATCCCCTCTACTGTTCGATCACCACGGTTATTTGAAAGGCAGACAGTGAAAACAATCATTTATGGCGCCGGGGCGATGGGCTGCTATTTCGGCGCCCGCCTTCAGCAATCCGGCCATGACGTGACATATATCGCGCGCGGGCCGCATCTGGAGGCCATGCAGCAGAACGGACTGCGTATCGAGAGCCGTTCCGGCGGATTCCATCTGAACGAGGTCTGCGCGAGGCGGGACACCAGCGGGCTGGATTGCGCCGATCTGATCTTATTTGCGGTCAAGAACTATGACGTCGCGGATTGCCTGCCCGAAATGTCGGGCATCGTCGGGCCGGATACCGCGATTATCACGGTTCAGAATGGCGTTTCCGCGCAGCCCATGCTTGCCGACGCATTCGGCGCAGATCGCGTTTTGCCGGGTGTTGTGCGGTTGCCGGCCGATATCCGCGAACCCGGCGTCATCAGAACCCCGGCGGAAGAGGAGATGACGGGCATCACGTTCGGGCCCTACGCTGGTGGAAGCTCCCCTGCGGCAGACGCAATACACCGGGCACTGATCCCGTCCGGCATACCCGTAGTGTTGTCAGATGATATCTGGCGCGCGCTTTGGGAAAAATTCATTCCCCTCTCGGCGTTTTCGGCCATGACCGTGTCCACACGGCTGGATATCGGTCATATACGCAGAACAGAAAACTCGCGCGCACTTCTCAGGGCACTGATTGACGAAACCGCCAGTATCGCGCGTGCCGCGCATGATACGGTTCCGGCGGATGCCGGGCAGACCGCATTCGATTTTCTGATGCAGGTGCCCCCGGATATCCATGCCTCAATGCTCGATGACCTGGAGCGCGGCAAACGCATCGAGCTTGACTGGCTGTCGGGCGAGGTGATCCGGCGTGGCAGGGCGCTGGGTATTCCGACCCCGTCACATGAATGTATCTATGCCGTGCTCGCGCCCTTTATCGACGGGCGACCTGAGGACGCTGACAACTAACCCCGACCGCAACCAACGTCCCGGTTTCGGTCTTAAACCGGGGCAGGTTCCTTCGAAACCCGCGATGATCTCATCTTACGCATGGGTGTGCGGGTCGCCGCGGTAGGGTTCGTGTGGCATCAGCCTGCCAGTATCCGGGCAGCCTCGCTTTGCAGGATCGCCGCCAGCACGTCGCTGCCCGGCCGTGCATCGGGCAACCTTGGCAGGACAAGGGCGATATCGCGCTGCGCAGCCGGATCATCCAGCGGATACAGGCTGACATCCGTTGCCCGGCGGGCCTCGGTCGCCGCGTAGATACTGGGCAGAACAGCGATACCGGCGCCCGTTGCCGCCATCAGCCGGATCGCATCAAGGCTGGTGCCTTCATATTCATCCGACACGCGTCCGCCTGCGTTCGCCGCCAGCCCGGCCACGATATGCGAAAGCCGATGCCCCGAACCCAGCGTCAGCAATGTCTGCCCCTTCAGATCACCCAACGCGAGCCGCGTTTTTCGCCCCCCGAGTGGGTGATCAAGCGCCATCGCCAGCAACAGCCGCTCGGAAAACAGGGGCAGAACGCGCGCGCCCGGATGATCCTCGGGTGTTGAAATGATCATGTCCAGCCGCCCGCTGCGCAATCCCTCATCCAGACTGCGCGTATTTTCCTCGCGCACGATCAGGCGAAAGCTGGGATGTTCCGCATGCAGCCGCTGCACCACGCCGGGCAACAGATAGGGACCGATCGAAGGTAAAACACCCAGCCTAAGACGCCCCTGAAAGATACCGCCGCCCCGTGCCACCGCGCGCAGATCCTGATGTTCGTGCAAAATCTGGCGGGCGCGCCGGACGATCTCTTCGCCCATCGGCGTGATCCGCGCCCCGGAACGCCCACGGTGAAACAGGACCACCCCCAGATCGGCTTCGACCTCGGCAAGCTGCGCCGACAGGCTGGGCTGGCTCACGTTCAGCGCCCGCGCTGCCAGTCCGACCTGCCCCTTTTCAGCAACGGCCACGATATATTCCAACTGTCGAAAGCTCGGCCGCATGATAGTCTGAACCTATATATAAGAGAGTTTTATTATATTTGTAATTATACATTGATCAACCGATCTGACAGGTAACGCAACCCAAAGATCGAGAGCCTCAGATGGAAAAAGCCCTGTCCCGGATCCAAGACTTCATGCATCGCGAGGCCAGCGCCGGGCTGATCCTGATGGGGGTGGCATTGCTTGCGATGCTGGCAGCGAATTCGGCACTGGCACCGTTTTATGACGGTTTTCTCGGCACCAATATCCGCGTGGGTGTCGGCGAATTCGAGATTTCCAAACCCGCCCTCCTCTGGATCAATGACGGGCTGATGGCGATCTTTTTCTTTCTCGTCGGTCTCGAGATCAAGCGCGAGGTTCTGACCGGTGAATTATCGAGCCTCGACAAGGCGATATTGCCGGTTCTGGCTGCAGTGGGCGGTATGGCCATACCCGGCCTGATCTTTGTTGCGCTGAACTGGGGCAGCCCCGAAAACCTGAGCGGCTGGGCCATCCCCACAGCCACCGATATCGCCTTTGCGCTGGGCATCCTTGCCCTGCTCGGCAGCCGCGCACCCGTCGCGCTCAAGGTTTTCCTGCTCGCCATCGCAATCATAGACGATCTCGGTGCGATCGTGATCATCGCGGTCTTCTATACGTCCGAGCTATCGTCAAACGCACTTACCTTGTCGATGCTGGGTTTTGCCTTGGCGGTAACGCTGAACCGGATGGGCGTTCAACGGGTGGCACCCTATCTGATCATCGGCGTGTTCATGTGGGTATTTGTCCTGAAATCAGGTGTGCATGCCACGCTCGCCGGGGTGCTGATCGCGCTCACCATCCCGCTCAAGCGGCGCGACGGTGACAAGGCGCTGCTTTACCGGATGGAACATGCGCTGCATCCTTGGGTCGCCTTTCTGATCCTGCCCGTCTTTGCCTTCGCCAATGCCGGTGTCAGCCTTCAGGGCGTTTCGTTTGGTGACCTGATGCAACCGCTGCCACTGGGCATCGCCATGGGGCTATTCCTTGGAAAGCAGATCGGTGTCCTGGGCGCGACATGGCTCGCCGTTCAGAGCGGCCTCGCGCGCCTGCCTCAGGGTGTCAATTGGCGCCATGTCTATGGCGTCGCCTGTCTGACCGGCGTCGGCTTCACGATGAGCCTTTTCATCGGCTCGCTGGCCTTTGGCGCGGACGAGACGATGAATGCCGTGCGTCTGGGCGTCATCTCTGGCTCGGTGCTGTCGGGATTGCTGGGTTTCGCCATCCTGCGTGCGGCATCACCCAAGCCGGCACTGGTCGTCTCACCCGCCGAATAGATGCACTGATAACCGCAATTGCAGATGCGCCTGATAACACCGGCGCAGCTGCGTCAGAAACACCACACGCACCCGTATCGAACGGAATTGCAGCAAAGCAGATGGAAAGAGGGGCGCGAGGCGCGCTTCAGACCTGTGGCAGGTCCTCAGTCGTGACACCCGCACCGGGCAGGTTTTCGGCCTGCATGGGCGTACAATCGACATAGCGCCAGGCGGATGGGTCATCAAAAAGCGCATGCAGCAGCTTGTTGGTCATCGCGTGGCCCGCGCGTTTGCCGGTATAGCGGCCCAGGATCACGCCACCGGCCAGCATCAGGTCACCCATCGCGTCCAGCATCTTGTGGCGCACCGCCTCGTCGGAATGGCGCAGACCGCCGGGGGTCAGCACCTCACCCCGGTCCACGACAACCGCGTTGCGCACCGTGCCGCCCTTGGCCAGACCGCGCGCATACATCGCCTCGACATCAGACAGGCGGCAGAATGTGCGGCTGTTGGACAGTTCATGCACAAAGGCACCGTTGGCCATGGTCAGCGCCTTGCGCTGATTGCCGATGGCAGGCTCATCAAACTCGATCGAGAAATCGATCGACAGGGTTTCCGCAGGCTCAAGCCGTGCAAAGGCCGCACCCCGCGTCACCTCGACAGGTTTCAGGATTTCGATGGCCAGCGCCGGCGCGTCCTGATTTTCGATCCCCGCCGCCAGTATCGCCTCGACAAAGGGCTGGGCGCTGCCATCCAGGATCGGCAGTTCCGGCCCGTCCACCTCGACGCGCGCATTCAGGATACCGCAGCCCGCAAAAGCCGCCATCAGATGCTCGACCGTCGAAACAGAAACGCCGTCATCATTCGACAACAGCGTACAAAGTTCGGATGTGGTGACATGACTCCAGAGCGCCGGAATACGGGCATCCCCGTCATGCACATCGGTGCGGATGAAATAAATACCGTCATTGGCCGGTGCGGGATGCACGCTCAGACAGACATCAACCCCGCTATGCAGGCCAGGGCCAGCCAGATCGATCCTATTCGCTACAGTCTTTTGCACACGTATCCCCAAAACCGGTTGGCAGTTTTCCGGCTCTATTGACAATTTCGTTAGTTCTCGGGCCGGTTGAGCACAACTCAATCTTTTGCAACGATCTGAAATACGCCTCTTTCAAATTGGGCAAAAAATTGCCGAAACATTAAAAAGTAAATTCAAGTCAATGATATACAACGAAAAAGCGGCCCGTCAGCGCGGGCCGCAATTGTGGCATTTTTGTGCCATCTGGCGAATTCGTTAATTTGCCTGCCGTCGCAGGAAGGCCGGGATTTCAATCCGTTCCTGTTCCTCGTCAACCGGCTCGTCATGCATCTGCGCATCCATCGGACGGCTAAGCGATCCTTCGCGGCGCAGGTTCAGGCTCTGATCGACGCTGTCATTGCCATGGCCCGTCATCCGGCTGATCAGCGAGTTGATGCCAAATCTCGACTTGTCCTCCGCAGCATGGCCCTGAGATTGATGCGGCGCTTGTTGCGGCTGGGCGGCGGGACGGCGGAACTCGGGCGCGGCACCACCGCGGGGGCGGGCGCTTGGCGCATTGCCCACGGCCGTTTTCAGCCGCGCCATTGTCTCGGGCGATGGTGTGCCAAGCGGCAGCGGCTTCGGCGCGACGAACTCGGCTTCTTCGACGCTGTCATCGAATTGTTCGTATTGCGTGTCATATTGCGCCTGACGCCGCTGCGCCGCCGTCGGCTGATAGACGGGCTCGGGCAGTTCATCATCGTCGAAATCTTCGGCATATTGCGCTGGTGCCGAAGGCTCCATCTGTTCAAAGAATGACGGCTCGCTCGACTGATAGCGTGGCATTTCGCGCGCCAGAAGTTCCTCTGGCTCGGGCTCAGCGGCTACCGGGGTTTCGTAGTGATCGTCAAAGAATGCCTCTTGCGCCGGCTCCTCATAGGGCTGATGGCGCATCTCGTCCTGAAGTGTCAGCGCCTGACCCGGTGCCTGCGATGGGATATCGGCGGCACTATGCGACGCCGGTGCAGCAGCCTGTGTCTGTGGTTTCAGCGGCTCAGACAGGCGGCGACGGGGCACCGGAATATCCTGAATAACCTCGGATGCGTCGATGCCGGTGGCCACGACCGAAACGCGCATACGGCCATTCATGTCCTCGTCCAGCGTTGACCCCACGATGATATTGGCGTCGGGATCGACCTCTTCGCGGATGCGGTTCGCGGCCTCGTCCAGTTCAAACAGCGTCAGGTCATGGCTGCCGGTGATGTTGATCAACACGCCCTTGGCACCGTTCAGGCTGATTTCATCCAAGAGCGGATTGGCAATCGCCTTCTCGGCTGCCTGAATGGCGCGGTCTTCGCCCTCGGCCTCGCCCGTGCCCATCATCGCCTTGCCCATCTCGTCCATGACGGCGCGGACATCGGCGAAATCCAGATTGATCAGGCCGGGGCGCACCATCAGGTCGGTCACACCCTTGACCCCCTGATACAGGACGTCATCGGCCATCGAGAACGCCTCGGTAAAGGTGGTGTTCTCATTGGCCAGCCGGAACAGGTTCTGGTTCGGGATGATGATCAGCGTATCGACGACCTTTTGCAGCTGCTCGACGCCATCTTCAGCCTGACGCATGCGTTTCGCGCCCTCGAACTGAAACGGCTTGGTCACGACACCCACGGTCAGAACACCCAGCTCGCGCGCGGCCTGGGCAATGATCGGGGCGGCCCCCGTTCCCGTGCCGCCGCCCATCCCGGCGGTGATAAAGCACATATGCGCACCGGCCAGATAATCGACGATCTCTTCGATGCTTTCCTCGGCGGCAGCGGCGCCAACCGCCGGGCGGGCACCCGCGCCCAGACCTTCGGTCACCTTCACACCCATCTGAACCCGGTTATTGGCCGATGTCGCCTGCAGCGCCTGCGCATCCGTGTTCGCCACCACGAAATCCACGCCGTCCAGCGATTTCTCGATCATGTTGTTGACCGCGTTTCCACCGGCACCACCCACACCGAACACGGTAATCCGCGGCTTGAGGTCATGCTCCGTCGGCATTTTCAGATTCAAGGTCATTTCCAGTCCGCCCGTTCTTGTTTTTTGCGCGCCCCGTACCGCGCGACCATTAACTTTCAATCTTAGTCATCAATTGGGCCTTCGTCATCCCAAAAAAGCCACAATTGCGCTAAATATTGGGGGTAATTCACCGTGAATTGGCGGTATTTCGCCACCCCCGCAACATTTTGCGGTTACCAGTTGTCCCGGAACCATTTCACCGCCCTTCTGATCGACCGCGCCGGATAGCGCTCGTGCGGGATTTCAAAGTCCCACCACTCGTCCTGCGGATGCGCCGCAAAAAGGCACAGCCCCACCGCCGCGGCAAAAGCAGGCCCTGTTGCCGCCTGTGGCAGCCCCTGCACCCTCAGCGGTCGGCCCAGCCTGACCTGCTGGCCCAGAATGCGCGATGCCAGCCCGTCCAGCCCCGGCACCTGACTGCCGCCGCCGGTCAGCACCACCTGCTGGCTGGGCAGATGTTCGAACCCCGCCGCATCCAGGCAAAGCCGGATTTCCTCGAGGATTTCCTCAAGGCGCGGGCGCATGATACCGATCACCTCGGCCCGGCTGACGGTGCGCCTGTCGTGATCCCAGTCGCCGGTATCGGCACCCAGTTCGATCATCTCGCGATCATCCATGCCCGTGGCCATGACGCCCCCGTGCACGGTCTTGATCCGTTCGGCCATCGCGTTCGAGATATGCAGCCCCTTGGCGATATCCAGCGTGACGTGATCGCCCCCCATCCTGACGCTGTCCGAATAGATCATGTGCTTCTTGAGAAAGAGCGATATGCCCGTCGCGCCGCCGCCCAGATCGATACAGGCGCCGCCCAGTTCCTGCTCATCCTCGACCATGGCCGCAATCGCCGAGACATAGGCCGACGAGGCCAGCCCCGCCACCTCGAGATCGCAGCGTTGAATACAGTAAAGCAGGTTGCGGATCACCAGATCCTCGACACTCAGAATATGCATGTCGACCGCCAGCTTGCGCCCCATCATGCCGCGCGGGTCACTCAGGCCAACACGGTGATCCAGCGCGAAATTCACCGGCTGGGCATGTAGCACCTCGCGCCCCTCGCCGAAATCGGGCACGTCGCAGGATGCCATGACGCGGGCAATATCCTCTTCGCGCACCCCATCGGCAGACAGATCCAGCGCCCCGTCCAGCCCATAGGATCGCGGCCCGCCGCCGGAAAAACAAGCGATCACGTGATCGACGCGGACATTGGCCATTTTCTGCGCCGTCTGCACGGCGGTCCGGATGGCTCGCTCGGTTTCCTGCATTGCCTGAATCTCGCCAAACCGCACCCCGCGCGAACGCGTCGTCGCCGCCCCGACGATGCGGAAATTCGACTGCCCGGCCATGGTCGAGATGCCCTCGTCATCGGTAAACGTCTCGGGCCCGTCAAACCGCAGGACCAGACAGGCGATTTTCCATGTGCCCACATCCAGAACCGCGATCACACCGCGCTGCATCGCATGTTGGCGCATCTGACGCATGGCGCGCTGTGAACGATAGAGATCGGTCATTCCGACAATCCTTTTGTTTTCAGCGCTCTTACCCGGCGCAGTTCCTCGAGTGCGGGGGGCGACATCCGCAATGTGGGGCGCGTCGGATTGCGCATATCGACGGCGATGACATCGCGGTTGAACACATCCTCGGCCTCATCCATGGCAATCACGCGCTCCAGCGCCAGTTCGGGCTGCAACTCGGGCAGCATGATCACCTGCCCCGATGCCAGCACCACATCCCAGCGCCGCGCGCCGATCCGGTTCAGGCCGATCACCAGATTGCCGATTGGCCGCGAGAGGCCCAAAAGCCGCAGTGCCTCGGGCACGGCCTCATGCGCGGCCTCGCCGCCGATCAGCGGCAGGTCCGGCCGGTCCATCCGGCTGCCCAGCGATGATACGCGCTTGCCGTTTCCATCCAAAAGTTCCAGCCCGTCCAAGCCCTGCCAGACCACGACGGGCAGCCGCTCGCGGATGGTCATTTCCAGAATGCCGCCCGCCTTCAGCCGCAGGCTGACCTCTGCCACCGCGTCCAGCCCCGATACGGTTTCGCGCATCTGCGCCAAATTAAGATCGAACGAACTGATGGGAAAATCGACCGGCAGGATTTCCCGGATGTCCTCGGCCACCTCATCCGTCGCGCCCTTCAGCTCCATCAGCCTGACCTGAAATTCTGGCCGCTCCTGGATCGAGCTGCGCACATCCATCACCCAAAGCGACAGCCGCTCGACCGTTTCCTCGCGCGTGACCCACCAGCCCACCATCAGCGCCACCGAAAAGGCGGGGATGCCCGTGCGCAACAGCGCCCGGAAAAGCGGCGTCAGCCAGATACGCTGAAACCGATAGGCCAGACGGCTGGGCGCGGGATCGCGCGGGGTGGGGATGTTCACCGGTCGCATGACGCATCCTCGACCAGCGCCCGGCAAAGCTCGGGGAAGGTGATGCCGACATGCTCGGCCTGCTCGGGCGACAGCGACGTGGGCGTCATGCCCGGCTGGGTGTTGGTCTCCAGCAGGATCAGCCCGTCAATCCCGCGTGTCTCGTCCCAGCGGAAATCGGTGCGACTGATCCCCCGACATCCCAGCACCTCATGCGCCCGCAGCGCGTACTCCATGCAGGCATCGAAAATCTCGGGCGGCACATCGGCTGGCAGGACGTGCGATGATCCGCCCTCTTCGTATTTGGCGGCGTAATCATACCAGCCGTCAGTCACGATATCGGTCACCGTCAGCGCCCGGTCGCCCAGCACCGTCGTCGTCAGTTCCCGCCCCGGCGCATAGGTCTCCACCATCAGCCGCGCGGGCATTTCATCGCTCAGCATCGGCGGCCCGTTCGCCACTTCGCGCACGATATAAACACCCACGGACGAGCCTTCGTTGACCGGCTTGACCACATAGGGCGGTGCCATCACATGCGCCGCCATGATCTCGGCTTTGTCGGCGATCACGCTCTCGACGACGGGCAGACCGGCCTGGGCATAGACCTCTTTGGTTTTCTGCTTGTCCATCGCCAGCGCCGAGGCCAGCACGCCCGAATGCGTATAGGGCAGCGCCATCCATTCCAGCAGGCCCTGAACACAGCCATCCTCGCCCCAGCGGCCATGCAGCGCGTTAAAGACGACATCAGCACCCGCATCGCGCAATTGCCGTTCCAGATGGCGGGTCGCGTCAATCTCGGTGACAAGGTAGCCGGCCTTGCGCAGCGCCGCCGCGCATTCGCGACCGGTCGACAGGGAAACCTCCCTCTCGGCCGATGGTCCACCCATCAGAACTGCAACATGTGGGCTTGTCTGCTCTGACATTCCCGCCTCTGGTTTTCGCCAGCCGTGTGTCGGCTGATCTGCCGGATCAGTTTTCCGGTCCGCTCTTGTTTTCTGACGGGGCCGGTTCTCCGACCCTCATGACTTCCCATTCTAGCGTCAAACCGCTGTTTTGGAAGACCCTTTTTCGGACTTCTTCGCCCAGGTTTTCCAGATCGGCCGCGGTCGCGCCACCGGTATTGATCAGGAAATTGGGATGCTTTTCAGACATTTGCGCCCCGCCCAGCCGCGCGCCGCGCATGCCTGCGTCATCAATCACCTTCCAGGCCTTCAAATCGTGGCTGTCATCGGCCCGCCCGGTCGAACTGAACCCCGCCGGATTGCGAAAGGTCGACCCGGCCGTGCGTTCGCGCGTGGGCTGCGTGGCGTCACGCTTGGCTAATTGCTCTTCCATCCGCGCTTCCAGCATCGCGGGATCGCCCGGCGGGGCCGCGAATTCCACCCCGGTCACCACCGCGCCCGCAGGCAATGCGCTCTGGCGATAGGCAAAGCCCAGCGCCTCTCTGGGCAGGCTCTGGCGCACACCCTGCCGTGTCACGATATCAACCCGGTCGACAACATCGGCCATATAGGTGCCATAGCAGCCCGCATTCATCGCCACCGCACCGCCAATGGCCCCGGGGATGGTCCTCAGAAATGTCAGATCCAGCCCCGCCGCCGCCGCCTTGCGCGCCACATGCGCATCCAGCGCCGCCGCCCCGGCCCGGACCCGGCCATCGGCAATCTCGATGGTGTTGAACCCGCGCCCCAGCCGGATCACAACCGCCCGCACGCCGCCATCCCTGACAATCAGGTTCGACCCGACCCCGATGGGAAAAATATCCGTCGCCGGGGACAGGCCGGACAGAAAATCACAAAGATCATCCTGATCCGCAGGCTGAAAGAGCCAGTCCGCTGCCCCCCCGACCCTCAGCCATGTCAGATCATCAAGCCGCCGGTCAGGCGTCAGCCTGCCACGCACTTCGGGCAGGATGGCCCCGCTCATGACGTGCCGCGCCGGAACAACCGGCGCAGCCATTTGGCAAGGTAAAAGACCGGCCAGCGCAGGATCGACATCCCCGCCAGCAGAACCAGAATGCCCAGCCACGGCCCGTTTTCATAGATGAAATAGATCAGAAGCGGTATGCCCAGCGTAATCAGCACATAGGCCGACGGCCAGTGCTGCCGCTTGCTGGGGAAAAAGGCGATGACATTGGCCACCACGATCCACACACAGACCAGGATGAGAGAGAGCGACAGGCTCATCTCGCCAGCCTTTCGGGCAGCGCATTGGCCCATGCGCTGATCGTGCCCGCCCCCAGACAGACCACAAGATCACCCGGCCCCGCCTCGCGGCGCACGAAATCGGCAAGCCCCTCTTCGCCCGAGATACC
Organism: Paracoccaceae bacterium; assembly: GCA_030148225.1. Taxonomy (GTDB): domain Bacteria; phylum Pseudomonadota; class Alphaproteobacteria; order Rhodobacterales; family Rhodobacteraceae; genus JASBTX01. The sequence goes on from JASBTX010000032.1 coordinate 60,735, forward strand.
CTCGGCGCGGCGATGGCCATGACCGATAAGTCCCTCGACCAGATGATCGCGGTCAGCGCCCTCGATCGGCTCCTCGCCGGCGGCAAAAACCTCGGTGATCGCGACGGCATCGGCATCGTTGAAACAACCGCAGAATTCATCAAAGAGCGACGAAAGCCGCGTATAACGATGCGGCTGATGAATGGCGATGACCCGCCCTTCGGTCGCCTGACGCGCCGCCCTGAGCACGGCGCTGATTTCCACCGGGTGATGGCCGTAATCGTCGATGATCGTCACGCCGTTGACTTCGCCGACCCGGGTAAAGCGGCGGTTGACCCCCTTGAACGCGGCCAGCGCCGCGCGGATCTCGGCCATTTTCATGCCCAGATGGCGTGCGACGGCCACTGCCGCCAGCGCGTTCGAGACATTGTGCTCGCCCGGCATCGGCAGGCTGCAATCCTCGATCACACGATCCTCGGCATGCAGTTCAATATCAAACCGCGCGACGCCGCCCTCATAGCGCAGATTGCGCGCCCGCACATCGGCCTGAGCATTGAAGCCAAAGGTCACCACCCGCCGGTCGCTGATCCGCCCGACCAGCGAACGCACCTCGGGATGATCGGTACAGCACACGGCGATGCCATAAAACGGAATGTTCGAAACGAAATCCAGAAAACCCTGACGCAGCGAATCAAAATCACCCCAGTGCTCCATATGTTCGGGATCGATATTGGTGACGATGGCTATCGTCGCGGGCAGGCGATTGAACGTGCCGTCGCTCTCATCGGCCTCGACCACCATCCACTCGCCCTGCCCCATGCGCGCGTTCGAGCCATAGGCATGAATGATACCGCCATTGACCACGGTCGGATCGATGCCGCCGGCAACCAGCACCTCGGCGATCAGCGTCGTGGTCGTTGTCTTGCCATGGGTCCCGGCCACGGCGACGTTGGATTTGAGCCGCATCAGCTCGGCCAGCATCTCGGCCCGGCGCACCACCGGCAGGCCACGATGGCGCGCGGCCGCCAGTTCGGGATTGTCGTCACGTATCGCCGACGAGATCACCACAACCTCGGCCGATTTCAGGTTTTCCGCCCGCTGCCCGATAAAGATTTCCGCCCCCAGCGCCGCCAGCCGTTCGGTGATTTTCGAGGCCTTCAGGTCCGATCCCTGAACACTGTAGCCATGCTCGATCAGCACTTCGGCGATACCCGACATGCCAATCCCGCCGATCCCCACGAAATGGATCGGCCCCAGCTGTGTCGGCAGTTTCGTGGCAGGTGTCATGCTTTGTCTTTCGCGGATATGTTCTTGACCATCTCGACCAGCCGCGTCGTAGCGTCAGGAATGCCCTGACGCAAGGCAGCCTGCGCCATCAGTGATGCTGCTTTGGGGTTGGTCAGAATGGCGGTGATCTGTTCGGCCAGCGCTGCGGGTGTCAGGCGGCTCTCGGGCATCAGCACCGCCGCGCCCGCATCCACCAGCCCACGGGCATTGGCCGTCTGTTCATCCCGGATCGCCGACGCCAGCGGCACCAGCAGCGAGGGCCGCCCGATGACCGAGATATCGGCAACTGATGACGCCCCTGCGCGCGATATGACCAGCTGCGCCTCGGCGATATGGCGGGGAATATCCCGGAAAAAGCTCTGGATATCGGCCCGCAATCCGTGATCGGCGTAAAAGACCCTGACCCGCTCCAGATCCTCTTCTCGGGCCTGTTGTACGATGCTCAGGCCGGATTTCAGCGCGTCAGGCAGCAATTCGATCGCTGCGGGCACGACATCCGACAGGATGCGCGCGCCCTGCGACCCGCCGATCACCACGATCTTGGCCGCTTCGGGCTGCGGTGGCACGTAGGGCGCGCCCGCGTGATCCAGTACCGCCTGACGCACCGGGTTGCCGGTATGCGTCGCGCTGACCCCTGTGGGCAGTTCGGTGGGCCATGTCCCGCAGGCAATGGCATCGACCCGCCGCGCGAAAAGCTGATTGACCCGCCCCAGCACGCCGTTCTGCTCGTGGAACATGCGCGGCAACCGCAAAAGCCACGCCGCCCCCATCGCCGGGATCGCCGGATAGCCGCCAAAGCCCACGACAACGCGCGGACGGTCCCGCCGCATCCGTCGCCATGCCGCCCAGACACCGCCCAGAATGCGGAACGGCACGGTCATGCGCGCCGCCAGTCCACCCCGGGCAAAGGTGGCCGACGCCACCTCTTCGACCTCGACCATATGCGGAAAACCACCGGTATAGCGCGCGCCCCGCCCATCCGTCGACAGCTTGACGCGCCAGCCCTTGCGGATCATCACCTCGGCCAGCGCCTGCGCGGGAAACATATGCCCGCCCGTACCGCCCGCCGCGATCACCAGCAAGGGGGGCGTTTCATCCATGCCCGCGACCACGCCCCAGCAGGTGATCGCCGATCTCGCCCTGTGGGCGGGTGCGTGTCAGCGCCAGCAACATGCCCATGGTCAGCGCACTCGCCAAAAGCGACGAACCGCCATAGGAAATGAAAGGCAGCGTCATGCCCTTGGCCGGCAGGATGCGCACCGCCACGCCCAGATTGATAAAGGCCTGCATCGCGAAAAGGCATGTCAGCCCCGCACCGGCCAGCCGTGCATACATGTCGCGTTCGCGGATCAGCCGCAAAAGCGACCGGACGGTGACCGTCATGTAAAGCAGGATGATGATCAGCACGAGGACAAGGCCGAACTCTTCCGCCGCCACCGCGATGATAAAATCCGTATGCGCGTCAGGCAGGGACCACTTGACCGTCCCCTCGCCGACGCCGACACCGAAAAACCCGCCTTCCTGAATGGCGTTGGTGGCATAGCCCAGCTGCGTGCGCGGATCGATATCGGGCGACAGGAACCCGTCAATGCGGCGGGCAAAATGCTCGGAATTGGCATAGGCAAACGTCCCGGCAAACAGCGTCAGCCCCGCCAGCGCCATCAATAGCAGGATCGAGGCCCCGCCGATAAAATACATCACCCCCCAGGTAAAAAGGATCAGCCCCGCCTGCCCGAAATCGGGCTGCATGACCAGAAAACCCACCACGATCATCGTCAGCCAGAGCGAGATCATCCGCCCCGGCGGTCCGTTCAGCTGATGCGCCGCCGCGATGAACCACGCCACCAGCGCCACGAACATCGGTTTGAGGAATTCCGAAGGCTGAACGGCCATGAACCCCAGCGAATACCAGCGCGTCGCGCCCTTGCCGAAATCCGTACCAAAAAGCGGCAGCGCAATCAGCGCCACAAATGCCAGCGCAAAACCCACCGTGCCGAACCGGCGCACCGCATCGGGTGACATCATCGAGGTGACCAGCAGAACCGTCAGCGCCAGCACAGAGTAAACCCCCTGCCGCTTGACATAGTAAAACGCCTCGAGCCCGTTTTTCGATGCCAGGGGCGGCGATGCCGCCAGCGCCAGCAGCGTGCCGATCCCGAACAGCGCCAGAACCGCGACCAGCGTGATCCGGTCCACCGTACGCCACCACCGGGGCAATACCGGATCGCCGGATTGCACGGGCACGGAGCCATATACCATTTCCGTCATGGAAAAATGCCTGAATTGCCTCGTTCACATCGCCCGTTTGCCGGGTCTGTGGATAAGTCTAACGTCTAAAGCCGCGCCTGACTAGGGTCAGAACGGGCCCTCAGGCCATCGCCCACGGCGCACCCGGCGAATATCAGCCGATCAGACGCGCCACTTCGGCCATGAAGGCCTCGCCGCGTTTCTCGAAATCAGGATACTGGTCGAAACTCGCCGCCGCCGGCGCAAGAAGCACCGTGTCGCCGTCTTCGGCCTCGGCGGCTGCGCGGGCGACCGCGCGCTCCATCGTCTCGCAGATTTCATATTCGGTCTGTCCCATCTGAAGCCCGAATTCACGCGCCGAATGGCCGATCAGATAGGCTTTGACGACGTTGCCCATGACATCGGTCAGATCTGCGATGCCGCCCTCTTTGCCCAGCCCGCCCGCGATCCAGCGGATGCGGTCAAAGGCGGTCAGCGCTTTGGCCGCGCTGTCGACATTCGTGGCCTTGCTGTCATTGACGAACAGCACCCCGTTGCGTCGCCCCACGATCTGGGAACGGTGCGGCAGCCCAGCAAAGCTCTCCATCGCGGCGCCGATCTGCTTGGGCCCCAGCCCCAGACACCGCGCCACCCCATAGGCCGCCGCTGCATTCTGGTGGTTATGCGCGCCGGGCAGGTGTTCCATCGGCCTCAGGTCGATCGCGCCAATCTGCCGACCGCCCCGCGTCTCGGACAGGAATGATTTGCGGATAAAGACGTTCCAGCCCGGCCCGTCCAGCCTGCCCGTGGCTGATACCCGGATCACCCGGTCATCGCCGGGCGACTGCGCCATCTGGTTGACCAGATACCGCCCCTCGGTCTCATCCACGCCGATCACCGCCCGGTCCGGCCCGCCCTCGGCAAAAAGCCTGCGCTTGGCCGCGAAATAGCCGCCCATGCCGCCATGGCGATCCAGATGATCGGGGCTCAGATTGGTGAAAACGGCGATATCCGGCGTCAGCGAACGGGCCAGCTCGGTCTGGTAGGAACTCAGTTCCAGCACCACCACCTCGCCTTCCTGCGCGGGCTCCAGATCAAAGACACCGCGCCCGATATTTCCCGCCAGCTGCGCCGGACGGCCTGCATGGGTGACGATATGATGGATCAGCGCCGCCGTCGTGGATTTGCCGTTCGATCCCGTTACCGCAACGATCTTGGGCAGGCGGTCGAACCGGTCCCAGTCGCGCGTGGCATATGAACGAAAGAACAGCCCGATATCATTGTCGACCGGCACACCGGCGGCCATTGCCGCGGCAATCACCGGATGCGGCGCGGGATAAAGATGCGCGATCCCCGGCGACACCACGAGGCAGGCCATATCATCAAAGGCCTCGCGCCGGGTCAGATCGGCCAGCCTGTGACCGGCGGCTTTGGCCGTCGCGCGCGCCTCGGGCCCGTCATCCCAACACAGCGCCTCGGCCCCGCCGGCCTCGAGCGCCCGCGCCACCGCCATGCCCGACCGGCCCAGCCCCAGCACACCAACCCGCGCGCCCGCGTATCCCTGCGCGGGCACCATCTAGGCTGCCGTCCCCGACGCTCGGCCGTCGTGCCTGCCGGTCATCAGCGCACCTTCAGCGTGGCCAGCCCCACCAGCGCCAGGATCAGCGCGATGATCCAGAACCGGATCACGATCTGGCTTTCGGCCCAGCCGCGTTTCTCGAAATGATGATGGATCGGTGCCATCAGGAAAACCCGTCGGCCCGTGCGTTTGAAATAAAGCACCTGAATGATCACGCTCAGCGCCTCGACCACGAAAAGACCGCCGATAATGCCCAGCACGATCTCGTGCTTGGTGGCCACCGCGATGGCCCCCAGCGCCCCGCCCAGCGCCAGCGACCCGGTATCGCCCATGAACACCGCCGCTGGTGGCGCGTTATACCACAGAAATCCCAGCCCGCCGCCGACCAGCCCGGCCACGAATATCAGTATCTCTCCCGTTCCGGGCACGTAGTGCACCTCCAGATATTGCGTGAAATCGACCCGGCCCACCGCATAGGCAATGATGCCCAGCGCCGACGACGCGATCATCACGGGCATGATCGCCAGCCCGTCCAGACCGTCGGTCAGATTGACCGAATTGGCCGCACCCACGATCACGAACATCGCGAAGGGCAGAAAGAAATAGCCCATATAGATCAGCGTATCCTTGTAAAACGGCAGCGCCAGCTGCCATTTCAGGTTATCGGGCTGCGCCAGCACACTGGCATAGGTGGCAAACCCCGCGATCAGAAACCCGATCATCAGCCTCACCCGCGCGGGCACGCCATCGACATTGCCCTGGCTGACCTTGCGATAATCATCGATGAAACCAAGCCCGCCAAAGGACAGCGTCACAAAAAGGACGATCCAGATATAGGGCGTGTCCCAGCGCGCCCATGTCAGCGTCGATAACAGCACCGCCCCCAGGATCAGAACACCCCCCATGGTCGGCGTGCCCTTCTTGGTGACAAGATGACCCTCGGGGCCATCTTCGCGGATGGGCTGGCCAATCTTCTGGCGTGACTTCAGCAGATTGATCAGCGGCCGGCCAAAGATAAAGCCAAAGATCAGCGCCGTGAAAAAGGCACCCCCGGCACGAAAGGTGATATAGCGAAACAGGTTGAAGAAATCTCCGCCATCGGACAGTTCGGTTAACCAGTAGAGCATTCGGGACTGTTCCTCACAGTTTGGCGGGCACCGAGTGGCCCAATTTGCGGATGGCGTCAATGATAACGGCCATCTTCATGCCGAGCGAGCCCTTGACCAGCACCACATCGCCCGCATCCAGTATGTCATGCAGGACCGGCACCAGCCCGGCCGAGGCGTCATGATGCTGCCCCCGCCTGCCCGCAGGCAACGCCTGCCAGAGCGCGGCCATGTCTGGACCGACCGCATGGACAAGGTCGATGTCCTGCATCGCCGGATGATCGGCCAGCGCGGCATGCATGTCAGGGCTTTGCGGCCCCAGCTCCAGCATATCACCCAGGATGGCGATGCGCCGCCCGCGCGATACCCGGCCCACATTATGGCGTGGCATGGTAACGGCCAGCACCTCCAGCGCCGCCGCGACCGAGGTGGGATTGGCGTTATACGCGTCATCGATCAGCTGGATCACGCAATCGGGATCGACCCGGTCGATCACGATCATCTCGCGCACACCCCGCCCGTCAAACGGTGTCCAGCGCCCCAGATCACTCACGGCCAGCCCCGGATCAGCGCCCAGCGCCCCGGCAGCCGCCAGCGCAGCCGCACCGTTCATCGCGAAATGGCGTCCCGGCGTGGCGATCTTGACGGGGATTTCCCGGCCCTCGTGCCCCAGCCTGAAAATCGTCGCCTCCGGTGTCAGCCTGACATCGCTCAGCCGGTAGTCAGCACCGTCACCCTGACCGAAACTCAGAACATTGCCTGCATGGCGTTCGGCTTCACGGCGCAGAATGGGGGCCGTGTCGATATCCCCGTTCAGGATGGCCACACCACCCGCCGCCAGCCCGGTGAAAATCGCCGCCTTTTCGCGGGCGATGGCCGCCACATCGTCAAAGGCCGCCAGATGCGCCGCCGCCACGGTGGTCACAACCGCGACATCCGGCGCGCTCATCCGCGCCAGCGGCGCGATCTCGCCGGGATGGTTCATGCCGATCTCGATCACGGCAAAATCGGCATCCACGGGCATGCGCGCCAGCGTCAGCGGCACGCCCCAGTGATTGTTGAAACTCTTTTCCGCCGCATGCACCCTGCCCTGATGGCTCAGGATGGTGCGCAGCATTTCCTTGGTCGAGGTTTTGCCGACCGATCCGGTGACGGCAACCACCCGCGCCCGCGTCGCCCGACGGCGCGCGCGCGCCATATCACCCAGCGCCGCCAACACATCGGGCACGATCAGAAGCGGCGCATCATCCGCCACCCCGTCCGGCCGGTGCGACACCAGCGCCGCTGCCGCCCCCGCCGCCAATGCCTGGGATACGAAATCATGCCCGTCGCGCACATCTTTCAGCGCCACGAACAGATCGCCCGCATTCAGGCTGCGGGTGTCGATGGAAATGCCGCTGGCCTGCCAGTCGCGGGTGCTCTCGCCGCCGGTGGCCGCCACCGCCGCGTCGCGCGTCCAGAGCGGCGCGTTCACAGCCGCCCCTCCAGCGCCGCTACCGCAACGCTCGATTGTTCGCGGTCATCAAAGGGATAGACATCTTCGCCAATCGTCTGCCCGGTCTCGTGGCCCTTGCCCGCCACCAGCAGCACATCACCCGGCCCCAGCGCATCGACCCCGCGCAGGATCGCTTCGGCCCGGTCGGCAATCTCGGTCGCCTCGGGACAACCCGCCAGCACCTGCCGCCGGATCAGCGCCGGGTCTTCGGTGCGCGGATTGTCGTCGGTGACAAAAACCACGTCCGCCGCCGCTGCCGCTGCCTGCCCCATCAGGGGCCTCTTGCCCTGATCCCGGTCACCCCCGGCGCCGAAAACCACCACCAGCCGGCCCAGTACATGCGGTCTCAGCGCCTTCAGCGCGGTGGCCAGCGCCTCGGGCGTGTGGGCATAATCGACAAAGACCGAAGCCCCGTTTTCGCGCCGTGCGGCCAGTTCCATCCGCCCCGCCACCGTGCCCAGACCCGGCAGTGTGGCGATCACTGCACCCGCCTCCTGCCCGCTGGCAATGGCGATGGCGGCGGCGGCCAGCACGTTATCGGCCTGAAAACCGCCGATCAGGTTCAGCCGCACCTGATGCGCATCGCCGCCATGTTGAAACAACAGGTCCTGACCGGTCGCGTCATAGCGTTGCGCGGTGATGCGGAAATCGGCACCGGACGCGCGCCCGACCGTCATCACCGCGTTTCCCCGCGCCTCCAGCGCCGCCAGCACCGCGGCACCGCGCGCGTCATCGATATTGACAACACCGATCCCGTCATCGGCCAGCACCCGTGTGAACAACCCCAGCTTGGCCTGAAAATAATCTTCGAAATCAGCGTGATAATCCAGATGATCCTGCGAGAAATTGGTAAATGTCGCGACATTGATCACCATGCCGTCCAGCCGCCGCTGCGCCAGCCCGTGCGATGAGGCCTCCATCGCCACATGCGTAACCCCGGCATCGGCCATCCCGGCCATCATCCGGTGCAGCGTGATCGGCTCGGGCGTGGTGTGCATCAGGGGCGCGGTAAAGGCACCCTCGATCCCCGTAGTGCCGAAATTGGCTGCTTTGAGGCCCAGCGCCTCGAATATCTGGCGGGTGAATGTCGCCACCGACGTCTTGCCGTTGGTGCCGGTTACGGCGGCGGCAAATGCCGGTTGCCGCCCGAACCAGAGCGCCGCCGCATAGGCCAGCGCGGCGCGCGGGTCCTCGACCACGATCAGCGCCGCCGCTGATCCGGCCAGTTCGTCGGCTGCCATCGCCGCCCCGGCACTGTCAGTCAGAACCGCCGCCGCATCCATCCTCAGCGCATATTGAATAAACGCACCGCCATGAACATTGCTGCCCGGCAGCGCTGCAAACAAATGCCCGGGCCGGACGGTGCGGCTGTCAACCGACAGGCCCGTGATCATCGCTTCACGTCCGCCCGCAGCCGTCAGCCCGAGCGCCGCCAAAGACCTGGGTTGGGGTGCCTCAGCCATGACTGCTCCGATGCCCTGCTCTAGTTGCGGACATCTACTACTTCAATTTCGTCCAGGGGCTCAAGCGATGGCCTGATCCCCAAAAGCGGCCCGATCCGCCGGATCATTTCAGCGGCGACGGGCACCGCCGTCCAGCCCGCCGTGCGGCGGGGTTCGGGACCCGAGGTTTCGGCAGGCTCATCCAGCGTGACGATCAGCACATAGCGCGGATCATTGGCCGGAAAGACGCTGGCAAAGGTCGAGATCACCTTGTTCTCGTAATACCCGCCCTTGGGGTCGGGCTTGTCCGCCGTGCCGGTCTTGCCGCCCACGGCATAGCCTTCGACCTCGCCGAAACTTGCCGTGCCGCGCGTGACGACCTGGCGCAGCATGCTGCGCGCGGCTGCGGATGTCTCGGCTGAAATCACGCGCGGCCCCGGCCTGACCTCGTCGGTCTTCAGCAATGTCGGCTCGACCTTGGTGCCGCCGTTGACGATGCTCGAATAGGCCGCCGCCAGATGCAGCGGGCTGGTCGAGATGCCGTGACCATAGGAAATCGTCATCGTGGACAATTCGGTCCATTTATCCGGCCAGAGCGGCTTGATATGCGATCCTTCCACCAGTTCGATCGGGGTCTCCTTCAACAGCCCCAGCGTGCCCAGAAATTCCTTTTGCCGCTCGCCGCCAATCTCCTGCGCGATGCGCGCCGTGCCGACATTTGACGATTTGACGATCACATCCGTCACCGACAGGACTGGCCCGTATTTGCTGAAATCATTGATCTTGAACTTGCCCCAGACCAGCGGCCCGCGCGTGTTGATCATGCTGGCGGGGTTGAAAAGCCCCAGGTCCAGCGCCTGCGCGGCGGTGAATATCTTGAAGGTCGAGCCGAGTTCATAAAGTCCCTGCACCGCCCGGTTGAAAAGCGGGCTGTCAGCCGCGTCGCCCTCGGTCAGGGGGCGGGGGCGCTCATTCGGATCGAAATCCGGCAACGAGGCCATGGCGACGATCTCGCCGGTATAGACATCCATCAGCACCGTGGCCGCGCTCTTGGCGTTCATCAGCTTCATGCCGCCGCGCAGCACCGCCTCGGCAGCATCCTGCACCGTCAGATCGATCGAAAGCTCCAGCGGTCGCCCGCCATTGGCCGGGTCGCGCAGAAAGTTGTCGAACTGCTTTTCAACGCCTGCCACGCCAACCACCTCGGCCGAGCGGACACCCTCGCGCCCGAAACTGGCACCGCCCAGAATATGCGCCGCCAGCCGACCGTTGGGATAAAGCCGCATCTCGCGCGGGCCAAACAACAGGCCCGGATCACCGATATCATGCACCTCCTGCATCTGCTCGGGGCTGATCTTGCGCTTGATCCACAGGAATGTGCGCCCTGATCTGAACTGCTTGAGCAGTTTCTCTGCTTCAAGCTCGGGAAAAATCTCGGCCAGCCGCTGCGCGGATGCCGCCGGATCGGTCATCATGTTGGGCTGCGCATAGAGCGACCGTGTCGACAGGTTGGTGGCCAGAATGCGCCCCTGCCGATCGACGATATTGGCCCGCTGCGCCACGATGCGCGCGGTCGTGGCGGCAATCTGCGGCTCTGCCGGCTCGACCGAGGCCAATTGGAACATCTTGACGCCGACAAAGCTGAAGGCGAGCGCGAAAAAAATACTCGCCACGACCAGACGGCTCTCGGCGCGCTGGCGCTGCCGGTCGCGCATCTCTTCGTGGCGGCGGGCAAGGTTCTCGCGTTCGATCAGTTCGGGATCTTCGCCATCCTTGCGGGCCTTGAGCACCCGCGCCAGCGGCCTAAGAGGCACACGCTTCATTCCGTTTCTTCCCCCATCCTTCCGCGCACTTCGACTGCATTCGTGATCGGCCCGAGTTCGGGTGCCGGATAGGCCACCTGATCGGTCTCGCCGAACTGCTCGGGCGCAAAGGGCATCAGTTGCAGACTGCCGAAATTCATCTTGGAAAGTTCCCGCAGCCGTTCGGGCCGGTTCAGATAGGCCCATTCGGCCTGATTAACGGCCAGCGACGTGCGCGCTGCGCCGATTTCCTTGCGCAACTCCTTGACCATACGCAATGATTCCTGCGTCGCGTAATTCTCGCGATAGGTCCAGAATGCCAGTGCAATCACCCCGGCCCCCAGAACAAGATAGATAAATCCCCGCATCCTACCCCCGTTTCGCCACCAGTCCCGGCAACCCCATCGCGCTGCGTTCGGCCTGCATCGGCGGTGCATCCGTCCGCCGCGCGATCCTCAGCCGTGCCGAACGCGCGCGCGGATTGCGCGCGATCTCTGCCGCATCCGCCGCGATGGCCTTGCGCGTCACGGCACCGAAACTGGCCGTCACCCCTGCCTCTTCGGGTGCGAACCGGTTGGCCCGCGCCCGGGCACCGCTGCGATGCTGCAGGAATTTCTTGACCACGCGATCCTCGAGCGAATGAAACGTGACCACGACCAGAAAACCGCCGGGCTTCAGAACCCTTTCCGCCGCTTCCAGCCCGGCAATCAGCGAACCCAGCTCATCATTGACCGCGATGCGCAGCGCCTGAAAACTGCGGGTGGCCGGATCACTCTGATCGGGGCGCGCGCGCGGCAGGCATCCGGCGATTACCGCCGCCAGTTCGCCCGTCCGCGTCAGCGGGCGCGCCGCGACAATCGCACGCGCGATCCGGCGCGAGGCGCGCTCTTCACCATACTGAAACAGGATATCGGCCAGTTCGGCCTCGCTTGCGCTGTTGATCAGGTCAGCCGCCGTCGGTCCATCCTGGCTCATCCGCATATCCAGCGGCCCGTCCCGGCGAAAGGAGAAACCGCGCTCGGCCCGGTCCAGCTGCATCGACGAGACCCCCAGATCCAGCACCACGCCGTCCAACGCCTCGGCGAAATCATCCAAATCCGCGAAATTCGCCTCTTGCCGGATCAGACGCTTGCCATATTCCGCCGCCCAATCCGCCGCCATTTCAAAGGCCAGCGGGTCACGATCAACCGCGATGACATAGTCGGCTCCTGCATCCAGCAGCGCGCGGGTATAGCCGCCGGCGCCAAAGGTCCCGTCCAGCCAGCCACCCGACACAGGCGCCACGGCATCCAGAATGGGATCAAGCAGAACAGGGATATGGGGGCTGGAAACCGGCGCGTCATGCCTGTTTGCCGCAACCATCATTCAGACCTGTGCGTATCCAGAAGGACAAGCGGATCGAAATCATCCGGGAAATCGTCCAGCCATGCCTCGGTTTCCTTTTCCGCCGCCGCATAGGCACCGGGTTCCCATATCTGGAACGTGTCACCCGTCGCGATGAAAAAGGCCTCTGCCTCCAGCCCGATCTTGTCCCTCAGCCGCGCCGGCAGCACCAGCCGCCCGGTCTCGTCGACCTGTGTCGCGTGTGACTGGCCGGAAAACAGCACCTCCAGCACCCGCCGCTCTTTCGAACCGCGCGGCAAAGCGGCGATCTGATCATCGACCTCGTCAATGGCGTCGACCGTATAGCATTCCAGATAGTTGCGGCGGTGATCACCATAGACGATCACGAGGTTGGGGTTCAGCCCCTCGGTCCAGTCCGGGTCGCCCGCTTCGAGCACACGGCGAAACGAGGCCGGGATCGATACCCTGCCCTTCAGATCCACCTTGTGGTGGCTCTCGCCTCTGAACCTCCGTGCCACGTCCCTCGGGCCCTTCAACCTCTTTTCGGCCACATTTCGCGGCCCTTGAATGGAAACGGCGGATCATGCTGCTGCCACTGCATGATCCGCCGCCCTCGTCCCATTTCTGGGGTGTCCAGCTGCGCGCGCCACCTGGGGGGATGTCTGCTCGCTCGCGCGCCGGATCTCTTGATACGATGAAATTGGGTGCCTGTACGAAACCTGACTTGGAGTTTTCGGGGTTCTTGGTGCCCCGCTTCCCGACCTCATCGTGCTATTAGGGATATCGTGGGAAATTATGGAAATCAATAAGTTTGTATGGGAATTACCTGAATTCGGGGCGAATCCGGCGCCGCGCGAGACAGCCGAGCCGTGCAGCAATCGGCAATTTTTCGCTCAATTGGTGTGTCGCCCGATATGACCCACAATATCTAGATAATTTTCACGAAATGGCAGTATCGTTGAAAAAATCGAAATAATTCTGATTTTATCCACAGAATTGACCGATTTCAGCGTGTTCGGCGCCAATTTATCCCCAGATTCATCCGAATCTGATTCGAAATCCGATCTATATCTAGGGTAAAACGCGGATCATACAGACCGTTCCCATATAATCCCACGGATTTCCCGGCATCCCGCGGGCCAGCGGCTCAGATCACCCCGTCATCGGTCAGGCGGCGCGCCAGCGCGGCATAGGCTTCGGCCTGCTTGCCCTCACCGGCGGCAACCGGCGTACCGGCATCGCCTGCCAGCCGCACATCCAGATGCAGCGGCAGCGATCCCAGAAAGGGCAGGCCCAGCGCGGCGGCCTCTGCCGCAACACCGCCATGGCCAAAGACATGCGCCTCGTGCCCGCATTCAGGACATATATAAGAGGACATGTTTTCGATCAGCCCCAGTATCGGCGTGTTCAGCGTACGGAACATGTCCATCGCCTTGCGCGCATCCAGCAGCGCCACATCCTGCGGGGTCGATACCACGATCGCCCCGGTCAGCGCCGTGTTCTGACAAAGCGTCAGCTGCACATCACCCGTACCCGGCGGCAGATCGACGATCAGCACATCCAGATCGCCCCATGCCACCTGCCCCAGCATCTGTTGCAGCGCCCCCATCAGCATCGGTCCGCGCCAGACCACGGCCTTGTCGGGATCAACCATCAGCCCGATGGACATCATCGTGACCCCATGCGCCACCAGCGGATTGATGATCTTGCCGTCAGGTGACGAGGGGCGCTTGCTCACCCCCATCATGCGCGGCTGCGAGGGGCCGTATATATCGGCATCTAGAAGGCCCACCTTTTTGCCCTGACGCGCCAGCGCCACGGCCAGATTGGCCGAAACGGTGGATTTGCCCACCCCGCCCTTGCCCGAGGCGATGGCGATGATGTGATCCACCCCCGGCACGGGCGCGGGGCCCGGGCGCTTTTCCGGATGGCGACCGATCTTCAGATCGGGCGGCGGCCCAGATGGATTGGCGGCGGGGCCGGCAGCGGGCTTCGCCGCGGGCCCATGCGCGGTCAGGATCGCCGAGACCGAGCGGATGCCGGGCAGCCCCATCACCAGTTCCTCCGACGCCTTGCGGATCGCCTCCATCTTCTGCGCAATCTCGGCCGAGGGGGCCTCGATCACGTATTTCACCACGCCATCCTCGACGCTGAGCGCACGAATCATATCGTTGGACACCAGATCACCACCCGTGGGCAGCGAAATGCGCGCAAGCGCCTGCATAATCGTATCGCGATCCATCTCATCCCGCCTGGTCTGCTTTTGCCGTCTACTTGGCACAATTTCGCGAAAGCGCAAGTGCGCCGCCTCTGCGAGCGCTAACATATTGATCGATATTTCATCAAAAGCTTTTGATTTAGCTCAATTTTCACTCATATCGACAGTTGCATTTGCTGCATAGCAGCATTGCACAGGAATATCTTGTTGCGTCGCAGCATTTACCTATTTTCAGTCTCAACAGCCACGTTGTCGTCATCCGGACGGCACATCACAGGAAACCGAAAAAATGGCATATGTAGCTTCGACGAACAAACACTTTCACCTGGGCGCATGGGTGCGCAATCTGTTCGCAACCTTGTCCGAGCGCGCTGAAAAGCGTGACGCTTATTACGCAACCTATAACGAGCTGAACCGCCTCAGCGACCGCGACCTCGCCGATCTGGGCATCTCGCGTTCCGAGATCTCGGCAATCGCACATCAGGCCGCCTACGAAGACGCCTGACGGAATATCGCCGGGGTCCTCTCTGTCCCCGCCGATCTGGCGGCAGCGCATCCTCCTCCCTCGCGCTGCCGCCCAAAATACGAACCTGACGGTTCACCAGATATGACCGGAACCTCCTCCCTTTTCCGGTCATAAAAGACGCGGTCGCATTCTCCTCCCTTTTGCGATTGCGAAACAGAAACGGCGACGCCTCCCTCCTCCCTGGCGTCGCCGTTTTTTTATTCCCATGACATTTCCCGCGATTGATGCTACCCCCGTACCTAAGGGACAGAGATCCCATAAGAATTGAGAGCGGGACAATTTCATCGTGAGCATTCTTGCGATTACATCCATGCGTAACGAGGCCCTGTTTTGCATGGAATGGATTGCGCATCACCGCGCCATCGGCGTGACCGATTTCCTCATCTATACCAATGATTGCAGTGACGGCACCGACGCCATGCTGGAGCTTTTGTCCACCCGTGGCTGGCTGACCCATCTGCGCAACCCCTGGAGCGGTGAAAAGACCGTGCAGTGGCAGGCACTGGCCCAGGCGGGACGGCATCCGCTCTGGAAAAGCGCCGAATGGGCGGTGTTTCTGGATTGTGACGAGTTCATCAATCTGCGCCGGGGCATGACCCACCTGTCACAGCTTCTTGACGCGATCCCGGCCAATTGCGACGCCATCGCCATGCCATGGCGGCTTTTTGGCAATGCCGGTCACGAGGACATATCCGACGATCCGGTGCTCGAGCGTTTTCAGCGTTCCGCCCCGGCAGATATCGGCCTGCCGCTTGGCCATTTCTTCAAGACCCTCTTTCGCCCCGGCGCGTTTCAGAAACCCGGCGTCCACCGGCCGCGTCAGCGCGCCCACAGCACCCCCAACTGGGCCGACAGTTCCGGCAATCCGCTGCATCCGGCAGTTGCCGGGTCCGAGCGTATCACGCTCTTCGGCCTTGCCGGGCAACGCGAACTGGTTGAAATCAATCACTATTCCCTCAAATCGACCGCCGATTTCATGGTCAAGCGCGCGCGCGGCCTGCCCAATCGCAGCCAGAAACCCATCGATCTTGGCTATTGGGTGGAACGAAATTTTAACACCGAAGAGAATACCACGATTTCACATATGCTTTCGCAGACACGCGCCGAACATGAACGGCTGTTGGCCGATCCCGAGCTTGCCCGGCTGCGCGATGATGCCATCGCGCATCACCGCGCGCTTTGCCGCGATATCCTGACCGCACCGGCGGCCGCGGCGCTTTACTGGCGGCTGACGCTGGCGGGTTCCAGCACCTGCCCGCAACCCGAGCAGACCCGGGCGCATCTGGCGCGGTTAAACGCCGCCCGGACGGCGGAAAGCTGATATCATGGCGCATGAATTCCGACATGTCATCATCCCGGGTATGCAGGCGGGCGAGTTGCGCCTGCTGGATGCGGTCAGCGATGACGGTGCGGCCTATCTCTTTGTCTCAGGTCAGGGGCTCGGCGGTCAGGGCCGCAAAGCAGCCGACATTGATGTTACCGGGGTTCAGGTCGGCATGCGGCGCGGCGTTGGTGGCGGCCTGCTGCTGGCCGGGGCCCGCGATCCGTCCGGCGCGCCGGTGCGCGTGGCGCAGACAGACATAACGCTTCATCCCGCCGATCATGGTTTTTTCGCCGGTCAGAACGTCATCATGGCCGAGCGGAATTTCGAAACGGCCGAGGCAACCATCGACTGGCTCCGCTATCACAGCGCCCGCTGCAACATGACCGCGGCGCTGATCCTAAACCGCGCCGAGCCGGGGCAGGATGATGACGATATTGCCCGCATCCGCGACGCCGCGCGCGATCTGCCGGGGCTGGAACGGCTGATGATCGTCGCGCATCAGGCCCCGCTCGGGCAGCCAAACATGCCTGCCGAAAACCACCCCATCACCGCACCCAGCGCACCGGGCAAGGACCGGATGAAAACGCCGCCCGTTGATCCGCGCCGGGCACCGCTGGGCGAGTTTCTGATGCTCGAGGCGCTGCGCCGGCGCTATCTGGGCCGTGTTCCGGCGCTGATTTCCGTCGATATCTCTGATCTGCTGCCCACCGCGACGGATGGCGATGTCTTTGCCATGGCGCGCGAGGCGGCGGGGGCATGGGTGGCGCTAGATGGTATCCCCGTCTATCCGTGGCGGCTGCGCAAGGGCAAACCGCCCCGGTTCGGCGATCACATCTGCCGCCAGTTCGATCTCAATATCCGGCGCAGACGCTGGGCCGTCGCACCGGACAAACTGGGCACAGGCGCAGTGCTGCGCGCCATCCGCGTGGGCAAGGCCCCCCAGGCCGATCTGCCGCCCGTTCCCTATTACCGCGCCATGACCATGCGCTATGGTGCGCAGTCCGTGGCCAAGATCGTGCCCAAGACCAGCCTTGTCGAGAATGAGGATCAGATCGCGTTTCTGCGGCGTCATTTCAACAGCCGCGCCGCGCGGATGCCCGAAATCACCACGCCCGCCGATACCCGGCTGAGCAATCGCGTCACGGTGGTCACCACGATGAAGAACGAAGGTCCCTTCATCCTCGAATGGCTGGCCTATCACCGCGCCATCGGCATCTCGGATTTTCTGGTATACACCAATGATTGCACCGACGGCACCGATACCATGCTGGCGCTTTTGCAAAGCAAGGGCATCGTCCAGCATCGCGAGAACCCGTTCCGCAACACCGATCTCAAACCCCAGCATGCCGCACTGCAGGCCGCAGAAGAGGAAGAGATGGTCAAGACCGCCGATTGGGTGCTTTGCATGGATGTCGATGAATATATCAACATCCACACGGGTGACGGCACGCTGGCTGCGCTCTTCCGCGCCATCGGCGATGCCAACATGATTTCGATGACATGGCGGCTTTTCGGCAATAGCGACATTCACGCCTATCACGACCGTCCGATCATCGGCCAGATGACCCGATGCGCCCCCCAGATCATCCGCAAACCGCACCAGGCCTGGGGCTTCAAGACCCTGTTCCGCAATCTGGGTATCTTCAAGAAACTGGGCGTGCACCGGCCCAAGGGGCTGAACACGCAGCTTTGGAAACATATCAACTGGGTTAATGGTTCCGGTCGGCCCATGCCGCATAAATTTTACCGCAACGCCTGGCGCTCCACCAATGATACGGTCGGCTATGATCTGGTGACGCTCAACCACTATGCCGTGCGCTCTGCCGAAAGTTTTCTGGTCAAGCGCGATCGCGGCCGGGTCAACCATGTCGACCGCGATCAGGGCCTCGCCTATTGGTTCCGCATGAACAACAACGCCGAAGAGGACCGCTCGATCCAGCGCATGTTGCCAAAACTGCAACAGGAGTTGGATCGCCTTCTGGCCGATCCCGAAATTCGCGCCGCGCATGAACATGCCGTCAGCCGCCACCGCGCCAAGATTGCCGAGCTGCGCCAATCCGAGGAATATACCAGATTTTACAAAGAGTTGACAGGCCCGCGCATGGAACGGCTGTCGCGCATGCACGCCCATTTCGGCGCCAATGTCTTTCTCGCCGGGCCTCAGGTCATCCCCAATGAATTGCTGTCGACCGAGATGAAGCCGAATTTCTTCTTTACCGTCGAACGCAAAACAACTTCTCACTAAATGCCAGATATGCAAAGTTATCCACAGGCGGTCACACAGAGAACCGCGATGATAAACGAGCGGGGCAATCAGATGTTTCCAAACAAGATGAGTGCGGATTATTTCGAGAAATACAATTTCGCTGCAAAGACGATCATTGACGTAGGCGTGTCGCGCGGCACGCCTTTTCTTTACGAGACGTTCGATGACCGGAAATTTCTGCTGGTCGATCCTCTGGTCCAAAGCGCGCGGCATATCGCCAAACGCTATCGCAACAAGATCGACTATGATTTCGAGGTCACGCTTGTCAGCGATTACGAGGGCGAGGTCGACATTCACGTCCCCAAGGGTCGCCAGGCCATGGCCTCGGTCAATGACCGGATCGGTCTGCGCAAATCCAGCGAAACCTTCAGCGTGCCGGTGCAGCGGCTGGACGATCTGACAAGTGACTATGAGCCGCCTTTCGGCCTGAAGATCGACACCGAGGGGCATGAGCTTTCGGTGCTGAACGGCGCGCGCGAGACGCTCGAGAAATGCGAGTTCGTGATCCTCGAATTGTCAATCAAACGCCGGTTTGAAGACGGTTACCGCTTTAGCGATTCAATCGAATTCATGGCCGAACAGGGGTTCGAGGTCTATTCCTTCCTCAGCGGGCTGACACGCACACCTCGCATGTCGGATGTCCTGTTTGTCAAATGGGACAGCGAGCGTTTCAACATGGGAACCACCCACTGATGCGCGCTGCGGGCATCACCTGCGCCAAGAACGAAGGCCCCTTCCTTGCCGAGTGGATCGCCTATCACCGTCTGATAGGTTTTACCGATATCGTGGTCTTTACCAACGACTGCACCGACGGTACCGACGCCATCGCCGACCGGCTGGACGAGATGGGGCTGATCCGCCATCTGCCCAATCCCCGCCATCTCAACCCCCGGCTCCGGTTTCAGAAGGCGGCACTGGAATATGCGATGGGTCTGGGTGCCGTGCGCAATGCCGACTGGATCATGTCCTTTGATTCCGACGAATTCGTCAATGTCGATGTCGGCGCGGGCATGCTGAGCGACCTGATCGGTGCCTATCCGGGTGCCGAGCTGATCTCGATCTGCCAGCTTCAGCACGGATGCTCGCATCGCGTCGCCTACGAGGAAGGCCTGTCGATCGAGCTGTTCCAGCTCAGCCAGAAACACGAGGCGCGCGCCGAAAACCCCCGCCGCCGCGACGCCGAGCGCGGGCTCAAGACGCTGATCCACCGCGACGCGCCGATGATCGAGATCAACAACCACAAACCCGTCATCGCCGAAGACCGCCGCCACGACGTGCGCTGGCTTTATGGCGAGGGGCGGCGCGTCGGTCCGGACGTGATCGGCGAAGGGTCGAAATCCCTGCCGGTTCAGGGCTGTTATGCCAAGGGTTCGCTCAATCACTATGCCACCCGTTCCATCGAGAGCTTTCTGGTCCAGTCCCATCGCGGCAACGCGGTCAAGCTGGATGAACGTGCGGATGTGCGCTACTGGAAGCGCTACAATCACAACGCCATGCAAAACGGCACCATCACCCGCCACGCCCCGGCGCTCAGGGATATGCTGGACGACTGGTATTCCGATCCCGCGCTCAAAGAACGCCAGTCGGCAACCAACGCCCATCACCGCGCCATGATCGCCCGGCTCAAGGAAGAACCGTTTTACAAATCCCTCTTTCAGACCGTGCACAAACTGGATCAGCAGGCCATCGAACAGGGGGTTGCCGCGTGAATATCCGCTCGGCGGAAACCGACGGTCTGAACCTGATCGCCGGTGACGAGGGCACGGCGCTTGATGCCATCCTTGCGCCTGTGCCCACCGGCGGGCAGGGGCTGGAGACCGGATCGAAAGACGGGCGCAAGACGCGCCACCTTCTGCGCCGCCTCTCGCCCGAAACGCTCTGCGCAGTCGATCCATGGGCACCCGTGCCCGTCTACGAGGACAAGGCCTTTGGCTACAAGGCCAGGGCGCATGTGCACGAGACCGCCTATCAGGCCATGCTGGCGCTGTCCGAAACCGTTCCGGGCCTGACGGCAGAGCGCGCCGCCTCGGACAGGGTTCTGGCCGGACTGCCGGATGCGAGCCTCGACTGGGTCTTTCTCGATGGCTGCAAATATTACCCCGATCTGCTCGGTGATCTCGAAGAGGCCTGCCGCGTCGTCAGGCCCGGCGGGTTCATTCTGGGCGCCGGGCTGAACTGGGCACCGCAACTTGGTTATCCGGTGCGCGCGGCGCTGGATGATCTCTGCGCCCGCCTGCCCGCATCGGCCATCCGCGCACAGGAAGGCGACTTCTTTTCGCTTCAGACCGGCGCAGATACCCGCCCCGCCGCCCGGCCCGCCAAAACCTCGTATCTCGTGATTTCGACGATGAAGAACGAGGCCCCCTTCATTTTGGAATGGGTGGCGCATTACCGCGCCCTCGGTTTCAGCGATTTTCTGATCTACACCAATGATTGCGACGACGCGACCGTCCCGCTTCTGGACCGGCTGAGCGAACGCGGTATCGTCCGGCACGAGCCGAACGCCGTCCTCAAACGCGGGCCGCATAAATCGGCCCTGAAATACGCGCATGACCACGTGCTGACACAGCGCGCCGACTGGGTGCTGATCTGCGATGTCGATGAATTTCTGAACCTGCGCACCGATCACGCGCGCATTCAGGATTTCATCGCCGATCTGCCGGATGATACCGATATCCTGCCCTTTCCATGGCTGATTTTCGGCACCAGCCATATCGAACGGTTCGAGGACAGTCCCGTCACCGAGCAATTCGTCCGGTGCGAGGCCCCGCCGCGCCGGGGCGGGCGCAAGACGCGCGATATCAAATCGATGTTCCGGGGACCCGCGCGCATGGACAGGTTCGGCCTGCACCGCCCGCGCTTTCGCGACAATCAGACCGAGGGGCTGGTCTGGCGCACCCCCGACGGCAACGAGATTTCGGACGAGATGAACAGCTCGTCCAAATGGCAGATCCGGTGGCGCGCGGCGCATAAATGGGCCTATATGAACCACTATCCGCTGCGTTCGATCGAGGCCTATATCATCAAGAAGAACCGGGGCCGGGCCAATCACGTGAACGAGGATCTGGGCCAGGCCTATTTTGACAAGTGGAACAGCAACGCGCACAAGGATTATTCGCTTAAACGCAACAGCGCCGCGATGCGCCGGGAACTGGACGCGCTGATGAGTGATGAAGAAACGGCGGCGCTGCACGCGCAGGGCGTTGCCGATTTCCGCGACAAGCTGGCCACGCTCCTGCAGGAACCGGCCTATGCGCGGCTTTTCGATGATCTGAGACGCGCCGACCGGCGCGACAGCAGCGCGGGCTAGGTATGCTGGATCACGCCACCCCCCGGCCCCGGCCCGATGCGCTGGCCGATGTGCCGCCGGGCGGGACGGGGCTGATCCTGGCCCCCGTGGCCAGCCGCGCCGGGCACGCGGTGATCGATTGGCTGGCACCATCGGCAGTCACGATCGCCGCCCCATGGGCCATGGATGACGCGCGCAGCAAAGCCCCGTTTCATCCCCGGATCAGCGATGAACAAATGGCGGCGCTGCGCCAGCGGGCGCTGGCCTTGATGGCCGGGACCGGCCCCGCCCGGCTGATCCGGACCCCGCCGGGCCCGCCGGGTGGCGCGGTGCTGCCCCCGGGCAGCTATGACTGGATCCATCTCGAAGAGGGGTACTATCCGGACGAAGCGACACAAGTGATCGAGCAGGCGCTGCGTTATCTGGCCGAGGGTGGACGGCTGATCGGTTCCGGCCTGAACTGGGCCGAGCAGCTGGGATATCCGATGCGCGTCGCATTGCGCGACGTCGCCCGTCGCCTGCCCGGGGCGGCCCACCTGACCGAAGCGGGCGATTATTTCTGTCTGGTCCCGGGCAATGACCGGCGTCTGGCGCCACCAGCGGCGCGGCACGGCCATATGATCCTGTCGACCATGAAAAACGAGGCCCCGTTCATCCTCGAATGGCTCGCCCATCACCGGGCGCTCGGGTTCAGCAATTTCCTGATCTATACCAATGATTGCGACGATCTGACGGTCGAAATGCTGGACGCGCTGGCAGCGCGCGGGATGGTTTGCCACCAGCCCAATCTGGTCACCGATTTCAGCCCGCATCGCCACGTGATGCGCTATGGCCAGCATCACGTCATGACAGCGCGCGCCGCATGGCTGATGATAACGGATGCCGATGAGTTTCTGAATATCCGCACCCGGCCACGCCGCATCGGCAGGTTTCTGGCCGAGTATCACGCCGGGGCCGATGTGGTGGTGTTTCCGTGGCAGGGCTTCGGATCAAACGGGATCGTGGAGTATGCCGACCGGCCCGTCACCGAGCAGTTTACCGCCTGCGAATTGCCGCCCGGCGCCGGCGGCGGCGCCAAGATGCGGCCGCTGAAATCGATCTTTCGCCCCGATGCGCGGATCGACCGGTTCGGCCTGCACCGGCCACGCTTTGCCGATGACCGGGGCGATCTGGTCTGGCATTTCCCGAATGGCGAGGATTGTTCGGACAAGATGAACCGCACGCCAAAATGGTTCGCGCCCTTCCGCCGCGCCCGGTCGCATGCCTATGTCAACCATTACCCGCTGCGCTCGGTCGAGGCCTATCTGGTCAAGAAGGAACGCGGCCGCGCCGGGCATATTGGCCATGATCTGGGCCGCGCCTATTTCGACAAATGGGATCTGAACGGCGCCTCCGACACGACGCTGGCCACCGGCAACAGGGCCTTTCACCGCGCGCTTGCCGCGCTGATGTCCGATCCGGAACTGGCCGATCTGCATCGCCGCGCGGTCGGTGGGTTTCATGCCCGTATCCGCGCCCTGCGCCAGAGGCCGCAATATGCAGCGCTTTATGATGAGCTGGTGCCACAGGCAGACGGCGCGACGGGGTAAGGCGGGAAAGGGGGCGTTGCCCCCTCGCGCGCGCATGCGCGCTCACCCCCAAGGTATTGACGGAACAATGAAAAGAGCGGTGAAATCTATTTCCGGCCGAGATGCTTGCGCAGCCGCGACGGTGTCGATTTCTTGCGGTCCTTATAGGGGTTTTCGTCACCCTGACCCCGGAAATAGAGCCGGATCGGCGTGCCGGGCATGTCGAAATCCTCTCTCAGCCCGTTGATCAGGTAGCGTTTGTAGCTTTCGGCGAGCTTGTCGGGATGCGATGTCTTGACGACAAAACCCGGCGGGCGGGTTTTGGCCTGGGTCATGAATTTGAGCTTGATGCGGCGCCCGCCCGGGGCGGGGGGCGGATGCGCCTCGGTCATGTCCGCCAGCCACTGGTTGAGCCGGGCCGTCGGCACGCGCCGGTTCCAGACATCATGGGCCGCAAGGATGGCCTGACAAAGCCGGTCGAGCCCGCGTCCCGTGCGGGCGGAGACGGTGATCATGGGCGCGCCGCGCAATTGGGGCAACAGGCGGGCAAAGGCCTCTTTCAGTTCAGAGAGCCGGGCCTGCCTGTCGGTCTCGAGATCCCATTTGTTGATCGCGACGACCACGGCGCGGCCTTCGCGTTCGGCAAGATCGGCAATGCGCAGGTCCTGTTGTTCGAACGGGATGGCGGCGTCGAGCAACACGACCACGACCTCGGCAAACCGGATGGCGCGAATGCCGTCCGAGACCGAGAGTTTCTCGAGCTTTTCCTGAACCTTGGCGCGTTTGCGCATGCCGGCCGTGTCGAATATGCGCACCGGCGTGCCCTGCCAGTTCATCGCCACCGAAATCGCGTCGCGTGTGATGCCGGCCTCGGGGCCGGTCAGCAGCCGGTCTTCGCCGAGGATCTGGTTGATCAGGGTGGATTTACCGGCATTGGGCCGGCCCACCACGGCGATCTGCAGCGGCCTTGCCGGGGTGATCGCGGCGGCGGCATCGACGTTATCGTCATCATCGTCGATATCTAGATCGGTTTCCGCCTCGTCGGGCGGCGCATTCTGTTCCAGCCTTTCGGCGATGGGCATGAGCGCGGCCAGAAGATCGGCCATGCCTTCGCCATGTTCAGCCGATAGCGGGATGGGATCGCCAAGGCCCAGCGCATAGGCCTCGAGCGCGCCATCGGCCCCGCCACGCCCTTCGGCCTTGTTGGCGGCGACCAGCACATGGGCCGATTTCCGGCGAAGGATATCGGCAAAGACGCGGTCGGCGGGCATGATGCCGCTGCGCGCATCGATCATGAAGAGGCAGATATCGGCCATGTCGACCGCCCGTTCGGTCAGGCGGCGCATCCGCCCTTCGAGGCTGGTATCGGTGGCCTCTTCCAGCCCGGCCGTATCGATGACGGTAAAGCGCAAATCGCCCAGCCGCGCCGCGCCTTCGCGCAGGTCACGCGTGACGCCGGGCTGGTCATCGACCAGGGCAAGGCGTTTGCCGACAAGGCGGTTGAAGAGGGTCGATTTTCCCACATTGGGCCGACCCACGATGGCAAGGGTAAACGTCATGATGCTCACGCGACAGGGGTCCGCGTCATTAGCCAAGGCGCGACAAAAAGGAAAGCCCTAACGGTAGGCCAGAAGCTGACCCTTTTTGGTGACGATATACATGGTGCCATTGGCCACGACCGGGGCCGATGCCGCGCCGCCGGGCAGATCAACGGTGGTGACCAGTTCGCCCGAGGCGGGATCAAAACCCTTGAGCACCTTGTCATCGGAGGCGACCCACAGCCTGCCACCGGCCAGAACCGGCCCGTAATGGGCATAGATCGCCTTGCGCCGCTTGATCTTTGTATTGACGAAATAGGGGAGCGAGCGGCTCCAGATCACGTCGCCGGTGCGGGCATTCAGACGCACAAGCTGCGCTTCGTCCGATATCAGGAAGACCGAGTTGCCCGCGGGCCAGACCGGGCTGATCGCGCCTTCATTGGCTGTCCAGATCCGGTCGCCATTGACGGCATCAACGGCAACGACGCGTCCCGACTGGCTGCCGGCATAGATGGTGTTGCCGACAAGAACCGGGTCCGATGTCACATCGGCGAAACCGGCATAGGCACGCCCCAGCCGTTCTCCGTTAACGCTGGAGGTCCAGACCCTGAGGCCGCTTTTGCGCAAGGCGCCGATCATCTCGCCCGAACCGAATGGGAAGATCACAAGGCGGTCGGTTATGGTCGGGCCGGGCCCGCCGATCCTGACGGCGCTGCCCGGAATGCCCGGCAATTGCCATTTGACGCGCCCATCCTCGGTGCCCAGTGCCCATGCCCGCCCGTCGCGCGAGACGACATAAACCAGATTGCCGACCACCGTGGCCGATCCGGTGACAACCGCATCCAGATCCTGCCGCCAGATCACGGCGCCCGTATCCGGTTTCAGGGCCACCAGCTCGCCAAAGCCGGTGGTGGCAAAAAGTTTGCCTGCCCCAAAGGAAAGCGACCCGGTCGAGGCATCCTCGGGGCGTTCGCTGGGCGGGGTCAGGTTACGGCTCCAGATCAGGCCGCCATTGGCACCATGCGCGCGCAGTTCGGCCCGTGTATCCATGGTAAAGACGCGCCCGCCGGCCACGACCGGATCGGCGGATATGCGGTTGCGCCGCGTTTCGCCCGTGCCGATCTTGCCGGTCCAGACCAGCGTCGGATTGGCGCCAAAGGCGGGGTGGCGCAGCGTGTGGCGGACCGACCCGTTGCGGTGGGTCCAGTCGGCATTGGCCGTGGCCTTGGCCAGCTTGATCGGCGCAGCCTCGCCCGTGATATCACGCCGGTCGCCGAATGTGGCCGGGTCGGGGCGGCTGGTGCTGGCCTCGACGGCGCTCTCGCTGTCCAGCGCGGCGCTGACCTCGGCCAGATCGGTGCGCACGTCAAAGCGCGGCCCTTCGAAAATCACTTCGCGGTCGGTGCAGGCCGCAAGGATCAGCAGGACACCCGTCAGGGTCAGCCCGATCCGGGAATGCCGCGTTAGGGAATTGATCTGCATATGGCCTGCCCCCTGGTATTTAGCCTGCGTCGAGTTCACCACCCAGGGCCACAATCAACTGACTTGCCCGCTGACGCAAGCCCGCGCTGACACCCTGTTCCTCGAGCAGCCCGAGCAAGAGCGAAATCGCGCCGTCCCGGTCACCGGTTTCGACCATGATCATCGCCTGCTGTTCCATCGCCAGATGGCGAAAGGGCGCGCCGGGTGCCGAGAGGGCCACCAGCGTGGCCAGCCGATCCTCGGTCGTGCGGCTGGTCCCTTCCAGCATCACAAGCTTGAGATCGGCGATCTGCTGATAGAGCGAACCACTTTCAGCATTGGCGGAAATCTCGCGCAGCGCCGCAATGGCATCGGCCGGATCGGCATCCACGGCGATGGCCGCCCGCAAAAGATCGGGCACAACGGCAGCCTCGCCCGCAACCTCGACCCGGGCCAGCGCCGCGGCCCGCGCAGCCGCATCGGATTCGTCCGCCGCATCCAGCAGCGCGTCACCCAGCGATTGCGCCGTGGCAGCGCGCTGCGCCTTGCGGAATTCGATCGCCGCCGCACCGCCCACCAGCAGCACAACCAGCAGCGCCGCAATCCAGCCATAGCGCTTGTAAAGCGCGAACAAGCGGTCGCGCCGCACCTCTTCGGTGACTTCCTCGATAAAGCTGTCTGTGTCGCTCACACCGCGCTCCTGATCCTGTTTGGCGTCTCTTACCTGCTTGGCGTTGGGGTGCCAAGACCCGAGGCGGTCAGCACAGTGTCAGATTATTGTCATTACCTGTGGAAAAGTATAAAACTGAACTGGTCAGTTCAGTGTTGCGACCCTATATAGCCGCCAAATAGAAAACTTGTGGCCGGGTCGGTCAGGAAATTCTCGCCAGCAGGGTGAGG
Organism: Paracoccaceae bacterium; assembly: GCA_030148225.1. GTDB lineage: Bacteria > Pseudomonadota > Alphaproteobacteria > Rhodobacterales > Rhodobacteraceae > JASBTX01. The sequence goes on from JASBTX010000032.1 coordinate 88,085, forward strand.
GGAGACGATAGAAAAATGCGTTTGTTTTCAATCGTAACAGCCATTCTGGTTGTTGCTGCACTCTATCTGATGATTTTCGACCGCGAGCGTGTGCTGGCCATTGCAGGGCGCGGCGGTGAGGCCGAAACCACTCAAGCGGCTGTTGATGAATCCGCCACAACGCCCGAAACCCCTTCCGGTGCCGTGGCCGATACGCTTTCTGCGGTGTCGGTTGTCGCCATGCGCAGCACCGCAGAAACCGTTGACAGCGCCGTGGTGCTGCGCGGCCGGACCGAGGCCGCGCGTCAGGTCGATGTGCGGGCCGAGACATCGGGGCTGATCGTTTCAGAACCACTGCGCAAGGGCACGTTCGTCACCGCCGGGCAATTGATGTGCGAGATTGATCCCGGCACCCGCCTTGTCGCCCTGTCCGAGGCGCAGGCGCGCCTGCTCGAGGCCGAAGCGCGCCTGCCGGTGGCCGAGGCCGGGGTGCCCGAGGCCGAAGCCCGCGCGCAAGAGGCCGCCGCGCGGCTGATCGAAGCCAGGGCCCGCGTGGACGAGGCACTGGTCAACGAAAACGCGGCCAAGCGGCTCAAGGCCGACGGCTTTGCCTCAGAGACGCGGCTCAAGGCGGCCACGGCGGCACTTGAATCGGCGCGCGCCGGTGTCGATGCGGTCGAAGCGTCGATCAAATCGGCGCAATCGGGCATCGCCAGCGCGCGCTCGGGCATTGAAACCGCGAAATCGGGCATTCTCTCGGCCAAGGCCGGTGTGGCCGCCGCCGAAAAAGAGATCGAGCGGCTGCGTATTCTCGCACCTTTTGACGGGCTTCTCGAATCCGACACGGCAGAGCTGGGCGCGCTTTTGCAGCCCGGCGCGCTCTGCGCCACCATCATCCAGCTCGACCCGATCAAGCTGGTGGGCTTCGTGCCTGAAACCGAGATGGGAAAGGTCACCGTCGGTGCGCCTGCTGGTGCACGGCTGACCTCGGGTCGCGAGGTCAGGGGTATCGTGACCTTCCTGTCACGCTCGGCCGATCCCAATACCCGCACGTTCCGCGTCGAGATCGAGGTTGCCAATGCCGACCTGTCCATCTCTGACGGCCAGACCGCCGATATCCTGATCGCCTCGGACGGTCTGACAGCGCATCTGATCCCGCAATCGGCGCTGACGCTGAACGATGAGGGCGCGCTTGGTGTACGCGTTGCCCGCGATGATCTGGCCCGGTTCGTGCCGGTCACCATCCTGCGCGACACGGCCAAGGGCGTCTGGGTCACGGGCCTTTCTGACAGCGCCGACATCATCGTTACCGGTCAGGAATTCGTCAGCGACGGTTCGGCCATCAAGGTCAGCTTCCGGGAGGCCACACAATGACCGGCATCGTCGATTGGGCCGCCGGGCGTGCCCGGATGGTCATCGCCTTTATCGTATTGTCCATCCTTGCGGGTGGATTTTCCTATTTTCTGCTGCCCAAAGAAGGCGAGCCGGATATCGAGATCCCGGCGCTCTTCATCTCTGTCCCCTTCCCCGGCATTTCCGCCGCCGACAGCGAAAAACTGCTGGTCAAACCGATGGAAACCGAACTGTCGGACCTGGACGGGCTGAAAACCATGACCGCGACGGCTGCGGAAAATTACGCCGGCGTAGCGCTGGAGTTCGAGTTCGGCTGGGACAAGACCAAGGTGCTGGCGGATGTGCGCGACCGGATGAACACGGTCGAAAGCGAATTTCCGGACGGTGCCGAGAAATACTCGATCAACGAGATCAACTTTTCGCAGTTTCCGATTATCGTCGTGAACCTGTCGGGCGAATTGCCCGAGCGTACGCTGCTGCGCGTCGCCAAGGACCTGCAGGACAGCCTCGAGAGCCTTGAACCCGTACTCGAGGCCGGGCTGGCGGGCCACCGCGAAGAGATGCTGGAGGTGGTGATCGATCCGCTCAGGCTCGAATCCTACAACGTCACCTTTGGCGAGCTGATCAACGTGGTGACCAATAACAACCTCTTGGTGGCCGCAGGCGAGATCGAAACCGAGACCGGCTCGTTCGCGGTCAAGATACCGTCATCCTTTGACGAGCCTTCTGACGTTTACGATCTGCCGATCAAGACCAATGGCGACAGGGTGGTCACGCTGGGCGATCTGGCCCAGATCAAGCTGACATTCGAAGACCGCGTCGGCACTGCCCGGTTCAACGGCGAACCGACGGTCGCGCTGCAGGTGGTCAAGCGCAAGGGCTTCAACATCATCGACACGGCCGAACTGGTCAAGAAGACGGTGGCGGCCGAAAAGGCGAAATGGCCGACCGAGCTGCAAGAGGCCGTGATCGTCGGCACCTCGCTTGATCAGTCGCGCATCGTGGGTGAGATGGTCGGCCAGCTCGAAGGGTCGGTCCTGACGGCCATCGCGCTGGTGATGATCGTGGTGCTGGCCGCGCTTGGCACCCGCTCGGCACTCTTGGTGGGTTTTGCCATTCCCACCAGTTTCCTGTTGTGTTTCGCGCTTCTGGCGGTGATGGAAATCACCATCTCGAATATCGTCATGTTCGGGCTGATCCTTGCTGTCGGCATGCTGGTCGATGGGGCGATCGTCGTCGTGGAATATGCCGACCGCCGCATCAAAGAGGGCTCGGGGCCCATGGCCGCCTATGTCGAGGCCGCCAAACGCATGTTCTGGCCCATCGTCAGTTCGACGGCGACAACGCTTTGTGCCTTTCTGCCCATGCTTTTCTGGCCCGGTGTGCCCGGCGAATTCATGGGCATGCTGCCGGTCACGCTGATCTTCGTGCTGTCGGCATCGCTGGTGGTGGCGCTGATCTATCTGCCGGTCATGGGCGGGGTTGCCGGGCGCATCAGCCGGGTGCTTGAAAACGCGTCGAACGGGCTCAGGCACCGCTTTCCGTGGTGGGTGCGCGCGCTGATGGTCATCCCCTCGGTCTGGCTGATGTTCGCGGGCGCGCTCTCGGCGGTGAACCCGGGCTATATCCCGGCGCTGGGGGCGATGCTGAACGGAACAGAGGGCACGCCGCTCAACGGGCTTTTGTCGGTCTTCTTCCGGTCGATCCCCTTCCTGCTGGGTGCGGCGCTGACCTCGATCACCATCGGCGCCACCAAATGGGAGCGCCGAGAACGCCGCATCCGCGCGGGCTATCGCCGCTCACCCTTTGGCTGGTTCATCCATTTCATCGCCGGCAATCCGGTCATGCCGCTGGTTGCGGTGGGTTTTGTCGGGTTCTTCGTCATCTCGGTATTCGGCTATTTCGGGGCCAACAATAACGGGGTGGAATTCTTTGTGGATTCCGAGCCCGAACAGGCCATTGTCTATGTCCGCGCCCGCGGCAATCTCAGCCTTGATGAAAAAGACACGCTCTTGCGTCAGGCGGAAAATATCGTGCTGGCCGATCCGGGTGTCGAAACCGTCTTTGCCTTTGCCGGCGAAGGCGGTCTGAACCAGAATACCGGCGGCGCGCAGGCCCCGCTGGATACGGTTGGCCAGATGCAGATCGAACTGATACCATGGGCCGACCGGCCCCGCATGGCCAACCAGTATGGTCTTGAAGGTGCCGATCCGGATTTTGACGGCGACCTGATCCTGGACCGCATCGAACAGCGCCTTGCCGAGCTGCCGGGCGTCGAGATCGATATCCTGTCGGCTGATCGCGGCCCGGCATCGGGCAAGCCCGTGCATCTTCGTCTCAAGGGTGATGACCGCGAACTGGTCGCCCGTACCGCCGGGCAGATCAGCGATTATTTCCACACATTGCCCGGCCTGATCGAGATCGAGGATACCCGCCCCCTGCCCGGCATCGACTGGCAGATCGATGTCGATGTCGAAAAGGCCGGACGCTACGGCGCCGATGTGGCCGCCGTCGGCGTGATGGTTCAGATGGTCACGCGCGGCATCCTTCTGGATACGATGCGCGTCGACAGTTCGGACGAAGAGATCGAAATCCGCGTCCGCCTGCCCGAAGGCGACCGCATTCTCGCCACGCTCGACACGCTCAAGGTCGGCACGCCATCGGGTCTGGTGCCGCTGGCCAATTTCATCACCCGCAAACCGGTGCAGAAACTCTCGCAGATCGACCGGGTCGACCAGTCGCGCTATTACGACGTCAAGGCCGATGTCGCGGCGGGGCTGGTCAATGATGCCGGGCAGCCGATCAATGCCAATGAACGCATCGCCGTCATTACCGACTGGCTCGAGGCTAATGATATCCTGCCCGCAGGCGTCAGCTATGAATGGACCGGCGATCAGGAAGAACAGGCAGAAAGCCAGGCCTTCCTTCAGACTGCCTTTCTTGGTGCGCTGGGGCTGATGTTCGTGATCCTGCTGGCGCAGTTCAACAGCTTCTACAACGCCGTGCTCGTGCTGCTGGCGGTGGTGCTGTCAACCACGGGCGTCCTGATCGGGATGCTGGTGATGGGCCAGCCCTTCTCGATCATCATGACGGGGACGGGCATCGTCGCGCTGGCGGGGATCGTGGTGAACAACAACATTGTCCTGATCGATACCTATCAGGAATACGCCAAGTTCATGCCCCGGATCGAGGCGATTACCCGCACCGCCGAGGCGCGTATCCGGCCCGTCCTTCTGACCACCATCACCACCATGGCGGGCCTGACACCGATGATGTTCGGCCTCAGCCTCGATTTCATCGGCGGCGGCTCTTCTGTCGACAGCCCGACGGCGCTCTGGTGGAAACAGCTGGCCACGGCGGTGGTCTTCGGGCTGGGTATCGCGACGGTGCTGACACTGATCTTCACCCCCTCGATGCTGGCCATACGGGTCTGGGCGGTGATCTATGTCAAGGCGCTGGCGCGTCTTCTGGCCAAGCTTTCCTTTGGGCGCAGCAGCCGTTTCGCGCAGGATTGGGCGACGCGACGCGCGGCGCGGCGTCTGGCATCGCCCACCATCGTCTGGGATGATGATGACGCTGCCGACCAGCCCGCCGAGGATATGAGTGAGATTTCGGAAACCATGCAAAAAATCAAAGGCAAGGTCGATGAAATCGTCCCCAAACCGCCGCTGAAGGCCGCCGAATAGGGCCGGGCCTGCCGCGGCTGCGGCGGGCCATACGACGCGCGGGGATCAAGCGGACGTGAACCACCGTCGCCGTGACCGGGCTTTGCCCGCAGGGTGGATTGTGACAGGCTGGACGCACTGACATGCACCCGAAAGTTGCGCCGCCATGCATCGCCGCACCGCCATTTCCGGCCTCGCCGGGCTGATCCTCTCTGCCGGGGCCGCCACCGCCGAGGTCACGCTGACGGCGGCAGAGATCACCACGCTCTTGTCCGGGCGCACGGCCATCGGGGAATGGAACGGACGGCCCTACCGGCAGTATTTCAATTCCGACGGCGCGACCATCTATGCCGAACGCGGCGCGCGATCCGCGCTGGGGTATTGGCGTACCGACCCCGATACCGCCGAATACCAAAGCTGGTGGCGCGGCAGCGGCTGGGAAAGCTGGCAGATCATCCGCCGCGACGGCATGCATTTCTGGGTCAATCAGGACGGTGCCGCGCTCGCCTTTGACATGGTGGACGGCCAGCAACTGAACTGGCCGCCCGAGTGATTGGCCTCAGGCCCCGGCGCGTCGGCCAAAGCCGTTGCGGATCACGGTATAAAGAAAGATCAGCATCGACAGCAGCGCCAGCAACGAGCCGATCTTGGCCAATGTCTCGCTGGTTTCGCGGATCGCCATCGTGATCCCCGGCACGATCAGGATCACGGTCAGCACCGTCAGCCCCAGATGCAACCGCGCCAGCGGCCCGTCGGCCTGGGGCGTCAGCGTGTAATAGACCCCGAACATGGCCATGGTCACCCAGCCGATCAGGTTCAGATGCCCATGCGCCGGTGAAAGCGTATGATCACCCGTGATCGACATCTGGATGCCCCAGCCCATCCCCACCAGCGCTGATATCACCGCCGCCAACAGAAAATAGAATCCGGTTCCCCGCATGATATATTCCTTTCATGTCATGCAATGCGCCGGTCGCAGCCCCTGACGGGGGGACCGGCACCGGAATTTTATCACGGATGCGTGAGTTCACCAAATCGCAGGCGGGCAGCGCAAGGTCTCAGGCGGCGGCGGTTTCGGCGTCTTCCTCGTCGGCCAGCTGACGATGCCACATGTGATGATACCGCCCCTCGCGCGCGAGCAGTTCGTCATGCGTGCCCTGTTCGGCGATCACGCCGCGTTCCAGCACCACGATCCGGTCGGCATCGGCGATGGTCGACAAACGATGCGCAATGGTAATCACCGTGCGCCCCTGCCCCATATCGCGCAGGCTCTCCTGAATCTCGCGCTCGGTCTCGGTATCAAGCGCCGAAGTCGCCTCGTCCAGCAAAAGGATCGGCGGATTTTTCAAAAGCGTCCGGGCAATGCCGACGCGCTGTTTCTCGCCGCCCGACAGTTTCAGCCCGCGCTCGCCCACCTGTGTGTCATAGGCTTCGGGCAGGGCCATGATGAAATCATGTATCTTGGCGGCCTTCGCGGCGGCCTCGATCTCTGAGCGTGAGGCATCGGGGCGGCCATAGGCGATATTGTAGTATATGGAATCGTTGAACAAAACCGTGTCCTGCGGCACCACGCCAATGGCGGCATGCAGACTGTCCTGCGTGATGTCGCGGATATCCTGCCCATCGATGGTCAGCGCACCGTCATTGACATCGTAAAACCGGAACAAGAGCCGCCCGATGGTGGATTTGCCCGATCCCGAGGGGCCGACAACCGCAACCGTCTGACCTGCGGGCACTTCCAGATCGATCCCTTTCAGGATCGGGCGCGCGGCTTCGTAGCCGAAAACCAGATCCTGAAACCGGATCGTCCCGCCATTGATGGCCAGCGCCGGTGCGCCGGGCTTGTCCTCGACCTCTTGCGGTTGCTCCAGCAGATCAAACATCTCGCCCATATCCACCAGCGACTGGCGAATTTCGCGATAGACCGTGCCAAGGAAATTCAGGGGCAGCGTGATCTGAATCATATAGGCATTGACCATGACGAAATCGCCCACGGTCAGATCGCCCCGCTGCACCCCCATCGCCGCCAGCACCATCACAATCACCAGCCCCGTGGTGATCAGCAGGGATTGCCCGAAATTCAGAAAGGCCAGCGAATAGCTCGTGCGCAGCGCCGCCGTCTCATAGCCTGCCATGGCCGTGTCATAGCGCGACGCCTCGCGCCCTTCGGCCCCGAAATATTTGACCGTCTCGAAATTCAGCAGGCTGTCGATGGCCTTTTGATTGGCGTCGGTATCCTGATCATTCATGATCTTGCGGATTTTCACCCGCCATTCCGTGACGGCGAAGGTGAACCAGATATAAAGCCCGATCGTGATCACCACCGTGGCCAGATACCAGACATCAAAGACCACGAAAAAGATAATCGCGATGAACAGCAGCTCCAGCACCAAAGGCCCGATGGAAAAAAGCAGGAACCGCAACAGGAACTCGACGCCCTTGACGCCCCGCTCGATGATCCGGCTCAGCCCGCCGGTCTTACGCGTGATGTGATAGCGCATCGACAGCCGGTGGATATGGCGAAAGGTTTCCAGCGCGAGTGAGCGCAGGGCGCGTTGCCCGACCCGGGCAAAGATCACGTCGCGCAATTGCTGAAAGCCGATATTCATCAGCCGCGCCAGCCCATAGATCACCGTCAGGCTGATCGCGCCAAAGGCCAGCATCCATTCCGATGACAACCCGTCACCGGCAAGCGCATCGACCGCGCCCTTGTAAAAGACCGGCGTCGCGACCGAGATCACCTTGGCCAGAACCAGCATCGCCAGCGCCGCCACCACGCGCGCCCGGAACCCCGGGTTGCCCGGGGGCCACATATAGGGCGCCACCTTGCGGATGGTGCGCAGGCCGCTTCTGCGGTGTTCGCTTGCGTTTGTACTGGCCATGATCCCTCGTGCCGTGAAGGCGCTAGATAATACCGGCTCAGGCAGGTTTCCAGTGGGGGAAGGTCGATTACTCGTCCGGGACTTCGAAAATCTGGCCGGGATAGATCAGGTCGGGATCGCGGATCAGGTCCTTGTTGGCCTCGTAGACTTTGACGTAAAGCACGCCGTCACCATAGTTTTCCTTGGCAATCGCCCAAAGCGTATAGCCCGGCTGAACGGTGATAATGCCGGCCTGCGCACGCAGGCTGTTTTCGTCGGCATTCAGCGCCGCCTCGACGATTTCCGGTGTTTCACGCTGGAACGGCGTCTCAAAGCGCGAGGTCACGACGCCTTCGGCGTCAATCTCGTCGACGCGCAGCGTGTAGACCCCGGCATCGATATCCGGCAGCGGTGTGCGCCACGTACCGTCGACGGATATGCGCGCCGTGCCCACGGGCCGGTTGTCCAGATAGAACCGGATCGCGCGGTCTGATTGTCCGCGCCCCGTCAGGTTCACATCGCCCTCGGCATCATAGCTGATCGTGTCGACGATGACGCTGGTCTGTATCTCGGGCCCGGGCGAGAGCAGTTCGACACCTTCCTTGGTGGTCTTGATCAGGGCCGGGGCGGCGGGCGCGGCCTCTTCCTCCAGCGCGGCAACCACGTCTTCCCTTACGGTTTCGGCAACCTCGTTGGTATCGGGATCGGTGGCCGCCGGCACCTCGGGTTCATCGGCGTCCAGCACGGCGACGGTCTCGGCCTCGGCCGGGGCGTCGGGTACGCTCTCGTCCGGGGCAGTCGTGGCCACAACCGCATCCTCAACCTCGGGCTTCTCATGCGGCGTGGTCACCAGTTCGGGGTCGGCGCCGTCATCGCTATCTTCGGCCTGCGACGGATCGTTGTCGGCAGGCGCTTCTGCGGCATCGACATCGGTGGTCTCAAGCACGGTGTCATCCAGCGCCGCCAGCGCGGTTTCCTCGGGTGTTTCGGGCGCTTCGGCCACCGCGACCGGCGCGCCGAACGGGGCGATCAGAATGCGCTCGTCGGAATGTTTCAGCTCATCCCCGGCCACCAGCGCCAGCGACAGGCTTTGCGCCGCGTCCGAGGGTGCAACATCAAAAAGCGCCACGAACTTGCCGTCGGGGCCGCTCTGGGCTTCGGCAATCAGCACCTGATCGACAAATATCTGAACCCGCGAATTGGGTTCGGCCACACCGGCAACAACCGCCGAGCCCTCGGCATCGACACGCACCAGTTCAAAGACCGGCAGCCTGAGCGCAGGCTCGGCCTCTTCGACGGGGGTTTCGGGTGCAATGACGGTTTCATCCGTTTCGGGTGCCGTGGTTGCCGTCGCCTCTGATCCGGCATCCCCGTCGGGGATGGCCACCACCGGCGTCTGCTGCGGGTCGGTGCTGGGCCGGGTCATCTGGAACCCCATGGCGCCGGCGACGACAACCGCAGCCGCCCCTGCGGTCGCAACCACAGAGCCACCACTTAGTCCGAGACCAGACCAGAATGACATAGGCTTCCCTTACCCGACGCCCTTGCGAGAGCATATCAACCGCTCTATCACGGGTCAAAGCCGAGAAATGAATATGAGGTGAGCATGTCTTCCGCGCAACGGTCGGTCTGCGTCTATTGCGGATCGCGCGATGGTGTCAGCCCGCAATATGGTGCCGATGCCCGCCATTTCGGTGCGGGGATTGCGGCACGCGGCTGGCGGCTTGTCTACGGGGCGGGCGATGTCGGGCTGATGGGCCATGTCGCGCGCGCCGCGCAGGATGCGGGCGGTGAAACACTGGGTGTCATCCCCACCCATCTGATGAACCGCGAGGTCGCCAAGCGCGACCTCTCATCCCTGATCATCACCGAAACCATGCATGAGCGCAAAAAGGTCATGCTGATGAACGCGGACGCGGCGGTGGTGCTGCCGGGCGGGGCCGGGTCGCTGGACGAGTTTTTCGAGGTCCTGACATGGGCCCAGCTGGGGCTGCATCAAAAGCCGCTGATCGTCGTCAATACCGGCGGTTACTGGGATCCGCTGACCGCGCTGATCGACCATGTGATCACGCAGGGATTTGCCGATGCTTCGCTTCGCGGGCTTTGTTCGGTTGTTCCCGATTCGGCAGCGGCCATCGCCGCGCTGTCCCGGCATTTCGACGCCTGAACCGACCCAGGTTATGCACAGGCCCATGTTCGATTTGCACAAATCGAACCGGTTTCCGCGCCATGATTTGTGCCAAGAATACAACATAAACCGTGCCTTAGCCGCCGAACTCCGGATATTGGTTTCACATTTGCCACATAGGCGCGCCACTCTCGGCCGGTAACGTGACAAGGGTGGAATGCAATGCGGCTCTGGGGGTGGATGTCGGCGGTTGCCGTGGGGCTCGGCCTGACAAATCCGGCCATCGCCGGGTCGGACTAGAGCGGCTGGAAATACGGTTTTCAGGGCCAGGTGATCCGGGGCAGGACGCTCTTCAGCCCCAGCCGCGATTTCTGCTTTACCGATCATGCGGCGACGGGAACCGGCACCTCATCGGCGAGCTGTTCGGTAACCACCGGCAGCGTGGTGATCAGCGGCGTGGCCAATGCGGGCGCGACCGTCAACACCTATGACATCACCGCAACCCGGCCCGGCCCGCCCGTCTTTACCATCACCGCTATACCCGGCAACGGAGAAACGCTGACCAGCTGGGCCACCGCCGATTTCAACGGCGACGGGGCCTTTGCCGGGGCCGTCACGACCACCACGGCGGGCGTGAACACCGCCCGCTCGACCGCGTGGGGCGGCTATAATTTCTTTGATTTCGGCGAATTGCTTGCGCAGGATATCACGCTCGGTTTCGGGGCGCATATCGGCAATGATGTTCAGACCCCGTCCAACTGGCTTTTCGGGTGGGAGGCGGATATTTCCCTGCCACTGTCCAACACGACGCGCTTCGGCCAGTACAATTTCCGCACCGAGCAGATATACCTGAACCGCGATTTCGCGGTGCAGAATTTCGGGCTGAGTTCGGCGCGCGCGCGGGTCGGGTTCGTCTTTGACACGCCCTCCAGCGGGCCTTCCAGCGTCTTTGACAACATGCTGATCTATGCGACCGCCGGGATCGGCGCGCTCGGCGCACGCATCAGCGTCGATGAAACCATCCAGAGCCGGGCCGGAAACTATGCCTTTTCCGACAGCCGGACCGAGGTCACGTTCGGCCCGGTGATTGGCACCGGCATCGGCTGGAAACTGCGCGACAATGCGTTTTTCAGCGCCGAGGCGCTCTATTACAAATTCGGCAAGGAATACGAGATCGCCTCGCTGATGCGCACTTCGACCGGTGGCGAAACGGTCCGCATCGACGACGTCACCGAAATTCGCGTCAAGCTGAGTTTCACGCTGAACTGACGCCCGGAACCTTCGCCGGGCATGAAAAAACCCGCCGGGCCTTGGCCGGGCGGGTTTTGGTTTCCGGTCTTTCGGGGGTCCGATCCTACATCCGCGAGGCGACGTTTTCCCAATTGACCAGATTGTCGAGGAAATTGCTCAGATAGGCCGGGCGCTTGTTGCGGAAGTCGATGTAATAGGAATGCTCCCACACGTCACAGCCCAACAGCGCCGTCTGCCCGAAGCAAAGCGGATTGACGCCGTTTTCCGTCTTGGTCACGGCAAGCGAACCATCGGCATTCTTGACCAGCCAGCACCAGCCCGAGCCGAACTGCCCCGCACCGGCAGCCGAGAACTGGGCCTTGAACTCATCGACCGAGCCAAAGCTCTCGGCCAATGCGGCCTCCAGTTCGCCGGGCATCTTGCTCTCGCCGGGTCCCATCATCTCCCAGAACTGGTTATGGTTCCAGAGCTGGCTGATGTTGTTGAAAATGCCGTTCTGGGCGACGGCCCCGGCGTCATAGGTGCCGGTGATGATCTCTTCCATCGACTTGCCGTCCCACTCGGTACCCGCGATGGCCGCATTGCCGTTGGTGACATAGGCATTGTGGTGCAGGTCGTGATGATACTCGAGCGTCTCTTTCGACATGCCGTTCCCGGCCAGCGCGTCATGCGCATATGGAAGATCAGGAAGTTCAAAAGCCATCTCAGGCCCCCTTTCAGCAAAAATATGATTGAAGCGTATAAGAGCGTTTGACCGGCGCGGGTCAAGGGTCTGGGCGCGATTCACCAAAGTTATCCACAGAATCGCCGCCCGCTGTTAGCGCCTCCGAATTCGCGCCGATTTCCGCATCAGGGCCGCTTACACAAATCGAACATATTTTGCGGATCATGCGGGTGTGTCAGGGTCACGATCCAAATATCTGATTTTCGTGCAGATTATATGCACTGCATCAATTCCGCCACAGACAGGTGTTTTCGCTCATACCTGTTTTTCCATACCGCCGATTTTGCTAATCTATCTGCTCGGAGTATATGTCAATGATTTCCATCAAGACCCTTGCCCTCTCGACCGTTGCCGCAAGCGCGATTGCAACCTCGGCCGTGGCGCAATCTTCTTCACCCTTCAGCGGCCCGTCTTCGCTGGCTGATTCCTTCATCAGCAGCGGCCCGGTCAGCAGCCTTCAGATCCTGCCTACCGCCATCGCGCTGGGTGTCGGTATCGGGCTCGACCCGTACGAGATGCTGGATTACGCGGTCACCGAAACCATCTATGGCGGCGATCCGCGCTATAACGATTTCATCCTTTTCTGGGAACTGAGCACAATCTCGTTCCTGCCGACCTACCTGCAGCTGGGCTATTACAAACAGCGCGGCGATGTGGAACGCGTCGTCAATTCTACCGGTACATCGTTCAACACCAACGGCAAGATGAAGGAAAGCGGTGCGTTCGCCGGTGTGGGCGTCAAGGTTCCGCTGAACCAGATGATGGGCGGCACAACCAATGTCGCACCACCCCCTGCTGATCTGGGCGTCGCGGATGAGCCCAAGACACCCACCCTGAACTTTGCCGTTTCGCTGGGCATTGGCCGTCAGCATTTCGATGCGTTTGGCGGTGGTTTCTCGGATGATCAGGTCGAAGGCTTCCGCCGTATCGAGGCCGGCGTCGATATTCCGATCGGCGAAGACGGGTTCTATATCACACCCGGTGTCGTGAACACCAAATACACCGGTTCCGAGATCCGCGGCAGCAACACGATCGCCGTGATCCGGGGCAAATTCAAGTTCTGATCCAAAACTGACAACCGAGTAAAATACTGCCGCCGGGAAGCCCCGGCGGCAGTTTTCATTTTCGGACAATTTTCGGGATATGGCGCGTCGCCACGACCCTCAGAAATACCCCACCTCGCCCCCGGGCCGCGCGGCGTTTGTCAGGACACCGTAAGCATAGCCCGCGACCGAGCGGAAACAGATCAGGCGGAACTCTTCGGTATCTTCCATCCAGAAGGCGGCGGCAATCTGCGCCAGCCGGGTCCGCCGCAGATCACCCGGGCCAAACGCATCCGGTGACAGATCAACCGGCGCCAGCTTGGCCAGCACCTCGCGCGCGTCGGCGCCGGAGATTGAAAACATCGCTCTGGCATCCGACATGACCTGAACAAGGCTGTGCATACCCTCCAGCGCGGCCATCACCGCCCCGGCCAGTGCCGGCGCATCCGCATGGGGGCACATCACCATCAGCTCATCCGGCGACATCCATGCCAGAGCGATATCGCCCTTGCGTTCGATGCGGCGCTGTTTGGGGCAGGTCAGCCCGGTTGCGTCCGCAACAGCCTTTCTGAACCGGGTCGAGCGCAGGTTGCCCCGGATGGTGATCATGCCCTGTGGCCCCATCTCGGCCACGGTCACATAGCCCGCATAGCGGGCGGCGTTCAGTGCGCTTGCCGGTATATCAGACATTCTGACGCTCTCCTTCCGGATCAAGGAACACGGGCGAGACGATGCGCGCAGGTATGCGTCCGCCATCGGTGCGGGCAAATTCGACCACCTCGCCCATGCGTTCGGGCCCCCGCTGGATCAGCCCCATGGCAATGCCCTTGTTCAGTGTGGGCGAATGATAGGTCGAGGTGACGCGCCCGATCACATTGGCCTGACCATTGGCGTTCCGGCCCTGCCCCACCGCATAGATACCATCCGGCAGCACCGATCCGTCCAGCGTCTCGAGCCCGACCAGTTTCCAGCGTTCGGGATTGGCCATGAAGCTGCGCACCTGCGCCCGCTTGCCAAGGTAATCGTCCTTTTTCCTCGAGATCGCCCAGTCCAGCCCCAGATCCTGCGGGATCACCGTGCCGTCGGTTTCGTCCCCGATCATGATAAAGCCCTTTTCGGCCCGCATGATATGCAGCGCCTCGGTGCCATAGGCCATGACGCCAAACTCCTGACCCGCCGTCATCAGCGCATCCCAGAACGCCCGGCCCTGACTGGCCGGCACGGCGATTTCATACGACAGCTCGCCCGAGAAACTGATGCGGTAGGCGCGGATATCGAAACCGCCGATCTGGCCATCGGCCCAGGCCATGAAGGGCAGTGCCTCGGGGCTGACATCCATGCCGCCCAGCTTTTCCAGTAGCTTGCGGGCATTCGGGCCGACCACCGCGATCTGGGCAAATTGCTCGGTCACGTTGGCGGTATAGACCTTCCAGTCCCACCATTCGGTCTGCAGCCACTCTTCCATATGGCCGTGGATACGCTCGGCCCCGCCTGTGGTAGTGTGACAAAGGAAGGTCTGATCATCGATGCGCGCGACCACGCCGTCATCGATCAGGAAACCGTTTTCCGAACACATCAGCCCATAGCGGCAGCGCCCCGGTTTCAGCGTCGACATCATGTTGGTATAGAGCATGTCCAGAAACCGGCCCGCATCCGGGCCTTGCACGATGATCTTGCCCAGCGTCGAGGCATCGAGGAGGCCGAGATTCTCGCGGGTATTCGTCACCTCGCGCGCGACCGCCTGTTCCACGGTTTCGCCGTCGCGCGGATAGGCATAGGCCCGCCGCCAGAGGCCCACCGGCTCCCAGTCGGCGCCGTTGGCATCGCCCCAGTCATGGATCGGTGTCTTGCGGATGGGCTGAAACAGTTCGCCATGCGCCTCTCCGCCCAGCGAAGCCAGCGAAATCGGCGTGTAGGGCGGGCGGAACGTGGTGGTGCCCGTGGCTGGTATCTCGGCGTTCAGCGCATCCGACAAAACGGCCAGCCCGTTGATATTGGACAGTTTCCCCTGATCGGTCGCCATGCCCAGCGTCGTGTAACGCTTGGTATGTTCGACGCTTTCATAGCCCTCGCGCGCGGCAAGCTGCACATCGGAAACCTTGACGTCATTCTGAAAATCGAGCCACATTTTCGACCGCGCCTCGATCGGGGCGCCCTGCGGCATGATCCAGACCGGCTCGATCGCCTGCTCGGCTGCGCATTCCACCTCGGGCGGGGCGGTTTTGCGCGCCTTGCCGCCTGCGGCGATGGTCGCCAGACGCGCCTGTGCGACGGCATCGGCCATGCAGGCATCCAGCATCATTGCGCCATTGGCCGCCCCGGCGGCGGTGACCATGGGCAGCCCGTCCTGACCGGTGGGCGGATGATCGGCGTCGGGCCGGAACATCGCGCCCGCCCTGTCCCAAGTCAGCTTGCCCCCGCAATGCGACCAGAAATGCACGACCGGCGACCAGCCGCCCGACATGGCCACCGCGTCGCAGGCGACATATTCACGCGCCGCGCCTTCACCGGCCTGTGCACAAAGCGCGACACCGGTCACGCGTTTGCCGCCCTTGACCGCGGCGATCCCCATGCCGGTTTCCACCCGGATACCCATGCCGCGCGCGCGTTCGGCCAGCGGACCGGTGGCGTGGTCGCGGGCATCGGCGATCACCGGCACCTCAAGCCCCGCCTCTTTGAGCGCGATGGCGGTTCGATAGGCATCGTCATTATTGGTGACAACCACGGTGCGGTCGCCGGGCGATACCCCGTAATCGACCAGATAGTCGCGCATGGCCGCAGCCAGCATCACCCCCGGCAGGTCATTGCCGGCAAAGGACAGTGGCCGCTCGATCGCACCGGTGGCCGACAGGATATGGCGCGCCCGGATCCGCCAGAGCCGGTGGCGCGGCGCATCGCCGCCATCGGGTGCATGATCCGAGACGCGCTCGTAGCCCAGCGCGTAGCCGTGATCATAGATACCCGCCCCCATGGTGCGGTTGCGCAGCGTGACATTCGCCATCTCCGACAGGGCCGCCAGCGCATCACCGATCCAGGCCTCGGTCGGCTGTCCGTCAATCTCGCCGCCATCGACGGGTGCCCGCCCGCCCCAATGCGGGGTCTGTTCGATCACCAGCACGCGCCGCCCGGCCCGACCCGCGGTCAGCGCCGCCTGCAGCCCGGCCACGCCGCCCCCGATGATCAACAGATCGACATGGGCATAGAAATGCTCGTAGCGGTCGGCATCGCGCGCCTTGGGCGCGCGGCCCAGCCCGGCCGATTGCCGGATGAAAGGCTCGTAGACATGTTTCCAGAACGGGCGCGGATGGATGAACATCTTGTAATAGAACCCCGCCGGCAGGAAACGCGCCAGATGGGTGTTGATCGCACCGATATCATATTCGAGGCTGGGCCAGTGGTTTTGCGAGGTCGCGCTGAGCCCGTCGAAAAGTTCGGTTGTCGTGGCGCGCTGGTTCGGCTCGAACCGGCCCTCGGCGCCCATGTTCACCAGCGCGTTCGGCTCTTCCGCGCCCGAGGCGACGATGCCGCGCGGGCGGTGATATTTGAAGCTGCGCCCGACCAGCATCTGGTCATTGGCCAGAAGCGCCGAGGCCAGTGTGTCACCGGCAAAGCCCCGCAGGCGTTTGCCGTTGAAGCGGAATTCAAGCGGGCGGGTGGGATCGATCAGCCGCCCGGCGCGGGTCAGTCTGGTGCTCATGTCAGTGCTCTGCCGGGGCGGCAGCCGCCGCGCATTGAGTATTTTTGCAAAGAAGAAACCTCATGAGAATTCCCGCCAGCGCCAGCCGGGGCGTTTGGCCGAGATGGCCTTACGGATGGGTTCAGGTGGTTCGGTAAGCTGGGCGGAATAGGTGCCGAAAAGCTCGAGCGTTGCGGTGCAGCGGGCGGCGTGGAACCATTTTCCGCAGCCATTGGCGTGCAGCCAGCGTTCGAAATGCACGCCTTTCGGGTTTTCGCGGCCAAAGAGATAGCCGGTGAAATCCTCGTCCGAGGCGCCGGGGCCAAAGCGTTTGAGATGCGCCTCGCCACCGGCATGAAGCTCGGTCTCTTCGGCGGCGACGCCGCAATAGGGGCAGGTCAGAACCAGCATGATCTTGATCCGTTCATTCCAGATGCATCCAGCGTTGACAGTAGAAAAGCCCGCCTTCGACAAGCTCGCGTTCGGCAAGGCTGACATCGACCCGGTCACCGACGCCGGGCAGTTCGATCTGCAGGCGCGTGTTGCGTTGCAGGGTCTTGTAGAGTGTCTGCGCCTTGTTGCCGAAACCGATGGAACTCTGAAGCTGGTTGCCCCGGCGTTTCATCGGATAATCGAGCACGCTGCCATCTGGAAAGACGAGGCGCATGGTCTGTTTGCCGCTGGCGGCGGCGTTTTTCGGGTGGGTCACCGCCAGGTGCAGCGATTTGCCGGGCCGCCAGTAGAGGGCAAAACCCACCGCCTGACGACCGGCGCTGCGCAGGTTGGCCTGCGCCGAGCAGGATTTGCGCGCATAGCTGCCATGGATCGAGAACGTGCCGACATTCACCTTGAGCGTTTCGCCCTGATGATAGGCGGCCACCGGACCGGCCCAAAGCGCCAGCGCGCCCCCCAGCAGAAGCGCAGGCGCGGCGCGGGTGATCTGCGCGACGCGGCTCATCCGATCACAGCGCCCCGAGGCAGGCGGTGATCGCCCCAAGCGCGGCGCGCATGTCACCGAGATCGATGTTCAGCTGATCCTCACCGGTGCTGATGGTCAGCGTTTCGCCGTCGGGGATGCTGGCCTCGAAGGCCAGCAATTCCTCGAGCGAGGCGAAGGGAAACATGAAATCGCCCTCGCGCGCCTCGGTCCGGCGCTCGAGTGTGAAGGCGGCATCGACGGTGACGGTCAGCGCGACCTCGCTGGCTGTCAGATGCGCCGGATCGTCATAGCCCGCGACATGCCAGCGCTGTCCGGCGGCGGTCTGGTAATAGGTATAGATCATCTTCCTGCCCGCCTCGGATGGCTTCTCCAGCGCGGCAAGGCAGATGCGCGGCTCTTCCACGCGGGCGATCTTGAAACCGGCGATATCGGCATAGGGCACCATCTGCGCCGCGGCGGCTCCGGCGGTCCAGATGGCGAGGGTGGTCAGGGCAATACGGGATGTGAAGGATGTGGGGATCAATGGGCTACTCCTGCGGCTACGCTTTCGTCGATGAACCGGCCTTCGGTGAACCGCCCGAGCGAGAAGGCGGCGGCCAGCGGGCCGGGTTCGCCGCGTGCAACCAGTTCGGCCATAGCAAAACCCGAGCCCGGAATAGCCTTGAACCCGCCGGTGCCCCAGCCGCAATTGACAAATGTGTTACCCAGAGGCGTTGTCGACAGGATGGGCGAGCGGTCGCCGGTCATGTCGACGATCCCGCCCCATTGGCGCAGCATCTTGAGACGCGCCAGCATCGGGAAGGTTTCGGTCAGGGCGCGGACTGTTTCCTCGATATGGTGGAAACTGCCGCGCTGGGTATAGTTGTTGAACCCGTCCGTGCCGCCGCCAATCACCATTTCACCCTTGTCGGACTGGCTGAGATAGCCATGCACGGTATTGGCCATGACGACCACGTCCATGCAGGGTTTGATCGGCTCTGAGACCAGCGCCTGCAGCGCGACACTCTCGATCGGCAGGCGAAAGCCCGCCATTTCGGCGAGCTGGCTGGAATGGCCCGCGACGACGATACAGAGCTTTTTGCAGTTGATCGGGCCGCGCGAAGTTTCGACGCCGGTGACGACACCGTTTTTCTGGCGGATGCCGGTCACCTCGGTCTTCTGGATGATATCCATACCCATGTCCGAGCATTTGCGGGCATAGCCCCAGGCCACTGCATCGTGGCGCGCCGTGCCGCCACGCGCCTGCCAAAGCGCGCCCAGCACCGGGTAGCGCGGGCCGTTGATCTCGATGATGGGGCAAAGCTCCTTGACACGCTCGGGGGTGATGAACTCGGTCGTGACACCCTGCAGCGCATTGGCATGGGCCGTGCGCTGATAGCCGCGCACCTCGTGATGGGTCTGGGCAACCATCATCACGCCGCGCGGGCTGAACATGATGTTGTAGTTCAGATCCTGGCTCAGATCCTCGTAAAGCGCGCGCGCCTTTTCATAGATTGCCGCCGAGGGGTCCTGCAGATAATTCGAGCGGATGATGGTGGTGTTGCGCCCGGTATTGCCGCCGCCGAGCCAGCCTTTCTCGATCACGGCGACGTTCTTGATGCCGTGCTCGCGGCCCAGGTAATAGGCTGTTGCAAGGCCATGGCCGCCGGCGCCGATGACGATCACCTCATAAGCGTCGCGGGGTTCGGGTGAACGCCATGCGCGCTCCCAGCCCTGATGATATGTCATGGCCTCGCGGGCCACGGCAAAGGCAGAATATCGTTTCATTGCTCAACCCGGTTTGGCGGTTTCGGCAGCGGACATCACGCTGGCACCATTCGCGTATTCGGGCCATCTTCCCATGGCGAAACTCGCCGCTCAACCATCGATTTACGACAAATTGACCTTCCCGCGCTGGAAGCGCGACGCTTTGTACCTTTTCGCGTTGCAGGTGGCAGGGTATGGACAGGCCGGAGATGAAAATATGACCTTTTGGATTATCGCCCTACTCATTTGCGTCGGCCTTGCATGGATGCTGGTGCGCACCCTGCTGATCGGGCAGGACGACACCGGTGATGCACCGGCAGAAAATCCCGACATGCAGATCTATCGCGACCAGATGGCCGAACTGGAGCGCGATCTTGCCCGGGGCACCCTGGCCGAGGATGAGGCCGAGCGCGCGCGCGCCGAGATTGCGCGCCGTATCCTTGCCGCCGACAAAGAGGTGGCAGCGGCCACCAGCGGACCGGGGGCGCGCATCAACCAGATAACCATCGCGCTGATCGGCTTTGTGCTGGTGGCGGGCACGGG
The DNA here is from genome assembly GCA_030148225.1 of Paracoccaceae bacterium. GTDB lineage: Bacteria > Pseudomonadota > Alphaproteobacteria > Rhodobacterales > Rhodobacteraceae > JASBTX01. The sequence goes on from JASBTX010000032.1 coordinate 107,994, forward strand.
CGGGCTGTACCGCGTACTGGGCGCGCCCGGCTATCAGGACATGCCGCTGAATGCGCGGATCGAGGCAGCGGCAGAATTTTACGCCACCCGGCCCAGCCAGGCCGAGGTCGAGGCGAGTCTGCCGCCCTATGCCCAGCCCGACAATATCGACCCGACCTATCTGGAGCTTGTGGAACGGCTGCGCGATGCGGTTGCCGAAAACCCCGAAGATCCGCGCGGGCTGGACCTTTTGGCGCAGAGCGAGGGCAACCTGCGGAATTTCGTCGCCGCTGCCCGGCTGAAAGAGCGTGCCGTCGCCGCCAAAGGCGCCGAAGCGACGGTCAGCGATTATGCCGATCTGGGGGATATGCTGGTGCTGGCGGCGGGCGGCTATGTCTCGCCCGAGGCCGAAGAGGCGCTGATGACCGCGCTCAGAACCGATCCGACCAACGGGCCGGGGCGCTATTATATCGGTCTCATGCAGGCCCAGATCGGGCGGCCCGATATCGCCTTTGGTATCTGGCAGGACCTGCTGGCACAAAGCACGCCGGACCTGCCTTGGTACGGCGCCATCCGCGCACAGATCAGCGATGTCGCGGCGCTTGCCGGTATCCGCTATACGCTGCCGCCCGAAACCGCCCTGCCCGAGGCCGACATGCCGGGACCGGATGCAGCCGATATCGAGGCGGCCGAGGATATGACCGATGCGGATCGCGAGCAGATGATTTTCGGTATGGTTGAACGCCTTGCCGAGCGACTCTCGACCGAAGGGGGCACGCCCGAGGAATGGGCGCGGCTGATCAATGCGCTGGTGGTCGTGCGCCAGCCCGACCGCGCCGCCGCGATCTGGCAGGAGGCGCAGACCGTGTTTGCCGATTCCGAAGATGCGCTGAAGATGATCGATCAGGCCGCACGCGAGGCCGGACTGGGCGAGTGAGCGTTCATGACGCATTGGAGGACGCGGTTGCGGCGTTCACGCCGGGCCAGCCGCTGATGGGTCTGGATCTGGGCACACGCACCATTGGCGTGGCGCTCTCGGATCTGCGCTGGCGCATCGCAACCCCGCTTGAAACCATCCGGCGGCGCAAATTCGGCACCGATGCCGCCGCCCTTCTGGCCATTGCGGGTGATCGCGGTGCCGGTGGCATCGTCCTTGGCCTGCCCCGCAACATGGACGGGAGCGAGGGGCCGCGCTGCCAATCGACACGCGCCTTTGCCCGCAATCTCGCCGGGCTGACCGATCTGGCGATCACCTTCTGGGATGAACGCCTGTCGACCGTGGCCGCGGAACGCGCGCTGTTGGAGGCCGACGAGTCCCGTGCCAAGCGCGCCGGGGTGATCGATCATGTCGCCGCAGGCTTCATCCTGCAGGGCGCGCTGGACAGGCTTCAGCATCTCTGACCCTGCGCACCCGCAAACGGCCAACACCCGGCCCGCATGTCGCAGATTTGCCCGATTTGGCCGGTAGACGGCATTGACGGTCGGGCGATATCGCCTACATCCGGACAGGCAGCATCACGGCAGGTCACCCATGCGCGACGACATCTGGAAACGCGACGAGCCATCTTCGCCCTGCGTCAATATCTGCGTCGTGCACCCGCGCGAGCGGCTATGCACCGGCTGTCTGCGCTCGGTCGAGGAAATCGCCGCATGGGGACGGATGGGTGAGGATGAACGCCGCGCCATCATGGCCGAACTGCCTGCACGTGCGCCGCGCCTGAAAAAACGCCGTGGTGGCCGCGCTGCGCGAACGGGTGGCTGAGGGGCGCGTCGCCCTTGCACCGCACGGCGGTTTCACCGCTTTTTAACCCCGACACCGGATAACCCCCGCCGACGTCAACACGCGGCCTTCCGTTCTGAGCAATCACGGTAACCAATCCGTTCAGGACGCCGAAATGCCAGATGGCCGGGGCTATTGCCCCACCGGCACAACACCGCATCAGCGGGCCCGCGCCACCAACGATACAAGATTGAGATCACCACCGGCAGGCAAATGACCGGCCCCGACGCCCAAAGGGCGGCAACGGGTGGTCAGGTGCTGTGACCAGTGTTCTTTTGCGGCATGCCCAGCCATTCGGCGATCCCGCCCGGGCATTCGGGCCGGACATAGACGATCTGACGCCCGGCCTGATCCGCATCCCCTTCGCCCCGCCAGGGCGCGATCCCGTGCAAAAGATGGCGATGCAGCACCACGGCCTCGCCCGGCTCGACCGGCAGCGGGCGGCGCTGGCAGGTCTCAAAACAGCGCCGCCGCGCGGCCTGATAGATTTCGGTCAGATCGACATCGGGCCAGTCCCCGGACGGATGGGCCACCAATGCCTGGCCAAGCGCATCGCCGATCACGCGGTGGCTCTGATCCCAGACGGTCAGCGGTGCGCGGTCCGGCCCGCCCGGTGTCAGCGGCAGCCCCAGCACAAAGGCATGCGGCTCGCGCAGCATGCGGCGGCGATCCGGGCCGACCGGCAACAGCCCGTCAACATGGGCCGCGTCACGGTTCAGGCGGAACCGGGCCGAGGCGTCGCTTTCGCCCGCGTCGCGCCCGGGATATCCCGGGTAAACCACCGAGAGCTGCGCCGGATGCCATGCAGGCCCGTCAAGCCCCATCGCGGCCAGATGCCGCCAGAGCGTCTCGGACAGCGCCACGCCATCAACCGCGCCGTCGGGCGCATTGGGAAAAACATTGACCCCGGCAAACCATGTACCGCCATGGCGCAGCCATGTCGCGCGGGCCCCGGGATCCTCCAGAATGGCCGTGGCGGCGCGGCGCGCAGCCCCCAGCCACGGGTCCAGCCCCGGATCACGGGGCAGGATGACCCAGCCCTGCTGCGCCAGTGCCCGGCGCATCACGCACTGACCGCCATGTCCCCCGCCGCCTGCACCGCGCCCAGCGCCTCGATCAGCAGGGCGGGCCCGGCATCGGCTGCCGTTGCCCCGGTCGAGAGGATGCGCCGCCACTGCCGCGCGCCCGGTTGGCCCGTGAAGAGCCCCAGCATATGGCGGGTGACGTGATGCAGCCTGCCGCCACCCGCGATATGCGCCCCGGCATAATCGGCCATGGCATGCACAACCGCCCCGATATCCGGCGTGGCAGCTTGGCCAAAGACGCGGGCATCGGCGGGCAGCAGAATTTCGGCGGGCCGGTGATAGGCCGCCCGCCCGATCATCACCCCATCCAGCCCCGAGGCCAGATGTTCAGCCGTCTGATCAAGGCTGTCGATACCGCCATTGACCGAGATATGCAGATGCGGAAACGCCGATTTCATCCGCCGGACCAATGGATAATCAAGCGGCGGGATATCCCGGTTCTCGCGCGGGCTCAGCCCCTCGAGCCATGCCTTGCGCGCATGGATGGCAAAGCGCGTGACCCCGGCGTCCGAGACACGGGCCAGAAAATCAGGCAGCACGGTTTCGGGGTCCTGATCGTCAACCCCGATCCGGCATTTGACCGTGACCTCGACCGGGCTGGCCTCGCGCATCGCCGCGACGCAGGCGGCGACACGGTCAGGCGCTTCCATCAGCACCGCGCCAAATGTACCGGCCTGCACCCGGTCCGACGGGCAGCCGACATTGAGATTGATCTCGTCATAGCCGTAATCCGCCGCCACCCTCACCGCCTTGGCCAGAAGCGCCGGATCGGACCCGCCAAGCTGCAGCGCGACCGGATGCTCGGCCCGGTCCATGCCAAGAAGCCGGTCCCGATCCCCGTGGATCACGGCCTGCGCGGTCACCATCTCGGTATAGAGCAGCACCTCGTGGCTGAGCAGCCGGTGAAAATACCGGCAATGCCGGTCGGTCCAGTCCATCATAGGCGCGACGGAAAGGCGGGCGTGGTGGTGCAGGTCGATATCCATGCGCCCCTCTAGCAAAGCAGGCGGCATTCGTCGACGGGGGGCGGGCGACCTTGGTGGCGGGGTCGCAAAAACACCGGCGGGGGTCAGAAACGCGCGCGCAGTGCCGGGCGGGAACGGGCAGAGACAGGGCGATCCGCCCCCGGCGGCATTACATGAACGCTATCAAAGCGGGGACAGACATGACGACCAGCACCACCGGCACCACCGAAACCTCAACGCGGGGCCATTGCATGTGCGGGCAGACGCGCTGGGAATTTACCGGTGCGCCAAAATGGGCCTGCTATTGCCATTGCGATGATTGCCGCCGCAACTGCGCCGCGCCTGTCGTGGCCTGGCTGGGCGTGACGCGCGACAATTTCCGCTGGACCGGAGAGCCGGTCAGAACACGCCAAAGCTCCCCCGGTGTCCATCGCCATTTCTGCGCTGAATGCGGATCGCCCATGGGGTTCGAAGCCGATCACTATCCCGGCGGCATGCATCTTTATGCCGCGTCGATGGAGGATCCCGGGCAGTTCACCCCGACCTTTCACGTCAACTATCAAAGCCGCCTCACCTGGCTCGGCCCCGAGGATGATCTGCCGAAACATGAGGGCACGCTGTTGCACGCGCGCCCGTCGCCCGGTGCCGGGCCGGGCTGATGCGGCAACGGGCGCGGTCACGAACTTATCAGTTTACCGCCCGGTGCGGGGTTGTAGACTGGCGCTGAAAAGCAATTTCGGGGGACGATATGAAACGGATATGCAGGCCGGTGGCGGCTGCGGCTGTGGCGATGATGGGGGCTTTGCCCGTAGCCGCGCAGGAGCGCCTCGAGATCAACAATATCTACCCGAAAAGCGAGGAAAGCTTCACGCTCGAGGACAGCATTTACTATATGCAGGACAATCAGGGCATCTACGAGGTGATCGAGGCCCCGTTCGAGGACGGTCCGGCGCGCTGCGTGGGCGGCGGGTTCGGCTATCGCGACGGGACCAATGACATTGTCGGCATCTGCATTTTCGGCGAGGGCGCGGATACCTTTACCATGTCATGGAAGGCCGGTGAGCAAGGCGCGGCCAACAGCTGGACCATCGTCCACGGTACCGGCAAATTCAAGGGCATGACCGGCGAAGGCATCGCCACGACCGGGGTCGAGGTGATGTACAAGGCCCTGCCGATGCGTCAGTCCCATATCGTGGGTACGGTCACCATTCCCGGTATCAACTGATCCGGCACGGAACCGGTCAGGCGCGGCGGGCCCGCCGCCTGACACCTGACCAGAGATTGCTGGCCAGAAAACACATCGCCGCGACGGCGACGATGGTGGGTGCCGCGGGCGTGTCGATCAGAAAGGCCAGCCAGAGCCCCGCCACCACCGACAGCGCCCCGATCAGCGTGGCCAGAACCGCCATCCTTTCGGGTGAGGCCGCGAGCGGGCGGGCGGCGGCGGCGGGGGTGATCAGCATGGCCCCGATCAACAGGACGCCGATCACCTTGATCGCCACGGCCACAACCAGCGCCATCGCCAGCGTCAGCACCATCTGCTCGCGCCGGGGCGCGACCCCGGCGGCATGGGCCAGATCGGGGCTGAGCGTCGCGATCAGAAGCGATGACCAGCGCCACCAGAGCATCAGCAGGATCAGCGCCGCACCGCCCCAGATCACCAGCACGTCAAACCGGCTGACCGCAAGGATATCCCCAAAAAGAAAGGCGTTCAGATCGATGCGCGCATTAGGGATGAGCGACACCGCCACCAGCCCGAAGGCCAGCGCCGAATGGGCCATCACCCCCAAAAGCGCATCCGCCGCATAGCCGCGCCCCGACAGAAATGCCACCGTCAGCGCCATCGCCAGCGCCACGCCCAGCACGCTGAGAAAGACAGGTGCCTGAAGGGCAAAGGCCAGCGCCACACCCAGAATGGCGGCATGGGCGGTGGCGTCGCCGAAATAGGCCATGCGCCGCCAGATCACGAAACACCCCAAGGGCGCCGCCGCCAGCACCGCCCCCAGCCCGGCCAGCAGGGCGCGCAGAATGAAATTGTCCAGAAGGGTCATGGCACCTGTCTAGTGATGGTGGTGATCGTGGCTGTGTTCATGGCGGTAAAGCGCCAGCGCGCCCTTGGTGCCGGTACCAAAAAGCGCCCGGTATTCCGGGGCCGAGGCCACGACCTCGGGCGTGCCCTGACAACAGACATGGCCGTTCAGGCAGATCACCCTGTCCGAGGCCGCCATGACCACATGCAATTCATGGCTGACCATGAGGATGGCGCAGCCCAGATCGGATCTGAGCTGTTCGATCAGCTGATAAAACGCCGCCGAGCCGGGCTGGTCCAGGCCCTGTGTCGCCTCGTCAAGGATCAGGATTTCGGGCTGGTTCATCAGCGCCCGCGCCAGAAGGACCCGCTGTATCTGACCACCCGACAGCCCGGCCATCTGCGCCCGCGCCAGCCCGTCTGCACCCACCTGTTCCAGCGCCCCCTGCCAGCGCGCGCGCGCCACCCGGCGCGGCAGGTTGAGGAACCGCGTCACATCCATGGGCAGCGTCGCATCGAGATGCAGCTTCTGCGGAACATAGCCGATGCGCAGCCCGGGCTTTTGACGGACACTGCCCCGGTCGGGCTGAACCGCACCGATCAGCGCCTGCAAAAGTGTCGATTTCCCCGATCCGTTCGGGCCGACAATCGTCACGATCTCGCCCGCCGCGATATCCAGATCGACCGATGACAGGATGACCCGCCCGCCGCGCACCACCCGCAGGCCCTGAACATTGATCAGCGACATGGCACCGCCCCCTCTTGTCGGCAGTTGGGGCAGAGCCCTTCGGCCTCGACCATGGCGCGCTCGATCTCGAACCCCGCATCGCGGGCGGCGCGCCCGATGCTGCCGCGTGTCATGCGCGTATGGGTTTCGGCGACCGAGGCGCAGGAGCGGCAGATCAGAAAGGCCGGCATGTGATCCTGGCCCGGATGGGCGCAGGCGACAAAGGCACTCAGCCGTTCGATCTTGTGCGCAAAGCCGTGGCCCACGAGAAAATCGAGCGCGCGGTACACCACCGGCGGCTGTGATCCCAGCCCCTCGGCCCGCAGACGGTCAAGGATTTCATAAGCCCCCATCGCGCGATGTTCATCCAGCAGCAATTCGAGCACCCGGCGGCGCACCGGCGTGAATTGCAGCCCACCATCGCGGCAGTAATCGGCCAGCGCCTGAACGGCACCGGCGATGCAGGCCCCGTGATCATGCGCAGTAAATCCAAGGGGTTCGGTGGTCACGTCAGCCTCGGTCAAAAAGGTGGTTGATATGATATATCATAACACTTACCAGAACGCCATGATGATTTTTCGATTCGCATTCAAGATGGCGGCAGTGGCGGCGCTGGTGGCGGCGGGCACGCCCCGCGCCATGGCCGATATTCCCCGCATCGTGACCGATATCGCGCCGGTGCAATCGCTGGTGGCCATGGTCACGCGCGACCTGACGACGCCCGACCTGATTGTCACCCCCGGTGCCGCACCGCATGATTTCGCGCTGAAACCTTCGGCGGCGGCGGCGCTGGACGCGGCCGATATCGTGATCTGGATCGGGCCGGAACTGACGCCATGGCTGACCGATCCGCTGGCCGCGCTGGCGGGCGATGCGCGGCGGCTGACGCTTTTGGCGCTGCCCGGGACGCAGACGCTGGGGTTTCGCGCGGCCATGACGGCACCGCATGACGATGACGAGCCCGACAGCGGCATCGACCCGCATGCGTGGCTTGATCCTGAAAACGGCCGCCTCTGGTTGACGGCCATCGCCGAGATGCTGGCCGGGGCTGACCCTGACAATGCGGCGCTCTACCGCGAAAATGCGGCGCTGGCCGGGGCGGAAATCGCCGCGCTCTCGGATGAGATCGCGCGTCTCTTTCCTGCGCCGCCCGCCAGGGATTTCATGGTGTTCCACGATGCCTATCACTATTTCGAACGCGCTGCCGGGCTGGAACCGCTGGGCGCGATCACGCTGGGCGATGCGGCCAGCCCCGGACCGGCCCATATCGCGGCGCTTGCCCGGATAGCCGCCGAAAACACGGTAAGCTGCATCTTTGCCGAGCCGGATTACAGCCAGAGGCTGATCGACACGGTGACCGGCGCTTCCCGGCCCGAGGTTGTGGTGCTGGATCCGCTGGGCGGGTCGCTGCCGCCGGGTCCGGGGCTTTATCCGGCGCTGATCGGCGGCATGGCACGCGACATGGCAGCCTGCCTGAACTAACCTTCTGAACCGGCGCTCCTGAACAGGGGCGCAGCGATCAGATACAGCGCCCGCCATCAACCTCCATGCAGACGCCGGTGATCATGGCGGCCTCGTCCGAACAGAGATAGGCCGCCGCATTGCCCATATCCTCGGGCGTGGAGAACCGGCCAAGCGGTATGGTCGAGAGAAAGCGCGCCCGCATCTCGGGCGTGTCTTCCCCCAGAAAGCGTTTGAGGAGCGGCGTTTCGCCCGCCACGGGGTTCAGCGCATTGACGCGCACGCCTTCGGGGGCAAGCTCGACCGCCATGGCGCGGGTGGCGGTGTTCATCCAGCCCTTGGAGGCGTTGTACCAGCTGAGCCTCGGGCGCGGGCTGACCCCGGCGGTCGAGGCGATGTTCAGGATGGCCCCCTGCCCCCGCGCCTTCATCAGGGGCACGATATGGCGCGCGGTCAGATAGACGGATTTGGCATTGACGGCAAAGACGCGGTCAAACTCTTCCTCGCCGATCTCTTCCATTGGAGCGGGCAGATGGGTGATGCCGGCATTATTGACCAGAATGTCGATATCGCCCCAGGCATCCACCGCCGCCGATGTCAGCCCGGCAACGTCCGCGTCGCGCGAGACATCGCCGCCACGCACCAGAACGCCCGCGCCCAGTTCCGCCGCCAGTTCATCAGCCAGCGCGGTATTCAGATCGACGATCATCACACGCGCGCCTTCGGCCACGAATTTCCGCACGATCCCGGCGCCAAATCCCGACGCGCCGCCGGTGACAATCGCTGTTTTGCCCTGAAGCCTCATCTTTCCTCCTTTGCCGGGATGCGGGTCCGGCATCTATCCGTGGCGCGCGGCCACTGTCTTGAGCGTTGAAAAGCCATACAGCGCCTCGAAGCCTTTTTCGCGGCCATGACCGCTGAGGCCGGTGCCGCCAAAGGGCAGTTCCACACCGCCGCCCGCACCGTAATTGTTGATAAAAACCTGGCCCGACCGGATCGCCCGCGCCAGACGCATCTGGCGTGCGCCGTCACGCGACCAGACCGAGGCGACAAGGCCGTAATCTGTGCCATTGGCAATCGCCAGCGCCTCGTCTTCGTCATCGAAGGGGATGATCACCTGCACGGGGCCGAAAATCTCGTCCTGCGCCAGCACGTGATCGGGGGGCACATCGGCAAAGAGCTGCGGCGCGACATAGCTGCCGCCCGACGGCGCATCATCGGCAATCTGACCGGTGGCGGCCGTGGTCAGATCGCTGCCCTGCGCCAGAAAACCCGTCACGATTTTCTGCTGGCGGTCCGAGATCAGCGGCCCGACATCCAGATCGGCCAGCGCCGGACCGACCCTGAGCGCGCCATAGGCCGCCGACATGCGCGCAACGACCTGATCATAGACGCCCCGCTGGGCCAGAATGCGCGACGAGGCCGAGCATGTCTGACCGGCATTCTGGATACCTGCGCCGACCAGAAAGGGCAGCGCATCATCGATATCGGCATCATCAAATACGATCTGGGGGGATTTGCCGCCCAGTTCCAGCGTCACCGGCACGACATTGGCCGCCGCCGCACCCTGAACCAGCCGCCCGACGCCGACCGAGCCGGTAAACGAAACATGCTGGACGCCCGGATGGGCAGAGAGTGCCGCCCCGGCCTCGGCCCCGATGCCGGGCACGACATTCAGCGCGCCCGCGGGCAGACCGGCGCGCTGCGCGATCTCGCCAAAGGCCAGCGCGGTCAGGCAGGCCTCTTCCGCCGGTTTCAGCACCGCCGCGTTGCCCATGGCCAGTGCCGCGCCGACCGAACGGCCGATGATCTGCATCGGATAGTTCCAGGGCACGATATGGCCGGTCACGCCATGCGGCTCGCGCAGCGTATAGACGGTGTAACCATCGAGATAGGGGATGGTGGTGCCATGCACCTTGTCCGCCGCGCCGCCGTAAAATTCGAGATAACGCGCCAGCGCGGTGACATCGGCGCGCGCCTGGCGAAGCGGCTTGCCGACATCCATCGCCTCGAGCCGGGCAAGCTCGTCGATATTGTCCAGAACCAGCGTTCCCATCCGGTGCAGGATGCGGCCACGCTCGGCGGCGCTCAGCCGTCCCCAATCACCGTTACGGGCCGCCGCTGCCGCCACGACGGCGGCATCGATATCGGCCTGCCCGCCGCGTGCGATTTCGCAAAGCGTTTCGCCGGATGACGGATCGATCAGCGCCAGACGGGCCCCGGAGAGGGGCGGCTGCCAGAGACCGTTGATCAGGCACTGGTCGGGACGAATGCCAAGGGGGGTGACGCTCATGTGATCCTCTTATACTGGCGCTGGTTCAGAACCGTTCGGGCGCGGGGCGGAAATCAGCCTCGTGGCTCCAGACCGAGGGCGGCTGCGCGGCGAGCTGAACATATTGGCGGGCGATATCGGCGGGTTCCATCATCTGGTCGGGGTCCATCCCGTATGCGGCGCGGGCGCGGTCCGAGGCGATGATGCCGTCAATGATCGTATGCACGACATGCACGCCCTTGGGATGATAGGCGCGCGCCAGCGACTGGCACAGCCCGCGCAGCCCGAACTTGGCACTGGCAAAGGCCGCAAACTGTGCCCCGCCCCGCTGGCTGGCCGTGGCACCGGTGGCGATGAATGTGCCCCCCTTTCCCGATGCCATGACGGGCAGGCAGATGTGGGCCAGATGAACCGCCGACAGGACGATCCCCTGCCAGCAACGGTCGAAATCGGCTGGTGTAAGCGTGTCGAAATCGCCGCGCACCATCTGGGATGGGTTGTGCACGACAACGCGCGGCGGGCCGAATTCGGCGATGAGCGGATCAAGCGTGGCGCGCAGCTGGTCGGCGTCTGTCAGGTCGCAGGCGCGGATGTTATGCGTGCTGTCTGCGGGGGCGCCGCTGCGCCTGAGGCCGATGGCGGTCATTCCGTCGGCAGAAAATGCCTCGATCAGCGCGGTGCCAAGGCCCGGTCCTGCCCCGCCGATCAGTGCCCATGATGTCTTTGCCATGTGGTCCCCCCCGGATGCGGCGCGGGCGCGGGCACCCGAACCTGCATCGCAAGCCTAGCAAGCGGTCGGGGCGAAAACCAGACCCAGCCGTGGGACAAAACGGGCGGGTTCAGATCAGCGCGCCGCGCGTCTGGATCACGCGGGCCGCGCAGGCCTGACCGGCAGCGATGGCCCGGCCGATCGGTTCGCCCGAGATCAGCGCCGCGAGGCATGCGCCGTTAAAGGAATCGCCCGCCCCCGTGGTATCGACGGGTTTGGCCACGGGGGGCGATGCGGCCTCGCCGGACTGTCCGTCCTGCAGGTAGAGCACCGCGCCCGGGCCGTTCTTGACGATCACGGTTTCGGCCCCGGCCCCGGCATAGCGTGCGCGCGTGGCTTCCGGCGTGGCGTCACCGAAACAGGCGGCCTCGTCATCGAAACTGGGCAGCACGATACTGCTGACGGTAGCGGCGCTGGTCAGAACGTCGCGGGCGGTATCCTTGTCAGGCCAGAGCGCGGGGCGGATATTGGGGTCAAGCGCGACGGTCGCCCCGGCGGCGCGCCGCGCTGCCAGCCCCGTCAGCAGGCGCGCGCGATCATCCTCGGGCAGGATGGCCAGCGTGATGCCGGAGACATAGATCAACCGCGCCGCGTCCATCTGCGCACCCAGCCAGTCACCATCGGCGGCCAGACTGCGCGCCGCCGACTGCGACCGCCAATAGGTAAAGCTGCGTTCGGCCCCGTCGAGCGTGATCAGGTAGAGCCCGGGCGAACGGCCCGCGATGCGACGCACCGCCGAACAGTCGATGCCGCCACCCGAAATGAAGGCAAGCATGTCGTCAGAGATCGGATCCTGACCTACGGCAGAACAGAAAGAGACGGTCCAGTCCTCATCCAATGCCTTGCGCGCATACCAGAGCGCGTTCAGCACATCACCGGCAAAACCGCGCTGATAGCTGCCATCGGTCTGCGGCGACATCTCGACCATGGCTTCGCCGATGCCCAGAATGGTCTGCGAAAGTTCGGCTGTTGTCATTGCGCTGTCCCGTCGGCTGCGATCTTGGGCGCTGATAGCAAGCCCGGCGCGCGGGGGGGAGTCGGAAATCGGGTGAACGGGTTGATTTCCGGGCGGTCATCACCTCTCTTGGTCGGAGGAGCGTCACATGTCATCACCCCGCCTGTCCCAGAACCCGCACCGCACGCGCGACGCCCGTGAAAAGGTGCTGGAGGTGGCCATCGGGCGCGAGCTGCGCGCCTTTCGCCGCCAGCAATCGATTACGGTGGCCGATCTGTCGCGGATGACGGGGCTGTCGGCGGGCATGCTCTCGAAGATCGAAAACGGTCAGACCTCGCCCTCGCTGACCACGTTGCAGGCGCTGTCGGAAGCGCTGAGCGTGCCGCTGACCGCGTTTTTTCGCGGCTTCGAGGAACATCGCCCGGCGGTCCATACCCGCGCCGGTGACGGGGTCGAGATCGACCGCGAAGGGACACGCGCCGGGCATCAGTATAATCTGCTGGGGCATCTGGGGTCGAATGACAGCGGCGTCATCGTCGAGCCCTATCTGATCACGCTTAGCGAAAGTTCGGACATCTTTCCGACCTTTCAGCATGACGGCATCGAGTTCCTGTTCATGCTGGAGGGCGAGGTCGAGTACCGCCACGGCAACACGGTCTATCCGCTGAAACCCGGCGACACGCTGTTTTTCGACGCTGACGCACCGCACGGGCCGGAGGGGCTGACGCGGCTGCCGGCGCGGTATCTGTCGGTCATCGCCTATCCGCGTTCGGATCACTGAACCCGGCGCGCCCACGCATCAGAGGAAACTTTGTTTCTTGTGAGTTGAAATGCTGCCCTTGTTCATGCTAGCGGTTTCGGTGTTGCAGGGTTTGACCGGGGGTGTGTCATGTGTGGAATCGTGGGGCTGTTTCTGAAGGACCGGGCGCTGGAGCCTGAACTGGGCAGCCTGCTGACGGATATGCTGATCACCATGTCCGACCGGGGACCGGATAGTGCCGGTATCGCCATCTATCGCGACGCCGATCCCGACCGCATCAAGCTGACGGTTCAGTCCGCCGATCCCGAACGCGATTTCGACGGGCTTGGTGAACGGCTGGAAAAGGCGCTGAAGACGCCCGTGGACCTGACGGTCAATGACACGCATGCGGTGTTATCGCTGGCCGCGGCATCGGGTGAGGCGGCGCGTGCCTGCCTCAGGTCCGATCACCCCGGGATCCGGATCATGGGCGCGGGATCGTCCATCGAGATCTACAAGGAGGTCGGCCTGCCCGGTGATGTGGCCCGGCGCTTTGGCCTCGGCAACATGGCCGGGACGCATGGTATCGGCCATACGCGCATGGCAACCGAATCAGCCGTGACGACCGAAGGTGCGCATCCCTTCAACACCGGGCCGGATCAGTGCCTTGTCCATAATGGCTCTTTGTCCAACCACAACACGCTCAGGCGCAGGCTGCGCCACGAAGGCCTGACCATCGAGACCGAGAACGACACCGAGGTCGGGGCCGCCTATCTGACATGGCAGATGCAGAACGGCGCGACGCTGGGCGAGGCGCTGGAGCGTTCGGTCACCGATCTGGACGGGTTTTACACCTTTGTCGTCGGTACAGGTGACGGGTTCGGCGTGTTGCGCGATCCGATTGCCTGCAAACCGGCGGTGCTGGCCGAAACCGACCGTTATGTCGCCTTTGGCAGCGAATACCGCGCGCTGGTCAACCTGCCGGGTATCGATACCGCAAGGGTCTGGGAACCCGAACCCGCCACCGTTTATTTCTGGCGCCATGATGACGGGCCGCAAAACCAGAGAAAGGCAGCCTGAGATGCAGGTGATCGATCTGGCCACGATGCCGCTGCGCGACATGAACGCCACCCTTCAGGCGCAGGGCGCAGAGACCAACCAGCGGGCGTGGGAAATTGCCAATCCGCGCGGCGCGCATGCCATTGCGGTCGGGCTGGATGCGCCGATTGCCGTGCGGGTTGCGGGATCGACGGGATATTACTGCGCCGGCATGAACCAGCAGGCCGAGATCACGGTCACCGGTTCCGCCGGGCCGGGCGTCGCCGAAAACATGATGAGCGGCAAGGTCGTGATCGAGGGCGATGCCTCGCAATATGCCGGGGCAACGGGGCATGGCGGGCTGTTGGTGATCCGTGGCAATGCCGCGTCCCGCTGCGGGATATCGATGAAGGGGATCGATATCGTGGTCGAGGGCAATGTCGGGCATATGAGCGCCTTCATGGCACAATCGGGCCGGCTGGTCGTTTGCGGCGATGCGGGCGATGCGCTGGGTGACAGCCTTTACGAGGCGCGGCTTTACGTGCGCGGTTCGGTCAGGTCGCTGGGCGCGGATTGCATCGAGAAAGAGATGCGCGCCGAGCATCTGGCCGAGCTGGAGGAATTGCTGAGCGCCGCCGGATCGGATGCGGTGGCCGGGGATTTCCGCCGCTACGGCTCGGCCCGGCAGCTTTATCATTTCAACATCGACAACGCGTATTGAGGCCCTGATGTCCGACACCGACAAGGCGGGCGCCCCCCGCACCGACCCCATCCAGTCCGGCACGTTCACCCGCCCGATCAATGCCGAGATCCGCCGGGCTGCGGCCACCGGCATATACGATATTCGCGGCGGCGGAGCCAAACGCAAGGTGCCGCATTTCGACGATCTGCTTTTTCTGGGCGCGTCGATGTCGCGCTATCCGCTGGAAGGCTACCGCGAGAAATGCGACACCGATGTCACGCTGGGCACGAGATACGCCAAAAACCCGATCCGGCTGGATATTCCGGTCACCATCGCGGGGATGAGTTTCGGTGCGCTCAGCGGTCCGGCCAAAGAGGCGCTGGGGCGCGGCGCGACGCTGGCGGGCACATCGACCACCACGGGCGATGGCGGCATGACGCCCGAGGAACTCGGCCATTCCGACAAGCTGGTCTATCAGTACCTGCCATCGCGCTATGGCATGAACCCGCGCGACCTGCGCCGGGCCGATGCGATCGAGATTGTCGTGGGCCAGGGGGCCAAGCCGGGCGGCGGCGGCATGCTCTTGGGTCAAAAAATCAGTGACCGCGTCGCCGGGATGCGCAACCTGCCTGCCGGGATCGATCAGCGTTCGGCCTGCCGCCATCCCGACTGGACGGGGCCGGATGATCTGGAAATCAAGATCCTGGAACTGCGCGAAATCACCGGCTGGCAGGTGCCGATCTATGTCAAGATCGGCGGCGCCCGGCCCTATTTCGACACCACGCTGGCGGTCAAGGCGGGGGCGGATGTCGTGGTGCTGGACGGGATGCAGGGCGGCACGGCGGCCAGTCAGGACGTCTTTATCGAACATGTCGGCCAGCCGACGCTGGCCTGTATCCACGGCGCGGTTCAGGCGCTGCGCGATCTGGGCATGCACCGCGAGGTTCAGCTGATCGTCTCGGGCGGGATCCGCACCGGTGCCGATGTCGCCAAGGCGATGGCGCTGGGGGCGGATGCGGTGGCCATCGGCACCGCCGCGCTGATCGCGCTGGGCGACAATGACCCGAAATGGGAGGCCGACTATCAGGCGCTGGGCACGACGGCGGGCGCCTATGATGACTGGCACGAAGGGCGCGATCCGGCGGGCATCACCACCCAGGACCCGGCGCTGATGGCGCGGCTGGACCCGGTCGAGGGCGGGCGGCGGCTGAACAACTACCTGCGCGTCCTGACGCTGGAGGCGCAAACCATCGCACGCGCCTGCGGCAAAAGCCACCTGCACAATCTGGAACCCGAGGATCTCTGCGCACTGACCATTGAGGCCGCCGCCATGGCGCGCGTGCCGCTCTCGGGGACGGACTGGATCCCGGGCCAGACCCTGTGACGCGCTACATGGTCATCGAGCATTTCCGCGACGGCACGCCCGACCGGGTCTATGACCGGTTTCACGCGCGGGGACGGATGCTGCCCCCCGGGCTGGTCTATATCGACAGCTGGCTGTCGGCGGCGGGCGATACATGCTGGCAGATCATGGAAACCGACGATCCGGCAAATTTTGACAGCTGGACCGCGGCTTGGCAGGATTTGACAGCATTCGACATCATTGAACTGACCGATAAACCGCAGAGGGACCCCAGACCATGACCGATCTTGCAGCCTTCGCCCGGGACACCGGCGTCGCCTATTTCATGATTTCCTTTACCGACATTTTCGGCGGCCAGCGCGCCAAGCTCGTTCCGGCGGCAGCCATTGCCGACATGCAGGAGGAAGGCGCCGGTTTTGCCGGGTTCGCCACATGGCTCGACATGACACCGGCCCATCCCGACATGCTGGCCGTGCCCGACCCGTCAAGCGTGATCCAGCTGCCCTGGAAACCCGAGGTCGCATGGGTCGCGGCCAACCCGGTGATGGAAGGCGCGGATGTGGCCCAGGCCCCGCGCAATGTGCTCCGCCGCCTGATCGATAGCGCCGCGGCAAAGGGCATGCATGTCAAAACCGGCATCGAGGCGGAGTATTTCCTGCTGACACCTCAGGGCAATGAAATCAGCGATCCCTTTGATATCGCAGAGAAACCCTGCTATGATCAACAGGCAATCATGCGCCGCTACGACGTCGTGCGCGAGATCTGCGACTACATGCTGGAACTGGGCTGGGGCCCCTATCAGAACGATCACGAGGACGCGAATGGCCAGTTCGAGATGAACTGGGAATTCGACGACACGCTCAGGACCGCCGACAAGCACAGCTTCTTCAAGTTCATGACGAAATCGGTGGCGGAAAAACACGGGTTCCGCGCCACCTTCATGCCCAAGCCGATCGAAGGGCTGACCGGCAATGGCTGCCACGCCCATATCTCGGTCTGGGACGCGCCGGGCGCGGCGGCCAGCACCAACATCTTTGCCACAGACAGGGGTGAGGGCCAGACGGGCGAGGTGGGGCTATCGGGCGAGGGGGCGCATTTTCTCGGCGGGATCATGAAACATGCCGCCGCGATGACCGCGATCACCAACCCGACGGTCAACAGCTACAAACGCATCAACGCCCCGCGTACCACTTCGGGCGCGACATGGGCCCCCAACACGGTAACGTGGTCGGGCAATAACCGTACGCATATGGTGCGCGTGCCCGGCCCCGGCCGTTTCGAACTGCGCCTCGCCGATGGTGCCGCCAACCCCTATCTTCTGCAGGCGGTGATCATCGCCGCCGGTCTGGACGGGCTCGGCACCAGTGCCGATCCCGGCAAACGCCACGATATCGACATGTATGCCGAGGGTCACAAGGTCCGTGGTGCGCCGAAACTGCCGCTCAACCTCCTTGATGCGCTGCGCGCCTTCGACCGCGACAAGGCCCTCAAATCCGCGCTCGGCAGTGAATTCTCGGCCGCCTTCCTGAAACTCAAGCATCAGGAATGGCAAAGCTACATGGCGCATTTCTCGGAATGGGAACGCGTGAACACGCTCGATATCTGACCCCGCTTTCATTGTTCATCAAATACCTTGGGGGGGCCCGGCCTGCCGGGCCGGGGGCAACACCCCCTCCGCCGCCGGAGCAAAGAAAAAGGCGGGGTTTTACCCCCGCCAGTTTCGCCGATCAGGCTCATGGTTGTACCGCCCGGTGTTTTCTGCCTGCGGCCTGATCTGCGTCTGGGGCGAGCGCACCCGCCCCGGAAACGACGCGGCGCCATCGGGCGCCCCGCGTATTCTGTTCAGCTACATCCCGACGTTCCCCCGCAGGTGTTGCATTTCATGCAGGTGCCGTTTCTGACCAGCGTATAATTCCCGCATTCGCCGCAGGGATCGCCCTCGTATCCCTGCATCTTGGCCTTGGTGCGCGCATCGATCCCGGTTGACGCGGCGGCCATCGCCCCGGCTGACGCGGCGGTCTCGGGCACCAGCGTCTGCAGCGCCGCCACCGGATCGACGGCACCGTCCAGCGCCGTTGCGCCCGCCGTCGCTCCGACCGAGGCACCGCCCTGCAGCACGACCAGTTCCTGCGGCACGCGCTTGCGCAGATAGCCGGTCGAGCTGATCTGCTTCAGCACCTCCAGCGACTTGTTCGCCGCCCCATCGGACACTTCGTCGAAATTGCGCACGCCCTCTTCCTCGCCCCGGCCAAGCTCCTCGAACGCGGCGCCCTGCGGCTGGACATGTGCCAGATCGGTCCGGTCCAGATAGCTGACCGCCAATTCGCGGAAGATATAATCAAGGATCGAGGTGGCGTTCTTGATCGCCTCATTGCCCTGCACCATGCCCGCCGGTTCGAACCGGGTGAAGGTGAAGGCATCGACGAATTCCTCGAGCGGGACACCATATTGCAGCCCGACCGACACGGCGATGGCGAAATTGTTCATCATCGCGCGGAAACCGGCGCCTTCCTTGTGCATGTCGATGAATATCTCGCCCAGCTTGCCGTCTTCATATTCGCCGGTGCGCAGATAGACCTTGTGCCCGCCGACAATGGCCTTCTGGGTATAGCCCTTGCGCCGCTCGGGCATCTTCTCGCGGTGGGATTTGATCAGTTCCTTGACGATGATCTTTTCGACCACCTTTTCGGCCAGTACCGCCGCCTTTTCCTGCGGAGCACCGCTTTCGAGAATTTCGGCCGCCTCGTCATCATCCTCGATCAGGGCCGAGGCCAGCGGCTGGCTGAGCTTGGAGCCGTCGCGATAGAGCGCGTTGGCCTTGACCCCCAGCGACCAGCTGAGTTCATAGGCGCTCTGGCAATCTTCGATCGTTGCGTCATTGGGCATGTTGATGGTTTTGGAAATCGCGCCCGAGATAAAGCTCTGGGCAGCGGCCATCATGCGGATATGGCTGTCGACGCTCAGGAAACGCTTGCCTTTCTTGCCGCAGGGATTGGCACAGTCAAAGACCGCGTAATGCCGTTTGCGCAGATGCGGCGCGCCCTCTAGCGTCATCGTCCCGCAGACGTGATCATTGGCCGCGTCAATCTGATCGCGGGTAAAGCCCAGCGATTTCAGCATGTCGAAACCGGGATCGTTCAGCTTCTCGGCGGGGATGCCGAGGATCCGGGTGCAGAACTCTTCGCCGAGCGTCCACTGGTTGAAGACGAAACGGATGTCAAAGGCCGAGGGCAGCGCGGCCTCGATCTTGTCGATCTCGACCTGGGTAAAACCATTGCCGATCAGCGCGGTGTGGTTGACGCCCGGCGCATTGCCCAGCGTGCCGTGACCGACGGCATAAGAGACGATTTCCTCGATCTGGGCCGGGCCATAGCCCAGCGTTT
Organism: Paracoccaceae bacterium; assembly: GCA_030148225.1. Lineage (GTDB taxonomy): Bacteria > Pseudomonadota > Alphaproteobacteria > Rhodobacterales > Rhodobacteraceae > JASBTX01. Next base: position 127,221 of record JASBTX010000032.1, read on the forward strand.
CGAGCGCGGCAGGCACCGAACGGTTGATGATCTTGAAATAGCCGCCGCCGGCCAGCTTCTTGAACTTGACGAGGGCGAAATCGGGTTCAATCCCTGTCGTGTCACAATCCATCACCAGCCCGATCGTGCCGGTGGGCGCGATGACGGTGGCCTGCGCGTTGCGATAGCCGTGTTTGCGCCCCAGCGACAGCGCCTCGTCCCATGCCGAGACCGCCAGTTCGACCAGCCGCTTGTCGGGGCAGTTGGCGTGATCCAGTGCCACCGGCGTGACCGCGAGTTTTTCATAGGCTTTCTTGGCGCCCATCGCCGCGTTGCGGTGGTTGCGGATGACGCGCAGCATGTGCTTGGCGTTCTTTTCATATTTGGCGAAGGGCCCGAGTTCGCCTGCGATCTCGGCCGAGGTGGCATAGGCGACGCCGGTCATGATGGCGGTCAGCGCGCCACAGATGGCGCGGCCTTTTTCGCTGTCATAGCCAAGGCCCATATTCATCAGGAGACCGCCGATATTGGCGTATCCCAGCCCCAGCGTGCGGAAATCATAGGAAAGCTGCGCGATTTCCCTGGACGGGAACTGCGCCATCATCACCGAGATTTCCAGTGTCAGCGTCCAGAGCCGCGTCGCATGCATGTAGCCCTCGGCGTCAAAGCTGCCACCGCGATAGAAGGTCAGAAGGTTCATCGAGGCCAGATTGCAGGCTGTATCATCGAGGAACATGTACTCCGAACAGGGGTTTGAGCCGCGAATCTCGCCGTCTTCGGGGCAGGTATGCCATGCGTTGACCGTGTCGTGATACTGGATACCGGGATCGGCGCAGGCCCAGGCGGCATGGCCGATCTTGGCCCAGAGCTCGCGTGCTGAAACGGTGCGCGCGACCTTGCCGTCGGTGCGCCGGATCAGTTCCCAGGGCTTGTCTTCGCGCACCGCCTCGAGAAAGGCATCGGTGACGCGCACGGAATTGTTCGAATTCTGGCCCGAGACCGAATTATAGGCCTCGCTGTCCCAGTCGGTGTCATAGGTGGGAAACTCGATCGAGGCATAGCCCTGACGGGCATATTGCAGCACGCGGTTTATATAGGTTTCGGGGATGGCGACCTTCTTGGCGGCACGGATGGCCGATTTCAGCCCGGCATTGGCGCGCGGATCGGTGGCATCCGCCTCGGCGCCGTCCCATGCCCGGATGGCGGCGAAGATCTCATTCAGCCGCGCCTCGTGCATTTTCGATCCGGCGACGATCGAGGCGACCTTCTGCTCTTCGATCACCTTCCAGTCGATGAACTGTTCGATATCGGGGTGATCGGCGTCACAGATCACCATCTTGGCGGCGCGGCGCGTAGTGCCGCCCGATTTGATTGCGCCCGCCGCGCGGTCGCCGATCCTGAGAAAGCCCATGAGACCGGAGGATTTGCCACCGCCCGAGAGGCTCTCGCCTTCGCCGCGCAGATGGCTGAAATTCGTCCCCGTACCCGAGCCGTATTTGAAGAGCCGCGCCTCGCGCACCCAGAGATCCATGATCCCGCCTTCATTGACCAGATCATCGGCGCAGGACTGGATAAAGCAGGCATGCGGCTGGGGATGTTCGTAGGCGCTGTCGGATTTCGTCAGTTCGCCGGTTTTGTAATCGACATAGTGATGGCCCTGGCTTGGCCCGTCGATGCCATAGGCCCAGTGCAGGCCGGTATTGAACCACTGGGGAGAGTTGGGGGCCGCCATCTGTTTGGCCAGCATGACGCGCATCTCGTCGAAATAGGCACGCGCGTCCGCCTCGCTGGTGAAATAGCCGCCTTTCCAGCCCCAATAGCACCATGCGCCCGCCAGCCGGTCAAAGACCTGCTTGGCCGATGTCTCGCCGGTGTAGCGTTCTGCTTCGGGCAGCCGTTTGAGCGCCTTGGTGTCGGGCACCGAGCGCCAGAGAAACTTGGGCACGCCGGCCTCGCGCACGCGCTTGAGAATCGTGGCCACGCCGGCCTTGCGAAAATACTTCTGCGCCAGAACATCCGAGGCGACCTGAGACCAGCCCGCCGGCACCTCGACATTATCAAGGTGAAATACGACCGTGCCGTCTGGATTGCGGATTTCTGATTCCGTGATTGTGAATTCCAGCGCCAAATAGGCGTCCTGGCCTGCCTCGGTGAAGTATCTTTCGATTTTCATTATTGCCCCGTCGAAGGTTACCGTTCCCAATAAACGCCGCGCCATTGACTGGTGCTGGCGGCTGAACGTGCGGCAACAAAGGCAAAAAATCCCCGTACCGGCCCCGCAAAAGTGCCGGTCAAGCACGTCAAACAGTGACTATGCCATCAAATTTGGACTATCGACCCCTGCCCGGAGGAAACACTATATCTAGTGGCCGCCCGATCAGCACGCACAAATAGCCGTATATCGGCCCGCTTCGTCAACGGGAAAATGAACGATTTTTGAAGATTTTTACCGTTGACGAATGATGAAATTTTTGGGCCGTCGAATTAACGATTTGATTCACTTTTGTGGCGGGTTTTTGAGGGTCCGCGTTCAAACCCAATTTTTGAAATGGTTTTGGGGACTTATCCACAGGCTGCGGCGATCCATGCCGAAAACGTCTATATGTTGTGTGGCTTTTTTGAAACAACCCCAGAATGTAGAGAGTGTGTGAATCTCGTCACGCAAAAATGGTAAGTTCGAATCGCCGCGATTTTTCATCCCGACCGGTTTCAGGGCACCACGGATGCGCCCGCCCGGCATTTGCACAAAGATGTGTGCGCTATCGATGATTGGGGAAGGATGGTCGGGACGGCAAGATTCGAACTTGCGACCTACGGTACCCAAAACCGCCGCGCTACCAGGCTGCGCTACGCCCCGACAAAGACGGCTTCTAGCGCCGTCTTCGCGGCTTGAAAAGCAGAAATTAGTCGCAGGCCCATTGTGCCCCTTCGGGATCGATGGCCGGATGGCGCAGAACGCTGTCGGGGGTGATTCCAAAGCGCGAGACCACACCGCCATTCACCTCGAGCACAAACTGGATGTCGTCACCGCCAAAGATCGGGGTTTCGTCCAGCGGCACGGCGTTTTCGTGGATCTTGCCGACGCTGCCATCGGCGCGCAGGAATATCATGTCGAGCGGGATGAGCGTGTTGCGCATCCAGAATGACACGGTTTCGGGCTTGTCATAGACGAAGAGCATGCCTGACAGGAGCGGCATTTCACGCCGGAACATCAGGCCGCGGTTGCGTTCGGCCACCGTCTCGGCCAGTTCCACGGTGAACCGGGCCTGACCCCAGTCGCCCCGGATATCAACCCTGTCTGCCGAGCATCCGGCCTTGGCCTGGGCCGAAACGGCCATGATCAGTGACAATGCGGCGGCCAGGCAGGCGCGGACCACCGCTATCTTTGAACTGCTGTATCCCAACTGCGAATCTCCACGGCCATCAAACCGCGCTCGCCATCCAGGAGCTTGATGCTCACGGCCTCACCCGGTTGGAGATCAGCAAACCCGAAACGCCGCAGGGTTTCAACATGAATAAAGACGTCATCGGCGCTGCCGAATACATTGGCAAAGCCAAATCCCTTGGTCTTGTCGAACCATTTGACGCGTGCGGGCATGAATTCGAGCGTATCAAGATCGACATCATAGGTCGGAAACGCTTCGTTTTCCGGGCCGGAAGCCCCGCCGGCATTGCCGATCCGCAGGATTTCAACCGCCTGCATGCCGCGCGCGGTTTTCTGCGCGCGCACGGTCAACGGCGTACCATCCGCAATCGAGCCCTGCCCGAAATTGCGAAGCACATTTGCGTGAAGCAGAATATCCGGGCCACCGCCCTCGGCTACGACAAAACCGAATCCCTTGGTCTGATCGAACCACTTGACGTAGCCTTCTAGTTCTTCTGTCTCGCTTTCGTTGCCTTTGCCCTGCCCCAATTCTGTTCCCATAGTCCCATCCCACATCCCGATTGTGGGAAATGACGCGGCTTATTCAAGGGAAATCTATTTGCAAAATGCGAATATCGGGCAAAAGTCGATATTTTTTAAGGATTCAACCGCACGATGTCCCATGGCGCGGCCGGATCGCGCCGGGTCCAGCGGAAACGGTTGTGCAGGCGAAACTCGCCATCGGCCCAGAATTCCATCTCGACCGGCGTGATCCTGAAGCCGCCCCAGAACGGCGGGCGCGGTGGATTGGCGACGTATCTGGCGGTTACCTTGGCAACCTCGGCCACGAGGCTCGCCCGGCTTGAGAGCGGCTGGGACTGGTGCGAGGCCCACGCGCCCAGACGGCTCTGAAGCGAGCGGCTGTCGTAATAGGCGTCGGCCTGCGGGCCATCCTCGCGGGTGACATGCCCCCGCACCCTGATCTGGCGGCGCAGCGATTTCCAGTGCATGACAAAGGCGGCTTTGCCGCTTTGGCCGATCTCGTGGCCTTTGGCGCTGTTGTAGTTGGTGTAAAAGACAAAGGCGTCGGCCTCAATCTCCTTCAGCAGCACCATGCGCGCGTTGGGCATGCCATCACCATCCACCGTCGAGAGTGCGATGGCATTGGGATCATTGGGCTCGGTCGCCTCGGCCTCGGCCAGCCAGGCACGGGCGATGGCAAAGGGATCGTCACCGGCGAAAATTCCAGAGCGGTCGGCCACGGGTGTATTCCTTTTCACGTTAGGCGGATGGGTGTTGCTTGAAGCACCTTTAAACTTGTCCTAAACCGATTTCACTTCAAGACGTGCGAGGGGTAAATTGATGGCGGCGGGATTACTGGCAGGCAAACGCGGGCTGATCATGGGGCTTGCGAATGACAAATCCATCGCCTGGGGCATCGCCAAGGCCTGCGCCGACGCGGGTGCCGAACTGGCCTTTTCCTATCAGGGTGAGGCGCTGAAAAAGCGGGTGGGTCCGCTGGCAGAGTCGCTTGGTTCCGACAAGATGATCGAATGTGACGTGTCTGATCATGCTTCGCTCGATGCGCTGTTTGACCATCTGAAAGATGCCTGGGGTCAGTTGGACTTCGTCGTGCATGCGATCGGATTTTCCGACAAGAACGAGTTGCGCGGGCGCTATGTCGACACAACGGCCGAGAATTTCCGCATGACGATGGATATCTCGGTCTATTCCTTTACCGCCGTGGCGCGACGCGCGGCGGCGATGATGCCGGATGGCGGGTCGATGCTTACGCTGACCTATTACGGAGCCGAGCAGGTGATGCCGCATTACAATGTGATGGGTGTGGCCAAGGCGGCGCTGGAGGCGTCGGTCAAATATCTTGCCGAGGATCTGGGCAAGGACAATATCCGCGTCAACGCCATCTCGGCCGGGCCGATCAAGACGCTGGCGGCCAGTGGTATCGGCGATTTCCGCTATATCATGAAGTGGAACGAACTGAACTCGCCGCTCAGGCGCAACGTGACCCAGGAAGAGGTCGGCAAATCGGCGCTGTATCTGCTGTCTGATCTGGGCTCGGCGGTGACGGGTGAGAACCTGCATGTCGATGCGGGCTATCATGTCGTTGGCATGAAGGCGGTGGACGCGCCCGATATCGATGCGGTGACCGGGCGGAAATAGATGCGCGCGGCGGCGAAGTGGAACGGGAACCGGTCTGCCCTGCGCGGGGAATGAACAAGAATGCTGCCGGAGGGGATAGATGACCGATCGTCTGCCACATGAGAAAGGGTTCCACGTCAGCTGGGACCAGATTCACCGCGATGCGCGGGCGCTGGCCTGGCGGCTGGACGGGCACGGGCCGGATGACGGCGGCTGGCGGGCCATCGTCGCCATCACGCGGGGCGGCATGGCCCCGGCGATGATCGTCGCGCGCGAACTGGATGTGCGTACCGTCGATACGATCAGCGTGAAATCCTATGACCACCAGTCGCAGTCCGACGCGAAGATCCTGAAATCGCCCGATCCCGATCTGATGGGTGACGGCACCGGCATTCTGGTGATCGATGATCTGGTCGACAGCGGCAAGACGCTGGAGAAGGTGCGCGAGTTGCTGCCCGAGGCGCATTTCGCAACCGTCTATGCCAAGCCGTCGGGGCGGCCGCAGGTCGATACGTTTATCACCGAGGTCAGTCAGGATACCTGGATATTCTTTCCATGGGACATGGCGCTGCAATATGTTCAGCCCTTTCGGGGATCGGACTGACGGGCGTCATGCGCAGCCCGCTGAATGCCGATCTGGCGCGCACCGCGCCCTCGCCCATCATGGAGGTGCTGGGCTGGGTGGCCACCACGCCCCTGCCACAGGACCGGCCCCTGATCGATCTGAGCCAGGCCGCACCGGCCGAGCCGCCGCCGCTGGCGATGCGCGAGGCGATGGCCGATCTGGTGGTGCGTGCCGACAACGTTCATCTTTATGGCAACGTTCTGGGCCTTGATGAACTGCGCGCGGCACTGGCGGCGCGCTGGTCGGGGCAATATGGCCGGGGGATCGGTGCCGATCAGGTTGCCATCACGGCGGGGTGCAATCAGGCCTTCAGCGCCGTGATCTCCAGCCTCGCGGCGGCGGGCGATGCGGTGATCCTGCCCGCGCCATGGTATTTCAACCACAAAATGTGGTTCGACATGCAGGGGATCGGGACGCAGATTCTGCAGACCGGTGCCGATTTTCTGCCCGACCCCGAGCGGGCGGCGGCGCTGATCACACCCGAAACACGGGCCATCGTGCTGGTGTCGCCCAACAATCCGGCGGGGGTTGAGTATCCCGCATCGCTGGTGGCGGCATTTTATGCGCTGGCCCGCGCCCGTGGCATCGCGCTGATCATCGACCAGACCTATTGCGATTTCGACAGCCGGGACGGTCGGCCACATGACCTGTATGACGATCCCGACTGGGCCGATACGCTGATCAGCCTATACAGTTTTTCCAAATCCTACCGCCTGACGGGCCACCGTGTAGGGGCGATCATCGCCGGGCGCGCGCGGCTGGCCGAGATCGAGAAATTTCTTGATTGCAACACGATCTGCGCCAATCAGCTGGGCCAGCATGCCGCGTTGTGGGGTTTGCGCAATCTTGATCAGTGGCTGGCCGGTGAACGCGCGGAAATCCTGTCGCGCCGGGCGCTGCTGGAGCGGGAATTCGCAGCGCTGGAGGGCTGGGAACTTTGCGGGATCGGCGGGTATTTCGCCTATGTCCGCCATCCGTTTGACGAAAATTCCGACAGGCTGGCGCGGCGTTTGCTGGCCGAGGCGGGGCTTTTGATATTGCCGGGGATGATGTTCGGACCGTCGCGGGATGCGGGCGGGTCAGGTCAGGCCGAGGAAACGCTGCGCATCGCCTTTGCCAATGCCGGTGAAACGGGGCTGAAAACGGCGCTGGCGCGTCTCGCAGAGGTGAACGCCTGAGCGCTTGCCCCGCCGGGTGGAACCCAATAAGACGAGGCGACGTTCTGACAAGGGGTTCCCATGGCAAAGACGCTGCGTTCGAAAAAGGCAAATGCCTTTATCTATATCCTTCTGGGTCTGCTGATCGTGGGCCTCATGGGCTTTGGCATCAACAATTTCGGCGGTTCGGTCGCCTCGGTCGCGCGTGTGGGCGATGTGGAGATCACGGCGGATGAATATGCACGGGCCCTGCAGCAGGACCTGCAGCAGTTGCAGCGCCAGACGGGATTGCAGCTGAGCGTGACGGATTTGCGCAGCTTTGGCCGGGATCAGGCGGTGATGGAATCGCTTTTGTCGAACGCGGCGCTGCGCAACGAGGCCGGGCGGCTGGGCCTGTCGATCGGCGATGCACGGCTTTTCGAACGGATATCCAGTATCGAGGGTTTCCAGTCGCTGAGCGGCGGTTTCGACCGCGATGCCTATCGGCTGCGGTTGCGCCAGCAGGGGCTGAGCGTCGCCGAGTTCGAGGATCAGATGCGCAGCGAGTCCGCTGCCGGTATCCTTCAGGTGGCCATCGTGGGTGGTGTGCCGGTGCCGGATGTCTATAGCAATACACTCATGGGTTTCCTGCGCGAGAGGCGCAGTTTTGAATGGGCACGTCTGGGTGAGGAATTGCTGAGCGAACCGCTCGCCGCACCGACAGCGGGCGATCTGACCACCTATTACGAGGCCAATCCCGACGCCTTCACCCTGCCCGAGGCCCGGCGCATTACCTACGCATGGCTGACGCCCGGGATGCTGGCCCAAAGCATCGATGTGACGGATGATGAGTTGCAGGCGCTATATGACCGGCGCGAAGCGGAATATGTCCGCGAAGAGCGGCGGATCGTCGACCGCCTGATCTATCCAAGCGAAGAGGCCGCCAGCGCGGCGCGCGCGCGGCTCGATGCCGGCGAAGCCACGTTTCAGGACCTGGTCGAGGAACGTGGTCTGCAAATGAGCGATGTCGATCTGGGTGATGTCATCGAATACGATCTGAGCATCGATGCGGGCGAACTGGTGTTCGGGGCGGCCGATCTGGGCGTGATCGGCCCGGTCGAATCGGAAATCGGACCGGCGCTGTTCCGGCTGAACGCCATTCTGGCGGCGCAGACGCGCACGCTGGAGGATGTGCGCGATGAACTGCGTGCCGAGATCGTGGATGACCGCGCCCGGCGCGAGATTCTGGACAACCTGAATGATTTCGACGACCTGCTGGCGGGTGGTGCCACGATCGAGCAGCTGGCCGATGAAACTCCGCTGGAGCTGGGCACCGTGGACCTGACCGACGACACCATTGACGGCATCGCCGGCTATGATGCGTTTCGCAATGCGGCGCTGCAGGCAACGGCCGCCGATTTCCCCGAATTGCTGACACTGGACGATGGCGGTGTCTTTGCGCTGCGGCTGGACGAGATCATCGCCCCAAGGCTGCAGTCCGAAGCCGATGTCGCCGACGAATTGCGCGCAGCATGGCAGGCACAGGCGACGCGCGAGGCCATCCGCGCCATTGGCGAGGCCGCGCAGCCCGCGCTTGAAACCGGCGGGGCATTTTCCGAACAGGGCCTGACGGCGCAGAACGAAGAGGCGCTGACCCGCGACGCCAGCATCGATGGCGCGCCGGTATCGCTGATGCGTGATGTCTTCGAGATGGAGAAGGGCAAGACCGGGATTTTCGAAGATGACGCGGGGCTTTACCTGATCCGGCTGAACGACATTCTGGAACCGGCGGCAGAAGATGACGACAGCGCCGCGCTGCGCGATGCGGTCGAAAATCAGGCCCGCAGCGGCATTGCGCAGGACCTCTTTGACCAGTATGGCCGGGCGCTGCAGGAAACGGCGGGGATCGAGCTGGATCAGCGGGTGATCAACGCCGTGCAGACGCAGCTTTCGACCGGGGCGCCCGCGGGCTTTCCGGGGCCGCTCGGGAACTGAGGACGGCGAAGACCGATGAAGCTCATCCCTGAATTCAGCGAGTTCGCGCGCGGCTTTGATGCGGGCGAAAATCAGGTTGTCTATGTCCGGCTGGCCGCCGATCTGGACACGCCTGTTTCGCTGATGCTCAAGCTGGCGGATGCGCGCGAGAACAGTTTCATGCTGGAATCGGTGACCGGCGGCGAGGTGCGCGGCCGCTATTCCATGGTCGGCATGAAGCCCGATCTGATCTGGGATTGCCGGGGCAGCACGGCGCGGCTGAACCGGGATGCGCGTTTCGACGCCGCTGCCTATGTGGACGAAACGACCGATCCGCTGACCAGCCTGCGCAACCTGCTGGCCGAAAGCCGGGTCGACATGCCCGACGATCTGCCGCCGATGTCGGTGGGGCTTTTCGGGTTTCTGGGCTATGACATGATCCGTCTGGTCGAGCATCTGCCCGATATCAATCCCGATCCGCTTGACCTGCCCGACGCGGTGATGTTGCGGCCATCGGTCGTGGCGGTACTGGACGGGGTCAAGGGCGAGGTCATCATCGTTTCGCCCGCATGGGCCAATTCTGGGCTGTCGGCCAAGGCGGCCTATGCGCAGGCCTCGGAGCGGGTCATGGATGCCGTGCGTGATCTGGAGCGCGCGCCGCGCGCCGCCGACCGCAACCTTGGCGACATGGTCGAGATCGGCGAGCCGGTCTCGAATTTCACGCGCGCGGGCTATAAGGAAGCGGTCGAGAAGGCCAAGGAATATATCCGCGCCGGTGACATTTTTCAGGTTGTGCCGTCACAGCGCTGGACACAGGATTTCCCGCTGCCGCCCTTTTCGCTTTATCGTTCGCTAAGGCGCACAAACCCGTCGCCTTTCATGTTCTTCTTCAATTTCGGCGGTTTTCAGATCGTGGGGGCCAGCCCCGAGATTCTGGTGCGCCTGCGCGACCGCGAGGTGACGATCCGGCCCATTGCAGGCACCCGCCCGCGCGGCAAAACGCCCGACGAGGACAAGGCCCTGGCCGAGGATCTGCTGTCGGACAAGAAGGAACTGGCCGAGCATCTGATGCTGCTGGATCTGGGGCGCAACGATACCGGCAAAGTATCCAAGATCGGCACCGTGCGCCCGACCGAGCAGTTCATCATCGAGCATTACAGCCACGTGATGCACATCGTCTCGAACGTGGTGGGCGAAATTTCGGATGATCACGACGCTTTGTCGGCCCTGCTGGCGGGGTTGCCCGCAGGCACGGTATCCGGCGCGCCCAAGGTCAGGGCGATGGAGATCATCGACGAGCTGGAGCCGGAAAAGCGCGGTGTCTATGGCGGCGGCTGCGGCTATTTCGCGGCCAATGGTGATATGGATATGTGTATCGCGCTCAGAACCGCGGTGCTGAAGGATCAGAAGCTTTATATTCAGGCCGGGGGTGGTGTGGTCTTTGACAGCGACCCGGATGCCGAGTTCGAAGAGACCATCAACAAATCCAAGGCGCTGAGCGCGGCGGCGCGTGACGCCGGCAGTTTCGTCCGCTCGGGTAACAGCTGATCCGCGCCCGGCGGGCCCGTCTGCCGCGCTAGCGCGCGCCCAAATCCATGACGGCTGATATCGGTGCCATCTGCACCTGCCCTGCCCGCGCCTCGAGTGCCCAAGTCAGAAGCGCGCGGATCGTGTTGGGATAGGTGTGGCCGATCATCACCACCGCCCCGTCCTGACCGGCCTTGAACGCGGCCCGGTCCAGATAGCGCCCGATAGGGGCTGCGGCCTCGGCCTCGGCATCGAGCTGGCGGAAGATGCGCGCGTTGGGCACATTCCGGCTGGTGGCAAGACGCGCGGCGGTATTCAGACCCTGATCATAGGTCACGAGGCCAAGGCCGATATCGGACAGCTCGCTGATCATGGCATTCAGCACGGCCTGGGTGCGGGCGATGTCGCCCGAGGGCGTATCGAGGATGCCAAGTGACGACGGATAGCTTTCGGCAAGCGTGTTCAGCATGGAACGCACGGTATCCGGATCGGCGGTCGAGAGCGTATCGGGCGCGATGACCAGCACCTCTTTGCCTGCTGTGCGATAACGCGCAATCCGGTCAACCGCATCCGGCACCGTCACGGGAATGGCGAATGTCACCGGAAATGACAGCGCGGCGAGGTCAGGTTCGCTGATGGCGTTTTCGCCATTGTCGATCAGGATCACCGAAAAAAGCGGCGCGCCGTTCCTGTCATCGAAACGCTCGGCATTGCGGGCATAGGGGCGGATATCGGCGGGGTCCAGCGCCTCGGTCGCGGCGGCGGCGGACTGATCCTCTTCGACCAGCGGCGAGACCGGCACGCCGATGGAATTCGGATTGGGGATGGCACGGTCGATGCTGTCGCCACCTTCCTGCAGGCCCAGAAGTTCCGGCGAAGGTTCTGCATCCTCGGGCTCGCTCGGCAGGACGGGCAGTTCGGGCAATTCGGGCAGCGTGCCGTCATTGGCGGTCTCGGGCGCGGCGGCAGTCTCATCCGTCACGATATCGGGCGTGTCGGGCAGGCTGGCCGAATCCAGTACGCTCGCACCGAAACTTGGCGCGATTTCCTCTTCGGGGGCCTGGGGTGTTGCGGGGGCAAGGTTCAGATCGGGCAGTTCGCCACCGGTCTCCTCACCCTCGGGCAGCGGCAGGGCACCGGTCTCTTCCTCGTCTTCGGGCGTGGTCAGCGTGACGCTACCCAGATCAATCGCTTCGGGCTTTTCCGAGGGTTCGGTATCGGGTTCGCCCAGAAGATCGGGTTCGCTGACCTCGGGTGCCGAGGCGGCGGTCGCGTCGATGGCGGGGTCTTCTTCGGGGACGACGACATCCTCGTCCGGGTTGTCGCGGCTGAACTCTGACCCGGCGGGAATTTCGGCCCCTCCGGTCTGCGGAGAGACATTTGTCAGCGGCAGGTAAAGCGATGCCGCGCCCAACCCGAGCACGGCCAGCAGCCCGCCCCAGAAAAGTCCGGAAATAAACCCTTTGCCCATATCTCGGCCCTGTGTTGCATACTGTTCTGTGAACCGGGTTCAGGCGCGGAATGTGCACTTGACCCCGGTGGATGCCTCTGAGCATGTATATCGCGAGTTGGCGGTGACGACACCCCAGAAATATTCACGAGGCACCATGCTGCTGCTGATCGATAACTATGACAGTTTCACCTATAACCTTGTCCATTACCTGGGCGAGTTGGGCGAAGAGGTGGTTGTGCATCGCAATGATGCGCTGAACGTGCAGGAGGCCATGGGGCTGGGTGCGGACAAGATCGTGCTGTCACCGGGGCCCTGTGACCCGGATCAGGCCGGTATCTGTCTGGCACTGACCGAGGCCGCCGCCGAGGCAGAGATACCGCTTTTGGGCGTATGCCTTGGCCATCAGTCGATCGGGCAGGCCTTTGGTGGCCGGGTGGTGCGCCACAGCGATATCGTGCATGGCAAGATGGGCAACATGCATCACAAGGCCAGCGGGCTTTTTGCCGGTTTACCCAGCCCGTTCGCGGCGACGCGCTATCACTCGCTGGTGGTCGACCGCGAGGGTTTCCCCGAGGTGCTGGAGATCACCGCCGAACTGGAAGACGGGACGATCATGGGGCTGCAGCACCGGCAAAAGCCGATCTACGGTGTGCAGTTCCATCCCGAAAGCATTGCCTCGGAACATGGGCATGACCTTTTGAAAAACTTTCTCAGCGAAGCGGAGGCCGCGTGATGGGCACCGATCTGAAACCGATGATCGCCGCCGCTGCCGAGCGGGCGCTGACCCGCGATGAGGCTGAAGAGGCCTTTGCCATCCTGTTCGAGGGCAACGCGACGCCCAGCCAGATCGGCGGGTTCCTGATGGCGCTGCGCACGCGGGGGGAAACGGTTGGTGAATATGCCGCCGCTGCCGCCGTGATGCGCAGCAAATGTAACGCGGTGCGTGCGCCCGAGGGGGCGATGGATATCGTCGGCACGGGCGGCGATGGCAAGGGGACGCTGAACATCTCGACCGCGACGGCCTTTGTCGTGGCCGGGGCGGGTGTGACGGTGGCCAAGCATGGCAACCGCAACCTGTCGTCTAAATCGGGCGCGGCGGATGCGCTGACCGAGATGGGGGTCAACGTCATGGTCGGCCCCGAGACGGTCGAGGCGGCGCTGGCGACCTGCGGTATCGGTTTCATGATGGCCCCGATGCATCACCCCGCGATTGCCCATGTCATGCCGACACGCGCCGAACTGGGCACGCGGACGATATTCAACATCCTTGGCCCGCTGACCAATCCGGCGGGGGTCAAACGCCAGCTGACCGGGGCCTTTTCGCCTGACCTCATTCGGCCCATGGCCGAAACGCTGCGCGAACTCGGGTCAGAAAAGGTCTGGATCGTGCATGGCGGAGACGGCAGCGACGAATTGGCGATCTCGGCGGCGTCGCGGGTGGCGATGCTGGAAGATGGCGAGGTCAGCGAGACCGAGATCAGCCCCGGCGATGCCGGGCTGCCCGTGCATCCGTTCGAGGCGATCCTTGGCGGTACGCCTGCCGAAAACGCCCGCGCCTTTCGCGGGTTGCTGGACGGTGAGGTCTCGGCCTTTCGTGATGCGGTGCTGCTGAATTCCGCCGCCGCGCTGGTGGTCGCGGGCAAGGCCGCCGATCTGAAAGACGGGGCGGCGCAGGCCGCGGCATCGATCGACAGCGGTGCCGCCAAGGCCAAGATCGAGGCGCTGGCCGCCGTGACGCAGGGGCAGACATGAGCGAGACGATTCTGGACCGGATCAAGGCCTACAAGCTGGAAGAGGTCGCCGCCGACAAGGCCGCGCGGCCTTATGCGGCCGTGATGCGCGACGCGGAAGAGGCGCCTGCGGTCAGACCCTTTGGCGCGGCGCTGCAAAAGGCGGCGCGGGTGGGTTTCGGGCTGATCGCCGAGATCAAGAAGGCGAGCCCGTCCAAGGGGCTGATCCGGGCCGATTTCGATCCGCCCGCGCTGGCCGAGGCCTATGCCGAGGGCGGCGCGGCCTGCCTGTCGGTCCTGACCGATACGCCATCCTTTCAGGGCGACAAATCCTATCTGGTGGCGGCGCGCGCGGCGGTCGGTTTGCCGGTGCTGCGCAAGGATTTCATGTATGACACCTATCAGGTGGCCGAAGCACGGGCGCTGGGGGCGGATTGTATCCTGATCATCATGGCAAGCGTGTCGGACGCACAGGCGGGCGAACTGGAGGATGCCGCATTTGCACTGGGCATGGACGCGCTGATCGAGGTGCATGACGCGGGCGAACTGGAGCGGGCGCTGCGGCTGAAATCGCCGCTGATCGGGATCAACAACCGCAACCTCAAGACCTTTGAGACCACGCTGGAGACGACGCGCAGCCTGGCCCGGCAGGTGCCCGAGGATCGCATGATCATCGCCGAGAGCGGGCTGAGTACGCCCGAGGATCTGGACGATCTGGCCCATTACGGCGCGCGCGCCTTTCTGATCGGTGAAAGCCTGATGCGCCACGAGAATGTCGCGGCGGCAACCCGGCATATTCTGAGCGGCGCCGGATCGGCGTTGGGGGGCGGGGTGTGAGCGACCTGACCCATTTCGACGCGGGCGGTCAGGCCCATATGGTTGATGTGACCGACAAGGATGTCACCGACCGCGTTGCCGTGGCCGCTGGCTGGGTGCGCATGGCCGAGGCGACGCTGGCGCTGATCGGCGAAGGCCGCGCCGACAAGGGCGACGTTCTGGGCGTGGCGCGTCTGGCTGGGATCATGGGGGCCAAGAAAACCGCCGAACTGATCCCGCTTTGCCATCCGCTGCCGATCACGAAACTGTCGCTGGAACTGACCCCGGACGCATCATTGCCGGGCCTCCGCATCCAGGCCACGGTCAGGACCACGGGCCAGACCGGCGTTGAGATGGAGGCGCTGACGGCGGTATCGGTCGCGGCGCTGACGCTTTATGACATGGTCAAGGCGGTGGACAAGGCGATGGAGATCGGCGGTGTGCGTCTTATCCTGAAAGAGGGGGGGAAATCGGGACGCTACGAGGCCGCGCCTTGATTTCCGTCGCGGATGCGCTGACGGAAATTCTGGCCCTGACCCGGCCCGTCGGCACCGAAGAGGTGGCGCTGGCAGCGGCAGGCGGGCGCGTCCTGCGTGCACCGGTTCTGGCCGGGCGGGACCAGCCGCCCTTTGCCTCGTCCGCGATGGATGGCTATGCGGTGGCGGCAGATGCGGTGCGCGCCGGGGCCGCCTTTGACGTGATTGGCACATCGGCGGCAGGGCACGGGTTTGACGGCGCGCTGGGGCCGGGTGAGGCCGTTCGGATATTCACCGGCGCGCCGGTGCCCGAAGGCGCCGGTCACGTGATCATTCAGGAGGATGTGCACCGCGAAGGTGACCGGATCACGCTGCGGGACGGATATGATCGCGCCGCCTATATCCGCCCTGCCGGTATGGATTTTACCCGCGGCGACGCCATCGCCGCGCCGCGGGTGCTGGGCCCGACCGATCTGGCGCTGGCGGCGGCGATGAACGCGCCCCGGCTTTCGGTATCCCGCCGCCCGGTGGTCGCGCTCATGGCCACGGGCGACGAGTTGGTGATGCCGGGCGACGTGCCCGGACCTGACCAGATCATCGCGTCGAACAGTTTTGGCCTGAAAGCCCGGTTCGAGGGGCTGGGGGCCGAGGTGCGGATGCTGCCCATCGCGCGCGACAACAGGGCGGCGTTGATGACCTGTTTCGATCTGGCGGCGGATGCCGATCTGATCGTGACGCTGGGTGGTGCCTCGGTCGGGGATCACGATCTGGTCGGGCCGGTGGCGCGGGAAAGGGGGATGGAACAGGCGTTTTACAAGGTGGCGATGCGCCCGGGCAAACCGCTGATGGCGGGGCGTTTCGGGGATGCTGTGCTGCTCGGGTTGCCGGGCAACCCTGTCTCGTCGCTGGTTTGCGGCGAGGTATTCGGCGTGCCGGCGATCCGGGCGCTTCTTGGGTTGGAAAAACGCGCGCGGCAGCGTCAGACCGCGCGGCTGGAGGCCGGGATCGGCCCCAATGGCGGGCGCGAGCATTACATGCGCGCGCGCCTTTCCGGGGATCGTGGCCTGATCACCCCGATGGCGCGGCAGGACAGTTCGCTCTTGTCGGTCATGGCCGGGGCGGATGCGCTGATGATCCGGCCCCCTGATCAGGGCCCCTGCCCGGCAGGCAGCCCGATGGAATATATCCCGCTCTGACCCGTTTGTTGACACAAAAGGGGAACATGGATAGAACACTCCCTGAACGTGATGGAAATACACGGCGAAATGCACGACAGGGTGGAGCAGTCGAATGCTGACGAAAAAGCAACTGGAACTACTGGAATTCATTCATGCGCGTCTGCAGCGGGACGGGGTGCCGCCCAGCTTTGACGAGATGAAGGATCAGCTGGACCTCAGGTCGAAATCGGGCATTCATCGCCTGATCACGGCGCTGGAGGAACGCGGGTTCATCCGCCGCCTGCCCCACCGTGCCCGCGCCATCGAGATCGTCAAGCTGCCCGATGCGATGGAAACCGGCGGCTTTGTTCCCCGCGTGATCGAGGGTGACAAGGTCGATCCGCCCGCCACGGCCATGCCTGTCGAGGCGACAAACGCAACCGATGTGCCCTTTGTCGGGCGTATCGCCGCCGGTGTGCCGATCGAGGCACTGGAGCAGGGCCCGTCCAACGTGGCCGTGCCCGGCATGATGCTGGAGAAGGGCGGCAATCACTATGCGCTGGAGGTCAAGGGCGACTCGATGATCGAAGCCGGGATCAACGACGGCGATATCGTGGTGATCCGGGAACAGAAAACCGCCGAGAACGGCGATATCGTTGTGGCGCTGGTTGATGGACACGAGGCGACGCTGAAGCGGCTGCGGCGCAAGAACGGCATGATCGCGCTGGAGGCGGCGAACCCGGCCTATGAGACCCGGGTCTTTCCCGACGATCAGGTGCGCGTGCAGGGCAGGCTGGTGGGGCTGATCCGGTCTTACTAGGGGCCATGGCCTTGTGCGGGACCCCATGGCGGGGAAAAGGTATTTTCGGAACAATGAAATGGTGTTCTGCGCGGCTGAACAGGTTTCGCGCGCGAAACATTTTGATGTTTTAACAATGGGTTAACTGGAAACCCGGGTATCGGTTGTGTAGCTCACCGGTTGGTGGTTTTTGGCTGTGTTCCGATTTCAGGCGGGATATTTCCGCCCGTGTCGGGCCGGGGTGCATTCATCTCCGTGACCTTATTGCCAGAGCCGCCGGTTTTGCGGATCGCGCGACGGTGTCAGGATCGTGCCGCCGGGTGACGGTGTCACGGTGAAGGCCCCCATGTCCAGCGCCGCCCTGCCATCGATCAGGCGGCAGCCCGCGACCGGGGGGTGGGGCTGATCGGTGATCACCAGATCGGCGGTGCGGCAGGCGGCCCCGATCTGGCGGGCGGCGCGCCTGCCCGAGAGATGCCAGATCACCTGCCCGTCCTGCCGGATGCGCGTCACGCGGTCGGTTGTCAGGCCGGATGCGCGCGCAAAGGCCTGTTCCTGATCGGCCCGGTCACCATCATTTTCGAGCCAGGCCAGCGCGGTAAAGCCCTGCCCGCGCGGCTTGTTCAGCGCCCGGCCCTCTGCGGTCATCACGCCGACAAGCGCGCCGCCTTCGGAGATCAGGATTGCCGGGCGTTCGGCCATGGCCCAGGCCAGCGCCGCCGCCAGCAGACCAAGCCCGCCGAGCCAGCGCGCCCGGCCCTGCCAGAGCATGGCAAAGAGCGCACCCAGCGCGATCATGCCAAGAACGATGCCCGGGGGCTGCGGCACCTTGGCCACGGCGCCATCGAGACCGGCCACGCCCTCGGCCACCCGGAGGATCCAGTTGATGCCAAGTTTCATCAGCGCAAAGCCGATCCCGTCCAGACCGACCGGCCAGAGCACCGCCGCCACCACCGCGCCGGGCACGACGACCATGCCCATGACGGGAACCGACGCGAGGTTGGCCAGCAGGCCATACTGGGCGAACTGGTTGAAATGGGCCGCGGCAAAGGGGGCGGTGGCCAGCCCGGCCACAAGCGAAGAGAGCACCAGCGACAGGACCGGCCTGAGCGCCCGGGGCAGCGCGCCGGTGAACGCACGGCCAAAAGGACCGCCGCGCCGGAAAAGGCCAAAGACAAAGACCAGCGCCGTCGTGGCGGCAAAGGACATCTGAAATCCGGGGCCCAAAAGGGCAACGGGCCGGAGGACAAGGACAATGATTGCCGCGAGTGCCACTGCCCAGAGGCTGATCGCGCGGCGGTCCATCAGCACGGCGAACAGCATTACCGCCACCATGACAAAGGCGCGCTCGGTCGCCACCGTCGCGCCCGACAGGAGCAGATAACCGGCAGCGGCGGCAAGCGCGGCGGCAGCGGCGATTTTCCGCGTCGGCAGGCAGAGCGCCACCCGGGGCCAGAGCGCCAGAAGCGCGCGCAGAAAGACGAGAACCACCCCGGTCAGCAGGCCCATATGCAGGCCGGAAATCGCCAGAAGATGCGCGAGGTTCGAATCGCGCAGCGTCCGGACGGTGGGCTGATCGAGCGCCGAACGGTCACCGGTGATGAGCGCCGCCGCGATGCCGCCCGCGCGCCCCGGCATGGCACGGCGGACATAATCCGATATACCCAGCCTGAGCCTGAGCACCCCAAGCCCGCCTGCCGGATCGGGTGGAAATAGCGTCAGCACCGGGTTGCGCGTATACCCGACCGCACCGAGGCGCAGGAACCATGCGTGCCGCATGAAATCGAACCCGCCGGGTTCGACCGGACCGGCGGGCGGAGAGAGATGGCCCGTGGTGATCAGCGTCGCACCGGGCCTTGCGGTGAATTGCGCCTGATCGCCATGAAGCGAGATACGCACACGGGCCGGGGTGCGCGCGGGCGCCATATCGGCCAGCACGACACGGTCCAGCGTCAGGCGTTGCCGGTCGCTCTGGGATCGGTCGATGGCGACGATGCGGCCCTGAATGGGGCCGTAATAGCGAAAGCCGATCTTGGGCGCGGCCACCCATTGGGCCGAGAGAGCAGCCAGCGCGAAACCGAGCGCGACCAGCGCCGGGGCACCCAGCGCCGGACCAATCCGGGAGGGCCGGATAACAGACCGGGCGAGCAGCGGCAGACCGGTCAGCCCCAGCAGGGCCAGTACCGCTGGTTGCGGTTCACCGGGCCAGCGGAAATAGAGCGCGATCCCCAGCCCGAGAAAGACCGGCACCCAGAGGATCAGCCGCCCCCGCTGACGGTCGAGCGCGCGCATCATGGCACTGACGGGCGCGCGGATGATCCAGGCGGCCGGGCCCATCCTTGTCCTTTCTGCGCGGCTTCCATAAACAGCCCTAGCCGGGCCGGCGTTAAGGCGCGGTTAACCAAAGGTGCATCATGGTTGTCACACGTTTCGCCCCCTCGCCGACGGGGTATCTTCATATCGGGGGTGCCCGGACGGCGCTGTTCAACTGGCTTTATGCGCGGGGACGGGGCGGGAAATTTCTGCTGAGGATCGAGGACACGGATCGCGCCCGCTCAACGCCCGAGGCGACGGCGGCGATCACGCGCGGGCTGAGCTGGCTGGGTCTGGACTGGGATGGCGAACCGGTCAGCCAGTTTGCCCGCCGCGACCGCCACGCCGAGGTGGCCGAAGAGATGCTGGCAAAGGGTCATGCCTATAAATGCTTTGCCACGCAGGACGAGATCGCGGCATTTCGGGATGCGGCGCGCGAAGAGGGCCGCTCGACCCTTTTCCTGTCGCCATGGCGTGACGCCGATCCGGCCGATCATCCGGATGCACCCTATGTTCTGCGGCTTAAGGCACCACGTGCGGGCGAGACGGTGATCGATGATCAGGTACAGGGGCGGGTGACGTTTCAGAACGCCAATCTGGACGATATGGTTTTGCTGCGTTCGGACGGGACACCAACCTATATGCTGGCCGTTGTTGTCGACGATCACGATATGGGCGTGACCCATGTCATCCGGGGCGATGACCACCTGAATAACAGCGCCCGCCAAGCGCAGATTTTCGACGCGATGGGCTGGGACATACCGGTACAATCGCATATCCCGCTGATCCACGGACCCGACGGCAAGAAACTGTCAAAACGTCATGGCGCGCTGGGGGTCGAGGAATATCAGGCGATGGGTTACCCGGCATCGGCCATGCGCAACTATC
This sequence comes from Paracoccaceae bacterium, assembly GCA_030148225.1. GTDB lineage: Bacteria > Pseudomonadota > Alphaproteobacteria > Rhodobacterales > Rhodobacteraceae > JASBTX01. The sequence goes on from JASBTX010000032.1 coordinate 147,618, forward strand.
TGGCGCGGCTGGGCTGGAGCCATGGCGACGACGAGGTTTTCACTGACGCAGAGGCGCAGGAGTGGTTCGATCTGGGTGGCATCGGGCGCGCGCCGGCGCGGCTGGATTTCAAGAAGCTGGAGAACATATCGGGGCGTCATTTCGCAATCGCAGAAAATGCTGCGCTGCTGCATGAATTGTCGGGTTATATTGACGCAACCGGACAGAAAAAACTGTCATCGCGGCAAGAAGGTGACATGCTGAAGGCGATGCCAGTTCTGAAAGAGCGGGCCAAAACATTTGGTGATCTTATTGATAAAGCTCACTTTATCCTGACGGAACGACCGATTTCGCCGGATGAGAAATCGGTCGGGGCGCTGAATTCAGTATCCCGTGGTATACTGACGGAATTGACGCCGCGCCTGCAAAATGCTAGGTGGACGCGGGAGGAACTGGAGGCCGTTCTCACGTCCGTTGCCGAAGAAAACGGACTGAAATTCGGCAAGCTGGCCGGACCGCTCAGAGCTGCACTTGCCGGCCGGTCCGTCACACCCAGCGTGTTTGACATGATGCTGGTACTTGGCAGGGACGAGGCGATTGCACGCCTGTCCGATGCAGGCGGGAACGCGCCGCCGGAATAACGGGCCATGGGGCCCGATCACTGACCCGGACGCCACGGTGGCCGGGCCATAATGAAAGGGGATAACCATGGCCGATACAGGAAAAACCGCAAAGCTCTCGTTCGGGGATACCGAACTGGACCTGCCGATCTATTCACCGACCGCCGGGCCGGATGTGATCGATATCCGCCGCCTCTATGCCGATGCGGGCGTCTTTACCTATGATCCGGGTTTCACCTCGACCGCGTCATGCGACAGCACGATCACCTTTATCGATGGCAACAAGGGCGAATTGCTGCATCGCGGCTATCCCATCGATCAGCTGGCCGAGAAATCGCATTTCCTGGAAGTGTGTTTCCTGTTGCTTTACGGGGAATTGCCCAAGGCTGCCGAGCTTGAGGATTTCGAGGCGCGTGTGACCAACCACACGATGCTACACGAGCAGATGATGAATTTCTTTCGCGGGTTCCGCCGCGACGCCCATCCGATGGCGATCATGACGGGTGTGGTCGGGGCGATGTCGGCCTTTTACCACGACAGTACCGATATCAATGATCCGTGGCAGCGTGAGGTTGCGTCGATCCGGATGATCGCGAAACTGCCGACCATCGCGGCGATGGCCTATAAATACTCGGTCGGCCAGCCTTTCGTCTATCCGCGCAACGATCTGGATTATGCGTCGAATTTCCTGCGCATGTGCTTTGCCGTGCCAGCCGAGGATTATATCGTCGATCCCATCCTGAGCCGGGCGATGGACCGTATCTTTACGCTGCATGCCGATCACGAGCAGAATGCCTCGACCTCGACCGTGCGGCTGGCCGGGTCATCGGGGGCCAACCCCTTTGCCTGTATCGCCGCCGGCATTGCCTGCCTGTGGGGACCTGCGCATGGCGGTGCCAATCAGGCCTGTCTGGAAATGCTGCAGGAAATCGGCACGGTCGACCGCATCCCGGAATATATCGCCCGCGCCAAGGACAAGGATGATCCGTTCCGCCTGATGGGCTTTGGCCACCGGGTCTACAAGAATTTCGACCCGCGCGCGACGGTGATGAAAAAATCCGCCGACGAGGTTCTGGACCTGTTGGGTGTAGAGAACAACCCGACGCTTCAGGTGGCCAAGGAACTGGAGAAAGAGGCGCTGGCCGATCCGTATTTCGCGGATAAGAAGCTGTTTCCAAACGTCGATTTCTATTCCGGCATCATCCTCGAGGCGATGGGCTTTCCGACCTCGATGTTCACGCCGATCTTTGCGCTGTCGCGCACGGTGGGCTGGATTTCGCAGTGGAAGGAAATGATCGCCGATCCGCAGAACAAGATCGGTCGGCCCCGGCAGCTTTATCAGGGTGAGACATTCCGCGATTACGTGGATGTCGAAGACCGGTAATCATTGCAGGCACAACGCGAAAGCCCCGGATCATTGACCGGCGGGTGTGGTGAAGTGCGGCATTTGATCCTTAATGCCTTCCGGAGATATCTTCGGGAGGCTTTCTCTTTGCAAGTGCCGATCATCAAAACCCGATGACAAGACGTTCCGCCTGAGGAGATCTGAAATGACGACAGGGCACGTATTTATCGCGACAAGCCTGGACGGATATGTTGCCAGAAAAGACCATGCGCTTGACTGGTTGACCAAACAGCCGAATATCGAGGGCGAGGATGGTGGTTTCTCCGCATTCATGGCGAAAGTTGACGGGCTGATTATGGGGAGCGGTTCGTTCCGCACCCTGCTTGGGTTTGACCAGTGGATATATACAAAACCGGTTATCGTACTGAGCAACAGCCTGACCGATGAGGATATTCCAGCGCATCTGAAATATAAGGTCCGCCTGAGCAGGTCCCAACCCGAGGCGCTGATGCAGGAACTTAAACAGGAAGGCTGGAAACGCGCCTATGTCGACGGCGGCAGGATCGTGCAATCGTTCCTTCGGCAGGGGCTGATCACCGAACTTACGATTACATCCATTCCCATCCTGATCGGCGAGGGAATCTCACTCTTTGGTGCAGTTGAGGCGGACATTGATCTAGAGCTGTTGAACTCGCGCCAGCTCGCGACCAACATGCTTCAGGCGACTTATCGTGTGGTTTGACGCATAGGCGGACGATCCTGACCGCCCTCTTGCCAATGACAATCGGGACCGGGGATCATTCACGGGGCTCTTGTATTTGTGGCGCCTGACGGGTTTTTCAGCGCCCCTCGAAACGGGCCTGACGTTTTTCCAGAAACGCGGTCACGCCTTCCATGAAATCGCGCGTCTGGCCGCATTCGCCCTGAAGCTTGCCTTCCAGTTCGAGTTGGGCAGCAAGATCATTGTCGAAGGATTTGCGCAGCGCCGTCTTGATATTGCGATAGGCAACGGTCGGGCCTGTGGCCAGATGCGATGCCCGCTGCCACCAGTGATCCTCGAACGCCTCGTCGGCGACATATTCCCAGATCAGCCCCATATCCGAGGCCTCTTTCGCCGTGATTTTCTCGGCGAATAGCGATGCGCCCATCGCCTTGGCAAAGCCGATCTGGCGCGGCAGCCAGTAGGTGCCGCCGACATCGGGGATCAGGCCGATGCGGGTGAAAGCCTCGAGGAAAAAGGCGCTTTCGCTGGCGATGACGACATCGGCGGCCAGCGCAAGATTGGCCCCTGCCCCGGCGGCGGCGCCGTTGACGGCGGCAATGGTCGGCACCGGGCAATCGGTGATCGCACGGATCATGGGCAGGTATTCATCCCTGAGCGTCCGCTCGAGATTGAGGTTGGCGGCATTGGCGCGGTCGCCAAGATCCTGACCGGAACAGAAGGCCTTGCCCTTGCCCGTCAGCACAACCGAGCGCGCCTCTTTCGCGGCAGCGCCAAAGGCATGCGTGACCTCGGCCCGCATCTGGCTGTTGAGCGCGTTCATCACCTCGGGCCGGTTCATGGTGATGACGGCGACGTCGCCGCGCAGGTTATAGCGGATGGTCGAATATTCCATGGCTCTCCCCGATATCCTTGGCGTTACATAGGGGGAATTTGCGCAAAGAAAAAGCGTGACGCCGGGTCAGCTGTTCAATATTTCGTCCAGGCGTTTTTCTTCGTCTTCGCTGAGCGTGGCGACGGCGTTATCGGGGCGGCGGCGGCGCACGTAAAAGAGCGCGATCCCGCCGGCCAGAACGAACATTGCCGGACCCGCGATCCAGAGGATCAGGTTGGCACCTGTCCGGGTCGGGTTCAGCAGCACGAACTCGCCATAGCGGTCCACGAGGTAGGCAATAACCTCATCATCCGTATCGCCCGCGACCAGACGCTCGCGCACCAGAAGCCGCAGATCGCGGGCCAGATCGGCGTTGGATTCATCGATGGATTCGTTGCGGCAGACCAGACAGCGCAGCCCTTTGGACAATTCGCGCGCCCGTTCTTCGAGTACGGGATCATCCAGAATTTCATCCGGCAGAACCGCCAGCGCGGGCGTGGCCATGAAGAGAGAAAGGACAAGAAGAAGAACGCGCATTTTACTCTGCCGGTACAGCTGATTTCGGGGATTTGGACGCGCCCGCAGCGATGCGGTAGCGCCGGTCTGTCAGGCTGAGAACCCCGCCAAGCGACATGATGATGGCCCCCAGCCAGATCCAGTTGGCAAAGGGTTTGATATAGGTCCGCACCGCCCAGCCGCCATCATCCTGCTGATCGCCGATCACCACATAGACGTCGCGCAGGATCGACTGGTTGATGGCCGCTTCGGTCGTGGGCATGCCCGCGACGGGATAGACCCGTTTTTCAGGGTAAAGCGCACCGATGGAGACACCATCGCGGCTCAGGCTCATATCCGCGATTGTGGTGTTGTAGTTCGGCCCCCGGTCGTCGCGCACATCGTTCAGCGTGAGGCTGTAGCTGCCGACATCATAGGTTTCGCCGATGGCGACAACACGGATATCCTCGACCTCCCAGGCAAGAAGGGCCGAGATGCCGAAAACGGTGATACCGAAACCCATATGCGCCACTGCCTTGCCCCAGTCGGCACGTGGCAGACGGCGCAGGCGGCGCATCCGGTCGGAAACCGCGCCGCGTCCCGCCCGCATCAAAAGATCGATCACCGCCCCGACAAAGAGCCAGACCGCCAGCCCGACACCGATCGGCCCGATCAGCGTCTTACCGGTCTGCATGGTCCAGATCAGACCGATGACCAGAACAGTCAGGACCAGCGCCGGGGCCAGCTGACGCAGTGTGCGTTTCAGGCGTGCGCGTTTCCACGGCATGATCGAGCCGATCGGCAGGATCACGGCCAGCGTGACGATAAAGGGCGTGAAGGCCGCGTCAAAAAACGGTGGGCCGACAGAGAGCTTGCGATCAAAGAACAACTCGGCGATCAGCGGCCAGATCGTGCCGACAAAGACGATAAAGGCGCTGACGGCCAGAAGGACATTGTTGATGACCAGCGCCGTTTCACGGCTGGCCAGCCCGAAAACGCCCTTGGCCTCCATCACACCGGCGCGCAACGCGTAAAGCACGAGCGCACCGCCCATGAAGATCACCAGAATCGAGAGGATGAACACCCCGCGTTCGGGATCGTTGGCGAAGGCATGCACCGATGTCAGCACGCCCGAACGGACGATGAAGGTTCCAATGAGCGAGAAACCGAAGGCGAGGATCGCCAGAAGGATCGTCCAGCTTTTGAGAACTTCGCGTTTCTCGACCACGATGGCTGAATGCAGGAGTGCCGCCGAGATCAGCCATGGCATGAATGAGGCGTTTTCAACCGGGTCCCAGAACCAGAAGCCGCCCCAGCCAAGCTCGTAATAGGCCCACCATGACCCGAGCGCGATGCCGATGGTCAGGAAGAGCCATGCAGCCAGCGTCCAGGGGCGCACCCAGCGCGCCCAGGCCGCATCAACCTTGCCCTCGATCAGGGCGGCGACGGCGAAGGAAAAGCTCATCGAGAGGCCGACATACCCCAGATAGAGAAAGGGTGGATGCAGTGCCAAGCCGATATCCTGCAAAAGCGGGTTCAGCCCTTCGCCATCAAACGGCGCAGTGGCGAGGCGCGTGAACGGGTTGGAGGTAAAGAGGATGAAGGCATAAAAGGCCACGCCGACTGCCGCCTGAACACTGAGCACGCGGGCGCGCAGCGTCGCGGGCAGGTTCTGCCCGAACCATGCGGCGCAGGCCCCGAAAAGCGCAAGAATCATCACCCAGAGCAGGAGCGAACCCTCGTGGTTCCCCCAGACGCCGGTGATCTTGTAGAGAAGCGGTTTGAGCGTGTGCGAGTTCTGCACCACCACCAATAGCGAAAAGTCTGACATCACAAAGGCATAGGTGAGTGCGGCAAAGGATGTCAGCACCAGCGCGAATTGCGCGGTTGCGGCCGGTTCGGCGACCGTCATCCAGCCCCGCCAGCCCTTGCTTGCCCCGATCAGCGGGATGATGAACTGCACAATCGCCGCGAAAAACGCGAGGATCAGCGTAAAGTGACCGATTTCTGCTATCATGACAGGCAGCATAATCCGGCGCGCCGCCGCCGCCAAGATGCAGAGGTTACGCTAAGACAATCTGCCACATGACAATTTCGTGTGGCCGGATCAGCCGGATTGCTGTCGCCATTCGGCCAGCGCGGGATTGGGTTCCGCCGGTGGCCGGGGCTGTGTTTGGGGCTGTGTCTGGCCTTGCGTTGGTGCCGTGGCCGGGCCGGGCGCGGCAGGTTCTGCGGGCGCGCGCAGACGTTCCAGTGCCGTAATGTTGCGCGCAACCACCGGGGCCATGTCCAGTGTCGCGCTGAGCGAACGCTGGAATTCCTGACCCTTGGCCTGATGGCGGGCCCCGAAATAGAAGGACACGATTGCCCCCATCAGCCACCAAAGCGCCTCGGGCACCAGCGCAAGGCCCTGCATCCGGGCGGCAAACCAGACCGGATCGACCATGGCCGCCGCAACGAGGCCGAGCGTGCCAAAGGCCATGGCCGGGCGCGGCAGCCGGTTCAGCCCGTCGATCAGACGATCAAAGGGTGAGCGGTTGCGGCGGGAAAACTCGGCCGCGTACTGGGCCAGTGCTGCCGCATTCTGTGCCGCGATGCGCCCGGCGTCAGCCTCGGCATTGGGGCGAAAGACCTCGGCGGTTTCGCGCAGAACGTTGCGGCCATCGCCGAATATCAGGTTGAGAAGCGTGCTGATCAGCCCCATTTTGCCACCCTTTGTCTGTGTTCGGCGTCGGTCAGGTGAAAGCGTGGGTCGATGAATTCCTCGGCGCGGCGTATCCAGCCGCCCTTGCCGCCATCGCGCCGCCGCGCGTATTTGCGCGAGGCCGGGCGCCGGTCGGCGAGACGATAGTAATAGTTGCGCCGCTCAATGCCATAGGCATCAACGATATGATCCGGCGCGCTGGCATTTGCAGCGCTGACCGCGGCAATGGTATCCGGCCCGATGATGCCGTCATCGGCGCAGGTAAAACCCATGCGCGTGACCAGACGCTGCAAAAGCCTGACCGCATTGGCACCGGCATTGACATACATGTCAAAAACGCTGGGTTGCAGCGGCTCGGGCAACCGGTCGATGCCCGGTTGTGCATAATAGTGGCGCACAAAGATATCGACGGCCTGCCCGCGCGTCAGTTCGCGCAGATCATCCACCCCGATATCGCCATCGCCATCCAGATCCAGACCCAGCCTGCGCATCGTCTGCAGCGTGACGCCGAAATTTGTCGCCCCGCCCGGATCATCGGGATCGTTCACAAAGCCGCCCTCACGGGCGACGATAGATGATGCTATTTCCTGAACTGATTGCATCCGGCCCTCCGCAAATACGCGGCGAAGGGTCCGGAAGTTTGGTTAACAAAGTGAAACCTAACCGTTCGGTTCCTGATAGACGCCCTGTTCCTTGAGCGCGTCGATCACCTCTTTCGGCATGTAGGTCTCGTCATGTTTGGCGAGGATTTCGGTGGCGACAAAGATGCCGTCGACATAGCTGCCCTGACCGACCATGCCTTCGCCCTGTTTGAAAAGGTCGGGCAGGATGCCGGTATATTCCACCGGTATGCTCGAGGCACCATCCGTGACGTTAAAGCGCACCGTTTCGCCCTGCCCCCGGATCAGGCTGCCCTCTTCGACAAGGCCGCCGATGCGGAAAACCTCGGTCGGGGGTGGGGGCGATTCGACGACCTGCGTGGGCGAGAAAAAGAAGTTGATCCCGTCACGCAGCGTATAGCCGATGACAATCGTGGCCAGCACGAGCGCCACGAATGTCAGCATGATCACCTGAATTCTGCGTCTCTTCTTCAGTCCGCGCATGTCTACCTCATGGAAATAGCGGGGCGAGCATCAGCCCGGCGGTTTCGTCCTCTCCCAGCATAAGATTGGCGTTTTGCAGCGCTTGTCCAGAGGACCCCTTGGTCAAATTATCGAGTGCAGCGGTCACGACGGTCTTGCCGGGCAGTCTGTCGCCGGTCACGCCGATATGAACAAAGTTCGAGCCGCGCACATGATGCGTTGACGGGGTTTCACCCATCGGCAAGAGCGTGACAAACGGCTCTTGCTCATATGCGGCGGCAAATGTGTCGTGGATTTCTTCGGCGTCGCCGCTGACATAGACCGTGGCAAGGATACCGCGATTTGCCGGCAGAAGATGCGGGGTGAACCGCACCTGAACGGGCCTGCCTGCGATGGCCGAAAACTCCTGATCGAACTCGCCCAGATGACGGTGGGTTCCGCCGACAGCATAGGCATTGCTGCCTTCGGAGAGTTCGGCATGCAGCAGGTTTTCCCTGAGCGCGCGGCCCGCGCCGCTGACGCCGGTCTTGAGATCGATGATGATATCGTCAAGGTCGATCACACCCGCCGCGATCAGCGGGCGCAGCGCAAACTGGCCCGTGGCCGCGTTGCAGCCGGTACCCGCCACCAGCCGCGCCGATCTGATCTGGTCGCGGTAGAACTCGGTCAGGCCATAGACGGCCTCGCGCTGCAACGCGGTCGCGGTGTGAGGGTTGCCGTACCATTTTTCGTATTCCGCCGCATCGCGCAGCCGGAAATCAGCCGACAGATCGACGATCCGGACATCACGCGGCAGAGTGCTGATGACATCCTGCGAGGTCTTGTGCGGCAGGGCGCAGAACACGAGATTGATATCCGTGAAATCCAGATCTTCGATCTTTTGCAGAACCGGCAGGTCGAGGTGACGCAGATGCGGGAAAACCTGCCCCATGGACTGGCCGGCCTTGCGGTCGGCGGAGAGGGCGGTGATCTGCATCGCGGGATGGGTCGCGATCAGACGGACGAGTTCGGCACCGGTATAGCCGCTGGCACCGAGAATGGCGATTTTATGGGTCATGGGGGACCTCTTTGAACTGGCGATGATTGTGTAGAGGGTTCGCGGGCATACCGCAATCAGGCGGACAGAAACTCGATCTTTCGTCGCAGAAACCTTGTCGCGCCGTCGCTGACCTGTTTGGGATCGCCCGTGGTCACGAATGCGCATTCGCCGCCCGTTCCGGCCATGGACGGGTGGCGTGTGAGATAGTCGGCCAGGCTCTCTGCAACGAGGCTGGCCTGCGAATAGACCCTGACATCCCCGCCCAGTGCGGCCTGAAATTCGGCTTCGACCAGCGGATAGTGCGTGCAACCCAGAATGGCGGCCTGTGGATGGGGCATCTTGCGTTTCAGCGCGTCGACATGGCCGCGCACCAGCGCCTCGGCCAGGATCATGTCGCCGTCTTCGATGGCATCGACGACACCGCCGCAGGCCTGCGCCTCGACATCGACGCCGATGGCGCGAAAGGCAAGTTCGCGCTGAAAGGCGCGGCTGGCCACGGTCGCCGGCGTGGCAAAGAGCGCGACATGTTTGACATTGACCTCACGCGGGGGGGAATTGTCGCCCCAGTCCCGTTCGGTCAGCGCCTCGATCATCGGGACAAAGACACCCAGCACGCGTTTGCCGTCGGGAACCAGATTTTCCTGCAACCGGCGCAGCGCCACCGCCGATGCGGTATTGCAGGCCAGAATCACCAGATCGCAGCCCGCGTCCCAAAGATGCTGAACCGCGCGCGCGGTCAGCCGGTAGACATCATCGGCATCGCGTACGCCATAAGGCGCATGGGCGCTGTCGGCGAAATAGATCAGCGGCTGGTCCGGCATTTTCTGCTGAACGGCGTCCAGGACGGTGAGCCCGCCAAGGCCTGAATCAAATATTCCGATCGGCATGGGTGTTACGTGCGGTATTTCTCGTCAAATTCGAAGCCATAGCCCAGGGTTTTGAGCGGCTTTGGCGACAGCGCATACGTGGATTGCCTGAGAAAGTCCATCATGGCCGCGGGTTCTGCGGCATGTTCGCGCAGCGCCGCACCCGCGATGGGTTGGCCGATGACCACGCGCACCGGTTCGTCCACCCGCGCCCGGAACTCGTTGATCAGAAGCGCGAGGCGCAGGGTCGAATGCAGGTGGCTGGCAATCTGAAAGAGACGCGAATTGTGGCCATCGAAAAAGACCGGCACAACGGTGGCGCCGGAACGGATTATCATGCGGGCGGTGAAATTGCGCCAGCCCGGGTCCATCGGTTGAGAAAACATTCCCCGCGAGGTCGAGACGGTGCCGCCCGGAAACACGCCGATCGCGCCCCCGGCGGAAAGGTAGCTCAGCGCCGCGCGCCGTGTTTCGAGGTTCTGCTCTACGGCCTCTTTGGTCTGGTCAAAGCTGATCGGCAGAATGATGCGGTTCAGTTCCCCGGCCTTACGAAAGATGCGATGGGCAAGGATGCGGAAATCGCCACGCCGCCGCGACAGGATATGACCCAGCATCAGCCCGTCCAGAATGCCGTAGGGGTGGTTGGCGATGACGATCAGCGGGCCGGTGGCGGGGATATTGTCCAGACTGCCCCCCACGACGGAAAGCGAGAGGCCATAGCGTTCTGCCATGACCTGCCAGAAATCGTGGCCCGGCCTGATCTCACGCTCATACCCTTCGGCGCGCCTGATCAGCCTGAGCCTGCCAGTGACATTTTCCATCACGCGGATGATGGCCCGCCCGCCGCGGGTTTCGGCGGAACTGGCATAGCTGATGTCACGCGCGATCTGACGTTTCGAACTCATTTTGCCCCTGTACTGCCGCCCGTCCGGGCGGTCATATCGCCGGGCTATGACAGTTTGGTGACGGATGCACCCGGATTATTCAGCGGCATGCGGCAAATCCGTGCCACCGGCCTGAATAGCCGCCAGCAATGCCTCGCGCTCTTTGGCGGCGCGGGCCTCGGCGCGGGCCTTGACCGGGCCGAAACCCCGGATCGAGAGCGGCAGGCGGGCCAGCGCGATGACAGATTCGGCTGTTTTGGGGTCGTATTGCGCGAATGCCCGGCGCATATCGGCCTCGTACTGGTCGATCAGGGCGCGTTCCATGCGCCGCTCGGCACTATAGCCAAAGGGATCGAACCGGGTGCCGCGCAGCCCCTTGAGCGCGGCCAAAAGCCTGAAAACCTGGCCCATCCACGGACCGAATTCGCGCTTGACGGGCCGTCCGTCCGGGCCGGTGCGCGACAAGAGCGGCGGTGCGAGGTGATAGGTCAGGCGCAGGCGCCCATCAAATTCAGCGCGGGCCTTGCCAGCCGTTTCGAGGTGCAGCCGCGCGACCTCGTACTCGTCCTTGTAGGTCAGGAGTTTGTGAAACCCTTCGGCGACAGCGGCGCGCAGGTCGTCATCGGGGCAAAGATCAAGCAGCGCGTGATAGCGCTGAACCAGCGCGGGGCCCTGATAGGCGGCCAGATGCCGGTCGCGCAGGGCGATCCTGTCGGCGAGCGTGGCAGGCAGTTCCACCACTTTGCTGTCGAGTATCTCGCGCGTTTTTCGCGGATGCAGGACCGCCCAGCGCCCGATCTCGAAGGCGCGCAGGTTATTGTCGACCGCCGCCCCGTTCAGCCGGATCGCCTGACGCAGCGCTTCGCCGCTGAGCGGCAGACGCCCCATCTGCCAGATCGCCCCCAGAAGCAGCATGTTCGAATAGATCGAATCGCCCAGTAATTCGCGCGCCAGTCGCGAGGCATCGAAAAGATGAAGATCGTCCTTGAGCCGCGCTTCGAGCGCGAGCGCGAGTTCCTGACCCGGCAGCCGGAAACCGGTGTCGCGGGTGAAATCGCCGGTGATCGCCTCGTGCGAGTTGACCACCGCGCCGGTCTGACCCGACCGCAGGAGGCCCAGCGTCTTGGCCCCGGCGGATACCACCAGATCGCCGCCGATCAGGGCATGCGCCTCGCCCACGGAAACGCGCACGGCGTCAATCTCGCGCGGGGAATTGGCCAACCGGCAATGGACATGGACCGCGCCGCCCTTTTGCGCCAGCCCCGCCATTTCCATCATGCCCACGCCCTTGCTATCCAGATGCGCCGCCATCGCGATACTGGCGCCAATGGTCACGACGCCGGTGCCGCCGACCCCGGTGATGACCATGTTATAGGTGCCGTCGATGGCGGGCAGCGTGGGTTCGGGCAGGCTTGGCAGGTCTATCCGGCGGCCTGCGGATTTGCGCAGCACCGCACCTTCGACCGAGACGAAAGAGGGGCAGAACCCCTGAATGCATGAAAAATCCGTGTTGCAGCTGGACTGGTCGACCGCGCGTTTGCGCCCGAATTCGGTTTCGACCGGAATAATCGAAACGCAGTTCGACTGTACCCCGCAATCGCCGCAGCCCTCGCAGATATCGGTATTGATAAAGACGCGGCTTTCCGGATCGGGAAGGGTGCCGCGTTTGCGTCGGCGGCGTTTTTCGGCGGCGCAGGTCTGAACATAGACCAGCACGGTGACCCCTTTGATCCGGCTTAACCGTTCCTGAACCTGCCCCAGGTCTTCGCGCGGATAGGCGGACACGCCGGATGGCAGACCGGCGGGATCGAACGCCTCTTTCGGGTCATAGACGACGACCACTTCGGAGGGGCCGAATGACAGGACCTCGTTGACGATGCGATAGGCATCGAGCCCGCCCTCGTTGGTTTGCCCGCCGGTCATGGCGACCGCGTCGTTGAACAGGATCTTGTAGGTGATGTTTGTATTTGCAGCGATGGCGGCACGGATGGCCTGAATACCGGAGTGGTTATAGGTGCCGTCGCCCAGATTCTGGAAAACGTGGTCGCGTTTGGAAAACGGTGCCTCGCCGATCCAGTTGGCGCCTTCGCCGCCCATATGGGTGTAGCCCACGGTTTCACGGTCCATCCACTGAACCATGTAGTGGCAGCCGATCCCGGCATAGGCACGCGCGCCTTCGGGCAGTTTGGTTGATGAATTATGCGGACAGCCCGAGCAGAAATAGGGCAGGCGCGCCGCCAGATCCTGTGCATTATCGGCCTTGCGCGCCTCATCCAGACGTTCGATCGCGTCGCGCATCGCATCGGTGGCGCGGCCTTCATCGATCAGGATATGGCCGAGCTTGGTGGCCACGGTGACCGGATCGAGGTCCATCTTGGTTTGAAAAAGTGTTTCACCCCGGTCATTCTCGCCGCCGTAAAGCCGTCGGCCCTGCCGGTTGTTGAATATCGCCTCCTTGGCCTGCACCTCGATCAGCTTGCGCTTTTCCTCGACGATCACGATCAGATCGACACCCTCGGCCCATTCGCGAAAGCTTTCGAAATCGAGAGGCCATGTCATGCCGACCTTGTAGGTGGTGATGCCCAGCCGTTCGGCTTCGGCGGCGTCGATGCCGAGAAGGTTCAGCGCGTGGGTCAGATCGAGCCAGTTCTTGCCGGCGGCCACGAAACCGACTTTCGCCCCCGGTTTGCCCAGCACGCGCCGGTCGAACCGGTTGGCGCGGCCAAAGGCCTCGGCCGCGTGGCGGCGATAGTCGATCACACGCTCTTCCTGGGCGTGGGGTGTATCGTTCAGCCGGATATTCAGCCCGCCCGGCGGCATGGTGAAATCGGGCGTGACAAATCGCGCGGCAAGCGGGTCGGCATCGACGACCGAGGTCACTTCGACCGTGTCCTTCATGCACTTCAGCCCGACCCAGAGCCCGCTATAGCGCGACAAAGCATAGCCAAAGAGGCCGAAATCCAGAATTTCCTGCACGCCGGCAGGCGAGAGGATGGGCATGTAGCTGTCGACCATCGTCCATTCGGACTGATGCAGCGTGGTCGAGCTTTCGCCGGTATGATCATCGCCCATCGCCGCGATGACACCGCCATGGGCCGAGGTTCCGGCCATGTTGACATGGCGAAACACATCGCCCGAACGGTCGACGCCCGGCCCCTTGCCGTACCAGAGGCCAAAGACACCGTCATAACGCCCCTCGCCCCTGAGTTCGGCCTGCTGGCTGCCCCAAAGTGCTGTTGCCGCAAGATCTTCGTTCAGCCCGTACTGAAAAACGACATTGGCCGCCTCGAGCTCGCGCGTGGCGCGCTCCATCTGCTGATCAACCGCACCAAGCGGTGATCCGCGATAGCCGGTGACCAGCCCCGCGGTATTCAGCCCTGCGGCCCGGTCACGTGCCGCCTGGTTCAGCATCAGGCGCACCAGCGCCTGTGTGCCGTTCAGCAAAACCGGGGATTTGTTCAGATCATACCTGTCGGACAGGCGGACATCTTGCAGGCTCATCGGTGGTCCGTTGTTGATGTGGTCCTGCCCCTATATTAGGTCATATTTGCTGACCTACAAAGCACTTTTTCGTTTGCAGATGTGATCTGACCGAATATGCAGTGCCAAACCGGTGAGGCTGGCGATGGATTGGGACAAGTTACGGATTTTTCACGCAGTTGCGGATGCAGGCAGCCTGACCCATGCGGGTGACACGCTGCATCTGAGCCAGTCAGCCGTCAGCCGCCAGATCCGCGCGCTGGAGGAAAGCCTGAACGCGACGCTGTTTCATCGCCATGCGCGGGGGCTGATTCTGACCGAGCAGGGAGAGCTGCTCTTTGATGCAACGTCGGCCATGGCCAAACGTCTGGAGGCGGCTTCGGCGCGTATCCATGACAGCGACGAAGAAGTGTTCGGCAAGCTGAGGGTGACGACGACCATCGGTTTCGGCTCGCTCTGGCTGGCGCCGCGCCTGACGACGCTTTTTGACCGCTATCCCGAACTGAATGTCGAACTGATGCTGGAAGAGCGGGTTCTGGACCTGCCCATGCGCGAGGCCGATGTCGCCATCCGCATGAAAGAACCGAGCCAGGCCGATCTGATCCGCAAACGGCTGATGAGCGTGCGCATGCAGCTGTATGCCTCGCCCGGCTATATCGAGAAGCTGGGACCGATCAACAGCCTGACCGACCTCAAGGAACGCCGCCTGATCTGTCAGGCCAGCGAAAGCGCACAGGTGGGCGCAGGTGCCAAGCTGGTGCGCGACCTGATGGCCGAGGGGATGGCATCGGTCCTGAACGTGAACAACTATTTCGGTGTGCTGCAGGCGGCGCTGCATGATCTGGGTGTCGGCGTGCTGCCCGACTATATCACCGACGACTTTCCCGATCTGGTCCGCGTCCTGCCCGAGATCGAATCGGGCGAGGTGCCGGTTTTTCTGGCCTATCCCGAAGAATTGCGCCAATCCAAGCGCATTCACGCCTTTCGCGACTTTGTCGAACAGGAAATCATCGCCCACCGCCGAAAGCTGAAATCGGCACGGGATGGCTGACAGTTTCTAGAATGCTTATAAATTAAGCACTTCCGGCGCATGATGTGCGGATATGTGCCGAGTGCATGGCGGGTATGCATTGTTTGCTTACAAATTAGCTTGATTGGTGAAATCCTCACCCCTATCTGAAGATCAGAAGCGAGAGATGATCTCCTTCTACCTCCCTGTTGGACTAGGCCGAGCTTGTCTCGGCCTTTTTTTTGTCCAATCGCATGTCCGGCCCCGGCCAATGCGACGTGACGCCCCTTTCGCTTGGGCGCACCATCCCATAAAAGCGCGCGAAACGGACCACCCGGGGGACATGCATGGCCGAGCCTGAGATCACCGAGGCGCTGATAGAGGCGCACGGGCTGAAACCCGACGAATATCAGCGCATTCTTGATCTGCTGGACCGCGCGCCCAGCTATACCGAGCTTGGCATCTTTTCAGCGATGTGGAACGAGCATTGTTCCTACAAATCCTCGAAGAAATGGCTGCGTACCCTGCCCACCGAAGGGCCACAGGTGATTTGCGGTCCGGGCGAGAATGCAGGCGTCGTTGATATTGGCGACGGTCAGGCGGTGGTCTTCAAGATGGAGAGCCACAACCACCCCAGTTATATTGAGCCCTATCAGGGCGCGGCCACCGGTGTGGGCGGCATTCTGCGCGACGTCTTTACCATGGGCGCCCGGCCCGTGGCGGCGATGAACGCGCTCAGCTTTGGCGAGATCGCGCATCCGAAAACCAAAAGCCTCGTCAGCGGTGTGGTCGAGGGGATCGGCGGCTATGGCAATTGTTTCGGCGTCCCGACCGTGGGCGGCGAGGTTCGTTTTCACCCGGCCTATAACGGCAATTGTCTGGTCAATGCCTTTGCCGCCGGGCTGGCCCAAAGCGACAGCATCTTCTATTCCGCCGCCTCGGGCGTGGGCATGCCGGTGGTTTATCTTGGCGCCAAGACGGGGCGCGACGGCGTTGGCGGGGCCACCATGGCCTCGGCCGAATTCGATGACACGATCGAGGAAAAGCGCCCGACCGTACAGGTCGGCGACCCCTTTACCGAAAAACGCCTGATGGAGGCCTGTCTGGAACTGATGCAGACAGGCGCGGTGATCTCGATACAGGACATGGGTGCTGCCGGGCTGACATGCTCGGCGGTTGAAATGGGCGACAAGGGTGATCTGGGTGTGCGGCTGACGCTGGACGCGGTGCCCGTACGCGAAGACGCCATGACCGCCTACGAGATGATGCTCTCGGAAAGTCAGGAGCGCATGCTGATGGTGCTGAACCCGGCGCTCGAGGATCAGGCCAAGGCGATTTTCGACAAATGGGACCTCGATTTTGCCGTTGTCGGCGAAACCATTGCCGAGGACCGTTTCATCGTCGAATTCAGGGGCCGGGTCATGGCTGACCTGCCGCTCAAGGCGCTGTCGGGTACGGCGCCGGAATATGATC
Source organism: Paracoccaceae bacterium (assembly GCA_030148225.1). Taxonomy (GTDB): domain Bacteria; phylum Pseudomonadota; class Alphaproteobacteria; order Rhodobacterales; family Rhodobacteraceae; genus JASBTX01. The sequence goes on from JASBTX010000032.1 coordinate 164,189, forward strand.
GCCCCTGGGTCGAAACCCCGGCCGCCGAACCGCTGGCCGATGTGCCCGAGCTGAACCCTGTCGATGCGCTGAAATCGCTGATTTCATCACCGAACTATGCCAGCAAATCATGGGTCTGGGAGCAATATGACACCATGGTCATGGGCGATACGGTTCTGACACCCGGCACCGGTGCGGGCGTCATCCGTGTGCACGGCACCGACAAGGCGCTGGCCTTCACCGCCGATGTGACACCGCGCTATGTGCGCGCCAACCCGTTCGAGGGCGGCAAACAGGCCGTGGCCGAGGCCTATCGCAACCTCTCGGCGCGGGGTGCGCGCCCGCTGGCCAGTACCGACAACCTGAATTTCGGCAATCCCGAAAAGCCCGAGATCATGGGCCAGCTCGTGGGTGCGATCCGCGGCATCGGCGCGGCCTGCGCGGCGCTGGATATGCCCATCGTCTCGGGCAATGTCTCGCTCTATAACGAAACCGATGGCGCGCCCATCCTGCCCACACCCACCATCGGGGCGGTCGGCCTGATCGAGAGCCTTGACGCGCTGATCAGCGGCCAGCCGCGCGACGGGCACCTGGCTCTTCTGGTGGGTGAAACCACAGGCCATCTGGGCCAGTCGGCACTTCTGGCCGAGGTCTTCAACCGCGAAGACGGCGACGCGCCCGCGGTCGATCTGCTGGCCGAACAGATACACGGCCAGTTCATCCGCGACAACCGTGACCTGATCGGCGCGGTGACCGATCTGGCCGATGGCGGGCTGGCGCTGGCCGCGTTCGAAATGGCCGCCGATGCCGGGGTGGGCGTGGCGCTGGATGCCGAAGATTGCGCAACGCTCTTTGGCGAGGATCAGGCCCGGTATCTGATCGCCTGCTCATTTGACAAGGCCGAGGCGCTGATGATCGCGGCCGGCCAATCTGGCGTCCCGCTTCTGACGGTGGGGCGTTTTGGCGGGGCGGATGTCAGGCTTGGCGGCGTCTCGGCGCCGCTGGCCGAACTGACCGCGATCCACCAATCCGCCTTTGCCGCGGCAATTCGGTGATCCCTACCTTGCAGGTTGGCGGTGATCGAACTACCTCTTGAGCAAGGAGACGAACCATGGCGATGCAGGCACGCGAAATCGAAGAACTGATCCGCGAAAGCTTTCCCGAGGCACAGATCACCATCACCGATCTGGCCGGCGACGGAAACCATTATGCGGCCGAAGTGATCGACGAGAGCTTTCGCGGCAAAAACCGCGTCCAGCAGCAACGCGCCGTCTATGCCGCGCTCAAGGGCCGGATGGATGGCCCGGCGGGTGATCTGCACGCGCTGGCGCTGACGACAAAACCACCCGAATAACCCAATCGATACCCCGGCACGGCCTCACCCGGCCGGACCGAGCCAAGGAGTGACCGAAATGGCCGATGCAGAAACCCGGATCAAGGAAACCGTGGCCGACAATGATGTCGTCCTGTTCATGAAAGGCACGAAATCCCAGCCGCAATGCGGATTTTCATCGCGCGTGGCGGGGGTGCTGAATTACATGGGCATCACCTATCAGGACATCAACGTTCTCGAGGATGACGCCATCCGCCAGGGGATCAAGGATTTCTCGGACTGGCCCACCATCCCGCAGCTTTATGTCAAAGGCGAGTTCGTGGGCGGCTGCGACATCATCACCGAAATGACACTTTCGGGCGAGCTGGACACGCTGTTTGACGAGAACGGCGTCACCTATGACAAGGACGCCGCCGACAAGATCCGCGAAGCCAACGCCTGACGGCCCTCTGGCGTTTCATTGTTCTTCAAATACCTTCGGGGTGAATTTGGCCCCGCAGGGCCAAAGAGGGGGCGACGCCCCCTTTTTTTCACACATCTGCGTTCCGGCTCTTTCTCTGAAAATCCGCCGGTCGCTACCCGGCCAGCTTTTCCTCGGCCTGATGGGCCAGCGCCTCGGCGCGGGCGGCGATTTCGGCAAAACTGTCCTGCACGCTGTCGGGGATGACGGCCACTTCCATCCGCTCGGGTTCGGGCGCGGGCGCGTTTTCGAGCGTCTCCAGCCTCGCGCGCATCTCTTCGATCTGCGCCTGCGCTGATTGCAATTCGTCCGACAGGCCCGCCGTCTTGTCCGCCAGCATCAGCCCCGACATCAAGAGCATCCGCGCTTCGGGCAGGCGACCGATCTGGTCGTTCAGCACCGACGCCTCGTTGTCCAGCAACACCGCAGCGGATTTCAGAAAATGCTCTTCGCCGTCCTGGCACGACACTTCGAAGGCGCGCCCGCCGATCTCGATGGTAACCTCGGCCATTTCACGCCCCTCCGACCAGTGGTTTCATTTCCGCAAGGATCGCGTCCATCTCGGCCAGATCAGCGACCCGCGCCGCCTTGAGCGCCTCGATTTCGGCGTTCATCTCTGTCTCGGACGGCCCGCCGCCGTCATTGGCGGCCTCGACCAGTTCCTCATTGGCGCGCGCCAGCGCCTCGGCGCGGTCTTCCTCGGCCGACAGACGACTGGTCAGTTCGGCGATCTTGGCGCTCATCTCCAGTCCCTGTTCCTCGGCTTTTTCGCGCACCGATTTCAGGCGTGCCTCCAGTTGGGCGTTGGCCTCGCGTTCCTCGTCCAGCGCGGCCGATCCGTCATCACCGGCGGGCAGCGGCGCGTTCAGCGCATTGCCCACGCGGTCCAGCGCATCGCTGATCCGCTTTTCCAGTTCGCTCAATTCCGCCATCCGAAGCCTCCCACTTGTCTTGCGGGTCAATGCTGACCCGAATCGTGTATTTTTCAAGTCTAGCCCATGCCAGTATGAATTGGAAAACCCCAAGCCTTGCACTTCCCAAACAGGCTGCTAAGACCCGCCTGACGCTGAACAGGGGGCATTCCATGGATATTGACGCCATTCGCAAAGCGCATCCGGAGCACTGGGCCAGGGCGGCCGCGATCCGTGTGCTGACGCTGGATGCGGTTGCGGCCGCGAATTCCGGGCATTCCGGCATGCCGATGGGCATGGCCGACGTGGCCACGGTGCTCTTTGAAAAGCACCTGAAATTTGATGCGTCCGCACCGCTCTGGCCTGACCGGGACCGGTTCATCCTGTCAGCCGGGCACGGATCGATGCTGATCTATTCGCTGCTGCACCTGACGGGCTATGCCGACATGACGATCGAGCAGATCCGGAATTTCCGCCAATGGGGGGCGATCACCGCAGGTCATCCCGAATTCGGCCATGCCACGGGCGTGGAAACCACGACCGGCCCGCTGGGTCAGGGTATCGCCAATGCCGTCGGCTTTGCGCTGGCCGAAGAAGTGCAGCGCGCGCGCTACGGCAAGAAAATCGTCGATCACCATACCTATGTCATCGACGGTGATGGCTGCCTGATGGAAGGTGTCAGCCACGAGGCCATCGGCTTGGCCGGCAAGCAGAAACTGTCGAAGCTGATCGTTTTCTGGGACAATAACGGCATCACGATCGACGGCGCGGTATCGATTGCCGATGTCACCGACCAGAGCCTGCGCTTCAAGGCCGCAGGCTGGTCTGTTTTTGAATGTGACGGCCATGACCCGGACGATATCGACCGGGCGATCACCCAAGCGAAAGCGTCGAACAAGCCGTCGATGATCGCCTGCAAGACGCATATCGCACTGGGGTCGTCGGCGCAGGATACGTCCAAGGGACATGGTGCGCTGACCTCGCCCGACCTGATCGCCGAGACCCGCAAGGTCTATGGCTGGGATCACGGCCCGTTTGAAATACCCGCCGACATCAAATCGGCATGGGAGGCCATCGGCAGCCGGGGTGCGGCGGCCCGGGCCGAGTGGCAGGCGCGGTTCGACGCGCTGTCGGACAATCGCCGGGCCGAATTCAACCGCGCGCTGGCGGGCGATGCGCCCAAACGACTGGCCGCAGCCATCCGGGGCGTGAAAAAGGCCGCAATAGCCGATCAGCCCAAGGTCGCGACCCGCAAATCTTCGGAAATGGTGCTGGCGGCGGTCAATCCCGTCATGGCCGAAACCATTGGCGGATCGGCGGACCTGACCGGCTCGAACAACACGCTGACCCCTGATCTGGGCGTTCATGGCCCCGACAACCGCAAGGGACGCTATCTCTATTACGGTATTCGCGAGCATGGCATGGCGGCGGCAATGAACGGGATGGCGCTGCACGGGGGCGTGCGCCCTTATGGCGGGACGTTCATGTGCTTTACCGATTATGCCCGCCCTTCGATGCGGCTTTCGGCGCTGATGAAACTGCCGGTCACATATGTGATGACGCATGATTCCATCGGGCTGGGCGAGGACGGCCCGACACACCAGCCGGTCGAGCATCTGGCCTTGTCGCGCGCGACGCCCAACATGACGGTGATCCGTCCCGCCGATACGGTCGAGACCGCCGAGGCGTGGGAAATCGCGCTGACGGCGGACAAGACGCCAACTGTGCTGGCGCTGTCGCGCCAGGGGCTGCCGACGGTACGCGCCAAGCACACCAACAAGAACCTGACCGCCCAGGGCGCCTATGTGCTGGCCGATTCCGAGGGCAAGCGCATGGCGATCCTGATCGCCTCGGGCTCTGAGGTATCGGTGGCGCTGGCCGCGCGCGATATCCTGCAGAACGAGGGGATCGGCACGCGCGTTGTCTCGATGCCGTCGATGGAGCTCTTTGCCGCGCAGGACGAGGCCTATCGCAAGCGCGTTCTGCCCGGCGGGCCGGTGCGCGTTGCCATCGAGGCCGGCGTGCGCCAGGGCTGGGATACGTGGCTTTATGGTGAACGCGGGCGGCGTGAAAAATCCGCCTTTGTGGGTATGAGCGATTTCGGCGCATCCGCACCGGCCGGTACCCTGTTTGAAAAATACGGCATCACGGCCGAGGCGACCGCCGACAAGGTCAAGCAGGTCTTGTCGGGCAACTGGACCGCCGGGTAAGTTAGCGCAAACTGAGTCGCAGACACGTCTTCGGGCGGTCCCGTTAACGGGATCGCCCGTTTCATTTGTGCGCCCTTGTTTGCGCTAACACGGGAAATCCCGGAAAGGTTTGCGCTAACATACTGAGAAAATTCCGTTTTCTTCTTGGGCCGGTAAGCATTGATTGCTAGAGAACCCGCAAAGACAAGATGATCGGATGATGATCAAGGAGACGCGGATGACTGTCACGGTTGGGATCAACGGGTTCGGGCGTATCGGGCGCAGCACGCTGGCGCATATCGCCGAAAGCGCGCGCAATGACGTTCAGGTGGTCAAGATCAATGCCACGGGCCCCATTGAGACCAACGCCCATCTGCTGCGCTATGACTCGGTCCATGGCCGTTATGGCGGCGAGGTGCGGGTATCGGGTGACACGATGGATATCGGTCGCGGCCCGATGAAGGTATTTTCAACCTATGACCCGGCTGAGCTGGACTGGGACGGGGTTGATGTGGTGCTGGAATGCACTGGCAATTTCAACAGCGGCCCACAATCGCAGATCCATCTGGAGCGCGGGGCGCGCAAGGTGCTGATCTCGGCCCCGGCGAAAGAGGTCGACCGCACGGTTGTCTATGGCGTCAACCACCGCGACATGGTCGACACTGATCGCCTCGTCTCGAACGGGTCCTGCACCACCAATTGCCTCGCGCCGCTGGCCAAGGTGCTGAACGACGCCATCGGCATCGAGCGCGGGATCATGACGACGATCCATTCCTATACCGGTGATCAGCCGACGCTGGACCGCCGTCACAAGGATCTGTATCGCGCCCGCGCCGCCGCCATGGCGATGATCCCGACCTCGACGGGCGCGGCCAAGGCGCTGGGCGAGGTGCTGCCCGAACTGGCCGGGCGGCTGGACGGCACCGCGATGCGCGTGCCCACCCCCAATGTCTCGGCGGTTGATCTGACATTCGAGGCGTCCAAAGATGTCACGGTGGCGGATGTGAACGAGGTCGTGCGCGAGGCGGCACTGGGCCATATGGGCGCGGTACTGGCCTATGATCCCGAACCCAAGGTTTCCATCGATTTCAACCACACGACCCATTCCTCGATTTTCGCCCCTGATCAGACGAAAGTGGTGGGCGGGCGCACCGTTCGCGTGCTAGCATGGTACGATAATGAATGGGGTTTCTCGTGCCGTATGGCTGATGTCGCCGCGGCGATGGGGCGCCTGTTGCACTAACGGGGACCGGCGCTGATCCGGTTCGGGCACATGACGAACGGATTGGCGGTTATCTGCGGATTGGTTATTATTGGCCTGTTGGGCTATGATTACTATCAGTATGACATGGGCTATTCCCTGTTTCTGGCGCGCAAATTTCTGGAACTGAATGAATGGCTGAAATTCTGGCGGTAACGCGCCGGAACGCGGCCGCCGAATTGACGCATCGCGACCACCAGCACTTGAATCCGGTTGACTTTCATCCATAATTGGTTTGTTAGCGCTAACAAATTCTCTTGGATCGGGTGAAACATGGCAGTCAGGGTTGCGATTAACGGATTTGGACGTATCGGACGCAACGTCCTGCGGAGCATCATCGAGACCGGGCGCACGGATATCGAGGTTGTCGCCATCAACGATCTGGGCCCGGTCGAGACCAATGCGCATCTGCTCAGGTTCGATTCCGTGCATGGCCGGTTTCCCGCGACGGTCACAACAACCGACAGCACGATCGATGTGGGCCGCGGGCCGATCCGGGTGACGGCCATCCGCAACCCGGCAGAGCTTCCGTGGCAGGATGTCGATATCGTGTTTGAATGCACCGGCATTTTCACCGCCCGCGACAAGGCCGCCGCCCATCTGGAGAACGGATCATCGCGCGTGCTGGTTTCCGCGCCTTCCGCCGGGGCGGACAAAACCATCGTCTATGGCGTAAACCATGACAGCCTGACAGGCGACGATATCGTCGTATCCAATGCATCCTGCACAACCAATTGCCTTGCCCCCGTGGCCAAGGTGCTGAATGACAGCGTCGGCATCAAACGCGGGCTGATGACAACGATCCATTCCTATACCGGCGATCAGCCGACGCTGGACACGATGCACAAGGATCTCTATCGCGCGCGCGCCGCGGCGATGTCGATGATCCCGACCTCAACAGGCGCTGCGCGGGCGGTCGGGCTTGTCCTGCCGGAACTGAACGGTCGTCTGGACGGTGTCGCGATCCGGGTGCCGACGCCCAATGTCTCGGTCGTGGACCTGACCTTTGAAGCCACGCGCGAAACCAGCGTAGAAGAGATCAACGCCGCGATGAAATCCGCCGCCGGCGGCGCGCTGAAAGGCGTGCTGGACGTGACCGATGACAAGCTGGTGTCGATGGATTTCAACCACGATCCGCATTCATCGATCTTTGCCACCGATCAGACCAAGGTGATGGAGGGCACTATGTGCCGCGTCCTGAGCTGGTATGACAATGAATGGGGCTTTTCCAACCGCATGGCCGATACGGCGGTCGAGATGGCCAAACATCTCTGATCCTCTTAAGGCCGTCGTCGCGCGGGCATGATGCCCGCCACGCCCAATCAGTTCAGTCAGCCCGGTCATCCGGGTCAGCCGAAGCGCTGATCCAGCGCCGTCTTGACGGCGGGCGTGACGAATTTCGACACGTCACCACCCAGCCGCGCGATTTCCTTGACCAGTTTCGAGGCGATGGCCTGATGCCGCGCCTCGGCCATCAGAAAGACCGTTTCGACCGAATCGTCCAGCGCACGGTTCATGCCAACCATCTGATATTCATACTCGAAATCCGCAACCGCCCTGAGGCCACGCACGATGATCTGCGCGCCCACATCGCGCGCGCAATCGATCAGCAGATTTTCAAAAGGGTGGGCAATGATTTCGGTGCCCGTAACCTCGGACAATGTGGCGCACTCGGCCTCGATCATGGCGACACGGCTGTCGAGGTCGAAAAGAGGCCCCTTGTCGCGATTGATCGCAACACCGATAACCAGCCGGTCCACGAGCGCTGCAGCGCGGCGGATGATGTCGATATGACCGAGCGTGATCGGGTCAAATGTTCCCGGGTAGAGACCAATGCGCATATCAAAGCTGCCTTTCCAGTTTGTGCAGTCGCAGCATAAACCGGGCAGAATTACAAGGGTTCAGACCGTCGCCTCGAGGCGCTGCACCTCGGATTTCAACAAATCAGAGAGCCGGTCCGAAAACTTGTTGAGCCGCGCCACCTTGCGGTCATCGGCGTGACGCACAAGATAGAAACTGCGGGTCAGCGCAACCTCGTCGGGCAGGACCCTGCGCACGCGCCCATGCGAGGCGATCACAAAATCATGGGCGATACCGATGCCGGCACCGTGGCGGATCATCTGCATCTGCACGGCAACCGAATTCGAGGCCAGCGTCGGGCGGCCGATACCGATCTCGGTCAGGTAATCCAGTTCGCTGTCAAAAATCATGTCGGGGATATAGCCGATGATTTTCTGATCCTTGAGTTCACCAACCGAATTCACCGGCCCATGATCGCGCCAGTAGGGCCGCGCGCAGGCCAGCGACAGCTTGTAATCGGTGACCTTCTTGACGCTGAGCCGTCCGGCGGTCGGCGCGCTGACGGCGATGGCGATATCGGCCTCGCGGCGGGTCAGGTTGAAGATGCGCGGCAGCGCGACGATCTGAATTTCGAGCGCGGGGTTTTCTTCGCTGATCTGGGCCACGATCTGGGGCAGCAGGAAATTGGCACAACCGTCAGGCGCGCCGATGCGAATCACGCCATGCAGACTGTCCGTGGGGCCGGTTACCGCGTCCTCGGCCCCGATGATTGCCTGCTCGGCACGCAGGGCGGGCTCCATCACGCGCTGGCCGCCCTCGGTCAGCGTGTAGCCCTGGGGTGTCTTGATGAAAAGCGCGACATCCATCGCCTCTTCTAGGCGTTGAATACGTCGTCCGATCGTGGCCGGGTCAAGCTTGAGCATCCGCCCCGCACCCGACAGGCTCTCGGTGCGGGCAACCGCCAGAAAGATGCGCATGTCATCCCAGTTGGTCAATTGTCATACCTATAAAACTGCAAACCTCATTTGAAATTCTGCCTCTGTTCAGCACAAAATTGCAAGAGTAAAAGGCGGCGAAGCCTAAAGGAGAGCGATATGACCGACCTCACACACTGGATCAACGGCAAGCGGGTCAAAGGGACCTCGGGCCGTAGCGCGGATGTCTTCAACCCGGCAACAGGGGAGGTTCAGGCCCGGTGTCCGCTGGCCTCGACCGCCGAGGTGGATGCGGCGATTGCCGGTGCGCAGGCCGCCCAGCCCGCATGGGCCGCGACAAACCCGCAGCGCCGCGCCCGGGTGCTGATGAAATTCGTCTCGCTTCTGAACCGGGACATGGACAAGCTGGCCGAGGCGCTGTCGCGCGAGCACGGCAAGACCCTTCCGGATGCAGCGGGCGACGTTCAGCGCGGGCTCGAGGTGGTGGAATATTGCATCGGTGCACCGCATCTCCTGAAGGGTGAGTTCACCGACAGCGCCGGGCCCGGCATCGACATGTATTCGATGCGCCAGCCCCTTGGCGTCACCGCCGGGATCACACCGTTCAACTTCCCGGCCATGATCCCGATGTGGATGTTTGCCCCGGCGCTGGCCTGTGGCAATGCCTTCATCCTCAAACCATCTGAGCGTGACCCGTCAGTGCCGCTGATGCTGGCCGAGCTGATGCAGGAGGCCGGGTTGCCAGATGGGGTTTTGCAGGTTGTCAATGGCGACAAAGAGGCCGTCGATGCCCTTTTGCACAGCGATATCGTGCAATCCATCGGCTTTGTCGGCTCGACACCCATCGCGGCGTATATCTATGCCACGGGCTGCGCGAACGGCAAACGGGTACAGTGTTTTGGCGGGGCCAAGAACCACATGATCGTCATGCCGGATGCGGATATGGACCAGGCGGCGGATGCGCTGGTGGGTGCGGGCTATGGCGCGGCCGGTGAACGCTGCATGGCGATATCAGTGGCCGTGCCCGTGGGCGATGAAACTGCCGACCGGCTGATCAGCAAACTGGTGCCGCGGATCGAAAAGCTGAAGGTCGGTCCCTATACCGCCGGCAATGATGTCGATTTCGGCCCCGTCGTCACCGCCGCTGCCAAGGCCAATATCGAACGGCTGGTGCAATCCGGCGTCGATCAGGGGGCAGAACTGGTGGTTGATGGGCGTGGTTTTGCGATGCAGGGCTACGAGGAAGGCTTTTTCGTGGGCGCGCATCTCTTTGACCGGGTGACCAAGGATATGGACATCTACAAGACCGAGATTTTCGGCCCTGTCCTGTCAACCGTACGCGCGCAAACCTATGAAGAGGCGATCGGCCTTGCCATGGATCATGAATATGGCAATGGCACCGCGATCTTTACCCGCGACGGCGACACCGCGCGCGATTTCGCCAACCGGATCAATATCGGCATGGTCGGCGTCAATGTCCCCATCCCGGTGCCGCTGGCCTATCACACATTCGGCGGCTGGAAGAAATCCGTCTTTGGCGATCTGAACCAGCACGGTCCGGATGCGTTCAAATTCTATACCCGCACCAAGACCGTCACGGCCCGCTGGCCGTCGGGTATCAAGGAAGGCGGCGAATTTTCCATCCCCGTGATGGAATAGCTTTCTGTTTCAATGATATACCTCTCCCGTCCTGCTGTCCGGGCGGGTGGAGGCAGGGCGATCAGAACGGAATCTCGTCGGCATTGCCGGCCGGGACCACAAACCGCGACACCACCTTTTTCTCGCCCGCCTTGTCAAAGGCGATATCAAGCTTGTCACCCTCGATCCCGCTGATCCGGCCATAGCCGAATTTCTGGTGAAAGACACGGTCGCCTTCGGCAAAGCTGCTGATGGCGGCGCTGTCGATGGTGATGTTGCGGCTTTCGCGGGGCTGGCTGGTGCCACGTGTCTGGCTCCGCTCCTGCATTCGGCGCCAGCCGGGGGAATTATAGACATTGGCGTTGCTTGCGCGTTCCTCGAGACCGGATTGCGCCGCCGCGCCATAGCCACCGCCATAGAGCCCCGGCGGCGTCAGCACAGTGACATGATCATCCGGCAATTCATCGATGAAGCGCGACGGCAGCGCCGATTGCCACTGGCCAAAGACGCGGCGGTTGCCCGCGAATGAGATGGTACAGACCTCTTCGGCCCGGGTGATGCCGACATAGGCAAGGCGACGCTCTTCCTCCAGCCCCTTGAGCCCGCTTTCATCCATCGACCGCTGCGAGGGGAACAAGCCATCTTCCCAACCCGGCAGGAACACCGCCGGAAATTCCAGCCCCTTGGCCGCGTGCAGCGTCATGATCGATACCTTCTCGCCGTCGCCTTCGGATTCATTGTCCATGACCAGCGAAACATGCTCAAGAAACCCTTGCAGATTGTCAAAGCTTTCCAGGGCCTTGACCAGTTCCTTGAGGTTTTCGAGCCGCCCCGGTGCCTCGGGCGTTTTGTCGTCCTGCCACATGGCGGTATAGCCCGATTCATCGAGGATAATCTCGGCCTGTTCGATGTGGCTCGTCTGCTGCGCGCGCACCGCCGCGCCCCAGCGATCGATCCCCGCCACCAATATCGCCAGTTCCTTTCCGCCCTTGCCGCCCAGACCCTGCGACGCCAGCAAGAGCCGCGCGCCCTCGAGCAGGGAAACACCGTTTGCGCGGGCGGCAGACTGGATTTTCTGCTGCGCCTTGTCGCCCAGTCCGCGCTTGGGCGTGTTGACGATGCGGTCGAATGCCAGATCGTCATCGGGGCTGACGGCAAGACGGAAATAGGCCATGGCATCGCGGATTTCCATGCGCTCATAGAAACGCGGGCCGCCGATGACGCGGTAAGGCAGACCGATGGTCAGGAAACGATCCTCGAACGCGCGCATCTGGTGGGAGGCGCGGACGAGGATGGCCATATCCTCGAGCCCGTAAGGCGGCAGACCACGCGTGCCGACTTGCATCGATTCAATCTCTTCACCGATCCATCGGGCCTCTTCCTCGCCGTCCCAATGACCGATCAGGCGCAGTTTCTCGCCCTCTTCCGCCTCGGTCCAGAGCGTCTTGCCCAGCCGTCCGGCATTGGCCGAGATCACGCCGGAGGCTGCGGCCAGGATATGCGGGGTGGAGCGGTAATTCTGCTCGAGCCGCACGACCTTGGCGCCCGGAAAATCTTTTTCAAACCGCAGGATATTGCCGACCTCTGCACCGCGCCAGCCATAGATCGACTGATCGTCATCGCCGACGCAGCAGATATTCTGATGCCCGCCCGCCAGCAGCCTGAGCCAGAGATACTGGGCGACATTCGTGTCCTGATACTCATCCACCAGTATGTAGCGAAACCAGTGCTGGTATTTTTCCAGAATGTCTGCATGTGTTTGAAAAATATAAACAACATGCAACAGCAGGTCACCGAAATCGACCGCATTCAGGGTTTTCAGCCGCGCCTGATAGGCGGCATAAAGCTCTGCGCCACGATGGTTGAACGCCCCCGCCTCGGATGCCGGGAGCGCCTCGGGGCGCAGGGCCCGGTTTTTCCAGCCATCGATCAGATGCGCCAGCATGCGGGCCGGCCAGCGCTTGTCATCGATGTTCTCGGCCTGGATCAGCTGTTTCATCAGCCTGAGCTGATCATCCGTGTCCAGAATGGTGAAATTCGATTTCAGTCCGACCAGTTCGGCATGACGACGCAAAAGCTTGACGCAGATGGCATGGAACGTGCCCAGCCACGGCATCCCTTCGACCTGATGACCCAAGAGCCCGCCGACGCGGTTCTTCATCTCGCGCGCGGCCTTGTTGGTAAAGGTCACGGCAAGGATTTCGTTGGGCCGGGCATGTCCGGTATTCAACAGATGCGCGATGCGCGTTGTCAGCGCCTTGGTCTTGCCCGTTCCGGCGCCTGCCAGCATCAGGACGGGACCGTCCAGCGCCTCGACCGCCTGTCGCTGGGCAGGGTTCAGATCGTCCAGATAGGGAGCCCCGCGCGCCGCCATCGCCCGCGCCGAGAGACCCTGAGACCGGGCCACCGGCGGGGCGGGTTCAAACGGATCGCTGTCATCAAAACCTGCCATGGTTTCGTTTAACGCGTCATCGCTGCAAGGGGAAGAGTGTTCGCAGAATGTTCCTGCATTATCACCTGCTAACGCGCGATCACTGCACCCGCAGCCGGGCGTGGTGGCCTACACAATAATGGGTATTTACTGCGGTGCAGCATAACGCGTACAACCGCGCGTAAATTCTGCGGGGGGGACACATGGCCGATTTCAAGAAGATCCTGATCGCCAACCGGGGTGAAATTGCCATCCGTGTGATGCGCGCGGCCAACGAGATGGGCAAGCGCACGGTCGCCGTTTTCGCCGAAGAGGACAAGCTGTCGCTGCACCGGTTCAAGGCCGACGAAGCCTATCGCATCGGTGAGGGCATGGGCCCCGTGGCGGCCTATCTCTCGATTGACGAGATCATCCGCGTGGCGCGGATGGCGGGGGCGGATGCGATCCATCCCGGCTATGGCCTCTTGTCGGAAAACCCAGATTTCGTGGATGCCTGCGCAAAGAATGGCATCACCTTTATCGGGCCCCGCGCCGAAACCATGCGCGCACTGGGTGACAAGGCCAGCGCGCGGCGCGTCGCGATCGCGGCGGGCGTGCCGGTGATCCCCGCAACCGAGGTGCTGGGCGATGACATGGCCGCGATCCGTGCCGAAGCCGCCGAAATCGGCTATCCGCTGATGCTCAAGGCAAGCTGGGGCGGCGGCGGGCGCGGCATGCGCCCGATCTTTGGCGATGACGAGGTCGAGGAGAAGGTGCTGGAGGGGCGGCGCGAGGCCGAGGCCGCCTTTGGCAATGGCGAAGGCTATCTGGAAAAGATGATCACCCGGGCGCGCCATGTCGAGGTGCAGATCCTGGGCGACAGCCATGGTGATATCTATCACCTCTATGAACGCGACTGCTCGGTCCAGCGGCGCAACCAGAAAGTGGTCGAGCGCGCGCCTGCCCCCTATCTGAGCGAAGATCAGCGCGCCGAAATCTGCGAACTGGGGCGACGCATCTGCGCGCATGTGAATTACGAATGCGCCGGCACGGTCGAATTTTTGATGGATATGGCCACGGGCAAATTCTATTTCATCGAGGTGAACCCCCGCGTTCAGGTCGAACATACCGTGACCGAAGAGGTCACCGGCATCGATATCGTGCGCGCCCAGATCCTGATCGCCGAAGGCAAATCGCTGGTCGAGGCAACCGGAACCGCCAGTCAGGATGATGTCACACTGCGCGGCCATGCCATCCAGTGCCGGATCACCACCGAAGATCCCCTGAATAATTTCATCCCCGATTATGGCCGGATCACCGCCTATCGGGGGGCGACAGGCATGGGCATCCGGCTGGATGGCGGCACCGCATATTCGGGCGCGGTCATTACCCGCTATTACGACAGCCTTCTGGAAAAGGTCACCGCCTGGGCCCCGACGCCGCAGGCTGCGATTGCGCGGATGGACCGGGCGTTGCGCGAATTTCGTATTCGCGGTGTTTCAACCAATATCGCCTTTGTCGAGAACCTGCTGAAACATCCCACGTTTCTCTCATATGAATACACCACCAAATTCATCGACGAGACGCCGGATCTTTTCCAGTTTCAGCGCCGCCGCGACCGGGCCACAAAGATCCTGACCTATGTGGCCGATGTCACTGTCAACGGGCACCCCGAAACCCAAGGCCGCCCG
>JASBTX010000043.1 GCA_030148225.1 Paracoccaceae bacterium
CTGGTGCCGCTGGACGGGGGCCGTTTTGCCACATCCGACCTCAACGATCTCTATCGCCGGGTGATCAACCGCAACAACCGTCTCAAGCGGCTGATCGAGCTGCGCGCGCCCGACATCATCGTGCGCAACGAAAAGCGGATGCTGCAGGAATCGGTGGACGCCCTTTTTGACAACGGTCGCCGTGGCCGCGTGATCACCGGGGCCAACAAACGCCCGCTGAAATCGCTTTCGGACATGCTGAAAGGTAAGCAGGGCCGCTTCCGTCAGAACCTCTTGGGTAAGCGGGTCGATTTCTCGGGTCGTTCGGTCATCGTGACCGGCCCCGAACTCAAGCTGCATCAATGCGGCCTGCCGAAAAAGATGGCGCTCGAACTGTTCAAGCCGTTCATCTATTCGCGGCTGGAGGCCAAGGGCCTGTCGTCGACGGTGAAACAGGCCAAGAAGCTGGTCGAAAAGGAACGCCCCGAGGTATGGGATATTCTGGACGAGGTGATCCGTGAACATCCCGTCATGCTGAACCGTGCACCGACGCTGCACCGTCTTGGCATTCAGGCGTTCGAGCCTGTCCTGATCGAGGGCAAGGCAATCCAGCTACACCCGCTGGTCTGTTCGGCCTTCAACGCCGACTTTGACGGTGACCAGATGGCCGTGCACGTTCCGCTGAGCCTTGAGGCGCAGCTGGAAGCGCGCGTTCTGATGATGTCCACGAACAACGTGCTGTCGCCTGCTAACGGCGCGCCGATCATCGTGCCGTCGCAGGACATGATCCTAGGCCTTTATTACATCACGCTCGAGCGTGAGGGGATGAAGGGCGAAGGCATGGTCTTTTCGGATATCGAAGAGGTCGAGCATGCGCTTGCCTCCGGTGACGTGCATCTGCACGCCAAGGTGCAGGCCCGCATCCCTCAGATTGACGAGGAAGGCAACGAGGTACTGAAACGGTATGAGACCACGCCGGGTCGCATTCGCCTCGGCAGCCTGCTGCCGCTGAATGCCAAGGCACCGTTTGATCTGGTCAACCGACTGTTGCGCAAGAAAGAAGTCCAGACCGTCATCGACACCGTTTACCGCTATTGCGGTCAGAAGGAGTCGGTCATTTTCTGCGATCAGATCATGTCGCTGGGTTTCCGCGAGGCGTTCCGGGCCGGGATTTCCTTTGGCAAGGATGACATGGTCGTGCCCGAGGCCAAATGGTCTCTGGTCGACGAGACGCGCGGTCAGGTCAAGGATTTCGAGCAGCAATATATGGACGGCCTGATTACCCAGGGCGAGAAGTATAACAAGGTTGTCGATGCCTGGTCCAAGTGTAACGACAAGGTTACCGATGCCATGATGGGCACGATCTCGACCAGTGGTCGCGACGACGACGGTGCTGAAAACGAGCCGAACTCGGTTTACATGATGGCCCATTCGGGTGCGCGTGGTTCTGTTACCCAGATGAAGCAGCTGGGTGGCATGCGTGGCCTGATGGCCAAACCATCGGGTGAGATCATCGAGACGCCGATCATCTCGAACTTCAAGGAAGGTCTGACCGTTCTTGAATACTTCAACTCGACCCATGGTGCGCGCAAGGGTCTGTCCGACACCGCGCTCAAAACAGCGAACTCGGGTTATCTGACGCGACGTCTTGTTGACGTGGCGCAGGATTGTATCGTCCGGATGCCCGATTGCGGCACCGAGAACACCATCACGGCAGAGCCTGCCATCAATGATGGTGAGGTCGTATCGTCACTTGGCGAGCGTATTCTGGGCCGCACGGCGGGCGAGGATGTGCTGCGGCCGGGCACGGACGAGATCATCGTCAACAAAGGTCAGCTGATCGATGAGCGTATGGCCGATGCGGTCGAGGCATCGGGTCTGGTCAAAATGCGTATCCGTTCACCGCTGACTTGCGAAGCCGAAGAGGGCGTCTGCGCGGCCTGTTACGGGCGCGATCTGGCGCGGGGTACGCAGGTGAATGTGGGCGAGGCCGTCGGCATCATCGCGGCCCAGTCCATCGGCGAGCCCGGCACGCAGCTGACGATGCGGACATTCCACATCGGCGGCGTCGCGCAGGGTGGGCAGCAGTCGTTCCTCGAGGCCAGCCAGGAAGGCACGGTCGAGTTCCGCAATGCCAGCATCCTTGAAAACGCCGCTGGCGAGCAGATCGTCATGGGCCGGAACATGGTGCTTGCGATCCGCGATGCCAACGGACAGGAACTTGCCAGCCACAAGATCGGTTATGGCTCCAAGCTCTTTGTCAAGGACGGCGCGGCAATTGCGCGTGGCGACAAGATGTTCGAATGGGATCCCTTTACCCTGCCGATCATCGCCGAGAAGGCCGGTACGGCGAAATTCGTGGACCTTGTCACCGGTATCGCGGTGCGTGACGAAACGGACGAAGCCACCGGTATGACGCAGAAGATCGTCGTCGACTGGCGTGCCGCGCCCAAGGGCAACGACCTCAAGCCCGAGATCATCGTTGTGGGTGATGACGGAGAGCCCGTGCGCAACGACGCCGGCAATCCGCTGACATATGCGATGTCGGTGGACGCAATTCTGTCGGTCGAGGATGGTCAGGCGATCCAGGCCGGTGACGTTGTTGCACGTATCCCGCGCGAAGGTGCCAAAACCAAGGACATCACCGGTGGTCTGCCGCGTGTTGCCGAACTTTTCGAAGCGCGCCGACCCAAGGATCACGCGATCATCGCCGAGATCGATGGTTATGTGCGCTTTGGCAAGGACTACAAGAACAAGCGCCGCATCGCCATCGAGCCTGCTGACGAGACCATGGAAAAGGTCGAGTACATGGTGCCCAAGGGCAAGCACATCCCCGTTGCCGAAGGCGACTTTGTGCAAAAGGGCGACTATATCATGGACGGCAATCCGGCCCCGCACGACATTCTGTCGATCATGGGTGTCGAGGCGCTCGCCGATTACATGATCGACGAGGTTCAGGATGTTTACCGGCTGCAGGGCGTCAAGATCAACGACAAGCATATCGAAGTGATCGTCCGCCAGATGCTCCAGAAATGGGAGATTCTGGACAGTGGCGAGACCACGCTGTTGAAGGGTGAGCATGTCGACAAGGCCGAGTTCGACGCCGCCAATGACAAGGCGCTGGCTGAAAACCGGCGTCCCGCCCAGGGTGAGCCGATCCTCTTGGGTATCACCAAGGCGTCACTTCAGACACGTTCTTTCATCTCTGCCGCTTCCTTCCAGGAGACGACCAGAGTGCTGACCGAGGCTTCGGTTCAGGGCAAGAAAGACAAGCTTGTCGGTCTGAAGGAAAACGTGATCGTCGGTCGCCTGATCCCGGCAGGGACAGGTGGCGCAACGCAGAAGATCCGCAAGATTGCTGCATCGCGCGATCAAGTCGTGATCGAAGAGCGTCAGGCCGAAGCGGAACAAGCGCTGGCGCTGGCGGCCCCGGCGATGGACACATCAGATGCGATCTTTGACGCGCCGGAGACGACCGAGGATGATCTGGGTCTGATCGACACACCCGAAAGCCGCGATCTCTGATCGTCGCCACATAATAGGTGAAACCCCCGGCATTGTCCGGGGGTTTTTCATGTCAGGCTACATCAACTGCGCCGGCGGCCAGCGAAACAAGGCGCGCTCATGTTCCGAAACCGAGCGGTGCAACCAGTTCATCAACAGGGTCAGCGAAGGCCGCTTTGGCCCTGGTAAAGTCACCAGATAATAACCGATATCCGGAATCGGATCGTCAAAGAGGGCAACCAGCTGACCGGAGCGCAATTCGTCTGCAATGAAGGATGGAACCGTGGCGCCGATGCCGTCGCCATTGCGGATACCTTCGAGCAGCATGTTTCCCGGCATCCGGATGACATTTCGCGGCGTATCTGACCGAATGCCGACCTTTTCCAACCACGTGTCGAATTCGATGGATGCGTGCTCCTGCAGCAGCGGATAGTCGAGGATTTCGGCAGGCCCGTGAAATTTCCGATCACCGATCAGATTGCGCGCGGCGACAACGGTCAGGCAGCCGGGCAGCAACAAGACCGCATCCAGACCCGGCCATTTGCCGGTGCCGTAGCGTATCGCCATATCGACACCGCCGGGTCTGAGGTCCACCGCTTCGATCGTCGAATCCAGATTGAGTTCGATATCCGGATTTTCCGACAGAAACGCCGATAGCCGGGGTGCCAGAAACGCGCTTGCAAACATCGGCGTCACCGACACCAAGAGCGGCCTTGCCGCCTCGGCACGGGTGAGGTTCTGGGTCAGGGTGGAGATTGCACCAAAGGAATCGAGGAGCCCTGCAGCGAGAAATTCGCCTTGAGGCGTCAGGGTGATGCCGTGGCGTGTGCGGGCAATCAGCCGGGTGCCCAATTCCCGTTCCAGCGATTTGATCTGCTGCCCGATTGCCGAATGCGTGACGTTGAGCGACCTTGCGGCCTGGGTCAGGCTCTTGTGCTCGGCCGCCGCAGCAAAGGCCCGCAGCGACGTCAATGAGGGGAAGTTGCGCCAATCCATATGTTAGTAAATCTTACAACAAAGAAAATTTTACAACTGGATATTTTGTAGAACGTCTGTCTGTCTTGGCATCAGACAACACGAAAATCCGGAGGACATGGAGATGGCAAAGATTGCGGTTCTGGGGCTTGGATCGATGGGTGCCGCGCTGGCGGCATGTTTGGTGCGCGCCGGGCATGAGGTGCGGGTCTGGAACAGGACGGCGGCCAAGGCCGAACCCCTGGCCGAGATGGGTGCCACGGCATGTGCGACCGCTTCCGATGCCGTGTCCCCCAGCGAATTTGTCCTGATCTGCATCAAAAGCCACCGAGACACCATCGCGCTGATCGAGCCAATTGCATCAGAGTTGAAGGGCAAGATGGTCTGCGACATGAGCAGCGGAGATACAGCGGATGCCGAAGAACTGGTGTCGCTGATCACGTCGCATGGGGCGAGCTTCATGCTGGGCATGATAAATGCCTATCCGTCCGGCATCGGCGGCGCAGAGACGACCATTCTGACGGTCGGAAGCCCGGGCAGCTGGGAACGCTATGGCGAGGTCATTCGCCAGCTTGGCGCGAAATCCGCGCATGTGGGTGAAACCCCGACCGCGCTGGCCGCGCTTTTCGCCGGATTGTTTACCGTACGGCAGGGCTTCATGTTCGGTATGATCAACGGTGCGGCGGTATGTCAGAAGGCGGGTATCCCGATGCAGGTCTTCGCCGATCAGATCCCGGCCTCGATCAAGCTGGTTCATGACTATTACGACCTTTTCGCGCGCACTGTTCCCGCTGGCGATTTTGACGATCCCGAAGCGTCGCTGAAGGTCTATGCGCTGGCGCTTGAAGATGCGCTCAAGACCTTCAGAACGCTGGGTGCGCCGCATGAATTTATCCAGAACATGCATGACCAGACCCGCGCGGCATGGGATGCGGGACTGGGCGACAAACAACTGACTGTGCTGGCCACGTCACCCGGCAGAGATGGTTGAAACACCGAGCGAGGGCAGGCTGCGGCGCTGAACCGGCTGATTGATCCGTCGCGGCGTCGCAGATATGCAGGACCCTGCCGTCCGGGCCCGCGTAATGTCAAAGGGGCGGCGGCGGCGGTAAGAGACACTATCGGGTAACGGCAGGGGAATGCATGAGGAACCTCGGCGCGAACGCATTGGGGGCGCTGATCATGACCGGCAGCATGGCTGCCTTTACGGTCAATGACGCGCTGATCAAATCGACGTCGGGGGAGATGCATCTTTTTCAGGCGATCTTTGTGCGGTCGCTTGTGACAACCTGCCTGATGCTGATCCTCGGGTTGGTTTGGGGCCTTTTGCGTCTGCGTCTTGGCAGACGTGTCTGGCTGCTTTTGCTGGCGCGGTCGACGACCGAGGTGGGCGCGGCCTATTTCTTTCTGACGGCGCTTTTCAACATGCCGCTGGCCAATGCGGTGGCCATCATTCAGGCCCTGCCACTGACGGTAACCCTTGCGGGTGCGCTTGTTCTTGGTGAGCCGCTGGGATGGCGGCGGATGACGGCAATCCTGATCGGATTTCTCGGTGTGCTGATCATCATACGGCCCGGCACTGACGGGTTTTCCGTCTATTCGCTCTATGTCGTCGCGGCGGTGGGCTTTGTCACCGTCCGCGATCTGATCTCGCGCCGGATGCCCGGCAATGTGCCGTCGATGATGGTTGCCTTTGTGTCGTCGCTCAGCGTGCTGATCTATTTTGGGACCGCAACACTGACCATCGAATGGGTGCCGATGCAGGCGCGGGGCCTGGGGCTTTTGTCGCTGGCGGGGATATTCGTCATTGGCGGCTACGTATTCAGCGTATCGGCAATGCGCCATGGAGATATCGCCGTCGTAGCACCCTTTCGCTATACGTCGATTCTGTTCGCCATCCTGCTGGGTGTCCTGATATTCGGCGACTGGCCCGATGGCTGGACCTATGCCGGAACGGCGGTGGTGGTATTGTCAGGCTTATTCTCGTTCTATCGCGAACAAAAGCTGCGCCAGCAGGCCGGGAATACATAAATTCATGTAGCTTCGGCGAAGCTGTTGACAGGCATACCGACTCCTCCTATACCGCGCGCACTCGCGCTGAGGGTGCCCAAAAGCTGATTGCGCGGGTGTCAAAATTTGAGTGGTCAAGACCCGGCCCCGGCCCGGTCCTCTGGAATTCCACCGCGTCGTTCCTGCGAAATGGGGAACGAATGCGGTTTTTGCGTTTTGCGGACGCGCAAGGCGCTGACTGAAACTGGTCCCACCGGGGGCCGTACGAAACATATGTGTTGCAACACGGGAAGAGACGCCGAATGCCAACGATCCAACAGCTGATCCGCAAACCGCGGCAGCCAAAAGTGAAACGCTCCAAGTCGCTGCACCTGGAGAGCTGCCCACAGAAACGCGGTGTCTGTACACGCGTTTACACCACGACCCCGAAAAAGCCGAACTCGGCGATGCGGAAGGTTGCCAAGGTGCGCCTGACCAATGGTTTCGAGGTGATCAGCTACATCCCCGGCGAAAGCCACAACCTGCAGGAACACTCGGTCGTTCTGATCCGCGGAGGCCGTGTAAAGGACCTTCCGGGTGTGCGCTATCACATCCTGCGCGGTGTTCTGGATACCCAGGGCGTCAAAGATCGTAAGCAGCGTCGTTCGAAATACGGCGCGAAGCGTCCAAAGTAAGAGGATACTGTTATGTCTCGTCGTCACGCTGCTGAAAAACGCGAAGTCCTGCCCGACGCCAAATATGGCGATATCGTCCTGACCAAGTTCATGAACAACCTCATGATCGACGGGAAGAAGTCGGTGGCAGAGAAAATTGTCTACAACGCGCTGGACCGCGTTGAGGAAAAACTCAAGCGCGCCCCTGTCGAAGTGTTCACCGAAGCACTCGACAATATCAAACCCGCGGTCGAGGTACGCTCGCGCCGTGTGGGTGGTGCCACCTATCAGGTGCCCGTCGAAGTGCGCGTTGAGCGGCGCGAGGCGCTGGCCATCCGCTGGATGATCAAGGCTGCCCGTGCGCGCAACGAAAACACGATGGAAGAGCGCCTTGCCGGCGAATTGCTGGACGCGGTCAATGGCCGCGGTGCCGCCGTCAAGAAACGCGAAGACACACACAAGATGGCCGACGCGAACAAAGCGTTCAGCCATTATCGTTGGTAATCAGGTCGGTCCGCCCGACAAACTCAGAGGCTAAGTCAGATGGCACGCGAATATCCCCTCGACCGCTACCGGAATTTCGGGATCATGGCGCATATCGATGCAGGTAAAACCACCTGTTCCGAGCGCATCCTGTATTACACCGGCAAATCCCACAACATCGGCGAGGTGCATGACGGTGCCGCAACGATGGACTGGATGGAGCAGGAGCAGGAGCGTGGCATCACGATCACGTCGGCTGCGACCACCACATTCTGGGAGCGGACCGAAGACGGCGAAAACGCCGACACCGAAAAGCACCGGATGAACATCATCGACACGCCGGGCCACGTTGACTTTACCATCGAGGTCGAGCGTTCGCTGGCCGTTCTTGATGGTGCGGTTGCCGTTCTGGATGCCAATGCAGGCGTTGAGCCGCAGACGGAAACCGTCTGGCGTCAGGCTGACCGCTACAAGGTGCCGCGCATCGTTTTCGTCAACAAGATGGACAAGATCGGCGCGGACTTCTTCAACTGCGTTCACATGATCAAGGATCGCACCGGCGCAACGCCATGCCCGATCCAGATTCCAATCGGTGCCGAGAACGAGCTTGAGGGCATTGTCGACCTGATCACCATGGAAGAGTGGGTCTGGGCCGGCGAAGACCTTGGCGCATCCTGGGAAAAACGCCCTGTCCGTGACAGCCTCAAGGCGCAGGCCGAAGAATGGCGCGCCAATATGATCGAAGTTGCCGTCGAAATGGACGACGACGCGATGGAGGCCTATCTGGAAGGCGAAGAGCCCGATGTCGAAACCCTGCGCGGGCTGATCCGCAAGGGCACGCTGGCGATTGCATTCATTCCTGTTCTTTGCGGTTCCGCCTTCAAGAACAAAGGTGTTCAGCCGCTGCTTAACGCCGTCATCGATTACCTGCCCAGCCCGCTGGACGTTGTTGATTACATGGGCTTCAAGCCCGGCGACGAGAACGAAGAGCGCAACATCGCCCGCCGTGCAGATGACAACATGGCCTTCTCCGCACTGGCGTTCAAAATCATGAACGACCCCTTTGTGGGTTCGCTGACCTTTACGCGCATCTATTCCGGTACGCTCGAAAAGGGCGGTTCGATCCTGAACTCGACCAAGGGCAAGAAAGAGCGCGTCGGCCGCATGATGATGATGCACTCCAACGACCGCGAGGAAATCTCCGAAGCGTTCGCGGGCGACATCATCGCGCTTGCCGGTCTGAAGGATACGACCACGGGTGATACGCTGTGTGCGCAGAACGACCCTGTCGTTCTGGAAACCATGACCTTCCCCGATCCGGTGATCGAGATCGCGGTCGAACCCAAGACGAAGGCCGACCAGGAAAAGATGTCTGCCGGTCTGGGCCGTCTGGCTGCCGAGGATCCGTCTTTCCGCGTCGAAACGGATATCGAATCCGGTCAGACCATCATGAAAGGCATGGGCGAACTGCATCTCGATATTCTGGTCGACCGCCTGAAGCGTGAATTCAAGGTCGAAGCCAATATCGGTGCGCCGCAGGTGGCTTACCGCGAAACCATCGGCCACGAGGTCGAGCACACCTACACCCACAAGAAACAGTCGGGTGGTTCGGGCCAGTATGCCGAGGTCAAGCTGATCATCTCGCCTACCGCGCCTGGCGAAGGCTATTCCTTCGAAAGCCGCATCGTCGGTGGTGCCGTGCCCAAGGAATATATTCCCGGCGTCGAAAAGGGTATTCAGTCGGTCATGGATTCCGGTCCGCTGGCGGGCTTCCCGGTCATTGACTTCAAGGTGGCGCTGGTTGACGGCAAGTTCCACGATGTGGACTCCAGCGTCCTGGCCTTTGAAATCGCGGCGCGCATGGGTATGCGCGAAGGAATGCGCAAGGCCGGTGCCAAGCTTCTGGAGCCTGTGATGAAGGTCGAGGTGATCACGCCCGAGGAATATACCGGCGGTATCATCGGCGATCTGACATCCCGCAGGGGTCAGGTTCAGGGTCAGGACACGCGCGGCAATGCGATCGCCATCGATGCGTTCGTGCCTCTGGCCAACATGTTCGGCTATATCAACAACCTTCGCTCCATGTCTTCGGGCCGCGCGAACTTTACGATGCAGTTCGATCACTACGAGCCGGTGCCGCAGAATATCAGCGAAGAGATCCAGGCGAAATTCGCATAACGGTTGGTGGGTTTATCCCGCCCTACCACAACCCCGTAGGCTGGGCCGCAGCGCCCACCAATCGAAGAAAAGGAGACCCCGATGGGCAAGGAAAAGTTTGACCGCAGCAAGCCGCATGTGAACATTGGCACGATTGGCCATGTTGACCACGGCAAGACGACGCTGACCGCAGCGATCACGAAGCAGTTTGGCGAGTTCAAGGACTATGACCAGATT
>JASBTX010000044.1 GCA_030148225.1 Paracoccaceae bacterium
CAATGAGGTCGAACGCCTATTCCGGAGGCTCAAGGGCTATCGTCGCATCTTCTCGCGCTTCGAAAAGCTCGATGTCATGTACCGCGCATTCCTGAACTTCGCTCTCATCGTCGATATGATTAAGTGTTAACAGGCCCTAATGAACTACTCGACCACGGAAATCTGGCTGATCATCCTGATCATGGGTGCAGGCACGTTTCTGATCCGCTTTTCCTTTCTGGGCGCACTCGGACGGCGTGAATTGCCCGCCTGGGTGCTGCGTGTCCTCAGGTACACACCCGTCGCCGTCATTCCGGGGCTGGTCGCACCGCTGGTGCTGTGGCCCGCTGCCACGGGCGGCGAACCCGACATCGCCCGGTTGGCTGCGGCATTCGCGACCTTGCTCATAGGGGTCTGGAAAAAGAATCTGCTGCTCGCCATCTTTGGCGGAGCAGCAGTTCTTTATCTCGTGTCGATTGTGACGTGATCGCCCGTTAGATCAGGCCCGCGATCAGATCTGGGTCTGCAGAACGGCGGAATTGTCGTCGCTGTCATTGTCATAAATCGTCTGGGTTTTGACGCCCGGCAGATTGCCAAAGGCGCTCATCGTCTTTTTCGGAAACCAGTTCACAGGGATACTTTCAAAACCGGGCAACTGGCCCAGAATGCGCGAGGTGGATACCGAACATGTCGCCTTGGGTGTGGCGCCGTTGGCCTGAAATGCCTTCAGCGCCATCTCGGCCACTTCGGGGCTGACCTGAATTTCCTGAAGCACCGTGTCCCATGACGCCCGCGTGTGGTAATCCTTGTACACCTCCCAAACGGCATCGGTCACACCGTAAATGACATCGCCCACTTCGGGCGCGGCGGCATAGCGGAACGAACCCGCCGGATCCCAGATCACGCGCTGCGACGGCGCGTTGATAAGCACGGCGGTATGCCCGCCCTGTCCACTGCGATTGTTGATCACGGTCACCAGCGTCAGCGTCGCCGGACCACCGGCGCGATAGGCAGCACGCGCGACCTCTTCCGGGCTCGCATTCTGCGAGACAGGATCAACAGCACAGGCTGCAAGAAAAAGTGGAACCAGCAGCGCAAACCAAAGTTTTTTCATTCCAGTACTCCTTGCAGATCAGGACGTAGGATCAGGCGCCGACAATTGCGAGCAGGATCAGCGCAACGATAATGAAGATGACACTACGCGTGAGAAAAGTCACGAATCCAGCAAAAGTCTTCTCTTGTGCGGAAATATCCATCGAACCGTGTTCATGTTGGGCCATATTTGTCTCCATTGGCTAACTTTCGGCCAGCTTTATGCGATTCAAGGGGGCCTGTCACCCGGTCTGGGCGGCACAATTTGGCGCAGCTTCAGGCTTTGTTCAGATCTTCTGCCATCCGAAAACCGATTCGCCGGGGCGCGGCATCCGGGATTTCCTTGGGCGTTGCCCTCAAAAGTACATTCAACTGGCTGACATGCTGCACCAGCTGCGTCTTGGTTCCGGTCGGGTCCGACCCGTAAAACGTGATGATGTCCGGGGCAAAGAATCCCATTCCTTCGATTCGCATGATCCCGACATCACCACCGGTATAGCCCATCGCGACCTCTTCACTTTCCGACAGTTGCTCTTCGAAATTCTTGATATAGAGGATCAGCCGCTCATAGGCCCATTCAGCCGGGCTTTTCTGTTCGACGGGTTTGCGTGTCACACCTTCGGGCAGGGGCTGCTGCTCTGCGGTTTCCGGGGTCGACGGGTCGGCATGCACGACGCGGCGATCCAGCATCATCCTCGCCTCGGCTGCCTCGGCTTCGGCCATCATCTTGTCGGTGTCGCTGTCCTGATCTGCCATAGATCCGCTCCGCCAGTCGTTATTTCGCGGCGAACTTCACCGGTCGCCAATAAATAATTCAAATGCGCCCGCGCCTCAACAATTGCCAATCCGTACTCACTGTCTTTGATACGGCGCTTGAACAGCGTCTCTAGACAATCATGCGCGGTTCTGGGGTCGATCAGGAAATCACGAAGTCGTGCAAGCGCGCCAGTGTGGTTTTCGATCATCTGGCTCAGTCGCAGCGGCAGGCCGGTAAAGGGCAGCTTGTGTCCCGGCAGGATCAGCTGATCCGCCCGCGCATGCGGCATGAACGCCCTGCACGAGGTGAACCAATCGCTTAGCGGATCGGCATCAGGCTCGGTCGCGTAGACCCCGATATTGGCCGAGATCGACGGCAAGAGCTGATCGCCACCAATGATCAGGTTGCCGCCTTCCTCCCACAATGTGGCGTGTTCCGGCGCGTGGCCCGATCCGGTGCGCACCCGCCAGTCGCGCCCGCCGACCGACAGGCAATCGCCATCCCTGATCCGGGTAAAGCCAAGCGGCATCGGGGCCACCACATCGGCAAAGTTGAAAGGCCTTTCCGTTATGCGCTGTTCAAGAAGCCGGGGATCAAACCCGAGCGAACGCCAGTAGGTCAGGGTTTCCGGCGCAGGGCGATCCTGTTCATCCAGCATCAGCATCCGCGAAAACAGCCAGGCGGTGCGCGTGGTCAGTAGTTCGGCGCGAAACTCCTGTTGAAACCAGCCAGCCAGCCCGACGTGATCGGGATGATGATGCGTGACGATCACCCGGCCCACCGGCTTCGACGACAAGGGCCCGTTCAGCAGATCCTGCCATATCCTGCGGCTGCGTTTCGTGTCGAAACCGGTATCGACGATGCTCCAGCAGGGACCGTCATCCAGCGCAAAGACATTGACATGATCCAGTGCCATCGGCAGCGGCAGCCGCATCCAGAGCAGACCTTCGGCAATCTCGGTCGCCTCGCCCTCGGCAGGCGGTTCGGCCCAGGGCATCCTGATCTGGGGTTCGAGTGCGTTCATCCCGCGATCATTTCTGACGGCGCAATGCCGTAAAGCGTGCCAGAGCCCGCGCGCAGGGCCGACAAAAGCCCGGCATTTTCGGGTAGCATGCGCGCGATGAAAAACGCGGCCAGCGATTTGCGCGGCCCCTCTGCCCCGTCCTCGGCCGCGGCCGCGCGTTCATGACAGGCCGCCCCGATCACGTTTGAAAAGGCCCTGAGATAAACGGTCGCCCCGGCCTGACGATCCGCCTGATCGGCCTCGATCAGCCAATCGGTGGCCTGGCGCATGTCACCAATCGCGGCCAGAACGCGGTCATCGCGGCTCTGCCCGGCAAGTTCGTCCAGCAACGCGCGCGCCGCCTCGCCACCATCCATCATCTTGCGACCAACAAGATCCAGCGCCTGAATCCCATTCGTGCCTTCGTAAATCGCTGTCACCCGCGCATCGCGCAGATACTGTGCGGCCCCTGTCTCTTCGATATAGCCCATGCCGCCATGTACCTGTATGCCCGCCTGCGCCACCTCGATCCCGGTATCGGTTCCATAGGCCTTGGACATCGGCGTCAAGAGCGCCGCGCGCGCCGCCCAGGCCGGATCGCCAGTGGCGGTTGCCATGTCGATGGCCACACCATTCATCGCCGCGATGGCCCGCGCCGCGAAAAGACGGGCCCGCATTTCCATCAACATCCGCCTGACATCGGCATGTTCGATGATCGTGCCGTCGGCGCCACCTGTCTTGCCCTGCCTGCGCTCATTCGCATAGGCGACAGCGGTCTGATAGGCCCCTTCACCCGCACCGATCCCCTGAACACCCACGCCCAGCCGGGCGTTGTTCATCATGGTGAACATGGCCTTCATCCCGCCATTGGGCGGCCCGACCATCCACCCCGTCGCACCGTCATACTGCATCACCGCCGTCGGTGACCCGTGCAAACCAAGCTTATGCTCCAGCGATACGACCTTCAGTGAATTGGCCATACCGGCGTTGCCGTCCTGATCCGGTATGCGCTTGGGCACCATGAACAGGCTGATCCCCCGCGTGCCCTCGGGTGCGTCGGGCAGTCGGGCCAGCACCAGATGGCAGACATTCCCGGTGAAATCATTGTCGCCCCAGCTGATGAAAATCTTCTGTCCCGTGATCGCGAAACTGCCATCGCCATTATCCTCGGCCCGGGTTCTGAGTGCGCCGACATCAGAACCGGCCTGCGGCTCGGTCAGGTTCATGGTGCCGCACCATTCGCCGCTGATCAGTTTTGGCAGATAGATGCGCCTGATCTCTTCGCTGGCGTGATGTTCCAGCGCCTCGATCTGCCCCTGCGACATCAAGGGGTTAAGCTGCAGTGACAGGCAGGCACCGGCCATCATCTCGTTGACGGCGCTGGTCAGGCTCTGCGGCAGCGCCATTCCGCCAGCCTCTTCGCTGGCCGACATGCCGATCCAGCCGCCCTCGGATATCGCCCGGTAGCCTTCGTCAAATCCGGGCGAGGTCCGGACGACACCGTTTTCCAGACGCGCCGGGGACAGATCTCCGTTGCGTTGCAGAGGGGCCAGAACATCCTGGCACATGCGCCCGGCCTCGGTCAGAATGGCCTGCGTGACATCGCCTGTAGCATGGGCAAACCGCTCGGTGGCCTGCACCTGCCCGAATCCCACAACATGATCAAAAAGGAATTGAAACTCGGAAACGGGCGCGCGATAGGGCATGTCATCCTCGTCACTGGGTTGTTGCCGGAGACAGATCATCCGGCGATCGCCGCAACCTAACGCCCACCTGATTGGGCCTCAACCAAAACCCTGCAAGCAATGCCGGACGACATGACAAAAACCATCCGCCTGGGAACTTCAGCACCAGACATTGCCCGGGCCGCCGACCTGATCCGCGATGGCGCGCTGGTCGCCTTTCCGACCGAAACGGTCTACGGGCTGGGCGCGGATGCGACCAACGACTTGGCCGTCGCGGGCATATTCGCGGCCAAGGACCGGCCACGCTTTAACCCGCTGATCGCCCATGTGGCCGATCTCGACGCTGCAGAAGAGATCGTTTCGTTTTCTGACAGGGCCAGTCAGATCGCGCAGGCTTTCTGGCCCGGTCCGCTGACGCTGGTGCTGCCCGCACCCAAAGACGCGGTCTCGGAGCTGGTCACGGCGGGCCTGCCCACGCTGGCAGTGCGTGTACCCGCCCATCCCGTTGCGCGGGAAATACTGCGCGCTGTTGGCAGACCGGTCGCCGCACCTTCGGCCAATCCCTCGGGCCGCGTCAGCCCGACCACGGCCGATCACGTCTTCTCGGGGCTGGATGGCCGGATCGCCGCCGTTATCGACGCCGGCCCCTGCAGCGTGGGGCTGGAATCGACCATCGTATTGCCCGCCAACCCACCGCAATTGCTGCGTCCGGGCGGCGTCCCGGTCGAAGAGATCGAAGCGCTGATCGGCCAGCCGCTGCAAAGAAACCTGTCGCCCGACAGCCCGTTGTCACCTGGCCAGATCAAATCGCATTATGCACCGGAGGCCGCCATCAGGCTGAACGTCACCCACCCCCGCGCAGACGAGATTCTGCTGGGTTTTGGCCCGGTTGATGCTGAATTGAACCTGTCACCCGAAGGTGATCTGACCGCGGCTGCGGCAAACCTCTTTGGCTATCTCAGGCAGATTGATACGCTCGCTGACGGGCGCGCCATCGCGGTTTCGCCAATTCCCGGCACGGGCCTTGGCCTCGCGATCAATGACCGGCTGGCGCGAGCCGCCGCACCGCGCTGACCGCTACCAGCGTTTTAGCGCCGCTTCATCGGACGATCTGCTCTCCACCCATTCCGATCCATCCCTGCGGATTTCCTTTTTCCAGAACGGCGCGCGCGATTTCAGATAATCCATCAGGAATTCAGCCGCCTCGAACGCCGCCGCACGATGCGGCGCGGCTGTGGCCACCATCATGATCGGTTCACCCGGTCGCAGCCCGCCGAACCGGTGAATGACGAGCACCGCCGAAAGTGACCATCGCGCTGAGGCCGTTTGGGCGATGTTGGTCAACGCCTTTTCGGTCATACCCGGATAATGCTCGATCTCCATGCACCGCAGATCACCATCGGGCGTGTCCCTGACAATCCCGGAAAAGCTGACGACCGCGCCCGCGCTGTCCCCGGCGCTGGTGGTAAATGCGTTCAGCGTTTTGCCGGGATCAAACGGTTCTGACTGGACGCGGATCATCATCCGCCGGTCATCGGTGGAAAGAACGCCACCTCTTTCGCCCCGTCCAGCGCAGCATCGAAATCGGTCAGCTCCTGATCAATTGCCACGCGCAGCGCGCGCAGATCGGAAAAGGCCAGCGCATAGCGTTCCTCGCGTGCGCGCAACTCCGCAACCAGATCAGATACCGTTGCTGCCCCGGTTTCGACCTCTTCCTCTGGCAGGCCGATCCGTTCACGCAACCATGCGAAATAGAGCACGCGCATCTCTCAGGACCCGTCCAGCAGGTAAGGGCGCGACTTGCGATAGTAATCGATGCCTGTGATCGCCGTCAGCGTGGCGGAAATCCAGAGGAGGATCAGACCGAAATTGTAAGACCAGACCGATCCCTGCCAAAGCCGCACAAGACCCCGCTCATCGGCCTGCTCACCCGCAAAGATCGCGGCAATCATATCAGTTTCCATCGCGCTGCTTTGGACCCAGTAGTAATGCGAGAACAGGCCTTGCGAAAACAGAACCGTGATCGCGACCATCTGCACCGTGGTTTTCCACTTGGCCAGTTTCGTGACCTTGAGCCGCCCCGCATCAGAGCCCAGAAATTCGCGCAGGCCGGCCACGAATACCTCGCGAAACAGGATAACCGTCACGGGGATCAGTACCAGCGTCGACAGGTTGAAATTCGCCAGCAGAACAGCCAGCGCGATAACCACGATCGCCTTGTCAGCGATCGGATCCAGCATCGCGCCGAACCGCGATTCCTGTTTGTAAAGGCGCGCGAGGAACCCATCAAAGAAATCCGTGACCGATGCCGCGACAAACAGGATGACCGCCGCCCAGTCGGCCATGCCGCGCGGCAGCAACGCAAAGCAAAGCGCGATGCCCGGGGCCGCGATCAGGCGCAGAATCGTCAGGAAATTCGGCACGTTCATAATCTGCCTTCTAGTCGCTTAGCCGCGCTCATGGAAGTAGTCATAAATCGTTTCCGCCATGCTGTCGGAAATGCCCGAAACGGCCTTGAGATCGGCAAGACCGGCGCGCGTCACCGCCTTGGCCGATCCGAAATGCGCCAGCAGCGCCCGTTTGCGCGTCGCACCAACACCCGGCACCTCGTCCAACGGGTTTTTCAGGGCCGATTTCGCACGTTTGGCCCGATGGGTACCAATGGCAAAGCGATGCGCTTCGTCCCTCATACGCTGAACGAAATACAGCACCGGATCATTCTGGCGAAGCGCAAATGGGGCCTGCCCGCGCCGGTGGAATTCCTCTTTGCCTGCATCCCTGTCGATCCCTTTGGCGACACCGATCATTGCAATATCGTCCACGCCGAGATCCTCCATGATTCCGGCGACGGCGCTGACCTGCCCCGCGCCGCCATCGATCAGCAACAGATCGGGCCATTGCGCGGTCTCACGATCGGGGTCCTCTTTCAACAGCCTTTGAAACCTGCGGGTCAGCACCTCTTTCATCATGCCGAAATCGTCGCCCGGCGTCAGCGACTGATCCTTGATGTTGAACTTGCGGTACTGGTTCTTTTCAAAACCTTCCGGGCCCGAGACGATCATCGCGCCAACGGCGTTGGTTCCCTGAATGTGGCTGTTGTCATAAACCTCGATGCGTTGTGGCGGCCCGTCCAGATCAAAGGCTTCGGCCAGACCCTTCATCAGTTTTGTCTGGGTCGCGGTTTCCGACATCCGCCGGGCAAGGCTTTCGCGGGCGTTCCGCTGGGCGTTGATCACCAGTTCGGCGCGTTCACCGCGCTGCGGGACCGACAATTCAACCTTGCGCCCCGCTTGTCCGCTCAGCGCCTCCTGCAACAGGTCCGGATCCTCGACCGCGTTGCTCAGGATCACAAGGCGGGGTGGCTCCTTGGTGGTGTAGAACTGCGCAACAAAGGCCTGCAACACTTCTGCCGCATCCGCGCCCGCACCTGTTCTGGGATAATAATCCCGGTTGCCCCAGTTCTGGTTGGCCCGGATGAAAAACACCTGCACACAGGCCTGCCCCCCCTCCATATGCAGCGCAATGACATCCGCCTCCTGCACGCTGCGCGGGTTGATACCCTGCGATTGCTGAACCTGCGTCAGGGCCTTGATCCGGTCGCGCAGCGATGCCGCACGCTCGAACTCCAGCGCCTCCGATGCGGCGGCCATCTGCGCGCTCAGTTCGGCCTGAACGCGCGTGGTTTTGCCCGCCAGAAACCGTTCGGCATCCCGGATCAGCTGCGCATAATCTCCGGTCGAAATATAGCCGACGCAGGGCGCAGAACACCGTTTGATCTGATAGAGGAGACACGGCCGCGTCCGCGCCTCGAACGTGCTGTCGGAACAATTCCTGAGCAGAAAGACCTTCTGCAACTGGTTCAGCGTCCGGTTCACCGCACCTGCGCTGGCAAAAGGGCCATAGTAGGCGCCCTTCTCCTTCTTGGCACCGCGATGCTTCTTGATCTGCGGGAACTCATGCTCTTTCGCCACAAGAATATTGGGAAAGCTTTTGTCGTCGCGCAGCAGCACATTGTAATGCGGCTTGAGCTGTTTGATCAGGTTCTGCTCAAGAAGCAGCGCCTCGGTCTCGGTCCGGGTGGTCAGGAACATCATCGATGCCGTTTCGCGGATCATGCGGGTGATCCGGCCGGAATGGCCACCGGGCTTGGCATAGCTGGCAACCCGCTTGTTCAGATTGCGCGCCTTGCCGACATAGAGCACGCGGTTATTCGCATCCAGCATCCTGTAGACGCCGGGCGAGCCGTCCAGCGTCTTCAGATAAGACCGGATTTTCTCGTATCCACGCCGCGAATCCGCGGGTTCCGGCTGATCTTGTTCGGTGGATTCAGATGAAGTGGTCATGCCATGATGATTCTAAGCAGGGGCTGCGCGTTTTCGCAATTCCGATCAAGGGAAATCTCATCCACCGAATTTGTGGATATCTCTTGGGGTAAAACAGTTAATCCCGCGAAAATCCCTTATTTCTTGGCCAATTCTAGGCATTGCCTAAAAAATAGGCACATTTGCAGGCCATTGATTTCATTCAATAAAAACTTACCCCCAGCGCAAACAATTGAAAACATTAATAGAATCGTAACATTTTCGCGACCCACAAATCGAAAGTGGACAAGTCAAGTGCCACCAGCAGATTTATTGGTAACTTTCGGCGCCCAGAATGTCCGGTGTTTTCCATGCCAGATGCTGTCCGCCATCGGTACAAATCATCTGACCGGTGACGGATCTGGCCCGCAAAAGATAGTCCAGCGCATCCGTCACATCACGCGCATCCGCACCACGCTGCAGGATGGTCGCAGACCGCTGTCGGCTGAAATGTTCAGCCGACTGGCGCGTGCCCAGCATTGTCGGCCCCGGACCGATCGCGTTGACCCTGATATCCGGCGCGAGGGCCTGTGCCGAAACCCGTGTCAGCGTCCAGAGCGCGGATTTGGCGATTGTGTAGGACATGAACTCGGGCGTCAGCTTGTGCACGCGCTGATCGATCATGTTGATGATCGCGGCACCAGCCAAAGGCTCACCCGCATCATCCGCCGTCGCGCGCGGTGCCTGAGCGGCGAAACCTTGCGTCAGGTGAAACGGCGCGCGCAGGTTTGATTCCATATGCCGGTCCCAGCTGTTGCGCGTTACCGTTTGCAGCCTGTCATATTCGAAAATCGAGGCATTATTGACCAACAGATTCAATGGCCCGCCCAGCGCATCGGATGCCCGGTCGATCAGATTGCCGACCTCATCCTCGACCAGCAGATCAGCCTGCAACTCAGCCGCCTTGCGGCCCTGCGCCCTGATTTCGTCTGCGGTTTCCCGCGCTGCCGCGTCAGACGAGGCATAGTGGACTGCAACGTCATAGCCCTGCTCCGCCAGCCTGAGCGCGATTGCGCGGCCCAGCCGAATGGCGCCGCCTGTGACAAGGGCTCTCTTCTCATTCATGGGTCAGCTCAGCAATTCAATGGCGTAGATCACATATAGACCCGTCAGCAAAAATCCCCAACGCCGCGTGATATCGACACCGAAGAATACGAAGGGCACCAGCAGGGCCGATGCTCCGATCATGACCCAGACATCGCCAAGCAGGATCCGGTCGGCCACGGGAACGTCACCAAAAAACGACGAAACACCGATGATGGCCAGAATATTGAACATGTTGGACCCGATGGCATTGCCCAGCACCACATCAGCCTGCCGCCGGATCGCGGCCATGGTTGCCGTGGCCAGCTCGGGCGCTGACGTCCCGACAGCCACCAGCGTCAGTCCAATCACCGACTCGCTGATGCCGAAATTGCGGGCAATCACCACCGAATTATCCACCAGCATGCTGGCACCGATGGGCAGGCTGATCAGACCGATGATCAGATAAAGCGCGACCTTCCAGCCATCCGCAGATGGTTCAGCCCCCTCTACGCCTTCTGCGCGCTTTGCACGGCGATGGCTGTAGGCTGCTAACATCGAATGCCCCACGGACAGCGCCAGCAAAAGCAGCAGAATGATGCCGTGAATCCATGTGATCGGGCCCAAAAAGGCTAGGGCCACAAAAACCAGCGATGCCACGATCATGTGGGAATAGCTGTCGCGGGTGTCGACTTCGCTGGTACGCAGCCGCGAAATCAGCGCCGGTACACCCAGAACCAGCAGGATATTGGCCGTGTTCGACCCCACGACATTGCCCATCGCAATATCCGGAACACCATCCATGACGGCAGCAACCCCGATCAGCATCTCGGGTGCCGAGGTGCCAAACGACACGACCGTCAGGCTGACGATCAGCGCCGGTATGCCCAGCCTCAGCGACAGGTTGACCGCCCCCCGCACCAAGAGGTCACCCCCAATAGCGAGGATGACCAGACCGGCAATTGCGCCCAGAAATGCCACGGTCTAACCCTTGCCGCCCTTGCAGGTACAGGGTCCCGACCCAAGAATATACCGCCCGCAGGATTTGCACTTTCTGGGCTTTGACAGGCGCATGCGGTTCATCAGGCCTTGTCCCGGTACGCGCAGCTTGCCGAACATGGCAAGCACTGCAATCGCAGCCAGAAAGATGGTGACAATCTTGAAAATCATCAGAGACCGTATCGCGCCCAATGGGCCCGTTCCTCGACACCCGCCAACGCATCGCTGGCCAGGCTTGCCCCGATCCGCGACAGAGCCGATTTGCGCGGCCCGTAATAGCGCAGCCGCACCTTGTCGCCGAACACTTCCTTCATCTTGGGCACCAGATGCGCAATACCGTCGGCAACACCCAGTTCCACCGCATTCTGTCCCACCCAGAACGCTCCGGTAAATAGTGCCGGGTCATCACTCAGCCTGTCGCCGCGACGCGCCTTAACATGGGCAATGAAACACTGATGCATGCTGTCCTGCAACCCGCGCAGGCGCTTCACGTCGGCGGGTTTCTCGGGCAGGAACGGGTCAAGGAACCCCTTGGACTTGCCCGCGGTATGCACCCGCCGCTCGACCCCGTGCCGCTCCAGCAGATCCTGAAAACCGAAAGAGGCCGATATCACCCCGATCGACCCCACGATCGACGCACCGTCCAGCCAGATTTCATCGGCGGCAACAGCCAGCCAATAACCACCGGATGCGGCCACATCCTCGACAAAGGCATAGACCTTGACGCCTTTTTCCTCGGCGAGGCGTCGGATGCGGGCCGCTATCAGCGACGATTGTACCGGCGAGCCGCCCGGCGAATTGATGACAAGGGCAACAGCGTCCGGCTTTCCCCGCCTGAACGCCTTTTCAATCACGGGACCAAGGGTTTCATCACTCAGGCCCGAGCGGCCCTGCATGATGACACCCCTCAGCGCGATCACGGCAATACTGGGTGCGGATTTCACAAATGGGATAAAGCGTTTCATGTCAGCGCATGTAGAGCGCCAGCCGCGCCGGAACAAGGCCAGCCCGGCCCTGTCCGGAAAATCCTCCGCATCACTAAGGCCGAATCTATAACATCTGAGCCTTGCGCACCCGGGATCAGGCCACAACGATCCTAATAGGGCATGGGCCAAACACGATGCGCATCGTCGATATCCCGCAGCACGTCATCCGACAATTCCATATGCGCCGCCGGCAAAAGGCGATCCAGTTGATCGGCGGTGGTGGCCCCGAAAATGACCGAAGTCATGAATTTGCGCGACCGCGCCCAGGCCAGCGACATCTGCGCAAGGTCCAGCCCATGATTGTCGGCCACCGCCTGATAGACATCAACAGCATCCGCAACCCGGTCGGTCTTCCTGCCGCCCATATTCGGGTTCAGCGACATGCGGGATCCCTCGGGCACGGCATCACCCCGGTACTTGCCGGTCAGATAACCGGCCGCAAGGGGCGAGAATGACAGCAACCCGACATCTTCCTGATGGCTGAGCTCGGAAAGATCGGTATCGAACAGGCGGCAGAGAAGGGAATATTCATTCTGGATTGTCGCCATGCGCGGCCCATGACCGGCCTCTGACGCATTCAGCCATGCCGCTGTGCCCCATGCACTCTCGTTTGACAGGCCGACCGCCCGGATACGGCCCTTCTCGACCTCGCGCGCCAGCGCACCCAGCGTATCCTCCATGTGCTGGCGGGTTTCCTGCCGGTCCTGACCGGTGGGATCGTACCGCCAGTTCTGGCGAAACATGTACGAGCCTCGGTTGGGCCAGTGCAGCTGGTAAAGGTCAATTGTGTCGACCTGCAACCGGTTCAGCGATCCCTCTACCGCCTCCGGGATCGATGCCGGCGAGATCGGCGCGCCACCCCGTACGGCGCCACCGGCACCCGCGATCTTGGTGGCGATCACGATATCGTCGCGCCGACCCGTCTGGGCAATCCAGCGTCCGACGATGGCTTCGCTCTCGCCGCAGGTCTCTTTGCGGACGGGATTGACGGGATACATCTCGGCGCTGTCCAGAAAATTGATCCCGTGATCCAGCGCAATATCGATTTGGCGGTGGGCATCGGCTTCGCTTGTCTGGGTGCCGAATGTCATGGTGCCAAGACACAGGTCGGTGACTGTGACATCACTCTTTCCAAGTTGATTTTTCTTCATAATTCGCCCCTGATTGTGTTGCAGCGAAACCTAACCGGACCGGTCGTCGCTGCAAGGGGTGGCGATAAATATTTGCACCGGGTGGCCTGTCAGCCTATGACGGATGGGCTGTCAGACTGGGGGAATCACGCCGTGTCACTTCGCAATTTCGCGCTTTTTCCGCTTCTTGCCGTGCTTGTGGGATGCGGCGCTACACCGATTGACGAATCCACCCGTCAAGACCTCGGGAACTTTGATCTGGCCCATAACATCGTTGTCGCCACAACCGCGACCGTCGGGCCGCTCTCGCGCAAGGTCGAGCCGGATGTCTGGAAAAAATCCCTGACTGACGCCATCGATGCCCGGCTGCGCCGATACGACGGCGACAAGCTTTATCATCTAGGCACCAGTATCGACGGTTACGTGCTTGCCGTGCCGGGCATCCCGGTTGTCGCCTCGCCCAAATCGGTGCTGATCATCGGCGTGACGCTCTGGAATGACAGGGAACAGCGCAAGATCAACGAAGAACCCGAGCAATTCACCGTTTTCGAAAGCCTGTCGGGTGAAACCGCCATCAGTTCCGGCCTGACCCAGTCCAAGGAACAGCAGATGGAAAACCTGTCCCGCAATGCCGCCTATCAGATCGAACAATGGCTCGCCGAGAACCCGCAATGGTTCGAGGATGACGAGCCGGCCGAGGCCGCAGCGGAAGCGGAACCCGCGACCGACGACACGGGCGCTTGATTTTTTTCCCGGAAATGCCTAAGTCGCGCGCGATGTAAATCCGGGTCCGAGTGACCCCTCAGCACGCGAGGCTTACCCCGATGGGCAAGGAAAAGTTTGACCGCAGCAAGCCGCATGTGAACATTGGCACGATTGGCCATGTTGACCACGGCAAGACGACGCTGACCGCAGCGATCACGAAGCAGTTTGGCGAGTTCAAGGACTATGACCAGATT